>JAUQQO010000006.1 GCA_030549795.1 Pseudomonadota bacterium | reverse complement strand
TTTCGCGCTGCCTGCGAGGTGGGTCCGGTGCTCGCGACGCGGCCGCAGATCGAGCGGCAGGCGATGCGCGCGTATGGTGAGGCGCTCGGGATCGCCTTCCAGCTGGTCGACGACGCGCTGGATTACAGCGCGCGGCAGGCGGAGCTGGGCAAGACGGTGGGCGACGATTTCCGCGACGGCAAGATCACGATGCCGATCCTCTACGCCTTCGCCCGGGGCGACGACGAGGAGCGCGCCTTTTGGCGCCGCACGCTCGAGAAGGGCGAACAAACGGAAGCGGATCTCGCCGAAGCGCAACGGCTGTTGGCCCGGCACGGGGCGATTGAGGCGACGCTCGAGCGGGCCCGCGCGTTTGCTCGCAGCGCCAAGGAGGCGCTCGCTCCCTTCCCGCACTCGCAGGTCCGCGAAGCTCTTTTGGGCCTCGTCGATTTCTGTGTCGAGCGCGCCTATTGAGGGCGCGTGGTAGGGCTTGCAGGCTCGCCGCAAGCCGATTATCTCCAACTCGGCCCCGGTCGGAGCGTAGCTCAGCCTGGTAGAGCACTGCTTTCGGGAGGCAGGGGTCGCGTGTTCAAATCACGCCGCTCCGACCATTTCTCCTTCTCTCGGTCCTGGGATGCGCTTTTGGCAATGGCTGCCCTTCGGGCGGGTGCCCAGTTTGTCCGCACCTGCGCTCGCGCGCCTGCTCGAAGGCCCCAACCCTCCGGTGATCCTCGATGTCCGCACCGCGGGGGAGGTCGCCTCTGGCATGATCCCCGGTGCGCGCCATGTGCCCTTGCACGAGCTCGCGCAGCGCCTTCACGAACTGGATCTCGCGCCGGGAAGCGCGGTCGTCGCGGTGTGCGCGAGCGGGCATCGCTCCAAGCCGGCGGTGCGGTTGTTGCGGGCGCGTGGGTTCGATGCCTGTGAGCTCAAAGGCGGTATGTTCGCCTGGCGCCGTGCCGGCCTGCCAATCGCAACGGGCGGGCAAGCGGCCAGCTGATCAGACGATCCCGCCCCGAAGCGCAGGTGCCGGGCGGCCGCCTATCGCAACGGGCGGGCATGCGGCCAGCTGATCAGCCGCTTACCTCCCAGGTGGGCGCCCGCCGCACGAGGGTGGCCAGGTCGAGGCCCGGGTCGCGGGCACGCGCGTCCTCTTCCTGCTCGCGCAGCGCGCGCTCGAAGGTCCTGGGCGCCGGATCGGCATAGAGTACGCCCATCGCGACCGGCATGGGCGGGGAAAGTTCGGCGAGCATACGGGCGAGGGCCGGATCGCGCTCATCGTGACGCAGTACCCCCGCGGCATCGGGGCCTTCTGGCCCCACCTCGACCACATCCAAGCCCACCCGCTCTTGGCTCAACCGAAGGCCCTTGCGGCCGTTTGCGAACAGGAGCGGCTCGCCGTGGCGTAGGATGAGCTGCGCGTCGGCGGCGTGCGCTTTATCAGACAGATGCGACCAGGCACCATCGGCGTAGATCACGCAGTTCTGTAAGACTTCCACCATCGCGGCACCGGGGTGGTTGCGCGCGCGCACCAGGATCTCGGGTAAGAGCTTTTGGTGCACATCGAGCGCGCGCGCCACGAAGCGGCCGCCCGCGGCGAGCGCGAGAGCGCAGGCGGAAAGCGGGTGCTCGACAACGCCCAAGGGCGTGGTCGGCGTGCGCGTGCCGATGGGCGTGGTGGGCGAGGCCTGGCCTTTGGTAAGCCCGTAGACCGCGTTGTTGAGCACCATGATGACGAGGTCGACGTCGCGGCGCAGGGCGTGCACGAGATGGTTGGTGCCGATCGCCAGCATGTCGCCGTCGCCGCCCACTACCCAGACGTCGAGCTCGGGGTTGGCGAGCTTGATGCCGGTTGCGAGCGCCGGCGCCCGCCCGTGGATGCCGTGGAACCCGTAGGTGGCGAGATAGTGGGGAAAGCGGGCGGCGCAGCCGATGCCGGAGACGAAGACGGTGCGGTCCGGATCGGCGCCGAGCTCGGCGAGTGCCTTCTCGACCGCGCGCAACACGGCGTAATCGCCGCAGCCCGGACACCAGCGGATCTCCTGCTCGCTTGCAAAGTCCTTGGGCTCGCGCAGGACGGCGGCTGCGGTCATGGACGGTCTCCAAGCGCGCGCTCGATGGCGCCAATCAGCTCGCGTACCTGGAAGGGACGACCGGTGACGTTAAAAAGCGGCTCCGCGGGCAGAAGATAATGAGCACGCAACAAGGTCGCGAGCTGGCCCGTGTTCATCTCCGGGACGAGCAGGCGTCCAAAGCTCGCGAGCAAGCTGCCGAGATTGGCTGGCAAGGGCCAAAGATAGCGCAAGTGCACGTGCGCGACGTCGCAGCCGCGGGCGCGCATCGCCGCCACCGCATCGGCGATCGGACCATAAGTCGAGCCCCAACCGACGACCGCAAGACGCGCCCCCGGCTCACCCAGCTCGCAGCCCTGCTCGGGGATGTCCTCGGCCACCTTGAGCACCTTGAGCCGGCGGGCCTCGGTCATGCGGGCGTGGTTGGCGGGATCGTAGGAGATGGTGCCGGTCTCGAAATCTTTCTCGAGGCCGGTGATGCGGTAGGCGCGATGGGCTGTTCCCGGCACCACCCAGGGACGAACGCCGCGATCGTCCCGGCGCCAGGGGCTCACGGGTTCGCCGGCTCGTGCAAAGCGCACGGGGAACTCGGGCTTGCGGGACAACTCGGGCACACGCCAGGGTTCGGCGGCGTTGGCGAGAAAGCCGTCGGCCAACAGGATCACTGGAGTCATATGGTGGACCGCGAGGCGGACCGCCTCGCGCGCCATGGCAAAACAATCGGCCGGGCTCGCAGCGGCGAGCACGACGAGCGGCGCCTCTCCCGGACGACCCCAAAGGGCGTGGAAGAGATCGGACTGCTCGGTCTTGGTCGGCATGCCCGTCGCGGGGCCGGCGCGTTGGACGTCGATCACGACGAGCGGTAGTTCGGTCGCCACCGCAAGGGTCAAGGCTTCGGTCTTAAGCGCCATGCCCGGCCCGGAAGTGGCCGTGACGCCGAGCGCGCCGGCGTAGGAAGCGCCGATCGCCGCGCACACCGCGGCGATCTCGTCTTCGGCCTGAAAGGTCGTGACCCCAAGGCCGCGCATGCCGGCAAGAAGGTGAAACAGGCCTGAAGCCGGCGTGATCGGATAGGAGCAGAAGACGAGCTTGAGCTCGGCATTGCGCGCTCCGTCCAAAAGGCCAAAGGCGAGCGCTTCCAGACCGGTCACGGTGCGATAGGTGCCGGGTGGTTTGGGGGCGCGAGGAACCGCATAGGCGGGAAGTGGGATCTCGGCTGTTTCGCCGAAGGCATAGCCGGCATCCAACGCGGCGCGGTTGGCCTCGGCGAGCTGCGGTTCGCTTGCGAAGCGTCGCGCGATCCACGCGCGCACCGGCTCGAGATCGCGGTCGAACATCCACAAGATGAGGCCCAAGGCCCAGAAATTCTTGGTCCGGCCGGCCTGCCGGGCGGACACCCCGCTCGCTGCAGCCGCCTGACGGGCACGCGCCTCGATTGGGATCTCGATGACGCGAAAGCGCGCGAGTGTTCCATCGGTGCGCGGATCGCTGCGAAGGCGGGCGCGTTCGAGGGCGCGGGCGCTGAAACTGTCGGGATCGAGGATGATAAGCGCACCTTCGCGCAGATCGGGAAGGTTGACCTTGAGCGCGGCCGGGTTGAAGGCGACCAAAACGTCGGGGCGGTCGCCTACCGTGTGGATCGGGTGATCGGCGAAATGGATCTGGAACGAGGAAACGCCGAAGGTCGTGCCGGCAGGGGCGCGGATTTCGGCCGGAAAATCCGGAAAAGTCTCGAGTTCCGCACCCGAGATCGCGGTTGCGAGGGTGAGCTGGCTTCCCACTACCTGGATGCCGTCGCCACTGTCACCCGACAGCCGCACGACGACACTCGAGAGGCGTTCGCGCGTGCGCGCTCCGCGAATACCAGACTCCCGCTCACCCTCGCCCATGGCGACCTCGACCACCATTCGCTCCAATGCCCTAAATCGAGGTCCGGGCCACAGTGAGCAAGGCGGTTTGCTTGCGGCAGGAAGGCGCAAGCGGGCTTAAGGCGCGAAAAGCGAGCGGCGGCCGCGGCAATTGTGGGCGATGCGCTCCGCGCAATCGCAGATCGAGAGGTCTTTATCCGCGCGCGGAACAAGCGCGGAGCACGGCTCCCGCTGCGGCCATGGCCATGGCCGCGGTACGACCGGCAGCTTGAAAGGCGAGGAAAAACGGTGTCGCGAACGCGGCCGTTGCGCCTCCATCCGGCGGTTTTGGACTTGCTGTGCAGGCGGCGAGCAGGAGCCCGCCGCCTACGGCCAATCGCTTCAGCAGTACCCGCTTGGCCCGATCAGGTATAGCGATAGGGGGGACCCGCTTTCTCCATCGTCGCGAGGTAATCTTTGAGGATCTGGACGATCTTCGCCGAGCGAGGGCTTTGTTTGGCGATTTCGTCCCAGAACTTGAGGGCTTCTTTCTCGACGATGGACCACTCCGATTCGGGAATCGAGGTGAGTTCAAGCTTGCCGCCCTTGGTACGGTAGTGTGCTTCACCCCACCAGTACCAGTGCAGCCTATAATAGTGCGAGCTGTCGATGCAGAGCTTGAACAGCTCCTTGAGGTGCTCTGGCAGTTTGTTCCACCTCTCGGTGTTGACGATATACGATCCTGCCCATGCACCCGAGATGTTGTTCGTAAGATAGTATTTGGTCACGTCGGCCCAACCGACGGTGTACACTTCTGTGATGCCCGACCAGCACACGCCGTCGAGCTCGCCGGTCTGGATGGCGACCTGGACGTCCTCATAGGGCAAGGAGACAGGAACGACGCCAAAGCGCTGCAGGAATTTGCCCCCGGTCGGGAACATGTACAGGCGCAAGCCCCGCAGGTCTTTAATCGAACGAATGGGCTTGGTCGAGGCGATGTTGCAGGGATCCCACGAGCCCGTCGACAACCAGGTCACGCCCGGAACTTCTCGGTAGGCCTCTTCCCAGATCTCCTTGAGCCCGTACCAGTGCCACAGCGTGGGCACATCCAAGGAATAGCGGCAGGCGAAGGGAAAGTAGGCCGAGAACACGGATACGTCGACCGGCGCCGCCATCGAGTCCTCGTCCGACTGCGCCGCGTCGATGGTGCCGCGCTGCACCGCGCGGAACAGCTCGCTTTGCGGCACGAGCTGATCGGCGGTGTAGAGCTCGATCACCATCTCGCCCTTGGCCGCCTTGTTGAAGGCGTCGATCGAGGGCTTGATCACGTGCTCGGCCAAAGCCGGTCCGGCGTAGGTCTGAAGCCGCCATTTTATCGGCGTCTGCGCGCGCAACACCGCAGGAGCGGCAAGCGTCGCGGCACCGCCCACCGCAGCGGCACCCACACCTTTTAAGAGATCGCGCTTTGTGGTCATTCCACTCTCCCATCAAGCCGGGGCCGCGCCCCTGCCGGAAGGTGGCACGGGCCGCAATCCCCGCCAACCGTTTCCGATGATCTCCGCACCCGTGCCCCAAGACGGGCGCACACCGGCATTAAGGGGCGGTTCAGCGGCCGTAGACGAGCTTGGGAAGCCAGAGCGCGATCTGGGGAAAGAGGCCGACGATCACGAGCGTGATGAGCATGATGACGACGAAAGGCGCAGCCGAGCGGTAGATGTCGACGAGTTTGATCTCGGGTGGCGCCATCGCCCGCATCAAGAAGAGGTTGTAGCCAAAGGGCGGGGTCAAATAAGCGATCTGGCAGGTGATGGTGTACAGCACACCGTACCAGATCGGGTCGAAGCCGAGCTTGCGCACGAGCGGAATGTACAAAGGAGCGACGATCACCAGCATCGCGGTGTCGTCGAGGAAGGTGCCGAGGATCAAAAACGACAGCTGCATCAAGACGAGCACCTGCCAGGGCTCGAGGTGCATTTGCCCGATGACGAGCCGCTCTACGGCCTTCACCGCACCGAGCCCGTCGAAGACCGCACCGAAGGCGAGCGCTGCGGTGATGATCCACAGGAACATGCAGGAGACGGCGAGGGTCTTCTTGGCGCAGTCTTCTAGGAACGCGAAGCTCACCCTGCCCTTCCAGGCCGCTACGACGAGGGCGGAGAGCGCACCCACAGCCGCACTCTCGACCAGGCTCGTCACGCCCTTGACGAACAAGCCGATCATGAGCGCGAAGATGGCAAGCGGAGCGAGGCCGGCGCGCAGCAAGAGAAGCTTTTCGCGGCGCGAGATCGCCGCCCGCTCAGCAGCCGGCAGGGCGGGGCCCAAATGCGGCTGCAAGCGGCAGCGGATCAGGATGTAGAGGATGAAGAGCGCGGCCATCAAAAGGCCGGGAAGGATCCCCGCAAGCCACAGATGGCCGACCGGCTGGCGGGCGATCATCCCGTAGAGCACGAGCACGACGGAAGGCGGGATGAGGATGCCGAGCGTGCTGCCGGCCTGGATCACGCCCGTAACCATGAGCTTGTCGTAGCCGCGAGAGAGCATAGCGGGCAGCGCGATCGTGGCCCCGATCGCAAGGCCCGCAACCGAAAGCCCGTTAATGGCCGAGATCAGCACCATGAGCACGATGGTGCCGATCGCCAGCCCGCCGCGCACGCCCCCCGACCAGACGTGCACCATGCGGTAGAGATCATCCGCGAGCCCGGAGCCGGCGAGCACATAGCCCATGAAGACGAAGAGCGGCAGCGTGACGAGGGCGTACCAGTTCATCACCTGGATCGCCGCATTAAACGGGATCTCGAAGCCGCCTGTGCCCCAAAGGGCGAGCGTGGCTACCGAGGCGACGAAGCCGATCGCCGCGAAGACGCGCTGCCCGGTCAAGAGCATGAGCATCATGCCCGAGAACATGAGCAGCGCGATGAGTTCGTAGCTCACGGAGCCTTGTCCTCGGGCAAGGGCGTGCCGCGCCAACGCGCGAGGTCGCGGATGAAGAGTGCCGTGGCTTGCAGAAAGATGAGGATCAGCCCCACCACCATGACGATCTTGATGGGGGCCAAAGGCGGTGCCCAGGCGGAATAGTTGCGCTGATCATAGACGATCGCGTAGTGCGTGCTCGAGATCCCGCCCAAGAGCATGACCGCGAGATAGAAGAAAAGACAAAAGGCGGTGAGGGAATCGGCAAAAGCACGCGTCTTGGGCGCCCAGCGCGCGTAGAGAAGATCCATGCGCACATGCGCGTCGGCCAAGAGCGACCAGCCGCCGCCCAACAGGAAATAGGCGGCTAAGAGGAACTGCGCCATCTCGACCGACCAGATGAGCGGTACGTTTAAGACGGTGCGCGAGAAGGAGGCGTAGAGGAGAAGCACGAGGAAGACGAAGATCACCCAGATCATGACGCGCCCGACCGTTTGGTTGAGCGCGTCAACGAAGCGCACGTAGCGGACGAGGACGGGGGGCACCGGTCGCGCGCGCGGCTTCGAGATCACCAGCCGGCCGGTCACACCGGCAGCACGTAGGCCGTTTTCACGGTGGTGTAGAATTCGACCGCATAGCGGCCTTGTTCGCGCGGTCCGTACGAACTCGCTTTGCGTCCGCCGAACGGCACGTGGTAGTCGACCCCGGCGGTGGGCAGATTGACCATCACGAGCCCGGCCTGGGCGTGGCGCTTGAAGTGCTGGGCGTATTTGAGCGAGCGCGTGCAGATGCCGGCCGACAATCCGTAGGGCGTGTCGTTGGCGACCGCGAGCGCTTCCTCATAGTCCTTGACTTTGATCACCGAAGCGATGGGGCCGAAGATCTCTTCGCGGTTGATGCGCATCTGCGGTGTCGTGTCGGTGAACAGCGCGGGCTGAAGGTAGAAGCCGGGCGTAGCGCGGGTGAGGAGCTCGCCGCCGAAGGCGAGCGCGGCCCCCTCTTGTTTGCCGATCTCGAGATACATGAGGTCCTGGTCGAGCTGGCGCTGATCGACGACGGGGCCGATCTGGGTGCCGGGCTTTAAGGCGTCGTCGACCACGAGCTTGGCCATCGCCTCGACCATCGCCTTGACGAACCGGTCGTGCATGTCCTCGGTGACGATAAGGCGCGAAGAGGCGGTGCAGCGCTGGCCGGTCTGATAGAAGGCACCTTGGATGGCGCAGTTGACCGCCACCTCGAGATCGGCGTCATCCAGCACGACGAGCGGGTTCTTGCCGCCCATCTCGAGCTGGCACTTCTTCATCGTCTTCGCGCAAAACTCGGCGACGTGGCGGCCGACCGCCACCGAGCCCGTAAAGCTGATGGCATCGACGTGCGGGGAGGCGATGAGCGCTTCGCCCACCACCGATCCTCTGCCCATGACCAGATTGACGACACCTTTGGGCAGATTGCGGGCGAGGATCTCGACCATCGCCCAGGCCGAGCCGGGGCAGAGTTCGGCCGGCTTCAAGACGACCGTGTTCCCAAAGGCGAGCGCCGGGGCCATCTTCCACGCCGGGATCGCAGCCGGGAAGTTCCAGGGCGTGATGAGGCCGACCACGCCTATGGGCTCGCGGGTGATCTCGACCTGGATGCCGGGGCGGGTGGAGGGCAGAGTCTCGCCAGCGAGCCGCAGGCACTCGGCGGCGAAGAACTTGAAGATGCGGCCGGCGCGCACGACCTCGCCGATGCCATCGGCAAGAGGCTTGCCCTCTTCGCGCGACAAGAGGCGGCCGAGTTCCTCTTTGCGCGCCAAGATCTCGTTGCCGACCGCATCCAACATGTCGGCGCGCGCTTCGATCGGAGTCGCCGACCAGGAGGCGAAGGCGGCGCGCGCTTCTGCGATCGCCGCTTCCACTTGCGCGGCGTCGGCTTGGGCGTACTCGCCGACCACGTCGTCGGTGTTGGAGGGGTTGATGTTCTTCGTGACCCCCACGCCCTCGACCCATTCGCCGCCGATCAGGTTTTTGTAGAGCATCCCCTGCCCTCCCGCGGACGGCGATGACGATAGCGAGCAAGCGCAAGCCGGCAAGATATCCTTCTCACCACAACCGTCGGCGCGTCGTCCGTGAAACAGGCGGTTCCTATCGTCCGCTGAAAAATCACGGCCGGACAAACATGGGCCGAACGCTCTCGTGCTCCTGCCTTGCAGCCAAGCTTTCAGACGGAAATGCTTCCAAGCTTTACAATCAAGAACATCGCACCTATTCTTGTCGCATCGCAGCCTTATGTGGTTAAAGACATTCATGTTCATTTTGCAAATACAATTCCCGGTAGGCCAGGGCGGCCTTCATCTCACGCAACTCAGAAGTCGCGCGCAGCGCCCAATAAATATCGTGTATGATTGTGGCTCTAAAAATGGGGCGTGCGCACTCAGAGAGCCTCTGAGATTAATGAGCGGGCTGATTGCCTCACGTTACAGCAAGGCTGATCGACCCATCATCGATGTCTTGGTTCTTTCACATCTGCATGCAGATCACGTAAATGGTTTCGAAACGCTTGTAGAGGAGATGAGACCGACAATTGATCGCCTTATAATGCCGTACTACGACGATGATCAAATTCTCATTATTTTGGCGATGGCTGCTTATCAAGGGGCGAATTACCAGGAGTTGGCGAATTTGAACGAGGCTCTTTCGAACCCGGCGCGTTGGTTCGGGGAGCGCGGCGTTCGCCAAATCATCGCACTCGTCCCGCGCGATCCAGAGGCAGATCCGCCCGTACGGGCAATCCCTCCGCTCCCGGCCGAGGGACCTCCTGCCGGGTTCGTTTTGCTTCGAGGTCCCGATCGGCGAGTTGAAACGGGACGGCCGTCCATCGAGGCTTACGTCGCGGAGGAGGACCGTGAGGCGCGTGAATCGCGGGCAATATTCGTCAAAGTCCTCCGGAGCGTGACATTGCGGGCAACCTTTGACCCGTACAGTTACATTAATGAGGTATTTGTGATTATCCCATATTGTAAGCAGATAGACCCGTGTAGGTTCCCCCGCCTGCAGAGAGAGCAATTAAGACATGCTGTGAAAGAAATCCTGAGTCCATATCGGCAAGGCGAATCGTTGCGCTTCACCACTTCGAAAGAGGGCAAGCGGGTAGTCGAGAGCCTCAGGCGGGTGTACCAAAAGTATGTGCCAAAAGCGGCTCGAAATTTGAACGAGACGTCAATCGTCTGTTACATTGGCAAAGATCGTTTTGCGCCCAGTTTTTGTACGTTTGATTGTCCATATTTGTGGAGGTACATGGGGCTATTTGAAACGCCTTGGTTAGCACTCAATCTATGCTGCCAACTTGAGCTCGTCTCCGGATGGATAATGACTGGCGATGCGGTGCTCGGTCGCGATGGGGATTGGGCGACATTGTTCGGGCACCGAATTCGCTTGCCGTTGTTTTTCCAGGCCCCGCACCACGGGGCGAAGGTCAATTTTCCGAGGCGAATACCGCCGCGCACGCTCTGCATGTTTGCGACGTGCAACGAGGACGATCCCCACCATCCTCATCCCCGAATTAAGGTGCGCCTCGCGAAAAATCATATACCGCTCTTCGAAGTAGGAACGCAAAGGTGCTTGGCGTCGTTCGGATGGTTGAGATAGGACCAAGGGCGGTTTGCTCACCCCTCGGGTCGCAAAAGCTCGCCGGAGAACACGCCCTTGACGGTGCGCACGGCAAGTGCTGCGATCAGCGCTACAAGTCCGAAATAGAGAAGCCAGCCGGCAGCAGAAAGAACCGGCTGGGCGAGCCGCTCACCCGCAAGCGAGGTCGCGATCGTCAAGGCCGCGAGTGGAAAGGAATAGGCCCAAAAGCTCAAGGCCCAGGGAAGCCGCAAGAGCTTGCGCGCTTGCACGAGCAAGAGCAGGAAGAACAAGACAGCGGCGGCGAACAGCATCCGTCCGAAGGCGCCGATATCACCGGTGAGCCTAAACCAAGCGATGAACGCCACCGCCGGCGGCGCGATCAGGATGCACAGGGTGGGCAAAAGCCGCGCCGGCAGCGGCTGGTGGAAGACCAATCGGTTGAACACCAGGGTCAACAACACCAGCCAGAACAACATCCCGATCCCGAAGAAGAACCAGGAGAGTTCGATCCAGCCCAACGGCACTCCGGCAATCGGGACGAGCACGTTCCCAACCGCTGGGATGAACCAGGCGGGGTTGAGATGGACCGGCTCGAAGTGCTGCATCTCGATCCAGCTCGCGATCACCGCGAGGAGAAGCACAAGATGGGCGATGGCGCCTAAAAGCCACAGCGGCTCGGCTAAGGCCGGTGCGTGCGGGGCAAGCGCGGTTGCCACCAAGAGCAGACCGATGGTGATGGTGGGAAAAAAGGATATGCGCACGGGATGATGCCATTCGGCGCGCACGGCATCGCGATGGCGCACGAACTTCACAGCATAAATGCCCAGCAGAGCAGCATAGAGAAGCGCGGTGAGCACGAGCAACGAGACCGCAATCGGTGCGAGCAGGGCGAGGTCGTGCGCCATCCGCTCGGTCGCGAGGGTAAGGCCGGCTGCCCCCATCACGGTCGCGAACACGCCCACGGGCAGATGCGCGAGCCCCTCGCTCAATTCGCTCCGTGCCGTCTGCTCGGCCGCTTGCATGGTCCGTTCCTCGCCCCTGTTACCCGCTGCCCAACGCCATATAAGCTAAAACTAATATTCCGGCCAGGCCCCTTTGGGATCTCCCGGTCGGCTCCCGAGCGCAGTAGACGCGAAGCCACAACCTCGGAGAAGCGGTCATGAGCATGTTGCGCACCGTCTCGCCGATCGACGGTCGCGTTGTGGTCGAACGCCCGTTGGCCGATCGGGCCGCGGTCGAAGCCGCAGTGCACCGAGCTCGCCGGGCCCTGCCCGCCTGGCGGGCGCGGCCGGTTGAGGAACGGGTGGAGCTGTTGCACCGCGCGGTCGATCATCTGGTGGCGCGGCGCGAGGAGATCGCGCGCGAGATCACGATCCAGATGGGCCGCCCCATCGCCCACAGCCCGGGGGAAGTGCGTGGGCTCGAAGAACGGGCGCGCACGATGCTCGCGCTCGCACCGGAAGCACTCGAGACGGTGCGCGTGCCCGAAAAGCCCGGCTTTACCCGCTTCATGCGGCGCGAGCCCTTGGGACTCGTGCTCGTCGTCGCACCCTGGAACTACCCCTATCTTACCGCTGTCAATGCGATCGTCCCAGCCCTTGCTGCTGGCAACTGCGTGCTCCTCAAACACTCGCATCAGACTCCTTTATGCGCGGAGCGCTTCCAGGAGGCGATGGACGCCGCTGGCCTACCGGAAGGCGTGTTCCAATATCTTCATCTCGACCATGAGCTGACAGCGGCGCTGTTGGCCGAAGGGCTCGTCGACCATTGCGTCTTTACGGGCTCGGTGCGCGGCGGGCACGCCATGCAGCGGGCGGCCGGGGAATCCTTCTGCGGGCTCGCGCTCGAGCTCGGCGGCAAGGATCCGGCGTATGTGCGCGCGGATGCCGATCTCGAGCATGCGGTGGCTACACTCGTGGACGGCGCGTGCTTCAACGCCGGTCAATCCTGCTGCGGCATCGAGCGCATCTATGTGCACGAGAAATTGTTCGAGGATTTCGTGCAGGGTTATGTCGCGCTCGCCTCTCGCTATGTGCTCGACGATCCGCTTCTGCCCACCACCACGCTCGGGCCGATGGTGCGCCCCGAGGCCGCCGACTTCGCGCGTGCGCAGGTGGCGGAAGCGGTGCGAGCGGGCGCGCGGGCACTCATCGATCCCAAGCGCTTCCCGCGCGAGGCGCCGGGTTCCGCCTATATGGCGCCGCAGTGCCTCATCAACGTCGACCATTCGATGCGGGTGATGCGCGAGGAGAGCTTCGCCCCCATCGTCGGGATCATGAAGGTGCGCTCGGATGAAGAGGCGATCGCGCTCATGAACGACAGCAATTATGGTTTGACCGCGGCTGTCTTCACCCGCGATCTCGAAGCGGCGATCCGCATCGGCGAGCGGCTGGAGACCGGAACCGTGTTCATGAACCGGTGCGACTATCTCGACCCGGAGCTCGCCTGGGTGGGGATAAAGGACAGCGGCCGGGGGGTAGCGCTCTCCAAGCTCGCCTTCGAACACCTCACGCGGCCCAAGAGCTTCCATTTGCGCCATGCCGGGTGAGCCGCGGGTCGCGTTGACAGCGTGCGCCCCCCTGCCTAACTCCGATTAATTCCGGAAGAGACCGCTTTCGAGCGAGGTCGCGTCGCGTCATGTTCGCATCACTCGTCCGGCGGCTGTTCGGCTCGGCGAACGACCGCATTATCAAGGCGCACCGCAAGACGGTCGCGCTCATCAACGCAAAAGAACCGGAGCTCGAGCGGCTGAGCGATGCCGAGCTTCGCGCCCGCACCGATTGGTTCAAAGAGCGGCTCGCGAAAGGCGAGACGCTCGACGATCTCTTGGTCGACGCCTTTGCCACCGTGCGCGAGGCGGCCAAGCGCACACTCGGTCAGCGCCATTTCGATGTGCAATTGATCGGCGGCATCGTGCTGCATCGCCGTGGCATTGCCGAGAT
The DNA here is from genome assembly GCA_030549795.1 of Pseudomonadota bacterium. Taxonomy (GTDB): domain Bacteria; phylum Pseudomonadota; class Alphaproteobacteria; order Geminicoccales; family Geminicoccaceae; genus JANXAZ01. Next base: position 51,209 of record JAUQQO010000006.1, on the reverse strand, counting down.
GAAGACCGGGGAGGGCAAGACCCTGGTCGCCACGCTGCCGGCTTACCTCAACGCGCTCACCGGCAAAGGCGTGCACATCGTCACCGTCAACGACTATCTCGCTCGCCGCGACGCCGCCTGGATGGGCCCGATCTACGAGTTCTTGGGGCTCTCGGTGGGGGTGATCGTGCCGCTTATGGACGATAACGAGCGGCGCAAAGCCTATGCCTGCGACATCACTTATGCCACTAATAACGAGCTCGGCTTCGATTATTTGCGTGACAATATGCGCCACAGCCTAGAGGCGATGGTCCAGCGTGGGCATCACTATGCGATCGTCGACGAGGTCGACAGCATCCTCATCGACGAGGCGCGCACGCCGCTGATCATCAGCGGACCGAGCGAGGACAGTTCCCACCTTTACCGGATCATCGACTCCATCATTCCCACGCTCGAGCCCGACGACTGGGAAAAGGACGAAAAGCAGCGCACGGTGACGTTGACCGAAAAGGGCCAAGAGCGCGTGCAGCAAAAGCTGGCCGAGCTCGGCCTTCTCAAAGCACCGGATCTTTATGATATCGAAAACGTGACCATCGTCCACCATGTGCAGCAGGCACTGCGCGCGCATCATCTCTTCCGCCGCGACGTCGACTACATCGTCAAGGATAATCAAGTCATCATCATCGACGAGTTCACGGGCCGCATGATGCACGGCCGGCGCTACTCGGACGGTCTGCATCAAGCGCTCGAGGCCAAGGAGGGGGTACCGATCCAGGCCGAAAACCAAACGCTCGCCTCGATCACCTTCCAGAACTACTTCCGCCTCTACGAGAAGCTCGCCGGCATGACCGGTACGGCGGCGACCGAAGCGGCCGAGTTCGCCGAGATCTACAAGCTCGAGGTGGTCGAAATCCCGACCCACCTGCCGATGATCCGCAAGGACGAGGACGACGAGGTCTACCGCACCGCGCGCGAGAAATACGAGGCGATCTGCCGCGAGATCGAAGAGGCGCACAAGCGCGGCCAGCCGGTGCTGGTCGGCACCGTGTCGATCGAAAAATCGGAACTGCTTTCGGAAATGCTCAAAAAGCGCGGCATTCCGCATCAGGTGCTCAATGCCCGCTACCATGAGCAGGAGGCGATGATCATCGCCCAGGCGGGCCGGCTGGGGGCGGTGACGATCGCCACCAACATGGCCGGCCGCGGTACGGACATCCAGCTCGGCGGCAACGCCGAGATGCGCATCCGCCAAGAGCTGGGTCCGGATGTGCCCAAAGACGATCCGCGCGCGCAAAAGATCATCGAAGAGGTCTTAGCCGAGCGCGAGAAGGTCAAGGCGTTGGGCGGGCTCTATGTGATCGGCACCGAGCGCCATGAGAGCCGCCGCATCGACAATCAGCTGCGGGGGCGCGCGGGGCGCCAGGGTGATCCGGGCCGCTCCAAGTTCTTCTTGAGCCTCGAGGACGATCTGATGCGGATCTTCGGATCCGATCGGATGGACAGCATGCTCCAGAAGCTGGGGCTGCGAGAAGGCGAAGCGATCGTCCACAAATGGATCAACAAAGCGCTCGAGAAAGCCCAGCAGAAAGTCGAGGCGCGCAACTTCGAAATCCGCAAGAACCTCTTGCGCTTCGACGATGTGATGAACGATCAGCGCAAGGTGATCTACGAGCAACGCTACGAGATCCTCGCCGCCAACGACGTGTCCGATATGGTCAAGGACATGCGCGAGCAGGTGATCGAGGAGCTCGTCGCCAAGCACATTCCCGAAAAGGCCTATCCCGAAGAATGGAACATCGCCGGCCTCAAGGCTGATGTCCAGCGCTATCTCGCGCTCGATCTGCCGATCGAGGAATGGGCCAAGGAAGAGGGTATTGCTGAGGAGGAGATCCGCCGCCGCATCCAGGACGCCTCCGATGCCAAGATGGCGCAAAAAGTGGTCACTTATGGCGAACAGGTGATGCGCATGGCGGAGAAGAGTTTGCTCCTCCAGATCCTGGACCATCTCTGGAAAGAGCATCTTCTCCATCTCGATCATTTGCGGCAGGGGATCCATTTGCGCGGCTATGGTCAGCGCGATCCCCTAAACGAGTACAAGCGCGAAGCCTTCATGCTCTTCGAGAGCATGCTCCACCAGCTCCGCCTGACCACCACCCAGGTGCTCTCGCATCTCGAAATCCGCCTGGCGCCGCCCGAACCGGAGCCGGCTGCGGTGCCCCCACCGGTGCGCGCGCGTGCCATGGCCATGGCTGATGGCGGCGACGGCATCGATCCCGGCGATCCGCGCACCTGGGGCAAGGTGCCGCGCAACGCCCCCTGCCCCTGCGGTTCGGGCAAGAAGTACAAGCAGTGCCACGGCCGGCTCGTATGAGCGATCCGTGCTCGAGCCGGTAATCAGCGCAGACGCCGCGGCAGCGGGCAAGGCGATCGTGCGCGCCTGTACCTTCGCGAGCCGTCAGTGGCGAAAGCAGCCGGTAGCCTTGCGCGTACGCAAAAGGGCGCGCGCCTCCCCTACCCTGCCACCCCGCACTGGCTCGGCGGGCCGTGCGATGCTCGTTTAGCCTTTTCGCGCCCCGCTGCACGGGTGCTGCGAGCCACCCCGGCGCACGGACGATGCGCAACCGTTCGCGCTTCTGGCGCACGCGATCGGGTTCGGGCCGCATACGTGCTGCTGCGGTGCCAAGGAGCGCACAGCTACTTGAGGGGCTTTGAGCTGCGCGCGCGGGGCAGCCTCGCGCCCGTGGTGATGAGGCGAAGGCCAGAGATCTAAGCTGTCGCCTTTTCGTTTTGGCTCGGTTTGTTGCAGACCGTATCGAAGCTCGCGTCGTTTTGTTGCGTTTATCGTGTGGATTTGGTTTATGGCCACGGTGCGCCGCCTCGCGGTGGTGCGGCGTCAGCTGTTGACGACGCCACCGTCGACGTTGATCACCTGGCCCGTGATGTAGGTCGCGCCGTCTCCGCACAAGAAATCGATGACGGTTGCCACCTCGCGCGGGTGACCCCGGCGGCGCAACGGGATCTCGGCCAGCATGCGCTCGCTGCGCGTCCGATCGGCCCAGATGTGCGCCGGCATGCCGGTCTCGATGTGCCCGGGGGCGATGCCGTTGACGAGCACATGGGGTGCCAGGCGACGGGAGAGCGCGCGCACGAGCCCCACGATCCCGGCCTTGGCGGCGCTGTAGCTCACATGGTCGAAGGAACCGCGGCGAAAGGCCAAGGAGCTTACGAGCACGATCCGGCAAACGCGCTCTTCGTCGAAGCGCCGACTGACCGCCACCGCCATATCGAAAGCATTGGTCAGGTTGGCGGCTTGGACCCGGTCCCACACCGCGCGCGCATCTTGCGAAAAGTCTTCGGGCTCGAACAACCCCGCCAGGTGCACAAAGGCATAGACCGGACCGTCGACCGCATCGAGCGCCTGCTCACACGCGGCCGGAGTGGCGAGGTCGGAGGTGACGGCGGTGATCCGCTTGCCGGCTCCGAGCTCGCTTTCAAGCGCGCGCAAGCGAGCCTCATCGCGATCGATCAACAACAGCCGAGCGTCCTTGGCGAGCAGGAGCTTGACCGTCTCCCGGCCGATCCCGCCCGCGGCGCCGGTGACGACGAACAGCGCGCCATTGTATCCCATGACGACCCCATCCGCGCGGCCATGCTGCCTTCGCGGTTGCACCCTCAGGGTCGCGCACGCGGCCTGTCAAGTCGCACGCGGTTGGGGTGGTCGGCGCAGCGGTGCGCGATTAGCCTAGGAGATGCCGATACCCTGGGATAGCGATGAGCGCGATGGGCCTCCCGCGTCGCCATGTCCTCGTCTCCGCCGGAGGCGAGCCCCCGCATCTGGCCGGGCTTAATCCCGAGCAGCGGGCCGCTGTGACCGCACCCGACGGTCCCCTTCTCGTGCTCGCCGGCGCGGGCACCGGCAAGACGCGGGTACTCACCGCGCGGCTCGCCCATTTCCTCCTCACCGGGCGGGCGCGGGTGGGTGAGATCCTCGCCGTCACCTTCACCAACAAGGCGGCGCGGGAAATGGCCGAGCGGGTCGAGCAGATGATCGGTTGCTCGGTGGAAGGAATGTGGCTCGGCACCTTCCACGCCATGGGCCTGCGCTTGGTGCGCGCGCATGCCGAGCTGATCGGGCTCACGCCTTCCTTCACCATCCTCGACACGGATGATCAGTTGCGCCTGCTCAAACAGATCATCGAGGCGGCGGCTCTAGACGAACGACGCTGGCCGGCGCGCGCCCTGCTTGCTCTCATCCAGCGCTGGAAAGACAAGGGCTGGACGCCGGAGGCGGTGCCGGAATGCGAGCTTACCGACTTCGCGATGGGCAAGGCGCGCGCGCTCTATGCCGAATATCAAGAGCGGCTGCGTACCTTGAACGCTTGTGACTTCGGCGATCTGTTGCTGCACGGGCTTACGCTCTTCGAGCGTTACCCCGAGATCTTGAGCCGCTACCAAGAAGGCTTCCGTGCCATTCTCGTCGACGAATATCAAGACACCAATGTCGCCCAATATCTCTGGCTCAAAGCCCTGGCCAGCAAACGCAGCAACATCACGTGCGTCGGCGACGACGACCAATCCATCTATTCCTGGCGCGGCGCGGAGATCGGCAACATTCTGCGCTTCGAACAAGATTTCCCGGGAGCGGTGATCGTGCGCCTCGAGCGCAACTACCGCTCGACTGGGCACATCTTGGGTGCGGCCACTGGCTTGATCGCCCACAACCGGGCACGCCATGGCAAGACCCTGTGGACGGAAGGGGCGATGGGCGAGCCGGTGCGCATCGCCGGGCTTTGGGACGATGAAGAGGAAGCGCGGTGGATCGGAGACGAGATCGAGGCGCTTATGCGCGCGGGCGAGAAGCTCTCCTCGATCGCCGTGCTCGTGCGCGCCGGTTTTCAGACCCGGGCGTTTGAGGAGCGCTTCATCCAGATGGGCCTGCCCTATCGGGTGATCGGCGGGCCGCGCTTCTACGAGCGCCAGGAAGTGCGCGATGCGATCGCCTACCTTCGGCTCATCGTCTCGCCCGACGACGACCTCGCCTTCGAGCGCATCGTCAATCTGCCCCGGCGCGGGATCGGCGAGACCAGCTTGCGCAGGTTGCGCACTCTCGCCCGCGAGCGCAAACTCAGTCTTTTGCGCAGCGCACGGGAACTCGTGCTCACCGACGAGCTCCCCGCGCGCACGCGCAGCGCCCTCTCCCGCTTCCTCGATCAGCTCGATCATTGGCGGAGCCTGCTCGGCCAACGCCGACCGCGCGAGCTCGCCGAACTCGTGCTCGAGGAATCGGGCTACGTCGAGATGTGGCAGAACGAGCGCTCGGCAGACGCCCAAGGTCGCCTCGACAACCTCAAGGAGCTGGTCAAGAGCCTCGAAGAATTCGAAACATTACCGGCTTTTCTCGAACATGTCGCGCTCGTGACCGAGGCGGTGACCGACCCCGAGGCCGAGATGGTGAGCGTCATGACCCTGCACGGCGCCAAAGGGCTCGAGTTCGACACCGTGTTCCTGGCCGGGTGGGAGGAGGGGCTGTTTCCCAACGCCCGCGCCCTCGAAGAAGGGGGTGAGCGGGCGCTCGAAGAGGAGCGGCGGCTCGCCTATGTCGGCATCACCCGGGCGCGGCGGCGCTGCACCATTACCTTCGCCGTCAACCGCCGGCTCTTCGGTCAGTGGTCGAGTACGCTGCCCTCGCGGTTTGTGGGCGAGTTGCCCGACGAACACGTCGTCCACTTGCATCGCAACCCGGCCACCCGACCCGATCGCGATTTCTTCGAAGACGGCGATTTCGCGCTCCTCGCCTCGCGCTTTCGCTCGCGCCGCGCGGCGCTCGGCAAGCTCATCGAGGGCAAAGCGCAGATCTTGATCACGCGGCCTGCTCCGGGCAGCCGCAAGTTCTCGGTGGGCGAGCGCATCTTCCATGAGAAGTTCGGCTATGGTCGCATCGAGGCGATCGACGGCGACAAGCTCGAGATCACGTTCGAGAAGGCGGGGCGCAAGAAGGTGGTGGACAGCTTCGTCGAGCCGGCATGAGCGAAGACGCGCAAACCGCACCGCGCTTGTTTCGCGTGCGTCTTTATGCGCAGGCGCAGGCGATGCCGACCCTTCTCGAGCGCCTCGAACCTTTGGCCGATGCCGTCTCGATTTTCGAGCACGAAGTGGACGAGGCGGCAGAGCCCCGCTCCTTTGCGATCGATCTGTGGCTCGCGCGCGCACCCGATCCCACGGCTCTGCGCGGCGAACTCGAGCGCCTCGGCGAGGAGCTCGGGCTCATCGTCCCCGATCCCTTGCCCATCGAAGAGCAGCCGCCCGAGACCTGGCTCGAGGCGGCCCAGACCCGCTTTCCGCCGATCCGCATCGGGCGTTTCTTCATCCATTCCGATCCCGACACGCCCATTCCGCCCGGTGTCGTTCCGATCCTTATGGAAGCCGGGCTCGCCTTCGGTTCCGGTGAGCACGCCACGACCCAGCTGTGTCTTGAGGCGATCGACCGCCTCGCCCGCACCCACCGCTTCGCGCGCGTGCTCGATCTCGGCTGCGGTTCTGGGATCCTCGCGATCGCCGCTGCCAAGGCGCGGCCCTGCCGGGTGTGGGCGATCGACAACGACCCGATCGCGGTGCGGGTGGCGCGCGAGAATGTCGTCCGCAATGGCGTTGCCGATCGCGTGCGCGTGCTCCTTTGCGAAGGGCTCAAGCGCCCGGCTGCGCGCCGCGCCGCGCCCTTCGATCTCCTGCTCGCCAACATCTTGGCCGATCCCCTGATCGAGCTCGCGCACGAGCTCGCACGCGTGACCGCCCCGGGCGGCCGGCTCGTGCTCTCGGGCTTTCTCGACCGCCAGCTGCCCGCGGTCGAGCAGGCCTATCGCGCTTGCGGGCTGCGTCCCTTGGCGCGCCTTTGGGCGCGCCCGTGGAGCGCTCTCATCTTGGGCCGCCGACGAAGCTTCGCGTTTGCCGCTTGAGTGCGGTTGGCTGCTCTGGTGTCGATCGGGCGCGGGTGCTATGCGCCGACGTACGAGGAAGACGGGAGGCTTTCCATGCGTCGACTGCTCACCGCTGTCGCCGTAGCGCTGTTCGCCGCCTCGGCTCAGGCCGCTCCCGATAAACTCGAGTGTCTCGCTCCGGCCAAGCCGGGAGGCGGTTTCGATCTGACCTGCCAACTCCTGCGATTGTCCTTGCAGAACGCCAAGCTCGTCCCGCAGCCGGTCGCGGTCACCTACATGGAGGGCGGGGTGGGAGCCGTGGCCTACAACCACGTCATCGGTTCTCGCCCGGCTGATCCCGGGCTCGTGGTCGCTGCTTCCTCCGGCTCGGCGCTGCTCCTCGCCCAGAAAAAGTTCGGAGTGCACGACGAGAATGCCGTGCGCTGGCTCGCGGCGCTCGGCGCCGATTTCGGCGTGCTCGCGGTAAGCGGCGATTCGCCCTTTAAGTCGCTCAAAGAGCTCGGGGCCGCATTCAAGGAAAATCCCGCCGCGTTTCCGATCGGCGGTGGCGGCGCGGTCGGCTCGCAGGACTGGATGAAAGCGGCCATCTTCGCCAAGTCCTTAGGCGTCGACCCCAAGACCTTGCGCTATGCGGCGCTTGAAGGCGGCGGAGCGGTGCTCACCGCCTTGCAAGGGGGGCACATCAAGATCGGCTCCGGCGACGCTGCGGAAATGGGCGCCCTCCACAAGGCCGGGAAGATCCGCGTCCTTGCAGTCATGAGTGAACAACGTCTGCCGGGCGATCTCGCAGAAGTGCCGACCGCGCGCGAACAAGGTCTCGATCTGGTTTGGACGATCTGGCGCGGTTTTTATATGGGACCCAAGGTTTCCGAGGCTGATTATCAATGGTGGGTGGAGCTTTTGACCAAACTCGTCGCCACCCCCGAGTTCGAAGCCGAGCGCAAGGCCCGCGGTCTCTTTCCCTACACCAAGATCGGGGCGGAGTTCGACCGCCAGGTCAAAGCCGATGTCGCCCGCTTTCGCGAACTCGCCAAGGAGGCCGGTCTGCTCTGAAGGTGAAGGGGGCTAGGGCGCGGAGGAGGGCCGCATGGGCAAAGACCTGCGGGTACCCTTCTCCGCGCGCGTTCCGGCCCTCGTCTTGTTCCTGTTCGCCGTCGCCCTCGCCGTTGAGGCAGCGCGCATCGAATATGCGTTCAGCTCCGATCCTTTAGGACCGCGCGCCTTTCCCTTCGGGCTCGCGGTCCTGTTGGGTGGACTGGCCGTTGCCTGGTTCGTCTGGCCCGGTCGCGCCGAGCCTTGGCCGCGCGGCGGCTTGCTGTTGCAGAGCGTGGGTCTGCTTGCGCTCGCCTACCTTGCCGCCTGGCTGTTCGATCGCGCCGGCTTTTTGATCGCGATGGGCTTGTTGTGCACGGGCGTCGCGCTCATCTTCCGCGCCACCCTCGTGCAGGCTCTATTGAGCGGTATCGGTCAAGCGCTCTTGTGGTGGCTCCTGTTTGTCTACGGCTTGCGCATTCCTTTGCCCGTAGGCCGTTGGTTCTTGGGATCGTAAGCGGGTGAGTCTCGATTACCTGTGGACTGGTTTTGCCGTTGCCCTGCAGTGGCACAATTTGCTCTTTGGCCTCTTCGGCTGTTTTCTCGGCACGGTGGTGGGCGCACTGCCGGCGATCGGCCCCATCAACGGCATCGCGCTCTTGCTGCCGCTCCTCTATACGCTGGGCGTGCCGCCCGAAAGCACCATGATCGTCTTGGCTGGCATCTATTACGGCGCCGAGTACGGAGGGCGTATCTCGTCGATTCTGCTCAACGTCCCCGGTGATGCCGGGGCGGTGATGACCGCGCTCGATGGCTATCCCATGGCGCGCGAGGGCCGGGCGGCGGAAGCGTTGGCACTTTCCGGTATCGCTTCGTTCATCGGCGGCCTTGTGAGCGTCGTTGCCCTTACCTTTTTCGGTCCCCTTTTCGGGCAGCTCGCGGTCGGTTTCGGCCCAGCCGAATATTTCGTCTTGATGGTCTTCGCCTTCGCGACCTTGACGTCCATGGTGGGCGATCAGCCGATCAAGACCTTGATCGCCGCAACCTTGGGCTTGGTGCTGGCCACGGTCGGGCTCGATCCCACAAGTGGAGCCTATCGCTTCACCTTTGGCGAACCCGAATTACACGACGGGATCGAGTTCATCATCCTGGTGATTGGTCTGTTCTCGGTGAGCGAAGTGCTCATGCTCCTCGAGCGCCAATATGCAGGCAGGCTGACACTTCTCTCGGTGGGCCGCGGTCTTCCGAGCCTGGCAACCGTGCGCAGCTGTATCGGTGCCATGCTGCGCGGTGCCGGCATCGGCTTTGTCATCGGCGTGCTGCCGGGGACCGGCGCTTCGGTGGCGAGTGCGGTCTCCTATACCACCGAAAAGCGGATTTCCGATCGCAACGGGACCTTCGGCAAGGGAGACCCGCGCGGGCTCGCGGCACCGGAAGCAGCGAACAATGCGGCAGCCGGGGGCGCTTTTGTGCCGATGCTCACGCTCGGCGTGCCGGGAAGCGGCACGACCGCGGTGATGCTGGGCGCGCTCCTCCTCTACAACATCCAACCCGGCCCGCAGCTGTTCAGCGAGCGCCCGGAGATCGCAGGTGGCCTGATCGCCTCGATGTACATCGGCAATCTGCTGCTTCTCATACTCAATCTTCCTTTGGTCCAGTTGTTCGTGCGGATGATTTTGCTCCCCAACTGGATCCTTCTGCCGGGTGTCCTTGCGCTTGCTTTTTTGGCTGTATACAGCGCCTATGCGAGCACGCTTTCGATCGTGATCACGCTCTCGATCGGCGTGTTCGGTTATGTCTTGCGCAAGCTCGGCTTCGATCTCGCTCCTTTGATCCTCGGTTTCGTGTTGGGCAAGGTCGCCGAAACCAATCTGCGCAATGCGCTCGCGATCAGCGGCGGCGAACTCGGTATCTTCTTTTCCAGCCCGATCGCCATCGTGCTCTGGCTCCTCGCAGCTGTGGTGGTGGTATTGCCGCTGGTTCTGCGCCGGCGCGGCGTCTTGAGCTGAGGGGCGGCGCGCGAAGCAGTTGCCGGGCCGGGCGCAGTCTGCTATGAGCGCCGGGCTCGCAGGGCCGAACGGCTCGCGGGTGCCGTTCTCGGAGTTCCCCTTCGATGCCGAAGGTCAAGACCAAGCGGAGCGCCGCTAAGCGCTTCTCGTTCACGGCGACGGGCAAGGTCAAACACGCCCACGCCTACCATCGCCACAATTTCACCGGTAAGCCCAAGGACGCCAAACGGCGGCATCGCAAGGCCGGCTATCTCGAGCGCGGCGATGCGGCGCTCGTGCGCGCGATGCTCCCTTACGGCAGCTAAGGCGCGAGCGCATCAACGACGGGATCGAACGCTCATGGCTCGTGTCAAGCGCGGCGTCACCTCCCACGCCCGGCACAAGAAGGTTCTGGCTCAGGTCAAGGGCCATCGGGGACGCCGCTCGACCTGTTATAAGACCGCTCTGCAGTCGCTCGAAAAAGCGCTGCAATATGCCTATCGCGACCGTCGGCAGCGCAAGCGCGACTTCCGCGCTCTGTGGATCCAAAGGATCAATGCCGCGGTGCGCGAGGCCGGGCTCACCTATGCCCGCTTCATGTGCGGGATCAAGCGCGCCGGCATCGAGATCGACCGCAAGGTCCTAGCCGACCTCGCGGTGCGCGATCGGCCGGCGTTCGATCAGATCGTCGCGCGCGCCCAAGCGGCTCTTCACGCCTGAGCGCAAGGCGGGCACACCCAAAGGGGCCGCAAGGCCCCTTTTTCGTTGCGCAGCGGCTCCGGTGAGGTCGAGGATGGATCTCGAGGCGCTCAAACGCGAGATCGAAGCTCGAATCGAGGCGGCGGCGAGCCTCGATGCGCTCGAGGCGGTGCGGGTCGCCGCGCTCGGGCGCAAGGGCACGATCACCGAACTCGTCAAGAGCCTGGGTCAGCTGCCGGTCGAAGAGCGGCCTCGGTTCGGTCGGCTCTACAACGAACTCAAAGACAGCCTCGAGCGCCGCATTGCCGAGCGCCGCAAGGAACTGGAGGCGAAGGCGCTCGCAGAGCGGCTGGTGCGCGAGCGCCTCGATGTGACGCTTCCAGCGCGCGAGCGCCCGCAGGGGCGGCTGCACCCCGTCTCGCAGGTGAGTGAAGAGATCATCGCCATCTTCGCTGACATGGGCTTTTCGGTCGCCGAAGGCCCGGATGTCGAAGACGACTGGCACAATTTCGAGGCGCTCAACATCCCGCCCGAACACCCCGCGCGGCAAATGCAGGACACCTTCTATCTGTCCTCGCGCGATGCGCGTGGGCAGCCGTTGCTGTTGCGCACCCACACGAGCCCGGTGCAGATCCGCACCATGCGGGCGGGTAAGCCGCCCTTTCGCATCATCGCGCTCGGCCGCGTCTACCGCCGCGACTACGACATGACCCACACCCCCATGTTCCACCAGGTCGAGGGGCTGGTGGTCGACCGGCGCACGCACATGGGTCACCTCAAGGGATGTCTTCAGGATTTCGTGCGCGCCTTCTTCGAGCGCGACGACATTCCGGTGCGGTTTCGGCCCTCCTACTTCCCCTTCACCGAGCCGTCGGCGGAGATGGACATCGGCTGCAAACGCAGCAAAGACGAACTCGTGGTCGGTGAAGGCTCGGACTGGCTCGAGATCTTGGGTTGCGGCATGGTCCACCCCAAAGTCCTGGCGGCGGTCGGTCTCGACCCCGAGGTCTGGCAGGGCTTCGCCTTCGGTATGGGCATCGACCGCGTCGCGATGCTCAAATATGGCATTCCGGATCTGCGCACCTTTTTCGAAGCTGATCTGCGCTGGCTCAAGCATTATGGCTTTTTGCCGCTTGAAGTGCCGACGAGCTGGGGAGGTTTGTCGCGATGAAGTTCACCCTCCCCTGGCTCAAGGAACATCTCGAGACCACGGCGACCGCAGATGAGATCGCCACGAAGCTCACCGCCCTGGGTCTCGAGGTCGAGGAGATCGTCGATCCCACCCGCGCACTCGAGGGCTTTACTGTCGCCCATGTGCTGGAGGTGCACCAGCACCCCAACGCCGATCGGCTCAAGGTTTGCAAGGTCGCGACCAAGGACGGGATCCGCGCGATCGTGTGCGGTGCGCCCAATGCGCGGCCCGGCCTTTGGAGCGTGCTCGCCACCGAGGGGCTGGTCATTCCGGCCACTGGCGAAGTCCTCCGCCGCGCCGTGATCCGCGGCGTCGAGAGCCAAGGAATGCTCTGTTCGGCGCGCGAGCTCGGCTTGGGCGAGGATCACAGCGGCATCATCGAACTCGACCCGCAAGGCCTCGAGGTCGGCATGCCGGCTTCGCGTGCGCTTGGCCTCGAGGGCCCGATCTTCGTGCTCAAGCTCACCCCCAATCGCGCCGACTGTTTCGGTGTCGCCGGCATTGCCCGCGATCTCGCCGCAGCCGGCTTGGGGCAGCGAAAAAGCCGTGACTTCAGCCCCGTACCGGCAACAATAGAAGCGCGGCCGAGGATCCGCCTCGACTTTCCAAAGGGCCATGAGGACGCCTGCCCGCTCTTCGTCGGCCGCATCATCCGTGGCGTGCGCAACCGCCCCTCCCCCGCCTGGCTGCGCCATCGGTTGGAAGCGGTGGGCTTGAGGCCGATTTCGGCGCTGGTCGATATCACCAACTACATCACCTTCGACCTCGCGCGGCCGCTGCACGTCTTCGACGCCGAAAAGCTCTCAGGCGAGCTGGTCGTGCGCTTTGCGCGCTCCGGTGAGCGGCTGCTCGCACTCGACGGACGCGTGTACGAGCTCGACGAGGGCATGACGGTGATCGCCGATGCCACGGGCCCCGTGAGCCTCGCCGGCGTGATCGGCGGCGAAACGACCGGGGTGAGCGAGGAAACCCGCGACGTGTTGCTCGAGGTGGCGCTCTTCGATCCGGTGCGCACCGCCACGACCGGCCGTCGGCTCGGAATCGAGAGCGATGCCCGCACCCGCTTCGAGCGCGGTGTCGATCCCGAGCTCGTCTTGCCCGCCACCGAACTGGCCACCCGGATGATCCTCGATCTGTGCGGCGGCGAGGCGGGACCGGTGGTGATAGCGGGTGCGGTGCCGCAGCGCCGCCCCCCGCTCGTCTTCCGCGCGAGCCAGCTCGCGCGCTTGGCCGGCATCACCCTTCCGCCCGAGGAGATCCGCCGCATCCTCGAGGCTTTGGGCTTCGGCGTGGAGGGCGGTCCGGAGACCTGGAGCCTCACCGTCCCCTCCTGGCGGCCCGATGTCACCACCGAAGCCTGCGTCGTTGAAGAACTCGCGCGGCTGCACGGTTACGAGCGCATCCCGCCGGTCTCGGTGACCCGCACCGCTGCGGTCAACCCCGTGCTGTTGAGCGCTGAACAACGGCGGCGTATCGCGGTACGGCGGGCTATGGCGGCCCAGGGGCTTTTGGAAGCGGTGACCTGGTCGTTCGCGCCGCCTGAGACGATGGAGCTCTTCGGTGGCATTCCGGTGCGGATCGAGAACCCGCTGAGCTCTGAACTCTCGGCGCTGCGTTCCTCGCTTCTGCCCGGTCTGTTGGCGGCTGCCGCCCGCAACCGGGCGCGCAAGCAGGAAGACGGCGCGATCTTCGAGCTCGGCCCGCGCTTCGTCGGTGACCAACCGGGCGAACAGGTGTGGGCGGTGGCGGGGATCCGCTGGGGGCGGGCACAGCCGCGCCATTGGGCCGCTCCCGAGCGCTCGGTCGACGCCCTCGACGCCAAGGCGGATGCGCTCGCCGCACTCGAAGCGGCGGGTGTGCGCACCGAGCCGCTTATCACCACCACCGATCCGCCGCCGTGGTACCATCCCGGGCGCGCCGGCCGCCTTCTCTTGGGCCCGCGGACGCTCGCCGTGTTCGGTGAGCTCCACCCCGCGGTGCTCTCCGCCTTCGACCTCGACACGACGGTTGTGGCCTTCGAAGTCGATTTAGACGGTCTGCCCAAGCCCAAGCCGCGCGCGGGCAAGGCGCGGCCGCCGCTCGAGCCCTTGCCCTTTCCGCCCGTCGATCGCGATTTCGCCTTCCTCGTCGATCGCGATCTGCCTGCCCAAGATCTGCTCGAGGCGGTGCGCGCGGCGGAGAAGAAGCTGTTGCGCGAGGTGCGGCTGTTCGATCTCTACGAAGGTCCCGGCGTGCCGGCGGGCAAGAAGTCGCTGGGAGTGGCGGTGCGCTTGCAGGCCTCCGACCACACGCTCTCGGAAGCCGAGATCGAGGCGGTCGCACAACGCATCGTGGAGATGGCCGAAAAGCGTTGCGGCGCCCAGCTCCGGCGATGAGCTTGAGCGCCGCGACCGGCTTCCGCAGGCGATCGCGTGTCTTTCCCTTTGCCTGCGTCGCGCCTCTTAACCCAGCGTGCCGCGAATGGAGAACGCAGCGGCACTAGGTAAGCAAAGACCGTGCGTACTCTTCGGCTGCGAGCCGTACGACGTTGCCTACGACAATGGTACCGCGAGCGATCCCTAACATCGCGATCGGGCTTCATATTCGTCTCAGCTTGTAATGGGCGCTCGACACGGCCGAGACGATCGTCGCCATCACCAGCTGCGGTTGTGCGCTGTTCCTCGCTGGCCGGGTCCTCCCACACGCAAGTGATCGTCATCGGCACGAGCGCGATCGGCTGCACCTGGCTTAAATTTGGCCGGTTGGTCCTGGCGTAGCGCCAGCGCCCGCCGATCTGCCGCCCATTCCCGAACCGTTGCGCCTCCACGAGGGCTACCGCTTCGTGCCCTAATCGCGCTGCGGGGCGAAGCGATCTTGCCTGGCCGCCGCCGCGCGCGGCGCTGCGCTCAAGCCTCGGCGCGCAGAAGAACCTGCTTGGCCGCTTTTAGACCGCTTGCCCTAAGCGGCACGCCGGCGAGCTCGAGCCCCACTTCCACCGCCGCGAGCACGCCCAAAAGCCAAGTGTCGTTGACATCACCCAAGTGCCCGATGCGGAAGGCGCGGCCGGCGAGCTTGCCGAGCCCAGCGCCCAAGGAGACGTCGAAGCGCTCAAGGATGAGCGCGCGGACCCGATCCGCATCGATGCCCGCGGGCAAAAACACACCGGTGAGCGAGCTCGAATAGCACGAGGGATCGCGGGCAACGATCGTAAGCCCCCAGGCCGAGACGGCAGCACGCGTCATCGCCGCGAGGCGATCGTGGCGGGCGAAGACGTGCGCAAGCCCTTCTTCCTCGAGCATCGCGATCGCCTCGGCCAAGCCGAAGAGGAGATTGGTGGCCGGGGTGTAGGGGAAGAATCCGCTGGCGTTGGCCGCGAGCATGGCGCTCCAGTCCCAATAGCTGCGCGGCATGCGCGCGGTGCGATGCGCGGCGAGCGCTTTTGGCGAGATCGCGTTGAAGCCGAGGCCCGGGGGGAGCATGAGCCCTTTCTGCGAGGCGCCCACGGTGACATCCACCCCCCATTCGTCGTGGCGATAGTCCATAGACGCGAGCGAGCTGATGGTATCGACCATGAAGAGGGCGGGATGACCGGCCCGGTCGATCGCCCGACGGACGGCCGCAACGTCACTGCGCACGCCGGTTGAGGTCTCGTTGTGGACGATGCACACCGCCTTGATGCGATGCGCGCGGTCCTCGGCGAGCACGGTTTCGATCTGCTCGGGATCGACCGGCGATCGCCAATCGCCGGGAAGAAACAGCACATCGAGGCCCAGCCGCTCGGCCATCGCCTTCCACAGCGTGGCGAAGTGACCGGTTTCCACCATGAGCACCCGATCGCCCGGCGAGAGCGTGTTCACAAGCGCTGCCTCCCACGCCCCCGTGCCCGAAGACGGAAAGACGATCACAGGTTCGCGCGTTTTGAAGATCCGCTTGAGCCCTTCGAGCACCCTTTGGGCGAGTCTTTGGAATTCGGGCCCACGGTGATCGATGGTCGGGCGATCGATGGCCCGCAGGATGCGGTCGGGAACGTTCGTGGGCCCCGGGATCTGGAGAAAGTGCCGTCCGGCTCGACGGGTCTCGGGCATCGCGACAGTTCCGCTCAAACCAAGCGCTGGCGAGGCTTCCGCCTGCTCTTTGCCGGCGTCAAGGCATGCGTACGCGCACCATGGTTGCCGGAGCGCAGGGCATCGTGCCAGGCTCTCTTCGGTTTTCGAGGAAACGCGAGGAAGATGCGCGCGTGAGCACCGTCACGCTCTACCCGGCGGCATCGCGGATCGGCGACCCGGCGCTTGCCGCCAAGCTGCGCCGGCACCTTGAAGGCGAAGTCCTCTTCACGCCCGCCGATCGCGCCCGCTACGCCACCGACGCCTCGATCTACCACATCGAGCCGATCGGCATCGTCTGCCCCAAGAATTTGGACGATCTCTCAGCTGCGCTTGCGATCGCACGCGAAGAGGGGATCAGTGTGCTCGCGCGCGGCGGCGGCACCTCGCAGGCCGGTCAGGCGATCGGCCGCTCCTTGATCCTCGACTGTTCGCGCTGGCTGAACCGAATCGACGCCTTCGACCCCACGGAGCGAACGGTGTGGGTCGAACCGGGGGTGGTGCTGGACGAGCTCAATCGTTTCTTAAAGCCCCACGGGCTTTTCTATCCGGTCGACGTCTCCACCGCCTCGCGCGCCACGATCGGCGGCATGACGGCGAACAACGCCTGCGGCGCGCGCTCGCTCGCCTATGGCGCCTCGATCGACAATGTGCTCGCGATCGAAGCCCTCTTAGCCGATGGCAGCGTGTGCACCTTCGCTCCGATGGACCCGAAGGAGGGCTCAAGCAGCTCTCGTTATTCGGCCATCATCAAGGGGTTGCGCGCTATCGCTGAGAGTGTGCGGGAAGAGATCGCAGCGCGTTGGCCGAGAACCGCACGGCAGGTGGGCGGCTATGCCCTCGACCGTATCCTCGATCACCGCTCGTGGAACCCAGCCTCAATTCTGGTTGGCTCCGAGGGCACGCTCGCGCTCTTCCGCAAGATCAAGCTCAAGCTGCATCCCCTTCCTGCGCATCGCGTTCTGGGCGTCTGTCACTTCCCCGACTTCGCCTCCGCCATGCGCTGTGTGCCGCAGCTCGTGGCCTTGCGGCCGACCTGCGTCGAACTGGTCGACCGCACCATTCTCGAGCTCGCGCGCACCATACCGGCCTTTGCCGAGAGCCTGCCCAAGTTCGTGCGCGGCACCCCTGATTGTCTGTTGCTCGTCGAGTTCGCAGGCGAGGAGCGCGCACCGCTCGAGCGCGCGCTGGGTCAGCTCGATGAGGCCATGGCCGAGTGCGGCTTTCCCGATTCGGTGTTGTTCGCCACGAGCCCGGCGTTGCAGGCTGAGATCAATCACTTGCGCACCGCCGGTCTCAATATCGTCATGGCGATGCGGGATCAGGCCAAGCCTGTATCCTTCATCGAGGACTGTACGGTTCCGGTAGAGCATCTCGCGGAATACACTGCTGCACTTGAAGAGATCTTCGCTCGCCACGGCACTAAGGGCACCTGGTACGCGCATGCCGGCGCCGGCTGTTTGCATGTGCGGCCGATCCTCAACCTGCGTCTTGAGAAAGACCGCAAAGCCTTACGCGCAATTGCCGAAGAAGCGGTCGAGCTCGTGCGGCGCTTTAAGGGTACGCATTCCGGCGAGCACGGTGACGGCATCGTGCGCAGCGAATGGCACCTTCGCGTCTTCGGACCGGTGCTCGTGCGCGCCTTCGAGCAGGTCAAAGATCTCTTCGACCCCCAAGGCCTTTTGAATACCGCGCCCTCCAAGATCGTGCGCGCGCCCAAAATCGACGCGCTCGATCTCTTGCGTTGGCGGCCCTCGGATCGGCCGATCGAACTCGTAACCGGTCTCGATTGGTCGGCTTGGGGCGGGCTGCTCGGCGCTGTTGAGATGTGCAACAACAACGGCGCCTGTAGGGCGCTTTCTGGAGGGGTGATGTGCCCCTCTTTTCGCGTAACGCATGAAGAGGCCCAGCTCACCCGCGGCCGCGCCAATCTCTTGCGCGACATTCTCTTGGCGCGGCTCGGGGACTTCGCCGACAATCTCGAGGCGCTCGAAGAAGCGTTGGACTTGTGCGTCTCGTGCAAGGCCTGTCGGCGCGAGTGTCCGACCGGTGTCGATGTCGCCCGCATGAAGATCGAGGTGCGCCATCAGCGTCGGCGCCGACGCGGGCTCACCCTGCGCGACCGGCTCATCGCGCATCTGCCGCGTTGGGCGCCCTTCGGCCGGTTCCTCGACCCGCTCATCGCTCTGCGCAACAAAAGCCCGCTGCTCGCTCGCGCGAGCGAAGCGCTGACGGGCTTTACCCAGGTGCGTCCCCTGCCCCGCTTCGCTGCGCGGCCCTGGCAGGGAAACCGGGTGCCACCCGCCGAAGCGAATGCGCGCAGCGTGGTCCTCTTCGCCGACTGCTTCACCCGCTGGTTCGAGCCCGAGAACGCGCGCGCTGCCGAGCGGGTGCTGGAAGCGGCCGGCTACCGGCTCTTGGATGCCACCCCGCCCGGGGCGCGCGCGCTCTGCTGCGGCCGCAGCTATCTGAGCGTGGGGATGATCGAGGAAGCGCGCGCGGAACTCGCGCGCACGCTTGATGCCCTGCGTCCGTGGTGGGAGGCGGGCGTGCCGGTGATCGCGCTCGAGCCTTCTTGTCTGTTCACCTTCCGCGACGAAGCCGAAGCCCTGCTCGGCGGCGAAGCTGCCACGACGTCGATGGGAGCGGTGTTGCATCTCGCCGAGTTCCTGCTCGAGCGACGCCGCACGGGCGAACGCCCGCTCGCTTTTCGGCCGCTTCCCGGTCCGGTCCTCGTCCACGGGCATTGCCACGAAAAAGCCTTCGGTCTTTTTTCCGCTGTGCTCGAGGCAGCGCGGCTTGTGCCGGAAGCGCGCATCGAGGCGATCGAATCGAGCTGTTGCGGGATGGCCGGGGCTTTCGGCCTCGAGACCGAGCATGTGGAGATCGCGCGCGCGATGGCCGAGCTTTCCCTTCTGCCCGCTGTTCGCGCCGCCCCGACGGCGCGCCTGATTGCCGATGGCACCAGCTGTCGCCAACAGATCCGCGATGGAAGCGGGCGGACCGCGCTACACTTAGCTCAATGGCTCGCGGAGGCGCTGCCGTGACGCTCGCTCTTCTCTCGCTCGCCTGCGGTGCCGAGCTGACCCGCGCGGTGGCCGATCTTTTGGGTGTGCTGCCGCTTCCGGTCGAAGAGCGCGGTTTTGAGGACGGCGAGCACAAGATCCGGCCCCTTGCCTGCGTGCGCGGCGCCGATGTCTTTCTGCTCCAGAGCCTGTACGGAGAGCCCGGCCTCTCGGCCGACGAGAAGCTCTTGCGCACGCTCTTTCTGGCTGCCGCCCTGCGCGATCACGGGGCGGCGCGGGTGACGCTTGTTGCCCCCTATCTCGCCTACGCGCGCAAAGACCGCCGCACCAAGCTGCGCGATCCGGTCTCGATCCGCTATCTCGCCCAGCTCGTGGAAGCGGTCGGGATCGCGCGCGTCGTCGCCCTCGATGTGCACAATCCGGCTGCCTTCGAGAACGCCTTTCGCATCGAGACCGTGCATCTCGAAGCGCGACCGCTGTTCGTGCACCGCTGCCTGCCGCTTGTGGCCGCGCGCCCGGCGGTCGTCGTCTCCCCCGACGCCGGCGGGCTCAAGCGGGCCGAAGCCCTGCGCCGCGCGCTCGAGGAGGCCTCGGGCCGGCCGGTGCCGCTTGCGCTGATGGAAAAACACCGCAGCGCCGGGGTGGTGAGCGGGGAAGCCTTCGCAGGCGAGGTCGAGGGCCGATTAGCCTTTCTCGTCGACGATCTCGTGAGCACGGGCGGTACCATGCTGCGCTGCGCCCGCGCCTGTCTTGCGCGCGGAGCAGCGGAAGTGCGGGCGATCGCGACCCACGGTCTCTTTACCGGCGATGCCACCCAGGTCGTCCAGGATCCCCTTATCGCGGCATGGCTCGTAACCGACACGGTGCCGCCGTTTCGGCTTCCTCCCGAGGCACGCGCGCGGCTCGAGCTGCTTGCGATCGCGCCTTTGCTTGCCGAAGCCATCCGTCGGCTGCACCATGACGAACCGGTGGAGGAGCTCGCAGAGGCTGCGGTTTTCAGCGTGGAGAACTCGAGCCGTGCGCGTTGAGGAACTCGAAGTCGAGATCGGTGCCAAGGCACTGCCTGGCGACCTCGCCCTTCCAGAAGGTGCGCGCGGGCTCGTCGTCTTCGCGCACGGCAGCGGCTCGACCCGCAGGAGCCCGCGCAACCGCATGGTCGCCCGCGTGCTCCAACAAGCGGGCTTTGCTACCCTCCTATTCGATCTCTTGACCCCGCTTGAAGCGCTCGACCGCGTGAACGTTTTCGATATCGCGCTTTTGGGCCGCCGCTTGCTGGAGGCCATCGGCTGGGCGCTTAAAAGGCCGGAACTCAAAGCCCTTCCCCTCGGCTGCTTCGGCGCCTCCACCGGTGCAGCCGCCGCCCTCGTCGCCGCCGCCGAAGAACCAGCGGTAGCGGCGATCGTCTCACGTGGTGGGCGGCCCGATCTCGCGGGCGAGGCGCTCACGCGCGTGCACGCTCCGGTGCTCTTGATCGTCGGCGAACGCGACGAACCGGTGCTCGAGCTCAACCAAGCAGCTGCGCGCCGGCTCGCCGGCCCCCATCGTCTCGTCATCGTTCCCAACGCCACGCACCTTTTCGAAGAGCCGGGAGCGCTCGAACAGGTCGCCGCCCTCGCCCGCGACTGGTTCCTCGACCATCTCCTGCGCACCCAGCCGAGCGGCGCCCGCAGCGAAAGGACAGGCTGATGTTCGCCGATCGCCAGGATGCCGGCCGCCGCCTCGCGGCCGCCCTCACCCATCTCGCCCGTGAGAACCCGGTCGTCCTCGCGCTGCCGCGCGGCGGCGTCCCGGTCGGTTACGAGATCGCCAAAGCGCTGAACGCGCCGCTCGACATCCTGCTCGTGCGCAAGATCGGCGCTCCCTTCCAACCCGAACTCGCCGCCGCGGCGGTGGTCGATGGCGCGGAGCCCGTGCTCGTGCGCAACGAGGAGGTGATCCGCGCCTATGGTATCGACGAGGCATGGATCCAAGCGGAAATGAAGCGCGAGCTGCGCGAGATCGAGCGACGGCGCAGGCTCTATTGTGGTGATCGCCCGCCGATCGAAGTACGCGGGCGCACCGTGATCCTCGTCGACGACGGCATCGCTACCGGCACCACCGTGCGCGCTGGGCTGCGCGCCCTTGCCAGACTGGCTCCGGCGCGGCGCGTGCTCGCGGTACCCGTCGCACCCCCCGATACCGTCGCCGCTCTTTCTGTCGAGGCCGAGGAGATCGTCGCGCTCGAGCAGCCCGAGTGGATGGGTGCGGTCGGCCAGTTCTACCGCGATTTCACCCAAACGGCAGACGAAGAGGTGATCCGCTTGCTCGCCGAAGCGAGCGCGGGGCCGAGCGTGCCACGCACGCAAGAGTTGTAAAACCCGTCAGCGCTCTCCTTTTCTGATTGATCCTGTCGCGGACCTGTCCATCATAGCGAGCTAACCGCTCGCCAGTGGGCGGGTGGCGAGCTAGGCGACTCGGCGGACCGGTTGCGCAAAAAGGGCCGCGCGGGCGCGCGCTAACACCCGAGCTGGAGACGAGAAACCGGCATGCAGAGAGTGCCGCGCGCAGAGTGTGAGCCTCCGAACCGCCGACGCTTCGGTGTGCAGATCGTCTTCTCCGCGGCGGCCACACTGCTCATGCTGGCGGCCGCCTTTGCCGCCTTGAAGGCGCAGGGCATGGCCTCGGCTGTGGCGACCGCGGCGGCGGGTGTGCTCGCGCTCATCGCCGCGGGCTCGGCGGTGAGCGCCACGACACCTATCCCGCGCCTTTTGCTCGACGCCTTTTTGCTCGCGCTTCTCGCGCTCGCCGCCGACGCGCAGGCGGCGCCCTGGGGAACGCCAAGGCGCTGGGCCGATCTGCTCACCTTGACCCCACTCGGTGCCGCTCTCGCCGTGGCGCTCTATCTCGCCGCCGGTTTTTGGACGCTCGTGCGCGAACTACGGCTGCCGCGGCCGCTTACCGCTTGCGCGTGGGTGCTCGCGCCCTTTTCGTTCAACCTCCTTCTCTTGCTCGGGGCGCGGCCTCTTCTCCTCGAGCTCGCCGGCCTCGTTGTGCCGGCTGCGAAGGATGCTGCGCTCGCGCTCGCGCGCTTTTTGATCCTCGCCGGCTTCAACCTCCTCCTCACCACGACCGTCGGGTTGGTGATGGACCGGCGCTGGACGCGCGATCCCCTCTTAGTGTTGGTGCTGATCGTTGCGGCGAGCCTGGCCGTGGCGACACCTGCGATCGCCGAGCTCGGCTCGAGCGCCGCGGTCGCCGAGCTTCCCGCGCTTTTGCGGCTGTTGACCGTGCTGGTGACTGGCACGCTCGCGCAAGCCGGGCTCTGGGGCGAAGTCTTTTTGATCACCGGCATCTTGCTCGATGCCCTGATCTACCGTCGACCGACCCGAGTTGCCGCGCTTTGGCATTGGCGCGACGGTCTCATCAAAGGCGCTGTCTTCGGTTTCGTCTTTCTGCTCATCGTACACCTGCCAACCCTGCTGCTCCCGCAGGCGCCGTTTCGAACTGCGCTCGCGCACGCTCCCCTTCTTCTTGCCGCCGGCTTGGGGGCGCTCGTCTTTCCCATGGTGCGCACGATTGTCGAGACCTTCGACGGCAGTCCGGCGTTTTGGCGCCGGCTCGCGCTCGCCGCCCGCGATCCCTGGGGTTATCTGCGTGGTGCGACCATCGGTGTGGCCCTCGCACTCGGCCTGCTCGCCGATCTGCCGCGCGCCGATGGCATCGCGCGCTTTTTTCTGGGCGTATTCGCCGGTATCGCTGCCTACGCTGGGGTCGATATGGCGCGCGATGCGTTCGCCATCGCGCGCGGTCATCGCCGACGGCTGCAGAGCTGGCGGCTCTATGCGCTCGCGGCTGTTTTGGGTGGTGCAGCGGGTGGTGCGCTCGCTTGGTACATCGATGCGGCACAGCTGGCGACGCTCGTCGACAAGTGGGCCCGCTACGCGAGCGTCTATTACCCGTTCGACGGTCGATCGATCGAACCCTACGTCGTCTATCCATTGTTCAGCAAATGGGGAGCTCAGGACCTCGGACCGACGCCAGGAGGTGTTGCTCTGTTCTATGCCGAATCGCTTTCTGGCGTCATCAACTGGTCGCTCGCGGCGCCGCTGTTCTCGATCAATCTCCTCGTCTTGACCGCCATCGTCGAGCGCCGCTTGCGGCCGCTCGAAGAGCTCTTCTCCTCGCGCGGGGTCATCGCGCTGGTTGAACAGGCGATCCGGGTACTGCGCTGGGGCTTGTGGATGGCCCCGATCATCTACTCCTTCTTGCGGCTTTCTCCGGATCCGACGTGGTACAACCAAGACGGGCTCGTGCGCACGATCGTCGCGACGATCCAGTTCTTCCGCCTCGATGCGGCAGATTTCAGAAGCTGGAGCCTCGAGCTGTTTTTGGGTCTGTTGGCCTACGATTGGTTGCGCATTCTCATCTGGTTCGATCACATGGGCCTACGGGTCGCTACGCTCGTCAACTTGTCCTTCGTCGGCGGAGACGTCGTAGACGAGAAAGCGGCACGGTTCATCGGTCATTCGGCGCGCACCCGTTGCATCCCGGAAGGGATCCGGCGCTTCGCCACCTGGTTCCCCTTGATCATCCCCTTTTATTTGCCACGCGGCGCGGAGTGGGACTTCGTGTGGGGTGGCGCCGAAGCCGTGCGCGCCGCCGGCGGCCCGCTTTTGCCGGCCGTCGGCTCGGCGCTTATGGGTTATGCCTTCGCAGCGGGTCTGTGTTTTCTCGTCCTTGCCATCCTCTACAACGAGCTCGCCCGGGCGCGTCGACTGCGCCATCCGCGCCCGCGCACGCAGCCCGGGGTGGGCTGGGCGCCCGATCGTCCGTGGCTTCTCTCCAACGGTCGCTACACGGTCGAATTGGCCGCTGATGGCCGCGGCTTCTCGCGCGTGTTGAGCGCGCTCCATCGCGAGTTCGAGCTCGATCTCACGCGCCGCCCCGACGATCCCTTGCGCCGGCGCGGCAAGCTCTTCTGGCTCGTCGATCGCGACGCCCCGCACAAGCCGCCGATCGGCCTGCAGGCCCTGCCCGGAACTCTCGATCCTTCGTTTCCCGAAATCACCCGCTTAAAGCCCTGGCAAGCGCGGCTGCGCCGTCGCTGCGCGGGGCTTTGCTTTACCGCGACCGTCTCCGTGGCCGAGAAGGATCCGGTCGAGCTGTGGGACGTCGAGATCGAGAACTTGGAAGAACGGCCGCGGCGGTTGCGGCTCACGAGTTTCCAGGAACTCGCGCTCGCTCCCCGCGATGCCTATGAACGCGCGCCCGCTTTCGCGGCGCTGCACGTCGCCACCTGGTTCGTCCCCTCGCTCGGCGCGATCGTGGCCCGCAACCGCATGCTCCCCAACGCTGCCCGCCGACCGGAAGACGAGCGCCCGTCGCCGGAAGTCGCTTTCCATGCGGTCGCTCTCGACGCAAAGGGTTCGGTGCGGCTCGTCGGCTACGAGGACAGCCGCGCGCGTTTTTTGGGCACGGGCGGCATCGCGCGTCCTGCCGGGCTCGCACTCGACGCTCCGCGGCCGATCACGGATGCGGGGTGTCTTTACACCTTCGATCCCGCCGCGAGCCTTGCCCTCGATGTCGATTTGCCGCCGCGCGGTCACATCCGATTCCGCTTCATCGATGGCTACGCCCGCGATCGCGATCGCGCTGTCGCGCTGATCACCCGCTATGGTGGGCGCCCCGCACCCGATGCCGCGCGCCTTGCGGCGGAGTTCGAGGCGGTGCGCGAGCTTCTCGATCCGCCGCTGCCGGCGGGTGCGCAGCCGGGCTTCGGATCGGAGGGGACGATCGTCTCCGCTCCGGGCAATCTTGTGCGTCCCTGGCACCATGTCCTCGCAAGTCCGCTCGGCCACGGCGCGGTCGTCGGCTCCGACGGCGAGGTCTTCAGCTTCGGCGCCAACGCCCAGCAGAACGCGTGGAACCGGTTCCAGCTCGAGAGCGTTCCCGTCGATTGGCCGACGCGCGGGATCTTCGTGATCGACCGTGAGACGGGTGTGCTCGAGAGTGCGAGCTTCGTCCCTGCACGGCGTCCCGATGCCCGCTACGAGGTGGTCTTCGAGCCGGGTCTTGTGCGCTTCCACAAACACCCCCAAGACCTCGCCCAGGATGGGCTCGAGCTTCAATGCGAGGTCTTCGTCGTTGATGACGCACCGGTGCAGCTCGATTTGCTGCGGTTGAGCAATCGCGGCGATCGGCTGCGCCGGCTACGCGTCGTTCCCGCTGTCCACGTCGCGCTTGCCGAACTCCCTCGCGACAGTCGCGGTCACCTCGAGACACGGACAGAAGAAACCGGGCCTTTCGCGGTCTACGTGCGGCATCACCGCAACGACTTCGCCAAGGGCTGGCTGTTCGCCGCCACCAGCCTCCATGTCGACGCGCTCGAGAGCTGGCGCGCGCGGGTGATGGGTATGCCGGAGAACTGGGCGCAACGCCCGATCCTGCTCACCGCCGGGGCACCCGACCCGCGCTGCCGCGACGACGGGGAGCGCCTTGTCGCCTTTGCCGGTGATCTCGAGCTCCCCCCGGGCGCGGAGGTGGAGGTCTGCTTGGCCTTGGGTCAAGCGGGGGCGTTTGCCGAAGCGCGTGCCCTCGCCCGCCGCTTTCGCGAACTCGAGGTGGTGCGCAGGGCCAAAGAAGAGGTGCGCGCACGCTGGCGCGAACGGCTCGCGATCTTACGCGTGGAGACCGAGGACCCCGCCTTCGATCGGCTGGTCAACGACTGGCTGCCCTACCAAGTGCTGGTGGCGCGGCTTTGGGCCCGCTGCGGGCCGCAGCAGCGCGGCGGGGCCTTCGGCTTCCGCGACCAGCTCCAAGATGTGTTGCCGCTTTTCTTCCTCGATCCCGAACTGGCCCGTGCCCAAATCTTGCTGCATGCCGCCCAACAGTTCCTCGAGGGCGACGTGCTGCAATGGTGGCATCTCTCGTGGGAGGGCAGAACCGGGCTCGCGGCGCGCAATCGGGCGAGCGACCCGCATTTGTGGCTACCCTATGTCGTGGTGCGCTACGTCCTTGCGACCGGCGACGACGCCATCCTCGACGAACCGGTTCCCTTCCTCGAGGGGCGGCAGATCCCGCCGGGTGCCGATGGGATCGTGTTCGCGCCACGACCCTCGCGCGAAGTCGAAAGTCTG
The DNA here is from genome assembly GCA_030549795.1 of Pseudomonadota bacterium. GTDB lineage: Bacteria > Pseudomonadota > Alphaproteobacteria > Geminicoccales > Geminicoccaceae > JANXAZ01. The sequence goes on along the minus strand of JAUQQO010000006.1, from coordinate 25,161 downwards.
TTCGAACACTGCCGGCGGGCGATCGCCTTCACCCTCGCGCGTTTGGGTCCCAACGGGTTGCCGCTCATCGGCACGGGCGACTGGAACGATGGGCTGGATCGGCTCGGGCGCCGCGGCCGTGGCGAGAGCGTGTGGCTTGGATGTTTTCTGCTCGAGGTCTTGCAGGGCATGCGGGGGCTCGCCGCGGCGCGCGGTGAAGAGGCGCTCGCAACCGCTTGGGGGCAGGCAGCAAGCCGCCTGCGCACCGCTCTGCGCCGCATGGCCCGCGGCGATCGCTTCGTGCGCGCCATCGACGACCGCGGCCGCGAGCTCCTCATCGTCGATGCGCTGTCCGCCGCCTGGCCGGTGCTCGCCGATGTGGTCGCGCTCGAGGAGGGTATTCGGCTCGTCGAGGCGGCGCTCGCGGTGCTCGAGCGGGACGGCATGGTGTTGCTCTTGCATCCGCCGTTCGATGAGCGAAGCGAACCCTACCCCGGGCGCATCGCTGCTTATCCGCCGGGGGTGCGCGAGAATGGCGGGCAGTACAGCCACGGTGTGTCCTGGCTGGTCGATGCCCTGTTGCGCTTGGCCGAGCGCGCCCGCGCTGCCGGTCGAGAACTCGAGGCGGAGCGGCTCGAAGCCCGCGCGGTCGAGGTCTGGTACAAGATTTCCCCGATCGGGGAGAGCGAGCCCGCGAAACTGGCTCGCTATGGTTTGCCGCCGCACCAGCAGCCGGCGGACGTGAGCTTCGGGCCCGGCTATGAGGAACGGGGCGGCTGGGCTTGGTACACGGGTTCGGCTGCGCGCATGTTGAGTGCTGCCTATGCACTCTTGGGTCTTGAGCTCCGCAAAGGCGCGCTCATGCTCACGCGCGATCCAGCCCGGCCGCGGGGGACATTGCGGATCAAACGCTTGTCTTGGCGCGGCGAGCTCATCGTTGAGGGCGGTCGCGCCCGGATCGCTGCCGCAGTGAGCCAAGCGCAGCCGCCTTAAGCCCTTTTACACGCCGAGGCGCCACCGGTAGGATCGCCACCGCCTCCATTTAAGCTGCGGAGCCATCGTCGCATGACCGCCCCGACCCTGCTCATGGCCGGGAAAAGAGGCCTCGTCATGGGTATCGCCAACGAACGTTCGCTCGCCTGGGGGATCGCCAAGGCGGTCCGTCGCCAAGGCGCCGAACTGGCCGTCACCTATCAGGGCGAGGCGCTCTTCAAACGCGTCAAGCCGCTCGCCGAAGAACTCCAGGCTCCGCTTTTGATGCCGGCCGATGTCACCGATCCTGCGAGTCTGGATGCGGTGTTCGACGCCATCGCGGCCGCCTGGGGCAGGCTCGACTTTCTCGTGCACGCCATAGCGTGGTCGGACAAAGAACAGCTCAAGGGTCGCTATATCGATACCACATTCGACAACTTCCAAAAGACCCTGATGATCTCGTGTTGGTCGTTCACCGATCTCGCCCGCCGCGCCGAGCCGCTCATGGAACGCGGAGCCAGTCTGTTGACCCTCACCTATATCGGCTCCGAGCGCGTCACCCCGCACTACAACGTGATGGGGGTGGCCAAGGCAGCGCTCGAGGCATCGGTGCGCTATCTCGCCGCCGATCTCGGCGGCAAGGGGATCCGCGTCAACGCCATCTCGGCCGGACCCGTGCGCACCCTCGCCGCCTCGGGCATCGGTGATTTCCGCTACATCCTCAAATGGAACGAGTATAACGCCCCCTTAAAGCGCAACGTGACGATCGAGGACGTCGGCGGTGCCGCCGTGTTCTTGCTCTCGGAGCTGGGCGCCGGCGTGACGGGCGAGATCGTCCACGTCGACTGCGGATATCATGTGGTCGGCATGAAGGCGGTCGATGCACCCGACATCGCCACCGTCTAGGTCGCAAAGCTCATGGAGCGAACCCGTCGCGCATCGCGCGCGCTTACGATGACGAGACCATCGGCTGACACACACCCGAGGTTGCGCGCGCGGTCTCTCCCGCATCCGCGCGCCGGCAGCTGCCATGCGACCGCCGAGTTCGCCGGTGGCGCGGACAGGCGCGATAGGCCCACGGCCACATCGCGCGCGCACGACAAGTCAGGTGGTGCGGAACAGTCGGCGTCCGCGCAGCCCCGCGCGCGCGGTCGGTGCGGGTGCGAACTCGTGCGCGGGTGTGGCGTCGCGAGCCGGCTCAAGCCGCTGCATCGATACCGCCGGGGCGGTAAGGCGACCGCACCCCGGGTAAGGCGCGCGTTTCCGGCACGCGGCTAGCGGGCAGCGAGCGAACCATGGCCGGGTCTTCCTTCGGTACGCTCTTTCGCTTCACGAGCTGGGGTGAGAGCCACGGACCGGCGATCGGGGTGGTGGTGGACGGTGTGCCCTCGCTCATTCCGCTGTGCGAAGAGGACATTCAATACTGGCTCGATCGTCGACGCCCGGGTCAATCGAAATTCACTACCCAGAGGCGCGAACCCGATCGGGTGGAGATTCTTTCCGGCGTGTTCGCCGGGCGGACTACGGGTGCGCCCATAAGTCTATTGATCCGCAATGTCGATCAACGCTCCAAAGACTATGAGGAAATCGCAGAAGTCTATCGTCCAGGGCATGCCGATATCACTTATGATTTGAAATACGGGATCCGCGATTATCGTGGCGGAGGGCGGGCCTCGGCGCGCGAGACCGCCTGCCGGGTGGCGGCGGGTGCGATCGCGCGCAAGATCCTCGGGCCCGAGGTCGAGATCCGCGGCTATATGGTGCAGCTCGGCAGCGACCGCATCGACCGCGACCGTTTCGATCCCGCCGAGATCGACCGCAACCCGTTCTTCTGCCCGGATGCGCGCGCCGCTGCGCGCTGGGAAGAACAGCTCGCCGCCATTCGCAAAGCCGGCTCGTCGATTGGTGCGGTGATCGAAATCGTGGCGAAAGGCGTCCCCCCCGGGCTCGGCGAGCCCGTCTACGACAAGTTGGACGCCGACATCGCCAAGGCGATGATGAGCATCAACGCCGTCAAGGGTGTCGAGATCGGCGCCGGCTTCGCTGCTGCGGAACTGCGGGGCGAAGAGAACGCCGATGAGATCCGCGCCGGACCGCACGGTCCCGTCTTCCTTTCCAACAATGCGGGGGGCATCCTGGGCGGGATCTCGACCGGTCAGGACATCGTCGTCCGCTTCGCCGTCAAACCCACCTCCTCCATTCTCATCCCACGCCGCACCATCACCAAAGACGGGCGCGAAACCGAGATCGTCACCAAGGGCCGTCACGACCCCTGCGTCGGCATCCGCGCGGTTCCGGTGGGCGAGGCCATGCTCGCCTGCGTGCTCGCCGATCATCTCTTGCGCCAGCGCGCAATCGCCGCGCGGCGGTGACCACGCGCGGCCTTGGGTATGCGGGGGCGATCTGCTAGGAGCGCCCCGTCCTTCATGGACTCTGGCGAGCGATGTTCCCTGCCGACCACGACATTCCCGGTGCGAGCGAAGCGCAGCTACGTCGACCCTTTCGGGTCAAGGTGTGCGGTATCACCGATGCCGAGACGATCGCGCGCGCACACGCGCTCGGCGCGAGCTTCTTGGGATTCGTGCTCTACCCGCCATCACCGCGCTTCGTGCCGCCCGAGCGGCTCGCCGAGCTGCTCGCCTGCGTTCCCGCGGAGGTGCGCACCGTGGGCGTGATCGTCGATGCCACCGATGCCTTTCTCGACCATCTGCTCTCTTATGCGCCGGTCGATATTCTCCAGCTGCACGGCAGCGAGACGCCCGAGCGGGTGCGCGCGATCGCGCTGCGCACCGGTTGCCGGGTGATGAAAGCGATCCGGGTGGGCGCGCAAGAGGATCTCGATGGCCTCGAGGCCTATTTCGAGGTCGCCGACATGCTGCTGTTCGATGCCCGACCGCCGCGCGGGGCCGCCTGGCCGGGTGGCCACGGCCTGCCCTTCGACTGGCGGCTGCTCGCCGGCCGTAGGCTACCTTTGCCCTGGGCCTTGGCGGGGGGGCTGGATGCCGGCAATCTCGCCGCCGCCGTCGAGCTGTTGGCGCCGCCGATCGTCGATGTCTCGAGCCGCATCGAGACGGCACCGGGGGTCAAGGACCCGCACAAGCTCGCGGCGTTCATGGCCGAAGCGCGCCGCTTGGGCGCGCTTTCGCCCAAGGAGGTCTCGGCATGCTGACCAACAGCCTCAGAACCGGCCCCGATGAACGCGGTCGCTTCGGTCTTTACGGCGGCCGGTTCGTAGCCGAGACCTTGATGCCCTGCATCCTCGAGCTCGAAGCGGCTTACGAGGAAGCCAAGCGCGATCCCGCCTTTCAAGCCGAGCTCGAATCCTGGTTTTCCGACTACGTCGGCCGCCCCTCCCCGCTCTATTTCGCCGAGCGGCTCACGGCCGAGCTGGGTGGTGCCAAGATCTATCTCAAGCGTGACGAGCTCAACCATACCGGTGCGCACAAGATCAACAACTGCATCGGCCAGATTCTGCTCGCGCGCCGGATGGGGAAAAAGCGCATTATTGCTGAAACCGGCGCTGGTCAACACGGTGTAGCGACCGCAACCGTGTGTGCGCGTTTCAATATGGAATGTGTTGTTTATATGGGTGAACGCGACATCGAGCGCCAGCAACCCAATGTTTTCCGTATGCGTCTATTGGGCGCCGAAGTGCGGTCCGTGTGCTCCGGCTCGCGCACGCTTAAAGATGCCATGAACGAGGCGCTTCGGGATTGGGTCACCAACGTCGCCACTACCTACTATCTCATCGGCTCGGTGGCCGGCCCCCATCCCTATCCGGCCATGGTGCGCGATTTCCAATCGGTCATCGGTCGCGAGACCAAGGCCCAGATCCTCGAGAAGGAGGGCCGGCTGCCCGACGTTCTGATCGCCGCCGTGGGCGGTGGTTCGAACGCCATGGGCCTCTTCCATCCCTTTCTCGACGATTCCTCGGTGCGGCTGATTGCCGTCGAGGCGGCCGGAGAGGGGCTCGATACGGGTTTGCACGCCGCTGCCCTGTTGCGCGGACGACCGGGCATCCTGCACGGTGCGCGCTCCTACCTTTTGCAAGACGAAGACGGTCAGGTGATCGAGCCGCATTCGATCTCGGCCGGGCTCGATTATCCCGGGATCGGTCCCGAACACGCTTGGCTTAAAGACATCGGGCGGATGGAAGTCACCGCCGCCACCGACCGCGAGGCGCTCGAGGCCTTCCAACTGCTTGCCCGCCTTGAAGGTATCCTGCCGGCGCTCGAGCCCGCCCATGCGCTTGCAGCGGCGATACGCCTGGCCCCGACACTTCCCAAGGATGCGCTCATGGTCGTCAATCTTTGCGGTCGTGGCGACAAGGACATCTACACCGTCGCGCGCCATCTCGGAGTGCGGCTGTGACCACGCGCATCGAGCGCCGTTTCGCGGAACTGCGCGCGCAAAATCGCGCCGGTCTCATCACCTTTCTGGTCGCTGGCGATCCCGACATTCCGGTCTTCGAGCAGCTGCTCGAGGGTCTGCCGGCAGCTGGAGCCGATCTCATCGAGGTCGGCATGCCCTTTTCCGATCCGATGGCTGATGGTCCTGTGATCCAGGCGGCGAATTTGCGCGCCCTGCAGGCCGGGATCACTCTTGCCCGCACGCTCGAGATCGTGCGCCGCTTCCGCGAGCGTGACGCGGCCACCCCGATCGTGCTCATGGGTTATTATAATCCGATTTGGGCCTATGGACGGCTGCGCTTTCTCGACGATGCCATCGATGCTGGAGTGGACGGGCTCATCGTCGTCGACCTTCCGCCCGAAGAAGACGAAGAACTTTGTCTTCCGGCGCTCGAGCGCGGTCTCGACTTCATTCGTCTAGCCACGCCGACCACCGACGACCGTCGGCTGCCGCAAGTCCTAAAAAACGTCCGCGGTTTTCTCTACTATGTCAGTCTTACCGGAGTTACCGGTGTGAAAGACGCGATCGCCGAAGCGGTGGCACCGCAGCTCGACCGCATCCGCCGCCACACCAATCTCCCCATCGCCGTGGGTTTTGGCATCAAAACGAACGAGCAGGCGGCGGCGATCGCCCGCATCGCCGATGCGGTGGTGGTGGGCTCGGCCCTTGTCGGCGAAGTGGCGGCGCATCTGGATGAGCGCGGGGAAGCGCGACGCGAACTCGTGCCGGCCGTGCACGCCAAGGTCGCGGCGCTCGCCCGTGCAGTGCGCGAGGCACGCAGGTGAACTGGCTCACTTCCTACGTCCGCCCGCGCATTCGCGCGCTCGTCGAGCGCACCCAGACCCGCACGGAGGTGCCGGACAACCTCTGGCGTCAATGCCCCTCCTGCGAGCGGATGATCTTCCACCGCGACCTCGAGGCCAATCAGCGCGTGTGCCCGCACTGCGGGCACCATATGCGCGTGGGCCCCGAGTTCCGCTTCAAGACGCTCCTCGACGAGGGCAGTTGGCAGAAGCTCGAGCCGCCGCGCGTGAGCCCCGATCCGCTGCGCTTTCGCGACAGCAAGCGCTACGTCGATCGGCTCAAAGAAGCGCAGAGCAAGACCAAGTCCTATGATGCGCTCGAAGCGGCCGAGGGCACGATCGGCGGTCTGCCGGTGGTGCTCGCGGTGATGAACTTCGAGTTCCTCGGCGGCTCCATGGGCACCGCGGTGGGCGAAGCGTTCATCGCCGCGGCAGAGCGCGCGATTGAACGGCGCGCTGCGTTTATCGTCGTCACGTCCTCAGGCGGTGCCCGGATGCAAGAAGGCACTCTTTCGCTCATGCAGATGGCGCGCACCACGGTCGCGGTCGCGCGGGTCAAAGAAGCGGGTCTGCCCTATTTGGTGGTGCTCGCCGACCCGACCACGGGGGGCGTCACCGCTTCCTTCGCCATGCTGGGCGACATCCACATCGCCGAGCCGGGCGCGATCATCGGCTTTGCCGGTGCGCGGGTGATCGAGCAGACGATCCGCGAGAAACTGCCGCCGGGCTTTCAAAAAGCCGAGTATCTCTTGGCGCACGGCATGGTCGACATGGTCGTCCACCGCTTCGAGCTGCGCGCCACGCTCGCCCGCATCTTGAGCCTCTTGCTGCGGCCGGTTCCGTTGCCGGCCACGGTCGCGCCGCCCGGTGAAGCGTTGCCGGCAACGAGCGCAGGAAGCGAAGCCGCAGCCCATGGCGAGCCCGCCTGATCCCATCCTGCGCCGGCTGGCGGCCCTTCATCCCAAAAAGATCGATCTCTCGCTCGCGCGGATCGAGCGCTTGCTCGCGCGCCTGGGTCATCCCGAGCGCCGGCTGCCGCCCGTGGTCCACATCGCGGGCACCAACGGCAAGGGCAGCACGCTCGCGTTTTTGGACGCCATGCTCCGTGCCGCCGGACGGCGGACGGCGCGCTATGTCTCGCCCCATCTCGTGCGCTTCAACGAGCGCATTCTCATCGACGGCGAACCGGTCGACGATGCGCGGCTGATCGCCGCCCTTGAAGCCTGCGAGCGGGCCAATGGCGACGCGCCCATCACTTTCTTCGAGATCACCACCGCCGCCGCCTTCACCATTTTCGCCGACACTGAAGCCGAGATCCTGCTGCTCGAGACCGGCATGGGCGGCAGGCTCGATGCCACGAATGTCATCGCGCGGCCCCTGCTCACCCTCATCACTCCGATCTCGATGGACCACGAGGCCTTCTTGGGCGCGACGCTCGCGGCGATCGCGCGCGAGAAAGCGGGCATTCTCAAATCCGGTGTGCCGGCCCTCTTCGGTCCCCAGAAGCCGGAAGCGCTCGCGGTGCTGCAAGCGCGGGCACGCGAGCTCGAATGTACAACCTTTGTCCACGGGCGCGATTGGAACGCCTGGCAAGAAGGCGGAAGGTTCGTCGTGCGCGACGGCGAGAGGTGGCTCGACTTGCCGCTACCCGCTCTTCATGGCGTTCACCAGATCGCCAATGCCGGACTCGCGGTGATCGCCGCTCGCAGGCTGGGGGCGCTCGCTCCCGATGAGGCTGCGATCGCCCGAGGTCTTGTGCAGGCCCGATGGCCGGCGCGGCTGCAGCGCCTGGTGCGCGGGCCCATGGTCGAGCTCCTCCAGGAGGGCTTCGAGCTCTGGCTCGATGGCGGGCACAATCCGGGCGCTGGAGAAGTGCTCGCAGCGAGCCTGCCGGCGCTCGCCCGCGGCCGCCCCGTCTACCTCGTCGTCGGCATGCTGCAGAGCAAGGACCTCGCTTCTTTCTTGCGCCCGCTTAAAAGCCTGGTCGCGCGGGTGTACACGGTCGCCATCCCCGACGAGCCGGCCTCGCGCAGCGCTGAAGAACAGGCGGAAATCGCCCGGAAGCTCGGCTTTCGAGCCGAACCCGCGGCTGCGCCGCACGCCGCGGTGCAGGCGATCGCCGCTTCGGCTCCCTCGCCCGGCTTCGTCTTGATCTGCGGTTCGCTCTACCTTGCCGGCTCTGTTCTGCGCGAGCACAGTTAACGAGCGCTCACTCTTCGCAGCTCAAGCCGAATGCGGCGAGTCCCTCGAGTAAATAATCGCTCAAAAGCGGCATGCCCAAGAGATATTCAGCGGTGCGATCGTTGTGGACACGCCGCGCTTCCGCTACTGCTTCCGCCCATTCCTCGGGAGCGTAGCTGCCGCGACCGACCCACGCGAGGGCGACGAGTTCGACTTGCTCGTCCTCGTTGAGCGCGTTGATGAACTCTTTGAGCTCTTCTTCGACCGGGTCGTCCGGCAGATCCTCGAGCACTTCGCGCATGTCTTCATCGATCGGGTTCGATCCATAATCCTCTTCGACCGGGGCGGTCTTGGCGTCGAATTCGCGGGCCTTGAGGATGATCCAGCAGACCTTGTCACGGTCGATCGTCGGCATGGTCCCTTCCTTCCTGAAGCTGGAGCCCATCTTGCCACGCCGCGCGGAGGGCGACCACCGCTTCTGCATGCGGCGTCCGGACATCGCGGCGCGTGGCAAGGCGCCCGCGCTGCGCTAGAGTGCGAATGTGTTCGATTCACGGCGGACCTGCGATGTCGAGCCCACAGCGTTTCCTTTTCCGCTCACTCCTTTTCCTCGCCATTGCGGCGGCGGTCGCAGCAGTCCTTTTTCCCGTCATCTGGCGTGCCTTCCGCTTCAATCCCTGGCTCAATGGGTTGATCCTGGGCGTGCTGATCGTCGGGATCGCATTCAACCTGCGGCGGATCTTGGCGCTTAAGCCGGCGATCGAATGGATCGAGGCGCACCGAATGGGCGCAGCGCTGAGCCGTCTGCCGCAGCCGGCCGTGCTCGCTCCCATTCTTTCCGTGATCGGCGAACGCAAGGGGCGTACGCAACTCTCTCCCGCGCTCGCGCGCTATTTGCTGGATAGCACTGCCGCCCGGCTGGACGAGAGCCGCGAGATCGCCCGCTATCAGACGAGCTTGCTCATTTTTCTTGGCCTGCTCGGTACCTTTTGGGGCCTCATCGAGGCGTTGGGGGCGATCGGGACGGTGATCTCGGGCTTGAGCCTGGGTACGGGTGATTTCGTGGCCCTCTTTGACGAGCTCAAAGAAGGCCTGCGGATGCCCATCTCGGGGATGGGCACCGCCTTTGGCGCCTCGCTCTTCGGCCTCGCCGGTTCGCTCGTGGTCGGCTTTTTGGATCTCCAGGCTACCCAAGCGCAGAACCGGTTCACCAACGAGCTCGAAGAATGGCTCTCCGGGATGACCCGCTACGGCGGCGTCGAAGCTTTGCCCGGAGAAGCCACCGGTCCCGCGCTACCGGCCTATATTTCCGCTTTGTTGCAGCAGACGGCAGAAAACCTCGATCGCCTGCAGGCGCTTCTCGCACGCGCCGAAGACGGGCGCGCGCAGCTGCACGCGGTGTTGCACCAGCTCGGTGAGCGCCTTGCGGTGCTGGGTGACGGTTTGATGCGCGAGCACGAGCTCCTCTCCCGCCTCGCCCAGTTCCAAGAGCAACTCGCGCGCGAACTCGCGCGGCCGGCACCGCTGCTTGATGAGACGGTCAAAGCTCACATCCGCAACCTCGATGTGCAGCTCGGCCGGCTCGCCGAGGAGATCGCCCGCGGCCGCGGGGAACTCGTGCGCGAGGTGCGCAACGAGCTTCGCGTGCTCGCGCGCACGGTCGCAGCCGCTGCGGGCACGCCTGCGCTTCTTAAGGAGTGAGCCGTGTTGCGCGCGCGTCGGGGGCAACGCCACCAGGCCGAGATCTGGCCGGGTTTCGTCGATGCGCTCTCCACGCTCTTGCTCGGCATCATCTTCCTTCTCGTCGTCTTCGTGCTCGGCCAGTTCTTCTTGAGCCAGATGCTCGAGGGCCGCACCGAGACCATGGCGCGCCTCGAGGCACGCCTTAAGACCGCCAGCGAAGAGCTCGAAGCCGAGCGGGCGGCGGCGCGCGCCCTGCGCGCCCGCTTAAGCGATCTCGATCAACGCTTGCTCGCCGCCGAAGCCGGCCGCCGCGAGCTCGAGGATCGTCTTGTGCGGGCGGAAGCCGAGCGGGCCGATCAGGAGGTGCGCTTGCGCCGCCTTTTGGTCGAACGGTCGGGGCTTGAGCGCGTAATTGAGGAAAACCGCCGCGCGCGCGAAGAGCTCGAGCGCGAGAACGTGGCGCTGTCCCGCGCGCTCGAGGAGAGCCGACGCACGGTCGCGATCGAGCGGGAAAAAGTCGAGGTTCAGCTCGCCGAGCTCGCCGAGCTGCGTCGCCAAGTCGAAGCGCTGCGCCTCGCGCGCGATGCCCTCCTCGCGGAAAAGGCCGCCGAAGCCAAAGGACGCGTCGCAGCTGAAGAGCAGGTGGCGCAATTGATCGCGCGCCTCGAACAGCTCGGTCGTCAGCTGCAGATCTTGGATGCCGCGCTGCTCGAAAAGCGCAGCGAGATCGATCGGCAGAGCGCCCGCATCGCCGAGCTCGGCCAGCGCTTGAACGAGGCGCTCGCCGCCCAGGTCGAGGAGCTCGCGCAGTACCGCTCCGACTTCTTCGGGCGGTTGCGGCGGGTGCTCGGCGAGCGCGAGGACGTGCGCATCGTGGGCGACCGCTTCGTCTTCCAAGCCGAGGTCCTTTTCGGCGTCGGCGAAGCCGAACTCGGCCCGGAAGGACAGGCCGAGCTCTTAAAGCTCGCCCAGACGCTACGCCAGATCGCTGCCGAGATCCCAGAAGAGCTGCCCTGGGTGCTGCAGGTGGACGGACACACCGACAAGCGTCCCATCGCCACCGCGCGCTTTCCCTCCAACTGGGAGCTCTCAACAGCGCGCGCGCTTTCCGTCGTTCGCTTCCTCATGGCCCAGGGTATCCCCCCGCAGCGCTTGGCGGCGCGCGGCTTCGGCGAATATCAGCCGCTCGATCCGCGCGACAACGAAGAAGCCTATCGGCGCAACCGCCGGATCGAGCTCAAACTCACCACACGCTAGCGCCCGCGCGCATCGGCGCCGCACGCTGCGGCGCGCGCGACATTGCAATCCGCGCAGCGTCGTGCACTCTCGCGACTAAAGAGGAAACGCACGAGAGCGGCGATGGTCGAGGAGACAGCACAGGGTGCGCTGCGCTCGGTCGTAGCGGCACCACCGGGTCGCATCGTCTTCGAGCGCATGGCCGCAGCACTGTTCCATGGCGCGCGCGTGCGTCGGGTCATCGCCGCCGCGCTCCTGCTTTTGGGCGTAGCCGCGCTCCTCGGCGGCATGTGGTCTGGGTGGGTGGCGCTTTTTGCTTTCGGTGCCATGAGCATGGCTTGGGTTCCTTGGCTTTGGGTGGAGGCGGTGGAGTTCGCCGAGCGCGCGGAAGGATTGCGCGTGTTGGCCGAGGACTGGTCGGAGCCGGGTCCGCCCGAAGTCCTCGCGCAGCGCCGAAGCGGGATCCTCGATCTGATCGAGCGGCTCTATCCGCCGCGATCCAGGGGTTGACGCCATGGCTCTCGATCCCCGCCTCGCCGAGCTCGAAGAGCAGCTCGCGCATTGGGAGCGGCGGCGGACCACGAGGTCCGCGCTCACTCTCCTCGTTCCCCTCGCCGTCGCGGCCGGCTTGGGCCTTTGGGTGCAGGGGCAGATGGCAAGCGGCGAGCGCGAGCTCGCAGCCCTCCTCGACCGCCTCGGCTCGGCGGCGCACGAGGGCAGTCCTGAGGCCCGCATGGAAGCGCTCGTGCGCGAACTCGAGGCGTTGCGGCCGCTTCCCGGTGAACTCGCCGAGCTCGAGGCAGCGCGGCGCGAGTTGGCCTTGCGCCTCGAGGGCGCGCGCAGTGAGCTCGCCGCCGCGAGTGCGCGCTTGCGCGAGCGCGAAAGTGAAGTGAGCGCGCTGCGCGAGATGCTCGCCCAAGCCGAACAGGGCTTCTCCCGCACGCTCGCTGAGCGCGAGCAAACGATCGCCGAACTGATCGCCGAGCGCGACCAGCTCCGCGCCCGTTTGGCGCAGAGCGAGGCGGCTGCCCTCGAGGCGACGAGAGCGGCAGAGGAACTGCGGTTACAGCTCAAGGAAACGGCCGCACCGGATGGCGCGCGCGATCGCTCACCCCACGCGCGGCAGGAGAGCGCCCAATCGGCCTTCCCCGCCGAAGCGGCGCTCGCCGAGCTCCGCGGCCTTGCGCAGGCTCTCGAGCGGGTGCGGGACGAGCTCGCGGCGCTGCGCGCCGAGCGGCGGGTGCGGGAAGAGGAAACACAAGCCTTCGCCCGCGCGGTGGAGGAGCTGCGGGTCGAGCGCGAAACCGGTCGCACGCTCCTGCGCGCGCTCGAAGCCGACCGCGAAGAGCTTCGCCGCGAGCTCGAAGCTGCTCGGGGCGGGCTCAGCGAGCTCGAGCGGGCGCTTGCGGAAGCGCGCAGCGAAGCGGAGCGCGCACAGCGCGCGGCCGAGCGCGCCGCCCAGGCGCGGATCGAACAGTTGAGCGCCGAGCTCCAGGCGAGTCGCGCGCGCAGCGAGACCCTGCAATCTCTTCTCGCCCAACAAGAAGCGCGCGAGGCACAGGAGCGCGCCGAGAATGCCGAGCTGCGTCGCGCGCTTGAAGCGGCAGCACAGGCGCAAAGGGCCGCAGAGGCCCGCGCCGAGCATTTGGCCAGCGAGCGCGATGCGCTGCAACAGGCGCTCGCCCGCGCCCAAACCCAAGCCCAGGAACTGCGCGTTTTGCTCGAGGGCACAGAACGCGAGCGGGCACGTGCGCTCGATTCGATCGCGAGCGAACGCGATAAGCTCGCCCAACGCTTGGCCGAGGTCGAGCGCGAACGGGACGCGCACCGGATCGAAATCGGTGAGCTTTCGCGCGCGCTCGAAGAGGAACGGCGTGTGCGCATCCGCGCCGAGCGGGAGGCTGAGGAGCGCGCGCGCGAAGCCGAAGCCCTTCGGCCGTTACCCGAAGAGCTCGCCAGGCTCGAAGCGGACCGGCGCGCGCTTGAAGCCGAGCTCGCGCAAAGACGCGCCGAGGTCGCCGCCTTGGCGGCGCGGGTGCAGGAGCGCGAAGACGTACTCTCGCGCACGCAGGCCGAGCTCGCGCGGGTCCAAACGCTGCACGAAACCGCCCGAGCCGAAGGAGAGGTGGCAGCTTCGCGCGCGAGCGCGCTCGCCCGACGTCTCGAAGAGGTGGAAGGAGCGCTCGCGCGTGCCTCTGCCGAGACCGAGGCGCTGCGCCTGCGGCTCCAGGAGACGGCCGAGGCGGCACGGCGCAGCGAAGGCGCCCTCGCCGAGGCCCGGCGAGCAGGCGCCCGCGAGCAGGCCGAGCGCGAGGCGCGGCTCGCCGAGCTCGAGGCTCGCCTGGCCGAAGCGCAAGCGCAGCTTTCAGCTGAGCGCGCGGAACGCGAGGCGGCGCTCGGGGAGGCACAGCGCGCCGCAGCCCAGCTCGAACGCGAGCGCGAGCTCATGCGTTCCGAGGTTGATGGGCAGATCGCCGCCCTCGACGGTCGCTGGCGTGCAGCGCAGGCGCGCATTGGCGAGCTCGAGGCTCTGCTCGCAGCGGCCCAAGCCGAGCGGGAGTGGCTTGAGGGCGAGCGGGCGCGCTTAGAGCGCGAGCGCGACGAGATGCGGACGCGCCTTCAGCCGTTGCTCGAGGCCCTCAAGCTCGAAAGTGGCGGCGAGACCAGCGATCGCGACGCGGGATCGACCGGGGCGCCGTTCGAGACGGTCCTCTTTGAAGCGTTGGTGCCTTTTGCGGTCGGGCGGGCGGAGCTCGGGAGCGGCGGCGAGCGGGCGCTGAGCCGGCTCGTTGCCTCTTTGCGGGAGCGGATCGACGGGCTCGGCGCTCAGGACTGGATGCTCGAAGTGGAGGGCCGCACCGACGCGCGTCCGGTGGTGCGCGCAGGCTTCCAATCCAACGAAGCCCTCGCTGCCGCGCGGGCGCGAACGGTGGCCGAGCGGCTCGCCGCGTCCGGTCTGCCACGCGCCCAGATGCGCCTGCTCGTGCGCGCAGGCGAGCGGGTGGGTTCTCTTGCGGGCGAGGGACGCGAGGTCGCCGTGCGCTTGATCGCGCGCTAGCTGCTGCTTACGCCGCCCGCTCGAGGCCGAATTGCAGCGTGGCCAAGCGTGCATAGAGGCCGCCTCGGGCGACGAGCTCTTCGTGGCGGCCCTGGTCGACCACCCGGCCCTCATCGAGTACGACGATGCGGTCGGCCTTGCGGACGGTGGCGAGGCGGTGCGCCACCACAAGACAGGAGCGGCCGCGCCGCAGGCGCTCGAGAGCTTCTTGGATCAACCGCTCGCTCTCGGCATCGAGCGCGCTCGTCGCTTCGTCCAAGAGCAACAGTTCCGGGTCGCACAAAAGAGCCCGGGCGATCGCGATACGCTGCTTTTGGCCGCCGGAAAGGCGCACCCCCTTCTCGCCGAGATAGGTGGAAAAGCCTTGCGGCAAGGCCTCGATGAAGGAGAGGGCAGCGGCCGCCTGGGCGGCGGCGCGGATCTCCTCCTCGCGCGCGTCCGGCCGCCCGAAGGCGATGTTGGTGCGCGCGTCCGCCGAGAAGATCACCGGGTCTTGGGGAACGAGGGCGATCCGTTGGCGCAGCTCGCGCGGATCGAGCTCGCGCACGTCCACCCCATCGAAGGTGATCCGTCCCTCTTGCGGGTCATAAAAGCGCAGCGCGAGGTGCAACACGCTCGTTTTGCCGGCACCGGATGGACCGACGAGGGCCACCGTCTCGCCCGGCCGCACTTCGAGATCGAAGTCGCGGAGCACGGGTCGCTCGGGCCGCGCCGGGTAGGCAAAGGTGACGCCCTCGAAGCGCAACAGCCCCGCCCCGCGGGCAGGTAAGCGAACCGGCGTGGGCGGTGCGGTGATCGAGGGGCGGGTCTCGAGCAATTCCACCAAGCGCTCGGCGGCCCCAGCGGCGCGCTGCAGATCGCCTGCGACCTCCGACAGTCCGCCGACCGCGCTTGCGACCACGATGGCGTAGAACACGAACGAAGCGAGCTCACCGCCGCTGACGCGACCGGCGAGCACGTCTTGGCCGCCCACCCACAAGACCAGGACGATGGCGCTGAAGACGAGGGCGATGACGACCGCACCCATCAAAGCGCGGGCGAAGGCGTAGCGCGAGGCGGCGGCGAACGCATGTTCGGCCAGCTCACCCACCCGCCGCGCGACATGGGCCTCCTGGGCGAAGGCCTGCACGGTGCGGATGGCGTTCAAATTCTCCTCAATCGTCGCCCCCAAATCGGCGACGCGGTCCTGGGCGGCGCGCGAGAGCCGACGCACGCGCCGGCCGATGACCACGATCGGCAACACCACGAGCGGAACGACGAGGAGGACAAGGCCGGTGAGCTTCGGGTTGGTGACGAGCAGGAGCAGGATCCCGCCTACGACCAGAAGAAGGTTGCGCAAGGCCTGGGTCGCCGTGGCGCCGATGACGCTTTGGATGACGGCGGTGTCGGTGGTGAGCCGCGAAAGGACCTCGCCCGTGCGGGTGGTCTCGAAGAAGCCGGGAGAGAGCTGCACCACCTTGGCGAAGAGATCGCGCCTGAGATCCGCCACCACCCGCTCGCCCAAGCGGGTGACGAGCCAGGCGCGGAAGAAGGTGGCGAGCGCGAGGACCGCGACCAAAATGAGCACCGCCTCCGCGGCGTGGTCGAGGGCTTCCGGCTTGCCGCCCGCGAAGCCGCCGTCGATCAAAAAGCGCACCCCGATCCCAAGCGAGAGCACGCTTGCAGCGGCGATCAACAGCGCTGCGAGGGTCAACGCGATCGTCGCTCGATAGGGTGCGAGATAGTGCCACAGCAACCGCAAGCGCGCGAGATCGCGGCTCGGCTTCCGGCCGTAGGCGAGCTCGGCGAGCCGGCGGCCTGCGTGATTCATTCCGGTCTCCGCGGGAGTGGGTGCGCGGCACGCACAAACACGCTTTCACACCTGCTTGCAACAGGTGCGGCGGGCGCCTATCTAGCAGCGCTGCGCGCGGAGGAAAGCCCGTGAAGCCGGACATTCATCCCGACTACCACGAGATCACGGTGGTGATGACCGACGGCACCACCTTCAAGACGCGCTCGACCTGGGGCAAGCCGGGCGACACGCTGCACTTGGACGTCGATCCAAAGTCGCATCCGGCATGGACCGGCGGTCAGATGCAGGTGATCGAGCGCGGTCAGGTGGAGAAGTTCAACCGTCGCTTCCAGAATTTCCGCCGCAAGAAGTAAAGGCGGCAACATCACGCGCTCAAGGGCCGTGCCATGAAGGTGGTCAATTCGCTCAAAACCGTGAAGAAGCGGCACAAGGATTGCCGGATCGTGCGCCGGCGCGGTCGCGTCTATGTGATCAACAAGACCAACCCGCGCTACAAGGCGCGCCAGGGCTGAGGGTCTGAGAACCGGCCCCGCATCCGGCCAGGGCGCTGCGCGCGCACACGCCAGTCGAAGCGAGCGGCGCAACGAACAAGTCCAGTCGGTTGTGCGCGCGATGCGGCTTCTAAAGGCGCTCGCGGGCGCAACCGACGGTATGACCCTCTCCGAGCTCGCACTCGTCGTCGGCCTTCCCGCCTCCACCACACACCGTCTGCTCACCACCCTCGAAGGCGAGCGCTTCGTCCGCTTCGATCCGGCTCTTGCGACCTGGCAGATCGGCGTGGAAGCGTTTCGCGTCGGCAACGCCTTTGTCCGTAGCCGCGACCTCGTGGCGACGGCTCGCCCCTATCTGCGGCGCCTCATGGAGGAGACGGGCGAGACGGCCAACCTCTACCTGTTCGTCGACGGGGAAGCGGTGTGCATGGCCCAGGTCGAGTGCCGCCAGATGATGCGGGCGATCGCGCGCCCCGGCGGGCGGGTGGCGCTGCACGCCTCGGGGGTAGGCAAAGCCATCCTCGCCTGTCTGCCGCTTGAGGAGGTGCATGCGGTGCTGCGCCGCGACGGCTTGCCCAAACTCACTGAACGCACGATCGACACGCCGCGCCGGCTCGAATCCGCGCTCCAAGAGATCCGCGCGCGCGGCTGGGCGCTCGATGACGAGGAGCATGCGCTCGGCTTGCGCTGCGTGGCGGCGGCGATCCGCGACGAGTTCGACCGACCCATGGGGGCGGTGTCGGTTTCGGGTCCGAGCGTGCGCATCCCGGATGCGCGTCTGCCCGAACTCGCCGCGGCGGTGCAGCGCACCGCGCTCGAGCTTACCCGTGCGATCGGCGGCCGCGAAACGCCCAGAAGCTGAAAGCGCATTTTGTGGAAGGTGAAAAACCCAGCGCGGCCAATCGCCTAGCCCAGTAGTTCCGGATCGTGGAAAACTTTTCCGCGCTCCGTTGCGCGCTCGCCGCGAGCCGAACATCTTTCGTGTTGGCGCGGAAGGGAGGAGCGGTCATGGCGCGGATGACGGCAGCGGAAGCGGCGGTGCGGGTTCTCGAGCGCGAGGGAATCACAACCGCCTTCGGCGTACCCGGCGCAGCGATCAATCCGCTCTATGCGGCCCTTAAGCGGCGGGGCACCATCCGCCACATCCTCGCCCGTCACGTCGAAGCGGCCTCGCACATGGCCGATGGCTACAGCCGCGCGCGCGCCGGCAACATCGGCGTGTGCATCGGTACCTCTGGTCCCGCCGGCACCGATATGATCACGGGGCTCTATACGGCGCAGGCCGATTCGATCCCGATCCTGTGCATTACCGGCCAAGCGCCACGGGCGCGGCTGCACAAAGAGGATTTCCAGGCCGTCGACATCGAATCGATCGCCAAACCGGTCACCAAATGGGCCGTGACGGTCAAAGAGCCGGGCCTTGTTCCCTATGTGTTCCAGCAGGCCTTCCACCTCATGCGCTCGGGTCGACCCGGTCCGGTGCTGATCGACCTCCCGGTCGATGTGCAGACCGCCGAGATCGAGTTCGACGACGACACTTACGAGCCCTTGCCCGTCTTTAAGCCCAAGGCGACGCGGCGGCAGATCGAAAAAGCGATGAGGATGCTCAACGAAGCCGAGCGGCCGCTGATCGTCGCCGGAGGTGGGATCATCAACGCCGATGCGAGCGCGCTCTTGGTACGCTTTGCCGAGCTCACTGGCGTTCCGGTCATCCCGACCCTCATGGGCTGGGGGTCGATCCCCGACGACCACCCGCTCATGGCCGGGATGGTGGGGCTGCAAACGAGCCACCGCTATGGCAACGCGAATTTCCTGCGCGCCGACTTCGTGCTCGGCATCGGCAACCGCTGGGCCAATCGCCACACCGGTTCGCTTGAGGTCTACACCCGCGGCCGGCGCTTCGTGCACGTGGACATCGAACCCACTCAGATCGGTCGTGTCTTCACCCCCGACTTCGGCATCGTTTCGGATGCCAAGGCGGCGCTCGAACTCTTCTGCGCGGTAGCCGAGGAGATGCGCGCAGCCGGTGTGCTCAAGGACTGGAGTGGATGGGCAGCCGAGTGCCGCGAGCGCAAGCATCGGATGTTGCGGCGAACGCATTTCGACCAAGTGCCGTTGAAGCCCCAGCGTGTCTATCAGGAAATGAACGAGGCCTTCGGCCGCGACGTCACCTATGTCACCACCATCGGTCTCTCGCAGATCGCAGGTGCTCAGTTCCTGCACGTCTTCAAGCCGCGGCACTGGATCAACTGCGGGCAGGCGGGCCCACTCGGCTGGACGCTGCCGGCGGCGCTCGGCGTGCGCGCAGCCGACCCGCAGCGCAAGATCGTCGCTCTTGCCGGCGACTATGATTTCCAGTTCCTGATGGAAGAGCTCGCTGTCGGCGCTCAATACAAATTGCCAATTCTGCAAGTCATTATCAACAATTCTTACCTCGGCCTCATCCGTCAGGCCCAACGTGCCTTCGAGATGGACTATGAGGTTTCACTGGCCTTTGACAATATCAACGCAGAAAAACTCGGGAACGACAGTGTCGCTGGTTACGGCGTCGACCATGTGGCGGCGGCAGAAGCGCTCGGCTGTAAGGGTATCCGCGTCACCTCCCCCAATCAGTTCAAGGAAGCCTTCGCCGAAGCCGAGCGACTCATGGCCCAGTACCAGGTCCCGGTGGTACTCGAGTTCATCGTCGAGCGGGTGACCAATATCGCGATGGGCCCCGAGATCGACCGCATCGTCGAGTTCGAAGAGATCCTCGACCTCACACCTTCCACTGCGCAACCCGAACTCGTCTGCGCATGAGCTTCGGGCAACGGTTGCACCGCTGTGCGCAGCGTGCGACGATCGCGCGGCGTTGAGATGAGCGGGGAATTGCTGGTGGCACCGGAACAGGCGGAAGAGCTGTTGCGGCGGATGTTCCAAGCCGCAGTCGCAGCCGCCGATCCCGCCAAGGTCGTCCCCGCCTTCCTCCCCGAGCCTCCGGCCGGGCGCACGGTCGTAGTTGGCGCCGGCAAGGCCTCGGCCGCCATGGCCCAAGCGCTCGAAGCCCATTGGCCGGGCCCGCTTTCGGGTGTGGTGGTGACGGCCGAAGGCTGTGCGGTTGCGTGCGCGCGCATCCGCATCCTCGAGGCCGCTCACCCGGTACCGGATGCCCGCAGCGAAGCCGCCGCGCGCGCCATCCTCGATGCGGTGTCCTCTCTTTCGCCCGAGGATCTGGTCATCGCCCTGATCTCGGGCGGCGGGTCGGCGCTGATGGCGCTTCCCGCCCCGGGTCTGACCCTCGCCGACAAGCAAGCGGTCAACCGGGCCTTGTTGCGCTGCGGAGCCGACATCGCGGAGATGAACTGCGTGCGCAAACACCTCTCCGCCATCAAGGGCGGGCGGCTCGCCGCCGCCGCCTATCCCGCGCGCGTGCTCACCCTCGCGATCTCCGATGTGCCGGGCGACGATCCGGCCGTGATCGCTTCGGGTCCCACCGTGCCGGATCCCACCACCTTCGCCGAGGCGCGGGCGATCTTGGACAAATACGGCATCGAAGCACCGGCCGCCGTTCGGGCTCATCTCGCCCGCGCCGAGGAGGAAACGCCCAAACCCGGCGATCCCCGCCTGGCGCGCTGTGCGTTTGCGCTCATCGCTACGCCGCAAAAGGCGCTCGAGGCGGCTGCCGCCGAGGCCCGAAAAGCGCAGATCACCCCGATGATTTTGAGCGATTCGATCGAAGGTGAAGCGCGCGAAGTCGCGCGCGTGTTGGGTGCAATCGCACGTGAAGTGCGGCGCTTTGGGCAGCCCATCGCCCCACCCTGCGTGCTCTTGTCGGGTGGGGAAACGACGGTCACGGTGCGCGGCGACGGCAAGGGCGGTCGCAACGTCGAGTTCCTCTTAGCACTCGCCCTCGCTCTTAAGGGCGAGCGGGACATCTGGGCCTTGGCCGCCGATACCGATGGCATCGACGGTGCCGAGCCGATCGCCGGGGCGATCGTGAGCCCGGATACGCTCGCTCGGGCGCAGGCTCTGGGTCTCGATGCCAAGCGCGCGCTCGCCAACAACGACGCCCACAGCTTCTTCGCGGCGCTCGGCGCTCAGCTCATCACCGGCCCCACCCGCACCAATGTCAACGATTTTCGCGCCATCCTGGTCCTCTGAGCTGCCCGGGGCGCGGGGGTTCCCGCTGGCCGCGCGCCTTGGACCACCCCATCTTGCCGGTCGAGGAAACCGCGCGCTGCTCAGTTCCGGGCTCGCTAAGGGATGAGTGCCATGACCGGCATCGCCTTTCCCGCTCCCGATCCCCGTATCCTCGCCCGCAAAGCCGAGATCGTCGCGGCTCTGCGCCGGCTCGTGGCGGATCCTTCCGCCGTGATCGACGATCCGGTCGAGCTCGCTCCCTATGAGACCGACGGCTTTACCGCCTACCGCTGCCTGCCGCTTGCGGTGGTGCTGCCCGCCTCGACCGAGGAAGTGAGCCGGATCCTCGCCTACCTCACCCGCGAGGGGGTCAGGGTGGTCCCGCGCGGGGCGGGCACTTCGCTCTCGGGCGGCGCCATCCCGCTTGCCGATGCGGTGGTGGTGGGCGTGGCACGCATGAACCGGGTGCTCGCGATCGACACCGCCAACCGCACCGCGCGCGTGCAGACCGGCATTACCAACCTCGCCATCTCGGAAGCCGTAGCCGAATACGGCTTCTTCTATGCTCCCGACCCGTCTTCTCAGCTCGCCTGCACCCTTGCCGGCAACATCGCCATGAACTCCGGGGGCGCACATTGTCTCAAATACGGGGTGACGACCAACAATCTTCTGGGCGTTACGCTCGTCCTTCCCGACGGCAGCGTGGTCGAGCTCGGCGGCGAAGCCCTCGATCAAGCCGGCTACGATCTCGTCGGTCTTGTGTGTGGCAGCGAAGGGCAGCTCGGCATCGTCACCGAGGCGGTGGTGCGCATCCTGCCCAAACCCGAAGGTGCGCGCCCGGTTTTGCTCGCCTTCGCGAGCTCGGAAGCGGCCGGTGCCTGTGTCGCCGATATCATCGGGGCCGGGATCGTGCCGGTGGCGATCGAGTTCATGGACAACCCGGCCATTCGCATCTGCGAGGCCTTCGCCAAGGCCGGCTATCCGACCGAGGCGGCGGCGATGTTGATCGTCGAGGTCGAAGGATCGGATGCCGAGATCGACGCCGAGCTCGCCCGCATCGTCGCGATTGCCCGCAAGCACGGGGTGATCGCGATCAAGGAGAGCCGCTCGGCGACCGAGACCGCACAGATCTGGAAAGGCCGCAAGTCCGCCTTCGGGGCGACCGGTCGCATCGCCGATTACATCTGCATGGACGGGACGATCCCCACGAGCCGGCTTCCCGAAGTCCTGCGCCGAATCGACGAGATCGTGCGCGGCTACGGGCTCAGGGTCGCCAACGTCTTCCACGCTGGCGACGGCAATCTGCACCCGCTCGTGCTCTACGATGTCAACGATCCGGATCAGGCAGCGCGGGCCGAGGCCGCCGGCGCCGACATCCTCAAGCTGTGCGTCGAAGTGGGCGGTTGCCTTACCGGTGAACATGGGGTTGGCCTCGAGAAACGCGATCTCATGCGCCATCAGTTCACCGAGGCCGAGCTCGCCCAGCAGGCGGCGGTGCGGCGCGTCTTCGACCCGCTCGAACTGTTGAACCCGGGCAAAGTGTTCCCGCTCGATCTTACGGTGAAGGCGGCGGCGTGAGGTTCGAACCGGAAAGCGAGGCGCAGGCGGCGGAGGTCGTCAGCGCCTGCGCGGAGAAGCGACTGTCCTTGCGCCTGGAAGGTGGCGGCACGCGCAGCGCCATCGGGCGGCCGATCGCGACTGCCGGTGTGCTCTCGAGCCGCAAGCTGAGCGGGGTCACGCTCTACGAGCCGGCCGAGATGGTCGTCTCGGTGCGCGCGGGCACACCGCTCGCTGCACTCGAAGACCTGCTGGCTGGGCACGGACAAATGCTCCCCTTCGAGCCGCCCGACTACCGTGTGCTGCTCGACAGTTCGGGCGAGCCGACGGTGGGCGGGATCGTCGCCGGCAATCTTTCCGGCCCCCGGCGCGTTGCGGCGGGGGCGTGCCGGGACAGCCTCATCGGCCTGCGCTTGATCAACGGCACAGGCGAGATCCTGCGCGCCGGCGGGCGGGTGATGAAGAACGTCACCGGCCTCGATCTCGTAAAGCTCCTGTGCGGTTCTTGGGGCACGCTCGCCTTGATCACCGAGGCGACCTTCAAGGTCCTGCCGCGGCCGGAAGACGCCCTTACGCTCTGTCTGCGCGGCCTTTCGGACGCCGAGGCGGTGGCGGCGATGTGCGCGGCGATGGGCACCCCCTTCGCCCCGAGTGCCGCCGCGCATCTTCCCGCCGGGGTCGGCAGCCCGGAACCACGTACGCTTTTGCGCCTCGAAGGCTTTCGCGACGCCATCCGCTACCGCGCCGAGCGGCTCGCCCAGCTGCTCGCCGAACACGGCCGCGCCGAGCCGATCGAAGGGGCCGAAAGCGCCGCGCTGTGGCGGGCGGTGCGCGACGTCACCTTCCTCGCCGAGCCGCGCGATCGCGTGATCTGGCGCCTCTCGCTGCCGCCGCGGCGCGGGGCGGAGGCGGTGGCGCGCATCCGCGAAGCGCGGCCCTGCACCGTCTTTTACGACTGGTCCGGCGGCCTCGTGTGGCTCGCGACCTCGGAGGAGGGCGACGGCGGTGCGGCGATCGTCCGCGCCGCTGTCGAAGCGCGCGCGGGCCATGCTTGGCTTATGCGCGCCGCACCCGAGCTGCGCGCCCGCGTCCCGCCCTTTCCGCCGCGAGCGGCGCGCGTGCGGCAGCTCGAGGAGGGGCTCAAGAAGGCTTTCGATCCCTTTGGCCTGTTCAACCCCGGATTGCGCGAAGCAGGACTCTGACCCGCGGTGCAGACCAACTTCCGCCCCGAACTCTTGGCCGATCCCGAGATCCGCGACAGCGAGCGCATCGTCCGCACCTGTGTCCATTGCGGCTTCTGTACCGCTACTTGCCCGACTTACGTGCTGTTGGGCGATGAGCTCGACAGTCCGCGCGGCCGCATCTATCTCATCAAGAAAATGCTGGAAGAGGGACGGCCGGCCGATGAGCGCACCGTTCGCCACATCGACCGCTGCCTTTCCTGCCTTTCCTGCATGACGACCTGCCCCTCGGGCGTGCACTACATGCACCTTATCGATCACGCCCGCGCGTGGATCGAAAAGACCTACAAACGCCCCCTCGCCGATCGACTGCTGCGCGCGGTGCTCGCCGGCGTGCTTCCCCACCCCACCCGCTTTCGCTGGGCCTTGCTCGCCGCTGCGCTCGCCCGCCCGCTGCGCTCGGTGTTGCCCCGAAGCGGTACGCTCGGGCGACTGCGCGCGATGCTGGAGCTCGCGCCGCCCGCAGGCCCGGCCGCACCCTCCCCGCTCGAACGGCCGCAAGTCTTCCCCGCAGAAGGCACCCGGCGCGCCCGCGTCGCCTATCTCGTCGGCTGCGCCCAGCCGGTGCTGGCACCCGAGATCGGCGAGGCCACCATAAGGCTCTTGCGCCGTGCCGGGGCGGAAGTGGTGGTGGCGCGCGGCGCGGGCTGCTGTGGCGCCCTCGTCCACCACATGGGCAAGGAGCACAAGGCCCTGCGCCAGGCCGGCGCCAACATCGAGGCGTGGCTTCGAGAAGCCGAACACGGCGGGTTGGACGCGGTGGTGGTCGACGCCTCGGGTTGCGGGACCACACTCAAAGACTATGGCTGGATGTTCCGCCACGACCCCCAAAGGGCGGAAAAGGCGGCGCGGATTGCGGGCCTTGCGCGCGATGTGAGCGAAGTGCTCGAGCAGCTCGGACTTCCACCCGCGGTGCGGGATGTCGATCTCACCGTGGTCTACCACGCCGCCTGCTCGATGCAGCACGGGCAAAAGATCACCGATCTTCCCAAGCGCCTTCTCACCCGCGCCGGATTCACCGTGAAAGAACCGCGCGAGGCGCACCTCTGCTGCGGTTCGGCCGGCACCTACAACATCCTCCAACCCGCGCTCGCCGCCCGCCTGAAAGAGCGCAAGCTGCGCCATCTCGCGCGCAGCGGGGCGGCGGTGATCGCCACCGGCAACATCGGCTGCATCGCTCAGCTGCGCGGCGGATCCGAGCTTCCCGTCGTGCACACGGTCCAGCTCCTCGATTGGGCGACCGGTGGACCCGTGCCGCCGGCACTCGTCAAGACGGGGATCGCATCCGCCGCAGCGGCCGTTCGCCATTGAGCGCGACCGGCCAAGCCCTCAAGCGCGAGCCGCAAGCAAGCCGCAAAGCGCAAACGAGCGGCGCGCGCCGGCGACCGGCCCCGCAGATCTCGGCCGAAGGTCGAAATGCGAGCCTTATCAGGGACACTGGGGCGGGACGGCGATGCTCACGGTCCGGAGCGCGCGTTGCCCCGCCGCCACGCGGGTGCCAAAGCTCCCAACCGTGAGGGCGTCCAGGATGCGGTGGCGGTGGGGGTGGTCGGTGGGGTGGGCTTTGCGGGCGGTGGGGGTGTGGGGGTGTGGGGGTTGCGGCTGGCGCGCAGCGGTTCGGGTTCGTCTTGGGGCGCAG
>JAUQQO010000037.1 GCA_030549795.1 Pseudomonadota bacterium | reverse complement strand
CGTCGACTCGCAAGGCAACACTGTCGCTCTCTTCCTCGAAGGCACACGCCTTCAACAAACCGTCCATGAGACGTTGACGGGGGGCCTTCACCTTCTGTTTGCCAAAGCGCGTGAGCAAGTGGGTGAAAGCGCGGAGCCGGTCCCCGGCATGGTCGCAGACGAACAGGGACCTGTGCTGCTCGCCGCCTCGGTCGTCGCTCCCCAAAATAAGCATTTACGCGAAGAATTTGGAGAGCCGGGTTACATCTTCTTATTCGGCCAGAGGCTGCGTCCCGATCTGATACGAGCGGCGGGCGAGCGGTTGAATCTGAAAGACTTACGTTTGTTGCCCTCTAACGCGGAGAAGCTCCCGAACGATGCTGTGTTCGTGATCCGAGCGGTGGACGATTCAGAACTCGCATGGCTCGTTTGGACACCGGCATCACCCGGCGACCGCCTCGCGCGCACGAGTTTGCCGGTACTCGCGGCGATCGCGCTTGTGACCACCTTGCTCGTGCTGCTCGCGCTTGCGCGGATGAAGCGAATGACGGCCGAGCTCGAAGCGAGCGAACGGCGCTTTTTCGATCTGGCGACCGTGTCCTCCGATTGGATCTTCGAAACCGACGCCCACGGCAGACTCGTCTATCTCTCCGAACGCTCGCAACAGGTGTTCGGACGCGAGGCGACGAGCCTTCTTGGCAAGTCGATCACCGAGCTCCTCGAAACCACGGACGAAGCGTTGCGATCGGCGGGCTCGCTCGCCGAGCGCCTTGCACGCGGGCTCGCCTTCCGCGATCTTCTCTGCCGTCCACTCGCGCCTCCCGGCGCGCGCCAAGTGCTGCGCTTGAGCGCCCGCCCGGTGCGCGATCGCAACGGGCGCTTGCTCGGCTGGCGGGGCACGGTCGCCGATGTCACCTCCGAGCACGAGGCACGCGACCGAGTGCATTTCCTCGCCTTCCACGATCCGCTCACCGGTCTTGTCAACCGTGCCAGTTTCCGCGCGCTCTTGGAGGATCATCTTGGCGCCCTCGCGCGCGGGAATCGGCGCTTTGCCCTCTTCCTGCTCGATCTCGACCGCTTCAAAGACGTCAACGACACGCTCGGGCATGCCGCCGGCGACGAGCTGTTGCGCCTCGCCGCTGCCCGGCTGCGCGCTGCGCTGCGCGACAGCGACGTGCTCGCGCGCCTCGGCGGGGACGAATTCGCGATCCTCGTCCCGGACCTCGTCGACCCGGATCAGATGCTCGCTCTTGCCCGGCGGTTGGTCGCCTGCTTGCACGAGCCCTTCGACCTCGGTGGCCAGCGCGTGTGCACGGGCACGAGCATCGGCATCGCCGTCGCCCCCGATCACGGATCCTCGCCGGACGATCTTTTGCGCCATGCCGACATTGCGCTCTATCGGGCGAAAGCCATGGGGCGCGGCCATCCTCGACTGTTCGAGCCGAGCATGGCGGAACAACATGCCGAGCGCCAACGTCTCGAGGCCGATCTGCGGACGGCGCTCGAGCGCGGCGAGCTGGAAGTGCACTATCAGCCCAAGTTCGATCCGCACACCGGCGCCCTCACGAGCTGCGAGGCCCTGCTGCGCTGGCGCCATCGCGAGCGCGGTCTTGTGCCCCCTTCGCGCTTTATCCCGCTTGCCGAGGAGACGGGCCTCATTCACGCCATCGGCAGCTGGGTGCTCGAGCGCGCCTGCTCCCAAGCCGCGACCTGGGGTGGTCTTCCGATCGCCGTCAACCTCTCGCCGGTGCAGTTCCGCGACGAAGGGCTCGCCGAGCGGATTCGCCGCGTTCTCGAAACAACCGGGCTACCCCCCGACCGGCTCGAGCTCGAGATCACCGAGACCGCGCTCGTCGAAGAACCGGAGCGCGCGGTTGCGACGCTCGCCAAGCTCAAAGCGCTCGGCGTGCGGATCGCCATGGACGATTTCGGGACCGGGCATTCGAGCCTCGGCCATCTGCAACGCCTTCCCTTCGACAAGCTCAAAATCGACCGCAGTTTCGTCGATCGGCTCGAGAACGGGCCGCGCGACCGGGCGATCGTGGCGGCGATCGTCGATCTCGCGCGCGCGCTCGGCATGACCACTTGTGCCGAAGGCGTGGAAACCGATGGCCAGCTCGATGCGCTGCGGCAGACGGGCTGCCAAGAGGTGCAGGGGTTCCTCTTAGCGCGCCCGTTGCCCGCCGAGGAGTTCGCCGCCCGGTTCCTCGCCCCGCCCCCGCCCGGCCGTCCAGCCCTCGCGCCACCGGCCAACAGCCGCGTCGATCGCTCTGCCAGCGTCCGGACGAACCTGGCACCGCATCCCGCGCTTTGCGCCCAAAGCTCGCCGTGAGGTTCTAAGGCCGTCGCAACCCGGCCCCTGGCAGCAACGGCCAAGCACAAGACGCGCTTTTTCGCGCCGGTCATGGGCCGCCCCTGCCGCCTCCTCCGGCCTTGGCCGTGCCCACCGTGCTCGTGCGCGCGAGCATCGGATACCCGCAGCTAAGTAAGCAACAATCGCACCCTCGCGCGTCGGCAGCAGCCGTCGCACCGGTAGCGCCCTCCAGCCTTTCAGGCCGAGGCACTCAACCGCCGATGGCAGAAAGCCTCTCGCTGATCGCGGCTCGGTCTGGATGATCCTCGGGTAAGAGCGAGAGCACGCGGC
Organism: Pseudomonadota bacterium; assembly: GCA_030549795.1. Classification (GTDB taxonomy): domain Bacteria; phylum Pseudomonadota; class Alphaproteobacteria; order Geminicoccales; family Geminicoccaceae; genus JANXAZ01. The sequence goes on along the minus strand of JAUQQO010000037.1, from coordinate 62,723 downwards.
GCCAGTGGCGGCGGGCTTCTTCGGTCCGGCCCGCTTGTAGGGCGGCGATGCCGAGATACCACCAGGGCTCGGGATGGTCGGGGGCGAGCAGCGCGAGCCTCTCGTACGCTTCGCGGGCCTCCGCACCGACCGAAGGCAACCCCGCTCGATCGGGAGGCCCGAGCAGTGTGCCGGCGTAATCGGAAAGGAGACCGGGGTCATCGGGCCGCAGGGCGAGTGCGCGCGCAAAGGCGGCGCGCGCGCGTTCGGGTTCGCCCAGAACCAGGCGCGCGCGGCCGAGCCGCGCCCAGCCCTCGGCATCTCCGCCTTGGGCCTGAAGCCGCGCCTCGAGCGCCTCGACCATGCCGCGAATCGCCGCCAGCCGTTCTTCGGGCGGCAGTGCCGCAATCGCCCGCGCTCGCTCGGAGAGCTCGGAAGGAGCCCGCGCCTGGCCCGATGCCTCCTGGTTCGTCGCGCGCGCTTGGGCGCGCGCGAGCATGGGCTCGAGATCGATGCCCTGCTCACGCGCGGCAGCACGCATCGCTGCCACCACCGCCGCACGCCAAGGGGCATCTGCGGGCGCCTCGCGCAACAGACGTTCCCAGCCCTCAAGCGCCGCTGCGGCATCGCCCGCCTGCAGCGCAGCGAGACCGAGATAATAGCCGGCGCGCGGCTCGTGCGGATCTTTGGCACGCACCCGCTCGAAAAGGGCGCGCGCTTCCGGCGGCACCACCCCACCGCTCGCCTGGACCAAGAGTTCGGCGAGCGTGACAAGCGCCGAAAGCGAGTCGGGCGCGAGCGCGAGCGCGCGCCGCGCCGCGGCGATGCCGGCGAGCGGATCGCCGAGCGCCGCTTTGGAGCGGGCGAGCAAAAGCCAGCCGTCGAGCGCCTCGGGCTCCGCCTCCAGCCGACGCTCGAGCCGTGCCACCATCTCACGGATGTCGGGCCCCTCCTGCAGCGGTAGGCTGCGCGCCGCGAGCGGCTGGTCGGGCAGCTGCGGCGAGCCCAACCGGGCATAGAGAAACCCGGCCAGCACCGGCACGGCGATGAGACTCGCGGCTACCAGCACCCGGCCCGAAGCCGTGATCGCGAGCGGCGGCTCGCGCCGCGCTGCAGCGCGCAGGAGCCGACGCTCGATCTCGCGCCGCGCCGTCGCTGCCTCCTCGGCAGCGATGAGCCCGCGCGCGCGATCGCGCTCGAGCTCGGCGAGCTGGGCGCGATAGATCGCCAGCTCTTCCTCCTTCCCTCGGCTCTGCGGCCGCCGCCAGAGGGGCCAAGCGAGGACAGCGAGCACGAGCAGGGTCAAAAGCGACCCGGCAATCACGAGGCTCATCGCGTCCGCTCGCCGCTTCCGCCTTCGAGCAAGCGCTCGAGTGCCTGCCGCTCCTCGGCGGTGAGTTCCGTCACCTCTTCAGGCCTTACCGATCGCGCGCGCACAAAAGTCCATACGAGCGCGGCCCCCGCCGCGGCCATAAGGAACGGCCCCGCCCACAAAAGCCATGTGGCGGGCGAAACCGGAGGCTTAAGGAGCACGAACTCACCGTAACGTTCGACGAGAAAGCGCTTGATCTCGGCCTCGCTCGCGCCGGCAACCAGCTGCTCGCGCACGATCCGCCGCAGATCGCGGGCGAGCGGCGCGTCCGAGTCGTCGATCGACTGGTTCTGGCAAACAAGACAACGCAGCTCCTTGCCGAGGGCGCGCGCGCGCGCTTCCAGCTCGGGATCGGCGAGCATCTCGTCGGGTCCGGTGACGGCGCGCGCCGACAGCGCGAGCAAAAGGAGCGGCACGGCGAGGAGCAGGCGCGCGCGGATCATTGTGCGAGCTTCGCGAGCAGTGGGCGCAGTGTGCGCTCGAGATCGCGCGGCTGGATCGGCCCGACATGACGGTAACGGATACGTCCCTCGCGGTCGATCACGAAGGTCTCGGGCACGCCATAGACGCCCCAATCGATCGCCGCCCGCCCCTCGCGGTCCATGCCCACGCGCGCGAAGGGGTCGCCCAGCGTGCGCAAGAACGCGAGCGCATCGCGCGGGTCGTCTTTGTAGTTGATGGCGTGCACGACCACGCCTTCACGGGCCAGCTGTTCGAGGACGGGATGTTCGATCCGACAGGGCACGCACCAGGAGGCGAAGATGTTGACGAGCGCCACCTGCCCGTTGAGATCGGCGCGCGTAAAGCCGCGGTCGTCGCGGCCGGGAAGTGGCGGCAGCGCGAACTCGGGGGCGGGCTTGTCGATCAACACCGAAGGCAGCGTGCGCGCGTCGCGTTCGAGGCCGAGCGCCAACACCACCCCGATCGCGGCAAAGAGCAGGACGGGCAGAAGATAGAGCCAGCCGCGCCCGAGACGCTGCGGCCGCCCGGTGTCAAGCCGCGCGCTCATGGCGCCGACGCGCCCACGGCAACGCGCGCCGGACGGGGTGCTCCGACCCGCAGCCGCCGATCGGAAAGAGAGATCAGGCCGCCGAGCGCCATCAACAGCGCACCCCCCCACATCCAAAGTGCGAGCGGGTTGTGATAGAGGCGCACGCTCCAAGCACCTTCGGCAAGCGGATCGCCGAGCACGAAATAGAGATCGCGCAAGACCGTGGTGTGGATGCCGGCCTCGGTGGTCGGCCGCTGTTCGACGATGAAGAAGCGCTTGTCCGAGAAGATCTCGGTCACGAAGGCGCCGTCACGGGTCACGGTGAAGGTGCCGCGCTGGGCGATCCAGTTCGGTCCGCGCACCTCCCGCACGCCCTCAAAGCGCACCGAATAGCCTGCGATCTCAGCCACATCACCCGGTTTCATAGCCAGGATGCGCTCGCTTTGCCCGGTCGATACCGCGGTAATCCCGATCACGAGCACCCCAAGCCCGGCATGGGCGACCGCCACCGCCCAACTCGCCCGCGGCAGCGACAAAAGGCGCCGCGCGAAGCGCGCGAGGCCGCCAGCGGCGCGCGCAGCGCGGCTTAAAGGATCGGTGAGCGCACCGAGGATCGTCCACACCCCCAAAGCGTAGCCGAGACAGGCAAGGCCCGCGCGCAGATCCGTCGCCACCAGGACGATCACCCCGCACGCCACGGCCGCAGCCGCAGCGAGCCAGAGCCGCTGCAGCGCCTCGAAGAGATCGGCGCGCTTCCAGGCCATGATGGCACCGACCGGGAGCAAGGCAAGGAGCGGCACCATGAGCGGGACGAACGTAGCGTTGAAATAAGGTGGGCCGACCGAGATCTTGGGACCTCCGATGACCTCGAGCGCTAACGGATAGAGCGTGCCCAACAAGACCGTGGCAGTGGCCGAAGCCAACAAAAGATTGTTGAGCAACAGGGCCCCCTCGCGGGAGATCGGCGCGAAGCTGCCGCCGCCGCGCAACGACGGGGCGCGCCAGGCATAAAGGGCAAGCGCGAGTCCCACGGCAAGCACGAGCAGAACCAGGATGAACACGCCACGCGCGGGGTCGGAAGCGAAGGCGTGCACCGAGGTGAGCACTCCCGAGCGGACGAGGAAGGTGCCGAGCAAGGACAAAGCGAACGTCACAATGGCGAGAAGAATCGTCCAGCTTTTGAGCGTATCGCGCTTTTCAACCACGATGGCCGAGTGCAAGAGCGCGGTTCCCGCGAGCCACGGCATGAAGGAAGCGTTCTCAACCGGATCCCAAAACCAGAACCCGCCCCAGCCGAGCTCGTAATAGGCCCAATAGGAGCCAAGGGCGATGCCGAGGGTGAGCGCGATCCACGCCAAAAGCGTCCAGGGCCGAAGCCAGCGCGCCCAACTCGGATCAATACGCCCTTCGAGTAGCCCGGCGATGGCGAAAGAGAAGGTGGTCGAGAATCCCACATAGCCGAGGTAAAGAAGCGGCGGGTGAAAGGCGAGCCCGGGGTCTTGCAGGATCGGATTGAGGCCACGGCCTTCAAGCGGGGCGGGATCGAGCCGCGCGAAGGGGTTGGAGGTGAACAGCGTGAAGGCGAGGAACCCCACCGCGATGAGGGCTTGAACGGCGAGCACGCGGGCGCGGAACACGACCGGAAGGTTGTGGCCGAAGGCGGCCACCGCCGCTCCGAAAAGGGCAAGAATGAGCACCCACAACAAAAGCGAGCCCTCGTGATTTCCCCACACCCCGGTAATGCGATAGAGCAAGGGTTTCGATTGATGCGAGTTCTGGAAGACGTTGGCGACGGAGAAATCCGAGACGACATAGAGATGGACGAGCGCGCCGAAGGCGAGCGCGACCAGCAAGAACTGCACGAGCGCCGCGGGGCCAGCCACCCCGAGCAGTGTAGCGTCGCGGCGCGCTGCACCGAGCAAGGGCAAAGTGCCCTGAACGAGCGCCACCGCAAAGGCGAGGACGAGGGCGAAATGGCCGAGCTCGGCGATCATCGCGCAGGAGCTCCGTTAATTGCCGCGTTCGATCCCGGGTCCTTCCACTGGCCGCTTCGCTTGATGGCGTCGGCGACCTCGCGCGGCATGTAGTTTTCATCATGTTTGGCGAGCACTTCCTTGGCGCGGAAGAGCCCCGTCGGATCGAGCGCTCCCTGAGTGACCACGCCTTGACCTTCGCGGAAGAGATCGGGCAGCACACCGCGGTAGGCGACCGGGACCTGGTGCGCTCCGTCGGTCACGAGAAAGCGGATCTCGCCATCGGGGCGGCGCTCGATGCTCCCCGCGGCTACGAGACCGCCCAGCCGGAAGGGTTTTCCGGGTTCGATCGGGCGCGCGAGGAGATCGCTCGGGGAAAGGAAAAGCGAGACTTTTTCGCCCAGTGCTGCGAGCACGAGGGCTGTCGAACCCCCACCTAAGAGCAGGGCGAGCAGAACCAGGATCAGGCGCTGACGCTTGCGCAGGCGCATGTGGCAACTCCGGCAGGCTCAGCCTTCACCGGGATGGACGCGCGGCCGCCGCTCGGCGAGGCGCGCGCGGCGCGCTTCGCTTCGGCGTTCGGCCTTGATCCGCTCGGCCTCCGCCGTGCGCTTGCGCGCGCGATACCAACTCTGCCAGAACAGGGCCACGAGAGCCGCGAGGCTGAAGCCGTATGCGGCCCACACATAGGGCCCATAGCCACCCATCGCCAGGAACTCGCGCACCGCCCCCGCGTCCTTTGTGATCTCACCTCGATGCTTTGCAGGAGGATAGCAGCCGAAGTGCGGCGAACAAGGCGATCTCGGGTGCGACCGCGGGGCGCGGCCACCCCGGGCGATTGTCCGTGAACCCCGCGCCCATGGCCAGCGAACTCGTCCGCGGCCAGCTCCGGCCGGCGGCACCGCTTGCCCTCTGGCGCGACGCGCGCAACGTAGAGGAACTGACAGCCGCGCTTAAAGCCCATCTCGCCGCCGGACGGGCGAGCATCCGCGCCTGGTTCGAGGCCGGCGGCTCGGCCGAGATCGTCCACAAGGAGCTCGCCGAGCTGGTCGATGAGATCGTGATCGCAGCGCTCGATTGGGCCGATGCCCGCTTCGGCAGTGCCAACCGCACCACCGCCGAACGTCTTTCGGTGGTCGCGGTGGGCGGGTACGGGCGCGCCGAACTCGCGCCCTTTTCCGACATCGACATCCTGTTCCTGCATCCCTACAAGCCGGCGCCCTATGTCGAGCAGATGACAGAATTCCTTATGCACCGGCTGTGGGACCTCGGTTTTAAGGTCGGCAACGCCCTGCGCACCGTCGCTGAGTGCATCAAGCTCGCTCAAGAAGACCTCACGGTCAAAACCAACCTTCTCGAAGCGCGCTTTCTGTGGGGCGAGCGGCAGCTCTTTGAGGATCTCGTGCGCGTTTTTGACCGCGAGATCCGACAGGGTCATGGACCCGAATTCATCGAGGCCAAGCTCGCCGAGCGCGATGAGCGGCATCGCCGCACGGGCGACAGCCGCTATCTGCTCGAGCCCAACGTCAAAGAGGGCAAGGGCGGGTTGCGCGATCTGCAGACGCTTATGTGGATCGGCCGCTTCCTCTACGGGGTCAAGGACCCGAGCGAACTCGTCAAAGTCGGTGTGCTCACCCCCCAGGCGCTTACGACCTTCCGCCGCTCGCGGCGGTTTTTATGGACGGTGCGCTGTCATCTGCATTGGCTCGCCGGGCGCGCCGAAGAGCGGCTCACCTTCGAGCGCCAGCCGGAAGTCGCGCGCCGCATGGGTTTTCGCGACCGCGGACGGATGCGAGCGGTCGAGCGCTTGATGAAGCGCTATTATCTCGTCGCTAAGGAAGTGGGTGCGCTCACCCGCATCGTCTGCGCGGCGCTCGAGGACCAACACCAGCGCCGGCCGCGCTTCCGTCTGCCGCGTTTCGGCTTCGGCCGCCGCAAGATCAACGGCTTTTGGATCCACGGCGCGCGGGTCGATCTCGCCGAACCCGATCTCTTCGAGCGGCGGCCGGTGGCAATGCTCGAGCTCTTCCACCTCGCCCAAGAACGCGAGCTCGACATCCATCCCAAGGCACTTGCCGCGCTCGCCCACAATCTCAAGCGGGTCGACGCCAGCTTGCGCGCCGATCCCGCCGCCAACCGGCTGTTTCTCGAGATCCTCTTGTCGCGCAAAGACCCGGCCCTTGCACTCGCGCGCATGAACGAAGCCGGGCTTTTGGGCCGCTTCGTGCCCGAGTTCGGCCGCATCGTCGCGCAGATGCAATATGATCTCTACCACGTCTATACGGTTGACGAGCACACCATTCGGGCGATCGGCATTCTCGCGCAGATCGAGCGCGGCGAGCTCGCGCACGAGCTGCCGCTTGCCACCGCGATCATGCCCACCCTCGCCTCGCGCACCGAGCTCTTCCTTGCGACCTTCTGCCACGATCTCGGCAAGGGGCGCGGTGGCGACCACAGCGTCATCGGCGCCGAGCTCGCTCGCAACCTATGCCGCCGCTTGGGCGTGTCGGATGCGGTGATCGAGACGGTCGCCTGGCTCGTGCGCCATCACCTCTTGATGAGCGATACCGCGTTCAAACGCGATCTCGACGAACCCAAAACGATCCAGGACTTCGTGTCGATCGTGCAATCCCCGGAGCGGCTCAAGCTCCTTTTGGTGCTGACCGCAGCCGATATTCGCGCCGTCGGTCCGCAGGTGTGGAACGGCTGGAAGGGGCAATTGCTGCGCGATCTCTACAATGCCGCGGCGGAGCTCATGGCCACCGGCGAAATCGGAAAGCCGAGTGCGCGCGCGGAAGCGGCGCGCGAACGCCTCGCACGGGCGCTCGCCGAGCTCGAGGAACCGTGGAGCGCGGAGGAGATCGCGCGCTATGTCGAGCGTCACGATCCCCGCTATTGGGTGGGCTTCCCGCTTGAAGAGCTGATCCGCCACGCGCAACTGGTGCGTGCCGCCGACCGCAACGGCGCCAAGCTCACCGTCGATTTCCGCGTCGACACGTTCCGCTCGCGCACCGAGGTGATCATCTACACACCCGATCATCCCGGGCTCTTTTTGGAAATCGCCGGTGCGCTCGCGCTCAGCCGGGCGAGCATCGTCGATGCCCGCATCTTCACCACCACCGACGGCATGGCCTTCGACGTGCTCGGCTTCCAGGACGCCGAGACCATGCAAGCGATCGACGAACCGGCGCGCCTTGAGCGCATCCGCCGCAACATCGAGCGCGCGCTCGCCGATCCGCTCTGGCTCGAGCGCGAGCTCGCCCGCCGCGCCCCCTCACCCCGCGTGCGGCTGTTCGAGGTCGAGCCGCGGGTGCTCATCGACAATGCCGCAAGCCGCACCCTCTCGGTCATCGAAGTGAACGGCCGCGACCGCCCCGGCCTTCTCTACGACCTCGCCAAGGCCCTTAAAGACCTTGGGATCGTCATCCAGAGCGCGCACATCGCGACCTACGGCGAGCGGGTGGTCGACGTCTTCTATGTCAAAGACGTGTTCGGCTTGAAGATCACCGCCAAGAGCAAACTCGCGCGCGTTGAAAAGCGGCTGCTCGAAGTCCTCGCCGGACCGCAGAACGGAAGCGCACCGTGAATCTGCTCCGTGCCGCCGCCACCGTCGGTTCCTTGACCCTGCTTTCGCGCGTGCTCGGTTTTCTGCGCGATCTCGGCATCGCTGCCGTGCTCGGTGCAGGTGTCGCCGCCGACGCGTTCTTCGTCGCCTTTAAACTCGCCAACATGCTGCGTCGGCTGTTCGCCGAGGGGGCCTTTAACGCCGGTTTCGTGCCCTTGTTCGCGCGCACCCTCGAGCAGGAAGGAGCGGCAGCGGCGCGCGCCTTCGCCGGCCACACTTTCGCGGTCATGGCGTTGATCTTGGGCGCCCTGGTGCTCGCAGCAGAGCTCGCGATGCCGCTTTTGGTGCGCCTGCTCGCCACCGGCTTCGAGCCCGGAAGCGAACGCTATGCGCTTGCTGTGGAACTGTCGCGCCTGACCTTTCCCTATCTCGCCGCGATCTCGCTCGCCGCGCTGCTTTCTGGTGTCCTCAACGGACTCGGCCGCTTCGCTGCCGCCGCCTTCGCCCCTGTGCTCCTCAACCTCGTGCTCCTCCTCGCGCTCGCGCTCGCCGTTTTGCGCGGAAGCAGTGCCGCGCATCTGCTCGCCTTGGGCGTGCTCGTCGCCGGGTTCGTGCAGCTCGCGCTCGTCTTCCTCGCCGCCGCGCGCGCCGGCTTCGCGCTCGTCCCACGCCTGCCGCGCGGGCGCGAGCGGACCCGTCTGCGACGGCTTTGGCAGCTGGTTTTGCCCGGCGCGTTCGGGGCCGGGGTCTATCAGCTCAACCTCGTGATCGACACCTGGTTCGCCTCGCACCTGCCGACCGGATCGATCTCCTACCTCTTCTACGCCGATCGGCTCGTGCAATTGCCGCTCGGACTCGTCGGGGTGGCGCTGGGTACCGCGCTTCTGCCGCTGCTCGCCCGCCAGTTGCGCGCCGGGCGCGAAGAGGCGGCGCGCCACAACTTCGACCGCGCCCTCGAGCTCGGCCTTTTCGCCAGCCTGCCGGCTGCGGTCGGGCTTGTGCTGCTTGCCGAGCCGATCGTGCGCGTGCTCTTCGAGCGCGGCGCCTTCGGCCCTCCCGAGACCACCGCCACCGCGGCGGCTCTTTCCGCCTTCGCGCTCGGGCTGCCCGCCTTCGTGCTGGTCAAGGTGCTCGCAACCGGCTTCTTCGCTCGCGAAGACACCCGCACCCCGGTCGCCGTTGCAGCGGTTTGCCTTCTCGCCAACATCCTCTTTATCCTGCTCACCATCGACCACTGGGGGCATGTCAGCATCGCGCTCGCGACCGCGCTCTCGAACTGGCTCAACGCCGGTCTTCTCGCCGCCATTCTCGTGCGGCGCGGTGCGTTCGCCCCAGGTCCGCAGCTGCGGCGCAAGCTGCCGCGCTTGGTCGCGAGCGCGAGCCTGTTGGCGCTCGGCCTGTTTTTCGTGCGCGAGAACCTGCCCGCGATCGGGAGCCCGTGGGGGCTTGCAGGGACGATCGCGCTCGCCGCTCCCGCCTATGTCGTCTTCGCGCTCGCCTTGGGAGCCTTCTCGATCGCCGAGCTGCGCGCCGCCCTCGCGGCGAAGCCGGCGGTTGCCGGCTCGGGCCAAGCTGTCCACCTTGACAAGGTGGAGACCGCGTGATGCTCAACGGTGCGCCTGCGCTCTGTTAGGATCTCCTCATGCGTAATCGCGTCTTCTCCGGCATCCAGCCGACGAGCGGCATCCATCTCGGCAATTATCTTGGCGCCATTCGTCATTGGGTGCGGCTGCAGGACAGCTTCGAGTGCATCTATTGCATCGTCGATCAGCACGCGCTCACCACGGTCCACGATCCCGAAGCGATGCGCACGAATACGCGCGAGGTGGCAGCAGCACTGCTCGCCTGCGGGATCGATCCCAAGCGCTCGATCCTCTTCGTGCAGAGCCACGTTCCCGGCCATGCCCAACTCGCCTGGGTGCTCAACTGTATTACGCCCTTGGGCTGGCTCAACCGCATGACCCAGTTCAAGGAGAAGGCCGGCAAGGACCGCGAGGGCGCGCCCTTGGGGCTCTATGCCTATCCCGTTTTGCAGGCGGCCGACATCCTCCTCTACAAGGCGACGCATGTGCCGGTGGGCGAGGATCAAAAACAACATCTGGAGTTGTCGCGCGACATCGCCGCCGCTTTCAACCGCCGCTTCGGTGAGGGCTTCTTTCCTCTGCCCGAACCCATGATCTTGGGCGAGGCGACGCGCGTGATGTCGCTGCGCGACGGCACCAAGAAGATGTCGAAATCCGACCCCTCGGATCAGTCGCGCATCAATCTCACCGACGACGCCGAGACCATCGCCTACAAGATCCGCCGCGCCAAATCCGACAGCATCGAGGGTCTTTGGGTCGACGAGGAAAAACGCCCCGAGGCGACCAACCTGTTGCGGATCTATGCGGCACTCGCCGATCGTCCGCTGGCCGAGGTCGAGCAAGAGTTCCGCACCACCCTCTTCTCCACCTTCAAGAACAAGCTCGCCGAGCTGTGCGTGGAGAAGCTCGCCCCCATCAACGCCGAGATGCGCGGCCTTCTCGCCAATCCCGGCCACATCGACCGGGTGCTGGCAGATGGTGCGGAGCGGGCGCGGGCGATCGCCGAACCGATCCTCGCCGAGGTCTACGAGCGGGTGGGCTTTTTGAAAGTCTAAGCAGCCGCGCTGCAGCCGCTGCGCTCTGCCGAGCCGGCCACAGAACGTGGCCGCGCTCCGCCTTACGGATCCACCCGAAGCTCTCAACCAAAAGGAGGCGCGGCGCTTTTCCGCTCACTGCGCGCGTGGTGGCGCTTGTTTGCGCCCCGGCAAGCTCAAAAGGATTCTCTTGCCCGACGGTGCGATTGGCTCTTGTCGGGGCGCACAACGAACGCCATGTGGCGAGATCGAGCCAGGAGATCGCCATGTTCATCGAAACCCAAGCCACGCCCAACCCGGCCACTCTCAAGTTTCTGCCCGGGCGGCCTGTGCTCGCCCGCGGCAGCGCCGAGTTCACAAACCCCGATGATGCGGCGGTGTCACCGCTCGCCGAACGGATCTTCGCGGTTGAGGGGGTGATCGGCGTCTATCTGGGCGCCGATTTCGTGAGTGTGACCAAGCGCGAGGACATGAGCTGGCACGAACTCAAGCCGGCCGTACTCGGCGCGATCATGGAGCACTATCTCTCGGGAGATCCGGTCCTACGCGAAGGTTTTAAGACCGAGGCCGAAGAGGAGCGCGAAGGCGAGCAAGAGACCGATCCCATCATCGCGCAGATCAAGGAGCTCATCGAGACGCGGGTGCGCCCGGCGGTGGCGCGCGATGGTGGGGACGTGGTCTTTCGCGGGTTCGAGCGCGGGGTCGTCTATCTGCAGATGCGGGGCGCCTGCTCCGGCTGTCCCTCCTCGGTCATGACCTTGAAGGCGGGGATCGAGAACTTGCTGCGCTACTACGTCCCCGAAGTGGTCGAAGTGCGCGCTGTCGGCTGATCGCACCCGTGCTCCTCTTCGCCCTCTTGGTTGGCCCGAGCGGCCCGGCCGTTGCCCTAGGCGACGATGCGGCGCGGGTGATCGAGCGGAGTGCGCAAGGAGGAGCGGTCGAGCAGCTCCCCCGTCTCGTGCGCGATGCGCTTGAAACCGCGGGCCTCGGGTTCGGCGCGCTCGAGGCACTCGCTGTCCTCACAGGCCCCGGACGGTTCACCGCGGTGCGCGCTGCGGTCGCCGCGGTACGGGCTCTGGCGCTTGCGCTTAAGCGCGAAGTCTTCGCGCTGAGCGCCTTCGAGCTCGGTGCCCACGCGGTCGGCGGTGCAGCTTCGGTTCTGGTTCCAGTCGGGCGCGATCTCCTTGCCCTGCAGTCTTTTTCGGCCCCCGATGCGGCCTGCGGCGAGCCCGCGCTCTTGCCGCGGGGCGAACTGCCGCGGCTTGTCGAGCGCGTGCACCCCTTCGTCGTCGTCGACCCCGACGACGAACTCGCGGCAGCGGTGGCGGGGCGGGCGCTCGCGATCGAAAGCTCGGCGCGGCGGCTGTGGGCGGCAGCCCATGCGCGCGCGGCGCGCGGCCACAGGCCCGTGCCGGGCCCCCAGGTGCGGCCACTCTATCTGCGCCCGCCGGATGCCCGACCGGAGGCCGGTCGGCCGCTCGTGAGCCGGAGCTGAGATCGGCCATGTTCGGCCGCCTGCGCGGCAACGCGCTCTTCATCCGACCGGTTGGGCCGTTTGATCTCGGTCGCTTGGCGCGGTTGCACCGGCGCTGCTTTTCCGAACCGTGGAGTCGCGCCGATCTCGCGCATCTGTTGGCGATGCCCGGCGCTTTTGGGCTGATCGCGCGGCTCTTCGAAGGGGGCCTTGCGGGCCTAGATGCGATGCGCGGGGTGGGCTTTGCGATCGCCCGCGTGGTGCGGGACGAAAGCGAGCTCCTTTCCCTGGGCGTTGCACCACCCTGGCGGCGGCGGCGGATCGGCAGCGCGCTGTTGCGCGCCGCCATGGAGCGCGCCCATGCCGCGGGGGCGCGGGTGATGTACCTCGAGGTGGCGGTGGACAATCTCTCCGCCCAGGAGCTCTACCGCGCGCACGGCTTTGAGCGCGTGGGCTTGCGCCCCGATTACTATGAGCGGGCGGACGGCAGCCGGGTGAGCGCGCACACCATGCGCTGCGATCTGGACCACGCCTTTGCCTGTTTCGAGCCATCGCGCGGCGACGGTCTCAACGCCCCGACCGACCGCCTTTCCTGACCTCGATCAACCACAACGACTGTCCAAGCGGCTCCATTCGCAGGATCTCGTGGCCGTGGTCTAGGAGTGCCCGAGGCACGTTGGCCAACGGCTCTCCGTCGCGCAGGCGGATCCTGAGGATCTCGCCTTGCTTCATTCGTTCGAGGTGAAGTTTGGTTCGGACGAAGGTCATGGGACAAACCTCCGCCGTGATATCGAGTTCGTGCGTCGTCTCGCTTCCTTCCATCGACCGTCTTCTCCACGGGCAAAGAAAGCCCTTGCGGTTTTCCCAAACTCACATATTGTGAGGAGCCGATCGCCGGTTTATTCGACCCCGAGGGAAACGCTGGAATGACCGAGAAGATAAGCCCCAACGAGCTGCTGTCCATGACCACGGAAATCGTCTCTGCCCACCTGTCGAACAACACGGTGGCAGTGGCGGATATCCCGCAGCTGATCAAGCTCGTGTACACGAGCTTGGCGCAGCAAGGTGCCGAGGAGCAAAAAGAGGTTCAGGAGCGGCCCGTTCCCGCTGTTCCGATTAAAAAGTCGGTTATGCCGGACTATATTATCTGTCTCGAGGATGGTAAAAAGCTCAAAATGCTCAAGCGTCATTTGAAGACGCGCTACAACATGACCCCCGAGGAGTATCGCAAGAAGTGGGGTCTGCCGGATGATTATCCGATGGTGGCGCCTTCTTATGCCAAGCAGCGCTCGGAGCTGGCGAAGAAGATCGGGCTCGGTCTTAAGCCCCGCGCGCGTGGGCGCCAACCGTCGGCATGAGAAGCGGCCGCCGGTCGAGCTCGCGCGACACGGGCCGGCGGCCGCTGTCGCACCGGCGCACTCTTCGCGTTCGCTCGGATCGCAGCTATGAAAGAGGCGTGGGGACGTTGATGCGCGGCGCCGACACCCCATGTTGAGAGGTGCGCACTGCGCTTCGAGCGACCGGTTGGTGAGCAAGCGACTCTTCATTCGAACCTACGGCTGCCAGATGAACGTGTACGACTCCGAGCGCATCGCGGAGTCGCTGGCAGTGCACGGCTGGAGCCGCGTCGATACGCCTGAAGAGGCCGACCTCGTGCTCCTCAACACCTGTCATGTGCGCGAAAAGGCAGCCGAAAAAGTCTATTCCGAGCTCGGACGGCTCAAGCGGTTGCGCGAGCGGCGCGCCGCGGAGGGCAAAGAGCTCCTGCTCGCGGTAGCGGGCTGCGTGGCGCAGGCGGAAGGGGCGGCGATGCTCGAGCGCGCCCCCTTCGTCGATATCGTCGTCGGCCCGCAGGCCTACCATCGCCTGCCCGAACTCTTGGCCCGGCGCGCACGCGCACGAGGCGGCCAGCTCGCCACCGACTTCCCGGTCGAAAGCAAGTTCGACGAACTGCCCGAACGCAGTGGCGACGGCCGCATCTCCGCCTACCTCTCGGTGCAGGAAGGATGCGACAAGTTCTGCACCTTCTGCGTTGTGCCCTATACCCGCGGTGCCGAGACCAGCCGTCCGGTCGCAGCCGTGCTCAAGGAAGCGCGCCGGCTGCTCGAGCTCGGCGCGCGCGAACTCGTGCTCTTGGGCCAAAACGTCAACGCCTATCACGGCGAAGGTCCCGATGGGCGCAGCTGGTCGCTCGCCCGCTTGCTCGAAGCGCTCGCCGAGCTGCCGGGGCTTGCGCGCCTGCGCTACACCACTTCGCATCCCAAGGACATGGACGATGACCTCATCCGCGCCCATGCGCGGATCCCGCAGCTCGCACCCTATCTGCACCTGCCGGTGCAATCCGGCTCGGATCGCGTGCTCGAGGCGATGAACCGCGGCTACACGGCCGACGATTACCGCCGGATCGTCGACAAACTGCGCGCCGTTCGCCCCGACATCGCGCTCTCCTCCGATTTCATCGTCGGCTTTCCGGGCGAAACGGAAGCGGACTTCGAGGCCACGCTGCGGTTGGTCGAAGAGGTCGGGTTCGCACAAGCCTTCTCCTTCAAGTTCAGCCCGCGGCCGGGCACGCCTGCGGCTGCGATGCGCGGTCAGATCAAAGAGAGCGTCAAGGCCGAACGGCTCGCCCGCCTGCAGGCGCTTTTGCAGGCGCAAGCCGAGGCCTTCAACCGCGCGTGCCTCGGTCGCACGCTTGAAGTGCTCATCGACGGCGAGGGACGTCACCCGGGCCAGCTGCACGGGCGCACGCCCTATCAGCAGCCCGTCCACCTTCCTGCAGACGGTCTCTCACCGGGTGATCTCGCGCCCGTCACGATCATCGCTTGTCATCCGCACAGTCTCGCCGGCCGCAAAGCCGGGGCAGTTTCGGAGTGCCGAGCCTGAAGACCGCGAGCCCTCTTGAGAACCTCCGTGGCGCCAGTCAGCGGGTTCGTTTCGACGACAACGCTGCTTGCGCGATCCTGTTCGGTCAGCACCACGTCAACCTCGCCCGGATCGAGCAGAAGCTGCCGGTGACCATCGTAAGCCGCGGCAACGAAGTGTTCATCCAGGGCGAAAGCGACGACGCGGTGCACGCCGCCGCCGCCGTGCTCGAAGAGCTCTACGGCAAACTTCGCTCAGGGATCGCCATCGGGCGCGAAGAGGTGGACGCCGCGCTGCGGATGCGCAGCCCCAACAACGCCCCAAGCGAGCGCTTCGAGGACTTCGCCATCCGCACCGAGCGCAAGGTGATCGTGCCCCGCTCGCCCAATCAGCTCGCGTATCTGCGCGCGCTCGAGCGGTTCGAGCTCGTCTTCGCGCTCGGACCGGCCGGCACCGGCAAGACCTATCTTGCGGTAGCGATGGCGATCTCCTTTTTGCGCCAGCACCGCGCCGAGCGGCTCATACTCTCGCGGCCGGCGGTGGAAGCGGGTGAGCGGCTCGGCTTTTTGCCGGGGGATATGAAAGAGAAGATCGATCCCTATCTGCGGCCGCTTTATGATGCGCTCTACGACATGTTGCCCGAATGCAAAGTCCAAAGCCGCATCGAAAGCGGACAAATCGAGATCGCGCCCTTGGCCTTCATGCGCGGCCGCACGCTCAGCAACGCCTTCATCATCCTCGACGAAGCGCAGAACACCACACCTGCGCAGATGAAGATGTTCTTAACCCGCCTCGGCGACGGTTCTCGCATGGTGATCGCGGGCGATCCTACCCAGACCGATCTTCCGCCCGGCACACCGTCCGGCCTCGCCGATGCGGTGGCACGCTTGAGCGGCATCCCGCGTATCGGTATCGTCCATTTCGACCGCAGCGACATCGTCCGCCACCCCTTGGTGACCGAGATCCTCGAGGCCTATGAGGGGCGCGGCGATGAGCGGCGCGAGAGCAGAAACGGAGCGCGGCGCCCGCAGCGGACGCCGAGCAGCGACGATGGACAGCGACAGTAGTCCCAGTTTAATCGACGTTCTGGTCGAGTGTAGCCACTGGCACTCGGCCCTTCCGGACCTGGAATCGCTTGCCCGTCGCGCGGTCGCGACCGCGCTTGGGCTGGTCGGTGATCCGAGCACACGGCGCCCGGTGACGGTGCTCCTTACCGACGACGAGCAGATCCGCGAGCTCAACCGCACCTGGCGCGGCAAGGACAGCCCAACGGACGTCCTCTCCTTCCCGGCCGGCCCACGCCCGCCGGGGCTACCGGAAGAGGAACCCTGGCCGTTGGGCGACCTCGCCCTCGCCTTTGCGACCACCGAGCGCGACGCACGCGCGCTCGGCCGCCCGCTCGCCGATCATTTCACCCATCTCGTCGTGCACGGCACGCTCCACCTCTTGGGCTTCGATCACGAAGAACCCGATGAGGCGGAGCGCATGCAGGCGCTCGAACGGCAGATCCTGGCGGCTCTCGGGATCGAGCTCGGTTCTTTGGAGGAGCCGATCGAGGCGCTGGAGACGGCGCCATGAGACAGCTTTCCAAGCAGGACACCGCCGCTTCTCCCTCTCTGCTCGAGCTTTTCTTGCGTCGGCTGCGCGAACTCGCCCTCGGCCCCGAGGCGGAAGGCTCTCTCAAGCGCACGCTCGAGGAGATCCTCGAAGAAACCGAAGTCGGCGAGCAACGGCGTCTGTCCGAAGAAGAGCGCGCGCTCGTCCAAAAAGCCTTGAGCTTGGGCGAACTCGAAGTGGCCGACATCATGGTGCCGCGCTCGGACGTCAAAGCGGTGCCGATCGATGCCAGCCTCGAAGAGGTGGTGGCGACGATGCGCGCCGCCCGACATTCGCGGCTGCTCGTCTACCGCGACACGCTCGATGATGTGGTCGGTGTCGTTCATCTCAAAGATCTGCTCGACTATTGGGGCAATGGCAGCGCCTTCGCGCTCGAGCGGATCGTGCGTCCGGTTCCCGCGGTACCCCCGTCGATGCGCGCCCTCGAACTCGTGCTCGAGCTGCGCAAGAGCCGCCAGCGCATGGCGGTGGTGGTCGACGAGTTCGGCGGCACCGACGGTCTGGTTACCCTTGAAGACGTGGTCAGCGAGCTCTTGGGCGAGATCGCCGAAGAGCGCGGCGAACGCGGTGCACCCGAGCTCGTCGAACGGCCCGACGGCAGCTTTGAAGTCGACGGACGGCTCGATCTCGAGACCCTCGAAGAGCGTCTCGGCATCCGCCTGTTGGCGGAAGACGAGCGCGATGAGGCCGACACCGTAGCCGGGCTCATCTTCGCCCTCGTCGATCGGGTGCCGCGCCGCGGCGAACGCGTCGCCCATCCCTCCGGCGTGAGCTTCGAGGTGCTCGATGCCGACCCGCGGCGGATCAAGCGCGTGTGCGTGCGCCCGCCCGGAGCGGATGTGGGAACGCGGGCCGAAGTCGCCCGCCCGGCGGCTTGAGCGCCCCCGCGCCGGCCCTGCCGGCGTTCCTCGCGCGCCACGCCCTCCTCGCTTCCTTCCTCCTCGGTGCGGGGGCGACGCTGGCTCTGCCACCTCTGCACTTCCTGCCGGCGCTCTTGGCCTTTGCTCTGTGGCTTCCGCTCGTGCGCACCGCCCCGAGCCCCGGCGCTGCGATGGTCCGCGGCTTCGCCTTCGGCTTCGGCTGGCACCTCGCGGGACTGTGGTGGATCGCCATCGCCTTTTATACCGATGCCGAGCGGTTCGGGGCCTACGCGGTTCCCGCAGTTGTCGGTCTTGCCGCGCTCAACGCCCTCTTTCCCGCCGCCGCCGCCTTCGTCATTCGCCTGCACAAGTGGCGTTCGCCGTTTGCCGCGGCGCTTGCGCTTGCGCTCGCCTGGAGCATCAGCGACGGGCTGCGCGAGACGCTGCTCCTCGGCTTCACCTGGAACCCGCTGGCGATCGTCTGGACGCCCTTCCCCGTCTTTCTACAGGCCGCGGCTTGGATCGGCGCCGAGGGGCTGTCCATGCTTACCGCTCTGATCGCGATCTTACCCGGCGCAGCACTTCTCGCTCCCGCAACCGTGCCCCGCCGAGGCCCCCTGATCGCCGCCGTCCTGCTCGTCCTTTTGGGGTGTTTTGGGCTGGCTCGTCTCGCTCTTCTCGAACCGGCCCCCGCCCCCGGCACCCGCATCCGTATCGTGCAGGGCAACATCGCCCAGCACCACAAATGGGATCCCGAAAAGCGCACCCTTTGGCTCATGCGCCATCTCGAGCTCTCAACCGAGCCGTCGCATGAGCCGCTCGACATCATCATCTGGCCCGAGAGCGCGGTTCCCTATCTGCTCGAACAGGAACCGGTGGTGCGCGAACTCTTGGGTCGCGTGACGCCGGAAGACGGCTACCTCATCACCGGTGGGGACCGCATCGATCTCACCGCCGACCCGCCGGTAGCTTCCAACAGCGTCTTCGTCCTCGATGCGCACGGAACCATTCGAGCCCGGTACGATAAGGTCGATCTCGTGCCCTTCGGCGAGTATCTCCCCTTCCGCAGCGTACTCGCGCGCTTGGGCCTCGAGAAACTCGTTTACGGCAGCTTCGACTTCGTCCCCGGCCCTGGCCGACGCACCCTCCACCTTCCCGGTGCACCGCCCTTTGGACCGCTCATCTGCTACGAAGCGATCTTTCCCGGCCGCGCCATCGATGCCGGCGACCGCCCGCTCTGGCTCGTGAACGTCACCAACGACGCCTGGTTCGGTGCGAGCCCCGGCCCGTTCCAGCACGCGGCGATGGCGCAACTGCGCGCCGTCGAAGAGGGGCTGCCGCTTGTGCGTGCCGCCAACACCGGCATCTCCCTGCTCGTCGATTCCGCCGGACGCCGACTCGCCGAGCTGCCGCTGAACGCGATGGGCGTGCTCGATTTCGCGCTCCCGCCGGCTCTGCCGACGCCGACTGTCTTTCGCTCAAGTGGCGGCTTCAGTCCCCACCTTCTCTTATTGGTTGTACTGGTCGTTGCGGCGTGGCATGAATGGACGTGCGCGCGGAGTGTGCCCCCATGGGCGATCGAAAAGCGGCATCCGAGGCAGCCGGCGCCGACGCGGTCGCGCAAGGGATCGGCCGACGTCTCGCCCTCGCACGGGCTCTCACCGGCACGAGCCGCAGACAACTCGCCGCACGCCTCGGGCTGAGTACCGAGCAGATCCGCAAATACGAGCTCGGCTTAAGTGGCCTCGCCGTCGGCCGGCTGGCCGACATCGCCAACACGCTGGGGCTTTCTTTGGGCTGGTTCTTCCGCGAGGAGCCGCTGCCGCACGATCCGGCTCTCAACGCCGGCCTCGCCGAGCCGAGCTTCGGCTTCGTGTTCGATCCGCCGCGACGGTCGGCCGCACCCCCCTCACCGCCTGCGATCGATCGTCGCGAAACGCTCGAGCTCGTACGCGCCTTTACCGCGATCGCCGATCCCGAGCTCAGGCGAGCGTTGCTCGAGCTCGTGCGGGCGGTCAGCGCGGCGCATGCGGAGGCGTCGGCGAAGACGCGCAGCACCGCTTGACCCCGCGCTCAGATCCTGCCTTAAGGCCCGGCGGCGAGCCGTCTGCTCTGCCTTGTTCGCATTGGTCGCGCCGCGCTTCGGAGCTTACTTCGCAATGGCCCTTAAGGATTACCTTTTCACCAGCGAGTCCGTCTCCGAGGGTCACCCCGACAAGGTCTGCGATCGGATTTCGGACGAAATCCTCGACCTGTTCCTCGCCGAATATCCGGAGGCGCGGGTCGCCTGCGAGACGCTTGCCACCACCAACCGCGTGGTGATCGCAGGCGAGTGCCGGCCGGGTCCGAACAGCCGCATCACCCCCGATCTCATCCGCCATACGGCGCGCATGGCGATCAAGGCGATCGGCTATGAACAGCCCGGTTTCCACTGGCAGCACGCGCAGATCGACGTGCTGTTGCACGAGCAGTCGCCGGACATCGCCATGGGCGTCGATGCTGCCGAGGGCAAGGACGAAGGAGCGGGCGATCAAGGCATGATGTTCGGCTATGCCTGTGACGAGACGCCCGAGCTCATGCCGGCCCCCATCTACTATGCGCACGAGATCCTGCGGCGGATCTCGGCGGCGCGGCATGCGGGTGAACTCCCCGATCTTGGCCCCGATGCCAAGAGCCAGGTGACGCTGCGCTACGTCAACGGTCGGCCCGTGGGGGCGACGGCGATCGTGGTCTCGACCCAACACCGCGAGGGCCTCACTCCCGCCGAGGTCAAGGAACTCGTCCGCCCCTATGTGCTGGCCGCTCTGCCCGAGGGTTGGATGTGTCCGGAGTCCTCCTTCTACGTCAATCCGACCGGCAAGTTCGTCATCGGTGGGCCCGATGGCGACTGCGGCCTGACCGGGCGCAAGATCATGGTCGACACTTATGGCGGAGCCGCCCCGCACGGCGGTGGCGCCTTCTCGGGCAAGGATCCGACCAAGGTCGACCGCTCCGCCGCCTATGCCATGCGCTATCTCGCCAAGAACGTGGTGGCCGCGGGTCTCGCCAAGAAATGTTTGATCCAGGTCGCCTATGCGATCGGCGTGAGCAAGCCGCTCTCGCTCTATGTCGACACCCTCGGCACCGGGGAGGTCGACGAGGAGCGGCTCGCGCGGGTGTTGCGGGAGCTCGTCGATCTCTCGCCGCGCGGTATTCGGCGCCATCTCGGGCTCTCGCGTCCGATCTACGCGCGCACCGCAGCCTATGGTCACTTCGGTCGTCCGCCCGAAAGCGACGGCGGATTCTCCTGGGAGCGTCGTGACCTCGTCGACGAGCTCAGGCGCGCCTTCAACTGACGCGCTGCGCGCGGGTCCGCCGCAACGGCTCCTCTACGGCCGCCGCGTCGGCCATCGGCTGCGCCCCGGCCGCAAGCGGCTGCTCGAGGAGCTGTTGCCCAAGCTCGCCATCACCCTTCCCGCGAGCGGACATCTCGATCCGCGCGCGCTCTTCTCTCGTCCCGTCGCGGCGGTGCGCCTCGAGATCGGCTTTGGTGCGGGTGAGCATCTCGAGGCGGAAGCCGCGGCGCATCCCGAGCTCGGCTTCATCGGCGTCGAGCCGTTCGTGGGTGGGGTAGCACGTCTTCTTTCCGCGATCGCGGCCCGCGGCCTCGACAACATCCGCATCCTCGTCGACGACGCCCGCTTGCTGTTGCCGGTTCTGCCGGATGCGAGCATCCGCCGCATCGACGTCCTGTTTCCCGATCCCTGGCCCAAGACGCGCCACCACAAGCGGCGCCTGGTCAACCGCGAGACAGTGGCCGAATTCGCCCGCATCCTCGAGCCGGAAGGCGAGCTGCGCCTGGCGACTGATGACCCTGGCTATGCACGCTGGATGCTCGCGGCGCTTTTGGCTGAGCCACGGCTGATCTGGTGTGCCGAACGGGCGGCCGACTGGCGCACGCCTTGGCCGGATCGACCGCTCACCCGCTACGAGAGGAAGGCTTTGGCAGCCGGTCGCAAGCCCGTCTATTTCCGCTTCCTGCGGCGAAGCGAGGCGTGATCGGGGCTTGCCTGAAGCGGTTGTGGCGACCATATTGCGCTCAGCTCCGACTCGTACCGTAAGAATGGAGAGTGGGTCGGCACCCGCTCTCTTTGGCATGCGCATTTGACAGGGATCTCGTCTCCGACCGACCTCGCCGCGCTCGTCCGACCGACGCTCGCCGCGATGGGATTCGAGCTCATCGAAGTGCGCCTGATGGGAGGCGGTCGGCCGACTCTGCAGGTGATCGCCGAGCCGGTCGATCCTGCGCGCGCGATGAGCGTGGAGGATTGCGCAGCGATCAGCCATGCGCTCTCGGCGGTGCTCGATGTCGCCGATCCGGTTCCGCGAGCCTACCGGCTCGAGGTGAGCTCGCCCGGGATCGAGCGGCCGCTTGTCACGGCCGAGCATTTCCGTCGGTTCGCGGGCCAGCGGGCGCGGGTGGAGACGACGGAGCCGATCGCGGGGCGCCGCCGCTTCACCGGAGTGATCCGGGCGTGTGATGGGACGGACGTCACCCTCGAGACGGACGCGGGCACGGTGGTCGTGCCCCTTGCCTCGGTGCGCCGGGCGCGGCTGGTGCGAGAGGCAGCGGGTGCGGCGCGCGGTCGGCGATCCCGCCTGTAAAGGAGAGCTAGGGGTATGGAGAGCACCGGGTTCGGCCGCGGCGAGATCCTGCGGGTAGCCGAGGCGGTCGCCCAAGAAAAGGGAATCAGCACGGGCGAGGTGATCGCCGCCATGGAGCAGGCGATCCAGACCGCTGCGCGCCGCAAGTACGGAATGGAGCACGAGATCGTCGCCGAAATCGATCGGCGCACCGGAGAGATCAGGCTCTATCGCGAGCTCGCGGTGGTCGAGAAGGTCGAAGACCCGGCCAAGCAGATCACGCTCGAGGAAGCGCGCGAGCGCAATCCGGCAGCGCAGTTGGGCGATCACATCCTGGAGCCCTTGCCGGCGATCGACCTCGGGCGGATCGCCGCTCAGAGCGCCAAGCAGGTGATCGTGCAGAAGGTGCGCGACGCCGAGCGCGAACGGCAGTATAATGAATATAAAGACCGCATCGGCGAGATCGTGGTAGGCGAAGTCAAACGCGTCGATCGCTCGGGCATCCTCGTCGACCTCGGACGGGCGGAGGCCTTCCTGCGTCACGACGAGATGATCCCGCGTGAGATCTTCCACGTCAAAGACCGAATTCGTGCCTATATCTACGATGTTCGCCACGAGAGCCGTGGTCCGCAGATCTTTCTCTCTAGGACGCATCCGGGCTTCATGATCAAGCTGTTCGAGCAAGAAGTCCCGGAGATCTACGACGGCATCATCGAGATCAAGGCCTGTGCCCGCGATCCCGGCTCGCGCGCCAAGATCGCCGTCTATTCCCGCGACAGCAGCATTGATCCGGTGGGTGCCTGTGTTGGCATGCGTGGCTCGCGCGTGCAGGCGGTGGTGCAAGAGCTCGGCGGCGAGAAAGTGGACATCATCCCCTGGTCGCCCGATCCCGCTACCTTCGTGTGCAACGCCCTGGCACCAGCGGAAGTCTCGAAGGTGGTGCTCGATCCGGAGGCCAAGCGGATCGAGGTGATCGTGCCCGACCACATGCAGCACATCGCCATCGGCCGCCGTGGTCAGAACGTGCGGCTTGCGAGCCAGCTCACCGGTTGGGACATCGACATCATCTCCGAGAGCGAGGATTCCGAGCGGCGCCAGCGCGAATTCAAGGAGCTCACCGAACTGTTCGTGAACGCCTTGAACGTCGATGAGGTGATCGCCCAGCTGTTGGTGAGCGAGGGCATCAGCTCGATCGAGGAGCTGGCGCTGGTGCCGGAAGAGGAGCTTGCGCGCATCGAAGGCTTCGATGAGGAGATCGCCCAGGCCTTGAAGGAACGGGCGCGCAGCTGGCTCGAGGAGCGGCGGCAGGCGCTTGAGGCCGAAGCCAAGGAACTGGGTGTTAAGGAGGATCTTTTGAACTACGAGCGGCTTGATCTCGAGACGATCATCAAGCTCGCTCGGCAGGGCATCAAGTCGCTCGAAGACTTGGCTGATCTCGCGGGTGATGAGCTCGCTGAGATGTTGCCGGGCTCGGGGCTGTCCGAAGCCGAAGCGGGTGCGATCGTGATGGACGCGCGCGTCCGTCTCGGATGGGTGACGCCGAGCGAAGCCGCGGAGGTGTCGGCGTCGGCGTGAGCGCAGAAGCCATCCTCCTCGAATCCGAGCAGGCCCCCCGCGGCCGTCGCCGCTCCGTGGTGTCGCGGAGCGAAGGCGATCGCGCACGGATGATCCGCTTTGTCCTCGCCCCGGACGGCGGTGTGGTTCCCGACCTCGCCGAGCGTCTGGGCGGCCGCGGTCTGTGGGTGGAAGCGGAGCGGTCGCGGCTGATCGAGGCGATCCGCAAGAACGCCTTCGCCAAGGCGGTCCGCGCGCCGGTGCGGACGGATCCGCAGCTTTTAGAGCACATCGAGAGCGGGCTTAGGCAGCGCTGTCTTGAGCTATTGGGGCTCGCTCGGCGGGCCGGATTCGCGGTGGCCGGACACGATCAGGTGGAAGCGGCGCTGCGCAAAGGTATCGTGGCGGTGCTACTGATCGCCCGCGATGCCGGCAGCGAGGCCAAGAGGCTCGAGCGGCTCGCAAAAGGGGTGCCCGTGTTCCGCCTGCTCTCTCGGGAGGGACTCGGGCGCGCCCTCGGGCGGGACGAACTCACTTATGTCGCGGTGACCCGAAGCGGACTTGCCGAGCGGTTGATCCGCGAGCTCTTGCGGCTTGCGGGGGTACTCGGCGAAGAGCGCGGCGACGGAAACGGAACTCAAGTGGGCGGTGACGATCGATGACGGATGCGAAGAGCGAGGACAAGAACCCGCGGATCGGCATCGCCAGGCCGGTAACACCGCGCATCGAACTCAAAAAGACGGTCGAAAGCGGCATCGTCCGCCAGAGCTTCAGCCACGGCCGCAGCAAGGCGGTGGCGGTCGAGGTCAAGCGCAGCCGTACGCTCACCGGCCGTCCGGGTCTTGCCGCCCCGAGTGCGCCCACTCCACCGGCTGCGCCGGCCGCGCCCACAGCTCCTGCAGCGGCGGCGACGCCGGCTACTCCCCCGCGACCGGCAGCGCCGGCGCCGCGGCCCACGGTCGTACGGCCTTCTGGCCCCACGGTGATCCAGCCGGTCACCCCGGCTACGGCGCGCGCCCCCGCCGCTCCCTCGGCGCCGCCGGCCGCGCCGACACCCCCGAGCCCGCCGGCTGCTCCGATGCCTGCGAGCCCGGCCGCACCGACCCCGCCGAGCCCGGGTGCGGCGGCGCCGACTGCGCCCGCGGGCGAGGCGGCGAAGCCGAGCGAAGCGCCCACGCCCGCCGCAGCTGCGGCAGCCCCGGCGACTGCGCCGGCGGCAGCCGTGCCGCCGCGCGAGGCCACACCTGCGGAAGCTCCGCGCCCTGCCGAGCCCGCGCAAGGGGTAACGGCGAAAGCCGCCGAGGCGGCTCCGCCTCGGGCGGCGGAAGCGGCGACGCCTTCGGCTCCGGCAGCGACCGCAGCGGCCCCGGCTCGTCCCGCCGCACCGGCGCAAGCGCGCCCGCAGCCGGCCGCCGGGGCACCGCGCCCGACGCCGCGGCCTGCGCAGCCCGCCCCCGGCGCACCGGTGCGCCGCCACGTGGTGCTCAAATCCCTCACCGAAGAGGAGAAACAGAGCCGCCTTCGCGCCCTGGCCGAGGCCAAGAAGGCGGAGGAGGAGGCCCGGCGGCGGGCGGAAGAACTGGCCCGTCGGGCGGCCGAGGAGGCGGCGCGGCGACGCGCCGAAGAGGAGGCGGCAGCGCGCCGCAAGGCGGAAGAGGAAGCGCGCAAGCGCGCCGAAGAGGAGGCTCGCCGGCGGGCGGAAGAACTCGCGCGCAAACTGCTCGAGGAAGAAGAGCGGCGGGCACGCGAGGCGGAGAAGGCGAGCAAGCCGGCCGCAGCACCGTCGAAGTCGGCGAAAGAGGACCTCGAGGCGCTCGAGGCGGAGGAAGAAGGCGAGGTCCGGCGCGGCAAGCTCAAGGCGAAGTCGCGGCCGTCGCTTAAGCCTTTGCGCGAGGAGAAGTCGCGTCCGATCCGTGTCGTGCTCGACGGCGAGGAAGAAGAAGAGCGGGTGCGCAGCCTCGCCGCCTTCAGGCGCCACGTCCAGCGCCAGCGGCAACAGGCGCAAGTGCACGAGCAACAGCCGGTGGTGCGCGAGGTCGTGCTGCCCGAATCGATCACCGTGCAGGAGCTCGCCAACCGCATGGCGGTGCGCGGCGCGGAGGTGATCAAGGCCCTTATGAAGATGGGCCTTATGGCGACCATCAATCAGGTGATCGACGCCGACACCGCCGAGCTCGTGGTCACCGAGTTCGGCCACAAGGTGAAGCGGGTCTCGGAAGCGGATGTCGAAGAGGGGCTCGAGGGCGCGCCCGACCGGCCCGAGGACCTCGTGCCGCGACCGCCCGTGGTCACCGTCATGGGCCATGTCGACCACGGCAAGACTTCGCTTTTGGACGCGCTGCGCAACGCCGACGTGGCGGCGCACGAAGCCGGCGGCATCACCCAGCACATCGGCGCCTATCAGGTGGACATCGGCAGTGGCATGCCGGTGACCTTCATCGACACGCCCGGTCACGCCGCCTTCACCGCGATGCGGGCGCGCGGAGCCCAGGTCACTGATATCGTCGTGCTCGTGGTGGCCGCCGATGACGGTGTGATGCCGCAGACGATCGAAGCCATCCGCCACGCCAAGGCCGCGAACGTTCCGATCGTGGTGGCGATCAACAAGATCGACAAACCGGAGGCCAACCCCGATCGAGTCAAGCAGGAGCTCTTGGCGCACGAGGTCGTGGTCGAAGACTTCGGTGGTGATGTGCTCGCGGTGCCGGTGAGCGCGACCAAAAAGATCGGCCTCGAGAAGCTCATCGAGGCGATCCAGCTGCAGGCCGAACTCTTAGAGCTCAAGGCCAATCCCAACCGCGAGGCGCGCGGTACGGTGATCGAGGCCAAGCTCGATCGCGGCCGTGGCCCGGTGTGCACGGTGCTGGTGCAAAACGGCACCCTCAAGCAGGGGGACATCGTCATCGTCGGGGCGCATTGGGGTCGCGTGCGGGCGCTCATTGACGATCGCGGTCACATCGTCCCGCAAGCCGGCCCCTCAACGCCGGTCGAGGTGCTCGGCCTGGATGGGGTGCCCGAGCCCGGCGACCGGCTGCAGGTGGTGGAGAGCGAGAAGCGGGCGCGCGATATCGCCGAATACCGCCAGCGCAAGAAGCGCGAGCAGGCGCAGCTCGCAGCCTTGGCTCCCAAGCCCACTTCGCTTGAAGAGATGTTCAAGGGCATCAAGGAGGGCGCGGTCCGCGAGCTGCCGGTGGTGGTCAAAACAGACGTGCACGGCTCGCTCGAAGCGATCTCCGCCGGCCTCCAGAAGCTCGCGACCGAGGAAGTCTCGGTGCGCGTCCTCCACGGTGGGGTGGGGGCGATCACCGAGAGCGACGTCGTGCTCGCGCAAGCCAGCAAGGCGCTCATCCTCGGCTTCAATGTGCGCGCCAACGCGCCGGCGCGGGAGCTGGCCAAGCAGGTGGGCGTCGAGATCCGCTATTATTCGATCATCTACGAGCTCTTGGACGATGTGAAGAACATCCTCTCCGGCATGCTCGCGCCGGAGTCGAAGGAAATCGTGCTCGGCCATGCCGAGATCCGCGAGGTGTTCAACATCTCGAAAGTGGGCAAAGTGGCGGGTTGTATGGTCACCGATGGCGTCATCAAGCGCGGTGCCCGCGTGCGCCTGTTGCGCGACAATGTGGTGATCTTCGATGGTACGCTCGCTTCCTTGCGGCGCTTCAAAGAGGACGTCCGCGAGGTCAAGGAAGGCTTCGAGTGCGGTATGGCGCTCGATGGCTATCAGGACATCCGTCAAGGCGACGTGATCGAGGCTTACGAGGTACAAGAGGTTGCCCGCACGATCTGAGCTGCGCGATCCGCGCGAGGAGCCCTCTCAGCGCCAGTTGCGGGTCGCCGAACAAATCCGTCACCTGATCGCAGAAGCGCTCATGCGCGGCGCGATCCGCGACCCGCGCCTTGAGGGTAAAAGTGTCACCGTCGCCGAGGTGCGGATAAGCCGTGACCTCAAGCACGCCCGGGTGTTCGCAACTGAACTGGGCAAGCCGCTCTCGCCCGAGGTCCTCGCTGCGCTTACGCGCGCCGCTCCCTGGCTTTCCGGTTGGGTGACGCGCGCCATGCACCTCAAATATGCGCCCAAGCTCGAGTTCGTTCCCGATACCTTGTTCGAGCGCGCGCACCGGGTGGAGCAGCTCTTAGCCGACGAACGCGCGCGGCTTGCGCCTAAAGCCGCGGAGGACGCGGATGAGCCGCAAAGCTAAGGGCCGCCCCCTGCACGGCTGGCTCGTGATCGACAAGGCCCGCGGCGACACCTCGACCGAGGTGGTCAACCGGGTCAAGAAGATCACGCGAGCCGAGAAAGTGGGCCATGGCGGAACGCTCGACCCACTTGCTACCGGTGTTCTGCCCGTGGCGCTGGGCGAAGCGACCAAGACCGTGCAGTTCGTCATGGACGCGCCTAAGCGCTATCTCTTCACCTTACGCTTGGGTGAGGCGCGCGATACCGACGACGCCGAGGGCCGCGTGATCGCGACCAGTTCCAAGCGGCCTACGGATGCCGAGATCCTCGCTGCCCTGCCGCATTTTCGGGGTACCATCATGCAGCGCCCGCCCACCTTCGCGGCGGTCAAGGTGAAGGGCGAGCGCGCGTATGATCTCGCCCGCCGCGGCGAGCCGGTCCAGCTCGAGCCGCGCCCGGTGCGCATCGACCTGCTCGAGCTCGTGGCGCGACCGGATCCCGATCACGCCACCTTCGAGATGATCTGTGGCAAGGGCGCTTATGTGCGGGCTCTTGCCCGCGATCTCGGCGAACTGCTCGGCTGTTATGCGCATGTCGCGGAACTGCGGCGCCTTGCGGTCGGGCCCTTTGGGCTCGACCGCGCGATCACGCTTGAGACCCTGGAGCGGCTGGTCGAAGAGGACTCGCTGCCCCAGGCGCTGATCCCGGTGGCGACGGCGTTGGCCGGCATCCCGACGCTCGCCGTCACCGAACCGCAGGCGGAACGGCTCCGAAGCGGTCAATCCATCCGCATCTCCCCGAGGCTTTTGGGCGAGAGCGCGGAGGATGGAACGACCCTTAAGGTCCTGCACGCGGGCGAGCTCGTCGCCCTCGCGCGCCTTGCCGGTTCGGAGCTGAGCCCAGTGCGGGTGTTCAACCTCAAGGGCGGCACGGCCGCCCGGCCCCAGGAGTAAGGCCGATGTCGATCACTGCGGAACGGAAACAAGAGATCATCAAAGAGTTCGCGACTTCGGCGAACGACACCGGCTCGCCCGAAGTCCAGGTCGCGATCCTCTCGGAGCGGATCGCGAATTTGACCGAACACCTCAAGGTCCACAAGAAAGACTATGCCTCGCGGCGGGGTCTTCTCATG
The DNA here is from genome assembly GCA_030549795.1 of Pseudomonadota bacterium. GTDB lineage: Bacteria > Pseudomonadota > Alphaproteobacteria > Geminicoccales > Geminicoccaceae > JANXAZ01. The sequence continues at coordinate 33,924 of JAUQQO010000037.1, read as the reverse complement.
ATGGTCGGCCAGCGGCGTCGGCTGCTCGACTATCTCAAGCGCCGCGACCAGACCCGCTATCAAAAGCTCATCGACCGTCTCGGCCTCAGGCGTTGAGGGAACGGGCCGGCGGTCGGAAGGCGCGCCCCATAAGGCGCAGGAAAAGGCGAAGCTCACAATGTTTACCGTTACCCGCAAAGAAACCGACTGGGCCGGCAAGCGTCTCGCGCTCGAGACCGGCCGGCTCGCCCGCCAGGCCGATGGTGCCGTTCTCGCATCGTTAGGCGAAACGGTCGTGCTGTGCACGGTCGTCGCCGCCAAGACGGTGCGGCCGGGACAAGACTTCTTCCCGCTCACCGTCAACTATCAAGAGAGAGCCTTCGCCGCAGGAAAGATCCCTGGTGGTTTCTTCCGCCGGGAAGGGAGGCCGACGGAAAAAGAAATCCTGGTCTCGCGCCTGGTCGACCGGCCGATCCGGCCCCTCTTCCCGCATGGCTTCAAGAACGAGACCCAGGTGATCTGCACGGTGCTCGCTCACGACGGCGAGACCGATTCCGACATCGTCGCGATGATCGGCACCTCGGCGGCCCTCACCCTTTCCGGTATTCCCTTCTTGGGCCCGATCGGCGCCGCCAAGGTCGGGATGATCGACGGCCAGCTCGTGCTCAACCCGACGATCGAGCAAGTCAAACAAGGCCAGCTCGAGCTCGTCGTCGCCGGCACCCGCGATGCGGTGATGATGGTCGAATCGGAAGCCCACGAGCTCTCCGAAGAGCAGATGCTCGAAGCGGTGATGTTCGGCCATCGCGGCTATCAGCCGGTGATCGATCTCATCCTCGAACTCGCCCAGGAGGCCGCTAAGGAGCCCTGGCCGTTCGAAGTGCCCGACTACTCCGAGCTCGATGCGCAAATCGCGGCGCTCGCCGAAGCGGAACTCGCCGAAGCCTATCTCGAGCCGCAAAAACAGCCTCGGCACGAGAAGATCAAGGCGATCCGCAACAAAGTCTTGGAGGCGATCGCCGGCGAGGACCCGGAAAAAGCGCTCGTCGTCGCCGAGCGCTTCAAAGAGCTCGAAGCCAAGGTCGTACGCCGCCGAATCCTCGAGGAGGGGCGACGGATCGACGGACGCGATCTTAAGACCATCCGTCCGATCCATGCCGCGGTCGGGGTGCTGCCGCGGGTGCACGGCTCGGCACTGTTTACCCGCGGCGAAACGCAAGCGCTCGTGGTGGCCACCCTGGGCACGGGGCAGGACGAGCAGATCATCGATTCGCTCGAGGGCGATGCCCGCGAGCACTACATGCTGCACTACAACTTCCCGCCCTATTCGGTGGGCGAGACCGGACGCATCGGCTCCCCTGGCCGTCGCGAGATCGGCCACGGCAAACTCGCCTGGCGGGCGACGCACCCGCTTTTGCCGCCCAAGGACAAGTTCCCCTACACGATCCGCGTCGTCTCCGAGATCACCGAGAGCAACGGCAGCTCCTCGATGGCAACGGTGTGCGGCGCTTCGCTGGCCATGATGGACGCCGGCATCCCGCTCGCCCGACCGGTGGCCGGCATCGCCATGGGTCTCATCAAGGAGGGCGATCGCTTCGCCGTCCTCTCCGACATCCTGGGTGATGAGGACCATCTGGGCGACATGGACTTCAAGGTCGCCGGCACCGAACGCGGCATTACCTCCTTGCAGATGGACATCAAGATCGCCGGCATCACCGAGGAGATCATGCGCGTGGCCCTCGCCCAGGCTCGCGAAGGCCGCATGCAGATCTTGGCCGAGATGGCAAAGGCGATCGGTGCCGCGCGACCCGAGCTGCGCGAAACGGTGCCGCGGGTGGTGACGATCCAGATCCCCACCGACAAGATCGGGGCGGTGATCGGCCCCGGTGGCAAGGTCATCCGCGAGATCACCGAGACGACCGGAACCAAGATCGACATCGAGGACGACGGGACGGTCAAGATCGCCGCCACTGATCCGGCGGCGGCTCAGCGCGCGATCGACTGGATCCGCAGTCTTACCGCGACGCCCGAAGTCGGCCAGATCTACACCGGCCGAGTGGTACGCGTGGTCGACTTCGGCGCCTTCGTCAATCTACCGGGTAACCTCGACGGCCTCTGCCATATTTCCGAGCTCAGCAACCAGCGCGTGAATAAAGTCACCGACGTGGTCAAGGAAGGCGACGAGGTCAAGGTCAAGGTCCTGGCCATCGACGAACGCGGCAAGATCAAGCTCAGCATGCGGGCCGTCGATCAAAAGACCGGTGCGGAGATCCCCATCCAGGCACGCAGCGCGCGGCCGGAGCCGACGCCCTCGCGCAGCGAGCCACCGCGCGGCGGCGAGGCCAAGGGTGACGGGCGGCGCCGTCAGCGGGCGCCGCTCTGATCCGGCTGTTTTCGATCGCTCGTGGCCGACCCAGAGGTCTTCGGTGCCATGCGAATCCGGCGCGCAAGGGCGCGCCGCAGTGGGAGGCGTGTTTGCTTGTTGAAGGAGCGCATAAGATGAGCGCCCTGGTGCAGCCGATGGTTCTTTCCGGCGCGGAAGTGTGGCCGTTGATCGAAGGCGGCAAGGGAGTCGCGGTGAGCAACGGCCGCTCGAGCGGAGCCTGGGCGGCGGCCGGCGGTGTGGGCACCTTCTCCGGTGTCAACCCGGATTTGATCGACGAGAACGGCGAGTACGTCCCCCTCGTCTTCAAGGGGCGCGACCGCAAGGCGCGCCACGAAGAGCTCATCGCCTATTCGATCAAGGCCGCGATCAGCCAGGCCCGCATCGCCCACGAGACGCGCAAGGGCGAGGGCCGCATCCACATGAACGTGCTGTGGGAGATGGCGGCCTGCGAGCGCGTGCTGCACGGCGTCCTCGAAGGCGCCAAGGGCCTCATCCACGGCGTCACCTGCGGTGCCGGCATGCCCTACCGGCTGGCCGAGATCTGCGCCCGCTACGGGGTATACTATTACCCGATCGTGTCCTCGGCGCGCGCCTTCAACGCCCTGTGGCGGCGGGCCTACCACAAGTTCCGCGAGTGGCTGGGTGGGGTCGTCTACGAAGACCCCTGGCTCGCCGGCGGCCACAACGGTCTTTCCAACAGCGAGGATCCGAATAAGCCCGAACCCCCCTTCCCGCGCGTGCTGGAGCTGAGAAAGCTCATGCGCAGCTTCGGCTTGGGCGATGTGCCGATCGTCATGGCGGGCGGCGTTTGGCACCTCAAAGACTGGAAAGACTGGATCGGCAACAAGGATCTCGGGCCGATCGCCTTCCAGTTCGGGACCCGACCGCTCCTCACCAAAGAAAGCCCGATCCCCGACAGTTGGAAAAAGAAGCTCTTAGAGCTGTTGCCGGGCGATGTGATCTTGCACCGCTTCAGCCCCACCGGCTTCTACAGCTCGGCAGTCAAGAATCGCTTCCTGCAGCGGTTGATCGCGCGCTCGAGCCGACAGATCGAGTATCGCGAGGAACCGGCAGAAGCCGAAGGGTTCACCTTTCCCATTCATTACGGCCGCCACACGGTCTACATCCGCTCTGAAGACCATGACCGGGCAAGCCGCTGGGTCGCTGAAGGCTATACACAGACGATGCGGACGCCGGACCGGACGCTGATCTTCGTAACGCCCGATGAATACCATCAGATCCGGCGCGACCAAGCGGGGTGCATGGGGTGTCTGTCCCATTGCGCCTTCTCGAACTGGAAGGACAGGGACGATTATACGACCGGTAAGATCCCCGACCCGCGCTCTTTCTGCATTCAAAAGACGCTGCAGGATATCGCCCACGGTCGCGGCGACCCGATCGACGACCAGCTCATGTTTTCGGGTCACAATGCCTACAAGTTCCGGGAAGATCCGTTCTACGCCAACGGCTTCGTGCCGACCGTGCGCCAGCTCGTGCAACGGATCTTAACGGGATATTGAGAGCGAGCTCGTACGCTCAGTCGCGCATCTCGCCCTCGAGCACCCCCCAAAGCGCCTTGCGCTCCATCCAGCCGCGGGTGCCGGCGAGGTCGACGAAGCACCATTCGCTCTTGCAGTCGAGCAGCCGCGCGATGACCCCGCGCTCGGCGCGGGCGAGCACGCGCGAATCGCGCGTCGGGGTGCGCTTGAGCTCGGCGAGCTCGGCAATGACGAGCACGGTGCGGCGGCGCGAGAGCAGGCTGCCGTGGATCCAGCCCGTATCGCCCTCGTGGTCCTCGACGCGCCGCCAGACGTCGAACTCCTCGACGATCTTCACCGGCAAGCCGAGGCGACCGTATACGAACCGAACCGGATAGTTCTTGCCCGGCCCGCTCCTGACGTTGATCGCTTCCCCGGCAAGGGAAGCAAAGCGCGGCAAGGGCAAACCGCTCGGTCCCGTCGTCTCGCCCGAAGCCGGCAGCGCCGCCGCGAGCGCCAACAGAAGCGCGTGCACAGCCGCACGCACCGCCGCCTTTAGCCGCGCGATCGAGAACCGTGCCGCCGACCGGCGCATGCCGGTGCTTTGAGCGCGCACTGCCGATCCCTTCCGCGGCCGGCAGACGGTTTGAGCGCGGGAAGCGAATCTGCTAGCGGACCCTCGTGATTCCCTCACATTCTTCGGGTCCCGCTCGATGCCGCGTCCGCGCCCTGTCGTGATCGTCACCCGCAAGCTCCCCGAGCCGATCGAGGCTCGCATGATGGAGCTCTTCGACACCAAGCTCAACGAGACCGACCGTCCCTTCTCCCGGGCCGAGCTCATCGAGGCGGTGAAGTCCTGCGACGTGCTCGTGCCCACCGTGACCGACCGCATCGATGCCGCCATCCTCGCCCAGGCGGGCGAGCGGCTCAAGCTGATCGCCAACTACGGCACCGGCGTCGACAACATCGACGTGGATGCCGCGTATAAGCGCGGGATCACCGTCACCAACACGCCCGGCGTTCTTACCGAAGACACCGCCGACATGACCATGGCGCTGATCCTCGCGGTGGCGCGCCGGCTCGTCGAGGGCGAGCGCCTCGCCCGCTCGGGCGAATGGAAGGGTTGGGCGCCGACCGCGATGCTCGGCCACCGCATCTGGGGCAAACGGCTCGGCATCGTCGGCATGGGCCGCATCGGCACGGCGGTGGCGCGGCGGGCGCGTGCTTTCGGCATGTCGATCCACTATCACAACCGCCGACGCGTGCACGAATCGATCGAGGCCGAACTCGAGGCGACCTATTGGGAGAGCCTCGATCAGATGCTCGCCCGCGTCGATATCGTAAGTGTCAACTGCCCGCACACTCCGGCGACGTATCATCTCTTGTCGGCACGGCGATTGAAGCTTTTACAAAAGCATGCAATCATTGTAAACACAAGTCGCGGTGAAGTGATCGACGAAGTCGCCCTCATTCGCATGCTGCGCGACCGCGAGATCGCCGGCGCCGGTCTCGACGTGTTCGAGCACGAACCAGAGATCAATCCGAAGCTGCGTCAGCTCGACAATGTCGTGCTCTTGCCGCACATGGGCTCGGCTACGATCGAAGGCCGGATCGATATGGGCGAGAAGGTGATCATCAACATCAAGACCTTCGTCGACGGCCATCGCCCACCCGATCGCGTGCTGCCGAGCATGCTCTAGGGAATTTCCCGGCCCATCCGACCGGGCGGAATTTGCCCGGGCGCGGCAACAACTTCCCGCTCGCGAGCGGGCCGAACGACCACTTGCCGCGGCAAAAACACCTTTTGGCGCTTCGGCACGCAGCTTGCGTCGTGACGAAGCGCCATGATCACGCCGACCACGACCACTCTTGCGCCGGTGCCGCCGCTCGAACCCGGCGGTCCCGGCGATCCTTCGACGAGCCGCGCCGATGGCTTCGCGCTGTTGCTCGCGGCGCTCGCGGCTGCACCTTCGTCCGGGGTGTTCGCCACGGCACCGGTCGAGCCGCGCGCCGACGAGGGCGCGAGCACAGCCTCGCCTCCCCTTGCCCTGCGCACAAGCGCCGAGGCTGCCGGCCTCGAGGCGCTGGGGCAGCTCGACCCCGGCGCGCACACATCGCCGCCGAAGCGCGCAGACGCCTCGATCCTCCAGCCAACGGCCTTCGACGGCGCAGCGACCCGAGCCGCCGGCCGCAACGGTCCGATGGCGAGCCCGCAAAGCTCTCTTGGTACCTCGGGTGGTGTCGCAGGGATACCGAGCGCGTCCGAGGGCTCCGATCCGTCCGCCGCGGCGGCGCAGTGGCCGCCCGTCGCGCTCGCCGCAACGGTGGATGCCGCACCCGCAGGGGAGGTGCCCGAGCTCGTCCGCCCCACTCCCGATCCCTCGCTGGAGAGCGCAACAGCGCTCGAGGGATTGGTCGCGGCACGGACATTCGCGGCCACTGGGGGCCGTGCGCGCACAGTGGCCATGGCAGCGGACGCTGCGGCCTCAGACACGGTCGGTGCGCTCAAAGGGCGTGCGCTGCAGTCCCTGGCACAGGGCGCCGCGGCGCGGCTCGCCGTGCCGACACCGGATGGCGCGGCAACGGGAGGCGAGTCGTCGATCGAGCGTGCGCCTGGCTCCCTAAGCCGCTTTCCCGGGGCATCCGCTCCTGCTGCGCCTTGCGTCCCACAAACAAGCGAGGCCGCCACAACAGCGGCCACTTTAAAGGGCGATGACGCGGAGCCTGCGCCCTCGCTCGAGCCGGCGAGCCTGGTCATGGGAAGCTCGGAGGAGCTCGCCGCCGCCGAGCCGCAGGGTCCCGCCGTGATGCGGCCTGGCCCGGCTGGGGCGACGAGCGCTTCGCCGCCGCCTTCCGTGCCACCGCCCTCGGTCCAGATCGCCCAGGCGGTATTCAGCGCCGATGGCGCCGCCTTGGAGCGCCTGCGGTTGCGGTTACACCCGGTGGAACTCGGCACGGTGGACATCGTGGTCGAGCGCGAGCGCACGGGACGCGCGCGGGCGATCCTGCTCGCCGAACGTCCGGAGACGCTCGAGCTGTTGCGCCGGGATCTCGCCACCCTCGAGCGCTTGTTCGCGCAAGCCGGGCTAGCGCTCGAGCCGGGAGGGCTGGAGTTGGGCCTGCAAGCCGAAAGCGGCGGATCCCAAAGCGGCCGCAGCGCACCCGCTCAGCCTCCGGAAATCCCCGCAGTGACCCCACCCTCACCGCGCGCCGTAACCGCCGTGTCGGTGAGCCTCTCGTTCGTCGATCTCATGGTTTGATGGACGCACAAGGAGACCTTGGTCGTGCCTGTTGTCGCAAGCAGCAACCTCGCGCTTTCGGCACCTACCCGTCCCACGCGGTCCGAAACCAGCGGCCTCTCGGCTAACTTCGAGAATTTTCTCAAGCTCTTGACCACGCAGCTGCGCAATCAAGACCCGCTTTCGCCCATGGATACGGACCGCTTCACGAGCCAACTCGTGCAATTCTCAGTGGTCGAGCAAGCGCTGCGCACCAATGAGCGGCTCGAACGGCTCGTGAGCCTCGTGCGCACCGGTACCGCGACTTCGGCACTCGCGATGGTCGGCCGCCCGGTGATCGTCGACGGCAGCCGCATGCGGGTTGACGAGCAGGGCGGCACGACCGTCTACGCGCTCGATCGCGCCGCCGCGTCCGTGACTGTGCGCATCTTCGACGAGAACGGCCGGCTGGTGCACAGCACGACCGGTCCGGGTGCGGCGGGGGCCAATCGTTTCGTCTGGGACGGCCGGCTCCTCGACGGCAAGCGCGCCGAGCCGGGCACGTACCGGATCGCGGTGAGCGCGGTCGATGCCGGCGGCCGGCCGCTTGAGGTGCAGTTCACCCGTACCACCACCCTCGAGAGCATCGACACCCGCGGCAAGGACCTCGTGCTCGTGGCCGACGGCATCGCGGTGCCACCCGAGGCGATCCGCCCCGTCGCGGCTGCGAACTGAGCTTTTAAGGGCGCGCTTTGTTCCTGCGCTCGTTTCTGTTCATGGAGTAACGCCCGATGTCGCTTTTCGGTTCGCTCTTTACCGGTGTGACCGGCCTATCAGCCCAGAGCCGGGCCATGGGGATGATCTCCGACAATGTCGCGAATGTGAGTACGACCGCCTACAAGCGTGCGCAGGCGCAGTTCGCGACGATGGTCGTGCGCGAGGCGGGTTCTCGCACCCACCGTCCCGGGGGCGTGACCGCGCAGGCTTTCTACACCATCGCCAACCAGGGACCGCTCACCGCGACCAACTCGCCGACCGATGTGGCGATCGTCGGCTCGGGTTTCTTCGTCGTCCGTCAGGGCGAGAATGACGGCGACGTCTTTTATACCCGAGCAGGCGATTTCGAGATCGACGCGCTCGGGAATCTGCGCACGCCCTCGGGTTTTTACGTTCAGGGTTGGCGGCTGGACCAGAACGGTTCCGTTATCAATCCGAACCAACTCGCGACCATAAATGTTCAAATCGGCAACGGCATCGCCATGCCCACCACCCGTGTGGCTTTAGGCGCCAATCTCGATGCCCAGCAACCTCCCTTCATCGGTACCTACACGGCCGGTGACATGGCGGCCTATCTTTCCACCGGCACCGGCATTCAGCCGCACTTCACCCGCACTATCGAGATCTACGACAGTCTCGGCCGGGCGCATCAGTTGACCTTTGCTTTCCTCAAGGACGGGGCTGCGCCGAATAGCTGGTTCGTTGAGATCGTCGCCGATGATGCCGCGGTGGAAGCGGCGAGCCACCCCAATGGCCTCATCGCTTCCGGCACCGTCACCTTCAATGGCAACGGTACGCTTGCTACGGTCGCGCTCACGCCCGCCCAAGCCGGAACCAACGGCGCTCGGATCGACTGGCTCGCTGCCTCCGGCGCCGATCCGAGCGACATCGTCTTCGATCTTGGGACGCCCGGCACCAACGACGGGCTAACCCAGTTCGCGAGCCCCACAAGCGTCGCCTTCGTGTCCCAAAACGGTGCCGAAGTGGGCCAGCCCGCCGCGATCGCGATCACCGAGGAGGGCTATCTCGTGGCCTCGTTCACGAACGGGCAGCGGCAGCGTCTGTACCGCCTCGCTCTCGCCACCTTTCCCAACCCTGCGGGTCTCGATCCGCGCTCCGGCAATGTCTTTGCGGCCACCGATCGAGCGGGCGAGGTGATCCTGCGTGGCGCGGGTGAAGCGGGTGCCGGGCGCCTGGTTCCCTCGGCTCTCGAGGCCTCCAACGTCGATTTGGCTGATGAGTTTACCAAGATGATCGTCACCCAGCGTGCTTACTCCGCCAATGCCCGTGTGATCTCTGCCACCGACGAGATGCTCGACGAGCTGATCCGCCTACGGCGGTGATCCCGAAAGGCTGAGGTGTTGTACTTAGGTGCTCACTCGTGTGTTTCCTGCCTTTCCTTAGTCTCCTTTTAAGGACGCGCGGATAGAGCTCGTCACCGACCTCGTCGAAAGCGGATGGGATGGGGATGGAGATGCTGATGTCGGACCAACCCACCTTCAAGAACGATCCCACGCGTGCCTCGCTTGCCAAGTCGTTGAGCCTTGACGACCTGCCGCCGCCCACCACCCAGCGCTGGGTCGCGCGCCGCAAGGCGCAGGTGGTGGCGGCGGTGCGAAGCGGCCTTCTCACCCTTGAGGAAGCCTGTCAGCGCTATCGCCTGTCGGCGGAGGAATTCGCCTCTTGGGAGCGGTTGATCGACCACCATGGGCTCGACGGACTGCGGGTGACCAATCTCAGCAACTTGCGCAAGCGTCGCTGAACTTGCGCGCAGTCCCCAGCGGGCTCTTAACGCAGTTTTTACCAGGGGGACCTACCGTGGCCCACGCGCGCGGACGCGGGGCTGCGGAAGGTCATGGCAAGCGAGCTGCGGACATTCGATCAGAGCGTGCCGGTCGAGCGCGGGGCAATCTCTCCGGGGCCGGCGCGCTTGCTCGAACAGATCAAGGCGCTCGGGCCGGCGCGGATCCTCGCCCTCGGGGCGGTGGCGGTGCTCCTCGCCGGCTTTTTTACCTACATCCTCACCCGCTCGCTCGAACAGCCCTACACCCTCTTGTTCGGCGGCTTGGCGCCTGAGGACGCGCGCCGGATCATCGAACGGCTGGAAGCGGCCTCGGTGCCCTACCGGCTCTCGCCGTCGGGCGATGCCGTTCTCGTGCCCGCCGATCGGGCGCTCAAACTGCGCATGGACCTCGCGCAGGAAGGTCTGCCGAGCGGCGGATCGGTCGGTTACGAGCTGTTCGATCGCTTGGGGCCGTTTGGCACGAGCGATTTCCTCGCTAATGTCAATTTGCGCCGAGCGCTCGAGGGCGAGCTCGCCCGCACGATCGCCTCCATTCGTCCGGTTCGCGCGGCGCGCGTCCACTTGGTCCTGCCGCGCCGTGATCTCTTCGAGCGCGAGCGGCAAAAGCCTTCCGCCTCGGTGGTCGTAAGTCTCGCCGGTGGCGCGAGCCTCGATCGCCGACAGGTCCAGGGCATCCGGAACCTCGTTGCGGCGGCGGTACCCGGGCTCGAGCCGCATCGTGTCACGATCGTGGATGATCGGGGCAATCTCCTCGCGCGCGGTGGTGATTCGGCTCTGGATGCGACCTTCGGCCTCGACCTCGAAGAACAGCGGACGGCGCTCGAACAGCGCTTGCGCGCCAAGATCGTACAGTTGCTCGAGCGAAGTGTGGGACCCGGTCGGGTAGAGGCGCAAGTCACGGTCGAACTCGACACCGAAGAGATCACAACGACGAGCGAGCAGTACGATCCGAACGGGCAGGTCGCACGCTCGACCCAGACCATCGAAGAGACCGGGGACCGCCGCGAGAACGAGGGCGGGACGCTCACCGTGACCAACAATCTGCCCACCGAACGGAGCGCCCCGGCTGGCGCGCCGCAGGCGAGCGAGCGCACCAGCCGAACCGAGGAGACGATCAACTACGAGATCTCCCGCACGGTTCGCAACCAGACGCGCAAGCCCGGCCAGATCAAGCGGCTGTCGATCGCCGTCCAGGTCGACCACCAGCGCATCCTCGCACCCGACGGCAGCCGTCGGATCGAGCCGCGCTCGGCTGAAGAGCTGGCCCAACTCGCTGCGCTTGTGCGCTCCGCTGCCGGGGTCGACGAAGAGCGGGGCGACCGCGTCGAGATCGTCTCGCGTCCGTTCGCCGATCTCGAACCCGAGCCCGTCCCCGAGAGCGGCCCCTTCGAGCTCGCAGCCGAACAGTGGTGGCGTTTGGGCGAGCTTGCGATCCTCGCTCTTTTGGCTGCCCTCTTGCTCCTCTTCGGCGTGCGGCCGTTGGTCCGCAGCCTCACGCGTCCGGCCGAGGGCGCTTCGGCCACGTCCCATCTGTCGGCAACTGCAGCCCCCGCATCGTCCGCTGCCGCGAACCTCGCCGGGTCGGCGCTCGCGCCGGCCGACGAACAGCCGGCCTCGCTCGAGGCGAAGGAGAGCCCGCCGGCGATCGCGCCGCCCTCCGTGCTCGACCGGGTGGGCGCCCTGTTCGACGAACGTCCGGACGAGGTGGTGCGGGTGGTGCGCGGATGGCTCCAGCAAGGGTGAACGCTGCCTATGGCGAACCTCCCGATGACCTACGAGGAGCTCACCGGGCCGCACAAGGCGGCGATCCTGGTCCTCGCCCTGGGTGAGGAGCGAGCCGGTAAACTCTTGGGCCGTCTCGATCTCGATGAAGTGAAACAGATCTCGACCACCGCTGCGGGGCTTGGTCGGATCGAGGCGTCCACCGTCGAGCGGGTGCTCGAGGAACTGCTCGAGCGGCTGCACGAGGCTGCCGAGATCGCAGGTAGTCTTGATACCGTTCAAAAGCTCCTCCTGCGGGCGCTCGACAAGGAACGGGCGGCTGCCATTCTCGAAGAGATCCGCGGGCCGAGCGGACGCAACGTATGGGAGAAGCTCGCCAGCGTCGACGAGCGGGCGCTGGCGGCTTATCTGCGCAACGAATATCCGCAAACCATTGCCGTTGTTCTCTCGCGTCTGGAGCCGTCCAAAGTCGCTCGGGTTCTCGCCGACTTTCCGGACGAACTGGCGACCGACGTCATCCTGCGCATGCTACGGCTCGATACGGTCAAATCCGACATTCTCGCTGATGTCGAGCGGACATTGCGCTCCGAATTTCTCGCAAATCTTGCTCAGGTCGGTCGGCGCGACACGCATGAGATCATGGCCGAAATCTTCAACAACTTCGATCGCGCGACCGAAGCCCGTTTGATGGCGAGCCTCGAAGAGCGGGATCGGGAAGCGGCAGAGCGGATCAAGAAGCTCATGTTCACCTTCGAGGATCTGGCGCGTCTGGATGCGGCCGGCATCCAGGCCCTCATCCGCAACGCCGGCAACGATCGGCTCGTCGTTGCACTCAAGGGAGCGAGCGAAGAGATGCGCGAACTGTTCTTCCGCAACATGTCCGAGCGCGCGGCAAAGATCCTCAGAGAAGAAATGCAATCGATGGGGCCCATTCGCCTGCGCGACGTCGAGGAAGCTCAACAGTTCCTCGTCAATATGGCAAAGGAGCTCGCCGCTGCCGGCGAGATCTATCTCGGCGACGGTAAAGACGAGCAGATGGTTTACTGAGTGATGTTCGGCGATTTGCCTGCAGAGATCCCGTTTGAACCCTTACTGCTCGAGCGCGGTACGGGGACATCCCGCGCGCACGCCGCTCGCCCGGCCCGCTCACCGCGGCCCTTGTCCCTCGCCGAGTTTCCAAGCGCTTCCCTGCCCGTGCAGCCGCCGAGCGAGGCGCAGAACGCGGCGGCACCGCGCGATGGCTCCCCGAACTCGCTTCTTTTCAGCGAAGAGGAGCTCGCTCGTGTTCTAGCCGCCTTGTCGGTGCAGCTGCGGCTGCGCTGGGAAGAAGAATTGCGCGCCCAGCTCGAGGAACTCGCCCGCAGCCTTCAAGCACGGCTCCTCGAAGCGTTCTCACGCGCGACACAAGTGCTGCGCGAACAGCGCAACTGCGTCGCGCGCACGGCCGCGCGCGCCGTTACCGCGGCCCTCGAGGCGCTCGTGCCGCAACTGCGCAAGGAGCAACGCGCCGCGGCGCTCGAGCTCCTGCTCGAAGAAAGCCTCGCTTCGCGGCCGTTGGGTCCCCTCGTGATCGAGGCGCCGGCTGCCGATTTGCCTGAGCTCCAGGCGTGCGTGCCGGCTCTGCTCGCCGCCGCCGGCGCCGAGCTCGCCTACGAGGTGCGGCCGCTCACCGCCGAGGACTCGGTGCTGCGCGTGCGCTGGCAGGAGAGCTGGGCCGAAATCGACCTCGAGGCGTGGGCACGCGCCGTGATCGAACGGGTTCACGACTTCCTTGAGGGACGAGCGATCCTCGCCCCCACGCTCCAAGCCTCGCAAGGAGAACAGCATGGCACGGGATGAAAGCGCCCTTGAGAGCGAGCCCGGCGCGCAAGGCGCTGGCGAGCCCGGACCGGCAAGCGAATGCCTGAGCGCAGTCTACGACGTCCCGGTCCAGCTCGCCGCGGTCTTGGGGCGCGCACGCATGCCGGTCGGCCGCCTTCTTCGCCTTGGCCGCGGCGCCGTGATCGAGCTCGACCGTAAGGTGGGCGATCCCATCGACATCTACGTCAACAACCGCCTGGTGGCGCGGGGCGAAGTGGTGGTCGTCGACGAACGTCTCGCCGTCACCATGACCGAGATCGTGCGGAGCGAGCCGTGAGCGCCCTCACCTTACCCCTGCCCCGGCTCGGCTTCGCAGCCGGGGTCGGCACGTGCGGAAGAGCCCTTGCGCATCCGCTGGGTCCACCGCGCCGGTGTCGGAGCACAACCGAGAGTATCCCGGAGGCTGCATCGAGGGAGTGAGCGCGATGCGCGTGCTGGTCGTGGGTGAGCGAGGGCGCGAGGTGGTCGAGGCGTGTGCAATCGCAGCCGGACGCGGCGCCGAAGTCCGCCACCGCGCACGGTTCGCAGACGCCCTCGCCGATCTCCGTTCGGGCCGCGGCGCCGATCTGTTGCTCGTCGATCTCGAGCTCGACATCGGCGCGATCGTGCGCGCACTTGCGCAGGAGCGGATCTGGCTCCCGGTCGTGGCCTACGGGATCGGCGCCGAGCCGCGCGCCGCGGTGGCTGCGATTCGTGCCGGCGCAAAGGAGTTCATCCCGCTTCCCCCGGATCCCGAACTGATCGCAGCAGTGATCGCGAGCCTGGCTGCAGACGAGCGCGAGCTCGTGAGCGAAGATCCGGCGATGCTGGCGGTCCTCGATCTCGCACGCCACTATGCGCCGGCAGAGGCGAGCGTTCTCATCACTGGCGAAAGCGGTACGGGAAAAGAAGTTATGGCCCGGTTTATCCATCGCCACAGCCGCCGCGCCAATGGACCCTTCGTTTCTGTCAACTGCGCAGCAATCCCTGAGCAGCTCCTTGAAAGCGAACTGTTCGGCCACGAACGTGGTGCGTTTACCGGTGCCATCGCTCGCCGTATCGGCAAGTTCGAGGAGGCAAGCGGGGGTACCTTGTTACTTGATGAGATCAGCGAGATGGAGCCCCGGCTCCAGGCCAAGTTGCTGCGCGCCATCCAGGAACGCGAGATCGACCGCATCGGCGGCTCGCGTCCGGTCAAGGTCGACATTCGCCTCATCGCGACGAGCAACCGCGACCTGCAGCGGGCGGTAGCCGAGGGCAGCTTCCGTGAGGATCTCTATTTCCGCTTGAACGTGCTCGCGATCCATCTTCCGCCCCTGCGCGAACGGCCGCGCGACATCGTCGCCTTGGCCAAACATTTCGCCGCCCGCTTCGCCCGGCTCAACGGCCTGCCCGAGCGGCCGCTCGAGGAGGCCGCACTCGCGCGGCTGTTGAGCCACCCCTGGCGGGGGAACATCCGCGAGCTCGAGAACTGCATGCACCGGGCGGTGCTGCTCGCCCGCGGGCCGACGATCGGCCCGGAAGCGATCGTCCTCGCCCCGAGCCCCGCGCGCCCGGCGGATGTAGGCCCGCCATCGCCCAGCCTGGTGGGGCGCACGCTGGCCGAAGTCGAGCGCGACCTGATCGTCGAGACCCTACGCCACACGGGCGGTAACCGCACCCAAGCGGCTACCATCCTCGGCATCTCGATCCGCACTCTACGCAATAAGCTCAAACAATATCAAGAAGAAGGGATCGCCGTGCCGCCCCCCGGCTCAGAAGCACGTGCCGCGGAGGAGGCGTGATGCTCTCGATTCTGCGCGGTGGTTTGCGGGCTCCCGGCTTCTCCGAACTCGCGCGCGCGGCCCGCGAGGGAGACGTTCTGCTCGGGCTCGGCGTGGTCGCCGTGCTCGTAGTCTTGATCATTCCCTTGCCTCCTCTTCTCTTAGATTTTCTTTTGGCAGTTTCGATTACACTTTCGGTCCTTATCCTGCTCACCGCATTGTTCATCGAGCGTCCCCTCGATTTCGCGAGTTTCCCGACTCTCCTCTTGATCGCGACGACACTGCGCCTTGCGCTCAATCTCGCATCGACCCGCCTCATCCTTGCCGACGGTCACGCCGGGCCCACTGCCGCCGGTCACGTGATCGCCGCCTTCGGCGGCTTCGTGATGCAGAGCAATCTCGTGATCGGTCTCATCGTCTTCGCGATCCTCGTGATCGTGAACTTCGTCGTGATCACCAAGGGCTCCGGACGTATCGCCGAAGTCGCGGCACGCTTCTCGTTGGACGCGATGCCGGGCAAGCAAATGGCGATCGACGCCGATTTGTCCGCCGGTCTTATCGACGAGGCAACGGCGCGCGCGCGACGGCGCGCGCTCGAGGAAGAAAGCGCGTTCTTCGGGGCGATGGACGGTGCTGCAAAGTTCGTGCGCGGCGATGCCATCGCAGGTCTTTTGATCACTGCTATCAACCTCGTGGGCGGATTGCTCATCGGTGTGCTGCAAAAAGGGCTCAGCTTGGGCCAGGCCGTCCACACCTATTCGCTTCTTACCATCGGTGATGGTTTGGTCTCCCAGATCCCGGCCCTCTTCGTCTCCATGGCAGCCGGACTGCTCGTGACCAAAGCCGGGATCACCGGTCGCCCGGAAGAGGCGCTGCTCTCCCAGTTCCGCAACTATCCACGCGCGCTTGGGGTCACCGCGGGCTTGGCGGTAACGCTCGCGCTCTTACCCGGACTCCCCGCGCTGCCCTTCCTCGCGCTTGCCGGTGGCGCCGGCTGGCTCGCCGCACGGATCCGCAAACCGCAGCCGGCCCCCAGCACGGATCCGGCACAGCCGAGTGCGGCCACCGCTTCGGCCCGATCGAGCAGCGATGAGGGGCTCGCGGCGGCCCTTGCGGTCGATCCGGTGCGCATCGAGCTCGGCTATGGGCTGCTCGCCCTGGTCGACGAGAGCCAGGGCGGTCGGCTGGCCGAGCAGATCCGCGCGCTGCGCCGCCAGCTCGCAGCCGAACTGGGCTTCGTGCTCCCCTCGGTGCGCATCCAAGACAATATCCAACTGCCCTCTTCGACCTACGTCATCCGCATCAAAGAGATCGAGTGCGGGCGCGGCGAATTGCGCCCCTCGATGCTCCTCGTCATGGACCCGCTCGGGCGCCCGGTCGATCTTCCCGGCGAGGAGACTTCCGAACCGACGTTCGGCCTGCGCGCTCTTTGGATCGCACCGAGTCTGCGCGAGGAGGCGCTTGCCCGTGGCTGCACGGTGGTGGACGCAGCGACCGTGCTCACCACTCATTTCGCGGAAGTGATCAAAGAGAATCTTGCCGATCTCTTGAGCTTCTCGGAAACTCAAAAGCTCCTCAAGGAACTCGGCGAGGATTATCAAAAGCTGCTCTCTGACCTCGTTCCGGCGCGCATCACCATTGGCGGCATCCAGCGCGTGCTTCAGTCGCTGCTTGCCGAGCGCGTTTCGATCCGCGATCTCAAGCTCATCTTGGAGGCGATCGCCGAAGCGGTCGCCCATACCCAAAACCTCCTCCTCGTCACCGAGCATGTGCGCAGCCGGTTGGCCCGCCAGATCTCCACCGCTTGCACAGGCCCGGGCGGCTACATCCCGGTCCTCGCGCTCTCGGCCGAATGGGAACAAGCCTTCGCCGAGGCGCTCACCGGACAAGGCGAAGACCGCCGGCTCGCGCTCGCGCCGAGCAAAGTACAGGAATTCGCCCGCGCCGTGCGCGACGCCTTCGAAGCCCAGGCGCTTAAGGGCGAGCTTCCGGTCCTGCTTACTAGCCCCCCCATACGACCCTATGTGCGCTCGCTGATCGAGCGTTTCCGGCCCTCGACCACCGTTCTTTCGCAGAACGAGATCCATCCTAAAGCCCGCATCAAGCTTCTGGGCCAAGTGTGAGCCATGCGACTGCGCGTTTTCGAAGCCCGAACCGTCCAGGAAGCGCTTGCGCGGATGCGCGAGAGCCTGGGGCCCGATGCCGTGATCGTGAGCACGCGCGAGCGCCCGGAAGGGGTGACCGTGGCTGCCGCGGTCGACACGGCCGAACCCGATCTCGAGGCCCTGCTCGGACGGCCGCCGACCAGCCCGGCGCTCGAGGCGGCGCGCGCCGTGCTCGCCCACCACGGTTTCGGCCCGCCGCGGGCCGAGGCCTTGCTCGCCGCCAGCACCCTGCCCTCCTCGGATCCCGGCGCGGTGCTCGCCGATGCGCTCGCGCGCCGCTACCGCTTTCCCGAGCCAGGAGCGCTCATGCCGCGTGCGGTGGTGCTCGTGGGCCCACCCGGTGCCGGCAAGACCGCAGCGCTCGCGCGCTTAGCCGCAGCCGCGGCGCTGGCCGGAGAGCGCGTGACCGTCATCAGTGCCGATGCGGAGCGCGCCGGCGGGCTCGACCAGCTGCGCGCTCTGATGGCACCGCTCGGCATCGAACCGCGGCCGCTGCGCGAAGAGACCCTCACACCCGATCCCGGCCACCATACCCTGGTCGACGGCCCCGGGGTCAACCCGTTCCGCCGCGACGAGCTCGCGCAACTTTCCGAGCTCGTCCGACGCTTGCGCTGCGAGCCGATCCTCGTCCTGCCGGCCGGTTTGGATGTTGAGGACTGCGCCGAGCTGGCCGCCAATTTCCAGGCCATGGGCGTGCGGCGGATGATCACCACGCGGTTGGATCTCGCGCGGCGCCTGGGCGGTGTGCTCGCCGCTGCCGAGCTCGGCCTCGAGCTCACCTTCGCCGCTACGAGCCCGCTCATCGGCAAACCGCTCTTGCCGTGGAGCCCGGCGGGCCTCGCGCGCCTTTTGCTGGCGCGCGCTCCTGCTCTTTCGGGAGAGCGGCCATGATCCGATCAGTCGCCTTTGTTTTCTGAGAAAGAGGGGGGAAACGACTTCCCCGGCCGACGCCCTCCCCGCTTCCGCCCGAAGACACCGGTCCGTGCTGCTCCTCGATGCCACGCTCGGCCTCGTCGATCGCGACGTCCCGCTCGCGCCCACCGCCGACCACCACCTCGGCGGCTCGCCGCTGCGCGCTGCTCGATCGGCGCAGGATAGCGAGCACGACCGTGCACGTTGCGCGCACCCGGCCCGACCCCGTGCTCGGTCCCTCGGGTTGGCGGGGCCTCCTCGGCCTCCCTCGTCCGCAGCTCGAGCACCTCGCCCGTGAGCCCGCAGAGCTGGCAGGGGACTACGAGACGACGATCCTCGCTCTGCCCTCGGGCATCGGCGCTCTTCCTCTTCGCCTCGCGGTGCAGGCTGAGCGAGTCCTGCGCGTCGCTACCCCCGAGCCCACGGCGCGCACCGATACTTACGCGCTCCTCGAGGCCAACTTGCGCGCGCATGCGGATGTCGTCCTCGTCATCACCATGGCAGCCGAGCGCGCCGCAGGGATGGAGGCTGCGGGCGCTCGCCACCACCTGCCGGCGCTTTCTGTCCCAAGACCTTAGGCTTTTGGGCGTGGTTCGCCGCGACTTGCTCGTAAGGCGGCAATCGCCGCGCAGCGACCGCTTCTCGCTTGCTCTTCTGCGGCAGCCGTGGCGGCCGACCTGTGGGCGCTGGCCGGCGCTTTTCGCCGAAGCGCCAGCACCGATCCGATCATGTGAGCGCGCGCGTTGCTGCCTGTCGCAGCGGCTCGACCCGCACGGCCGAATATTTGAACTCGGGGATCTTGCCGAAGGGATCGAGCTCGGGCCGGGTGAGCAGATTGGCCGCCGCCTCGACATAGCAGAAGGGCACGAACACGCTGCCCTCGGCCACCGACGGATCGGCGCGCGCCATGAGCTCGATACTGCCGCGGCGGGTGATCAGGCGCACGCGCTCACCGGCAGCGAGCCCAAGGCGCGCGAGATCGGCCGGCGCCATGGCACAGAAGGGTTCGGGCTCGAGCGCATCGAGCACGCGCGCCCGCCGAGTCATGGCACCGGTGTGCCAGTGCTCGAGCGTGCGGCCGGTGATGAGCACGAAGGGGTAGTCCTCATCCGGCTGTTCGGACGGCGGGACGGGCGAAACGGGAACCAACCGCGCCCGGCCGTCGGCAGTGGGGAAACGATCCTCGAAGATCACCCCAAGACCCGGGTGATCGGGCGAAGGGCAAGGATAGGTGACAGAACCTTCGCGCTCGAGCCGCTCCCAGCTGATGTTCTCGAGCGAAGGCATCACCCGTTTCATCTCGGCGAAGATCTCGGCGGGGCCGGAATAGTTCCAGTTAAGACCGAGACGCCGTGCGATTTCCTGGATGATCCACCAGTCTTGGCGTGCCTGCCCGGGCGGATCGAGAGCCGGTCGGCCGAGCTGGATCTGGCGGTTGGTGTTGGTAACCGTACCGAGCTTCTCCGGCCACGCGGATGCGGGCAGCACCACATCTGCGTACATCGCGGTCTCGGTCAAAAAGATGTCCTGCACGACGAGATGCTCGAGCCGCGAGAGGGCGAGCCTGGCATGATGGCTGTCGGGATCGGACATCGCCGGGTTCTCGCCCATGATGTACATGCCCTTGATCACACCGGCGGCGGCCCCGGCCATGATCTCGACCACGGTGAGGCCAGGCACGGGATCGAGCGGATGGCCCCACAACTCCTCCAGGCGTGCCCGCCAGGCTGCGTCCTCGACCCGGTGGTAATCGGGGAAGACCATGGGGATCAGCCCGGCATCCGAGGCCCCCTGGACATTGTTCTGGCCGCGCAAGGGGTGCAGCCCGGTGCCGGGTCGGCCGACGTGCCCGCAGATCAACACAAGGGCGATGAGCGCGCGGCAATTGTCGGTGCCGCGCACATGCTGGGAAACGCCCATGCCCCAAAAGACGATCGCCGCGCGCGCCCGCGCGAACGCCCGCGCGACCTCGCGCAGGGTGTTCGCCGGAACCCCACAGATCTCGGCCATCGCTTCGGGCGGGAAGGCGCGCACATGGCGCGCGAGCTCCTCGAAGCCCTTCACCCGTGCCGCTACGAACTGCCGATCGTAGAGCTCCTCGGTGATGATGACGTTGAGGAGCGCGGTGAGCAGCGCGACGTCGGTTCCCGGTTTGAACTGCAGCATCCACGTGGCGTGGCGCGCGAGCGCCTGCCCACGCGGGTCCATGACCACGAGCTTGGCGCCCTTGGCCACCGCCTGCTTGATGTAGGTCGCCGCAACCGGGTGGTTCTCGCTCGGATTGGCGCCGATCACCACGATGAGATCGGCATTTAAGGCCTCGGTGAAGGGTGCGGTCACCGCCCCGGTGCCGATTCCCTCCATCAACGCCGCAACCGAGGAAGCGTGGCACAGGCGCGTGCAATGGTCGACATTGTTGGTCCCAAAGCCGGTGCGCACGAGCTTCTGGAAGAGATAGGCCTCCTCATTGGAGCCCTTGGCGGAGCCGAAGCCGGCGAGTGCCCCCGCCCCCCAGCGCTCCTTGATGCGCCGCAGCCCCGCTGCGGCGACATCTAAGGCCTCCTCCCAGCTCGCCGGGCGGAAGTGGGTCCAGGGATTGGCGGGATCGATCGCCGGATCGACCGTCTTGGGGGCATCCGATCGGCGAATAAGCGGTGTGGTCAGCCGCTCGGGGCTCCGCACATAGTCGAAGCCGAAGCGCCCTTTCACGCACAAGCGGTTCTCGTTGGCAGGACCGTTGGCACCGGTGACATAGGCGATGTGGTCGTCGCGGACGTGGAAGGTCACCCGACAGCCCACCCCGCAATAGGGACAGACGCTAGCTATCGCGCGATCGGCACCATAAGCTCCGCGACCCGTGGCGCGGTCGACGAGCGTGGCCGGCATGAGCGCGCCCGTGGGACAAGCCTGCACGCATTCGCCACAGGCGACACAGGTCGATTCGCCCATGGGATCGTCCTGATCGAAGACGATCTTGCTGTGCGCCCCGCGGTAGGCCATGCCGATCACGTCGTTGACCTGCACCTCGCGGCACGCCCGCACGCACAAGCCGCAGTGAATGCAGGCGTCCAGCTGCACGACCATCGCCGGATGCGACCAGTCAGCCGCCGGCTTTTGGCTGCGTGCCGGAAAGCGGCTTCCCTCAAGCCCCAACCGCTCCGCCCACGACCACAAGCGACTCGTGCGGTCGTGCGCATCGGCGCGCGGCGGCTGATCGGCGAGCAGGAGCTCCATCACCATCTTGCGGGCGTGGACGGCGCGCGCGCTGTCCGCGCGCACCACCATGCCCGGCGTCGGCTTGCGAATGCAGGAGGCGGCGAGCGTCCGCTCGCCTTCGATCTCCACCATACAGGCACGGCAGTTGCCATCAGCGCGGTAGCCCGGCTCGGGAAGCCAGCACAGATGCGGGATGGTGATCCCGTAGCGTGCCGCGACCTGCCAGATGGTCTCGCCCGGGCGCGCCTGCACCGAGCGCCCATCGAGGGTGAAGGTAATCGGTTCCGTCACGGCTCAGACCTCCGTTCGCCGCGGCAGCTCTTCGGCGGCGAAGAGTTCGGGGAAGTGGCGGAAGAGACTCTCGAGCGGATTGGGGGCCGCCTGCCCGAGCCCGCAGATCGAGGCATCGCGCATCGCCTGCGCGAGCTCGGCCAACAGCGTCCCATCCCAGCGCGACGCTTGCATGAGCGCGAGCGCTTTTTCCGTCCCGACCCGACAGGGCGTGCACTGGCCGCAGGACTCGTCGGCGAAGAACGCCATGAGGTTGCGCGCAACGGCACGCAGATCGTCTTGTTGTGAGAGGACCACGACCGCATGGCTGCCAATGAAGCAGCCGTAAGGCTCAAGCGTGCCGAAATCCAAGGGCACATCTGCAAGCTTCGCCGGCAGAATACCGCCCGAAGCACCGCCCGGCAAAAAAGCGCGCAGCTCGTGCCCAGGCGCCATGCCGCCGCAACATTCCTCGATGAGCTCGCGCAGGGTGATCCCGGCCGGAGCGATCTTGACCCCGGGCTCGCGCACCCGCCCCGAGACCGAGAAGGATCGCAGCCCCTTGGCACCACGCCGGCCCTGGGCGGCAAACCATGCCCCGCCTTTTTCGAGGATCACCGGTACCCAAGAAAGCGTCTCGACATTGTTGACAAGTGTTGGACGCCCGAAGAGTCCCCGCTCCGCAACATAGGGCGGGCGGTGCCGCGGAAGGCCGCGCTTGCCCTCGATGCTCTCGATGAGCGCCGATTCTTCGCCGCAG
Organism: Pseudomonadota bacterium; assembly: GCA_030549795.1. Taxonomy (GTDB): domain Bacteria; phylum Pseudomonadota; class Alphaproteobacteria; order Geminicoccales; family Geminicoccaceae; genus JANXAZ01. The sequence continues at coordinate 11,635 of JAUQQO010000037.1, read as the reverse complement.
ATATAAGCGCCGGCGCCGCGCCTGAGCACAATGCGGCCGGGCTCGATCAGCCCCTCGGCTTCGAGTTCTCGAATCGCGCGCTCGAGCAGAAGGCGGATGTGCGGATATTCATCGCGCAAGTAAATCCACATCCGCTCTGCCTCGACCACCTCTCCGGCGATCAGCATGCCCTCGAGAAAGCGAAAAGGACGCCGGGCGAGGTGCCAGCCGTCCTTGAAGGTCCCCGGCTCGCCCTCATCGGCATTCACGCACAGCGCGCGCGGGCCAGGAAAGGAACGCACGATGCGCCATTTGCGCGCGGTCGGAAAGCCGGCACCGCCCAAGCCGCGCAGCCCAGCGCGCTCGAGCTCATCAAGGACGCGCGCGATCGCTGCCTCGCGGTCGCTCGCCTGGCGCAATGCGCTAAGGTGGGAAAAACCGCCTTCGGCGCGATAGGCGTGGAGGCTCTGGGCCGGGGGCTCTTGCGGATCGACGAGGCGAGCGGAAACCGCCTCGCGCGCGCGGTCCAGCGAAACGGGGGCCAACAGGCGCTGGCCCAGCATGGCGGCAGGCGCCCGATCGCAGGCGCCCATGCAGGGTGCGCGCACCACCCGCACACCCTCGCCCGCCAGTGCTTGCGCGAGGGTAGTACACAGCGCCTCGCTTCCCGCGAGCATGCAGGCGACGCTGTCGCACACGCGAAGCGTAAGCGGCGGCGGCAGGCTTTCCCCCTCGCGCACCACATCGAAATGCGCGTAGAAGGTCGCGACTTCGAACACTTCGGCTTGCGCGAGCCGCATCTCTTCGGCGAGCGCGGCGAGATGCGCGGCGCTTAGGTAACCAAAGCGCTCCTGCAACAGGTGAAGATGCTCGATGAGGAGATCGGGCGTGCGCGGACGGTCGCCCAGGACCGCGCGCACTTCGGCTCGCGCCTGCGGATCGACCGGACGGCCCTTGGGATGGGGGCGACCTCGACCGCGCCGATGCCGATCGCCCGGTGGTACAAGGCTGATGCTACTCATTCCCCCTCCCGTGATCCCCTTTTTCGATCATGGCCTTCGCCTCCCCGCTCGGCAAGATTGCCGAGGCCGTCACCACTTGCGCGCGCACCGATTGCTCGAAAGCCGCGCACGTCTTAGCTCGCCTGCGATCGAAAAGAGGAGTGCGCTCTTGGACCTCGGCCTCGTACCCGGTGCCTTCGTCCGCCATCCGGCCTGTCCCGAGTGGGGCATCGGACAGGTGCAATCGGTCGTCGGTACGCGGGTCACTGTGAACTTCGAACATCGCGGGAAGGTGGTGATCGACACCCGCCACGTCGTGCTCGAAGTCGTCAAACCGGCTCGCGAGCCCGAACGGTGAACCGCGAGATTGGCCTTCTGGCCGCAGCCGGCTTCTTCGCTGCCGGCACGACCCGCGTAACCGACGCTCTTCTGCCCGAGATCGCGGAGAGCTTCGCGGTCTCCATCCCGCAGGCTTCGATCGCGATCACCGCCTTCACCTTCGCCTACGGTTCTTTCCAGCTGCTCTATGGACCGGTGGGTGCGCGGATCGGACCGTATCGAACCGTGGTGCTCGCAACCGCGCTCACCGCCTTCACCACCACCCTTTCGGCAGCGGCACCGACGCTTTTCTGGCTCGCGCTCGCGCGTCTGCTCTCGGGGCTCACCTGTGCCGCCATCATCCCCATGTCGATGGCCTATATCGGCGACAGCGTCCCTTACGAGCGCCGCCAGCCGGTCCTCGCGCATTTCCTTACCGGCCACATCGCCGGGCTCATCGCCGGACAAGCCGCAGCCGGGCTCTTTGCGGAACTCGTGAGCTGGCGGACGGTCTTCCTCGCCTTGGGCGGCGGCTTCGCCCTTGTCGCCCTCTTCCTCTTTCGCGAAGGCAAAAGCGGCACGATCGTGTACGCGCCGCCATCCGCCCCCGTTGATCCCTTATTGCAATATGCGCGCGTATTGCGGCTTGGCTGGGCGCGCACCGTGCTGGCGACCGTGGCGCTCGAGGGGTTGTTCTGCTTCGGTTCGCTTGCCTTCGTTGGCGCTTTCTTGCGCGAGACCTTCGCTCTTCCCTACACGCTCGTCGGCCTCGTCCTCGCTGCGTTCGGCGCAGGAGGGCTCATCTATGCGGTCGCGGTGCGCCGCTTGTTGCGCCTTCTCGGCGAAACGGGCCTTGCCCGTGCCGGCGGGGCCACCATGGCGGCCGCCTTTTTTCTGCTCGCTGTCAGCCCCGTGCCGGCTATCGCTGCCCCGGCGACCGCGCTCTGCGGCCTCGGCTATTACATGCTGCACAACACGCTGCAGACCAACGCCACGCAGATGGCGCCGTTCGATCGCAGCGCTGCGATCGCGCTCTTCGCCTGCGCGCTCTTTCTCGGACAAGCGCTGGGCGCGGCTCTGTTGGCCTGGGCGCTGCCCGTTTTCGGCTACCGCGGCGGCTTTCTTATCGCCGCTGCGGCGCTCGCGGCGATCGGGCTCGCTTTCGCACGCGCCAAACGCGCGCAAATGATCGCAAGGGCCGAATCTTAAAGCCGTTTGTACCAGAACTGCAGCTGCTTGGGCGTCTCTTCTGCTTCGCCGATCTCCTTCCAGGCGATCGTACCCACCGCCCCTTCGAGCTTCGCATAGCCGCGCTTGCGCCAGAAAGCGTCGAGAGGAACATAATCAGCCGGCTTGCGCGGGTCGTTGGGATCGCGGATCACGCCGCAAAAGCAGGCGTATTCGTAAGTGCCGAAGCGCCGTGCATGGTCTTCGCGCTCGGCAAAGAAGCGCACGCCGATGCCGCGCCCGCGATAGGGACGCAAAAGAACCGATTCGCCGAAATAGAAGGTCTTGTCGACCGGAAGGCCGGCGCGCGCCACGGGCTCGGTGAGCTCGGGCGGCTCCGCGGCGAGTGGGAGGGCAGTAGAGGCGCCAATCAGTTCTGCTCCATCGAAGGCACCGACGACGAGGGCGCGCGGCTCGGTGCAGTAGCGTTCGAGATAGCGCCGCTCATAGTCCTCATCGCCATCGTAGAGATAGGGCCATTCGCGGAACACGATGATGCGCAAGCGCGCGATCGCCGGCAAATGGCGGCGGATCGCCTCGCCCTCGAGCCGTTCGATGCGGATGGGCGATGTCATGCTCCTCCTCCCTTTCGCGCGGCCGATCCCGCCTCCTCGCTGCGCCCGCGGATCCGTACACGGCTCACCGGATCCGCCCGGTGCGCGAACGAGCCTTGAACAGCCAAGCGCGTGCGATTACCCGCGACCCGAAGGCTCTCTCGCGCGCGCAGGCGAGGCCTCGCGATGTGCGCCCGCGCTTTCCTGCGGTCAAGAGTGCTCGCCCTTAAGACAGGGTCGAGGCGGCAGCGGCCCCGGCCAAGACGCGCCCGTAACGTCCCCGCGCGCACTTGGGGCCATCGTGAGCTCGCGCCTGAGAAGGATGGAGCTCGGGGTGGGAGGAAAAGCGGTCTATGAACACCAGGCCCGCTCTGGCTCGTCGGCATTCTCTTCGGCTAAAGCCTTGGCTTCGCGCAGACGGTCGGGATCGCCACCCAAGGGACGCAGACCGCCATGTCTCGCCGCATCGGCTTGTTCGCCTTGGGGCTGCTCATCGCGAGCCTCCTTTTGGGAATCTTCGCCTGGCGGCTCGTCCGCGAGGAACCGTTGCCGGCCGGGATCTACCGCACCCACGGGCGCAGCGAGGCGCGGCGGATCGACATCGCCGCCCGCTACGGCGGCCGTCTCGTCGAGGTTACGGTGCGCGAAGGCGATCGCGTCGAAGCCGGTCAGATCGTCGCCCGCTTGGACGCGAGCGAAGTCGAGGCCCGCCTGCGCGAGGCGGAAGCGACGCTGCATCAAGCCGAACAATTGCTCGCCGAAGCGCGCGCGCTCGAGCGGCAGCGCGAGAGCGAGCTCGTCTTCGCCATCCACGAACTCGAACGCGCCGCGAGCTTGGGCGAGCGCGGCTTCACCCCGAGCCAGGTGGTGGAACTGAGGCGAACGCAAAAAGCCACAGCCGAAGCTGCTCTTGCTGCGGCACGCGCCGGGGTGGCTCGAGCCGAAGCGGCGATCGCCGCAGCGCGCGCCACGGTCGAGCGGATCAAAACCGATTTGGCTGAGTACACCTTGCGCGCGCCGCGCGCCGGCCGCGTCCAATATCGCCTCGCCGAGCCCGGGGAAGTGCTCGCGCCTGGCGCGCGGGTGATCGCCATCCTCGACCTTGAGGACGTTTTTATGACCGTTTTCGTGCCGACGAGCGTGGCCGGGCGTTTGCGTTACGGCGCGCCAGCGCGCATCGTCTTCGATGCGGCACCGCAATTCGTCGTCCCGGCCGAAGTCAGCTTCGTCGCTTCCGAAGCCCAATTCACACCGCGCTTTGTGGAAACCGAGGCGGAGCGCGAAAAACTCATGTTCCGCGTCCAGGTACGGATCCCACCCGAGCTCCTACGCGCCTATTCGGATGTCGTGAAGACTGGCGTGCCGGGGACCGTGTACCTTGCCGTCGATCCGGCCGTAGCGTGGCCGGAGCGCCTAGCGGTGCGGCTGCCCAATGGCCGGCAAAGCTGAGCTCGCGGTCCGCTGTGAGGGCCTCGTCCACGCCTACGGGCGCATCCACGCCCTAGCCGGCGTCGATCTCGCGCTTCCCAAAGGAGCCCTCATCGGGTTCGTCGGCCCCGACGGCGCCGGCAAATCCACCTTGCTCGCGCTCATTGCCGGTGCCAAGCGGCGCCAACGCGGCACACTCGAGGTCTTGGGTCTCGACCCGGCGCGCTCCAGGGATCGGCGCGAGCTCGCCCGCCGTGTCGCCTATATGCCGCAAGGGCTGGGCAAGAACCTCTACCCCACCCTTTCGATCGCCGAGAACCTTTTCTTCTTCGCCGCTCTTTACGGTTTAAGCGGCCGTCGCGCGGCTGCGCGCGTAGACGCGCTCGCGCGCGCTTTGGGTCTTTTCCCCTTCATGGATCGGCCGGTGCGGGCGCTTTCCGGCGGCATGAAGCAGAAGCTCGCGCTTGCCTGTGCGCTCGTACACGATCCCGAACTGCTGGTCCTCGACGAACCGACCACCGGCGTCGACCCCCTCGCGCGCCGGCGTTTTTTTGCGCTCCTTGAGGCCATCCGCGCCACCCGACCGGAGCTGACCATCCTCTTCGCCACCGCCTATATGGCCGAGGCCGAACGCTTTGCGCGCGTGGTGGCGATCGACAGCGGCCGTGTCATCGGTGACGGTCCGCCCGAAGAGCTGTGCCGCCGAACCAAAACACAGAGCCTCGATCAGGCCTTTATCGCGCTTCTGCCCGCCGAACGACGGCGCGGGCACCGACCGCTCGTGCAGAAATCGCCACCGCCATCGGGCGAGATCGTCATCGAAGCGCGGGATCTGACCAAGCGCTTTGGCAGCTTTACAGCCGTCGATCGGGTGAGCTTCGCCATCGCGCGCGGCGAGATCTTCGGATTTCTGGGCTCCAACGGCTGTGGCAAGACGACCACGATGAAGATGCTCGTGGGCCTTTTGGAGCCGAGCGCGGGCGAAGCCTTCGTCCTTGGTTCACGAGCCGGTGCGGACACGCTCGCTGCGCGTCGCCGTCTCGGCTATATGTCGCAATCCTTCTCGCTCTACGAAGAGCTCACCGTTCGCCAGAACCTCGAGCTGCATGCCGCCATCTACGGCTTTACGGGCGAAGAGGCGCGGCACCGCGTAGCCGATCAGCTCGCTCGCTTCGGGCTGATCGCGGTCGCCGAGCGCCGGCCGCGCGAGCTACCCTTGGGAGTTCGGCAGCGGTTGCAGCTCGCGGTCGCGACCCTTCACGATCCGGAAATCCTCATCCTGGATGAGCCCACAAGCGGCGTTGATCCCATCGCGCGCGACGAGCTTTGGGGGTTCTTGCTCGAACTCGCGCGCCGACGTGGGGTGACCATCTTCCTTTCCACGCATTTCATGGACGAAGCCGAGCGGTGCGATCGCATCTCGCTCATGCACGCGGGACGCGTGCTCGCGGTGGGGGCGCCGCAAGCCATCGCCCGTGAACACGGTGGCGGCGTGCTCGAGCAGGCCTTCGCCTCACTGCTCGCCAATGAGGCCGAGGAGCCGCAGCAAACGATCGGATTGGCCTTCGCTGGAGAGCCCCCTCCCGATGACATCGCGCGCGGCTTTTCCTTCTCCCGGCTCTTCGCCTTTGCGCGCCGCGAAGGGCGCGAATTGCTGCGTGATCCGATCCGGCTCCTCTTCGCGCTGCTCGGGCCGATCGTACTGCTTTTGGCGATGGGGTTCGGCATCTCCTTCGATGTCGAAAATCTGCGCTTTGCCGTCCTCGATCAGGACCAGAGCGCCGAGAGCCGGGAGGTCCTGCGGGCGCTCGAGGGCTCGCCCTATTTCGAACGCTATGCCGAGCTCGCCCGCTTCGATGACGGCGACCGGTTGCTCACCCAAGGCGCCATCGCCTTCTTCGTTGCCATCCCGCCCGGTTTCGGGCGCGATCTGTTGGCCGGTCGGCGCCCGCAGCTCGCGGTTTGGCTCGATGGTGCCAACACCACGCGCGCCGAAACCGCCCGCGCCTATGTGATCGCTGCCCTCGAGACGAGCTTCGCCCAAGCAAATCCCGCGAAAACGCTGCAAAGCGTGCCCGTGAGGATCGAAACCAGGCTACAGTACAATCAGGAATTCCGCTCCACTGCTGCGATCCCGCCCGGGGTCATGATGATGCAGCTGGTCATGATCCCGGCCATGCTGGCAGCGCTCGCCGTCGTACGCGAAAAAGAGCTCGGTTCGATCGTCAATCTTTTCACTACCCCGGCTACGCGCCTCGAATTCCTGATCGGCAAGCAGATTCCGTACATCGTTACTGCTTTCATCAGCTTCTTGAGTTTGATCGGCATCGTCGTCTGGGTCTTTGACAACAGTATCCGTGGCGATGTCGGCGCTCTTGCGCTCGGCGCGCTTTTGTTCGTGACCGCTACCACCGCCTTCGGTCTTGTGGTGTCGTCCTTTGTCCAGAGCCAGATCGCTGCCATCTTCGCCACCGCGATCCTCTGCATGATCCCGACCGTCAACTTCTCAGGCATGCTCTATCCGGTCGCGACACTGGATACGATCTCACGCACCATCGGCGAGTCGTTCCCCGCGCTCTATTTCCAGCGCATCGTTACCGGCGTCATCAACAAGGGCTTGGGGTGGGAGGCCTTGTGGTCGGATTTTGTCGTGCTTTTAGCATTCGCGCTTCTTTTTTGGATGGCAGCAGTGCTTTTGGTTCCTGATCAGGAACGCTGAGCTGTGCGCGCTGCACTGCGCAACATCCTTCGCCTCGGCTTTAAAGAGCTGTGGGCGGTCGTCCGCGATCCGGTGCTCATGCTCCTCGTCGCCTACAGCTTCAGCGTCGCCATCGTGACGGTGGCGCGTGGCGTGCGCACTGAAGTGCGCGATGCCGCGATCGCCGTGGTCGACCTCGACGGCTCCACGCTCGCAAGCCGCCTAGTCGGCGCCTTTTTGCCCCCCCTGTTCAAACCCGCTCGGTTCGTCGGCCTCGAGGAAGTCGACCGGGTGCTGGAGCGCGGCGAGGCGACCTTCGTGCTCCTCATACCCTCGGGTTTCGAAGCCGATGTGCTCGCCGGCCGCGAAGCCGAACTCGCGCTTCTCGTCGATGCCACCGCAATGGCCCTGGCAGGCAACGGCGCCGCCTACGCCCGGGCCATCGTAGAACAAGAAGTCAGCCGCGCTGTTGCGCGATCGGAAACCGCCTCGCCCGTCCCGGTCCGGGTCGAGGTGCGGGCACGCTTCAACCCCAATCTCGAGGCGGCACGCTTTCTCTCCATCACCCAATTGGTCAACAACCTCACCATTCTCGCCATCATTCTCGCCGGCGCCGCGGTCATCCGCGAGCGCGAACACGGCACCCTCGAACATCTGCTGACGATGCCGCTACGCCCGTTCGAGATCGTGGCCGCCAAACTGTGGGCTAATGGTCTCGTCGTGTTGCTCGCGGCACTCGCGTCGCTGTTCGTCGTCGTAAAGGGTGTGCTCGATGTGCCGCTTGCCGGCAGCCCGTGGCTGTTCGCCTTTGGAGCGGCGATCTATCTGCTCGCGGTCACCGCGCTTGGGGTGATGCTCTCCACCGTTGCGACCACCATGCCCCGCTTCGGGCTGTTGTCGATTCCGGTTTTCGTCGTCCTCAACTTGCTCTCGGGCGGCTTCACGCCGCTTGAGAGCATGCCGCGGTGGTTGCAACTGGCGATGCAGCTCTCTCCCGCCACCCACATGGTCGCCTTCGCCCATGGTGTGCTCTTCCGCGGAGCCGGGATCGCGATCCTATGGCCGCGGTTGCTCGCCATGGCGGCGATCGGGGCCGCCTGCGCGGCCTTTGCACTTCTGCGCTTTCGCCGCACCATCGCCGCCGTTCTGTGATCGCGCAGGCGGCCCGAGGACACAGCACGAGGAGGAATGGTGAGCGCGCGCCTCCTGATCGCCCATTTGGACGATGTCGGCATGTGCCACGGGGCCAACCGCGCCATGCTCGAGCTCGCGGGCAAGGGGATCGTCACCTGTGGCTCGGTCATGGTCCCCTGTCCCTGGTTCCCCGAGATCGCCCAGGCCTACCGGTTCCGCCGCGACCTCGATCTCGGGGTGCATCTTACCCTTACGAGCGAATGGCAGGGCTACCGTTGGCGGCCGCTCATCGGCTCGGTGCGCTCGAGCGGCCTCGTCGACGACGACGGCTATATGTGGCGCAACTGCGTGCTGTTGCGCCGGCACCTCGACCGCCGCGCAGCGGAAGAGGAGTTGCGCGCCCAAATCGAGACGGCGCTTTCGGCCGGGATCGACGTTACCCACCTCGACACGCACATGGGCGCGGCTGCGATCCCCGAGCTCGTCGACATCTATCTTTCGCTCGGCCGCGATTACCGCCTACCCGTGCTCTTGCCACGGCGCATCGCGAGCTATCTCGACCGGCTCAAATTGGGTGCTGTGCATCCCGAACAGTACCGCGAGCATCTGGCCGCGCTCGAAGCGGAAGGAGCACAGTTCGTCGACCATTTCCGCATGACCTTGGGTGTTCCCTCAAGCGAGGCTGATACGGCGTACCGTCGGCTCATCGCCGAGCTGCCGCAGGGTGTGACCTTCCTTTCGCTGCATGCCAATGCGCCGGGAGATATCGAGACCATCGTCCCCGATCGCGCGCATTGGCGCACGGACGAGTACCGGATCCTGGCCGATCCCGAGTTTGCCGCCTTCGTTCGCGCGCAAGAGGTGGAGCTCGTCGGCATGCGGGCGCTGCGCGCGCAGCTGCGCGCCCGCGCCGATTAATCCTCTGCTTCGACCTCGAGCGAGAGCAGAAGGAAGCTCCAGCTCTTGCCGTGTCCGTCGAGGTTCAAACTCGCGTTCACCCCGCCCTCGAGCGCGTTCTCCATCACCAGGTTGACGCCCGAGAGTTGCGGGAGGGGGAAGACCCGGACGGGTCCGCGCAGGAGCGCGGGGAAGGCAGCGCGCAGCCGCTCAGGGGTGAGGGCGCGCACGAGCAAAGGATAGTGCTTCGGCTCGTAGGCGAAGACGCACACGTTCGAAGTGTCGCCTTTGTCGCCAGCGCGAGCATGCGCAATGTCGTAGAGGCGAAGGCGCCCGCTCATGCCGCGAACACCACCACCTCACTGCGCACCCGCTCGCGCGGCAAGCTCGCCGAAGCGGTCGTCACCTGCGGCACGATGCGGCTGCGGAAGCCGCCACCGCCCGCCGGGCCGCAGGTCAACAAGGCCTCCACTTCCCAGGCGAGCAGCTCGCCCCACTCGCGCTCGGGCGCGCGCAGTGCGGCGCGCAGGCGCACATCCTCGCCCTCCTCCGGCTCGGGAAGCGCGGTGGCGTGCAGCGCGCGCAGGCCGATGAGATCGATGCGCAAGGGGCCCTCATAGCCGTGCACGGCGCGCATGCGCTCGCTTAAGATCGCACGCGCGAGCCGCGCCCGCGCCGCGGCGTTCGGGCCGGCATAGGAGATCTCGGCCTCGGCGAGATATCCGCCATCGAAGCCGATCGTCACCTTGAGCTGTGGCGGCCGCGGATACCCGCGCGCCCCGCTGATCTGTACCCGATCGGGCCCGATCTCGGTGATCTGCACGCGCGTGAAATCGGCGACCACATCGGGCGTGACATAGCGCGCGGGGTCGTGGACCTCGTAGAAAAGCTGCTCTTTGACGGTGCGCGCGTCCACCCGCCCGCCCGAGCCCGGCGTTTTGGTGATGACCGCGGTGCCATCGGGTGCGACCTCGGCGTAGGGAAAGCCGCAGCGGGCGAGATCGGGCACCTCTTTCTTGCCCGGATCGGCGAAATAACCGCCCGTCACCTGCATGCCGCACTCCAAGAGGTGGCCGATGAGGGTTCCAGCTGCGAGCCGGTCCCAATCGTCGAGCCGCCAACCGAACCGCGCGATCATGGGAGCGAGGAACAGCGAGGGGTCGGCGACGCGGCCGGTGAGCACCACTTCGGCGCCGGTGGCAAGGGCAGCCAAGAGCTCAGCGCAACCCAGATAGGCATTGGCGGCAAGCGGCGGGCCGCGATCGGCGAGCCTACCACCTTCCCAAAGGGGTGTGTCGGGAGCGAGCGCTTCGGTGACCTCATCACCGAGCAGCACCGCCACGCGCAGGCCCAAAAGGCCGAGCTCGCGGGCGATGCGCACCGTCGCCTGCGCCGCGGCGCGCGGGTTGGCCGCTCCCATATTGGACAAGAATCGCACGCCGCGGGCCGCACAGAGGGGCAAAAGCGCCCGCATCCGCCGCTCGAGTAAGGGATCAAAGCCGCGGTTCGGGTCGGCGCGGCGGTCGCGGTGGGCGAAAGCGAGGGTGCGCTCGCCCAAACACTCGAGGATGAGCCAATCGAGCCTCACCCGTTCGACGAGCGCGACGGCGGCATCCAGCCGATCGGAGGCGAAGCCGGCCCCGCAGCCGAGCACGAGATTGGCACTCCGTTTCGGGTCCGATCGGTGCGACATGGCGATCGCAAGCTGCCGCGCAAGCGGCCTTGTCACAAGTCCCGTCCATCGCCCCCACCCGAGCTTGGAGGATTGGCTGTGACGATCTCCTCGCGAGCGCGCAATAAGGCCCGGCTCGCCTTCGCACTTGCTCTGTTGTTCGCCCCACTTGTGCCGGCTGAGGCCCTCGAGCCGCGCTATCGCGATGTCGATGGCGATTTGGTCGCCGACCCGCCCGAGGATCCCGCTCGCTGGGTCAATCCGCCGGTCCTCGTGTTCAGCTACACGCCGGCTGAGGATCCGTCGCTCTACGCGCGGATCTTCGCCGAGCTCGTCGATCATTTGGCGCGGCGCACCGGGCGCAAGGTGACGTTCTTGCAGGTGCACTCGAACGCCGCGATGGTTGAAGCCATGCGTGCCGGGCGGCTGCATGTGGCGGGCTTCAACCCGGGGACGGTGCCGCTTGCGGTCGCCTGTGCCGGCTTCGTCCCCTTCGCCATGATGACGGCCAAGGACGGCTCCTTCGGCTATCGCATGGAAATCGTCACTTACCCGGGCAGCGGCATCACGAAGGTCGAGGATCTGCGCGGCCGGCGGCTCGCCTTCACCGCCGAGACCTCGAACTCGGGCTACAAGGCACCCTCCGCCATCTTGCGCGACCGCTTCGGCCTCGTGGCCGGCCGCGACTTCGAGCCCGTCTTCTCAGGCAAGCACGACAACTCGATCC
>JAUQQO010000032.1 GCA_030549795.1 Pseudomonadota bacterium | reverse complement strand
GGTGCGGCAGCCGCAAAAGAGCTCCGCCCGGTGATCGAGAACCCCTTGCGCAGAGGCGACGTCCGACCCTTCGTGCGTACCGGCGCGCGGCCCTACATTCCCGGCTCGAGCATCAAGGGCGCGCTTAGAACCGCCCTCCTCTCGAGCCTCGTGCCCGCCCACAAGGCCGACATCGAGGCCAAAAAACGCGAGCACCGGCGCCCGAACGGCCAGATCGCCTCGCGCGCTTCCAATGAAGTCCAGGCCCTGCTCCTGACCCGACCGGAGAGCGAGCGGGAGCGTCGCCAGATCGTCCCCGACCAGGACCCCTTCCGCTTCGTCGAGGTGGCGGATGTCCTTCTCCCCGATGCCGCCACCCGGGTCGACCAAGTGATCAATTGGCGCCCCACCCGGCTCATCAAGGGCGGCAAGCAGCCGGCCGAGAAGATGCAGATGATCTTCGAGGTCACGGATTCGGCTGCCCTCGGCGCGCGCCTTGCGCTGCCTTGCGCGATCCGCATCGAGGCGGGGATGTTGCGCGCGGTCCAGCGGCTCGACCGGAGCGGTCGCAAGACCCCCTCCTTCGCGCTCGACGCCACGGCCCTCGCCCGCGCCGTCAACGCCTTCCATTGGAAGCTCTGGGACTACGAGCTCGAGCGCTTCTATGCGGGCGAAGCCAACATCGAGCCCGCGCTGCGCAAGCTGATCCGCGTCAAAACACCCGATGGCTCGGAGCTCGGCCCGGCCGAGCTGCGTACGCGCGACGACGTGCTCTTGCTCCGCGTCGGCCGCTTCGGCCAGTTCGAATCCAAGAGCCTCGAGGAGGTGCGCGAGGGTTGGAACGCGCAAGCGAAGACGCCTCATTCCATGCGCGAGGGCAACACCCGCAATCTCGTCAAGCCGGCCGAGAGCGCGCCGCTTTGGCCGCTCGGCTGGCTCCTCCTCCTTCCCGAGGGCTTCGAGCCCTCAATCGCGCGCGTCGCGGCAGCTGCCAGTGAGGCCGGTACCGGCGCGGCGCCGACGGCCAAACCGGCGCGTCGCGCCTTCTACGCCGGCGAAGAGGTGAAGATCGTGCGCCGCCAGGCCGGCGAGGTGCTCGTCGAATTCCCGGGCGGCGACACGGAGTGGGTCGACGAATCCGAGCTCGAATGGAGATGACGCCCGTGCCCGCGCCCGCATCGGCGAAGCCGAAGACCATCCTCGTGTGCACCGTCGGTGGCAGCCCGGGGCCGATCCGCTCGGCGATCCGCCACCTCGAGCCCGAGATACTGCGCTTTCTCGTCACCTTTGACCATCCTGAAGCATCGCCGCCCTGGAAGGGTTCGGCCTCAGAGGCCCGAACACTCGCCGCCGAACTGGATCTGGGCCCTGAAGGAACGCGGTGGGAATTGGTTGAAGTCGTCCCTGACGATGTCGACCGTATCTATAATACAGCCAGATCGATTCTTCGCGCCCTCCGCGAGCAATATGCGAAGGCGAAGATCGTTGTCGATTTCACAGGCGGCACGAAGGCTATGAGCGCGGGCCTACTCAACGCCGCCCTGGACGATCCGGAGATTGAGGTCCAGCTCATGGCGGGCCGGCGCGACGATACGAATAAGACGGTGCCCGGCTCGGAGCGTCCAGTTCGGCTGCGGTTCGATGGCCTCGCCGCCCGCCGCGCCCTCAATCAGGCGGATGCCCTGTGGTCGATCCACGCCTATGCGGCCGCAGCGCGCATTCTCGAGGCGGCCCTGCGCGCCCTCGTGCAGGCCGGGGAGGCGCATGCCGAGCTCGTGATGACGGTCGAGCGGGCCTGGCGCGCGAGCCAATGTTTCGCCGCTTGGGATCGTCTCGACTATGCGGGTGCCAAGCTCGCGTACGAGAGTGGCGCGTTGCGCAGGATCCCCGCTTTGGCCCGCTTCGATCATCCGCTCCGCAAACTGGCTGACCGCGAAAGACGTCTGCCGCTTTTGCTTCTCGATCTCTGGCACAATGCCTGTCGCTGCGCAGTTCGGGAAGAATATGACGATGCCGTAGCGCGTTGCTATCGCCTTGTCGAAGCCACCGCGCAGTTCTTGTTGCGTGATCGGTTCAAGATCGACACGAGCGATCTGCGACTTGACCGTGTGCTCGACCGGATCCCTGCCAAGGAGCGAGACGCGTGGACGAAACGCAAGATGGCAGGGCTGCTCGATGCTTGGCGGCTGTTCTTGTGGCTCGCTCCTGCTGATGATCCGATCAAATCTCGGCTCGAGGTCGACGCTGTCGACGGAAAACCGATGGGTCAGTTGGACGAGTGGATCAAGGCGCGCAATTATTCCCTTTTCGCGCATGGTTTCGAGCCCGTGGGCCGCGATGGGTGGGAGCAGGTACGGCGCTGGCTGGAGCGTTACTGGTTGGATGGGATTTGGCTGCGTCTGGGCCGGCCCGATGAGCTCCCGCAGCTCCCGACAAGCTTGTCGGAGTTGACAGAGGCAGTATGATTGTTTTGTCGCCGTTGCCGAGGCCACACGCGGTGGTAGAGTTCGGGATCAACTCTTTCGCCAGCTGTGGATTTTGTCATCGTGTATCGGAAGTGCTTGGTTTGCCTCGTTTTTTCGAGGGGGGTCCGTTCGAACCTCTGCCCTGACGAAGAAGGGATTAAGACTCGCTTCACGTGGCG
>JAUQQO010000025.1 GCA_030549795.1 Pseudomonadota bacterium | reverse complement strand
AAATGCGTCGTTCCTTGGGTGTGTCGGCTTTGCGAGTATGACGAGGTGCGTCTTTGGGCTTCCATGGCATGGTTACAATCCGTACAGCTGTCGGTAGGGTTCGCCCCAGCCATCGGGGCGGATGAGGTAGCTCGGCGTCCACCACAGATAGATGAAGTATAGGAACCGACCATCATAACGCTGGCGCAGGGGCTCGAAGCCGGTTGTCCAAAAGACGTTCATGTTTTCTGTCTTCGGGAAATATTGGCGCGGCTCGTAGTTGCACTCGATTTCCGAGGTGCCGAGCCACTTGTTGCGGCTCGCGCCGAAATCGAACCACTCGCGGATGCCCTCCATGTCGCCCGATTTGGTCAGCATCGCATCCCAGTGAGCTTGTATCGTTATGCCTGTGTGGTCGTGGATGCCGAGACCAACGATGTCCACCCAGTCGTCGCCGGGGTAAATGTTCCAGAGGCGCTCGGACGATCCCGCTCCGAAGCGCAAGTGTCGGGCGGGCCCGAATTCGATGAGCGGCGAGGGCGCGCTCTGTCCCAAGACGTTGCGGAACTCTTCACGCATCAAATCTATGCAGCGTCGCCAGCCGTCGATGAAGCTCTGCTTGTCGGGACCGATGCTCCACGGATACCAGTTGCCGTTCGCTTCGTGGCAGAAGCGGATGACCAAGGTCCGCGGGTCTCTGCCGGAATATTGACAACGATAGGCGAGCCTGCGCCACATGCGGCGGATGAAGGTGTCATAAGTGCCGGTCTTGATCTCCGACCAAATCGACGGGTTCCGCCACGTGGTGTAGTTGGTGACGTTCCTGAAACTTGAATGATCCGGAACGCAATAACAAGCCAGCACGACGGGAAGGTTTACGGGCCAAATGTTATTGTTGAAGCAGGCTTGTGGGTTCGGATCGTTGAACTGGCCGGTGAAAACCGTGATATCGTCGCCGGCCCCACCGGCAACATCATCCCAGCTATCCATGTTGGGGCCGCTTGCGAGCGCCCATGCCTTGGCGATGTTCGCCGGGCGCCCGAGCCAGTTGTTGTACTGCGTCAGCGGTTGCCAGTTTGAATTTGGCAGGTTAAATGCCTGGCCGAGGCCGTGATGACTGCCGAGCGGCGGCCGCGGTCCCCAACCGGCGGGCCAGCTGCTTTGGCCACCGGCGACGTTTACCAGCCAATCGACCGCATCGAGCACATACTCGCCGCTCTGCCGATTGCGGACGACGACGAGCTTGATCTCGACTTGGTTGCGGTTGCTGATCTCCGAAGCGTTCCAGGCAAAGGTCAGCGTCTGGAAGTCGGTGCCATTGAGTTGGACCGTGCCGAAGTCGCGCTTGAGCGCCCCGCCCTCATAGAGCCAGGCACGCAGCGAACCGCCGGGGGCGGTGCAGCGGATGCGCACGCGGAAGTGCTGCGTGCCGGAAAGCGGCGGGACCGGATCTTCGAAGCCCAAGCGCAGTGCCGAATAGGTGCTGCCGGTAGCTGGAACAGCAGTACCCCGCCCATCACCCTGATGGGCCGGTTCGCGCAAATTGTCGAGATCGAAGGCGTCCCAGTTCTCGCGCGCGAGCACAGCGTTGACGGGCAAGCGCAGGTTCGTGCTCCCCCCGCTGTCCCCCGAGGTGGCACCGTCCGGATCGGCGAGCCAATCGATCGCATCGATGGCGTAATGGCCGCTCGCAAGCGTGTCGACGAGCCAGAGCCGGAGCTCGACACCGGCGCCGCTGCGATCGCTGAGCAGCGCGGCATCCCAAGGGAACGTCAGGGTAGCAAGGGTGGTGCCTACCGCTTGGGTGCCGAGATTGGCCCGGAAGGCGCCGTTCTCGAACAGCTCGACCCGGATCGCGCCGCCCGTAACTGAGCAGCGCGCGCGGATACGGAACAGCTGCCGACCGATGGGCGGTCGGGTCGGGGTTGGAAAGCCGAAATGGGCCCAAACCGTTTGACCGTTCGCCACAGCGCGCGTCGCGACCAGATCATCGCCGACCCCGGCGTCCTCGGCCAGTCGGCGGATGTCGGTGATGGGGAAATTGGCGTTGGCGACCAGGCTGTCGACACCCAGCCGCTCGAGGCTGCCGGCGATGGTAAACGCGATGGGCAGATGGCAATCGGTGCGGGCGATCCCGGAAGGATCGCCGGCATCGTCCCAGCCGCGCCAGCTCGCACCGCCGTTGGTCGAGACTTCAGCCCAAGCTTGGGGCCATTGATCGCGGCTTATGTTCTCTGCCCGGCGCACGGCGTGGACGAAATAGGAGCCGCTTGCGGCGCCGAGACGGAGGACATAGCTCCGCCCCCGCTCGAGCAGGTGGCTCTGCGCGAAGCGGCGGTAGATCCAAACCGCCGGCGGGCTCGAAAGATCGCCCGCGACGTTGCGGGTCTGCGGCAGCGCACTGCGCGGGATGGTGAGCTGCTCGAGAAGAGTTCCCTCGAGCGTCTCGAGCCGAACGACGAGGTCGGCGGGCGTGCCGCTCTCCCACCAGACGCGCAGCCACAAGCCGTCCACCTTGCGGCTGTAATCGGAGACGGTGAAGCGCTCGCGGACGAGGACCGATCCGCCGAAGCTCTTCTTGAGGCCCGCCGACCCTTCGAGGATCGGGTTGCCGGTTATCGTCCCATCGGCCCAGTGGAGCTCGAGGTAGCCGCCGTGCTCATCGCCCGGCTGCCAGAGGCCCGCAACGCGCTGATGCACAGCACCCGTGTCGGCCTCGTAAGGACCGCCGCGCTGATTGTGGCCCGCGGCGAGGGGCACATTGGCACGGTGGAAGAGAACCGCGCAGGAGCCGGAGCCGGCGAGCTGATGCCAGACCAGATGATAGGCGCGCCCGGCTTCGATCGGCACCGGTTGTTCGAAGCGCCAAAGCGGATAGGGCTCCTGCGCCGCGAGCGCCCCGGCCTGGCCATTGATCGCCGTGGTGCCGATCACGAGCCCCGAGGGTTTGCCCTCATAGTCGGTTTCGACCTGCAGCACGAGCTCACCGCCGTCGCCGCTGAGGACCCGGCACGGCCAACGCACGCCCACAAGCGCCCCGCTGCGGTCGGCGACAAAGCGCTTGGCGACCGGCTCGTGCAGCCGCGGGGTGCGCGCGGCGAGCGCATCGGCGTGGAAGGGATTGCCGAAAAAGCGATCGGCGAAGGGGCGATCGGCTTGCGCCGAGCCCTCGCTTGCGGCCGCCACCACCACGGTGACGGTGCCGGTTGAGCTCTTGCCGCCGGCGGTGATGGTGAAGGTGAAGCGATCAGTACCGGTAAAACCGCTCGCCGGGGTGTAGCGGATCCTGCCCGTCTCGATCACGGCGGTGCCGTTGCTCGGCGTTTCGACGGCGACGAGCTCGGCGCTCCCACCGCCTGGGACGAGGGCAAGCGCGAGCGGGTCGACCGTTACCGGAACGCCGCGTCCGGTCCGCGCCACCACCGGCACGGCGACCGGAGCTGTGCTCGTGTCTTCGAAGGCGTCTTCGCCGCCCAAGCCGTAGAAGGCGCGCGGCGCGCTCTGATTGGCATATTCCATCGCCAACCAAGCGGCGGGCAGGGCGCTCGCCCGCACCCGCACCTGGTCGATGAGGCCCTGCCAGTGGCCGGCTGCACCGGAAGTGGGGCCGACGCCGATGCGCAAGGGCGCGCGGCCGATCCGGGTCGGGCCGAGAAGCGTCGAGCCGGCGGTATAAGAAGGGGTGTCGGCGACGCCGTCGATCACGAGCGTCGCCCCTTCGCCGCGCTCGAAGACGAGAGCGAGGGCATGGCTCGCATTGTCCGCCCGCCCGGCACTGCTCTCGTGGATCAAACGGCCGTCAGCGAGCGCCATCTGCACCGCGAAGACCCCCCTGCGGCCGGCAAAGGGACCGAGGTTGGCATGGCGCAGGACGAAGGCGGCGTCATGGTCGGCGCCGGTGCGCGGCCCGCACAGGAGGAGCCCCTGATCGCTCTCGAGCCGGCTGCTCTCGAGCCACAGCTGAAAGGTGAGCGCCGAATGGCCGTCGAGGAAGGAGGGATCGGGAAGCGTAAGCTCGCTTGTGGCGCCATCGAAGCCTGCGGCGGGGCCAATTGGGCCCTCGGCAGCAACGACGCCGCTTGCGAGGAGATCACGGCCGCGGCCGCTGCGGTCGCTTAGATCGGGCAAATGCCAGACGGCGAGATAGTCGCGCCAGGTGAGAGCGGGATCGGCTTCGCTCTCCACGAGATCCGGTTTGCCATAATAAAGGAAGAGGACGAGATCTTCTTGCGGACGCAACTCGGGCAGGCGGATCCAGGCGAGCAAGCGGCCGGCTTGGGGATCGTAGAGTTCGACGTCGTGGGGGAGTTTGGTACCGTCGGCGAGCTCGAAGCGCACATCGAAGCCTTGTGGGCTTTCGATTTTGCCGCCGGCGCTCTTGTGCTTGAGCCAGTTCCCTTCTTCGCGCAAAAAGAAAGGAAAACCGAAAAGGGTGGCGGTGCCGAGGATCGAGCTCTTCGGCACGACGATCCGCCGGCGGTAGCGATAGCCGTTAAGGTAAGTGGTCGGCGCGCTCGGTGCGGTGATTGTGACCCTAACCGTCCCGCTCGCGGTGGCACCGCGGGCATCGCGCACCGTATAGGTGAAGGCGTCTTCGCCGACGAAGCCTGGGTTTGGGGTGTAGGTCACCTCGCCGTCGGCGGCGATCGCGAGCCGACCGTGGTCGGGCAGACTCACGGCGGCAAGCTGCAGCGGATCGCCGTCGGGGTCGGAATCGTTGGCGAGCGGCTGCACCCGCACGGGCGTTCCCGCCTCGGTGGTCGCCGTATCGTCGCGGGCGATCGGCGCCGCATTGGGGCGGCTTACGACGATCTCAACCTCGCCTGTGGCGGTGCCGCCGCGGCCGTCGCCGACCGTGTAGGTGAAGCGGTCGGTGCCCTCGAACTCGGGTCGCGGGGTATAGCGGATGCGGCCAGCGGCGAGCACGGCGACCTCGCCGTGCTCGGGCAGGCTCAAGGCCAAAAGGGTGAGGGGGTCGCCGTCGGGATCGAAATCGTTGGCGAAGAGATCGATCGTGACCGGCTCTCCGCGTGTCGTCGTCACGCGATCGGGGGCAGTTAGGGGTGGCCGGTTGGCGGCGCGGACATTGACGCGAACGGTTGCGGTGGCGCTCGCGCCGTGCTGGTCGGCAATGGTGTACGTAAATGAATCTTCGCCGGTGAAGCCGCTGCGCGGGGCGTAGCGCAGCCGTCGGTCGGGGAGCACGGTGACGCTACCGGCATCCGGCATGCTCACGCCCACAAGGGTGAGCGGGTCGCCGTCGGGATCGGAATCGTTGGCGAGCACGGGGATGTCGACGAGCCCGCCGGGGGTCACTTCGGCTGTATCGTCGACCGCCTGGGGCGGGCTGTTCGGGCGCACGACACGGATGGTGACCAGAGCACTTGCGGTCGCTCCGTCTGGAGCGCGCACGGTGTAGGTGAAACTATCTTCGCCGATAAAGCCGGGGTTGGGGGTATAGGTGAAGAGCTGGGTTGCGGGGTCGAAGGCGAGGGTGCCGAAACTCGGTTGTTGGAAGGCGGTAACGAGGAGGCCTTCGGGTTGGTCGTTGGCGAGGGGTGCGAAGGTGACGGCGGCGTCCACCGTCGTCTCGACGAGGTCGGGTCGGGGGTCGGCCAAGGCGGGGTCCTCTTCGCTGCGGCGCGCGGCCGCGGGGTCCGCCTTATTCCTATGATAGGATCATAAACCGGTCAAGTAGGGATGCATACGAGGTATCCGGCGCTCAATAGGCTCCTCGCCCGGAAAATACGACTCTTATCGTCATAAGTAGGATGACAATATCTCCTAAGAGGCTCCAATTCTGTACATAGACGGCATCCAAGTGAACTCTCCGACGAAAATCGAGTTGATTGCGACCACTAACCTGCCATAGGCCTGTGATCCCAGGGCGAGACTGAAGATAATATTCGCGGTACACGCCATAGGCCTCGAGTTCCTCGGCGGTCACCGGCCGCGGCCCTACCAGGCTCATCTCCCCTTTGATCACGTTGATGAGCTGGGGCAGCTCATCGAGGCTCGTGCGCCGCAAGAAGCGGCCGATCCGGGTGATCCTCGGATCGTTCTTGAGCTTGCGCGTGCGCAACCATTCCGCTGCCGCGTTCGGATCACGCTTGAGAAGTTCGGAAAGTTGCTGCTCCGCGTTCGGGACCATGGTGCGAAACTTAAGGCATTTAAACGGCTGTCCGTAACGGCCGACCCGCATATGCCCATAGAAGATCGGGCGTCCGCTCGCCGCAACGCAGGCCATGAGCACAAGGAAAAGAGGACCGAGGAGAACGAGGAGCAGACTCGCCACGACGAGATCGAAGACACGCTTGATAGAACGCTGTGAACGCGACCCGAGGCCTGAGGTCAATCGCACCGTGGTGATGTCATGGTTGACCCAGTGCGTGCGATAGTAGCGCCGTTGCGGCAAACCACGGAACGGCAACATGAGCTCGATGTCGTGGTGGATGCGACTGAGCCGCTCGAGGAAGGATTTGTGCGTCACGAACGCATCGAGTTCGAGCCCGACGAGGACACGAGCGTGGGGGAATTGGCGAACGATGGTGAACGGATCACCATGTGCGGCGATCACAGGCAGGCTCTGCTCGCGTTCGATCGCAAGCGTTCCGCTCTGCTCGCCCAAGGGATCGACGAAGGCTACGGGGTGAAAGGTCCGCAAGGGATCGTCGAGCAGAGCAAGGGCAAGATCGCGCGCGTTCTGTCCGGTCCCGACGATCACCGCCGGCACCGACCACAGTCCACGTGCCACCAACCAGCTCTTGACTGACCAGCGGCTGACGACCAGAGCCACGCAGCCGATCGTCCAAAAGCCAAGGACGCTCAGCCGCGACGACTCGAGCTTTAAGAAGAACATCCCGGCCGCATCGAGCAGCAGCGCCACTGCGAACGCCCCCAAGATCTCCGCGAGCTCCTGCCAGAATGCGCGCCGCTCCGCGTAATGGCCACTGGCATGGAAAAACAAAACAAGACCACCTACAACCGCGAGATCTAAAGCAACACGTGCCGGCACGAGCTGAAGCCGAGCAGCAAAGTCGGGACGCAGCTCCAAAAGTCCAAGTGCTATCGCGAAGCCAGCGAGGATTGCCAGAATGTCAACCGCGGCGAGCAGAGTTGCCTTTGGGAAAGGGCGCCCCTTGGAAAGGGTCGAAGCTTCAGCACGGGTTATCGCCATGGTTTCGTCTTCGTTCTCGAAATAATGTTCTCTTTGCGAAGCGTTTCCCGACGCGAGCCGACCGTTTGCGCGAAACGGCGCATAGCCCTCGCCGCGCCCAGGCTGCACGAGCCCTCAACCACGAGCAATAGCGCGGCGCATGACAGTACGCCCCCGCGCCCCGGCTGCCATTCTGTTCTTGCCGCAGACGATCCCGGTTGCGCGAGTAGGAAAGCCGCAGCCGCGTCGGCTTAGGAAAAACGGCAGGAGTTCACAGACAGGCTTTGTCGCCTCGCGCTGTGACACGCCTGCCACGCCGCGGCGCACTTTTGTGCCCCCGCCGCCGCTGACCGTCGATGGCGAGAAAACCATCGATGACGGCTGCGGTCGCACTTCCCATCTCCTTCGGTGTCGCAAGCCCGAAGCGTCGGGCGGCGCTCATACAGGGGAGCGAGAGGGATGGACTTCAGGTCGCTCATTCCGTTCGGTCGGCGCGAACTCGCCGAAGATCCCTTCACCGCCATGCGCCGGGAAATGGACCGGCTCTTTGAAGAGATGACCAAGAGCTTCAGCCTCGTCCGCCCGGCCCTCGGCATGGGGCTTCTGGCACCGCGCGTCGACATGCGCGAAACCGAAACCGCCGTCGAAGTGCAAGTCGAGCTGCCGGGGGTGAGCGAAAAAGACGTCGAAGTCCAGCTGGCCGACGGCGTGCTCACCATCAAAGGCGAAAAGAAACAAGAGCGCGAAGAAAAAGAACGCGGTTATTATTTGATGGAGCGCGCCTACGGCTCGTTCTTGCGCCAGATCCCGATCCCAGTCGAAGTCGAAGAAGACAAGGTCGAAGCCAAGTTCGACAAAGGCGTGCTCACCATCACTCTACCCAAGAAACCGACAGCCGAAGCCAAAGCCAAGAAGATCGAGATCAAGGCCGCAAGCTGAGATCACCGCACACAGACTGCAAGCCGGCCTTCGAGCCGGCTTTTTTTATTCTCACTTCGCCTTAAGGCACCTCGAAGGTCGCCCGCAACGCAGCACAGTCATCGCCCGCCGGACAGCCTTGAAGATGATCGTTCACCAAACCCATCGCCTGCATGAAGGCATAAACGGTCACCGGACCCAAAAAGCGAAAGCCCCGCGCGTGCAGCGCACGCGCAAGCGCCCGGCTCTGCGGGCTCTCCCTGCGCGCTGCGAGCTCAACGCGGCTTGCAGGTCGCCGATGGCGCTTCGGATCGGGCGCGAAACGCCACAAGAAGGCGGCAAGCGAACCTTCCCGCTCGATCAGCGCACAAGTGGCCCGCGCATTTCCGATCACCGCCTCGATCTTGCCGCGATGGCGCACGATCGTGGGATCGGCACTCAGCCGGGCGACATCCGCCTCACCGAAGCGGGCAAGGGCAAACGGATCAAAGTTCTCAAAGGCGCGCCGCAAATGCCCCCGCTTGCCCAGGATCAAGCGCCAGGAAAGCCCGGCCTGGAAGCTCTCAAGACAGAGTTTCTCGAACAGCAGCCGATCGTCCGCCGAAGGCCGGCCCCATTCCGCATCGTGATAGGCCTCATAGAGCGGATCGCCCACACACCAAAAACAGCGCCGGCATCCATCTGATCCCAAAAGGAGGCCGTCTTCGCACAGAACTGCCGCTTCGCTCATTGTTGCCGATCAGGTAACGATCCATTGCCGAATCTTCACGGAGGACATCTGGCCATGCCGACGTGATGGCCCATTTCGATCATCGCCATGCCAAGGGGGAGGGAAAGCATGCTCACGCGACGCCAAACCATGACGGCTAGCACCGCCCTCGCCGCAGCCGCCGTGTTGCCCGCTGGTTCCACAAGCGAGGCAGCAGCAGCCAAGCGCAGCGAGCGCCTGCCCGCCGTCTACCGCTTCGCGCTGGGTGAACTCGAGGTCACGCTCGTGCACGACGGCCATGCCCGCCGGCCGCTCGACGCCAATTATGTGCGCAACGCAGCGCTCGAGGAGGTGCGCACGGCCCTTCTCGACGCTTTCCAGCCGGCGGATGTGGTCTTGAGCCCGTTTACCACTGTCGTGGTCAACACCGGCCGCGAACTCGTGGCGATCGATGCCGGCAACGGCGATCTGGGCGCTCCCGGCACCGGCCTCTTTAGGGCCAATCTCGCCGCCGCCGGCTACCGGCCGGAGGAGATCGATCTCGTGCTCGTAAGCCATTTCCACGGCGATCACATCAACGGCATTCGCCTTAAAGACGGCACGCCCGTCTTTCCCAACGCCCGCCTGCTCGTGCCTGAACCCGAATGGGCCTTTTGGATGGACGAGGGTCAGATGAGCCGGGCGCCCGAAGCGATGCAGGGGGCGTTCCGCAACGTGCGCCGCGTGTTCGGCCCCGAAGCACCGAAGGTCGAGCGCTTTTCGGGCGAGCGCGAGCTCGTGCGCGGCATCACGGCCGTGCCGGCGCTCGGCCATACCCCCGGCCATTATGCCTTCCGGTTGGAAAGCGGCGGGCAGAGCCTCCTCGTGCTCTCCGATACCGCCACCAAACCCGAGCTCTTCCTCCGCCGTCCCGATTGGCAGGTGATGTTCGACATGGACGGAACGCGCGCCGCCGAGACCCGCAAGAGGATCCTCGACATGCTCGCTTTCGAGCGCATGATGGTCGTGGGCTACCATTTCCCCTTCCCGGCGGTGGGCTACGTCGCCCGCGACGGCGCAGGCTACCGCTTCGTGCCGGCGTTCTGGAGTTGAGCGTCTGCTCTCTGCATGCGCGGCGCGCGCCCTCGGTGCGCGCCCGCTCGGGCGCGCGCTGTTCCGCCCTGATAGGGGTGCCATCACACGCGCGCCCGCGGTACACCCCGATATCTGCCGCCGTGGGATCGCTGCCGCCGCCGAGCAGGACACCGCCCTTCGCTTTCGCCGCTCCCCGTGCCGCATGAGCGCGCCTTCGCTTGCGCGCACAGGTAAAGCCGAAGGGCGGATGCAAAGGGTGGGAGTTTGAAACCGATGCCGGTTGCCGTCTGTCCTGCGCGCCCGTGCCATCTGGGCGCCAATGCCGCCCGCCGGTACACGAGCCCCGCTTAAGGGGGAAATCGCTGCCCATAGGATCGATCGCGGAGAACGATCGTGGCTAAGGACTATCTCGCCCTCGAACAGGACTATGTCGCCGCCTCCAAAGCCCTGCACCAGGCGGGTGGTGAGCCCATGAAGGCGTTTCGCGCGCTCGTGCAGGCGACGAGCCGTGATGGGGCGCTCACCCATGCGCAAAAGGAGCTGATCGCGCTTGCCATTGCGATCGCCATCCGCTGCGAGGGCTGCATTGTGTTCCACACCCGTGCCTGCGTGCGGCTCGGGGTCACCCGCGAAGAGCTCCTCGAGATGATCGGCGTGGCGGTGGAGATGGGCGGCGGGCCCTCTTCCGTCTACGGCGCCCAGGCCCTTGCCTGTTATGACCAGATGAAAGCGGCGGCCGCCTCTGGTTCTTAAAAACGCGAATCGCGAAGAAGGTGAAGGTCGCGAGCCCGATCGCCGCGCGCGCAGCCCGGCGATGACCTTGAGCAGCTCAAAGGGCGCGAAAAGGGGAACACGCTCCAAGTCCCCATCCGGCTTCGCCCCAAAGCGACGGATCAGCCATGCAATGCGCGCGAAGGACGACTTCGAGCCAAGCTGAGCGCAGAAGCGCGGTTGCGACTGGGGAAAAGGGCGAGGACCGCAACGCTACGCCGAGGGCTGGGGACGCAACGGGCGGTCAATGCGCGGCGCTTTCGGTGAGCAGCTGGTGCAAATGGAAATGATACGGTCCGAGCTTGCCGCCGTAGTTGCCGGCATCGATCGCCACCACGCCTGCGCTTCGCCCGAGCGCACAGGCGGCGCGGATGCCCGCTACCATGGCGCGCCCGACCGAGGCCTCATCGAGCCCGTCGATGACGATCTCGAGCACCGCACCGACCTCGGCGGGAAGGGCGGTATCCGGCACCACAGCGCGCAACGTCGGACAATAGCGGTGGTTGGTAGAGGCGATCAGGCCCTTATAGCGCGAGCCCACCTTTGAGCCCGAGCGCACGATCCCGCCCGGAAACGGCAGGATCACACCGGGAACATGGGCGATCGCCGCCACCGCCGCTTCCGCGGCGTGCAGCGCCGCCGCCGCCGTTTCGGCGAGGATGAGGAAATTGCCGCCGCCTACGCCTTTGACCACGCCCACCCGGTCTTCGACCAAAAATTCGCCCTCCATCACCGGGACGCGCCAGAAGCGGCGGCTGCCGATGCGTTTGCTCGCCTGAAAGCCGTCGCCGAAAAAGCGCAGGCTGCGCCCTAAAGAAAGGCTGCGCTCGGCGGCGAGCCCGTTCCAAGCAGAAGCGGTAGGACAGGTGAGAACGCACTGGCCCACGCGGCGCACGAGCTGCTCGGCCAAGGCCTTTTCGCTCATAGCGAAGAGCAGCACCGCCACCCCCGGTCGACCGTCCGGGGTCTCCTCGGGGCCAAGAAGGCGCTCGATCCCGGCCTCGCAGCCGCAGCCGATCACCGAGGTGGCAAAGCCGGTCATGCTGCGGGCGGCGATCTCCGCCCAGCGCGGGCTCTCGGCGGTGATGAGCAGGCGCGTGGCGCGCATCGGAAAGGCCTCGGCGAAACTCGGCCGCACCACCACGCCCGAGAGCTCGAGGGAGTGGGTCACGGTCGCGCCTCGGTGCGCGCAGGTGCCGGCGGCGGTGGGGCACCGCAGCAGGCGTGGGTGACCACCGCGCCCAGTTCGCTGAGCTCGTCCTCACCCACCACGAAGCTCTCGAGGCGCTGATCGCGGTAGGTCTCGAAGAAGCTGCGCACGCGCCCTTCGATCGCGCGATCGAAGCCGGGTTGCACACGGTGGAAGGCGCCGCGCAGCTCCGGCGCGAGGATCGCGCCGTCGCGCACCACAAGCCGCCCGTCCTTGAAGAGGAGATGGGCAGAAGCGAACATGCGCGCACGGTCGCGATCTTCGCGGTAGACGGCGATATTCGCCTTCGCCCCCGGCCCCAAGTGCCCATATTCGCGTGCTAGGCCCAAAAGCCGCGCCGGCCCGGCGCGGGTGAGAATGGCGATCTCGAAGAGCGAATATTCGCGCTTGATCGACGGCAGGATCGAAAGCGCCCGCACCGTTGCCGGCAGCTTGGCGAATTCAGCGTCACGAAAATCTTTGTCCATCAAGAGCCGGATGAGCTCGGGATAGCGGGTAAAGGCAGCGCCATTGGGATGGTCGGTGGTCAGCGCGATCCGCCAGGGGTCTTCGACGAGCAAGAAGAGCTCGAGCCCGACCGCCCACTGCAGCGCGTTGACGAAGCTTTTGTCCTTGTAGCGGAAGGGAAGAACGCCGCAGCCCGCCTCGCATTCGATGTCCATGCCCACAAAGCGGCGCGGGCGGGCAAGGGAAGCGTTGCGGAACTGGGCCATGGTGTCGGCAGAAGCGGTCACCGTCTGGCCGAAGAGCACCTGGCCGACATCCAAGCTCACGTTGGAAGCGGCGTTGATGAGCTCGGCGATCGCCGGTGCCCCCGAGGAAAAGCCGCGCGGCCCCTCGCGACCGTAGGCGTGGAACTGTAGGTGCGTGAGGTGGATCCGCCGTCCCTCCATGGCGCGGATGGTGGCAAGGGTGCTCGCGGCACTGCCGGGCATGCCGAGATTGCAGCCGTGGACGTGGATCGGATGCGGCACACCCAGCCGGTCGAGGGCATCGGCGAGGGCGTGGAGCACCCGACGCGGTGTCACCCCCCAAGGACCGGCCCCTTCGTCAAGATCGAGTTGGCGTTGGCCATATTTGAAGGCGGCAATACCGCCCGGATTGACGATCTTGACCGCGAGCGCTCCCGTTGCCTGCAATGTCCAGCCCACGTAATCGGCGATCGCATCCTCGCCTGCGCCTTCCGCCAACAGATTCAAGAACAGGTCATCGTTACCCAAGACCACATAGGCGCCGCGATCGACGATGGGGATATCGGCCATCTCTTGGTGCGCGGCGCGTGCGTTCGCTGGCAGCATCGCCGGCTCGAAGGCGGCCGTATAGCCGAGCTCGGCGTAGCGGTAGCCGGTGGTGAAGGAGGAGGGCGAGACTTCACCGCTGCCGGCTCTAAGCCCGTCCCCGCGCGGTTGGCGATGGCGACGGTGTTCCTCGGCCATGAGCAGCCGAGCGATCGTCACCTTGCCGCCGCCGATGTGGCTGTGCAGGTCGATTCCACCCGGCATCACCACACAGCCCGAGACGTCGAAGCTCTCAGCTGCGGTGCCGGGAGGCGGCGGCGGCACGATGCGATCGCCTGCGATCCACAGATCGCGCACCTCCCCGTCGATCCCGTTGAGGGGATCGTAGATCCGTCCGCCGGTGAGCCGGATCATCGCATCCTCTTGGCTTGCCGCCTTGCTCTTAGCCGGTTTAGGGAGGGCGAGCCAATCACGCGCTTGGGACTCTCGGCCATGCGCGGATCTTCCTTGCCCTTTGCCTGTCGTCCGGCTCTGCTCGCAAGTGTCGCCGATCTCGAGGAAGCCGAGACCGCGCTTGAAGGCGGGGTCGAGCTTTTGGACCTTAAAGACCCCCAGCGCGGTGCGCTTGGGGCCTGGTCCCTGCCGCAGCTCGCCGCCGCCGTCGCGCGCTTTGCGGGTCGGGTGCCGCTTTCCGCCACTACAGGCGATCTGCCGATGGATCCGGAGCTGATCAGAGCGGCGGCGGAACGGGTCGCGGCGACCGGGGTGGACGTGGTCAAGATCGGCTTTTTTGCCGAGGCTCACCGGGCCGAGGTCCTCGCTGCCCTTGCTCCCCTCGCCCAGCGCGGGGTGCGGCTCGTGGCCGTGCTCATGGCCGACCGGCGGCCCGATCTCTCGGATCTTCGCCCCTTTGCGCGCGCCGGTCTGTTCGGGGTGATGCTCGATACCGCTGACAAGCGCGCCGGTGGGCTGCGTGCTCATCTCTGTGAGATGACCCTTGCCCGCTTCGTTAAGGCAGCGCGCTCAGCCGGTCTCGTCTGCGGCCTTGCCGGTTCGCTCGGCCTTGCCGACATCGCCCCGCTCGCCCGGCTCGCTCCCGACTATCTCGGCTTTCGCGGCGCTCTGTGCGCCGGTGCGCGCACCGGGCGGTTGGACCCGGCGGCGCTCGCGCGCTTGCGCACCACCTTGAATAGAGCGCGCGCATCGCTGCTCAGCTGAAGACACCTGCATCTCCTTTAGCCGCAGCGTTTGGCGCGAGGAGTGCTACGGCGAGGGCAGGGGCACAGACCCGCGCCCAGCGGGCCTTCGTCCCCTCGAGACCGAGAAGCGCGGCGAAATCGAGGCTTGGCCGTCCGCTGCGGCGGGCGAGCTCGGGTACCAAGAACGCTCCGCAGCCGGCGGCGATGAGGGGGGCATCGGCCGGCAGCGCGAAGCGCGAGAGCACAAGGGCCAAGGCATCGGCGATGCGCCGCAGCTGCGCTTCGGCGAAGAGCGCGGCAAGGGCGCGGGCCTCGGCGAGCGCGGCCGCACCGAGATCGATGCCGACCATGCGCAACAGCCGCCGCGCGCTGCCCTCGAGGGTTTTGGGGCCGCCGTCGGCGGCGGGATGGCGGTCGAACTCCTCCTCGAGTTGCCCCAACAGCCGGAAGACATCGGCCGTGGTCGCGAAATATTCGGCCATCACGCCGGTGAGCCGGCCGCGGAAGGGAACGCGCTCAGCAAGCGCCATGAGCGGGGTGCGTACCACACCCTGATAGACGAGTTCGCCTTCGGCCAGCCGTTCGGCATCGTCGCGGCCGCGGGCACGGACACGGCCGTCGGCGAAGGGGACGAGGTCGGTTGTGGTGCTGCCGACATCGACGAGGATCCCGGCGGGAAGCAAACGGGCGAGGAGTTCGGCGGTGGCAAGCCAGTTCGCCGAGGCGACCGCGAGGGGATCGGCAGCTGCCGCCGCACGGTCGAGAAAGCCGCGGATACTCCAAATGCGCAGCTTCGCTTCGGGAAAGCGCGCCGCCACTTCCGCGAGCAGCCGCACCACGCCCGTCGTCCGATCGGGAAAGAGATCGACGAGTTCGCCTGTCATCGTGAGTGCCACCTCTTGAGGCGGTGGCCAGCCGGCGAGCGCTTCGGCGAAGGCCGCCTCGAGCCGATCGAGCCCTTTCCAGAGCGGACAGGCGGCTTCGCGGATCGCCTGTGGCGCATTGCCGACGACAAGCGCAGCCTTGAGATGTGCGCCGCCCACATCCAAGCCCAAGCACACGGGGGCGGCGGAGGCTTCCAGGAGAGCGAGCGTCGTGTCCTTCACCGTCGTTCCCGTCCTCGACCTCAAAGAGGGGCTTGTGGTCCACGCGCGCTTAGGCGCGCGCACCCACTACCATCCGCTTACCGGTTCGTGTCTCGTCGATTCCGCCGAGCCCGCAGCGGTCGTGGAGGCCCTGTGCGCGCTCTATCCGTTTCCCGCTCTCTACCTCGCAGATCTCGATGCGATCGAGGGGCGCGGCGATCACCGAGCGCTGATCGCAGCACTCGTGGCGCGGTTTTCGTCCTTGACCTTTTGGGTCGACGCCGGGATCAAAACGCGCGTCGAGCTTAAGGCCCTCTTGGCCCTGCCGCGGGTGCGGGCGGTACTCGGTAGCGAGAGCCAGACCGGTCCCGAGCT
Organism: Pseudomonadota bacterium; assembly: GCA_030549795.1. Taxonomy (GTDB): domain Bacteria; phylum Pseudomonadota; class Alphaproteobacteria; order Geminicoccales; family Geminicoccaceae; genus JANXAZ01. The sequence goes on along the minus strand of JAUQQO010000025.1, from coordinate 50,528 downwards.
TCTCGCCTATGCCCTCACTTGGGCTGCGGATCGCATCCTGCTCTCGCTCGACTGGCGCGGCGAGGAGCCTCTCGACCCGGCGGGTCTGCGCGACTGTCCGGAACTGTGGCCGGACGACGTGATCGTCATGACGCTCGCGCGGGTGGGGAGCAAAGCGGGACCGGATCGTGCTCGGCTCGAGGCGGTGCGCTGCGCAGCGGGGCCGAGGCGGCGGATCTGGGCGGCGGGTGGGGTGCGCGATGTCGACGATCTGCTCGCCTTAAAGCACGCCGGGATCGCCGGGGCGCTCGTCGCCACGGCGCTGCACGAGGGGCAGATCGGTCGCACCGAGCTCCTGCGCCTGGCCGAGCCCGTCGTCTGAAGTGCCGCTCATGAGGACGGGCGTCGGAGATAGCTCCGACGCCCTTTTGGCTTCAGCTGCGCTTGAGGCCGATCAAGCGGAGCAGGGTCTCCCACCAGCCCGTGCTCGCTGGAGCCGTTGGTCCCGCCGGCCGGACCGGAGCCTCGGGCTCCCGTGGGATCTCCCCCGCTAGTGGTGTGGCTTGCGGGGGAGAAGGGCGGAGCGGGGCTGGAGGCTCGGGGGGCGGCGGAGGCGGCCGAGGAGATTCCGCCCGTTCCGCTCTTCCCGCACCGACCGGCGCAGGTGGGGCCGCTGGTTCCTTTCAATCGGCGCCGAAGGGATGCTTGGTCTTGTCTTTCCGCGCGAGCATGGTGCGGGCACGCGGCAGGCCGGCCACCGCGCGCTCGATCGCGAGCTTGGTGGCTTCGTAATTGTACTGCTGGATCTTCTTGTCGTCTTGCGCCTCCCAGTGGATGAACACACCCACCGAGATGAAGAGATCATCGCATTCTTCTTCGGGGATGGTGCCTTCGGCGACGCAATCGGCAACCGCAAGCGCCACTGCCCGCTGGGCCGGGCCGAACATCTGGGTCGCCTGTTTGGCGTTCTTGATCGTGACCTTGTTGAACATGACGGTGGCGGGCTTGACCATGAGGTTGGGCTCGAGCACCGCCAAGAGCGCGTTCACGCCCTCTTTCTGATTGGTCAGGGTCAAGGCGAAGGCGGTCTCGGCCGGTGTGCCGCGCGGGCCGATGATGAGGTCGATGTGCGCGACCTCGTTGCCCTCGCCCACGAGCGCCTCGCCAACCAGCATCCGATCGATCTTGGGCATGGAAAGCCTCCCCCTGGGGTTGGGACCTCGAAACGAATCGGCTGATAAGGGACGGATTTGGTCTGAGCAATCCTCGCCAAGGACGGCAATCGATGCAGCCGATGCGAATCTTCCCTCGCTAGTGCGAACGCGTCATTGCGCGCGCCCGCAAGAGCAATCGGGCAAAGAGCGAGCCCACGACCAGATCCGCCGTCGTCCCGGGGTTGATCCCGCGCGCTTTAAGCGCCGCATCGAAGGCCAAGAGCGCGCAGGTGAGTGCCTGCGGCTGCGAGGCGGTGAGAAGACGCTGCGCATAAGAGCGGGCTTCGGCTGCGAGCGCCTCGGCTACCGCCGTTCCGAACTTGCGCGCCACATGGCTGTCGGGGATGTGGGCGAGAAAGTGCAGGTGCACAGCGCTGAGCACCCAGCGGTACGGGAAACCGCGGGCGCGCAAAGCGGCGATGAGGGGTGCACCGGTGGTGAACAGATCGGCGAACCCGTGCGTCCAGTTCCAGGCGATGCGGTCACGCGCTTGCGCCAAGCGCATCGCCTCGAGAAGCGACACCGAGGGTTCTTCGGCCACATCGGCTTCTTCGACCCGCCCGAGCCCGCCTGGGGCGGCAAGGCGGATGGCGGCATAGACGGCCCGGGCATCCGCATGGTCGGTTTGCGCGAGCACGGCGTCAACGGCTGCGCGCAACCGTTGCGGCCGTTCGGCCGCCATCGCCAAGGGCGCGCACAAAAGGATGATGCCGAGGTTGGTGTTGGTGCCCACAACAGCGCGCGTTGCCGCCACCGCCTCATAGATCCGCTCCCCCAACCGAGCACCGGAGCGCGCGAGCGCGGGTGCCGCAGCGCGGGCGCTTGCGATGAAATCCGCGACGTTAAGCCCGTGGCCTGCGGCGAAGCGGTGCACATTGCCGGGTTTTAAAGCCGCGAGCTCGGCAAGGCAGGCGCGCACAAAGAGCTCGGCGATGCGCTTTGGGCTCATCGGCGCATCCGGCGGAGGATCGCAGCTAAGAGCACGTCAGCGATCTCGAACGGGGTGACCGCCTGCAGCCCTTGCCAAGCGGGTTGGCTGTTGACCTCGAGCACGAACAACCGTCCCGTGCCGCGCTCCTCGAGGATGTCGACCCCGGCATAGAAGGCCCCCACTGCTGCCGCGGCGGCAACAGCGAGCGCCCCCAGGGCATCGCTGCAGGCCACCGGCTCGGGGTGGCCGCCTTGGTGGACGTTGGTGATCCAACTCGATCCTCGGCGCGCCATCGCCGCTATGGGCTCACCGTCGACCACGAAGACGCGAAAGTCACGGTCGCCGCCCTCGGGCAGCACGTAGCGCTGCAGGTACCACACGCCCGCGCTTTCCTCTTCGCTTGGCAGATCGGCCGGGGTGCGCACACGCTTAAGACCTTTGCCCTGGGCGCCGAAGAGGGGTTTGAAGACGAGCTCGCAGCCGGCTTTCGTCTCCGCTTCGAGGATCGCCCGTGCTTCGTCCCACCGCTCGACCGTCCAGCTCACTGGAGTGGGCAGGCCGGCGCGCGCGAGCCGAAAGCTGGTCTGGGACTTGTCGACACAGCGCTCGATGGCGGTAGGTGAGTTGATCACCGGCACATCGAGGGCTTCGAGCGCGTGCAAGATCCCGAGCCGGCGGGTGACCTGCTCGAAACTGCCGCCGGGGATGAAGCGGACGAGCACGGCACCGGGCAGCTCCTCGCTCTCTCCCAAGCGCAAGCCAAAGCGGGCGGTGCCGTCGAAGCGGAGTGCGGCGAAGCCGAGCCGCCGCAAGGGAAGGGCGAGTTTGGCGGCGGCGCGCGCCAGCCGTTCCCAGTGCCAGCCGCCGGCACCGAGCACAAGCAGCTGCGCGCCGTCGCCGCGTTCCCGCACGGCTCCACCCTTGCCGGCTCACGAGCCGAAGGAACGGGCAAGGAGCTCGGGGGCGAGGGAACCGACCGTGAAGCTGCGGCCACTTGCGAGCGCTGTGACCGTCACCCGCGCCGGGCTGAAGAGCATCGGATCGATTTTGTAGAAGTCGTAGCCGGCTTCGGCGAAGAGTTCGGCGAAGGGGCGGCCGTAGTCGCGCGAGGCAGAGCTCGGGAGCTTGCGGGCGAGCTCGGCCGCTTCCTCTTCGGGGCCATCGACGAAGAGCTGGACTTCACCGCCAAAGAGTACGGCATCGTTGGTCCGCCCCATGGCGGTGAGGAAATCGGGTGCGGGCGGAGGGAGCGGGGCGGAGCCGAGGCCGTCTTTGATCCGTTCGAGCGGAAAGCCGAGCGCATGGGCCTTGTGGAGGGCGACCTCGAGTACTCGGGCGACGATCTGCACGGTGCCGGCAAGGCTCGTGGTGGGCGTGAGCACGAAGCCGAGGGCGGAAGGCGGCAGGTCACAATCGGCGGCTACCTTGGCGATGAGCGCTTCAGGCGGCTCGCGCTCGGTTTCGAGGACGAACCAAGCGCTCTGCGCTTCATCGTCGCGAAAGCCGAGCTCGGCAAAGAGCGGTTCTTTGGCCGCCCGCGCCCGCCCGGGGCCCGAGGCCATGGCGCGAAAGGCACTCTTGCCTTCCCCCCAGCTCAAACTCCAGCCGGCATATTGGCTTAAAAGGCAAGCGAGAACCGGATCGGCGGTGCGCACCTCGATCCGGAAAGAAACGCCGGCAAAGCGGCTCTCGCTCGCAAAGCCGACCCAGCCGATCCCGCCCATGCACAGTTCGGCGATGCGCCTGCCGGCTTCGAGACCGCCGCGGGCGGCGATTCCGGCATCGATGAGAGTGGCCCCGGCTTCTGTCCGCCGCACCGCAAGGCCGAGCCAGGGCGCTTCGGCTTCGAGCGCGCGGGCGAGCTGGTCGGCACGGGCGGCAAGCGAAGGCCAATCGGGCCTTCGGGTGGCGGTTGTGGGCGTCATGGGCCTACCCCCTCCATCCTCGCTTCCCTGCGCCGCCGAACCGGCGTCGGCTCGAGCTGCGCGAGCAAGAGCCGTTCGCGCTCAACGAGCAAGGCCCGCACCACGTCTGCCTCGGCGGCTTGCGCCCGCACCGTGGCGAGCGGCTGTCCCTTGCGCACCCTTGCCCCCGGCGGCGTCCGGTCCCCCGCCCATTCGGGCCAGTCGAACCCCTCCGGAACCACGAGATCGCGATCGGCGCGCACGATCGCCGTGCCGGCGAAGCCGGCTTCGGGCTCGGGTGGGGTCGGCGGCAACCGTCCGCGGCATCCGGCGCAGTGGAGTTGGACGAGATTGACGCCGAGCGCGCGTTCGGCCGCCTCGAGTGAACCGCCGGGCCGCGGGTTGATCTCGAGGAGATGGAACTGCCCGTCGTCGGCGAGCAGGAAATCGGCACTCGCAAGGCCGCGAAGCGCCAAGGCGGTGCCGACCGCCGCAGCGGCCCGCGCAAGGTTCTGCACCTGCCCAGGCGGCAAGGGAGCAGGGGCGAGCACGCCTTTAAAGTGGGGCGGGGTGCCGGTGTTCCACTGTTCGCTTGCGAGCAGAGCGCGGCTGCGGCTGCCGTCGCCTAAGAGCAGGACCGAGACCGGCCGGCCCGGGACGCGCTTTTGGACATAATCGCGCGGGTGCAGGCGGGCGACCGTTTCCGCGGGGCGCACGTGCCAGCCGCCGCCGGCTCCGCGGCGCTTGATGAGCCATCCGCTGCGCTCAGGTGGAAGATCGGCGCGGGTTTCCGGGAAGGGGACCGCAAGCGCCCGGCAGAGGTCTTGCAGCGCGAAGGGATCGACGGCGCGCGCCACGATCTCGGGCGGATTGCCCAGAAGCTCGCGGCCGCGGGCGAGCGCAGCGAGCACCGCAAGCCGTCCCTCGAGACCACCGCCGACCAAAAGCGGGATGGGCGGCGGGGCGAGGGTGCGCGCTGCGCGCAGAAGAGCCTGCGAGGCCAAAGGCCCCGTGCGGCCGGGTGGGATCTTAAGTGCGCACGCCGCCACCGCACGGGTGTCGAGATCCGCAAAGCGGTCGAGCACGATGGGGGCAAAACCGGCCCGCCTTGCCGATTGCGCGAGGGCGCGGCCGCAAAGCGCCACGATCAGGATCGCTTTCCCGGCCGGTAGAAGATCCACGCCCTTCGATCCTCAACCGGCGGCCAGAGCGCGGGCCTCAGCGAGCGTCTCTTCAATGCCGATGAACCGGCGCGGCTCGGCATCGCGCATCGAGGCTAAAAGCGCATGTTCGGTTTTGAACTTGAGCTGGCCTACCGCGAGCGCACCGATGCCTACCGCTTCTGTCCCAGCGAGTGGCTTGCCCGCGTCGGTCGGTGCGAGGCCCTCGATGCCCGAAGGCGGCACGGCGTTGACGTCGACGGCGATGCGCAGCGCACGCGCGGCGGCGAGTTCGGCGGCTTCCAGCACTCGCACCCCGGCCTTGCCGGCGGCGAGCACGATCTCGGCTTCCGCGAGCAGCGCCTTTTTCTTCTCGGAATCCGAGCCGTCGGCACCCTCGAGCCACACGTTGAAGCGTCCGCCGAGCTCACCCGCTGCCTGGCGGACGCGGGTCGGTCCGTCGTGGCCGACGAGCGTCACGCGCGCTCCGGCCAGAGCCGCCATAAGGCCGGCGATGCGGCCTACCGGCCCGGTTGCTCCGAACACCAAAAGGCGCCGATCGGCGAGCTCGAGGCCATGCGCGCGCAAGGTCTTTTCGACCATGGCGATCATCGCCGCCGCGGTGGTGAAGGCACCGGAAGGATCGGCCATCACCGAGATGGCGAACATCGGCGGCAGCATCGCGGCTTTCGCCGCTTCCAGCATATCGAGGGCCAAAAGCGGATCGCGCCCGCCGATCAGCATAGCGGTGGCGCGGCCGTGGGCGGGGGCGCGCGAGAAGATGGCGTCTTGCACGAGCGGGCGGATCTCCTCGAGCGTCACCTGGGTATAGGGCACGATGTGATCGAAGCCGGCATCGGCGGCCATGTTGACGTCGAAGGGACTGACGTTCTTGAGCGGGGTGAGGAAATGCAGAATCGTCGCCAGCTTGTTCACGGATCCTTTCTCCCGCGAGTAGGCAAGACGGTCATCGTCGCGGGCCGATTGCGGCCGGCGACGATTTGAAAGCGCAACGGTCGATCGGCGAAGTGCCGCGCAAGCGCGTGCATCGCCGCTTCGGCCGATTCGTGATCGGGGAACAGCGCCCAGCCGGTGGGGCCCCAGGAAGTCTGTCCAGAGCCGCGCACACCTCGAGCAGCCAACCAGTCGAGAGCTGCAGCTACGCTTGTGCTCGCGAACCGTTCCCCACCTTGGAAGGCCGCAAAGCGCGCCCCCATGACCCGTTGGATCGCGTGCAGCGCCTCCGCGACAGGGTCAAGTTCGGCGCGCACAAGCCCCGGCAACAGCTGCAAGAGCACGAGTCGGCAAAGTCCCGCAGCTTCGGGATCAACAGCGGGGGTGAGCCGGGCAAAGGCCTGTTGCTCGGCAGCACCGTGCACGCCCACACAGGTGGGATCGAAGAGAAGCAGGATCCGCCAGGCCTCGGGGAAGGGAAGGCGGGCAACGATGGGAGGCGGCAGCGTATCGTTGGGCGCGCGGCCGCCGTCGACGAGAAAGCCACCGAAAGTGAAGGCACCAAGCCCGATCGCCGAGCGCGCGCCGCGCTCGAGCAGCTCGGCGATCACCTCAAGCGGCTCTGGGCGCGCGAACAGGCGCGCAAGCCCAGCTCCGATCGCAAGGCCGAGCTGGGTGCCGGAGCCGAGCCCGACGTGCGCCGGGATGGCCGCGTGGATGCGGACCGCCACCGGTTCTGTGATCCCCCAGGCCGCCTTGAGCCGGGCGAGATGGCGCGCGGCGCGCTCCGCTTCTGGTCCTTCGATGCCCTCGCTGCCGCACCACAGCTCCACCTCGGTGGCGATATCCTCGATCGCAAGACCAAGGCTGCCGAAGCGACGCCCGGGCCCTTGGGCGAGATCGAGGAAGCCGAAGTGCAACCGAGCCGGGGCGCGCACCCGGACCCGTTCGATCCGCTCCTCCACCACCGGTCTCCCTCCCGCGCAGCGGTCTAACCCCGGCTGCGGGCAAAGAGCAAACCCACTTTTCTGCGCCTTGCCCCCCTTCGCCGGCTCTCTAGATCGGCTGGTTGGGGCAAGAGGGGACAAAAACCATGGCCGAAGGACAAAAGCTCAAAGTCTACAGCGACGAAGAAGCAGCCGAGCGGCTCGCGCGCGAGCTACCGCATTGGCGGGTGGAAGGGGGATGGATCCGGCGCACCTACCGCACCAACAGCTGGAAGGGCACGCTTATGGTGATCAACGCCGTGGGCCATCTCGCCGAAGCGGCCTGGCACCACCCCGACATCACCGCATCCTATGCGTGGGTGGAAGTCCGGCTCAAGACCCACGACCATAAAGGGATTACGGATAAGGACTTCGCGCTCGCCAAGAAGATCGAAGAGGTGATCATGTGGCAGCCGGCGCTCGAGGGCGGGCCGCTTGAGGGAACACCGCAGAACGATCTGCGCTTCGCGTATATCAAGTACGACAAGCCGGCGACGCCCAAGACCGCCTAAGCCGGGGTTCCGTTCGCCGGCGCCTGCAGCTAAGCCCACCCGGCAGTGCACGATCGAGGCGAAGGGATGAACGGCCCATCGCAAGCGCGCCGGGTGCGTGCGGTCCTCTGTCCGTTCTGCGCCCTTTTGTGTGACGATCTCGCGGTCGCGGTCGAGGGGGAGCGTCTTGAGGTCATAGAACGGGGCTGTGCGCGCGCCGTTTCGGCCTTCGCCACCCCCGTTCCCGCCGATCCGCGCCCGCAAGTGGCGGGCGAGCCCGTGAGCTTCAAGGTCGCGCTCGCCCGCGCCGCCGAGCTGTTGCGCACCGCCCGCTTGCCGCTCTTTGCCGGCCTTGAAGCGGATCTCACGGGCCTGCGGGCTGTTGTGGCCCTCGCCGAGCGCACGGGCGGAGTGGTCGATGCGATGGCGGGCGAGGGGGCACGCGCCCAGCTGTTGGCCGTTGCGCGCGCCGGTTGGGTGGCGACCACGCTGGCTGAAGCCCGCAACCGCCCCGATCTCGTGCTGCTCGTGGGCGACAGTTGGCGCGAGACCGCACCGCGACTGTTCGAACGCGTGCTCTTGCCCGCCCAGCGGCTCGCTCGAAGTCCGCGCCGCATCCTCCAGCTCGGCGGTGCACCGCCGGCGGAGGCGGCGATCACGCACCTGCCCGTTCCCGAGGAGCGATTGGGGGAGGTCCTCGCCGCCGTACGGGCGCTGTTGCGCGGTCGAGCGATGGCCCCAAGCGAGCCCGCCTGCGCTCTGATCGAAGCGCTGCGCGCCGCCTCCTACCGTCTTCTCGTGTGGACGCCGGCCACACTGCCCTCGCCTGTGCTCACCCTCCACCATCTCACCGCACTCACCCGCGAGCTCAACGCGCAAGGAAGGGCAGCCGGGCTCGCGCTTGCCGCATCCCCGGGCGCGGCGACGGCACGCCAGCTCTTGCTGTGGCAAGCGGGGGTTCCCGATCCGCTCAGCTTCGCCGATGGTGCGCCCGAGCACGACCCCTTCCGCTGGTCGGGAACGCGCTTGTTGGCAGAAGGAGGGGCGGATCTCCTCTTGTGGATCGACGCCTTGGGCACGCGCCCGCTCCCTGTGACCTCGGTGCCGGTCATCGCCCTTGTGCGCCCCGGCTGTGCACCTTCGCCTCCACCTGCGGTGATGATCCCGGTTGCCACACCCGGGCTCGACCATGCGGGTGATTTCTTCCGCACCGATTCCGTAGTCGCGTTGCGCGCGCGCCCGCTGCGCACGGGCTCCCTGCCGAGCGTCGCCGAAGTGCTCGCTACCCTAATGGACGCGCTTGCGCGCGAAAGCGCTTAGACCGCCACCGCCTGGGCCCAGGCCTCCTCGAGCCAACGCCAAGCCTCGCGCTCGGCTTCCCCTGCTGTTTTGTCGACGAGCACCCGCAGTCGCGCAAATCCGTCCGCGATCTCCGCAGCCGGCAACAGATGCCGGCGCGAAAACAGGATCGCCGCTTCGATCACCGCAAAGCGCGCCCGGTTGAAGCCCAAAAAGGGCGCATGGGTGGCGGCGTGGACCACCCGGCAGCAAAAGCGCGGCCGCAGCGCATCCGCTTCCACCGCCACCACCTCGAGCTCCTCGTGGGCGAGACAAGAGGCGAGCCGAAACCCCGCCACGCGCGCCGCGGCGACCGTCGGCCAGTCGCGCTTTTTGCCGGTGACGCAGCCGGCAAAGACGCGCACGTCATCTGTGTAGCAGGCGCAGGCGAAGGGATGGCGCTCGAGGTTGGCAAGCGTCGTCGAGGGCCGAAAGGGCGCGAGCACGAGGGCATCCGGGCGCTCGATCAATCCCAAAGGCGCGAGATGCGGGCGGCCGTCGGGACCGGTGGTGACGACGATCGCCTCGCGGATCAACGGCATCAGCTCTCGCGCTCCGCCCGCCCGCGGCCGCTCAACGTCGCACCCGGCGCTTTGTGCTCGAGCAGATCCTCTTGCGGCAGGTCCACCGCGCAGCCCCAGCGCAAGGGCTCGTCCTGCACGTAGCGCTTGCCGAGCTTGAAGGCGATCTCGGCCTTGGCGAGTTCATAGCCGAGGTAGAAGGCATGTGCGCCGTCCCGCTCGACCCCGAGCAGGGGGAAGAGGCTGTAGGGATCGCAGCTCACATGGTGGCCGGCGCGGTTGAAGATGTGAACGCCGTCGCGCGCAACACGGATGCGGAAGTTGGGATCGCGGATCTGGGCCGCTTCGGCGGCGATGTCCTCGGGTTCTTCGGGGAAGGGACGGCGGTCGCGCAAACACAGAAGCGCCGGATCGATCCCTTGCGGTGTGGTGTTGCGCTCCTTGGCGGCGAAGAGGATGCGGCGGGCGCGATCGGCCTCCACCACCGCCCGCCGGCAATGCGGGCTCACCTGCACGACGAGCACGTTGCGGATGGCGAGCTCCGAGCACACCGCCATCAAGAGCATGGTGATCCCGGTGGTATCGGCATCGGTGAGCTCGGTGAGGTTGCCCACCCCCATGAGCATCTCAGCTTCAGGCAAGCGCGCGCGCAAAGCGCTGTAGCGCAGAAGCGAGGCGGTGAAGCCGAAGTGGATGGGATCGAGGATGGGATCGGCGAGATAGGGCTTGCCGGCTTGTGCGAGCCGTTCGCAGGCGCGCACAAGGCTCTCGAGATCACCCGGCCGTGCCGGGATGAGCACGGGAACCGCAGCGCTCTCAAAGGCCAAGGCGAGCGTGTCCTCGCTTAGGCTTAAGAGAAAGTCCGCCCCCGCCCGGGCGCCGCGGCGCAGCTCATCAAGATCGCCCGAATCGATGCTCACGCAAAAGCCTTCCGCCTTAAGCGCTGCGATCGCCTCCTCAAGGTGCGGGAAAGGACGGCCGGGAAGACAGCCCAGATCGATCACGTCCGCCCCTTGCGCGGCAAGCGCGCGGGCGCGCGCGAGGATCGCTTCGACCGTGAGCTCCGGGGCTTCGACGATCTCGGCGAAGATGCGGCACTCGTAGCGGGAGAGATCGGGCGGGGGGCCCTTGCGGCCGAGATGGGCCGGCAGATCGTCGAGCTCCTCTGGCCCCCGCTCGAAGGGCACGCCGAAGAAGTCGGCAAGGGGGGCGAGATCACCGCGCACCCGACCGGGCAGGATCACCTTGCTCACTCCCGCCACCGAGCCCAGCCGCCGGCGGATGATCTCGGGCGTCATAAGGGCCGCCACCTGCACCCCCATCTGACGGATTTCCCAGGAGAAGGGAGTCTCGCCGAGGCCTTCGAGCACCCGCCGCAAGCGCGGCTCGGCGAGCCGACCGGTCAAGAAGAGGACATGCTCGCGCATGCGCGCAATGGTGTCACGAGCGCGTGTCTTCGACCAGAACGCATCGTCTTTTCGCCGCCACCCCTTGCGCGCGGTACCGCCGCGTGCCGACACTTGCGCGCGATGAGCGGCTGTACGCTTTCTTTGCGCGAACCACCCCCTGTCCCGCTCGACCTCGCGCCTTTGCGCCCCGAGGCCGTGTTGGGAAGAAGCGCGCGCGCGATCGCAACTCTTCCGCTGCGCCTCGGCAACCGCGCGGTGGCCTTGGGCGAGCTCTTCACCATACGCACGGGCACACCCGCTGAGGAGATGCTCGTCCTCGAGGGCACGACCCGCTTGTGCGACCGCATCGGAGCCGAACTGGCTTGTGGCGCCATCCGGGTGGTGGGTGATGCCGGGGCCGAACTCGGGCTCGGCATGACCGGCGGCCGCATCGAGGTCGACGGCAATGTAGGCGATCTCGCCGCCGCCGAGGCGAAAGGGGGGATCGTGCGCATCCGCGGCGATGCCGGCGCCCGGCTCGCCGGGGCCTTGCCCGGAAGCGGCGGTGCGCGCGGCGTGACCGTGGTCGTGGATGGACGCTGCGGGCCTTTGGCCGGAGAGGCGATGCGGCGCGGCCTCGTCGTCCTCCTCGCCGGCTGCGCGGGCGAGGTCGCCATGGGCTTGCGCGGCGGTACGGTGATCGTGCGCGGCCCCTGTGGCGCGCGACCCGGCGCGGCGATGCGGCGCGGTTCGCTTCTGTTGCTCGATGCGCTCTTTGATCCCGGCCCGAGCTTTGCGGACAGCGGCACGCATGAGCTCTTGTGGCTCGAGGTCCTCAAGCGCGAGCTTTCTGCGCTCGGCTTATCTGGACTTTTGCCCGGGCGGCGGGTGCGGCGCCTTGTGGGTGATCTCGCCGAGCTCGGCAAGGGCGAGCTCTTGCTCTTCACCTGAGCCCATTCTGTTCTATCGTGGGCACGGCTTGTGCGCACAAACAACCGCTGCGGCTGCGCGAGGGGAGGAAGAGGGTGCTCTACGTCTTGACCTTCGTTGTCTGTCTGGTCGGCGCTTCTGAACCGCGGTGCGAACGGATCGAGCTGCCTTGGGACGGACCCGAATTCCGCTGCCAGCTCTTCGGGCAGATGGAGATCGCGCGGTGGCTGCGCGAACATCCCGGTTTTACGCTCGAAGGCGGCTGGCGCTGCGAGCCCGGCCAGGCGCTTTAAGCCTTTCGCCGAGCCGGATCCGGCATTGCGAAGCCGCGCCCGCGCGGCTTAGCCTTGCCGCATGGACGTGCTCGCCCAAGAGATCCCGTTTCTCGATCCCTTGCGCGCCTTTGCCGCACTGCGCGCCTTGCCCGCACCGGTCTTGCTCGAGAGCGCGCGGCTCGACCCCGGGCTCGGCCGATGGAGCTTTCTCGCTGCTGATCCTTTTCTCTTCTTCTCGAGCCGCGATGGTCGGATCCAGCTGAACGGGGAACAAAAGAGGGGCGATCCTTGGGCTCTTTTTGCTCGCTTGCTCGCCCGCTTTCGCCTTCCCCGTCGCGCTGAGCTGCCGGTACCGTTTCGCACCGGCGTAGTGGGCTGGATCGGCTACGAGGTGGTGCGGCATCTCGAGCGTTTGCCCGCAGCAGCGGGCGATGTCCCGGCTTTTCCCGATCTCGAGCTCGGCTTTTATGACACCATCATCGCCTTCGACCACCACGAGCAGCGGGCGTGGATCCTAAGCTCGGGCTTGCCCGAAGACACGCCCCAAGCGCGCCGCGCCCGGGGCCGCGCCCGCATGGCGTTCTTCACCGCGCGCCTTGCCCAGGCGCGCGAGCTTTCGCCCCCCGATCCGCGTCCGCTTCCTGCACCGAAAAGCAACTTCACCCGCTGTGGCTTCGAAGCGGCGGTGCGCCGGATCATCGAGTACATCCGTGCGGGCGATGTCTTTCAGGTCAATCTCGCCCAGCGTTTTACTGCGCCTTTGCCGGAAGGGTTCGATCCCTTCGATCTCTATCGACGGTTGCGCCGGGCCAATCCCGCGCCGATGGCGGCGTTTTTGGACTTTGGCCGCACGGTCATCGCTTCTGCCTCGCCTGAGCGGTTCTTGTGCCTTAAGGGCGATCGCGTGCAGACACGGCCGATCAAGGGAACCCGTCCGCGCGGCCGCACCCCCGAAGAAGACGAAGCTCTCTCGCGCGCGCTCTGCACAAGCGAGAAAGAGCGAGCAGAAAACGTCATGATCGTCGATCTCTTGCGCAACGATCTCTCGCGCGTGTGCCGCCCCCACAGCGTGGAGGTGCCTGAACTCTGCACCCTCGAGCGGCATCCGACCGTCTTGCACTTGGTCTCGACGGTATGCGGCCGGCTCGAGGCCGATCGCGGTGCGGTTGATCTCTTGCGGGCGAGCTTTCCGGGCGGCTCGATCACCGGCGCCCCCAAGATCCGCGCGATGGAGATCATCGCCGAACTCGAGCCCGATCGCCGCGGGCCCTATTGCGGCACTATCTTGTGGCTCGGCTTCGATGGTGACATGGACAGTGCGATCACCATCCGCACCTTCGCGATCCGCGACCGCATCCTCACCTTCGCCGTAGGCGGCGGCATCACGATCTTGAGCGACCCTAAAGCCGAATACGAGGAGACGATGGCTAAGGCGCAAGGCTTGCTGCGCGCGCTTGCGGGCGCGGAGAGGGTGGTTTGATCCTGCTCATCGACAATTACGACAGTTTCGTCTTCAACCTCGCCCGTTATGTGGCCGAACTCGGCTATCCGCAGCGGGTGGTGCGCAACGATGCGATCGGCCTCGAGGAGATCGCAGCCCTTCGCCCCTCGCACATCATCCTCTCCCCCGGCCCCTGCGGTCCCATGGAGGCCGGCATCTCGGTCGCCGTCGTGCGCCGCTTCGGGGCCGAGCTTCCCATTCTCGGCGTCTGCCTCGGCCATCAATGTATCGCGGTTGCCTATGGTGGTCGGGTGGGCCGCGCGCGCCAGCCCATGCACGGCCGCACGAGCCCCATCCTGCACCGTGGCAGCGGTCTCTTCCGCGGCCTTCCTTCGCCCTTGCAGGTTACCCGCTACCATTCGCTGATCGTCGAGGAGGAGGGTTTGCCGCAAGCGCTCGAGGTCACCGCCCGCACTTTTGAGGGCGAGATCATGGCGCTCGCCCACCGCCACCATCCCGTCTACGGTGTCCAGTTCCATCCCGAGGCGGTACTCACCGAGCGGGGTCACGATCTGTTGCGCAATTTCCTCACCCTCGCGAGTAACTCCACATGGTCTTTTGATCGCGTCGAAGAGCACAAGCGATGATCGTCTGGCATCAAGGAGCGCTGCGCCCCCTCGAAGCGGTCCGCATCGATCCCACCGACCGCGGTCTTGCCTTGGCCGATGGCCTATTCGAGACGATGAAGGCGCGCGACGGTCGCGTCTTGCACCTCGAGCGCCACTGGGCGCGGCTCGCCGAGGGTGCCCGGCTGCTCGGGATCCCCTTGCCACTGGATGAGACCGGGCTTGCGGCAGCGGCGCGCGAGCTCCTGCTCGCCAATGGTTGGGCGCGCGGCGATGCGGCGGTGCGGTTGACGCTCACCCGCGGTCCCGCTCCGCGCGGCCTTCTGCCCCCCGAGCGGCCGACGCCTACGCTTGTGATGACCGCCTTTGCCTGCCCGGAGCCCTTGCCGCCGGCGCGCGCGGTGCTGGTCAAAGGCGTGCGCCGCAACGAGCTCTCGCCGGCGAGCCGCATCAAGAGCCTGGCCTATCTCGACCAGATCCTGGCCCTGCGCGAAGCGCTCGCAGCGGGTGGGGACGAGGCGATCCTGTGCAACACCCAGGGCCGCCTCGCCTGTGCCTCGGCCGCCAACCTCTTCCTCGTCATCGAGGATCGCATTTGGACGCCGGCACTGAGCGAGGGCGCCCTGCCCGGCATCGCCCGCGCCCTGTTGCTCGAGCGCGCCCGAGCGCAGGGCCTGCTCGCGGTGGAAGGGGAACTGCCGCGCCATTTGCTTGCCCGCGCCCGGGAAGCTTTCACCACCAACGTCCTCACCGGTGTGCGCGCGATCGCAAGCGTCGACGGCTTCCTCTTTCCCGAACCCTGTCCGGGGCCGCTCACCCGCCGGCTCGCGGAACTGCTCGAGAGCGCGTGAGGACCGTGTGGGCGAGCGGCCGCCTCGCGCTCGCCGCGATCCTGCTCTCGTCAGCGCTGCCGGCAGCCGCCTCCACGATCGCCGAACCCGAGGGCTACCGGCTCTACGACTATCGCGCCCCCGTACCCCGCACGCTGCAGGGTGCTACCGTGCTCGATACCGCGGGCTTGCTCGAACTCTTGGCCCGCGAGCCGGTCGTGCTCGTCGACGTCATGCCCGCTCCCCGCCGGCCGCCCGGGCGCGGTCCCGGTCGACCGTGGCTGCCGCCGGCTCACACCCACATTCCCGGCTCGGTGTGGCTGCCCAATGTCGGGCTGGGCGAACTTCCGCCGACTACTGCCGCCTGGTTCGCTCAGAGACTGGCAGAGCTTACGGGAGGAGCCAGGGATCGCGCGATCGTGATCTATTGCGCGCGCGATTGCTGGATGGGATGGAACGCCGCCAAGCGGGCGGTGCGCGAGCTCGGCTATTCTCGGGTCTATTGGTATCCCGACGGCATCCAGGGTTGGGAGGAAGCGGGGTTGCCGCTCGTCTCCGCCACCCCCGAGGAGGAACCGTGACCCGTCATTCCGGCAACGGCCAGGGCACGCCATGTTCGGCGAAGGCGCGTTTGAGCTCCTCGCGCTCTTCGCAGCCGCGCTTCCAGCCGTTGTTGTCGAAGGCCATGACGATGAAGCGGCACACCTCATCCAAGCGGATGGCGATCGCCTTCGCCTCCTCGATACGGCCGAGTTCGAGATAGCCTTCGCCTAAATATTCGAGTGCTTGTTTGTGACGCGGGTTGAGTTCGAGCGCTTTCTCGTAGTGATAGAACGCGCGCTCATAATCACCGATCTTGCGAAAAGCGAAGCCCAACATGTTGTGGGCGTTGTCATGGTGCGGTCGACGCGCGACCACCTTGAGCAAGGACTCGATCGCTGCGTGCCAGTCCTTGCGGAGAAACGCTTCGCGCCCATCCGCATAGTCGGAATCGGAGGAGCGGGCGCGCGGGCTTTCCGCCCCGCTCATGATCGCCTGCGCCGGTGTGGCCACAAGCGTGATCATCGCACCGCAAAGGAGCCACAAACGCCACATGCCGAGCCTCCCCTTTCATCGCACGGAAAAGATACGCGGGCTCGGCTCTTGTCGATCACGAACCGGTGGGGCGGGCGCGGGTGGCGAGGATCTCGGGCACACCACGGCCGCCGTGTGCTTCGAGCTTTTGGATGCGCACCCGGCACCACTCGACTCGCGGATCCTCGAAGCACTTGGCGAAGAGGTCTTCGACCAACTGTTCTAAGAGCTCGGTGTGCGGTCGCGCAGGCCAGGTTTCCACGAGCCAACGGTAGATGCGGTCGTAATCGAGACAATCGGCGAGCCCTTGGCCTTCGAAGCGGTCGAGCCGACGCCACAGCTCGACGTCGACGAGAATGCGCTGTGGTCGCTCGCGCTCGTGCGGATAGACGCCAAGGCGCACCTCAAGCGGCACCTCGCGCAAGGCGAGGCACTGCCAATTTCCGCTTCCCGGTCCGTCCATGGTGCCTCCCGCTGTTTCGGCGCCGCAGGCTTGCGGTCGTCGCTCTGGCCCGCGACGGTGCCGCGCTGCTATGGAGGCGATAGCCGCTTCCGGCAAGCGGAAGCGGGGGGAGGCGCGCGATGGCTCCAAAAGCGGCGCAGCGGCGTGCGGTCCTGGCTGGGCTCTTAGCCGCTACGGCTGTGGCCGCGGTGCCCGGGCAGAGTGCGCCCTTTGCCCTGGTCGAGATCGCCCCGGGCCTCCTCGTCTATCCCGGGGTGCACGAGGACTTTTCGCCCACCAACCGCGGCGGCATCGCCAATCTCGCCATCATCATCGGCGATGACGCGGTGGCGGTGGTGGATGCCGGCGGCAGCCCGGCGCAGGCGCGCGAGCTCCTGGCTGCTATCCGCGCCCGCACCGATCGGCCGATCCGCCATCTCCTCCTCACCCATCACCATCCCGACCACGTCATGGGGGCGGTGGTCTTCCATAAGGCCGGGGCCCGGATTTGGGGCCATCTTAGGCTGCCATCGGCGCTCGCCGATCGCTTCCCGAGCTATCGCGCCGCCATGGACCGCCTTTTGGGCCCAGCGAGCGTCGGTGCGGAGCCGGTACCGGTCGATGAGCCCGTGGCGGTCGGGCAACCGCGCGCGCTCGACCTCGGCGGGCGCCCGCTCGAACTTCGCGCCTGGCCGACCGCGCACACGGATTGCGATCTTACGGTCTTCGATCACGCCAGCCGCACGCTCATCGCCGGCGATCTTTTGTTTCTCGAGCGGCTGCCGGTGATCGACGGCTCGCTTGTGGGCTGGCTTGCGGTGATGGATGAGCTCGCCCGCGTGCCGGCGGCGCGCGTCGTCCCCGGCCACGGTCCGCCGGCCGCCAGCTGGCCGGAGGCGCTCGCGCCGCAACGGCACTATCTCGAAGCGCTCGCCGCTGCGGTCCGCCGGGCGATCCGCAGCGGTCGCACGCTTTCCGCACTGCTCGCCGATCCACCGCCGCCTGCGGGCGACTGGTTGTTGTCAACCGACAATCACCCGCGCAACATGACAGCGGCCTATAAGGAGCTCGAGTGGGAATGAGCACGCTCTGTTTCTCGCGCCGCCACGCGCTTGTGCTCGCTGTTGCCGCACCGGCTGTGGCCCGTGCCGTCCCGGCCTTCGCCCAGAGCCAATGGGACGTCTTGCGCGAACTGTTCTTCGCGAACCGGCCCGTCGTCGACGGGGCAGCGGTGATCGCGCTCGAGGCGCCGGCGCGCGCCCATGACGCCGCCTTGGTCGAAGTCGCGGTACGGGCGCTCGTTCCCCAGACCCCCGAGCGCTACATCCGCGCTGTGCACCTTTTGATCGACCGCAACCCCGCCCCGCGCGCGGCCGTTTTCCGCTTCACACCCAAGACCGGCTCGGCCTCGATCGCCACCCGCATCCGCGTCAACGAATATACGCCCGTGCGCGCGGTCGCCGAGATGAACGATGGCACGCTCTATATGGTCGAGCGTTTCGTCAAGGCCTCGGGCGGCTGTTCGGCTCCGGCTAATAAGGACAAAGAAGCGGCCTATGCCCGCATCGGCGCGATGAAACTCATCCAGCCCGAGCAGTTGCGCTTCGGGGAACCCAACGAGCTTCGCCTGCTCATCAGCCATCCCCAATATTCGGGCATGCAGATCGATCAGCTCACCCGCAACTGGATCCCGGCCGATCACCTCGATTCCATCCGGATCTTGTGGAACGGCGAACCGCTCCTCGAGGTCGAAGCCGACATCTCGCTCTCCGAGGATCCGATGATCGCCTTCCACCTCGCTCCCGAGGGTCCGGGCGAGCTGCGCGTTGAGGCCTCGGACATCAAGGAGCGACATTTCACGCGCAGCTGGCAGCTCGGTGCCGGCTCATAAAAGGGCAGGGGACACAAAGGAGTGAGCCGCCGCGCCATCGTCGCGCTCGGGGCCAATCTCGGCGATCCGCCGCGCAGCTTTGAGACAGCACTCGCACTTCTGGCCGAGGAGGCTGGCCCCATCCTCGCCCGCTCGCGGTGGATCACCACCCCGGCGCTCGTCCACCCCTTAGATCCCGTGCGCGAGCATCCGCCCTATCTCAACGGCGTCGTCATCCTCTCCACCCCGCTGGGCGCCGAGGCGCTGTTGGCGGTGCTGCACGGGATCGAGCGCGCGTTGGGGCGCGACCGCAACCGCGAGCTCTTGCCCTGGCAGCCGCGGGTGCTGGACCTCGATCTCATCGCTCTCGACGATGAAGTACGGCTGCCGCCGGCACGCCCGGTGCTGCCGCATCCGCGCATGCACGAGCGCGACTTCGTCCTCGCGCCGCTTTGTGAGCTCTGGCCGGATTGGCGCCATCCGCTTCTGGGGCGCACTGCTGGCGAGCTCTTGGCCGCGCTTTCCAACACCCCTTACGCCTGCGCCGGCCCGGGTTGAGCCGAAGCGGGGCTCGTAGGCAAAGGCCAGCCGGAGCGCCGCGCCAGCTCGAGGAACTGGGCCATCATCTTGGGCGCATGGGTGCGCACATAAAGGGCCCCGCGCGCCACGGCGATGAGCGCAGCGAGCTGGGAAATCGGATCGCGCTCGGCTAAAGGAACCTTGAGCACCCCTTTGCGCGAGATCGCAACCATAAGCGGAATGGGCGCAAAGCGCCGAACCAGCCGCTCGAAGTCGCGCAAGAGCCGAAAGGTGTCTTCGGGATCGTGGCTTAAAAACGCGCTCCAGCCGGGATCGAGGATGAGGTGTTCGGCCGGGATGCCGCGGGCGAGCGCGAAGTCCACCCGCTCGGCTAAGAAATCCCCCACCTCTTGGACCACGTCGCGGTAACGGCGTTCGGCGGGCGTGACATGCGGCAAGGGCCCGTCCTTGGCATGCATGAGCACGAGCAGCGCGCCGTGTTCGCGCACCACATCGGCAAGTTCAGGCTCGGCGCGCAGAGCCGACGTGTCGTTGATCATCCGCGCCCCAAGCGCAAGACAGCGCGCGGCCGTGCGGGCATGATAGGTGTCGATGGAAAGCACGAGCCTGGGTGCGAGGGCGGCAACGACCGGCTCGATGCGCGCGAGTTCCTCTTCAGCGCTGATCGGCCGCCGGCCGGGGGCAGTGGATTCGCCGCCGATGTCGATGAGATGAGCGCCCTCTGCGCACATCGCTTCGGCTGCCGCGATCGCCGCTTCGGGCGCCGAGAAGCGGCCGCCGTCGGAGAAACTGTCGGGGGTGAGGTTGAGGATCCCCATGATCCAGGGCGGTGGCGGCGGGAACAGGGTGAGGGCAGTGGCGAGCATGGCATCCGTTCACGATCGAACCGCGTCGGTGCCGGGGCTTTGTGGGATCGTCAAGCTGGGTGGCAGTCTCGCCCGGCACCCCAAACTCTCGACCTGGCTCGCGGCGATCGCCGGTGACGGCCGCGCCTGGCTCGTGGTCCCGGGCGGTGGGCCGTTTGCCGATGCGGTGCGCACCCTGCAAGCCGCACTCGGCTTCGATGATCGGGTCGCCCATGCCGCGGCGATCCTTTCCATGCAGCAATATGCACTTTTTCTCGCCGCTCGCGAACGCCGGCTTATGCCGGTTGAGCGCCCCGCGGAGATCGCAGCCGCAGCCGCGTCGGGGCGGGCGATGCTGTGGCTGCCCTGGGCGATGGTCGGGCGCGACGGTTCGATCGAGGCTTCCTGGCGGGTGAGCGCCGACAGCCTCGCCCTCATTCTCGCCATCCGGCTCGCCGCGCCCGAGCTCGTGCTCGTCAAGGCGGCGGCGCTGCCCGCCCCACCGGTTACCCTTGCTGAGCTCGCGGCGCGCGGCATCCTCGATCCCGCCTTTCCCGAACTCGCATCCGGCTATCGTGGCTGTATCCGCCTCGCCCGGGCAGAGGCGCCGCAAACGCTTGCGGGCGGTGGCCTCATTCCGACGCGCGAGCCCTTGCTTGCGGCAAGCGGCGATCCCACCCTCCATCGCTGCGGGGTACGGGAATGAGCGAGGAGATCCTCCCCACCACGAGCGACGAGGAAAAGCCGCGCCGGCCGCGCTTGGCCTGGGCGCTTACCGGCTCCGGCCACGATTTTTTGGCCTGCCTTGAGATCATCCGCCGGATCGGCGAGCTCGACCTCTTTCTCTCTAAGGCGGCAGCAGAGGTGATCTTTCTCTACACGCGGACGCGCAAACCCTTCCCGCCCGGCATTCGCCTCATCCGCGATACCACCGCCTCGGCACCCCCGGTGGGCCGGTTCTACGACGGCTGGTACCACACGCTGGTGGTGGCACCGGCGACCTCGAACACGGTGGCCAAGTTCGTCTGCGGCATTTCCGACACGCTCGTCACCAACGTGTTCGCGCAAGCCGGCAAGTGCCGCATCCCGATCATCGTCTATGCCTGTGATACCAAGCCGGTGCACGACAGCATGGCGCCGCACCGCATGGTGCGGCTGTGGCCGCGTCGCATCGATCTCGAGAACACCGCCCGGCTCAAGGAGTTCGAAGGGGTGACGGTGGTCGAGGACACAGCGGAGCTCGAAGCCGCCCTCGATGCTCGCCTTGCCGAGCTCGCGCGATCGGGCTGAGCGCGGGCGTGCGCCGCTGGGCGGTGTTTGCTGGCGTGCGGTGGCTCGGCGTGGGGTTTTGATCGGATAAGAATGTTTATGGAAATTCCAGAGCGGATTGCGATCGTGGGCTTTCCGCCCACCGTTCGCCCCAACCTCGGTTGGATCCTCGCCGCGGTCGCACCGCAAGGGCTGCCGGCCGCACTCACCCGCGCCCTCGACGATACCGCTGCGCAGATCCGCACCTGCACGCCCGCCCAGCTACCCGCGATCGCCGCAACCCGCGCCGCCTACCGCGCCCTCGGCAAGGACCCGGCGCGCTATCGCCCCGCGGCCGAAGCGCTCAGGCGTCGGATCTGCCGGGGTGAACCGCCGCCTCGGATCGACCCGCGCGTCGAGGTTGGGACCCTTCTTTCGCTTAAGAGCGGCTTTTCGATCGGCGTTTATGATGCCGACCGGCTCCACTTGCCGCTTTGCTTCCGCCCCGGTGCGCCGGGCGAGCGCTATGCCGCCATCGGTGGCCTTTCCCTCAACCTCGAGGGGCTACCCGTGCTCGCCGACCAAAACGGTCCTTTCGGCAGCCCGACCCGGGACAGTTGCCGCACTGCAGTGGGCCCTCAAACGCAGCGCGTCCTGTT
Organism: Pseudomonadota bacterium; assembly: GCA_030549795.1. Taxonomy (GTDB): domain Bacteria; phylum Pseudomonadota; class Alphaproteobacteria; order Geminicoccales; family Geminicoccaceae; genus JANXAZ01. Next base: position 28,882 of record JAUQQO010000025.1, on the reverse strand, counting down.
CGTGCTCTTCGGCTTCGCCCCCGAGCCGGTCACCGCGCGCATCCTCACCTGCGCCCAAGACAGCTTAAAGCGCTATCTCGACGCGCAGATCCTCGCCTCGGATCTTGCCGCATGAGCCGCTTTTCCTGGCTCGAATCCCGGCCGCAAGGATTGTTCGTGCGCCCGGGCGACTTCTTTTTGGATCCCTTGCGCCCGGTGCCGCGGGCGGTGATCAGCCATGCCCACACCGACCACGCCCGCCCCGGGCACGACGAGGTGATCGCCACGCCCGAGACCTGTGCCCTTCTCGAAGCACGCTTCGGGCACGGGGCCTTTGGGCGCCTGCGGCCGCTGCCCTTGGGCGCGCGCATCACGCTCGGTGAGGTCCGGCTGTGGTTGGCCCCTGCCGGCCATGTGCTCGGCTCGGCCCAGATCGTACTCGAATACCAGGGGACGCGGGTGGTCTGGTCGGGGGACTTTAAGCGCAGGCCGGATCCCACCTGCACCGCCTTTGCACCGGTGCGTTGTGATCTCTGGATCACCGAAGCGACCTTCGGTCTGCCGGTCTTCCGCCACCCCCCGGCTGAAGACGAGATCGCCAAGCTCGTGCGCGCCCAGACCGACAATCCCGAACGCGCCATCGTGGTCGGCGTCTACGCGCTCGGCAAGTGCCAGCGGCTGATCGCGCTGTTGCGCGCAGCTGGCTATGATCGTCCGATCTATCTCCACGGAGCGCTTTTGCCCCTTTGCGCGCTCTACGAACAGCTCGGGGTGCGCTTGGGGCCTTGTCTTCCGGCTACGGTTGGAGAACGCGGCCAGGCCCGGCGCGAGCTCGCGGGTGCGATCGTGCTCGCCCCGCCTTCTGCTCTTGCCGATCGCTGGATCCGCCGGCTGCCCGATCCGCTCATCGCCCTCGCCTCAGGCTGGATGCGGGTCAAGCAGCGCGCCAAACAGCGTGGCGTCGAGCTGCCGCTTGTGATCTCCGATCACGCCGATTGGGACGAGCTCCTTGCCACCTGCAGCGAGGTCGCAGCCGAGGAGGTGTGGATCACCCACGGCCGCGAGGAAGCTCTCAGCTATGCTCTAGCACAGCGCGGCATCGCCGCCCGCTCGCTTGCGCTTCTCGGCTATGAGGACGAGAGCGGGTGAGCGTAAAAAAGCATCGGGCCGGAGGAGATCGTTCCCGTCCGGCCCGCCGAGGTACAGGGAGGCTGATCAGACCTCGTGATTTTTAGGCTTCTTTCTTGAAGGGGCGAACCGCGAAGCGTGCAAGTGTCGCATCTTTCCGTGCATGGACCGCCTGCACTGCCCTCTTGCCGAGCTGGGTGCTGGGCGCAACCGTGCAAACAATGCCGAGCAAGGGGCGTACTGCGCGCAAGCCGATCTTCCCAGCTCATTGCCCGCTTCCGTTGCGCGTGCGGCCTGACAATCCAGCTCGTGCTTTGCTGCTCTTCTCGCACGGCTTAGCCGGCTGACGCCGGTGCGCTCTCGGTGCACCAGAGCTCGCCCTTGTCGTGCGGCTGCTGGCCGCTACCTCCTCGCTCGCGGGCGCAGCCCTCACCGTCCTCGCCGCCTTGAGGACGCACACCCTCTTTTTAGATGCAGCGTTTCGCCGAGCTCCTCGAACGCCTCCTCCATTCCCCGCAGCGCACCGCCAAGCGGGCGCTCTTAAGCGCCTATCTGCGGTCCACTCCCGATCCCGATCGCGGCTGGGCTTTAGCTGCGCTTTTGGGCACGCTTAGGCTTCCGCATGCCAAACCGGCGCTCGTGCGCGCACTGGCCGTCACCCGCACCGATCCCGTGCTGTTCGCTTGGTCCTATGACTATGTCGGCGATCTCGCCGAAACCGTGGCGCTGCTTTGGCCGGAAGGGGAGCGCCGGGCTTCCCCGCCACCGCTCGCCGAGGTGGTCGATCGGCTCACCCGCACCCCCAAAGCCGAGCTTCCCGCTGTGCTCGGCGAGCTCCTCGACCGGCTCGATGCCACCGGCCGCTGGGCGCTTTTAAAGCTCCTCACCGGCGCCCCGCGGGTTGGGGTCTCAGTTGGCCTCGTGCGCGAGGTGCTGGCGGAACTCGGGGCAGTCGATCCGGTGCGGATCGAAGAGCTCTGGCACGCACAAGCGCCGCCCTATGAGGCGCTGTTCGCTTGGCTCGAGGGCAAAGGCCCGCAGCCCGGAACCGAGGAGGCGCTCGCCTTCCGCCCCTTCATGCTCGCCCACCCGCTCGAACCCGAAGATCACCCCGCGATCGCTGATACCCTCGATGCGTGGGCGGTGGAGTGGAAATGGGACGGCATCCGCGCCCAGCTCGCGATCAGCCCCAAAGGCGTGCGCCTTTACGCGCGCAGCGGCGAGGAGATCACCGCCGGCTTTCCCGATCTCGTGCAGACGGTGCACGCCTTGGACCTGCGCGCTGTGCTGGATGGCGAGCTTGTGGTCGTCCGCGCCGGCACGATTGGCAGCTTCAACGACCTCCAGCAACGCCTGAACCGCAAGCAGATCTCACCACGGCTGCTCGCCGATTATCCGGTCGGCCTTCTTGTTTATGACCTCCTCGCTGAAGACGAGGTCGATCTGCGCCCTTTGCCCTTTGTTGATCGGCGCGCGCGGCTGGATGCGCTGCTCGCCCGTTTCTCTTGTCCGCGCTTGCTTCCCTCGCCCCTGCTTTCCGCGCACAGCCTTGCCGAACTCGAGGCGCTGCGCCGCGCACCGCCCCATCCGGCGATCGAGGGCCTTGTGCTCAAGCACAAGGCGAGCCCCTACCGCGCCGGACGCATCAAGGGGCTGTGGTGGAAGTGGAAGCGCGATCCCTTTACGGCCGATCTCGTGCTCCTCTACGCGCAGCGCGGCCACGGCAAGCGCTCGTCTTTTTATTCCGATTACACCTTCGGTGCCTGGCGCGAGGGACCGCAAGGACTCGAGTTGGTGCCGGTGGCCAAGGCCTATTCGGGCTACACGGATGAAGAGCTCGTGCGGCTGGATCGCTGGATCCGCGCGCATACCATCGCCCGCTTCGGCCCTGTGCGGGCGGTCGAGCCGGTCCTCGTCTTCGAGATCGGTTTTGAGGGCATCCAGCGTTCGACCCGGCACAAATCCGGCATCGCCCTGCGCTTTCCGCGCGTGTTGCGCATCCGCTGGGACAAGCCGGCAGCCGAGGCCGATCGGCTCGATGCGCTCGAGGCGCTTTTGGAAGCCCGCGAGCGTGCCGCTGTCTGAGCGCCGTTTCTTCAGGCCGCCTCGCGGCCTTCCGCGAGCATCCGCCGCGCCGCTTCCGCCAAAAAGGCCGAGCGCGTTTGACCGCGCAACGCGGCCACCCGGTCGATGCGGGCGAGCAGCCCTTCCTCGATCATGATGTTCACCCGCACCGGTTTTTGGGCGCGTTCGACCGGCAAGAGAACGCGGATGCAACGGCTCGGGTCGAGTTCGGCGAGCCACTCGGGCAAGGGCGCATCGGCTGGAGAAGGCTCGGGTAGCTCGAGCCCCTCTTCGATCATCCCTTCGACGTGGAGAAGAAGCGCTTCGAGAGCGTTCCTGGTCGCTTCTTCGGCGTCGCGCCCCCTCGTCACGCAGCCCGGGAAATCGGGAAAAACGACGCCGTAGCCGCCTCCTTCGGCGGGTTCCAGAATGGCGAGATAAAAGCGCAAGCTCACCTCCCTGCTCCCTCCGCTTTAAGGACGCTCACACAGCGCGTGCGCCTCACGGACGCAGGCGAAGACCCGACTGGCGCGCGATCGAGCGGACCGTGCCGAGCGGAAGGTCCTTTACCGGATGCGGCACGGTCACGAGCCCAGATCGATTGGGATGCTTAAATTGGCAGTGACTTCCCTTCCTCCGGAACGAGCACCCGGCCGTTCTGCTCGAGGATGCGGCTCATGCGATCGCTGCGCACGCTCTTCCTCGGAGGCTCTCATGCCTCTTCGTTATCGATGAGCACGCACTATTCCACCTCAACTGAGCATGCGCAAAAAACACATCGCGACTATGCGCTGAGCGTATGGTCGAGCAGTCCCGTCCCGCTTCCCGGACGCGAAAAAAAGCCCGCCGGCGAGCCGGCGGGCAAGGGATCAGGGAGGCCAATCGAAAAGGGGTTGCTCAGCTGCGGGACGCTGCCGCCGGCACAGCTGCCGGTGCAGAAGGCTCGGGCGGCGGCAAGAGGCCGTCGGCGTCGGCGCCGACTTCCGTGCGCCAGGGCCGCCACCGCTCGAGGGCGATGAGGCCGGCGATGATCAGGGCAGCGAAGCCGAAGGCGAGCCAGGGGAAGGGAATGCCCAAGACCTTATCGAGGGTGAGCTTGCCCGCTCCGCCTTCGAGCAGCACCGGCCGCAGTGTCGGCTCGAGGTAGGTGAAGGTGAGCGCACCCAACAGACCACCGGCGAGGGTGAACCAGGCATCGCGGTAGCCGGCGCCGATCTGGGCGAGCGTGGTGCCCGGGCAGGCACCGGCGAGCGCGATGCCGGCACCCAAGATCAGCCCGCCCACGATGTCGGCGGTCCAGATCGCCGCTTTGGGGTGCAGCCCCGAAAGCCCGCTGGCGACGAGCGCGCCGATGACCACAAGCCCGGCTGCGACACCCGAGAGGAAGATCTTGAGCATCAAGAAGTTGCGCAGCTGCAGCTGGCCCAAGATGACAGCCGGCTCGAAGACGCGCGATTTTTCGAGCACGAAACCGAAGACCACGCCCATAGCGAGGCCCAAAAGAACGGCCGAGAGCACCGACATGGGCGATCTCCCTCACACACGCCGCAACAGATGCGCCATCGCGATCCCACCGGCGAAGGTGGCGGCGATCGCGACGAACGAGCCGACCGCGAGCTGGGCCATGCCGGAAAGACCGTGGCCGGAGGTGCAGCCATCGGCGATGCGGGCACCTGCCAGCATCAAAAAGCCGCCCAGGAAGGCAAGGGCAAAGCGCGTGGCCGGGCTTTTGGTGCCAAGGGCGCGCGCCCACACGGGCGCGATACCCCGGCGGCGGGTGCCCGAGAGCGTGGCGGAGAGGAAGGCGCCGAGCGCGATCCCCACCACGAGCGCCACCTGCCACCAGTTCTTGGCTCCGGAGAGATGCTTGGCGGCATAGTCGATCTGCTGGATCGCCGGATCGACCAAGGAGGCGAGCGTGGCCGAGACCGTGACGAAAGAGGAAGAGGCACCGAGCGCGGTGCCGATCAGCAGGAAGGCGGGAATCTGCAACAGGCCCAAGAGCGCCCCCGCGAAATAGGGCGACCAGGCGCGATCGGTGAGCGCGGGCATGGTTGGCTCCCCCGAGCGGTCGGTTTCTGCGCGCTATCTAATATTAGAGAAGCCTGAAATCAAGGGCCGCAGTGTGCGCCGCCGCTTTGCGCTCATTCGACGATGCGTTCGACCCGGTGCTCGGGATTCTCGCGCGCCCAGGCGAAGGTCACGAGCTCGCCGATCAAGCCTACGGCGATGATCTGGATGCCGAGCACAACCATAAGGGTCGAGAGGATGAGCGCCGGCCGGTCGCCCAACGGCACGCCCAAGACCAGGCGCTCAAAGATCAGCCAGCCGGTGGCAAGGCCGCCAAAAGCGAGCACGAGCAGCCCGAAGCCGCCGAAAAAGCGAAAAGGTTTTTCGAGAAAGCGCAAAAGGAAAAAGACGGTGGCGACATCGAGCAACAGGCTCGGCCAGCCCATCGCCCCCACAAGCCTTAGGCCGTCGCGGCCGGCAGTGGGGATGGGCAGTTCCTCGACAGCGAAGCCCTGGGCTTGGGCGATGAGCGGCAAAAAGCGGTGCTGGTTGCCGTAGAAGGTGAGTTTGGCGGCAACCGCAGCCCGCATGGCGCGAACGGGGCTGCGCACATCCTCAAAGCGGCAGCCGAACAACCAGCCCAGCAGCCGCTCGAGCTTGCCGCCGCCCGAGCGGCCGAAGGGGCGGCGGGCTCCGACGACGAGGTCCGCTTCGCTCGTCTCGAGCCGGTGCACAAGGCGCGGCAGTTCGGCAGGATCGAGGGCAAAGTCGGGATCGGTGGTGAGCACGATCCCGCCGCGGGCGTGACGCAGGCCGACGCTTAAGGCGGCAGCCTCGCCCATGGGATGGGCAAAGGCGAGGACCTCGATCGGCTCGCCGGCCCGGCGCAGGGCGGCAAGTGCGGCGCGGTTGTGCGCAAGCGGCCCATCGAGCACGTAGACGAACTCGAGCGGCCGCGCGAGCGGTGCGAGCCCGGCGCGCAACCGCGCATGGCGCGCTGCCAGGTCTTCATACTCGCGGCCGAGCGGCACCACGATCGAGATCGTGCCGACCGCTGCGGCGAGATGGCGGGGGGTAGGCTCGGCGGTCATGGGACGGCCCTTGCGGCGGCGGTGCTCGGCTCTGCGCCTAAGCGGGCGGCAAGGAGCCGAAAACGGTCGAGGCGAGCGGCACGGGTGCTGTGCAAGAGATAGCTCAACAGCGCAAGGAAGAGCAAAAAGGCGGACAGAGCACCACTTAGCATGACCACGCCTTGAAAGGCCACACCCGGCTGCTCGCGGGTGAGCACGAAGAGCAGGCCGGCAAAGGTAGCGCACAGTGCCGCCGCAAGCCCGGTGCCGACGAGCCACCGCATCGGCCGACGGGCGAAATCGAGGATGGTGGCAATCGCGAGCAGATCGACCAGTACCTTGTAGATGCGGGAAAAGCCGTATTTCGAGCGGCCGAAGCGGCGGGGATGGTGGCGCACCTCGAGCTCGGCCACCCGCGCGCCAGCCAAGCTCGCCATCGCCGGGATGAAGCGGTGCATCTCGGCATAGAGGGGGATCGCCTTGATGAGTTCCGCGCGATAGGCCTTGAGCGAACAGCCATTGTCCTTGATCGGCACCCCTGTGATCCAGCCGATCAAACGGTTGGCGATCTTCGAGGGCAGCACCCGCGACCAGTGGTCCTTGCGCTCGCGCCGCCAACCCACGACGAGATCGTAACCTTCCTCGAGCTTGGCGAGCAGGCGCGGGATGTCGGCGGGATCGTTCTGCAGATCGCCGTCCATGGTCACGATCACCCGCCCGCGCGCGAGCGCAATCCCGGTGGCCATCGCCGCCGTCTGGCCATAGTTGCGCTTGAGCTTGACGATCCGCAGCTGCGGCTTGGCGCTGCGCGGCAGGGCGAGCGCGCGAGCGAAGGTGCCATCGCGCGAACCGTCGTCGACCAGCAGGAGCTCGACCGCAACCGGCAAAGGCTCGAGTGCGGCCGCGATCGCTTCATAGAGCGGGCCGACATTGTCCTCCTCGTTGAAGAGGGGCACGACGATCGAGAGCTCCGGCGTCATCGCCACAAGCATCGTCGATCCGCGCGCGCGCGGGAAGATCCGCGCCGCTCGAGCGTCTGTAATGCGGTACCGCTGGCGTGCGCATCGGACCGATGGTCGGCTCGGACACATCGGAGAAGGTTGTTTTTCGTCGCTTCACGGCAAAACCGTTGCGCGTTCGCAACGAGTATAGTTGCTTTGAAGTCACGCATCGAGCGGTTGACGGTATCACGCCGCGCTGTCCAGTATCTCGGGAGCGAATCACACAGAGACTGTTGCAGATTGACTTCAGATCGCCTAGCTAGGGCCCCGTTCAGCTGATAGCGAACCCCCGAGATCGATGTTTCTCGGGCTTGGTCTGCGCGAGCGACAGAAAAGGAGGGGGAACGGCATGTCGGAGCGGTCGGTCGGATCCCGTCGACGCTTTCTCCTCGGCCTCGCCGTCGGTCTGCCGATCCTAGGGGGCGGCCTCTTGGGCCGCTGGCAGCGGGCGCTCGCGGCGGTTCCCGTCCGGCAGATCGCCCTCCACCATCGCCACACGGGCGAGAGTCTGCGCACCGTCTACTTCGCCGATGGGCAGTACATCGAAGAGAGCCTGCGCTCGATCGATCGTCTGTTGCGCGACTGGCGCACCGATGAGATCATCGAGATCGACCCGCAGGTCCTCGATATCGCCTATCTCGTGCAGCGCCAGCTCGGTGTTTCGGGCCCCCTTGAGGTGCTCTCGGGCTACCGCTCGCCCGAGACGAATGCCATGCTGCGCCGGCGCTCGCGCGCGGTGGCGGCCAACAGTCTGCACATGTACGGGATGGCGATCGACTTGCGCTTTCCGGGCGTGCCGCTTGCCACCGCGCACAAGGCGGCGCTCGCCCTCGAAGCGGGCGGGGTCGGCTATTATCCGGCCTCCGACTTTTTGCACCTCGACAGCGGCCCGGTGCGGCAGTGGGTCCAGCTCGGCCGCGTGCAGAGCGGGCGCGATGGCGGGATGCCCAAGGGCTTTGCCCCCAACCGGCGGAAGGCGGCGCGGCAGCGCCGGCTCGCCGCGATCAAAAAGCGCCTTGCCGCCACCCGCCGCTGAGGCCGCGCGCAGGAGCGCGGCCAAGCGCGCGTTGACGAGCGGCCGGGCGGCGGCTACACGGCCGCGCTTTGCGGGCGCACACCGGCGCCTGTAGCCGCCACCGGATCGCAGCTATGGACCATCTCGACGCGCTTGAGGCCGAGAGCATCTACATTTTGCGCGAAGCGAAGGCGAAACTCGACCGCCTGGCCATCTTGTGGTCGCTCGGCAAGGACAGCAACGTCGTCATCTGGCTGTGCAAGAAGGCCTTCTTCGGCCACGTGCCCTTTCCGGTGTTGCACATCGACACCGGCAAGAAATTCCCCGAGATGTACGCCTTTCGCGATCGCTACGCCAAGGAATGGGGTCTTAGCTTCATCCGCGAGGAATGCCCGCCGCTTGAGGCGACGGATCCCACGTTGCCGCCTGCCGCCCGCTCTGCCGCCCGCAAGACCCTCGGGCTTAAGGCGGCGCTCGCCAAGTACGGCTTTGAGGGCCTCATCTTGGGCATCCGCCGCGACGAAGAAGCCATCCGCGCCAAAGAGCGCATCTTCAGCCCGCGCGATGAGAGCGGCCAATGGCAGCTTAAGGACCAGCCGCCCGAGTTCTGGGACCACTTTATGACCAGCTTTCCCAAGGGCACCCATGTGCGGGTCCACCCGATCTTGAACTGGACCGAGCTCGATGTGTGGAAGTACACCCGCCGCGAAGGGATCCCGGTGATCGAGCTCTACTTCGCCAAGGACGGCAAACGCTACCGCTCGCTCGGCGATCAGGACATCACCTTCCCGGTGCCGAGCACCGCCGATACGCTCGATGCCATCATCGCCGAGCTCGAATCGACCAAGATCCCCGAGCGCGCCGGGCGGGCCATGGACCACGAGGCGGAGGACAGCTTCGAGCGCCTGCGCCGGGCGGGTTACATGTAAGACCACGCCCTGCTTGACCCCTTTTCCTGCACGGTGCCGTCGATGCCGCATGCTCTTGCTGCGCGCCCCCTGCCGATCGTGATCGTGGGTCACGTCGATCACGGCAAATCCACCTTCGTCGGACGCCTGCTCTACGAAACCGGCTCGCTACCCGAGGGCAAGCTCGAGGCGGTCAAGGCCAGTTCCGAGCGCCGGGGCATGCCCTTTGAATGGGCCTTCGTGCTCGATGCCATGCAGAGCGAGCGCGATCAGGGGGTGACCATCGACACCACCCAGATCCGCTTCCGCAGCAAGCTGCGCCCCTATCTCATCATCGACGCTCCGGGTCATAAGGAATTCTTGAAGAACATGGTCACCGGCGCCGCCAAAGCGGAAGCGGCGCTCCTCGTCATCGACGCGCAAGAAGGCGCCCAAGAACAGTCGCGACGGCACGGCTATCTGTTGCACCTTTTGGGCATCCGCGAGGTCGCGGTGCTGGTCAACAAGATGGACCTCGTGGGCTATTCGGCCGAGCGGTTCGGTGCCGTCGCCGAGGACTTTCGTGCCTATCTCGCTGACCTCGGGGTCGAGCCCAAGGCGATCGTGCCCATCTCGGCGCGCGAAGGCGACAACCTCACCCGCCACAGCCCGCGCATGCCCTGGTACCAGGGCCCCTCGGTGCTGGAGGTGCTCGATTCCTTCCCCTATGCGGCACTGCCGGTCGACCGGCCGCTGCGCATGCCGGTGCAAGACGTCTACAAGTTCGACCAACGGCGGATCATCGCCGGCCGGCTCGAATCGGGGCGGCTTCAGGTGGGCGATCGCGTGCTCTTCTCGCCCTCCAACAAAACCGCGCGCATCAAGACGATCGAGGCCTGGCACGTCCCCGAGCCGCCTGCGGAAGCGGTGGCCGGCCAGAGCATCGGCATCACCCTCGATGAGCCGATCTTCGTCGAGCGCGGCGAGATCATGAGCCATGAGAGCGATCCGCCGCTGCTCACCAACGTCTTTAAAGCCCGCATCTTCTGGCTGGGCGAGCGGCCGCTCGTGATCGGGGCCAACTATAAGCTCAAGCTCGCCACCACCGAGGCCACGGTGGTGGTGGAAGCGATCGAAAAGGCGATCGATACCGCCGAGCTGCGACCGCTGCCGCCGGAAGCGATCCCGCGCAACGCCGCCGGCGAAGTGGTGCTGCGCAGCAAGCGCATCCTCGCCCTCGACGAGTACCGCAGCAATCCGCGCACCGGCCGCTTCGTCTTGGTCGAGGATTTCATCCCGGTGGGCGGCGGCACCATCTCGATGGAGGGCTACCCCGACCAACGGCAACTGCTGACGGTGCGGGCGAGCAATCTCACCGCTGTCGGCCATGCGGTGAGCCGTGCCGCGCGCGCCGCCCGCAACGGCCACAAAGGCGGGGTGCTGTGGTTCACGGGCCTAAGCGGGGCCGGAAAATCGACCCTTGCCCTTGCGCTCGAGCGCGAGCTCTTCGCCAAGGGCTATCACGTCTACGTGCTGGATGGCGACAACATCCGCGGCGGGCTTTGCCGCGATCTCGGCTTTAGCCCTGAGGATCGGGCGGAGAACATCCGCCGCGTGGGCGAGGTCGCGGCATTGTTCGCCGATGCCGGCTTTATTGCGATCTCGAGCTTCATCTCTCCTTATCGCAGCGACCGACAGCGGGCGCGCGAGGCGGCGGGCGAGAACTTCCACGAGATCTACGTCAAAGCCGATCTCGCGGTGTGCGAACAGCGCGACCCCAAAGGGCTCTATAAGCGCGCCCGCAAAGGCGAGATCAAAGATTTTACCGGCATCTCGGCACCGTACGAGCCGCCCGAGAACCCCGAGCTCGTGGTCCCCACCGATGAGCTCGGTCTTGAGGACTGCATCGCGCTTTTGTTGCGCTATGTTGAGGAACATTTCCGCCTTTAGACCCTCGCGTCCCGGCAAACGGTGCCGGAGCCGGGCATGGCGCCCGGCTTTCCTTTCGATCTCGGCACGAGCTGCAGCGCGTTAAGAGCGCCCACGCGCCGCTTCGAAGGCGTCGGCGAAGGCGGCGAGATCAGCGAAGCGGAGCGCCGGCGCGATGGGAACGGGCGGCGGCGGCGTCGCCCCGCCCGCGCGTCCGCCGCGGCGATCGATCCAAACCGTGGGAATGCCCATCGCCGCTGCCGGCACATGGTCGTGGAACAGGCTTTGCGCGACATGCACGAGGCCCGCCCGCGACCACCCGCGCCCGGCGATAAAGCCCAAGAGATAGGCGAAGTTGCGCAGATCCGGCTTGTACGAGCCGATCGCCTCGGCGGTGAGGATGGCGGTGAAGGGATTGCCGAGCTTGGCCGCCGAGCGGCGGATCGAGGCCTCATCGACATTGGAGAGCACGAGCAGCGGCACATGGCGGGCAAGCCGCGCCAAGGCCGCCGCACTGTCGGGAAAGGGCGGCCAATCGCCCACCGAGGCGGCAAAAGCGCGAGCTTCCTCATCGGATAGGGGAGCGGCGAAGCGGCGGCCGAGCCGCTCGGCCACCTGTGCCAAGAGCAGATCATAGCGCAGGCTCGGGGTTTCCTTTTCTTGCGCCGATTCCTCTTCGGCGAAGGCGGCTAAGAGGGCGTCGTCGGAAAGGTCGAGGCGGGTGCGCTTGCGCCAAGGGTCGAGTGCGTTGAGGATGCCGCGTTCCCAGTCGATGAGGGTGCCGTAGCAGTCGAAGCTCAAGACGGTGACCGCTTCGAGCCGCACGGGGGGTGGGGCGGCGGTGGGGGCGATCGGCTGCTCAGAGGTTGACATTCCTATAAGTCCGAGGTTAAAAGGTTTTCAGTCCTGTTGCCGGGATTTCATATCATGATGCGCCGCTTCCTACCGATCGTCGTCCTCGCCGCCCTGCCCGCCTGCACCCAGATCGAAACCCTCTCCGCCGCCGCCATCCAACAGCGCCGCGCCATGAACGACCTCCAGGCACGTCTTACCCTCGCCGCCACCTGCGACATCTCCTTGGGCGCCTATTTCCGCGAACTCTCCGAACTCGAGCGCCACTATGTCGGACTGGTCTGCGGCGGCGTCTTGCCCCCGCTCTCAGCCCCCGCCACGCCCCGCGCTTTTGAGCACCCGTAACCGGTGAGCCGCGCGAGATAAAGAGCGAGCCCGGGCGTCAGCGCCGACCGCGCGAGCTCCTCGGGCCGCCGGAACTCGGCCCGCACGATCTCGCGTCGGTCGATTTGCGGCACAATCGCCCCCCTCGGGCGCCAGATGAGCAGCTGCATGGCGATCCGCCGCCCCTCAAAGCGGAACGCCAAGCACCCGCCGTCCTCGAGCTCCTCCGGCGCGGGGGCGAGTCCAGTCTCCTCGAACAGTTCACGGCGGGCCGCCATCCGCGCGTCCTCGCCCGCCCCCCGCCCCCCGCCCGGGAGGTCCCACAGCCCCGGCCGATAGGAGGTCTCGACCACCAACAGCCGCCCGTCCTGCCACACCGCCACCGCTGCCCCCTCCGCACGCGGGCGGCGGATCGCCCACCACAGCCGCAACAGCCGATGCGCGCAGCGAAAGGCGAACCGCATCAGCGGGTCGAGCTGGCGCGCCTTGAACAGCTGAGCGAGCCGATCTTCTTGCGCTACCATCACCGGCCGTCCGTCCCGCCGTGGCTTGCCGCGCATCGTAGAGCCGTGGCCCCTTCCCGCTTAGCGCGTCCGCTCACCCGGAGCGGGGCCCAAGATCACCAGCCACTCTTTTGCTCTCGACGCCGCTTTCTGCCCGCCTTAGCCTGGATGCGCGCGCGGAGAATTTCCCCCATGCTCCTTTCTGGCAAGGCCCGCCTCGCCGGGGTCGTCGGCTGGCCCGTCGCCCACTCGCTCTCGCCCCGCCTGCACGGCCATTGGTTCGCCCGCTACCGCATCGATGGCGCCTATGTGCCCTTAGCGGTGCGCCCGGAAGACCTTGAGCTCGCCTTTCGCGCCCTACCCCGGCTCGGCTTTTTGGGCTGGAACGTCACCATCCCGCACAAGGAGCGGGCCTTCGCCCTCGTCCACCGGCGCGATGCCGCGGCTGAGCGCATGCGCGCCGTCAACACCGTGCTCGTGCACCAAGACGGCACGCTCGAGGGCCGCAATACCGACGGCGCCGGCTTTTGGGCTCATCTTCTGGCCGAATATCCCGACTTCGATCCACGCTCCGGCCCCACCCTGGTGCTCGGTGCCGGCGGGGCGGCGCGCGCGGTGGCCTGTGCCCTTCTCGATGCCGGCTGTCCGCTGTTGCGTCTGGCCAACCGCACAGCAGCCCGCGCAGCGGCATTGGCCGCCGATCTCGACGCCCTCTTTCCCGGCCGCCTCGCCGTCCTCAGCTGGCCGCCGCCGGCAGAGGCGCTCGGCGATCTCGCCCTTCTCGTCAACGCCACGAGCCTCGGCATGGAGGGCCAGCCGCCGCTCGCCCTCGACCTCGCGCCCTTGCCGCAAGCGGCGATCGTCGCCGATCTCGTCTATGTCCCGCTCGAGACCGAGCTCTTGCGCGCCGCCCGCGCGCGCGGTCTGCGCACCCTCGATGGGCTCGGCATGCTCATCCACCAGGCGGTACCCGGCTTTTCCTTCTGGGGCGGGCGCATCCCCGAGGTCGATGCCGCCGTCCGCGATTGTCTGCTCGAGGTCCTCCACCCGACCGGTTGATCCGCCGCGCGGGGTTATCAGCGCGCTGATAACCCCGCGCACCGCGACCGCAGGCAACCCTTCTGCGCACACCGCGCAACCGCCGGGTCTGCGGCCGCCACCCCATTGACCGTGAGATGGCCCTTCCCGCCCCCGCGCGCGCCGAAAGAGCCGGCCTATCGGCGCAGCTGCGGCGCATCGCCCCGCTGTCCCCATCACCGTCCGCACGCGCCGACGAGTCTCCGGCAGCGCTCCGGCCGGCGCGGCCAGCCCGCTGCGCCCACCCAACCGCCGCCGACGCCGCCGGTCTCCGGCCGCAAGACCGGCTCGCTTGCGCGCACCGCGACGCTGCCCCCCGCACCGGCGCGTGCCGACCCCTCATCGGCTCCTTCCACGCCCCTTGATGCCGGCAGGCGAAGGCCACCTCGCGCGGATCGCCGAGCGCGAGCGCCTGCCTGGTCCGCGAGGCGACCGTCTGGGCGCGCGGTGCGATCCCTCCTCCGCCCCTCTGGGCGACGGAGCGGTGCGATCGCTGCGAACCTTTTCCCCGATCCCGGGGGGGGGTCTTGCGATCTCTGACCCTTTTTTGAGCGCGCGCAGGCTCGCGCACCGCCTGTCACCTCGGCTGCTTTCTTTGGCTCGCTCACCGTGCCGGCGCTCTTCGGCACTCCGGCCTTCACCATTGCGCGCTCATCGCGCGCGGCTGCGCTCGTGCCGCGCGCCCCCTCTTGCCCTGGGCGCGGCTTGCGGTCCATCGCGTGCGGGGACGCTCGGCTTAAGGGTAAAAACGGCGATGGATCCGCTCCTCGAGGAGGGTCTCGTCCTCTTCTTGCGCTGGGCCCATCTCCTCGCCGCGGTGAGCTGGCTCGGTGGCGCTTTCGCCTTTGCGCGTTTGTCGCCCGCGCTTGCGCGTGCCGCGGCTACGGGCGCCTCCCCCGCCCGCTTCTTTCCGCTTTCGGCCGAGACCGCCTTGGGGCTCCGCTGGGCCGCCTATGCCACCTGGTTCTCCGGTTTTCTCTTGCTCCTTCTCCTCTATTACCTTCGGCCCGAGCTCGATCTGATCGACCCCCTCGGGCTGCCGCTTGGCCCTTGGCGGGCGCGCATCCTTGGCCTGGCCAGCATTCTTTTGGGCTACCTTTGCTACGAGATCCTCTGCCGCGCGCCGCTTGCCCGCGATGAGCGTCTTTTCGCGCTCTTCGGCTTTTTGGGCATCCTCCTCTTCGCCTTCGCCTCGAGCCGCATCTTTTCCGCGCGCGGCGCGGTGATGCACACCGGAGCCATGCTCGCCACCTGCATGGTGGGCTCGATTGCGCATCTCGTCGTGCCCTACGAGCGCCGCCTCAGCCGTGCTCGTGCCGCCGGCGGGCCGCCCGATGGCGAGCTCTGCCGCCAGATCGCGCAGCGGCTGCGCCACAACCGCCACCTCGCACCGGTGGTGCTCTTCGCCATGATCGGCAGCCACTCCCCGCTGCTCTTCGCCGAGCCCTGGAACTGGCTCGCGCTGCCGCTCGTCTTCGCCTTCAGCACCGCTGCGCGCGCGCTTTTGGATCGCGGCTGTGCGCAGCCGCGCATAAAAGACAGCGGATGAGCAGCTCCTTCGCGCCGTTGCGTTCTTTCGAGCGCCCGAGGGCGGCCGCGGCCGGGTTATCAGCGCGCTGATAACCCCGTCTCGGGCTCATCCGCTCTTTTTGCCCTCCTCGCGCCCGCCCGCGGTCGCGCCCCGCCGCCACTGGTCGAAGAGCTCGGGCAGGCGCGCCGCGATCCAGGCGATCGCCTCCGCTTCGATCCTCGGCGCCCAGCGCACGATCCACTGGTTGCCCGAGCGGGTGAGCGTGGCGAGCTTGCGCCCCTCGCGGTCGAGGATCAGCCGCGCCGCGTGCTTGCTGGGCGGGCGGGCTTCGCCGCGCGCTGCCGCGAGTGCCCGGGCGAGCTGCTCGCGCACCGGCCGCCCGGCGGCGGCGGCAAGGGCTTCCCGCATGCGCTCGAGCACGTGCGGGCCGCCTGCGAGCGCTGCTGCCAGCCGCGCACCGTCGCGCAGGCTGAGCGCGCGCGGGTCGCTCAAGCCCTGCACGAGCTCCTCGGGCAAGCGGCCGAGCTTGAGATAGGCGACGATCGAGGGTTGCGAGAGGCCGGTAAGGGCAGCAAGACGGGTCGTGCTCCAGCCCGCTTCGGCGAGCTGGGCGAACCACCGCCCGCGCTCGAAGGCGCTCACATCCGCCCGCTCCGCGTTCTCCCGATACTGCAGAGCCAGCATCGCCTCGTCGTCGAGCGGCAGGACGCGGGCGAGTACGGGAATACCCAGCTCACGGCACACCGCGAGCCGCCGCCTGCCGGTCGCGAGCTCGAAGCGCTCGCCCTTGGCGCGCACCACGATCGGCGTGTCCTGACCGTGCGCGGCGATACTCTCCTTGAGCTGGGCGAAGGCGGCATCGGCAAACGCGGCGGGATGGCGATCGGGGGGGAGGGGGTCGTCGATGCGCGCCGGATCGATGCGCACGAGCACAGCCCCCGGCTCGGCGGCCTGTGCGCTCTCGAGCGCCTTGAGCCGCTCGAGCAGGCCCTCGCGGTGCAGCGCGAGCGCCCGGCCGACGATGCCGCGCACCGCCGCTCCGCCTGCTTCGGCCTCCGCGCCCAAAGCGGCGATGGACGCCGAGAGCGCCGCCCGTTTGTCGGTCTGCCGCATCGCTTCTCTCCTCACCCGCGCTACTCCTCCACCGGCCGCCCCCACACCCGCAACAGTTCGCGCTCGAGCGCGCGATCCAACCGGCGTACCGCCTCGAGCCCGCGCTCATAGGTGCGGCGGTTGCCGGCCGGCTCGTACTCGTAGAGCGTCTCTTTGAGGATACCCGCGGCATCCACAAGCGCGGTGTCCACCATCGCCTCGGCGAGCACGGCATCTTGGAAGAGCGCCCGCTTCCAGCGCACGATCTCCGCCTGGTTGCGGTCGCTCGCCTTAAAGCGAGTGGTCACGATGCGCACGAAATCGAAGGCCAAGGCATCCCGGGTGATCGAGCCGCGGAAGTCGCGCGCGACTTCGGCCAAGAAACGAAAGAACTCGCCCGAGGATGCGAAATCCAACATCGAGGGCGGAATGGGCACCACAAGACCGGTTGCCGCCCACAGCGCGTTCAACGTCAGCATGCCGACATCCGGGCGGCAGTCGCACACCACGACGTCGTAATCGGCTTCCACTTCCGCCAACAGTTCGGCCAGCTGAGCGTAGAACGGAAAGTCGCGCCGCTCGAGCAGCCGGCCGACGAGATCATATTCGGCGTGCTGCAGGGCGATGCTCGCCGGCACGAGATCGAGACCTTCCCAGTGCGTCGGTCGCACGAAGGCGCGCGCCGGCTGCCGCCGCGCGAGCCAGCCCGCGAAAGTGGCGGCCCCCACTTCGCTCTCGGGATCGAAGCCGAAGAGCGCGGTGGCGGAGGCCTGGGGGTCGAGGTCGACGAGCAGCACGCGATAGCCGCGCAAGCTGAGGTGCTGGGCGAAGTGCACGGCCGTTGTGGTCTTGCCGCTGCCGCCCTTGAAGTTGACGAAGGTCACCACTTGCAGCTTTTCGCCCAGTTCCGGCCGCCGGTTGGGGGCGTAGCGCGGGTTGCCGGTATGGGCGAACAGCCAGGCGCGCGCCGCCCGGATCTCGCCGAGCGTAAAGGAGCGCCGCCCGCCTGGGCCCACTTCGCCTGTTGGGAATCCCGGCTCGTGCACGAGGCTGCGCAGATAGCCCGGGGAGATGCCGAGGAGCTCGGCCACTTCGCCCGGGCCGAAGCGGCGCAGGCGCTTTTTGCGTTCGGGATGGTTCTCGAGCTCGATCGCCTTGCGCTGTACCGCGCGGCAGAGCTCGGCGTAGCGCTCGAACCGGGCGACAACGTCTTCCATGGCGCTCTCCTGCCGTGACCCGCGTATAGGAGCGCAGATGAACGCCGGACTCCAGGAAAAAGCGCTTCTGTGTGCGTTGCCAGCCGTGGGTGCGCGCGCAGACGCAACAGCGATCTGCACTTTGCGGCGTTGCGCGCCTCGGTGGCGCGACCATCTCCCGAAGTTTTTGTTCCTAAATCGCCGCCTTGCGATCGGCTCTGGACGGCCCTGCCACTCCTGCGCTGTTGGCGTTGGTCTTGGGATGCTCTCGGGTTTGTGGGGGCGCGCCGCGACCAACTCCCGAAGTTTATTTTCCTAAGACTTCCGCCCGGCGGCTGAGCAGCCGCCGGGCGTCGATGAAGTAGACATTGCGCGGCGGTGCGGCGGGTGCGGAAGGGTGAAGGAGCACGCCCTCTTCGATCAGATCCACCCGCGCCTGCGGGTAGACGAGGAGGGCGTCTTTGAGCGCTTCTTTGAACTTGGCGCGGAAGTCGCGCTCGCGATCGTAGTTGGGGCCGAAGGCCTGGTGCAGGCTCTTCCAGCCGACCCGGGTCGGCCGCTCGAGCGCGTGCAGCCGATAGGCGAGCCAGAGATAGATATCGAGGGCCAGGCTCTTGCCGGAGAGAGCCTTGATCGCCGGCTCGAAGAGCACCGCCGGATGGCGGATGAGGGCTTCATAAAAGCTCTCCGAGAGCTGGATGAGTTGCGGGAAGAGCTCGTGCTGGCGGCCGCCGCTCTCATCCGGTGGTGCGAGGTTGAACGAGCCGCGGATGATCGTGTCTTGCCAGCGTTCCTTGCCGTTGGGGCCGACATAGGCGACGGTGACGAGCGAGCGCTCGATGCGCAGCGCTTGTTCGCGTGCCGCCCGATAGCCCTTGCCGGAGGAATCCACCCCCATCGCGCGCAGCCAGGCGTGCATCGAGCGGCCGAGCTCGACTTGGCGCGAGCGGTTGCGATACGCCTCGTTTTGCAAATAGATCATCATGAGCCGACCGGTAGCGCCATAGGGCACGCCGTAATAGCGGCCCTGTTCGTCTTTGGTCGGCTGGATCATGAGCGTCGCACCTTCTCCGTTCGACCGTTGCCAGGCCTGGTCCGGTTCGGTGCGCCGGTGCGGCAGATAGATGGTGCACAGGATCGAATGGAGGTGGGTGGTCGCCGACGGGTTTTCGGCTTCCTGCACGAGGATGTCGGCGGCAAGACGCAGCTGGGCGCGTTCTTTGGCGGTGTTCGCCCGCCGCAAAGCGGCGTCGAGACCCTCGCGGATGATGAGCTCGTGCTCGGCTGCCATCGCAGTCTCGCTCGAAGGCTGAAGAACCGCTCTTGAACCTGATAGCACCCTCTGAATGGTCTGTCGATTCGGGATTTGGTCGCGCTTCCTGCCTTGCCTGCCCCTGATTCATATTTTGCAGATTCATATTTTGCATCTTCTTATAGAGCGCGACCAAATCCCGAATCGCGCGCGACCAAGTCCCGAATCTGAGCCGCGGGCGCGACCAAATCCCGGTGGATAAGTGGGGTGCGGCGGCCGTCCGGCGCGACCAAATCCCGGTGGATTGCGACCAAATCCCGGAGGATAACGCAGCCGCCAGCCGCGGGCGCGACCAAATCCCGGGGGATAAAGGGCCGCTTTTGGGGATAAGCCGCAGCAGCGGGCGGCAGGGAAAGAGCGGGCGCGTATCGCAAAAGGGCGCGACCGAATCCCGAGGATTGTTTACTGCAATGATTAGATTTAAATCCGAATATAGGTTGACAAACCCGTTCGTCCGCCCGATCATGCGCGCCAAGCGCTACCGCCCCGCCCATGCGAACTGCGTACCGGAGTAGGACGGGCGCGCACCGCGAGCCGCCATCCCTTGTCTCGCTATCAACGCCTGCCTATAGGCTGTGGAGCCTTCAGGATCACGCGAGTCTCCCCCCATGCGGGATTTGGCGCCCGTCAAGGTTGACCCGCCGTCGACCTCGCCGCCACGGCCGGACGGCGCCGCGATCGACGTGCTCTCCTTCCTTGCGGTTCTTTGGCGCCGCAAGTGGCTGATCCTGCTCCTTTCGCTCCTCGGCGCCACAGCTGGCTGGCTGTTCGGCTCCCTGCGCACGCCGCTTTACAGCGCCGCCGCGCTCGTGGTCATCGAACCGCGCGAGGACCGCATCCTCGCCATCGAGAAAGTCGTCGGCCGTCTGCCGGTGGACGAGCGGGTGATCGCCACCGAGATCGGCATCCTCACCTCACCCGAACTCCTGCGCCGCACCGCGCGCGATCTCGCGCTCGCCGAAGACCCCGAGTTCAACCCCTTCTTGCGCGAGCCCGATCCCATTAGCGCGCTTTTCGATCCGCGCATCCTTTTCGAGCGCCTGCTCGCGCTCGTGCCGCCCGATTGGTTGGTGGCGATCGGGGTCGCTGCCGAGACCGGGTCCGCTTCGGCGGCGACCGAAGTGCCAACCGAGCCCGTCGAGGAGTTGGTGGTAGCGGCGCTCGCCAAGCGCGTGCGCGTGCTCAACGACGGCCGCTCCTATTTGCTCACCCTCGAAGTGAGCTCCGAAGAGCCGGCCAAAGCCGCCCAGATCGCCAACCATCTCGTCGACGTCTACCTCGAGCAGCAGCGCCAGGCGAAGCTCGGCGCAACAGTGCGCGCCTCGAGCTTTTTGCAGGAGCGGCTTAAGACCCTGCGCGCGGAAGTCGAACAGGCCGAGGCGGCGGTTGCCCGGTTCAAGGCCGAGCAGGATCTTTTGGATGCCCGCGGGGTGACCTTGGGCGAGCAGGAGCTGAGCGAGCTCAACCGCGAGCTCATCGTCGCCCGCGGCGAGCTCGCCGAACGGCAGGCCAAGCTCAGACTCGTGCGCGAACTTCGCGCGCGCGGCGGCGGGCTCGATGCGATCAGCGACATCGCCGCCTCGCCGGTGATCATTGATCTGCGCGCCCGCGAAGCCGAGCTCGCGCGCCGCGAGGCCGAGCTCAGTGCCCAGTTCGGGCCGCGCCATCCGCGCATGGTCCAGCTCGAGCGCGACCGCGCCAATCTGCAGGCCAAGGTGCGCGCCGAGATCGACCGCATCGCCACCCAGCTCGAAAACGACGTCCGCGTCGCGCAGAGCAAGATCGCCGCGATCGAAGCCCAGCTCGCCACCATCAAGGGGCGCTCGGCGCGCGACCGTCAGGCCGAAGTGCGCCTCAACGAGCTCGAACGGCAGGCGGAAGCGGCGCGCCAGCTCTACCAGGCGGTCCTCCAACGCTCCAAGGAGACGCGCGAAGAAGAACGCTTGGTGGAAGCCGATGCGCGGCTCGTAAGTCGTGCCACACCGCCGCTCGCCCCGAGCTCGCTCGGGCCCAAGGTGTTCCTCTTAGCTGGGTTCTTGGGCTCGTTTTTGCTCTCAAGCGGCCTTGCGCTCGTGCTCGAGAGCCTCGCTAAGGGACTGCGCAGCGCCCGCGAGACCGAGCGGGCGACGGGATTACCAGTGCTCGCTCTCGTCCCCGAGCTCGCGCTCAAGCGCCGCCAGCTGCCGCACCAGTATCTCTTGGACAAACCGCTCTCGCTCTACACCGAGGCGATCGGTGCCGTCTTCGTGGCGATCACCAGTGCTCTGGGCGAGCGCGGGCGAATCGTGCTCGTCACCTCGAGCCTGCCCGAGGAGGGCAAGACCACGCTCGTCGTCTCCTTGGGCACCTTTGCCGCCCGTTCCGGCAAGCGCGTGCTCCTGCTCGATCTCGACCTGCGCCATCCCTCTGTGCACCGCAACCTGGGCGGGCCCACCCCGCCCGGGGTGGTCGAGGTGCTCGAGGGCAGCGCCAGCCTCGAAGAGGCGGTCCGCAAGGACGAGGACACCGGCGTCGATTTCCTGCCGGTTAAGGGGCGCACCGCCAACCCGATCGCGCTCCTCGCCGGGGAGCGTATGCGTGCGCTCTTCGCCCACTTGCGCGATCGCTATGATCTCGTGCTGCTCGATACCGCGCCCGTGGCGAGCGTGACCGATGCCCGCATCCTCGCCCCCCTGGTTGATCGGGTGCTCTATGTGGTGCAGTGGAACAAGACCCCAGCTGCGCTCGTCGCCGAAGAGGTCGCGGCCTTGCGCGAACTCGGCGCCAACCTCACGGGCATCGTTCTTACGCGGGTCGATCTCGCTAAACACGCGAAGTATGGCCACACCGATCGCTACGGATACTATAAAAAGTCACAGCGGTACTACCTCAACTGACCCCCTCCACAGCAAGCAGCTTCGGTGTGTGCGCGCGCAAGGCACACGGCCGCGCGCTCGAAGCGGCGGCACGCCCGAGGAAACCGCGCACTGATGCCATCGACCACACCGCCCGCCTCCTCCACCCACGACCCTGCGCGCCCAGCCCTGGTCGCTGCGGTGGCGGTCCTCGTCGCCATCGGCGTGCTGCTGCGCTTGCGCCACTGGTGGAGTGCGCGCGGGCTCTGGGTCGACGAGGTGAGCATCGCCCTCAACCTCCTCGAGCGCTCGTTCCTCGATCTGCTCGAACCTTTGGCCTTCGACCAGGCAGCACCGGTCGGCTGGTTGTGGCTCGAGCGTGCCCTGCTCTCCCTCTGGCCGGGACGACCCGAACTGGCCCTGCGGTTGCCGCAATTCATCTTCGGAAACGTCGGCCTTGTGGCCGTGGCGGCGATCGGCCTCGCCGAGCGGAGGCCGTGGCCCGCGCTCGTGCCCACCGCGGCGGTCGCGCTGTTTCCCGCCTATGTCTACTATTCGGCGGAAGTCAAACAATACATGGCGGATTTCTGTGCCGCGGCACTGCTCTTGTGGATCGGGCTCGCGGCGCTGCGTAGCTGCACCTTCGGCACTCGCCACCTTCTCGCCTTCGCGCTCGTGGGCACGGCCGCGGTGGCGCTGAGCCATGCCAGTGCCTTCGTCATCGCCGGTGTCGGCCTCGCGCTCGCCGGCGCGCAGCTGCGCCGCGGCGACGGCGCGGAGGCAGTTCGCGTGCTCGCTCTGTGTGCGCTGCTCGCGGCACTCTACGTCATGTTGCACGTCCTGGCCACGCGCCAGGTGGCAACACGCGCTGCCATGCGCGGCTATTGGCGCGTTCTTTGCGCCTTTACCCTGGTCCTCGGCGAAAAACGCCTTCTGGTACTATAAAGCCTGGGTCGCCCCGGCCCACGCCGCCTTTACCGAAGGGCGTTTTTTTTCTTCCCGGCCGGCCGAGCGGCGAGGTCCTCGCGGCCGTGTTCATGACCTTGGGTGCGTGGCGGTTGCTGCGGCGCGATGTTGCCCGTGCCGCCATGCGCGCACTGCCGCTCTTGGGGGCGCTCGTCGCTTCCGCTCTGGCTCTTTACCCCTTCGGCTGGCGCTTTTTGCTGTTCGCCGCCCCGGCCGTCTTACTGTTCGTCGCCGAAGGGCTGGAAGGGCTGCACGCCAAAGGCGTGCCCAATGCTCTGACGGCAGCCGTGGTCCTGGCCGGTCTCTGCGCGCCGCCCGTGGGCCTTACGCTCCTCGAGGCCGCACCCGGGCGGATCCCCTTTGCTGCACCCGACATCCGCGGGGCGGCGCAGCGCGTCGCCCGCGACGATCGGCCGGGCGATCTCGTCTACGTCGGCAGCTACGCCCAGCACCTGTTCCGCTTTTACCGCGACCGCGTCGGTCTAGCGCAGGCCGACGTGGTCTACGGCAGTTCCATCCGCAAGGGGATCGCAGGGGTGCTGACGGATGCCCAGGCGCTGCCGCCGGCTGAGCGGGTGTGGGCGATCTTCGCCACCCACGTGCACAACCAGGATATGGTTCATGCTCTTGAACTCTTCGACTTCGCGGTGAAGGAACGGATGCAGCTTGTGGTCGAGGACCAGTTGCCGGGTGCGGTCGTGCGGCTCTATGGCCGCACCTCCGAGCGGGCGGCACGAGAGGACGCGCGATGATGCGCGCGCGGATCGCGGTGGTGATCCCCTGCCTCGACGAGGGGATCACGATCGCCAAAGTGGTGCGCGACGCCCAGCGGGCGCTGCCGGGTGCGGAAGGCGCGCACAGCGAGCTCGCCACCTTGCGCGACGGCTGGCGCATCCTGCTCTTGATCGGCCATCTCGTACGCGAAGAGCGACCGTTGGCGTTCTTCGGCAGTCTCTTCGTGCTGTTGCTCGTGCTGTGTTTGGCCTTGGACGTGCCCGTGGTGCAGGAATTCCTGCGCACCGGTCCGGTGCCGCGCCTGCCCACGGCGCTGCTCGCCGCCGCCTTGGGCCTTCTCGCCTTCTCGAGTCTCGCGTGCGGGCTCGTGTTGGACACAGTCACGCGCGGCCGCAAGGAGATGAAGCGCTCGCGCGATCTCGCGCTTCCGGGCCCGGGGGCGGGTATCGAGGCAGCGCAGACGAAGGAGTCAGCATTCGAAGCAGCACGCACCGACTGGACGCGATAGCCGGCCGTATCTAGGCCATCGGCCGCCTCGGTGCTCACCGGCGTCGTCCCGAGGCGACGGAATTCGGTTGCGCGCGCTTAGCGGGTCGTTGCCGGGGCCGCTGCGGCGTGCGGGCGAGCCGCGGTCAACAGACCGAGCGCGAGGCAGAGCTCCCAGATCAATGCGAGCTCGAGATGGACCATCGCCAGCACGCCCAAATGGGCCAGGAGCAGCATGACCACCGCCAAGAAGAGCGGATCGCTGCGCAGCCGCGCGATGCGGATGTGGCGCAGGGCGACGACGAGCAAAAAGGCGAAGAGGGCAAAGCCGACGAGACCGAGGTCGCACAGGATCTCGAGCAGGATGTTGTGCGGGTGGGTACCGGGAATTTCCCATCCCGAATAGAGAATCGAGAAACTACCCAAACCGTGGCCGAACAGAGGTGACCAACTCCAGAAGACAAGTGCCTGTTGCCAATAGCTCAACCTTTCGTGGCGCAGGCTTATCCCTTTCGTCTCTATGTAATGAGCAAGACTGAAAAAGCGGCCGAGCGTCGTGGTGATTTGACCGGAAGCCAAGAGATAGGCGATGTAGACGGCGAGAGCGAGAAGCGCCAAAAGCGCGAGGATCTGGATCTTGGGCACGAAGAGTGCGCCTTTGCCGGCGCGGGGTCCCACGAGCAGGGTGGGTACCAGGAGTGCCGCCACGGCGGCGAGAAGGGTGGCGCGCGCACCGCCCACCAAGGCGAAGGCGAGGAACAGGCCGATCAGCGCGCAGCCGAGCAGCCGCTGTCCGTACCGCGCCTGTGGATTGAAAACGAGGCTTGAGGCGGCGGCGATCGCGGCTGAAAGCGGAATCGTCCAGTTCAAGTACGCCGGAGTTCCCAAGAACTCTTCATAGAACATGAACGAACCATGCGTAAAATAGATCTCTAAGCCCTTGATCGACAGCAGCGTGCCCACCCCCATCACCCACACGAAGAACCGCTGCAGCCGCACCCGGTCACCGGCGAGCACGAGACAACCCACAGCCAAACAGTACAGATCGAAGACCACTCCGTACGCAGCGGCGCGTAAGGCCATGCCGCCCGCCGGCGTCCACAAGAGACTCAACGTCATCCAGCCGAAGAACAAAAAGGCAGCGGCGAGCATCGGGATCGCCTCGCGGCGGACGCCGTTCCGCCAGACGATCCAAGCGGCGAGGGGCATGCTCGCCGCCATGAACACAACGGTTTCGTCGATCGGAAAAGCGGGAAGGAAATATTTGATATTGTTCGAATAGAGAAAGAGCGCGAAGAGCGCTTCGAAGCAAAAGACGGTATCGAAAAGAGCGCGCAGCCGGCTGCGCCGTGCTGTTGGCAACATCGAGCCGGCCGCGGCCGCGGGCCAGCTGGAAACTGGGGCAGGGGAGGGGAGGGAAACGCTGCGCTCCATGCCGTCGCGCTCCTCGATCAACAGCGCGCATCAAAAGACGCCGCCGCGCATCCTGCCTCGGCCGGCGTGCGGAGCTCGAGGCGCACGAGATCGAGGATCGGAAGCTCCGGCGGCACCATGCCCAAAAGGTCCGCAGGGCGTTTGGCCAGGACGAGGAGGCGGGCTTCGGCGGCAAGCCGCGCCAAGGTCGCCCGCCCATGCAAACGCGCGCCACGGGGAAGGGCAAGGACCGGTGCCCGCTCGAGCTCGGGATCGACCACCTCCACCTTATAGCCGTCGGCCACAAGCGCGGTGAGCAGGGCGAGGGGCGGGCTGCCGCGGACGTCTTCCACCCCTTCCTTGAAGGACAGGCCGAGCAAGAGCAGTGGTCCCGGGGGCGGGACGAGTGCTCGGATCCGCTCGACGAGGAAGGTGAGGTGCAGCCGGTTGCTCGCCTCCACCGCTTCGAGGAGCGGAAGGGCGAGCCCGCGCGCGCGCGCCGCGGTTAAAAGCGCGCGCAAATCCTTGGGCAGACAGGGACCACCGTAGGGCATGCCGGGGCGCAGATAGGCCGCCGAGAGGTTGAGCTTGCCATCGGCCAAGAACAGCTCGGCCAGACGCGCGGGAGCGAGATCCAGGGCAAGGGCGAGCCGGCCGAACTCGTTGGCAAAGGCCACTTTGAGCGCATGGAAGGCGTTGTCGAGGAGCTTGATCGTCTCTGCTTCGCGATAGCCG
The DNA here is from genome assembly GCA_030549795.1 of Pseudomonadota bacterium. GTDB lineage: Bacteria > Pseudomonadota > Alphaproteobacteria > Geminicoccales > Geminicoccaceae > JANXAZ01. The sequence goes on along the minus strand of JAUQQO010000025.1, from coordinate 2,743 downwards.
ACTTCGAAGATCGGCGCTTGGGTCGCGTCGTAGATGCCGAGCAGACGCCTCGTCACACCCGGCAGCCGCTCGCCGATTACGATCCGCGAAGGAGAGCGGTGATCGGCGAGTGCCGTTCCCTCGCGCAAGAACTCGGGATTAAGGGCGAGCTCGAACTTTTCCCCGGGTGCGCTGCGCGCCCCTTGGACCAGGCTCGGCAGCAAGAGCTCTTCGGTCGCCCCGATCGGCACGGTGCTGCGCACCACGCAAAGAAGCGGCGGGGCATCGGCGGGACGGGCGCGCAGGCCGCTGGCAAGGCTGGCTAGAGCAACGAGGAGCGGCCCGCAGTCGAGCCGACCCTCGGGGCCGGCTGGGGTCTCAACGCAGATCGCGACCAGATCAAGGTCGGCGAGCGCGGGCTCGAGTGCGTCCTGCAGGCGTAGCCGTCCTTGCGCCTGCACCCGGCGCAGCAGCTCTTCGAGCCCGGGCTCCCGCCAGCCAAGCCGGCCGGCGGCGAGCTCGGCGAGCCACTTTCCGCGCCGGTCGATGCCGAGCACATGGTGGCCGGCGGCGGCGAGGCTCGTAGCGGTAACCAGGCCGACCCGGCCGAGGCCGAGGACGGCGATCGCAAGCGGTGTCTTGCGGGCAAGCCGCACGCGCGCTCTCCAGCACCCTTTTGCCCGCCACTTTAGCGCTCGCGCGCGCCTTCGAAAGCGGGATGCGCAGGTTCTCAAATACGCTTTTGCGTGCCTTTTAACCCAAGACGCGGGCGAGGAGCGCGGCTAAAACGGCTCGAGCCGGCAACGAGGGGATGGGTTGGTTCATGCAACGCGGGGCAACCGCTGTCGCGTTCCGAGAAGAGCTGCAGGCGTCTGTTCCGCATGCGCTCTTTCTCTTTGCCGCGAGCGTTGCGCTCTATCTCATCAATTTGGATCGCCCGGAGATCCACGACGAGCTGTACCATGTGCTCGCGGCCCGCGGTCTGCTCGAGAGTGGCGAGCCGCGCATCGCCGAGGGGCTCTATTGGCGCGGCTTTCTCTTCACCCGCCTCGTCGCCTTGTCGTTCACCCTCTTCGGCGAAGGGCTGTGGAGCGCGCGGCTGCCCTCGGTGTTCGCCGCAGCACTTGTGCCGGTTGTGCTCTTCTTTTGGGTCCGCCGGGCCGCGGGGCCGCTTGCGGCGTGGCTGACCGCTGGTCTTTTCGCGGTTTCGCCCTTTGCCGTCGAGGTTGCGCAATTTGCCCGTTTCTACGCGTTGCAGGTGCTGGCCTTTACGCTCGGCTCTTGGGCGATTTGGGCGCTTTTGTGCGCACCGGCGGGGCTTGTGGGGCAGCTCTTGCGGGGGGTGGTGGCGCTTGGCGGTCTCGTCCTCGCGGTTGCGCTGCAGCCGGTGACTCTGATCGGGGTGGTGGGCATCGCTGCCTGGGCGGTTCCGGCCTTCCTCACGCGTCTGCCGAACGGCAAGCTCCGCTTTCTCGTTGCAGTCGGCCTCGTGGTAGCCGGACTTCTTGCCCTCGCGTTCTTGGGCGAAGAGGGCCTGCGTCGATTGTGGCGCCTTTACCGAGACGTTCCGCTTTTCAATGTGCCCTACAAGGATCAATTCTGGTTCTATTACTTGTGGTATCTTCTACTTTATCCGACGCTATGGACACTCATCGGGCCCTGTACGATCATTGCCCTTGTGCGGGCGCCTACGCTTGCGAGCTTTGCCGCTACGAGCTTTGCTCTATCGTTTCTGTTGAATTCTTTCGCTGGCTCCAAGGGGCTCCGCTATCTTGCTTATGCGCAACCTTTTCTGTTCATGCTGTGGGGGATCGGGCTCGCGGCGGTGGTCGTGCATGTGCCGGCTCTTTGGGCAAGCGGGCGTGCCGCTTTGGTGCGGATCTTGGCCGGGCTCGGCAGCTGGGCGAAAGCTGCGGCAGCTGCGCTGCTCTATGCCGCCTTGGCTTCGGTGTTGCTCGTCAATCCCTTCTGGTTGCGCACGATCGGGCTGTTGGCGGCGATCCCGATCGGGCCTGAGATCCCCGATCCCGACTGGCGGCGCGCGGCCCCGGTTCTGCGGCCGCTTGTTGGCGAAGTCGCGGTGGTGACGGGGACCGACGACCTCGCCAATCTCTACTATTTCGGTCGCCATGACGTGCTTTTTAGCCCCTCCAAATTCCACGAGCTCTACGACGTCGTGTTCAAGGATTTCGATCGCGATCCGCGCACCGGCCGGCCGGTGATCGCCAGTCTCGAAGCGCTCGAGCGGGTGATTCGCTGTTATCCGAGCGGGCTCTTCTTGAGTTCCGAAGGCCATGTGGGAAAGCCCTTCTTCGTCGACGAACCGGTGCGCGCGCTCTTGCAGCGCACCGCCGAGCCGGTTGCGGTGCCGCCTGAAAGTCACACCTTCGCCTATCGTTGGTCGGTCGATACGCGTTCGTCCTTGCCGGCTGAGGCGTGCCGCGATCTCCCCACCCCCTATCCACCGCTGCGCGCTGCTGCCTGGTGAGGGGCCGGGTCGCCCCCGGCGGAGGCGACCCGGACCGATTCACGGCTTATACAGCTGCCTGTAGGGCTCTCCCCAACCATCGGGGCGGATGAGGTAGCTCGGCGTCCACCACAGATAGATGAAGTACAGGAACCGACCGTCATAGCGGCGCCGCAACGGCTCAAAGCCGGTCGTCCAAAAGACGTTCATGTTTTCTGTCTTCGGGAAATATTGGCGCGGCTCGTAGTTGCACTCGATTTCCGAGGTGCCGAGCCACTTGTTGCGGCTCGCGCCGAA
>JAUQQO010000013.1:21962-66758 GCA_030549795.1 Pseudomonadota bacterium | reverse complement strand
GTGCCCGCGTTCGCACCTCAAGCGCGAGCACGAGCAATGCGCCCTCTTGCCGGCTTTCGATTGCGATCAAGCGCGTTCGGGCAGCCGCTGGCACAGGGGGCACAGCGACCGCAACGGGCGGATCGAGGCGCAGTTTCACAAGCGGCCCTTCGTCCTCGAGGATCGCAGTGGTTCCTGAGATTCCCTCAAGGACGAGGCGCACGGACTTGGGATGAGCCAAGATCTTGAGCTCCGCACTGCTCGCGAGCGCAGCCGCGACGCGGGCAAAAGCGGCGAGGAAAGCTCCGAGCAAGACAAGAGCCAAAGTCCGCCGCCAAAGGGAGTGGTGGATGCATCCCCAACGCGCAGGGCGCGTGAAGACGAAGCGGGGTGCCCAGACAGTGCCCTTCACGCGCAGCCTCCCAGAAGAGCCGATGCAGCAGCAACTGTGCAACGTGGCGGTATCGCGCCCACGCCGGTTTTGCGTGAGGCGCGCCGCGCGCGAGCGTATGGGCAGTCTTCGCGCACCGAGGCGTTCGTTTCGCTTGCACACGACATCGGCAGGTACGTAAGGGCTCTAGTCAAAACTAGACCCGGAGCGTACCCAGCCACGACATCGAGAGCGCAATCGGCGAAAATGGATCGATCAGAAGCGAGCGTAAATACCGAAGAGAAGCGCGCCTTTGCCGACAAGCGTCTTCGAGGATAGCTCGGGTTAGACGGGAGAGGATGCAACCCTCGCGGCCACGCGCTCCTTCTAGCGATGAAGGCGAGCGGCTCATACTTGTGAGTTTCGGAGCGGTTGGCTCGAGGCACAGAAGCCACAGCGCGCGCTTTAGCCGAGCCGCCCGCGTGGTGTGCCAAGCGTGCTTCGCCATAATAAGTGTCAGCGGAAAGCAGCCGTCGATCGCTCGCGCCATAAGACCGCGAATAGGGGTCAACGCTCCGCCCATCGCTCGGGCCCCGAGCGGATCCGCTACCTCTGCGGTGCGTTGAGCCCTGATGCCATCGTGCACTCCAGCAATCACCTACAGAGGCTGTGTGTATTGGAACGCGGCCGGCGCAGACCATAGTCGGGTTCGACGCTCCGTCTCTCGGCAACGGCGCCAACCTTAGACCCAAGACCTTAACGAGAAGTTAACGCTATCGCGCTGCGCTAGACTCGAGGCGCGCAAAAAAGGGAGGCGAACCGAAGGCCGGCTCACCACGGCTCGAGCTAGATAGTCCCGAAAGCGCGAAAGTTTGTCTTTTCGCTGGACAGCCAGCCGGGTAATATAGATCAAAATGAAGGCGGAGGCTCGATATCGAGGGCGCGCAGCCGAGCGCGGAGTTCGGCTTTGAGCCGCTCCAGGCCCTCGGCACTGCGCGCTTCAGCGCGCGCCACCAGAACCGCCTGAGTGTTGGAAGCACGCAGCAACCACCAGCCGTCACCGCTGCGCACGCGGACTCCATCGGTGGTGTCCACTTCCGCTCCTTCTTCCGCCAACCTTCGGGCGAGTTCGGCGACGAGCGTGAATTTCTTGTCTTCGGGGCAGGCGAACCGAACCTCGGGCGTGCTGAACGTTTGCGGCATAGCGTCACGGATCTCGGCCAAGGTCCGGTGGCCGCGGCCGAGTATGTCCAACAAGCGTATTGCCACGTAGAGGGCGTCGTCGTGACCGTAAAAGCCGTCTTTGAAGAAAATGTGACCCGACATTTCGCCGGCAAGTGGTGCACCTGTCTCCACCATTTTGGCCTTGATGAGTGAATGACCGGTTTTCCACATGAGGGGGCGGCCACCCAGAGCGGCGATCCTATCGAACAGAACTTGGCTCGCTTTGACGTCGGCGATGATCGTTGAGCCCGGAAGCCGAGCGAGCACATCCTCGGCAAGGATCATGAGGAGCTGGTCGCCCCACAAGATCCGACCCTTACCGTCGACCACGCCGATTCGATCGCCGTCGCCGTCGAATGCGATGCCGACCTCGGCGCCGCGCGCCTGGACGGCGTCGATGAGCGCCACGAGATTGTGTGGTTCGGTTGGATCCGGATGGTGGTTGGGAAAGCGGCCATCGACTTCGGCGTAAAGGCAATGGTGGCGGCCGGGTAAGCGCGCAGCGAGCGCCGCCATCGCCGGTCCAGCGGCGCCATTGCCGGCATCCCACACCACATTGAGCGGTCGTGTTCCGTGATAGTCGCGGGCAAGACGAGCAACGTAGCGTTCAAAAACATTTACTTGTTCGAGGGATCCGGCGCCTTCGCAGAAATCGCCTGCAGCGGCGATCCGGCCAAGTTCGCGGATCTGCTCGCCAAAGAACGACGCTTTGCCGAGCATGAGCTTAAAGCCATTGTGGTTGGGCGGGTTGTGCGAACCCGTGACCTGAATGCCGCCATCGGTGTCGAGCTCGTGAACAGCGAAGTACATCATCGGCGTCGGCCCAAGGCCGAGGTCGAGCACATCGACACCACCGGCGCGCAGGCCTTCAACCAACGCCCGGTGAAGTTCCGGGGAGCTCAAACGGCCATCGCGGCCGACACAGACGCGGCGGCCGCCGCGCGCACGCACGACCGTCGCGAAGGCGCGACCTACCGCGCGCGCATCCTCGGGGAAGAGTGTCTCGCCCACGGTGCCGCGGATGTCGTACTCGCGTAAGATCGTGGGATGGAACCGGTGGCCGTTCATCGCTCCTCCACTGTACCCGACACAAGTTGCGGCCGATGGGTCGCAACCGTACCGCGACCAACCCCGGTATAGGCGAAGCCGGCACGGATCGCCCGCTCCGGATCGAAGATGTTGCGGAGATCCACGAGTACTGGGCGGCGCACCAGGGAACGGGCGCGCTCGAGATCGAGGCCGCGAAACACGTTCCACTCGGTGAGGACTACGATGGCGTCCGCACCCGTGATGGCCTCGTAGGGATCGTTACACCAGACGACACCCGGTAAGAGCTTTTCGCCCTCGCGACGACCCTCGGGGTCGAAGACGTGGATTTCGGCACCTTCGGCCTGTAATGCGGGTACGATCACGAGGCTTGGGCTCTCGCGCATATCGTCTGTGTTGGGTTTGAAGGTGACTCCAAGAACAGCGACTCGGCGACCTGCGACATCACCGCCCATGGCATCGACGATTTTTTTAACCATCCGCCGTTTGCGTGCTTCGTTGACCTGCACGACCGTGTCGATCAAGCGCAGCGGCACGCCATGGGCTTCGGCGGTGCGCAGCAGCGCCACGGTGTCCTTGGGGAAGCAGGAGCCGCCGTAGCCCGGACCGGCGTGGAGGAACTTACGGCCGATCCGCCCGTCCAGGCCGATCCCGCGCGCCACCTGTTGGATGTCGGCGCCTACCGCTTCGCACAGATCGGCCAGCTCGTTGATGAAGGTGATCTTCATCGCAAGAAAACTGTTGGTGGCATATTTGATCAGCTCGGCGGTCTCGATGGTGGTAAATAAGATCGGCGTCTCGATCAGGTTCAAAGGACGGTAGAGCGCGGCGAGCGTCGCCCGCGCTTCTTCCGTTTCGACGCCGCAGATCACCCGATCGGGACGCATGAAGTCTTCGATTGCCGAACCCTCTCTCAGAAATTCTGGGTTCGAAGCGACATCGATTACAAGGTCGGGTCGAAGCTGACGGAATATTCGCTTGAGTTTCCGCCCGGTCCCAACCGGAACGGTCGACTTGGTGACGACCAGCGCGGGATGGCGCAAGCTGCGCGCGATTTCTTCAGCTGCAGCAAAGACGTAGGACAGATCGGCATGTCCGTCGCCGCGCCGACTGGGAGTGCCGACGGCGATGAAGATGGCGTCCACCCCCTCAATGGCCGGGGCGAGCTCGGTGGAGAAGCGCAGGCGCCCGGCGGCGCGCTGGCGCGCCACAAGGTCCTCAAGGCCGGGTTCGAAGATCGGGATCTGACCGCGCTCGAGCATCGCGATCTTGTGAGCGGCTTTGTCGACGCAAGTCACTTCGACGCCGAATTCGGCAAAGCAGGCTCCGGAAACCAAACCCACATAGCCGGTTCCGATCATCGCGATGCGCATCGGCGGCTCTCCCTTTGTGCGCGCAGGTCAACGGTAGCGGGCGAGGATGTCGCGAAAGGCAGCGCCGATGTCCGGGCGCTTTGCGGCGAAAGCGACGATCGCTTCGAGATAGCCCAGCCTGTCCCCGCAGTCGAACCGTCGACCCTCGAAGCGGAGCCCGTGGAAAGGCTGGCGATCGATCAGCTTTGCCATTGCGTCGGTGAGTTGGATCTCGCCGCCGGCTCCGACCTCATGGCGAGCCAGCTCATCCATGACCTCTGGAAGTAAGATGTAGCGGCCGATCACGGCAAGACGTGAAGGGGCGGACTGCGGGGCCGGTTTCTCGACGAGCCCGCGCACTTCGACAACGCGACCGTCGTCTTTGCCCGGTGCGACAATGCCGTAGCGGGACGTATGCTCGGGTGGGACTTCCATGACCGCCACGACATTACCCCCGGTGCGCTCATGAACCGCGATCATCTGCGCCAGACAGGGTGTGGGGGCCTCGATCAGATCGTCGACGAGGATAACGGCGAAAGGTTCACGGCCGATGAGATGTCGCGCGCACCAAACCGCATGGCCGAGACCTTTGGGCTCTTGTTGCCGGGTCGCAACGATCACGCCCGGCGGAGGGGTCTCGGCCAGCAACCGTTCGAGCTCAGCAGTGCGACCTCGGCGCGACAGCGTTTCGAACAACTCTACAGCACGATCGAAATGATCCTCGATGAGAATCTTCCCTCGGCCGGTGACCAGAATGATCTCCTCGATGCCGGAGGCCACAGCTTCTTCGACAGCATATTGCACGATCGGCTTGTCAACGACCGGTAGCATTTCTTTGGGTAGCACGCGGGTCGCCGGCAACATGCGCGTTCCCAAACCAGCGACCGGCAGAACTGCTTTGCGGATCTTCGGCATATATCCACCCGAGCTATTGGAAGAAAGACACACGAGGAGCCGCGCGCCAGCGCGTCGCTGTCCGCACGCGCCGGGCTTCTAAGCTGGCGAGGGTTAACTTTTCAACAATGGCGCGACGCCGCACGCAGCTCAGCGGCGCCCGCGCAGAAGCACCTCGCGCGCACGGTTGAGCTGGGCGGCAAGGTAGGAACTTCCCCCGTGATCTGGGTGCAACTTGGCCATCAAGCGGCGATAGGCGGCCTGGATCTCCTCCGTGCTGGCGCCCGGCTCAAGACCCAGGATCGCAAGCGCGGTGCGTTCATCCATAACCGCGGGATCCGAGGCTGCGCCGGAGCCGCCGGAGGCGCCCCGGGCCGTCTCCCGCCAGCCGGGCGCCACGCGGTCCAACCAGGCTTCAACGAGCGCAACCGAGGGGGGGTCGCTCGCTCGCGCTTCCTCAAGCAAAGCCAAGAGATCCTCAAGCGGCAAAAGGGCGAGATCGCGTCCTGCGAACCGTCCTCGCCGCACGCGCCCCGCGAGCCGCCCGCTCGCACGGTCGAGCTCCATCTCCAACAGCTCCGTGACCACCCGCGAGGTCGCCTCGTCGCTTCCCTCACGGTCGAGCGGCTCGGCACCACCGCGCGCTTTCCACAGGGCGCGGATGGCCATTGCCGCCGCCGCAAGTGCGGCGATCGCAAGCCCGTAGCGGCCGAGCAGAAAGAGGCCGCCGCCTGCGAGCGTGCCGAAGACGGCAAGGAAGGTGCGCGCCGCCTGAGCGAGATCACTCGCGGAAACCCGGGTCAGGAACCGCGCGAGCAAGAGAAGCGCGGCAAGCGTAGCCGCGCCCACGGCAAGGTACACGAGCATCAGGAGCGGACCTGATGCGCCAACAGCCGGACGGCGGGCGAGCCGCGCCGGCGCAAATCTTCAAGCGCCGCCAGACCACCTGCGGCGTAGGCGCCGACCGCACCCAAGAGTTCGGCGAGCTCTTTGGGTGAGTTGCGGTCGAACCGGCAGTAGGCGCCACCCGTAAGGCGAGCGATTTCGCGAAAGGCACGTTCGGCGCGCGGATCGTCACCTTCATGGAAGATGAAGGCTTTAACCCCCAACAGGCCCAGCTCTCCTGCAAGTTGGGCGAGCTCGTCGAGGTCTTCCTCCATCGCGTCGCCGATGAACACCAAGGCTTGCACGGGCCGTTTCTTCGCCTCGGAAATCGCATGGCGGAGTACGCGGCGAATTTGAGTCTGACCGGCGCGACAGGTGACCCGCGTCATGAGATCGACGAGCGCCCGGCTGTCATCCACCCAGCGGCTCGCCTTGCACTCATCGAAGCCGCGATAGAAGACGAGCTGGACCTCGAGACCGCCAAGACGCCCTGCCTCGAGGAACATCTGGCCCTGGGTCTGGCACGCACGATCCCAGGTGGGTTCGCGACTGGCGGTGGCGTCCAGGGCGAAGATGAGGCGACCCCGCTGCACCGCCGGCCGCACCGGCAGCCGCTCGAGTTGTTCGAGAAAGGCCTGAACCTCGCTCCGCTGAGCTTCGCTCGGCAACTTCCCGCTCATAGCTTCAAATCTCGGCGTCTTCCCCCCGAAAGTCCAGATGGCGCGCGAGCGCCGAGCGCCGATTCGCCTCTTTTTGCTAAAAGTCAGCGTCTATATCAACCGGCAATTGACGCGCGCGCAGCTACGGCGGAAGATCGCAGGCGATGACACAATAAGAGAGGTTCTCATGCCCTCACGCTCGATCCTCGCGGCTTCGCTCGCCCTCGCTGTGGCCTCCGGTTCCGCTGCCGCGCAGAGCCTGCGCTTCTCGTTCCAGAGCGACGCCGGGACGCTCGACCCTTACGGCTTGAACGAAACCTTCACGCTCGGCTTTCTCGGCAATGTCTATGAGGGCCTCATCACGCGCGGGCCCGATCTCGCCATCCAGCCGGGCCTGGCCGAGCGCTGGGAAATCCTTGAGCCAACTCGCTGGCGTTTTTATCTGCGCAGGGGCGTTACGTTTCACGACGGCTCCCCCTTCACCGCCGAAGACGTGGTCTTCTCTGCCGAACGGGTGCGCAAGCCGAGCTCCGATCTCAAGAACAGGCTGGCGTCCGTCAAAGAGGTGATCGCAGTCGACGACTATACCGTCGATTTCGTAACCGAAGTGCCGAACCCCATACTCAACGCAGAATGGGACACTTGGTACATCATGGACAAAAGTTGGGCCGAGGCCAATGGGGCGAGCGAGCCCGTAGACATCAAGAAGCCGGGATCGAGCTTCGCCAACGTCAACACCAACGGCACCGGGCCCTTTCGCATCGTGCGTCGCGAACCCGATGTGCGCACGGTAGCGGTACGCCACGAGGGTTGGTGGGGACGGGCACCGAGCAACCTCAAGGAAGTCGTGTTCCGGCCGATCGCCAACGACGCGACGCGTATGGCCGCGCTGCTCTCCGGAGAACTTGACCTCGTGCTCGCGGTTCCCACCCAAGACGTCGAGCGCATCGCGCGCACACCGGGGTTGAAAGTATTGGTCGGCCCGGAGCTGCGGACGATCTTTTTGGGCTTCGATCAGAGCCGCGATGAGCTTTTGTACTCGTCGGTCAAGGGTAAGAACCCTTTCAAGGACCGACGCGTGCGCTTGGCGATCTACCAAGCGATCGATGTCGAGGCGATCGTCAAAAAAGTCATGCGTGGCCAAGCGGTGGCGAGCGCCGCTTTGGTTGCACCGGGCATTCAGGGTTTCCCAAGCGAGTTGCGCCGCTACCCCTTTGATCCCGTGGCGGCGCGCGCCTTGTTGGCCGAGGCGGGCTATCCCGACGGGTTTGCGGTCACCCTCGATTGCCCCAACGACCGCTACGTCAACGACGAACAGATCTGCCAGGCGATCGTCGCGATGCTCGCACGGATCGGTATCAAAGTAACCCTCAACGCCCAGCCCAAATCCCTCTACTTCGCTAAGGTCCTGGCGGCGGGGGGCTACGATACGAGCTTCTATCTTCTGGGTTGGACGCCGGGTAGCCTCGACTCATGGAACGCGCTCTACAACCTCGTACACTCGCGCGACGGCAAGGGAGCGGGCGCTTTCAATTTGGGCGGTTATGCTAACCCGCGCATTGATGCGCTCACGCGCGCGGTACTCACCGAAACCGATCTCGCAAAGCGCGATGCCATGATCCGCGAAGCCTGGACGATCCTCCACGAGGATGTTGGCTACGTCCCGCTCCACCAGCAGGCGCTCGCCTGGGCGGTCCGCGACGGCATCGAGCTCGTGCAGCGCGCCGACAACCAGTTCCTGTGGCGTTGGGTGGTGATGCGCTGAAGAGCAAAAGCGGGAATCGGCCGGAGAGCGAGAAGGCGCGTCTGCGCGAAAAGCAGCCGGTTGACTTAGCACACCTCGCATCGCACCACTTGTCGCTTGTGCCGTAGCAGCTGTAGGCTCACGATGAGCTACGCGCCGATCGGTGCCGCGTGCGTGCGGCGTGTCCCGTTCAAGCGCCTCGATTGGTCTTTGGGTGGTCTGCGTTGTCGACGCTTCTTGTTCTCGGTTCTAAGCCCGAGCCATCGTTGCCGCCGCGGGAGACCATCGATGCCGTCGCCTGCGCGAACGCTTCTGGCTATTCGGCGCGGATGCTCGGATTGCCCGATCCCGAGTTCACGGTTGTCACAGCAGTCCTCACTTCGGGCAAACCGGCTGATGAGCATTCGCTTCAGCGCCTTGCGGGACTGCGCACCCGCACGCTCTTCCACATTCGGCGGCCCAAGGCCGACCGCGGCGGACCCATCGCCCGGCTGGTCTCTGGCTTCAAACTGCGGCGGATGACGGCGCGCGAACTGCGCCGGCGACTAAGCGCACTGGGTTACGGGTACGAGCGTTTGGTGAGCCGACCCGCGCGCTGGTACCATGAACTTGTGCTCTCGTTATGCGCGCACGATCCCGAGGTGCGGGCAGCGATCGCGCGCAAGCAGCCCTCCACAGGCCTCATCGCGGTGGCGCTCGGCCTCGCCGATGGACGTTTCGATCGGGTCGTGATGGCCGGATTCGATTTTACCCTCACCCATGCCTATGGCGCGAATCCGCTCATCGCCGAGCGGGGCAGCGTCGAGAGCGCACACGCGCCGACAGACGTTACGATCCTGCGCTGCCTTGCCCGCTTGCGCTCCGATCTGTTCACGAGCGAACCCGTGGTGCACGCACGCGCGGGCGTGCCGCTCATCGCGCGGCCCACTCTCGCCGGGGAGCTCGCGTGAACCCGTTGATCGCCCTGTATCGTCGGATGCGGGACGAATTGCGCTTGACCCGCAAGCGCCTGCCTGAGCTGCGCGCAGCCGACGTGGTGCTCGTAAGCCACGCCAAGTCGGGGCGAACCTGGCTCGTCGCGTTGCTGTCGCATCTGTTGCATCGCACCCACGGCGTTCCGATCGACGAGCTCTGGGCGGGCGAGAATTTCCATCGTCTCGATCCGCGCATCCCACGCCTGTACCTCACCCACGAGCACAACGAGCCGAGGTCGATTCGCACGTTGTTGCCGTACCTCTTGCGCTCTAAGAAACTGATCGTGTTGGTACGCGATCCGCGCGACGTGATCGTTTCTTGGTACTATCACAACCTCGCTCGATCGAATCCGCGCGTGCGCCGACGCCAAGGGCTGCCAGTCGACATGAGCGGTGTCGACATCGCGAGCTTTGTCGCGCATCCTCGCTTTGGGGCGGAGCGTGTCGTAGCGTTTGTCGAGCGGTGGGAGCGAATTGCGCGCGCGCATCCTCGTGCGCTTGTCGTACGCTACGAGGATCTGCGTGCACGCCCCCAAGCAGAGCTCGCCCGCATCGCCGCCTTCCTGGGACTGCCGGCTCCTCCTGAAGCGGTGGAGGCGGCGGTTGCCTTTGCCGCCTTCGAATCTTTACAGGAAAAAGAGCGGACCGGCTTTTTTCGCAGCGAGAAGCTCCAGGCTCGCGATCCCTCCGATCCCAAAAGCTACAAGGTCCGTCGAGGCAAAGTCGGCGGCTACCGCGAGGAGCTGCCGCACGAACTGGTAGCGCGCCTCGATCGCTTGGTTGCCGAGCGGCTCGGGCCCACGCTCGGCTACACGGCGCCCGCCGGATCGCGCACTGCAGCCAACATGTAGTTCACACTCGGGTCGCGACAGGTGGAGAAACGCGCATAGGCAGGTTCGAAGGTCACCCCGGTAAGAGCCACGGGCCGCAAACCGGCAGCGCGCAACAAGCGCGCGAGCTCGGAGGGCTTGAGAAACTTCTGCCAGCTGTGCGTGCCTACGGGTAACCAGCCCGCCAGATATTCGCCGACGACGATGGCCTGCGCCCAAGCGGCGAGGGTGCGGGCGAGGGTGGAAATTATGATGAGCCCACCCAACCGGGTCACCGCTGCAAGTCCGCGCGCGAAGGCAGCGGGATCGGGAACGTGCTCGATCACTTCAAGTGCGGTCACAAGATCGAACTGTTCGCAGCGCTCGGCCACCGCCTCGAGTGTCTCGGCGCGATAGTCCACCGCGAGTCCCATGGCCGCCGCGTGCTCGCGTGCCACGGCGACGTTCACGGGTTCGGGGTCGATACCCACCACGCAGGCGCCAAGGCGCGCCAGAGGCTCGGCGACGAGGCCACCGCCGCAACCCACATCGAGCGCGCGCAATCGTGAAAGCGGCTGCCGTCCGGGGCGGGTGGGCAGGTGCGCGCGCGCCTGTGCGAGGATCCACCCAAGGCGCGTCGGATTGAGGAGGTGCAGCGGTCGAAAGGGACCATCGGGGTCCCACCACTGGGCTGCGAGCGCGCGGAACTTTGCGAGCTCCTCGACATCGAAAGGCTCTATAGGCGCAGATGCGATCTTGCCGGACTCCTCATCCGTCGGTACGAGGACTTCCGGTCGAAGGTCCGCTTCCGATCGCGCGCGGACGCCGGTTGAGCCTTCTGCGACGCGGGATAGTTCCTTGGCACTCATCGTTCAGAAGTATGGCGGCACCTCGGTCGCCGATCTAGATCGGATCCGAAACGTCGCCGCCCGCATCAAGCGCTCCGTCGACGCGGGTGACCGCGTCGCAGTCGTCGTCTCGGCGATGGCCGGGACGACCAACCAGCTCGTTGCCTGGGTGCACGGGCTCGATGCGGCGGGCTACGATCCCGCGGAATATGATCAGGTCGTGTCCTCGGGCGAGCAGGTAACGATCGGGCTGCTTGCCATCGCGCTGCAGAAGCTCGGGGTGCCGGCGCGCTCCTTTCTCGGTTGGCAAGCCGGCGTGCGCACCGATGCCGCGCACGGCAAGGCGCGGATCGTTGCCATCGATCCCGGCCCCGTGATGAGCTGTCTCGAAGAGGGCAAAGTGGCGGTGGTCGCGGGCTTCCAGGGCATCGGCCCGGACGGCAGGGTAACCACCCTCGGTCGCGGCGGTTCGGACACATCCGCCGTGGCGCTCGCCGCCGCCCTCGGCGCCGACCGTTGCGACATCTACACCGACGTCGACGGGGTTTACACCACCGATCCACGGATCGTCGCTAAAGCACGCAAGCTCGAGCGTATCACCTACGAGGAGATGCTCGAGATGGCCTCGGTCGGGGCCAAAGTACTCGAGACCCGCTCCGTCGCTCTCGCCATGCAACACCGCGTGCGGGTACAAGTACTTTCGTCGTTTGAGGACAAACCCGGAACGCTAGTCGTCGACGAGGACGAGATCGTGGAAAGTCAGGTCGTCAGCGGGATCGCCTACAGCCGCAACGAGGCTCGGATCACAGTGCAGCAGGTGCGCGACCGCCCGGGGGTGGCGGCTGCGATCTTCGGGCCTTTAGCAGAGGCTAACATCAACGTCGACATGATTGTGCAGTCGGTGAGCCGCGACGGGCAGTTCGCCAATATCACCTTCACGGTGGCGAAGGCAGATCTGGCGCGCGCGCAGGCCGTGCTCGAGCGGGCGAAAGAGCGGATCGGTTACGAGCGCCTCGTTACCGACTCCAACGTCGTCAAAGTCTCGGTTATCGGCGTCGGCATGCGCAGTCACGCCGGAATTGCCCACCGGATGTTCCAGACTCTCGCTGACAAAGGCATCAACATTCAGGCGATTTCGACCTCTGAGATCAAGATCAGTGTGCTGATTGCGGACGAATATACCGAACTCGCGCTCCGCGCGCTCCACAGCGCTTATGGATTGGACGCACCGTGAGCGTGGCTGTCGTCCGCGTTCGCTCGCCCTTGTTGCGCGCGCTTTGGGAGCGCGGACGCCGTTTTTTGGGCAGCGAGCTCGCGATCTTGGGCGGGGCGATGACCTGGGTGAGCGAGCACAATCTGGTGGCGGCGATCTCCAATGCCGGAGGCTTTGGCGTGCTCGCCTGCGGTTCGATGGGACCAGAGGCGCTTTCTGCCGAGATCGCTGCCACAGGCGCGCGTACCGACCGTCCGTTCGGGGTGAACCTGATCGTCATGCACCCTGAGCTCGACGAACTCGTTGGCGTGTGCATCGCGCACAAGGTAAGCCACGTCGTGCTCGCGGGAGGACTTCCGCCCCCGGCCGCGATCGCCCGCCTCAAAGGCGCCGGGATCAAGGTGTTGGCTTTCGCGCCGGCACTAGCGATTGCCAAGAAGCTCGTGCGCCAAGGGGTCGATGCCCTCATCATCGAAGGGCACGAGGCGGGTGGACATGTGGGCCCAGTCTCAACCTCCGTGCTCGCGCAAGAGATCCTGCCCGAGATCCGCGAGGTTCCGGTTTTCGTGGCCGGCGGTATTGGTCATGGGGAGATGATCGCCGCCTATCTCCTTATGGGAGCTGCGGGAGTCCAAATGGGCACGCGCTTTGTGTGTGCGAGCGAATCGATCGCCCATCCCGCCTTCAAACAGGCGTTCATCCGCGCCTCCGCCCGCGACGCTCAGGTCTCGGTGCAAGTCGACCCCAATTTCAAGGTCATCCCAGTGCGGGCGCTCGTGAACGCCGCGACGCGACGGTTCATCGAAACCCAACACGAAGTGATCGCGCGTTGGCGCGCCGGCGAGATGAGCTTTGAGGAGGCTTCGCTTGCCATCGAGCATTTCTGGGCAGGAGCGCTCAAACGCGCGGTGATCGACGGCGACGTCGAGAACGGTTCGCTCATGGCTGGTCAGAGCGTCGGGATGGTCAAACAGATCCAACCGACCGCGGCGATTTTGGCCGAGCTCGTCGAACAGGCCGAGGCGGCGCTCGCCCGTGTGCAAGGGCTCCGCCTCGAGGTGGCGGCGGCCGGGTGAGCCCGCCGGTCGGCGGCTGGGCCGGGGGCGAGACCCCGGGCGAGACCCGGCGGCCGAGCGAGGTCATCCCAGCCCGCCGGCTCCTGCGACGCTTGGTCGCCGTCGTCGCCGAGCCCACCACGCCGCAGCAGCGGCTCGATAAGATCGTCAAGATGATCGCCGCCGATCTCGTGGCCGAAGTCTGTTCGGTCTACGTGCAGCGCGCCGGCGACGTGCTCGAACTCTTCGCGACCGAAGGCCTCGCGCGAGAAGCGGTTCACCGCACTCGGCTGAGGGTCGGCGAAGGCCTCGTGGGCACGATTGCAGCGACGGGCGACGTCATCAACACGAGCGACGCTCAACGGCACCCGAACTTCGCGTACCGGCCCGAAACGCGCGAAGAGATTTACAACTCGTTTCTGGGCGTGCCGATCGTGCGCTCGGGTCGGGTGGTCGGCGTGCTCACCATTCAGAATACCGCCCACCGGCTCTACGACGAGGACGAGATCGACGCGATGCAGATCATCGCCTCGGTCCTCGCCGAAATGTTCGCGTCAGGCGGCCTTCTCGACCGCGAGCTCTACACCGATCTCGGTACCCTCGCACCCGAGCGCCGGCGGCTTGAAGCGCTCCGGCTCGTAGAAGGAGTAGCCATTGGAAGGGCCTGGCTACACGAGCCGCGCATCGAGATCAGCCGGCTGCTGGCGGATGATCCGGCGGCTGAGCAAGCGCGGCTCGACCGTGCCCTCGAGGAACTCAAGCGCTCGCTCGATCGCCTCTTAGCGCGCGCCGATCTCGCTTCCGGCGAGCACCGTGAGGTGCTCGAGGCCTACCGCATGTTCGCCGACGACACGGGCTGGATCCGGCGCATCCGCGAGGCGATCGACACGGGGCTCTCCGCGGAAGCGGCGGTACGTCGCGTCCAGGAGCAGACGCGCCTGCGCCTTGGCCACGCCGCCGATCCTGTGCTCAAAGAACGTCTGCTCGATCTCGACGACCTCGCCAACCGCCTTCTCCTCCACTTGGCCGGCCGCAGCACTTTGCACGATCCAGCGGCGGTCCCGGACGATTGTATTCTCATCGCCCGCTCGCTCTCGGCTGCCGAGCTCGTCGAATACGACCGCAACAAGCTCAAAGGGATCATCCTCGAAGAGGGTTCGAAGACCGCGCATGTCACGATCGTCGCGCGAGCCCTCGATATTCCGCTCGTGGGCCGCGTCGAGGGCGCGATGACGCTCTTCGAGCCGGGTGATCCGGTGGCGCTCGACGCTGAAAACGGCGTCGTCTTCTTGCGGCCCAGCGAGGACGTGCTGCAGGCGTTCGCGCGCACCGTACAAGCCCGTAACGAGAGACGGCGGCAGCTCGCGGCGCTTAAGGACCTGCCGGCTGTCACCCGCGACGGCATCGAGATCTGGCTCGGTATCAACGCCGCTTTCCTCGCCGATCTCCCTGCGCTCCTCGAGACGGGTGCGGCGGGCATCGGACTGTTCCGTACCGAACTGGGCTTCATGACCCGCCCGAGTTGGCCCTCGGTCGAAGAGCAGGCTCAGATCTATAAGCGCATCCTCGATCTCGCGGGCGATCGCCGGGTTGTGTTTCGCACGCTTGATATCGGCAGCGACAAGCACCTGCCCTATTGGCGAATGCCGGCCGAGGGGAACCCAGCGCTCGGCTGGCGCGCGATCCGCATCGGTCTCGATCGACCGGCGCTGTTGCGCGCCCAGCTGCGGGCCCTTCTCGCCGCTGCCGAAGGGCGCCCTCTAGCGCTCATGTTTCCTATGGTGGCGGAAGTGGCGGAATTGCGTGCGGCGCGCGCATTGCTCTTGAAGGAAATGACGCGTCACGCTGCACTTGGAGGAAAACCTCCGGCCTCTGTTGAAGTCGGGGTGATGTTTGAAGTGCCAGCCCTCTACTGGCAGTTAGATGCCTTGCTAAACGAGGTCGATTTCGTTTCAGTCGGTACCAACGATCTTTTGCAATTTCTTTTTGCTTGTGATCGGGGGAACCCGATCTTGGCCGAGCGCTACGATGTGCTCGCGCCAGCAGCTCTCGCGTTCCTGCGGGACCTGGTCGAGCGCTGTCGCGCAGCGGGCGTGCCGCTTACGGTGTGCGGCGAGATGGCGAGCCGGCCGCTCGAGGCGATGGCGCTCGTGGGCATCGGGGTGCGCAGGCTCTCGGTGTCGCCTTCCGAGCTCTATTCCGTCAAAGCAATGGTGCGCTCGCTCGACGTCGGGCGCCTCGCGCGCTTCCTTGATCGCGTTCTCGGCGCATCAGAACGATCGTTGCGCCAACCGCTTCTCGCTTGGGCGCACGATCATGCCGTAGTGTTGCCGCCGGGCCAGAACCTTCCTACCTGAAGCGTACGCAGCGCTGCCGCGGCGACCGCGACATTTGGCGAGAGACCACAGAACTGCTATCCGTTGTCGGTGCCAGCCGCCGCGCCCACCTTCGCGACCCCGGATCGACCATGAGCAGTCGCGCAGCCCGAGAGATAGCCGACGCTCGCGACCCCCGCCAGGAAGCGCTACGCCGCGTGGGCGCCGCCTTGCGCCAGGCCCGCGAGGCGCGGGGGGAGGATCTCTATGAGGTGGCTGAAATCCTGCGGATCAAACCGTCCTATCTCTTTGCTCTAGAGGAGGGTGATCTCTCGCTCACGCCGGGCCGCCCTTACGCGCTCGGGTTCTTGCGTTCTTATGCCGATCATCTGGGCTTCGACGGCGCGCAAGTGGTCCGCCTGGTCAAAGAGGGGCTCGACGGGGCGCCACCCGCTCCCGAGCTCACGGTGCCAGAGCCCGTGCGCGATGATCGCGCCCCGCGCGGTTTGCTCGTCGCAGCGTTCATCCTGCTCGCCGGACTCCTCTACGGCAGCTGGCATATGGGCTGGCGCGAGCATCCCCTCTTCGCGCGCGTACTCGCGCTGCCAGGAGAAATCGGTCGGGCAGCGGGTGAGCTTCTGGCTGCAACGACATCGGGCTCTGCGAACTCTTCTGCTGCCCCGCTTGCGCACTCGGGCCAACCGGGAACCTCGGTTGGCTCCTCTGCAAGCCCTCCGAGCCCCGCTCTTCCGCCCTCGGCGCAACGCGTTCTTCCCGAGGCCCTCTTGGCCAGCGAGCCGGAAGAAACGTTCGAGACCGCGCGGATGGTGCCGCCTCCCCGGCGTGATTCGACGGCCGCTCTTGCTGCAGAACGTGCCGCGTCGGTAGCGCTCCAGCCGCGTATGCAGCCCACCCCGAGCGAGCTCCTTGCCACGCTTGAGCCGATGCGAACCTCTCGTGAGGTAGGGGGCGGCGATGCCCGGGTCGTCCTCCTCGCTAAGGATACGGTGTGGGTACAGATCCGCAGTTATGGGCGTGACTTTGTGCGAAGCCGCACGCTTGAGCCCGGCGAGCGGTTGGTCTTGCCCGATCGCGACGATCTCGCACTGTGGACGGGAAACGCTGGAGGCCTTGAGGTGATCGTGGACGGTCGGGTTCTTGGGCCGTTGGGAGAGGTCGGCGCGGTTATGCGCGAGGTTCCGCTCGCGCCGTCCGCTCTCAAGGCACGCCTTGGCGGACGTTGAGCCCGAGAGAGTCGCTGGGGAAAAATCGTGATCGCGCTCGCGGAGATCCGTCGGCATCCGACCCACGCGGTGCGCGTCGGTGCGGTGACGATCGGGGGCGGGGCGCCGATCGTCGTCCAATCGATGACCAACACCGACACGGCCGACGTCGACGCCACCACCGACCAGATCATCGAACTCGCCCGTGCCGGCTCGGAGATCGTGCGCATTACGGTGAACAATCTGGCTGCCGCGCGGGCGGTTCCGATCATCCGCGAGCGCCTGGACCTTATGGGCTTTCGCGACCTGCCGCTTGTGGGCGATTTCCATTACAACGGTCACCGGCTCCTTGCGGAAGTTCCTGAGCTCGGGCGGGCACTCGCCAAGTTCCGCATCAACCCCGGCAACGTCGGCTTTGGTGACAAGCGCGACCGTCAATTCGAACAGATGATCGAGGCCGCTCTGCGCTTCGATCGACCGGTGCGTGTCGGGGTGAACTGGGGTTCGCTCGACCAGGAACTGGCCGCGCGCCTTATGGACGCCAATGCGGCGCGCTCCGATCCGCTGCCGGCGGACGCTGTCCTGCGCGAAGCGCTCGTGCGCTCGGCGCTCGAGAGTGCTGCCCATGCAGAGCGGGTTGGCTTGCCGGCCAATCGCATCGTGATCTCCGCCAAGGTGAGCCGCGTGCAGGACATGGTGGCGGTATACCGCGAGCTCGCGCGGCGCTCGTCCTACGCCTTGCACCTCGGGCTCACGGAAGCGGGAATGGGCATAAAAGGCATCGTCGCCACCACCGCAGCGCTCAGCCTGCTCCTGCAGGAAGGGATCGGCGATACCATCCGCTGCTCGCTCACCCCAGCGCCGGGTGAACCGCGCACCCTTGAAGTGCAGGTCTGCCAGCAGATCCTGCAATCCCTGGGCCTTCGCTCCTTTGTGCCGCAGGTGGCGGCCTGCCCGGGTTGCGGCCGGACGACGAGCCGCTTCTTCCAAGAGCTCGCCGCCGACATTCAGAATTGGCTCGCAGCTCAGATGCCGGTTTGGAAGAGCCGCTATCCGGGTGTCGAGACCCTCAACGTTGCGGTCATGGGTTGCATCGTCAATGGGCCGGGCGAGAGCAAGCACGCTGATATCGGTATCTCCCTCCCGGGCACCGGCGAGAGTCCAGCGGCACCAGTCTTCGTCGACGGCAAGAAAGTCGCAACCTTGCGCGGCGAGCGGATCGCCGAAGAGTTCAAGGCGATGGTGGCCGAGTATGTCGAGCGGCGGTTCGGTCGCTCGCGAGCAGCGTGAAGGATAGGCAGTTCTGCTCCTTTTGCCGCGGTGACGCTACCCATTGGAAATGCTAGCAGCGGCGCGGGAAGCGAAGCGAGGGAGCGGCTCAGATGGCCGAGCCTCTTTACGATGTCGTCGTCATCGGGGGCGGTCCGGGCGGCTACGTGGCGGCGATCAAGGCCGCTCAGCTCGGCATGTCGGTTGCCTGCGTCGAAAAGCGTGGCACGCTCGGGGGCACGTGCCTAAACGTCGGCTGCATTCCCTCGAAGGCGCTGTTGCACGCTTCACATCTTTTTGAGCAGTCGAAGCACGAGCTTGGTCGCTTCGGTATTCGCATTGGCGAAGCGAGCCTCGACCTTCCGGCTATGCTCTCCTTTAAGGACAAGGTGGTTGAGGGCCTCACCAAGGGTATCGAGTTCCTCTTCCGTAAGAATAAGGTCGAGTATGTCGTAGGCCACGCGCGGATCGCCGCCCCCGGACGCTTGGTGGTGACCTCGAACGATGGCGGCGAGCGGCAACTCGCGGCTAAGAACATCGTCATCGCGACCGGTTCCGAGCCTGCACGTCTTCCTGGTGTGGCGATCGACGAGGAGCGGATCGTCACCTCGACGGGCGCGTTAGCGCTTGAGCGTGTCCCCCAGCATCTCGTGGTGGTTGGGGCGGGCTACATCGGGCTCGAGCTCGGCACGGTTTGGCGACGGCTCGGGGCTAAGGTGACGGTGGTCGAGTTCCTCGATCGCATCACCCCGGGCATGGACCACGAACTCGCGCGCGAGCTCCAGCGCCTGCTCACGCGCCAAGGGATGAGCTTTAGGCTCAGCACCAAGGTGGTCGGCGTGGAGAAGGCGGGCGAAGGCGTGGCGGTGGTCGTCGAACCGCTGGCCGGAGGGCCAGCGGAGACGCTCATGGCCGATACGGTGCTGATAGCGATCGGTCGTCGTCCCTACACCGAGGGGCTTGGAGCAGCCGAAGTAGGGGTACTGTTCGACGACCGTGGACGCATCCGCACCGACGGCCATTTTCGCACCTCCGTACCGGGGATCTGGGCCATCGGCGATGTCATTGAAGGGCCGATGCTCGCCCACAAGGCTGAAGAAGACGGCATCCACTGCGTTGAATGGATCGCCGGGCAGAAACCGCAGCACAACTACGAGTTGGTTCCGGCTGTAATCTATACCCATCCCGAAGTCGCGGCCGTCGGGAAGACCGAAGATCAGCTCAAGGCGGAAGGGCGAGCGTACAAGATCGGCAAGTTCCCCTTCACCGCCAATAGCCGAGCGCGCACGCTCGGCGCGAGCGAGGGCTTTGTGAAGATCTTGGTTGATCCGGAAAGCGACCGGGTGTTGGGGTGTCACATCATTGGCCCCGAAGCGGGGACGATGATCGCGGAACTTGCCCTTGCTATGGAGTTCGGGGCGACGGCAGAAGACGTCGCACGCACCTGCCATCCCCATCCCACGCTCGAAGAGGCGGTCAAGGAGGCGGCCCTCGCCGCCTGGGCGAAACCGATCCACATCTAAGTGAAACTGGGTTGCCGCGTTACGCGCAATCGCTTCACGTGGAAGCGACACGCACGAGTTGTTTGCCCAAATTCTGCCCAGTGAGCACGCGCAAGAAAGCCTCAGGCGTACGCTCGAGCCCCTCGAGGATATCATAGCGGGTGCGAAT
Source organism: Pseudomonadota bacterium (assembly GCA_030549795.1). GTDB lineage: Bacteria > Pseudomonadota > Alphaproteobacteria > Geminicoccales > Geminicoccaceae > JANXAZ01. The sequence continues at coordinate 47,227 of JAUQQO010000013.1, read as the reverse complement.
GCGCCCGGCGCGCAAGAGGTCAGCAAGCCGCGTCCACGCCTCCGGCCAGCGCTTCTCGAAGTCGAGGATCAAGAACCCCTCGATGCGCGCCCGAGCAACCAGGATCTCGCGGAAAAAGCGAGGGCCGATGTCGGGTCGGCCGAGGCGATCGGCGAGGCTGACTGTACCGACGAGCACGATACGCGCGTGCGTTGCGAGATTCTGCAGTACCGCGTCGTGGATCGGCCCTGCGGTGTTGTCGAAGAAAAGATCGATGCCTCGAGGGAGAAGTGCGCGCAAAGCGCTCGCGAGATCCTCGGTTTCCCGATGGGCGATTCCGCCTCGATAGCCGAGCGAGAGGCACCATTCGAGCTTTGCTGAGGTCGAGGTAACGGCATAAGGCTCAGCACCGGCAAGAGCCGCGAGTTGTCCTGCGAGTTGGCCGACCGAACCGGCAGCGGCGGACACGAGCACCCGGTCGCCGGGGCGCAAGGCTCCAGTCTCGAACAGCGCGAACCAGGCGGTCGCGCCATTCAGCCCCAACACGTCGAGCCAGGCTTCAGGCGGGGCGAGCTTAGTGTCGACCCGCCGCACCGCTTCGGGCCGCAAAACCGCGTAGTCCTGCCAACCGAAGCCGAAGTCGGTGACCACGAGATCGCCTTCGTTCCAGCCGGGAGCGCGGCTCGCCACGATGCGCGCCACGGCCCCGCCGATCATCACCGCACCTGGCTCGACGCCGGCGGCATAGTTTCGGATCGGTGCGATGCGGGCGCGCATATAGGGCGCCACGTCGAGCAGAAGCGCGCGCGCGAGGAAGCTGCCCGGTTCCGGTTCGGGAACGGGATGCTCCTCGAGTCGCCAGTCGGCGGGGGAGGGCATACCGTCGACGAGACGGACCAAGCGCCACTGACGGTTGACTTCGGACATCGACGACCTCCTCAGGCGCGGCTGCATTGTCGGAAGCGCTGTGGCCCGGGTATAGCGCCGCGGCGCGAAGGCGACAGCGGGAGGCGCGCGACCATGAATTTGCATCAGATGCTGCGGGCGCGGGCGGCCGCCGGGCGGCCGATCGGGATCGGGCTGATCGGCGCGGGCAAGTTCGGCACCATGTTCTTGGCCCAGGTGCGGCGGACACCAGGCATGCATGTGGTCGGCATCGCCGACCTCGCACCCGATCGCGCCAAAGCCAACCTGCGCTACTGCGGTTGGGAAGACGAACAGTTCGCGGCGCGCTCACTCGATGATGCGGCGAAGACCGGCAGCACCTGCGTGACCGACGACGCGCAGGCGCTCCTGCGCCATCCGGCGATCGAGGTGGTGATTGAAGCAACGGGCGATCCGAAGATCGGGATCAGCCACTGTCTGGCTGCGATTGCCGCGCGTAAGCACATCATCATGGTCACCGTCGAAGCGGATGTCGTGGCAGGACCGCTGCTCGCCCGCAAGGCACGCGAGGCCGGGGTCGTCTATAGCCTCGCCTATGGCGACCAGCCGGCGCTCATCTGCGAGCATGTCGACTGGGCACGGGCTTGCGGATTCGAGGTCGTCTGTGCCGGCAAGGGTACTCGCTACCATCCTTCGTTTCACTATTCCACGCCGGATACGGTGTGGGAGAACTTCGGCATCTCCCGCGAGAAAGCCGAGCGCGGCCGGATGAACCCGAAGATGTTCAACAGCTTCATCGACGGTACCAAGTCGGCGATCGAGATGAGCGCGGTGTGCAACGCGACCGGGTTGCGCCCGCAGCCCAACGGCCTTTCCTTCCCGCCCTGTCCCGCTCGCAAGCTTGCGCAGGTGTGCAAACCGGCAACCGCTGGCGGGTGCCTTGAGATTGCGGGAACAACTGAAGTAGTCTCCTCGCTATACCGCGATAAGACTCCAGTGCCTGACGAAATCCAGCAAGGAACGTTCGTCGTGGTCGCCTGTGATCACGACTATGTCAAATATTGTGCTGAAGAATATCGTCTGCTCCCGGACGATAGTTTCTCCTACATTGCCATGTATCGTCCGACCCATCTGATCGGCCTCGAACTCGGCATTTCGGTCGCTTCGGTGGCGCTGCGCGGAGAGCCCACAGGGGCCCCGATTGGCTTCTTTGCTGACGTCGTCGCCACCGCCAAGCGCGATCTCGTCCCCGGGGAGATCCTCGACGGCGAGGGCGGATACTGCGTCTGGGGTAAGCAGGTTCCGGCCGCAACGAGCCTGCGCGAGGGGTACCTGCCGCTTGGCCTCGCACAAGGGGTCAAACTGCTCAATCCAGTACCGCGTGGCGCCATCCTGCGGTGGGCGGACGTCGCAATCGACGAAACGGACGCAGCGGTGCAAGTGCGCCGCGAGATGGAACGGGCGTTCGCTACCGAGCGTTAGGGGTTTGCGGTCTGCGCGCCAAGCCGCGTTCCCCTCGGCATGGTTCAGGAAGAAGCGCAACCCACGGTGGCGCCCGCAGCAAGATCTTGCCTAAAAGTTGATGATATGATTAGATCGCTCGCGCGATACGCGAGTGCCCGGTCGCGTGTCGCATGCGAATGTGATGAGTTTTAAGGAGTTGCTTCATGGCCAGAATCGAGGCTGGGAGCCGGTTGGACCTGAGCCGTGATCCCTTCCCCAACCTTGACGGCGTGAGCTGGGTGGCGGGCGAGGCTGGAACTGTCATCGGACGGCGGGGGTCGTTGCGGCTCCTGCTTCAAGGGGACGTTACCCTCGCGACGGGTACGCCGCAAGGAACAGTCAACGAGCTCGTCGTTAGGCGTGGCGAACAAGTCATCTTCACAGCTTACGATCTCGGGGACGACTCTGGAATCTCTGCTGAGCAGTTAGTTTCAAATATCGATGACGAGGGTATTATTGATGCGCTTCTCCAGGGAGATGATATTATTTACGGATCTCAAAGTAACGATCGCCTGCTAGGATTGAGTGGGAACGACACCATCGAAGGGCAAGGAGGCAATGATAAAATCGATGGCGGTGCGGGTGAGGACATCCTCAACGGTGGGACTGGTAACGACCAGCTTCTGGGCGGCGACGGGGACGATGAATTGTCTGGTGGGCAAGGGAATGACATCTTAATCGGCGGGGAGGGCGATGACGAGCTCTTGGGTGGGGCGGGTAACGATCTCCTGCGCGGCGATAGCGGCGATGACGCCCTCGATGGGGGTGCAGGAAACGATCGTCTTTTCGGCGGCCAGGACAACGATGTCCTCTCCGGCGGCGAGGGCAATGATCAACTCGACGGTGGTGCGGGTAACGACATTCTAATCGCTGATGCGGGGCGGGATCGTTTGCAAGGCGGCAGTGGCGCTGATCAGTTCGTGATCGCTGATGAAGATTGGTTAGAAGAAGGAGGAGGTGGCGTTGATACGATTGTTGACTTCAGTCGTACAGATGGTGATGTTCTAATAATCGGCGATATGATCTCTGATTATTACGATCCAGAAGTTCACGATCTGCAGGATTTCGTGCGTCTGGAAGCTGCAGGTTCTGAAGGCGCGCGGGTTTTCATCGATCGCGATGGTCCTGGGGAAGCCTTCGGCTTTGTCCATGTGGCGACAGTTCGCGGGGATTTGGGCACTGACCTCGCGAACCTGATCGATACCGGCGTCGTGCGCTATGGAATTGCGGAGTGAAAGCCGAACACGGAAACCCGTAACGCGCTTTACGCTCCGGCCAGATCGATCACGATTTTCCCGAAGTGGTGCGCGCGTTCAAGAAAAGAAAACGCCTCACGGACCTCCTCGAAGCGGAACGAGCGGTCGATGACCGGACGCAGTTCACATGCTTCGAACGCGCGTACCATCGCTTCCTGCATGACACGGGAGCCGACATAGATGCCCCGCAAGCAGATGGACTTGCGCATGATCGGAGTCGGATCGATGCCGCCGCTCTCGAGAATGCCGATCAGCGCAATCTGACCACCAATGCGCGTCGCCTCAATAGAGCGCGCAAGATTGGCTCCGCCCACGACCTCCACGACGTGGTCGACGCCACGTCCATGCGTGAACGCTAGGACCTCCTTCTGCCACTCGGGGAAAACGCTCCGATTGATCGTCACCGCAGCGCCCAGGTCGAGGACGCGCTCGAGTTTGCCCGCATGCGCCGAGATCACGATGGGTTGTGCGCCGACGAGGCGGGCGATCTGAAGCGCGAAAATCGACACTCCACCGGTCCCCAGACAGAGGACAGTCTCGCCCGGCTTTACACGGCCGCCCTCGATGAGGGCGTGCCAAGCCGTCAATGCCGCGCACGGTAACGTGGCCGCTTCGGCAAAGGTCAGATGCGACGGAAATGGCGTCACCCCACTCTCGCGCAGCACCACCTCTTGAGCGAGCACACCGTCGATCGGACCGCCAAGCGCGCTCTGCATCGCTTCAGCGGTGATCGGCCCGGCTTCCCAACCCTGGAAGAAGCAGGAGATCACGCGATCGCCCGGCTTGACTCGGCTCACTCCCGGCCCCACCGCCACCACCTCACCTGCCGCATCCGAACAGGGGATGCGGGGAAGTGCGATGCCCCGCGAAATCGGATCGCGGACCGTGGCGAGGTCGCGATAATTGAGTGAGACGGCCAAAACGCGCACGAGAACCTCGCCGGGGCCGGGACGAGGGGTCGAGCGTTCGACGCAAACAAGGCCCTCGATGCCGGGCTTGCGGATCTCCCACGCGCGCATCTGCGGCTCCCGATGCGGCTGATCGGCTGCCCGACCGCGCTTGAGCGTGGGCAGCTGCCCCGTGTCTTAGAGAAAAGCCGTGATCAGCGCTACCGCTTCGGCTACACCCGAGGGCGGCACCGGTCGTGGTCTCGGACGCTCGAGAAGCTCTAAGAGGGTCTCAAACAACATTCGCTGGTCGACCGGCAGCGGTGTCCCGATGCCGTGGTCACGGATCCAGCTCTCGAGAAAGGGCGCTTCCGGCCAGTCGGGACGCGCGAGATAAAGAACCGGCGTTCCCGCAGCTGCGGCCTCGGCGAAAAGGCCGTACCCGGTTTTCGTCACCAAGAGATCGACGCTGGCAACAAGATCAGGAAAGGGAAAGCCGAGGCCCTCGGTGGAGACGATCTCGGGCCCGCTCACGCGATCGCCGAGCCACAGGACTTTGGGGAGTGTGGGCGGTTCGAGCAGAAGCCGCGGCATGGCGATGCCCCCGAAGGCGATCAGCACGAGGCGCGTGTCAGGCGCACAGCCGAGCCGGGCTACCAGTTCGTCGCGTCGCCTACATCCCACACGCGCAATCGGGCCAACGGTGATGCCGTGCTCGTGCCAATTCATGGGCAAATGCGGCGTCAGCCGAACGAGAAGCCGCGCCGCCCGGTAAGCGGCTTCCATACGCTCCGCCATCTCGGGCTCAAGGAGATCGTAGGCACGCGCCACATCGAGCCAGGTCAACGAAGAGAGAGCCAGCGCCGGGACACCGGCTCGGGCTGCCGCAGCGATGCCGAGAAAGCCGACGTTGCTCACGAGCCGATCGGGGGCGAGGGCGCGCAACCGCGCCGCGTCTTCCTCCACGAGACGGTCGAAGTCGCGCGCGAGCGCGGCGTACCAGGCCCGGCTCGCTTCGAAGTCGAGTGTGACAGGATCGCGCATGAACAGACCGAGATCAGGCGGTCCAGGAGCGGGTGCGAAGGGTACGCCCAAGATCGACGCCAGCTCCGAGTGCGGCAGCGCGCTGCGCACGATGAGCTCGAGGGCAGGATCTTGTGCTCTGAGCGCGGCCAGGATCGGGGCGAGCTGGCCAGCATGACCGAAGCCGTGGGCGGTGATGTCAACGACGAGACGCATGGGGCAGAAGCGGGACGCGCTTGGGCTCTGGTCGCAGAACACGCCGATGCTACCTCAAGCCTGGGCGCTCGTCTTGCGCGCCTGGCGCCAGTCCCCACGCTTGGCACGCGCATCGGCCGTGGGTAGTGTGCGTCGACGTTCGGGTACGGGAGACGGTTTCATGGGTACCTTTTCGATCTGGCACTGGCTCGTCGTGTTGGCGGTCGTGCTCATCATCTTCGGCGCCGGCAAGCTGCCGCAGGTGATGGGGGACCTCGCCAAGGGCATCAAGAACTTCAAACAAGGCATGAAAGAGGACGATACGGCGCAGCTGCCGCCAAAAGAGGAGGTTAAGGGCGATACCAAGACAGTATCCTGAGCTCAGATCCCCTCGTCCCAATAGGGCGGATCGCCGAAGCGACCGGCGAGGAAATCGACGAGCGCCCGCACCCGAATGGGAGGTCGTCCAGCCGGCGGCCAAACCGCAAAGAGTGCCAAGCGTGGCGTGTCCCAGTCCTTGAGGATGCGCATAAGCCGGCCGTCTCGCAACGCGTCGCCGACGATGAAGGTCGGCAACAGAACGATCCCCCCACCCGCCTCGGCGATCGCCGCGAGGAGATCGCCGTTGTTGGCAACGAGGGCATCGTCGACCGTCACATTCTCGACCCGATCGGCGCGGAAGAACCGCCACCGCTGGCCGGTGGCAAGATAGCTGTAGTGCAGACATCGGTGTCGAGCGAGCTCGGCCGGCTCGCGTGGCTCTCCATAGCGCTCGAGATAGGCGGGGGCCGCGCACGCTACCGTACGTACCGGCGCCAATTGACGCGCGATGAGCGAAGAGTCGGGCAAATCGCCAATCCTAAGTGCGAGGTCAAAGCGTTCCTCGATGAGGTCGACAAAGCGATCGGAGAGCGTCACCTCGAGCTCAAGGCCGGGAAAACGCTCGATGAAATCGGCGAGGATCCGTCCCAGATGGCGGATCGCAAAACTCATGGGGGCTGTCAGGCGTAATCGTCCGCGCGGCTCGCCGCGCGTCGCGGCAAGCTCATCCAGCGCGGCGCGAAAGTCATTGAGGATTCGACGAGCGCGCGGCAGAAGAGCGGCACCCTCTGCGGTCAACCCGACCCGGCGCGTCGTGCGCGCGAACAGCCGCGCACCGAGCATGCGCTCGAGCGCCGCCACCCGCTTGCTCACGAGCGCGCGGGTCGCACCGAGCCGGGCAGCGCCGCCCGTGAAACTCCCGCTTTCCGCAACCGCGAGAAACGCTTCCAAGAGATCAATGCGATCCAAGGCCGACCCCCTTTGGCTCCCGCCGCACTCGGCCTTAGGCTGCTCCATCACGACGGTCTACCTCGCGCCGAAGGCTCACGCCGCCTCGCCGACACGGAGCGCGGATGCGGGAAGCGGCCGGGCCCACAGGGCGACTGCTGGCGCGTAAGCCGGAATCCAAAGCGTTTCGACTTCGGCCAGAGCCGGGCGGAGGAAGCGGCCTATCGCATGAGAAGTGGTCGGCGGAGGAGCAGCCGATACGGTAAAGCTCCGCGCGCGTCCCTTTGGTGGGCCGTTTCAGGAGAGAACCACCGACAGCGGCAGCCGAGAAAGGATCTCCGGGGCGCTATCGGTGACGAGCGCGGTGCGGCCGAGGCTCATGGCCAGCCCTCGGTTCGAATCAGCGAGGATAATGTGGATGAAGAACACCATGCCCGGCTCGAGGACGACCGGGTTGTCGGCATAGATCATCGGCCAATCCATCCACGAGGGAGCATACACCGCTCCCAAGGAATAGCCACAGGCATTGAGGCGGTGCGGGCGCAGCCCATAGCGGTCGAGGGTCGCGGCGTGCGCATCGAACACGTCGCCTAACCTGAGACCAGGGCGAAGCCGCTCTTCGCAAGACAAGAGTGCTTCTTGGCAAATCTCAAAAAGACGGAGATGCTCTCCGCGCGGGCGGCCGATCAACAGCGTGCGCATAAGACAAGCGTGATACTGACGCCACACACCGGCGAGTTCGAGCGTCAGTTGGTCTTCGGCGTCGAGACGGCGTCGCCCCGAATGGTATCGACAGAGGAGAGCCTCGCGGCCCGAGCCGATGATGAACGGGTTGGCCGGGTAGTCGCCGCCCGCTTCGAAGATCGCATCGTGCATGCGGGCGAGGATCGTGCCCTCGTCCGCACCCGGCCGCGCGGTCGCGATTGCCGCTTCGAGCGCGGCATCGGCTAGCGCGGCTGCCTTGCGCACGTAGGCGAGCTCAGCGGGGGATTTGCGTAACCGCAAGCGGCTTATAAGGAGCGAAGCGTCGACAGTCGCGGCGAAGCCGTCGAGGACGGCGGCGAGCGCGAAACCGCGGGCCGCGGTGAGCCCCGGTGCATCCCACTCCACCCCGATGCGCCGACCCTGCAATCCCTTAGCCTCGAGCACCGCGCGCAGCTCTCGAGCTGGATCTGCGCCTTCGCGGTCCTCCCAGATCCGAATGTCTTCGATGATCGAAGTGAGTTGCGCTTGGCGCAGATCAGGGGCCCGCGTGAGGAGCACGTAGTCGCCATGCGCGGTAAGGAGAAGACATTGGAAAAAGCAAAATCCGAAGCTGTCGTAACCTGTAAGCCAGTACATACTTTCTTGCTTGAAGAGCAAAAGCGCATCCAGACCCTCTTCGCTCATGGTCGAGAGGGTACGGGCTTTGCGCGCAGCGAACTCGTCCCTGTCGAAATGGAGCATGGTGCGGCGCCTTCTGCTCTGCGAGGAAACCGCCGTCGCTCGCGCCCGACGAACCGGAAGGGCATATGGACGAGGGTAAGCGCAACCTCTTAGTCGCGATCGGGTTGGTGACGGCGGGCGGGTTCCTGTTCGCCACGATGAATGCGATCGTCAAGGCGCTCACCGCCCGATATCCGATCCTCATGATCTTATGGGGGCGGACCTTCTTCCACGTCGCATTCGTCGCGCTCTTCATCCCGCAAGCGGTCGTGGGGGCGATCCGCACCCGCCAGCTCGGCATTCAACTAATGCGCAGTGTGTTACTGGGCACGAGCACGGCGCTTAACTTCACAGCGCTCCTGTTCCTTCCGCTCGGTGACGTGGCGGCTATCACCTTTCTTTCTCCCATTTTAGTTGCGGCTTTCGCTGTGTTGCTTTTGCGCGAACGCGTTGGCTTGCTGCGCTGGCTCGCCATCGCCACCGGTTTTGCGGGCGCGCTCATGATCGTGCGCCCGACCGGCGCCGGGTTGGGCGTCGGAGCCTGGCTCGCGCTCGGCTGCGCTACCGCCTATGCAGCGTACCAGATCAGCACGCGCATGGTGCGCGAGGCCGAACCCTTGGTCTCGCTTCTCTTCAGCGGGCTTGCTGGCGCCGTCTTGTTCACCCTGCTCTTGCCCTGGGGCTGGCGTACGCCCGCGCCGGTTGACCTCATCTTGCTCGTGGCGACCGGGCTTTTGGGAGCAGCCGGACATTTCATGATCATCTTGGCGCTGCGACGGGGTGAGGCTTCGCGCGTCAGCCCATTTAATTATCTACAACTGGTGTGGGCAATGGGCGCTTCTTATCTCGTATTCGGCGACATACCCGCGCCCTGGACGATCGTGGGCGCGCTCGTCATTGTCGCAAGCGGGCTTTGGCTGTATCGGCTCGACCTTTGGGAACTCAGACGTCGCTCGGCTGTGACGACTGCTCGGCCAGCGAGCTCGCGAGAAGGCGCATAATCGATGGCTTACTGGCTCCTTAAGGCGGAACCCGAGGACTACAGCTTCGATCAGTTGCTCGCTGACGGTGCGACCGAGTGGACGGGAGTACGCAACTACCAGGCGGCGAAGAACCTGAAGAGCATGAAAGCGCACGAAAAAGCGTTTTTCTATCGCTCGGTCGTCAAGCCGGCGATCGTGGGGCTCATGGAGATCGCCGAGCCCTGGTTCCCGGATCCCACCGATCCGCGCTGGCCCGCGGTCCGCGTCGTGCCGCTTTGTCGCCTTCCACGGGAAATTCCACTCGCTGCCATCAAGGCCGAGCCCCGCCTTGCCGATTTGCCGCTCGTGCGCCAACCCCGCCTTTCGGTGGTTCCGGTGCAAGACCCTCACTGGCAGATCTTGTGCGCGATGGGCGGCATCGAACCGTGAGCCGCTGTCGACCGCTTAAATGGTTAGAGGGAAGCCAGAGCGGGGGCGCTGGAACCTCCTTGGGGGGCGCGGGCGGTTGCGGCAAGGGGTAGAACTTGGGCTCCAGTTCGTCTTGTGCGGCCGCAAAGGGCAGGCGCATCGCAAGACCGGTGCGCGCGCGTTCGGCGGCCTGTGCTGCCTGTTGCAGCTGCCGGGCCAGGGACAGCTCCCAGGAGAGCCGGTAGGCGCGTGGCTCGGTGAGCCCCGGAAGACGCAACCATAGATAGATCGCCTCGCCCTCGCGTAGATCGAATGCGAGTACCTCTGCCTCGGGTGTGTGCGCGCGCAACCACTCGTCGCGCACGAACTTCGGCCGTCCGGCGAGCTCGGCGAGACCCAGATAGCCGAGCAAGAGAAGGCATGCGGTAAGGGCGAGGGCGGCGAATTTGACGCCGGGGCGTCGCGGCGCCCAGACCACGATCGCGGCGAGGGCCGCCGCCACGGCGGTGAGCCCCGCGAACAGGATAACCGAGGGGTTCATTGGGGCCTCCGAGCGCGCAGCGCGATCGGGAGATCGTGCACGCTGCCAGGGACTAAATTGCCGTGCGCATCGAGGCGAAACCGGAAGGCTGTACGCTCTTCCCCTTCCCGTTCGAGCGCGATCGTGGTGGCGAGCAGCTGGCGCGTGCTCTCGCCGGCCGAAGGTTTGACGCTCGCCACGACGGTGACCGGGATCGGCAGGGAACCGGACTGGTCGCGGTAGAGGTGCAGGTTCACGACATATTCCCCCGCGACGATCCCGCGCGAGTAGGCGACCTCATAGTTGAGCCCGGAAAGGTCGGAACGATGACCCAGATCATCACGCAGGAGGTTGAAGAGCCGACCACTCTTGTTTGAATAGCCGACCGGGACATCACCCGGTCCCTGCACCCAAAGATCGACGTCGGCGTCGAGGGAATCGGGCCAACGGATCTCGATCACGACGTTCCCGGGAGGCTCCGCACTTTCGGTGCGGAGTTTGGCCTTGGCTGGGTTGATATGGGGCAGGAGGACGACGATGCACGCCACGAAACCGGCAAGCGCCAAGGTGATGAGATCGCGGAAGACGATCGTGCCATCGGTATCGAAGTCATCAGAATCGAACATCGCTCTCGCTCCGTTCGACGAGCTGGGCAAAGAGATGGAGCGTGCCGCTTTCCAAGATGCGGCAGTTCAACCCGAGCCAGACGTTGAGGACCGAGCCGAGCAGCGTCGTGTAGAGCGCGACTGCCATGCCTTCGAGCAGTTGCGATACCATAGGCCCGATCGCCGAAGCTTCGCCCACGCGGGCCGGGTCAATCTCGGAGAGCGCGAGGATAAAACCCACAACCGTACCAATGAGGCCCAAGATCACGAGTAGGCTCGCAAGATAGCGCGGAAGCGCGAGCCGCTGCGCGAGCTTAAGGCGCAACAACGCAGCCAGGCTCGCGCGAATGGTGGCATCCTTTCCGGCGCAAGCCGAAAGGAACCACGCGGCCTTAGTACCAGCGCGCGGTTGCCCTTCGCGCACGGCGTTGAGCTCGCGGCTCAACGTCACGGCGCGCCAGCCGGCATTCGCAAGCCCAAGCAAGAAGACGAAGACGATGAGCTTGCACAAGTTCAGCTGGTCGGTCGCCCACATCTCGTCCAGCCAACCCTGAGCGGCAGCGACCGCGACCAGGGCCACTGCGACGAGGTTGAGCAACACGAAGCGCAACAGAAGCAGCCATCGCCGGCCGTACTCGCGGCTCGTGTCGAACCAGCGAGCGAACTCGGCGGCCAACGGCTCGCTTCGGTTCGCGACGATGGCTTCATCGATCGACATCGGTTGTCTCCTCGCGGTTCGGCGGGCGTTTGCCGGCGGCTCTCCATCTAAGCGGAGCTCCGCTCATCGGGGCATTCTGCCAGGTCCTGGTTGACGGCGGGTTAACGGTGCTGCCGCTGGTGTTTGGATAACCGCTCGCGTTCTGGTTGAGAAGACTCTTTTGCTTGGACATTGTCTAAAATCCTACGTGCTCCACCTCTCCCATTCGTCCGCCGCAGCCCTCAAGCAACGGCGGCAACGCGAAAGGCGCGATCGCCGGGAAGCTCCTATTTGCAGCCGAAAGCGAGCATGATATGCGGCGGCGCTACTTGAGGATCACCAGGGAGTGTCGCTATGACCCTCGAGGAGCTGAGCGCCGCGGTTGCCCAGTCTACCGGTATGACCAAAGCCAAAGCAGCGGAAGCAATCCATGCCGTGCTCGGAGGTATCCAAGAAGCCCTCAAGCGCGGAAACCGGGTGGCGATCGCCGGCTTCGGCGTATTCGAGGTAACGCATCGCGCAGCGCGCGAGGGGCGCAACCCGCAAACCGGCGAGCGGATTCAGATCAAGGCGAGTAAGTCGGTCCGCTTTAGACCCGGCAAGAACCTGCGCGACGCCGTCAACTCGTAACGACCCGCAACACGAAAACCTTCTAGCGAGCCGGGCCGCGCTCTTCGTGCCGCGGCCCTTTCTTTCCCGCACGCAGCACTCTGGCGGTCCTCACACCCGCAAAAAGCCCTCTGCGGCTGACCGAACAGAGCCAAGGTGAGCGCTTGCCCGCGCCCGAGCGCGGCGTGGGGGCCACCTGCCGAACACTGCAGGCTGCGCGCGCACGACTACTCCGCGCGTATGGGCAGCTCGGCACGAGCGGCCGCGCACAGCTGCCACCTTCGGTTGCGCAAGCGCACGGCACGCTGCGTCCGATGGTAGGCGATCTCGTGCCAACCCAAGGGGATCCAGGGCGCGGGGATGCTCGTTGTTGGTTGTGCGGGCGTCGCCCGGTTTAGGCCCTCCATCGACTGCTCGGCAGCGTCGTCTTGGAGGTAACGTTTGAAGCGCCCCTTGCTCTAGTCTAAAAGGTGCACGGTTGACAATAATCGGTCGCTTCGGCAGCTCGCAGGAGCGCAGTTCGAAGATATTGTCTATAGAGTTGTGCTCAGCGCACGGTGCTAGCTTACAAATACGCTTACAGTGAAATACGATTTCTAGGCGCGTCTCTTAGCGCCAAGGATAAAGATTGGCTACGCGTACGATCCCTATGCTCCTTTGTCAATAGCATCCGGCAGGCGTGCCGCACGCGCGGGAAGGGGAATACGGTTCTAGCACGCGACCGCTTGCCCGGGAGCTTCCTGCGCAGCGGGGCTGTAAGAGGCGACGGCGCGGGCAGCGCCGGCGTTGCGCGCATGGGCGAGACGTCACGCAGAGGCCATATTGAGCGGCCGTAGGCGCCCGTCGAAGAAGGGAACCGTGCCGCGGCTCGCGCGAAAAGAGCGGAGGAGGCGATGCAGAGCAGGCTCGGGTGGTTCCGTGCCGTCGTCTGGACAGCTGTGCTCGTCGGCCTTAGCGGTCCTCTCGCTGCTGCCGATCGGGTCGTCTTTGGGACCAACTGGAAGGCAGAGGCCGAACACGGCGGCTATTACCAGGCGCTCGCCGACGGAACCTATGCTCGCTACGGGCTCGAGGTCACGATTCGCCCGGGAGGACCACAAGTCAACCATAGTCAGTTGCTCGCCGCTGGTCGCATCGACTTCAACATGGGTCTCAACAACTTCAGTCAATTCAACTATCTGCGGGCAGGAATACCGATCGTCACCGTCGCTGCCATATTTCAGAAAGATCCGATGGTGATGATCGCGCATCCCGACACGAGCGTGCGCAGCCTCGCCGATCTCAAGGGCAAGACGATCTTCATATCGAACGAGGGCCGCTTGACCTTTTGGCTCTGGCTCAAACAGACCTTCGGCCTCGACGACCGCCAGCTCAAACCCTACACGTTCAGCCCGGCTCCTTTTCTTGCTGACAAGAACAGCGTGCAGCAGGGGTTCGTGACCTCCGAACCCTTCGCCATCCGCAGAGCGGGAGGCTTCGAGCCGGTGGTTTTGTTGTTGGCAGACGCCGGTTACGACAGCTACTCGACGACGATCGAGACCACTCTCGAATTGATCGAGCGTAGGCCGGATGTGGTCCAGCGCTTTGTCGACGCTTCCATCGAGGGTTGGTACAATTATCTCTACGGCGACAACAGAAAGGCCAATGAGCTCATTAAGAAAGACAATCCTGAAATGGACGATGAGCAAATTGCCTATTCGATCGAGGCGATGAAGCGCTACGGGATCGTCGATTCGGGAGATTCGCTCACGCTCGGGATCGGTGCCATGACGCACGAGCGATGGCGCAGCTTCTTCGAAAAGACGGTACGTGCCGGTATCTATCCGCCCGATCTGCCTTATGATAAGGGCTATACTCTGCGCTTCGTGAACAAAGGCCACGGTCTCGAGCTCAAGAAACGATTGCTGCGCCCGTGACGCGCGACGAGGATTCGGCGACGTACCCGCGCATATCGCAGAGCCAGGCGCACGAGCAGCCCGAGCTCGTACGTCTTGAGGCGATCGATAAGGTCTTCGCATCCGGTACCCGCGCGCTCGCGCAGCTCGACCTCGTGCTCAGGTGCGGGGAGTTCGTGAGCCTTCTCGGGCCTTCGGGCTGCGGCAAGAGCACCGTACTGCGCTTGATCGCCGGACTTGTGCAACCGACGCGCGGAAGAATCCTCTTCACGCAGCGCTTGCAAGCGGGGGAAATCGGCTTCGTCTTCCAAGAGCCTACGCTCATGCCCTGGGCAACGGTGGCCGCCAACGTCGCGCTGCCGTTGCGGTTGCGCGGCGTCGACCGCGGTCGCACCGAAAAGGCGGTCGCCGAGGCGCTCGCACGTGTCGGGCTCGGTTCCGCCGCGCGTGCCTATCCCCACGAGCTCTCGGGGGGCATGAAGATGCGGGTCTCGATCGCGCGCGCGCTCGTCACCCGTCCAAGCCTTCTCCTCATGGACGAGCCTTTCGCCGCCCTCGACGAGATCACCCGCGCGCGGTTGGACGAAGAGCTCACCCGGCTGTGGCAAGCGCACGGTTGGACGGTTCTCTTCGTCACCCATTCGGTCTTCGAGGCTGTCTATCTTTCGACCCGCATCCTGGTGATGAGCGCTCGCCCCGGCCGGGTGGTGGCCGAGATCCCGGTAGATGCTCCTTGGCCCCGGGACGAAGACTTTAGGACCTCGCCAACCTACACTGCGCTCTGTCGCACGGTTTCAACGGCCTTGCGACGGGCGATGGCAGCATGAACCACAAAGTGATCGTGGAGATGTCTGAGGGACTTGGCGATCGTTCCCCGAGGGCGGCGAATGCCGGTTCACGAGCCGCCCACGACGCGGCTGTTCGCGTCGCGGCGCCACTGATCATCGGCCTGTTCCTGCTTGCCGGGTGGGAGTTGTTGGTCCGGTTGCGCGAGATCCCAATCTACATCTTGCCCGCGCCCTCCCAGATCGCAACCGAGCTCGTTCAATCCTGGTCCGTGCTTTTCCCCGCGCTCCTCCTCACGCTCGAGATCGCTGCCCTGGCCTTGCTCCTCGCGGTGATAAGCGGGGTCGGGCTCGCGCTACTGTGTTCGCTCGCGCGCTGGATCGAGCTCGCACTCATGCCCTATGCCGTCACTTTGCAGGTCACGCCGGTGGTATCGGTCGCCCCCTTGATTTTGATCTACGTCGACGAGCCCCGTACGGCGGTGGTTTTGTGTGCCTGGATCGTGGCCTTTTTCCCGATCCTAGCGAACACGATGTTGGGGCTGGCCTCGACCGATCGCAACTTGCGCGATCTCTTCCAGCTCTACGGAGCCAACCGGTGGCAGGAACTGTGGTTCCTGCGTTTGCCCGCTGCTCTACCCTACTTTTTGGGAGGCTTGCGGATTGCCGGTGGCCTTGCGCTCATCGGGGCGGTGGTGGCCGAATATGTCGCCGGTACCGCGGGGGTCGGAACCGGGCTCGCCTTTCGCGTCTTGGAAGCGCAGTACCGACTCAACATACCGCGAATGTTCGCCGGGTTGTTCCTTCTCGCCCTCACTGGGATCGCAATCTACCTCGTGCTGAGCGGCCTTTCTCGGCTTCTGTTACGCCATTGGCACGAAAGCGCACGCGTGCGCGAAAACTGAGTATGCGAACGGAAGAGGCGACGCTGACGCCAACTGCCTACTCTGAAGCCTTTTGAGAGGAATGGCAATGCATTGTTCGCAGCTTTCACGAGGGCGGGCCGCTTTCGGCCGGCGCTTATCGAGTGCAAGGCTTCCTTTTTCGCGCTATGTCGCGGCGTGATGCGCGGGTATCGCGTCAGCAGGCGGGCTTGAGAGCGACGAAGAAGCCAAAAAACGGTCCAGCTGCCCGACGAACACAACCATTTCTTTCGCTCTGAGCTCCAAGCTGCGTTGGCTGCGGTGGCGCGAGCCTTTCCCGCGCGACCGCGGCTTCCCTCGCGCGCATTGGCTGGCTGATCTAGGAGATCTTCGCTAAGGAACAGAGGGCCAAATCACGGATATGCCATGTCCCGAGTTTCCCGGCGCCGCTGCGGCCCAGTACACCTCGCGAGCCTGGCGTTGGACCCCGCGAGTCCCGAGCCGCTCTACCGACAGCTCTATTTCGCAATCCGAGAACTGATCCTCTCGGGCCGCCTGCGACCCGGCGCGCGGCTGCCGGCGACGCGTACGCTCGCGCGCGATCTCGGAGTGTCACGCAACACCGTGCTCGCCGCCTTCGAGCAACTGCACGCCGAGGGCTATGTCACGGGGCGCGTCGGTGCCGGCTCGTTCGTGAGCCGTGTCTTGCCGGAGGACGTGCTCGAAGCGCGACGGGTTCCACCGCCGATGGCCGACGCGGGGCGTGCGCCGGGGCCCTCGGCGCGTGGCCGAAGGCTGGCGGAACTCGCCCGTTCCAGTCCAAAGCCGCGCCCCTTCGCGCCGGGATTGCCCGAGATCGCCGCCTTCCCATTCGAAGAGTTCGCCCGCCGCCTGCAGCGCCATTGGCGGGCCCCGCCCGCCTCGTTTCTCATCGGCGCCGATCCCATGGGTTGGAGGCCGTTGCGTGAGGCGCTCGCGGCTCATCTCGGAGCAGCTCGGGCGGTGCGCTGTTCCGCGGATCAGGTGCTGATCGTGAACGGCGCTCAGCAGGCGCTCGATCTCGCGGCGCGCGTGCTTATCGATCCCGGTGATCAGGTATGGATCGAGGATCCGGGCTACGCTGGGCTCGAAGGGGCGATCCTCGCCGCCGGGGGCGAGCTCGTCCCGGTTCCCGTCGACGAGGAAGGGCTCTCGGTAGCGGAAGGCCGCCGGCGGGCGCCGCGCGCGCGCATGGCCTGCGTCGCGCCGAGCCACCAGTACCCGCTCGGGGTCACGATGAGCCTGCGCCGTCGGCTCGAACTGTTGGAATGGGCGCGCACCGCCGACGCATTCGTCCTCGAAGACGATTACGACAGCGAATACCGCTACACGGGTCGACCTCTCGCCGCCCTGCAGGGGCTCGATTCCGACGGGCGAGTGATCTACGTCGGAACGATGAGCAAGATCATGTTTCCGGGTCTGCGCCTGGGTTACATGGTCGTCCCCGAGCATCTCGTCGATGCTTTCGTTGCAGTGCGTCGGGTTAGCGACACCCATCCACCCATGCTCGCGCAGCCAGCACTCGCCGAGTTCATCGCCGATGGCAGCCTCGCCCAACACATCCGCCGCATGCGCGCGCTCTATGCGGAGCGTCAGGCGCGGTTCCTTGTGCTCGCGCGCGAGCTCCTCGACGGTCTTATAGAGCTGCGCCCGTCAGAAGCGGGCATGCACCTTGTAGGCTGGTTGCCTTCTTGGGTCGACGATCGCGCGGTGAGCGCGGCAGCGGCCAGGCTCGGGATCGAGGCTCCTGCGCTCTCCTCCTTTTATCGCCACGAGCCGCCACGCCGCGGGCTCGTCTTGGGTTATGCCGGTTTGGCTGAAGCCGAGATGCGCTCAGGCCTCGAGAAGCTCGCGCGCGCGATCCGCGAGGTGGCAGGGGCGGTGCTCCGGGCTGCCTAAGGCAGAGCCCAGGCGTGCGCGAGGTCTGGATGCAAGCCGCTCTGGTCTGCGCGCGAGGGCTTTGAGTAGCCGGCGTAGAGCCGAGCTTGTCCGTGGCGGACTTGTATTCTTTTGGTACCAACCACTCGAAGGGTACCAAGCCTTCGAAGTTTTCCCTATGAGCTGGATCCGAACTTGCCTGCTACGGGCACCTGAGCGGAAGAAGGTTGGACTTTAGGACGGTCACGAAACGGTCAAAGAGAGGCGACCTCGTGCAGGCCCGATGCCTGTGCGAACGTGAGATCCGGATCACGCCACCACCAGCCAGAGGCCCGTAAGAGCGAGCGCGAGAGCCCACACGAGATCGAGGTTGATCCAGGCGGAGCGCAGGATGGCGACGCCGACCACGCGATAGACCAAGAACGAAACGGCCGCGGTGACCAAGAGCATGGCGCCGCTGTGGACGAGCACGACCAAAAGCCCGCGGGAAGTCGTCTCGGCGAGATGGGGAAGGACGTTGCTGGCATCGGCAAAGCAGATCGGGATCAAGGCGGGCAACAGCATGAGGCCGGCGCCGTGAGCGCTCGCCATCGTGAAGGACCATAGGAACAAGCCGGCTGCTCCTGTCGTCATTCCCACCCGCACGCGCCGGGGATGACCGCGCCGGAAGACCCAAAAAGCCCAAGCAAGCAGGACCAATCCAGCCGCGCGTTGGACGATTGCGAGCTCGAGCACCACGCCCAGGGCGAGGAAGAGGGCTACGGTGAGCAGCACGGAGGCCGCGTGGCCGAGAGCGATGGGGAGCATGGCCCAACCGACCACACGGCCCGAACCGCGGTGCAATCCCAACGCCACCGCGAAAAGCCAGCCCATCGCCGGGTTGAGGCCATGGAACGCGCCGAGGCCGGCGACGAGGAGCCAGGGCGCGAGTTCCGCGCTCACGCCCTTCTTCTCGTGGCAAACTCGCTCGCAGTGACCCCCACGGGGTGGGTATCAGGAGGGGTAGCAGTAAGAGTCGGAGGATGCGTCGCCGCCCTCGAGGCGGATCTGGTGCGGCCGATGCGGCGCCGGCCAACGCACGAAGAACCGCTCGTCGAAGCGCATGCCACCTTCGGGGTCGGCTTCGACCTTCACCATCCAACCTTCAATGCCCTCAGGATAGAACTGCGGGTCGACGGCGCCATAAAGCGAGTTGGTGAAATAAATCCGCCGTCCGTCCCGGCTCACTTCGACCATCTGGGGGCCGCCGTTGAGCGGGCGCGAGGGATCGGCGGGATGGGGCGCGCGGGTGGCGATGCCGCCGATTCTGAGTTCGCCCGTGAGCTTCGGGTTCATCGGATCGGAAACGTCGTACTGGAGGAACTGCCCGGTTCCCCAGCACGAGACATAGAGGAACCTGTCGTCGACCGAGAGATCGATGTCGGTGACGAGCGGCGGAACGGCTTTGAACGGCTTGAGGACGGGCGGTAGCAAATCGGGATCGGCTGGCTCCGCCGGGATGGTGATCACTTTATGCGCTGCCCATTTTCCATTCTCGCGCCGCCATAGCCAAATCGAAGAGGAGAGATCCTCGAGGCTCAAGACGCAATTAACGAAGCCATAAGCTTTTGTCGGTTCGTGAGCGGGCCTGAGTTCAAACACGAGTTGATATTTGTCACCGAGGTCGATCTCCTGCAGATGGCGCCGCTTGTGCAGATCAAAGAAATGGAGGCGGCGCCCGTACTTAGCGCCGAGGATGAGTTCGGGGATGAGCCCGTTCTCGAACATGTCGGGCGTACCCCACTCGCTGGTCACGAGGGTATCGTGTCCCAAATGCCACCAGAAGTCGTAAGCAAAGTACTGCGAGCCGCGATCGATCTCCCAGCGACCGAGGACGGCGAAAGTCTCAGGATCCATAAGGAACACGCCCCCGGGACCCTTTCCTTCCGCGTTACCGAGCGCGCTCACATAGATGCCTTCGGGGCCGCAGTGAACGGTATGGGGACGCGAATAGCCGGCGCGCTCGGCGACTTCTTGCGGCTCGACGACGTGGACGAGACGCGGCTTTTTGGGCTCTGGCTTGGTGTCGAAGACATAGATGCGCGAGGAGCGCAGACCCGGTACGATCAGATAGCGCCGCTCCACATGCGGATGAGGCGCGTTCGGGCACAAATGGGAGCTGCACGCGTTCCAGCCGAAGTGGTGGAACTCGTCACCGGTATGGGTTGCCTCGGCTTCGAAGACGATCCGTCCATAAGTGCTCGAGCCCGGATCGACGTCGACCACCGCAAGGCGGTCGGGGACGGCGCGATTGGGATCGAACGCCACCACATAGGCAAAGGTCTCTGGCGGCGCTTTCTGCGCGAGGCGAGGATTGGGGTAGAAGGTCGGGTCGGGTCTGAGCGCTGTTGCCATGACCGTAGCCTCTCCCTGATCGTGCCCAGATCGCTGCGTTTGAGTCGGGATCAAACAGGTCAAAGGGCCATTTGTGAAGGGGGCCAAAATAGGCAGACCGCCCGGCAGAGCCGGGCGGTCCCGATGCCCCAGGGGAGCTCAAACGATCCTTATTGAACAGCCTCGCCGTGGAGCGCGAGGTCGAGGCCTTCGCGCTCGGTATCGCGGTCGACGCGAAGCCCGGTGATCGCCTTGACGATCATCGAGATGATGAAGGTTGCGATCGCGCACCAGACCACTGTCCAGAGAATACCCTTGACCTGGATCCACACCTGAGCGGCGTTGCCTTCGATGAGGCCAGGCGTACCGCCGACCGCCTCGACGGCGAAGACGCCGGTGAGAACCGCTCCGACGATGCCTCCAACGCCGTGTACTCCAAATACGTCGAGGCTGTCATCGTAGCCGAGCCAATTCTTCACATAAACCGAAGCCCAGAAACACAAGATCCCTGCGACGAGGCCGATGACCAGGGCGCCGTTAGGCAAAACGAAGCCGGAGGCAGGGGTGATGGCGACCAAACCCGCAACCGCGCCGGAAGCAATACCGAGGACCGAGGGTTTGCCTTTGGCGATCCACTCGGCGAACATCCAGACAAGCGCGGCAGCAGCGGTGGCGATATGCGTAACGAGCATCGCCATTCCGGCGCGGCCGTCGGCCGCAACGGCGGAACCCGCGTTAAAGCCAAACCAACCGACCCACAAGAGCGAAGCGCCCATGACTGTAAGGATCAGGTTATGAGGCGCCATGGGCTCGGTTCGATAGCCGATCCGGGGACCGAGGACGAGACAGGCGACGAGGCCCGCGATGCCCGCGTTGATGTGCACGACAGTGCCACCGGCGAAATCGAGCACGCCGTCCTTGGCGAGGAACCCGGAATCGGCCGCCCAGACCCAGTGCGCGACGGGAGCATAGACGAACAACGACCACAGGACTGTGAAGAGAAGAAGCGCTCCGAATTTCATCCGGTCGACGAGAGCCCCAACGATCAGGGCAACCGTGATGATCGCGAAGGTCATCTGGAACATCACAAAGACGCTCTCCGGCATCGTGCCAGAGAGGCTGTCTTTGTCGATGCCAGCTAAGAACATCTTCGAGAGATCGCCGATATAGGGGCCAC
The DNA here is from genome assembly GCA_030549795.1 of Pseudomonadota bacterium. GTDB lineage: Bacteria > Pseudomonadota > Alphaproteobacteria > Geminicoccales > Geminicoccaceae > JANXAZ01. The sequence continues at coordinate 25,973 of JAUQQO010000013.1, read as the reverse complement.
CGTCGCCGAATGCGAGGCTATAACCAGCGACCATCCAAACAATTGATACCACGCAGCAAATAGTAAAGACTTGCATCAAGACAGAGAGAACATTTTTCTTTCGTACCATTCCTCCGTAAAAGAGTGCCACCCCTGGGATCGTCATCATGAGCACAAGGGCGGAAGCGGTGATCATCCAGGCAGTATCGCCTTTGTCGAGCGTGGCCTCGGCAGCGAATGCGGCCTGATCGCTGCAGAGGCTGAAACCGAAGGCAGCAAGCGCCAGCAGAGGCCTGAAGTGCATCGCAACTCCTATTTGGCTGTCCTTCCTATCGGGCTGCGACTCCGGCGCGGGCGGTCGGAGACATCGCAGCAAAGAGCGAATCAAAAACCGTGCCGTTTGCGGGTTTTGCGCACTCGACGGTGTGGCCTCTCCGAGGGATCAGCCGATTTTGCGAGCAGAGCGCCTATATTTTGGGCAACACCGGCGCTGCATTGGAACGATTGCACAAAAAATAGGCGCACACTCAATCCTGCCGCCTGCGATGCCAAGGAAACGATGATCGGACCACGGCCAGAAAGGGCGCAATCGGTTCATCAAAACGGGCTATCGAACAGGCGCGGGGGAAGCGTTCTCGCGAGCCTTGCCGAGCGCTGAGCAAGTTCTTGTTTCGAGATCGCAGGATCGGCTCGTGGTCGGCAATACGGGAGTGCGCACTGGCACCCGAAGCCGGCCGGAGTTGGCAGCGCCTTTACCGTTTCCGCTCACTTTCGGACCTGCGCAAGGGAGCAACTTCCCTGCGCGATGACAGTTGCCCATCGCGGAGTGCGTGATGACTGCGTTCCTCTGGCTCGCCAAGCGCACCTTGCCTTTATTTACAATCGAGAAAAGCGATCCTGCGTTCGCATTCGCTTACCGGTCGTGGCTGAGCGCAAGAGGCGAGGGCCTGTTACCGTCGCGCGCGGCACTTCAGAAAGGCCCTATGAGCCTTCTCTGTTCCGACGCCGAGTGGCTGGATCTAGAGGGTCCGCCCACCCTCGGACGGCTCGCAGCTGTCGGCGAGGCGATTGCTGCGCGCACCGACGCGACACGTCCTCGGCTTGGCGATCTGTTGCTCGAAGATCAGCGCACGGTCCGTTTTACGGGTTCTGCTCTTTTCCAAGAGCTCGTGGTCGAAGGTACCAACAGCATCGAGCGCTGGCATCATCTTCTGTTACCCACCGCAGGAGATGGCATCCGAGTCGACTCGCTGTTGCAACTCGTGCGCTTGGTCGCAAGCGAACTCCGTGCCGCCGAAATGGCACGCGAAGCATTCGCGCCGATCAGCCTGCCATTGGCTCAAGCGTCCCGTGCGCGGGGAGGGGCACGGGGTGGCGCGGATGCGCGGGGAGCTCGGCAAGCTTGGCGAGGAACTCGGGCAGGGTGATCCAGCACAGATAGAGGACTTCCGAGCCTCCTTGCGGCGGCCACCAACCGCTCAGGCATTTCTCGACATGCGCATAGCCGTACGATCGCGTCGGTACCGGTGTTTCGGCCAGGCTCTGGCGGACAAATCCCGTGTTGGCAAAGCAACCAGCGTCACGAAAGCTTAAGGCGCGAGAAAGATAGGGTAGGAAAAGCGCGAGTCCCGAACGGCGATAGGAAGGAAGGACGTAGGTCGAGCCAGAGTGGCTTATGCAGCCACTAAGAGACCTCGAGATCGGGAGCGTCGCGATCCGTTCGACGCCAAATCGCGGAGCAAAGCCTTCCGCATACCAAATTCGACCGGTACTGACTAGCTCCATGAAGTCGTCACACTCGAAAACCCGTTCAGCGCTCGAGGCGACTACTGCTCCGTCTTTGTCGACCGCTGCCAGCCAAAAATCCTGTGGACCCAGACGGCTCGCGGAGGGATCGAAGGTCGGATTGACGAACGTGTTTTGGCTCTGAAGGAAACGGACGAGACGATCAAAATCGCGCTCGACCACGAGTCTCAGTCCGAGACGGTGAACTGCCTCGACCAGAGCCTCGATGCCGTCGGCGAGCAATGAGGCAGGGAGAATGGGCATGGGACGGGTCCTCTCTCGCTCCCGGGACGGCGCACGAACTTACGGTGCGGCCGCCCGCGGTCTGCGGCGTTACAGCCTTCGCGACGGACCCGTTGTGGACGATAATAATTTGTTAACCAATACGCGGCTCAGGTGATGCGTAACCTAGGATAACCCTTTCTTAACCAAGGTAGAAGACGCGGGACGTAAAGCCCGATTCGAACTGATCAACAGACTGCCCTCAACCCCCGACCGGTAACACCTTCTTTTCACCCTCAGGGGTGCCTGCTGCGAACAGGGGTATCGGTCGGCGCGGATGCATTGGCAAAGCCTCTACCGAAGCCACGAACTCACGATCAGTAATCCAACACAGATAGAGAATTTCATGCGTCCCCTGTGGCGGGAAGAACCCGTCGAGACATTTTTCGACATGGGCGTACCCGTAGCTCTCTACAGGGACGCGCGTGCGGTAGAGACTCTCGCGAACAAAGCCCGTATTCGCGATCACACCATAATTACGGAACGACAGGGCACGCGACAGCCTAGCCATCAACATCGCAAGGCCCTGACCCCGCCAGCTCGGATCGACCCAGGTGGAACCGGAATGGCTCAACAAACCGCCAAGCTTGCGGCTCACGGGGATCACCGGGATCCGCGCGGGCCCGCCAATCTTCGCATAACCACCGTCGTAGAAGATGCGACCCGTAGCGAGCTCCTCGAGAATGTCATCAGTCTCGATGATCTTTTCGGCGCTACATCCGATCGAACGCCCTCCCGGCTCGATGAGGTGAACCCAGAAATCACGCCAGTCTAGGCGGCTCTGGCGCGGATCGAAGCTGGGGTTAACAAAAGTGCCGCGACTTTCGAGAAGTGCTGCGAGGCCCAGAAAATCCTGTTCGATGACAAGCGTAAGACCGAGCTCGGCGATCGCGCGCGTAAGCGCATCGATCCCCAATTGGACAAGACCGAGTTCACGTTCGGATAGAGCCATGACTTGTGTCCTCCCCGCCCGCGGACGCGGAGCGCAGCACGGAGTGAGTAGGGGCTCCTTCTCGGGTGCTCCGTGAGCGGCCCGCGCGCCGGGGTGCGCGGCGATAAGGTTAAGGCTCATGCCGCGGCAATCCTGTGGCAAATACCACTGATGATGTTTAAAGCACGCGCTAGTTAGTCGAGGAGGGCTGAGACTCCTTCCGCCCGCGCGGGGTTGCCAGCGCGGGCTCTTTTCTCTCTGTGCAAGACGCGGCGAGGTACGACGCGGCATTCCTCGGGCCTTTTACTCCCGTATCGCGCTACTTTTCGGCTATCGGCGCGCGCAGGCGATGCCAGGGCGATGGCACGGACGATCGTGCGTGCGCAATCCTTCGTTCGATCAAGGACCGCGAGGATCGCTGCCCAACGCGTTGAGCACGATCTCGAGGATCAAATCGCCTGAACCTGTGGCAGAACACCCGAGCGCAACGGTGCAGGTGCGCCGGTGAACGGAACGTACATCGTCTGATCAAGCTTTCGATCGTGGTGTGCCGCCAGACTGATAAGAACGATTGTGAAACAGCTGATGGCCGGAGCGCAGCGTCGGATTGCCACGACGCCATTGTGATCACCTGCTCTCGGGCTTGCGATAGAGAAGATACGACAGGCTTGGAGTGCCGTTTCGATCAAAACAGAAAGGGAGCCGCGTAGCGCCGGCCTCCTGGCCCAGCACCGCGATCGCACAGAGTGACGAGGACCGATGAGCGTCTTCGAGGTCGTAGGGGCGCTGAGGGAGCGGAGCGGACGGTTGCGGTGCTCTCAAAGCATCGCAGCCGATGCAGGTCTCGAGAGGTCGGCAGCAATCAAACGACTTCGTAATCACGACACTCGAGGTGCTGCTGTCAAGGAGTTATGTGATGCTCGTAAGATCGCTCGGAGATCGTCTTACCCGTTCGGAGATCGCAGTCTAACCTATGGTGATTTATGCGTTGTGATCCGCAAGACATAGATCCCGATTCGATTTTCTTCACGGTT
>JAUQQO010000013.1:0-21952 GCA_030549795.1 Pseudomonadota bacterium | reverse complement strand
GATTGTCTTCTCGGTTGATTTGCAGCCGGTCGATGAAAAAAAGGCAAGGCGTAGGCTGGCAAGGGCAGCGATGCCTAGAGGCTTGCAAAGGCTAGGAGGCTGAGCACGGTCCTACCCGAGCCATGTGCAGCGAGCACGGGCCCATGCTCGCGCGCCGCTTGAAGCGCGTCACATAGCAACGCCGGTGACAAAGAAACGCGCTTATGCCGAGGCGCTAAAGCCTCGGCGCAAGAAGCCAAAAGTAAAAGGGCAAACCTTGTGGTCTTACGCCAATGCGGTTGCGCACATAAACCTTGCCGCACCATGCGTTGTTACGCGGAGGGCCGGGCAGCACCGAGCGATCCTTGTGTGCAAGAGTTCCTCCGTCCGCAAGGTCAGGAGGCTATAGGCGCGGACAACTGGCAGCGGGTACTCGAGAAGCGAATGGTGGCTACCGATCGTGGCCGCGCGCTCCTGAGCCGGTTTGAGCACGATCGGTTGGTTATCGCTTAATCAGCACGAGCGGGCAGTCGGGAACAGCGAAGCCCAGTGTGCGATGGCGCGATCCTCGCGTCTGTGTCGGTGCGGGCTACCCGGACTGCGGAGCGGCTCTGTGTTCGTCGATCCTGCTCGGAGCACGAACAAGCCTGGTGCCCGTTTCGAACATCCCGCGCGGGTTGCCCTCTAGACGCACGCTCCCCGGCCTTTCCTGCGATCCCCAAAGACCTCTTGCGCTCTCAATCCGCTCTTGTCGATCCTTCGCTGAGCGTCACCGATCCAAACGACCTCGGGCCAGTTGCGGGGCTGCACCTTCGATCTGGTTTCATCTGCAGCTGCCGGCGCGCGAGAGCAAAAGGTTGGTAAACTGAGCCGTGGGTCAAGTTCTAGCTGTCGCACCGAGCACACAAAGACGCCGCCAAAGCCTTCGCTAGGCCTTAAAAGTGCGCGATCGATCGGTGTGCGGGTGCCCGACCTTCACCTTCGAATTCTCGAACGAGTCGGTCTATCCGCGCTCGTGCACGACCAACAGCTCGAGATCGGGCTGATAGTAGAGTGTCACCCCGTTGTCGAAGGTCACATAGCGGAAGCCGGTGACGTCCTCGCCCGTTGCGGTGATATGGTGCGGAGCCTCACCGCGCGCGAGCTCGTGTGCTTCGGTGAGCAAGGCGAGTCGCCGCAGATGTGAGTCGTTGAAGAGCACGATCTCGCCGTTCGCGTCCTGGATAAGGTCCGAGAGGGAGAGCGTGAAGAGCTCCTCATCAGCTTCTCCCGTATTCCTCTCGACCCCCGTCGGAAGGTTGACGGGCACCTCTTCCGCCGCAGGAGCGGATGTTTCAGAGCTTGGATGCTGCGCTTTCTTGGCCCTGTTGGTCATGACGTTACCCGCTGACGCTTTGTTCGCGCGCGACCCCAAGGTTAAGCCGCTCGCGACGCGCCCCCCGGAAGCCGGCGGCGCATCATTCGCGCCACCGACAATGACGAACTAACCTTAAGGTTCAGTTAAGACAAGCCTTCTCTTCTGAGAGGGGATCGCGGCGCGCGGGATTCCGACGGTCATCGTACCATCCTGCACCGACCGGCCGGAGCTCAGTAGCCGACGCGCGCGATCATCCACGCTGGATGCGCGAACGCGGCGACATGGACCTCGGGGGTGTAGTGGCCCAGACCCGAGGGGACGCCCCGGCGGCGCAGCTCCTCGGCGGTCACCTGGCGGTGGGCCGGTTCGTCGGAGGCCCACCCCAAGGCCATATTAGCTCCGATATAAGTCGGCACCGGAGCGAAGAAATAGCTGACATCGGCGAAGCCGGCTGCTCGTTGACGTTGTTGCGTGAATACGAGTTCGTCCGGATAGATCGCCGGGTTACCGCACTGGGTTACCATGATTCCCCGCGGCTTCAACAATTTGCGGCAGTCACGATAGAATTCCTCGGTGAACAAGACTTCGCCAGGACCGCGGGGATCCGTCGAATCGACCACGATGAGATCGAAGCGGTCCGGGCACTGCTTCACGAAGACCGCACCATCAGCGATCACGAGCCGAAGCCGAGGATCGTCATAGGCTCCCGCCGATACCGTCGGCAAATAGCGCTTGCAGAACTCCACGACGCTCGCATCGATCTCCACTTGGGTGATTCGCCGGATGCTCGGATAGCGGCAGGCTTCGCGTAAGCAGCCTCCATCGCCGCCACCGATGATCAAAAGGTCCTCCACAGCGCCGTGCGCGAGTACAGCCGGGTGGATCATCATTTCGTGATAGATGAACTCATCGGCCGTCGTCACTTGCACGACCCCGTCAAGCGCCATCACCCGCCCCCAAGTCCAGGACTCGAAGACGAGCAGCTCCTGATGCGGAGTCTTTTCGTGATATAAGACTTCCTTCACGCGGATCTTCTGCGTCCAATTCGGCCAAAGCGTTTCTTCGAACCACTCCATGCAACGCTCCCCGCGCGCAGCGGCGACACTCGGCCTTTTCGGCTAGCCCATTCCCGTTCGACCGTCGAGGGGCACTTGGGCCCTAAACGCAGACTGGCGGCTCGCCAACCACCGTCTGCCTTGTGGGTCAAACCGTGCGAGCCTTGTCCAGCTCGCGGCATGCGGTTCGTCGTCCAGGCTCGGTTGACGGGCGTGGCAAGGTGGGGATGGGCAGCTTTTAGCGATTGCGCCTCGGCAACGCTGGTCCGTGCGAGGAAGTTGGATCGTCTTCCTGCCCGCTAACACGCTGGTGTTGCGCGCAGCGGTCTTGTCGGAAGAGCTTTCCGAGCGGGCTCTCGCAGCCCCGCGGTACAGTAAGTTAAGTGAGGTAAAGGGCAACACACATCGGCGCGGTTTCTTTCGAGCGCCTTGAAGGGCGAGCGCGGATCAGAGCCCACACTCACGGTCCCCGGCGCACAAAGCCCCATCGGCTTGCCGAAGACGCAGCGGACAGCCATGTTGAGGCCGGCTACGAGAGGGATTTCGGGCGATGGCATTCGGCTTTTGGGAAGCCTTGTTAATCCTTGCGATCGTCGTGATCATCTTCGGCGCCGGCAAGCTTCCCACCGTCATGGGCGATCTCGCCAAGGGCATCAAGACGTTCAAGGCGGGGCTCAAGGATGAGGAGAGCGTGGACAAGCCATCCGCGGTTCGGGAGCCCGAAAAGCTGCCGCCGCCTCAAAGCGAGCCGCCCAAGACGGCTTGACGCTGGACCTTCCGCGCCTTGAGCGGGCGTTCATCGCCGGTTTCGAAAAAACGCGCGCAACAAGTCAGCTGCCCGACGCTCGCCAATGCCGCCATAGACTTCCGGACGATGATGGCAGCTCGGGCTTGAAAAGATCCGCGGTCCGTGCTCAACCCCGCCCATTTTGGGGTCTTCGGCCCCAAAATAGAGCCGACGGATCCGTGCAAGGGCAATAGCAAAGGCGCACATGGGGCAGGGCTCGAGCGTCACCCACAGATCGCAGCCGACCAGGCGCGGCGTGCCCAACAGCTGTCCCGCTGCGCGGAGTGCGAGGATCTCGGCATGAGCGGAAGGATCCTTGAGCTCTTCGACGCGATTACCGGCCGAGGCGAGAACGCGACCGTCGGGCCCGGTGACCACCGCGCCTACCGGCACTTCGCCACGCGCCGCCGCAGCCTCGGCTTCCGCGAGCGCGAGCTCCATGGGATTGCTGCGAACAGAGCCGAACCTAAGGGGCGAAGCTGACACGGAAGGTCTTGGCATTGGGAGGGGGATCGGCCAGCCGCGCCTCAAAACGCGTAATGCCGCCGGGCTCGAGTTCGCTGTGCTGAGGACGAGACAGAGCTGCACCCAACTCGTTGCGCTCGGTATCTAAGAGCGCCACGCGCACAGACGGCACGCTGCGCCGAAAGGCAGAGAGATTGTGAATTTCTCCTTCCACCACGTAGATTTCGATGCCGCCCTCCTCGATCCTTTTGGAGGTCAGGTTTTTGAACTCAAGCCCCAAGCGGGCCGTCACCGGCAAGCCGAGCCGTTCATACAGCGCTGCGGTCTGCGGAAATGCAGAGACGATTTCGTTCCGCCCGACGACAGCAGCTGCTAGAGCTAGGAGCAGCAACAGCACGACGAGCCAGCCGGCGATCGCTGCGGGCTTGCCTGAAGACGGACTTCCCATCGAGGGTGCTGTCGCAAGCGGCGGCGGCTCGACCGCGGGCGTCGCGCCCGAGGGAGTCGGTTCGGCCGGGCTCGTTGGACTTGGGCTCGAGCCAACCGAGCCCACCCGAGCCTCCGCTTCTGCTTCGAGGCGGAGGATCCAGCGGTAGCCGCAGGCTGAACACCGAACGCGCCGTCCTTGAGGGGGGAGGCGGGCGGGATCGACGCGAAAGCCGGCACCACAATTCGGACAGACCACGATCATTGCTCGGTCCCGGCTCAACCGATCGGTCCTCTCTCACCGAACGGTTGGATACCAGTGGACGGAAATCACGCAATCTGCAATATCCGAGCACGATGTCGGCCAACGGGAGCGGGCGTGGACCAAGGCCAAAGCCAAGCGACCATCCTCCAGCTGCACGGGGTCGGCATGCGCTACGGCTCTGGAGAGGAGGTCCTACGCGACATCGACTTATCCATCAACGCCGGCTCGTTCCACTACCTCGTGGGGCCGAGCGGCGCTGGCAAGACGTCGTTGCTGCGCGTGATGAGTCTTTCGGTTCCGATCTCGCGTGGAAAGCTCGAGATCTTCGGTTCAGACGTGCGCAACCTCGACCGCCACGACATCGTTCGCGTGCGGCGGCGAATCGGCGTAGTCTCCCAGGAGTGCCGTCTACTCGATCATCTTACGGTCTTCGACAATGTTGCGCTGCCCTTGCGCATCGGCGGTGCCGATGAAGAGCGAATTGCTGCTCATGTCTCGCAAATGCTGGCGTGGCTGGGTCTTGCCGATCTCATGGAGGCAAAGCCGAACAGACTCTCAACGGGTCAACGCCAGTTGGTTGCTATCGCCCGCGCGGTGGTAACGCGGCCTGATCTTCTGCTTGCCGACGAGCCTACGAGTAACGTCGATCCCGCGCGCGTAGAACGTCTTATGTACCTGTTCACCGAACTCCCCAAACTCGGCACGGCGGTCGTCCTCGCCAGCCACTCACGGGAGCTCCTGCGCCGATGGCCATACCCGGTGCTGTGGATGGAGGGAGGACGCCTCACGCAGCCGACCGTTTGGACATCTCTGGCTGCAGAGTGAGGGGGCGTGGCGGCAATAGAGCTCGATCTCCCGCTCGACGAGACGCCTGCAAGCCGTTTTCTTGTTTGGTTCGCAGGCGGATTGACCTATCTTGCGGTACTCTTCGCAGCGGCGACGATCTTCGCGCAAGGCACCCTACAGCGTCTCCAAGAGCGACCGCGCCTTGTGACTATTGCGCTCCCGGCCATTGAGGATCCAGCGGAAGCGGACCGACAACTGAGCGCGCTGCGGGCCTTGATCGAGAGTTTTCCCGGGGTGGCATGGACCGCCCCGGTCGCGCAAGACGAGGTCGCCCGGCTGTTTGAACCCCTCGTGGATCGGGCGCAGGGCGAAGAGGGGCGGCTCAAGAGGATGCTTCCACACTTGCTCGATATCCGCCTGCTCCCCTCTGCCGAACCCGATTTGCCCGAGCTTCTGCGCCAGATCCGCCTCGCGTTTCCAAACGCTCTGGCCGATAACACGGATCCGGATCTTACAACTGAGGAGGAGCTGACGCGGCGTATACGCGCGCTCGGTGCAACAGCCACTGTCTTGAGCTTCCTTCTCGTCATCATTGGAGTGGCCGTGCTTACTCGCACGAGCCTCGATCTTCACAATGAAACGGTCGACCTCTTGCGCCTTCTCGGCGCCCCGGACCGTTATGTTGCTCGGCAATTCGAACGCTATGCCGCTTTCGCGGCCCTGCGGGGTGGCAGCGGCGGTTTCGCGCTCGCTCTTTTGACAATTCTCGGCCTACTCTATGGAGCCCCTGCTTTGGGCCTATCCGGAATTCCCATCGCGCCGCGCCCGCTCGATTGGGTTCTGCTCGCTGCAGTCCCGCCTGCAATCGCGCTCGCCGTTGTCGTCTCTGCCCGCGTCGCGGCGGTGGTTGGCTTGCGACGCCTGTCTTGAACGCGATGGAGCGACTTGCCAAGCCGAATCGGGCCTGCTCGGGTAGTTGGCGCCTTAGGCGAGAAAGGCTATGCGCACGGAATTCTCGATCTGGTTGCGGTCGGCGATTTTCAACCTTCTCTTTTTTTCTTTTACCGCAGCTGCATCCGTCGCCGCGCTTCCGTTCCTGCCGTTTATGTCCGCACGCACGGTTCGTCGGTACGCGCAGAGCTGGATGCGTGTCACCCATTTTTTCTTGCGCGGCGTCGTCGGTCTCGAGGTCGAGATCAGAGGGCAAGAGCGGATACCAACGGGGCCGGTGATCTTCGCCTCAAAACATCAATCCGCTCTCGATACCCTCGTCTTCCACCTCGTGCGCTGCGACGTGGTTTACGGTTTGAAGCGAGAACTGGCGTATATCCCTGTCTTTTCATTCTACCTCGCTCGTGCCGGCAACATCTTTTTGGACCGCGGTGGCGCCGCTAAAGCGCTGAAATCGCTCTTGCGCGGGGCGCAAGCGGCAGTCGCGCACGGATGTTCGATCGTCATCTTTCCAGAAGGCACGCGGACACCGCCGGGTGCGCCGCCTGATTACAAAACCGGTGTGGCGGCACTGTACGCGAGCCTCGCCATCCCGGTGGTGCCGGTGGCTTTGAACACCGGCCTTTTCTGGCCCCGCCGCTCGTTCGTGAAGCGGCCGGGACGGGCAGTGGTGGAGTTCTTGGAGCCGATTCCACCCGGCTTACCTCGTGCGCTCTTTATGGCAGAACTCGAGCGCCGGATCGAAGAACGCCAGCGCCTGCTCGAAGCCGAGGCGCGAGGTGAACGAGCTCAGCTCGCGGCGCGCGCGGCGTGATAAGCGCGGTGCCAAGCGACGAACCGGGGTAACCCCTCCTCGAGGGAGGTCTGCGGCGACCAGCCGAGATCGCGCGTCGTCGCTTCGATGTCGGCGAAGGTCTCGACCACGTCACCGGGCTGCATCGGTGCGAAGCGTACTTCCGCTTTCTTGCCGATCGCGCGCTCGAGCAGGGCGACGAAGTGGAGAAGTTCCACCGGTTCGTGGTTACCGAGGTTGTAGAGGCGGTGCGGCGGCCGATTCGCTTCGGCCGCGGGCGGGCGGTCGAGGGCACGCAACACGCCGTCGACCACATCCTCGATCCAGGTGAAATCGCGCCGCATCCGGCCCTCGTTAAAGAGCGTGATCGGCCGGCCGGCGATGATGGCATCGGTGAAGGCGTAATAGGCCATATCGGGCCGACCCCAAGGCCCATACACGGTAAAAAAACGCAGCCCTGTCTGGGGGATTCCATAGAGATGAGCATAGACCTGGGAGAGAATCTCATCTGCGCGTTTGGTGGCGGCGTAGAGCGAGACCGGCCGATCGACCCGGTCCTCGACGGCGAAGGGAACTTTTTCGTTGGCGCCGTAAACTGAACTCGAGCTCGCATAGACGAGGTGCTCGAGCCGAGGCAGATGGTGCCGGCAGACCTCGAGCACGACCATATGGCCCACGAGGTTCGAGCGCACATAGTCCATCGGGCGCTCGAGGCTGAAGCGTACCCCCGCCTGCGCCGCCAGATGAACGACGGCGCGAATCTCGCGCGCGTGAGCGCGCGCGAAGCCGAAGACCGCTTCCTCCTCGGCGAGATCGAGGCGATGGAACCGAAACCCGGGGTGGTGTTCCAGTTCGGCGAGCCGCGCGCGTTTGAGCGCCGGATCGTAATAGCTGTTGAGATTGTCGATACCGAGCACCTCCTCTCCGCGCGCGAGCAGGGCGCGGGCGACGTGCATGCCAATGAAGCCGGCAACCCCGGTGACCAGCACCGCCATGGGAGAGGCTCTCTCGCAGTCTTAGCGGATATCGGACGCGACCCGGACGCGGAGCATGCGATCGAGCCGTTCCGGCCGGCGGGGTTCGGTGCGGGCAATGCGATCCACGTACTCCATACCCTGCACCACGCGGCCCCAAACCGTGTACTGACCATCCAAGTGTGGTGCGCGCGCGAACATGATGAAGAACTGACTGTCGGCGCTATTGGGATCAGGCGTGCGGGCCATGCCCACCACCCCGCGCTCGAAGGGCACGGACGAGAACTCGGCGGGAAGCTTGCCGCGCCCCGAGCCGCCCGTGCCGGTACCGGTGGGATCGCCGGTTTGCGCCATAAAGCCCTCGATCACCCGGTGAAACACGATCCCGTCGTAGAAGCCCGCGCGTACGAGCTCTTTGATCCGCGCCACGTGCTTGGGCGCGAGATGCGGGTACATCTCGATCACCACCGGACCGCCCGTTGAGAGCTCGAGCACGAGCGTGTTCTCGGGGTCGCTCCCGGCACCGCTCTCGGAAGCGGCAAGACAGACGGCGGCGGCAAGACCAAGCTTAAGAAGACGGGAGGGCATTCACCATTTCCTCGCAAACGGATCATCCGCTTTCTAGCGCACAAGGAAAGGCAGGGGAACGCTGGAACACACTCAAATGAAGAGCCGCTTTGTCTGTTGGTTGGGCTAGGTAAGAAGTCGTGAAGCTGCGCTCCATGCTGCATGCAGCGTGCGGGCGATCGCTGCGGAGCGCGTTCAGTCAGTGCTCTAACGCGGTCGCATGCGCAGCGATCCGAGCGAAAGAGGCGCGCGGAATGCGGCTAGCAGACCCGCAGTGGCGGACGCGGCAGCGGTTCAGCTTGCAGCCGCTTAAAAGACTGCCCATGTGAGCCATGTCTTATCGTTCCACGGAGCAGACGGTGATCGACCCCGTGATCGCGGCGGAGGCCGCGCGCCGGCGCACATTTGCCATCATCTCGCACCCGGATGCGGGCAAAACGACCTTGACGGAAAAGCTCCTGCTGCTCGGTGGCGCCATTCACCTCGCCGGTGAGGTCAAGGCCAAGGGCGAGCGACGCCGAGCTCGCTCGGATTGGATGGCGATCGAACAGCAGCGCGGCATTTCGGTTACGACCTCCGCCATGACCTTCGAGTATGGCGGATGCGTGATGAATCTTTTGGACACACCAGGTCACGAAGACTTCTCGGAAGACACCTACCGCACGCTCACTGCGGTCGATTCGGCGATCATGGTGCTCGACGCCGCCAAGGGTATCGAGGCCCAGACGCTGAAACTCTTCGAGGTCTGCCGGCTGCGCGATGTCCCGATCGTGACGTTCATCAACAAGCTCGATCGCGAGTCGCTCGATCCCTTCGCGCTCGTTGACGAGATCCACGACCGTCTGGCCCTGGATGTCGCTCCGATGCTGTGGCCGATCGGGATGGGGCAGAACTTCCGCGGCTGCGCGATCCGCGGCACGCGCGAGCTCCTGCTCTTCGAGCCCGAGCGCGAGCCCGTCCCCGAGCGTCGCATCGCGCGGGATGCCGGTGCGTTGCGCGAGCGGGTGCCGAACGACCAGCTCGCCGCGCTCGACGAACAGATGGCACTCGTCGAGGAAGTCCTACCGCCTTTTGAGGAAAGGGCGTATCGCGAGGGTCACTTGACCCCGGTCTTTTTCGGCAGCGCGCTTAAGACCTTCGGTGTGCAGTCCCTGCTCGAGTTCTTAGCTCGGCATGCGCCGCCGCCGCGGCCGCAGCCGGCAGCCGACCGTGTGGTCGATCCGGGCGAACCGCGCGTGACCGGTTTCGTCTTCAAGGTCCAGGCTAACATGGACCCCAAGCACCGCGACCGTATCGCCTTCGTGCGCCTCTGCTCGGGCCGCTTCGCGCGCGGGATGAAACTCTTCGTAAGCCGCGACCGCAAGCCTGTGAGTACCGCGGCGCCCATCTTCTTCCTCGCGCGCGAGCGCAGCTTGGCCGAAGAGGCCTATGCCGGGGACATCGTGGGGCTGCCCAACCACGGGCAGTTACGGGTCGGGGACAGCCTTAGTGAGGGCGAGCCGATCCGCTTCACGGGCCTGCCCGATTTCGCCCCCGAGATCCTCAAGCGTATTCGGCTCGGCGATCCTATGCGGGCAAAGCATCTCAAAAAAGCACTCGAGGACATGGCAGAAGAGGGTGTGGTACGGGTCTTCCGCCCTGAAATCGGGGCGGATTGGATCGTTGGTGTCGTAGGCCCCCTCCAGCTCGACGTGCTCAAAACGAGGCTGGCTTTCGAATACGATTTGCGAGTAGACTTCGAGGAAGCACCATTCGTCACTGCGCGCTGGTGTTCGGCTGATGACCGAAAAGAACTCGAGCGTTTGCTCGCTGTGAAAAAGTCTTCGCTTGCACGCGATCGCGACGGCGAGCTCGTGTACCTCGCGCGTAACGCATGGGATCTCAATCGTATTCAAGAGGACTTTCCGGCCATCCGCTTCGCCGCCACCCGCGAGCGTCACTGAGCGTGCGAGATCGACTTGCCACGCAAGCTGGCACTACCAGATCTCCTAAGCGGTGCGGACGCATGATCGGGAGCGTTCGGTGCGCGATCGAATGGGCAGCGCTCGGCTCTTCACCCAGCTTTTGAAGCTCTTGAGCTGGCGCGAGCTCCTTATGCTCGCGGCGGCGGGGACGCTCGTCGTCGTTGCCGCCGTGATCGCAAGCGTTCTCTTTTTCCTCCTGTTTCCCCTTTTCCTTGCCGTAGCCGCCTTGCTTCGGTGGAAGGCACGGCGCGAGGCGCAGCGGCTTGCGCAGCGCGAGTGCGCGCGCTTCGCAGCGCGGTCAGCGCGGGTGGTGGTGGTCGACCCCGATGCGATCGAGATTTTGCCGCCACGCCGTTAGGGGCACAACGAGCTCGAGAACGCGGCGGACGCCGTAGGCCAGGGTCCTCTCTGAGCGCTCAGCCTCACCGGGTAAGAAAAAGCGCCTCGTAGGCAGCCAAAGCACACGGCTTCCCCAGTCGCTTGCTTGGCACGAAAGAAAGATCGACCCTCAGCGATCGAGATCGAGCCCGCGGATTCGCACGAGCGTGGTGCGCCGCCCATCGATGCCGAAGTCGTCGTCGTTGATCAGCATCAACGAGCCGTCAGCGAACAAGGCGAGGCCTTCGATCTTAGGCGGGAGTTCAGGATACGCGGTCGAGTCGAGGACCACGCGCTTGCTCACTGGTACGATACCCACTTGCGCGAGCTCGACCTGCTCCAGTGAAGGCACGGTCGCGGGATCGTCCCGAGCCGAGCCGAATATGTTGGTCGCCCCGCGGATGTCGACGAGCACGATCTTGGTCGTCCGCTCGGTCCGGTCCACGAGCAAAAACCGATGAGCGTCGAGGGCCAAGAGCTCGCTCACACGCGCGGTACTCTGGGGCTTCTGTTCTTCGTCTTTGAACTCCGGCATCGGCGACAGCTCATAGACATATTCGCCGACGATTCGATCCGCGATCCGGTCGTATTGGAACAAGCGCGTGTTGCGCGCGCTCTGATAGGTTTTAACGTCGGGGTTGGCGAGCGGGTTCTGGGCCATGAACCACAAGAAGCGCTCGTCGGGGCTCACAGCGATCGATTCGATGCCGCGATTGATCTGGCGCCTGGCGAGGATGGCGGGCAGCTTGCCCTCGACTGGATAAACGGCGTCGGCGAAGTCGGGCTCGGTTCCGGAAGGCACCAGGCGGCGCAGCACGCGCCCGTTGCGATCGACGTGGAGGATCGACGGCGCGTTCTCCTCTCCGATCCAAAAGGTGCCGTCAGCGAGCTCGACGATACCTTCCGCATCGATCGCTGCCGCGCGTTGGGGGAGCCGTTGGCCGTGGTGATCGAAGGGTATCTCGGTCGTAGCCTTGGTGAGTGGGTTCGGCAGTCCGCTCACCGGGCGGCCGAGCTGATCGACGATCGGGATCGCCTCGAGAATGCGAAACTGTACGCCCTCGACAGCGATGCGGTAGATGGTCGGACTGTAGGCGGGCACAGGATAGATGCGCCCGTTCTTAGCTCCAGCGCACAGCCGTTCGCCATCAACTCCCGCGATCTCGCGAGCTTCGCCGCAGGGAAAATTGGCACCGCGGTCAGAGAGCGTAACGAACACCCCCTCAGGCGCATCAGGGCGGCGGAACGCCGCCGAGCCGATGCCCACCGAAAGTTCCAGGGTCTTGCCGCCTTCAAACGCTACCGTGGCGAGACGCAAGCGCGGATCGTTGCTCGTGATCGTTTCGATCAATGGGCCGGCTGAAACTGAGCTGCCAGCCGCAACGGCAAGGATCCAAGCCGCGAGGGAACGCAGGTGCATCCTAACCCTCCTTCGCATTCACACGAGGAGGGCATCGTTGGGGTCGGTGCCCGGAGCGTAACGGTTAGGCGGCGCGCGCGAGGCTCGTTGCGGGGAGCACGCGGATGAGAGCGGCAACGAGCTCCTGCACGAGCTCGTCGCCGTGCAGAGGCGTCGGCGTGATCCGCAACCGTTCGGTCCCGCGCGGCACGGTCGGATAGTTGATAGGCTGGATATAGATGCCGAACTCGTCGAGCAGCCGGTCGGAGGCAGCCTTGCAGGCCACGGGATCGCCCACCATCACCGGAACGATGTGCGAAGGCGAAGGCATCACCGGCACGCCGACTTCACGCAACCGCGCTTTGAGCGTCGCCGCACGCTCCTGATGGCGGGCCCGCAACGCGGCACCCTCTTCGCTTGTGAGCACGCGCAAAGCGGCAAGCGCCGCGCCGGTAACGGCAGGGGCGAGGGACGTGGTGAAGATGAAGCCCGAGGCATAGCTACGCACGGCATCGACGAGTGCGGCTGAGCCGGCAATATAGCCGCCCATGCAGCCGAAGGCCTTGGCGAGCGTGCCCTGGATGACGGTGATGCGGTCCATCACGCCATCGCGCTCCGCCACGCCTGCGCCCTTAGGTCCATAAAGACCGACGGCGTGCACTTCGTCGAGATAAGTCATCGCGCCATAGCGCTCAGCAAGATCACAGATCTGGGCTACCGGCCCAAAGTCACCATCCATAGAATAGACGCCCTCGAAGGCGATGATCTTGGGTCGCTCGCGCGGCTGAGCACGCAAGAGCGTCTCGAGATGGTCGAGGTCGTTGTGCCGGAAAATCGCTTTTTCGCACCCCGAGGCGCGGATCCCGGCAATCATCGAGGCGTGGTTCTTCTCATCCGAAAGGATGAGACAGCCGGGTAAGAGCTTTCCTAAGGTCGAAAGCGTCGCTTCGTTGGCGACATAGCCCGAGGTGAAGAGAAGCGCCGCCTGCTTGCCGTGGAGTTCAGCGAGCGCGCGCTCGAGCTCGACATGGAGATGGGTGGTCCCGGAGATGTTTCGCGTACCCCCGGCTCCAGACCCATAGCGGCGGACAGCCTCGATCGCGCCCTCGAGCACGGCCGGGTGCTGGCCCATGCCGAGATAGTCGTTGGAGCACCAGACGGTGATCTCGCGCACGGAGCCGTTGCGATAAAGGCGCGCAGTGGGGAACCTGCCCGCGATCCGCTCCAGTTCGGCGAAGACCCGGTAGCGTCCTTCGGCGCGCACGCGCGCTACGGCCTCTGCGAACCGCGCTTCGTAGTCGATCATCGCCGGTGCCCCAGAAAGATTCGCCTCCTCGTTGCAGTTTCCGAGAGAGCGGAGCGGGGATCAAGCCTTACCCGCCTCACCGCGGCAGGCGGTCGCGGGTCTCCTCGAGAAAGGCCGCATAGGCCCGCTCGAGGCCTTCGCGCAGCGGGGTGCGGGCCCGCCACCCCAGAGCCTCGAGCCGGCGCAAATCGAGCCGTTTTCTCGGTGTCCCATCCGGCTTGCTCGGATCGAAGCGCAGCTCTCCTTCAAAGCCTACCACCATGCAGATTGTTCGCGCGAGCTCAGCGATCGAGACTTCCTCGCCTGATCCAACGTTGATCGGCATCTCGTCGCTGTAATGGCGCAGCAGAAAGACGCAGGCGTCAGCGAGATCGTCGACGAAGAGAAACTCTCGCAACGGCTGACCGGTGCCCCAGACTTCGAGGACGCGGTCGCCGCGCAGCTTGGCCTCGTGCGCCTTGCGGATGAGCGCCGCGACCACGTGGCTCGTGGCGAGGTCCCAATTGTCGCCGGGCCCAAAGAGATTGGTCGGCATGGCGCTGATGAAATCGGCCCCGTACTGCCGTCGGTAGGCGGCGCACAGTTTGAGCCCGGCGATCTTGGCGATCGCATACCATTCGTTGGTGGGCTCAAGCGATCCGGTCAAAAGTGCATCTTCCGGGATTGGTTGCGGAGCGAATTTAGGATAGATGCACGACGATCCTAAGAACAGAAGCTTCTCCACACCACTCGCAAAAGCGGCACGGATCGTGTTGACTTCGATCAACAAGTTTTGTTCGAGAAAGTCGACTGGGAAGTTCGCATTGGCGAGTATTCCTCCAACCTTGGCGGCGGCGAGGATCACGACCTGAGGACGGTTGCGCGCGAACCAGGTCTCCACCGCTGCCTGGCGCGTAAGGTCCAGCTCTTCGCGGCCGGCGGTTAAGATCTCCACGGGCTCGCGGGCTAGCCGGCGCAACAGCGCGCGCCCGACCATCCCGCGGTGCCCGGCCACGAAGATCCGCTTACCTTCGAGGGGGAAGGGAAGCGCACGCACGGTTCATTCCGCTGCACGATCGAGGCGACGGGCAGAAAGCTTGGCCTCGCGTTCGAGGGCCCGCAAGTCGGCGCGAACCATTTCAGCGACGAGCTCAGGGAAGCTCGTGCGATGGTGCCAACCCAAACGCGTTCGCGCCTTGGTCGGATCACCCTGCAGGTGGTGGACCTCCAAGGGGCGGAAATAGCGCGGGTCGACTTCAACGAGCACCCGTCCGGCCTTTCGATCGATTCCTTTTTCGTCTAAGCCTTGGCCTTTCCAGACGAGCTCGATCCCGACTTCGGCGAAGGCGCGCTCGACGAACTCGCGCACACTATACGCTTCGCCGGTTGCCAGCACCCAGTCGTCGGGCTCGTCATGCTGCAAGATGCGCCACATGCCCTCGACGTAATCGCGCGCGTGTCCCCAGTCGCGGCGGGCCTCGAGATTGCCGATCCACAAGCGATCCTGCAGGCCTAACGCGATCGCCGCTACCGCGCGGGTTACCTTGCGCGTCACGAAGGTCTCCCCCCGCAGGGGGCTCTCGTGGTTGAAGAGGATGCCGTTGGCGGCGAACAGGCCATAGCCCTCGCGGTAGTTGCGGGTGATCCAGTAGGCATAGAGCTTGGCGGTTGCATATGGGCTCTGCGGACGGAACGGTGTCTCCTCGTTCTGGGGAGGCGGGGAGGCGCCGAAGAGTTCACTCGTCGAGGCCTGGTAGAAGCGGGTCTTGCGCTCGAGCCCGAGGATCCTGATCGCTTCCAAAATCCGCAACGTTCCAAGTGCGTCTGCGTTGGCCGTGTATTCTGCAGTCTCGAAACTGACCTTGACGTGACTTTGTGCTGCGAGATTGTAGATTTCATCAGGCTGGACTTCTTGGATTATGCGGATCAAATTGGTAGCATCAGTCATGTCTCCATAATGTAACTTGAGGCGAGCGCCCTCGACATGCGGATCGACATAAAGATGATCGATCCTTTGCGTGTTAAACGAACTCGAACGCCGTTTGATCCCGTGGACCTCATAGCCCTTGGCGAGCAAGAGTTCGGCCAGATAGGCTCCGTCTTGTCCGGTGATGCCGGTGATCAACGCTCTCCGCACGCCCTCCTCCGCGTCTTCCGCTCGCGCTGCGGATTCTCGAGCGGCTTGGTAAACATTCTGCTGACAACGTGCTAGAGCCTTCGCCGCCAGGGGGTAAGGCCCGATGCTGCCCGTCGCCCGTAGCCTCGAAGAGCTCCAGTCCCGGTTCCGGTGGCGGATTCCAGAGCGCTTCAACATCGCCCGAGGCTGTATCGACCGCCACGCCGAGCGACGCCCAAAAGCGCTCGCACTCATCGAAGACCGAGGCGAAGGACCACCACGGATGTGGACCATGGGCGAGCTCGCGCGTCTGTCGCGTCGGTTCGCCAATGCGCTGGCGGTGCACGGCATCGCTCGTGGCGACCGGGTGGCGATCTTGTTGGGGCAGCGGGTAGAGACCTTGCTCGCCCATCTGGCGATATACCGCTTGGGTGCCATCGCGGTCCCCCTGTTCGCGCTCTTCGGCCCTGACGCGCTCGCCTTCCGCTTGGCGGACAGTGGCGCGCGGGCCCTCATCACCGATGCCGCCGGCTTCGAGAAGGTGACGCCCCTTCTGCAGACGCTACCCGCCCTCAAGACTATCTGGTCGGTCGAGCCTGCGCCGTCGCCTGCTCGCTCCTTTTGGAGCGACTGTGAGCAGTCGGGCGAGCAGGACCCGACCGTGGACACGTTAGCCGACGACCCGGCTCTCCTCATCTACACCTCGGGAACAACTGGTCAGCCCAAGGGAGCACTGCACGCCCACCGCGTACTGCTTGGGCATTTGCCCGGCGTCCAACTTCCCCACGAGCTCTTTCCGCAGCCCAAGGACCGCTTTTGGACACCGGCTGATTGGGCTTGGATCGGCGGCCTTTTGGACGTTCTCTTGCCATCGCTGTGGTTTGCCGTGCCGGTCGTGGCGTACCGCGCCCGGCGCTTTGATCCCGAGGAAGCGTTGGCGGTCATGGCCCGCCATGGCGTGCGCAATGTATTCATGCCGCCAACTGCGCTGAGATTGCTGCGGCGCGCCGAGGTCAAGCCGCTGCGAGCCGGGGTGCACCTACGGTCGATCGGTTGCGGCGGCGAGCGGCTCGGCGACGAGACCGTGATTTGGGCCGAAGAGGCTTTCGGCTGCGCGGTCAACGAATTCTACGGCCAAACCGAGGCTAATCTCGTGGTGAGCTGCTGCCGCACCCTCTTTCCCAGGCGTTCCGGCTCGATGGGACGCCCGGTGCCGGGCCATGAGGTGGCGATCGTCGACGATCAGGGGACGGCGTTGGGCCCGGGTGAGGTCGGTGTGATTGCGGTGCGAAGGCCTGATCCTGTCATGTTCCTCGGTTATTGGAACCAGCCGGAAGCGACGCAAGCGAAGTTTCGAGGTGACTGGTTGGTGACAGGAGATCTCGGGCGTCAGGATGAATCGGGTTATTTGACCTACCTCGGTCGTGAAGACGACGTGATCAATTCGGCAGGCTACCGGATTGGACCGGCAGAGATCGAGGATTGTCTTATGCGCCACCCGGCTGTCGCACTGTGCGCGGTGATCGGCGTTCCGGATCCGCTACGCGGAGAGCGGGTCAAGGCTTTCGTAGTTCTAAAACCCGGCATCGCGCCCGGGCCGGAGCTCGCCACGGAAATCCAGGAGTTCGTCAAGGCGCGTCTGGCGGCGCACGAATATCCGCGCGAGATCAGCTTCGTCGAGGCGCTTCCGCTCACCGCCACGGGAAAGGTACGGCGCAGCGAATTGCGGGCCCGCGAGATGGCGACGCGGAGCTGAGATGGCGCTTCCCACTTCCGTGCGGCGGCGAGTTTCGGCGATCCCTTCGGCTGCCCGCGGTGGCCTCGCGCTCGGGCCCCTGCTCTCGGTGACCGGCATTCTCTTGTTGATGCTGGCCGCCGCTATGCTCGTGCCGATGCTCGCCGACCTCGCGGTCGGCCATCCGGACTGGCAGGTGTTCGCGGCCTCGGCGGCAGCCACCGCCTTCTTCGGTACGGCGCTCGTACTCGCCAACCGCGGTTCCGGGCTCGAAGCCCTCACCACGCGCCAAATCTTCGTGCTCACGACCCTCGTGTGGACGGCGGTATCGCTGTTCTCCGCCGTCCCGCTCGCCCTATCAGGGCTCGGCCTGTCGCTTGCGGATGCGGTGTTCGAAGCAGTCTCCGGCATCACGACGACGGGCTCGACGGTGATGATCGGCCTCGACTACGCGCCCCCCGGGGTTCTGTTGTGGCGCGCTATCCTCCAGTGGCTGGGCGGCATCGGGATCATCGTCACCGGAGTCGCCATTCTTCCGGTGTTAAGCGTCGGTGGTATGCAGCTCTTTCGCAGCGAGAGCTCGGACCGATCGGAAAAGGTACTGCCGCGCAGCGCGCAGATCGCTAGTGCGATCGGAGGCTTGTATGTGACGCTCACTCTTGCTTGCGTGCTCGTCTATTGGCAACTCGGTATGGATCTCTTCGATGCCGCCATCCACGCGATGACGACCGTGGCTACGGGAGGATTTTCGAGCCACGACGCGTCCATCGGATATTTCCAGAGTCCAGCGATCGAGTGGGCTGCGGTCGTATTCATGGCAGCAGGTGGAGTGCCATTCGTCCTTTACCTTCAGGCTGTACACGGGCGACCGTACGCGCTGTGGACGGATATCCAGGTACGATGGTTTTTTGCAATTCTCCTCGGTGCATCGCTCTTGCTCACCATTTGGCTTGTACGGGAGCTCGACAAGCCCGTCTTCGAAGCGCTGCGCTCCGCAGCGTTCACCGCCACTTCGATCATGACCGGCACGGGCTATGCATCGACCGATTACGGCCAGTGGGGAACGTTTCCGATTATTCTGCTTTTTTTCTTGAAATGCGTTGGGGGCTGTACGGGATCGACGACGGGCGGCATCAAGATTTTTCGCTTCGTGGTACTCTACAAAGTAGCAAGGATCCAAATGAACAGGCTCGTGCAGCCGAACGGAGTTTTCATAATGACCTTTAACGGCCGGGCGATCGCCGAGGAAGCGGCGATATCGGTCATGGCCTTCTTTTTCCTCTTTGCGCTCACCTTCACGGCGGTCGCTGGTCTTCTTGCTGCTCTCGGTCTCGACTATCTCACCGCGATGTCCGCTTCGGTCACTGCCCTTGCCAACGTCGGCCCGGGCTTGGGGCCGATCATCGGCCCCGCTGGCCACTTCGGCGCGCTCCCCGAAGCCGCGAAATGGGTGCTTTCAGCCGCGATGTTGCTCGGACGGCTCGAGCTCTTCACAGTGCTCGTGCTCTTCACACCGCTCTTCTGGCGCGGCTGAGAACGGCTGGCGGATCGAGACTGCCTTCTCGGCCCCTTGCCCAGGAGGCATGTGCTACGGTCGCGTAGCGCCCGTTTCGAACGCATGCGCGCAAACGGCAAGCAAGCTGCGCGCATGGTCGCTAAGGGACGGGCAGGCTTGAAGGGCAAAAGTGGTGACAGGCTCAAGGTGGCGTTGCCCTCGCGGCGCGCGCTCGGAGCTTGGACACAATACGGACCCGCTGCCATTCGGAATGGGATCCCGAGCGACGAGCTGCTTTGGGCGGCGTTTCAATGCCTGCTGCGCCGTGATCACGCGTCGCGCAGGCGACGGGCGCGGTAGCGCGCATGCCAGGCCCACGCCGTCTCCAAGATCCGCTCGAGGCCCATCATGTTCGAGGGCATGAGCTTGAGTGCGTCGCGCGCGAAGGAGGGGTCGGCGACGAGTTCCGGCGGGTCGCCCGGGCGCCGAGGCGCCTCGATGCACGGCACCTGCCGACCGGTAATCCGCTCGGCGGTCTCGATCACTTGCCGCACGGAGTGGCCCTCGCCCGTGCCCAAGTTGCAGGCAAAGGACGGAGAGCCAGCGAGAAGACGCTCGAGCGCGCGCACATGGGCGACCGCGAGATCGCACACATGCACATAGTCGCGGATTGCCGTGCCATCCGCCGTCGGATAGTCAGTGCCGAGTATCGGAAGTGGCGGCCTTAAGCCCAAAAGCGCATCGAGCATGAGAGGGATCAGGTGGGTCTCGACCGGCCGGTGCTCGCCGATTTCACCATCGGGGTCAGCACCTGCGGCGTTGAAATAGCGCAGAGCAGCATAGCGCAGGCCATAAGCCGTTTCGGCGTCTTGGAGCAGCTGCTCAGCAGCGAGTTTGGAAGCTCCGTAGGGATTGATCGGTCGCTTGGGCGCGGCTTCGGCGATCGGCACACTCGGCGGGATGCCGTAGACGGCACAAGTGGAGGAGAAAACGAACACCGACACGTCGTGGATGCGACAGGCTTCGATAAGGTTCAGCGTGCCCACAAGATTGAGCCGCCAATAAAGTGCCGGCTCGCGCACCGATTCGCCGACGAGCGCAGCCGCTGCGAAATGCATCACCGCGATCGGTCGGTATTGCTTAAAGGCAAGGTGAACTGCGCTCGGATCGAGCACGTCGCCGAGCACAAGCGGCCCCCAGCGCACAGCCCAGCGGTTGCCGGTCGAGAGATTGTCGAAAGCGACCGGAAGGTAACCGGCCGCGGCCAGAGCCTTGCAGGCATGGGAGCCAACATAGCCGGCGCCGCCGGTGACGAGGACCTTAGCTTGGCTCATCACTCAGTGCTCGCCGCTCAGCCGACGCGCGGCCTCAGGGTCAGCGCGCAGGAGTTCGTCGAAATAGGCGATCGTACGCACAAGCCCCTCGTCCAAACCGATGCGTGGCTGCCAGCCGAGCAGCTCGCGCGCACGCGTGATGTCGGGTTGGCGCTGTGCCGGGTCGTTCTCCGGCAACGGCCGGAACTCGATCTTCGAGCGCGAGCCAGTCTTGTCGATGATCTTCTTGGCCAGTTCGAGGATCGTGTACTCGCTCGGATTGCCGAGGTTGATGGGCCCCGTAATGTGATCCGGGGTATCCATGAGCCGGATCAATCCGTCGATGAGATCATCGACATAGCAAAACGAACGGGTCTGGCTGCCGTCGCCGTAAACCGTGAGCGGTCGATTCAACAGAGCCTGAACGATGAAGTTTGAGACCACGCGTCCGTCGTTAGGGTGCATTCGCGGCCCGTAGGTGTTGAAGATACGCGCGACCTTGATCTTGAGCTTGTGTTGGCGCCAATAGTCGAAGAATAGCGTTTCAGCACAACGCTTGCCCTCGTCGTAACAGGCGCGCGGACCGATCGGGTTGACATTGCCCCAATAGTCTTCATGTTGCGGGTGAACGGTCGGATCTCCGTAGACTTCGCTCGTGCTCGCTTGCAGAATCTTGGCCTTTACGCGTTTAGCGAGACCGAGCATGTTGATCGCGCCATGAACAGATGTCTTGGTGGTTTGAACCGGATCGAACTGATAGTGGATCGGCGAGGCTGGGCAAGCGAGATTATAAATCTCGTCGACCTCTACATAAAGAGGAAACGTAATGTCATGGCGCATCAACTCGAAGCCTGGATGATCGAGCAGATGCGCGATGTTGCGTCTCCGTCCCGTAAAAAAGTTGTCGACACACAGCACCTCATGCCCGCGAGCGAGAAGTTGTTCGCAGAGAAAGCTTCCCAGGAAGCCCGCGCCGCCCGTAACCAAGATTCGCTTGCTCGACAGTCCTAGCATGGTTTTTCATCCATTGACCCTATTAAGCTCTGCGATCAAAGCTGCACGCGTTTTTTGCTTTAATTCGTTATCAGGCGGGAACCACATTGGGTCCGCGCGGCAGCCGATCGCGCGTGTCGACCACGAGCGCGGCATGCGCCGCGACGAGCCCCCAGTCGATCGCATCATGATCGGTTACCACGAGGACCGCGTCGAACGAGGCGAGCGTGCGCGCATCCAATGCGAGCGACCGCCGCCCGGCGAGCTGCCCGTGCTCGCGAGTGCGCGGAATGACCGCCACGTGCGGGTCGTGGAAGGCGACTGTGGCGCCGCGCGCTTCGAGCAGCTCCCAGATAACGAAGGCCGGACTCTCGCGCACATCATCGACGTTCTTTTTGTAGGCCACGCCCAAGAGCAGCACGCACGAGCATGACAGGCCCTTACCGAAACGCCGGTCGATCGCTTCCGCGACGCGCTCGACCACCCAGCGCGGCATCGCCCGATTGATCTCGCCCGCGAGCTCGATAAAGCGAGTGTGCACACCCACCTCATGCGCTTTCCAGGTGAGGTAGAAGGGGTCGACGGGTATACAGTGGCCGCCGAGGCCGGGGCCGGGGCGGAAAGGCATGAACCCGAACGGCTTGGTCGCCGCGGCATCGATGACCCGATGGACATCGATCCCCATCGCCGAGAAAACGAGTTTGAGCTCGTTGACGAGCGCGATGTTCACGGCGCGGAAGATGTTCTCGGTGAGTTTGGCAGCTTCTGCGACCTCGCAGGACTCAACGGGTACGACCTTCTCGACGAAGCGGCTGTAGAGTTGGACTGCAAGGTCTCGCGCCTGATCGCCGTCGCCGCCGACGAGCTTG
>JAUQQO010000028.1 GCA_030549795.1 Pseudomonadota bacterium | reverse complement strand
ACGAGGCGCTCTTCGCCGCCCGCCTCGAGCAGCAGCGTGCAGCACATGAGGAGCTCGTTGCGGCGCACGCGCTTCTTGCCGCTACCGGGATCCTCAGCACAGCACAGCTCAAGGTGCCGGTAGCGGCCTACGATCCGCAAGCACGATATGATGCGCTGCGCGGCAAATGGTTCGGCCTCGCCCTCGAAGAGACGAGCGATTGAGCTTGATCGGCGTCGGCTGCTCGGCGAGAAGCGAAGTCAGTGCGGGGCGGCGGCGCGCGCTTGGCAAGCGTAGGAGATCACGGGCATGGCGGAGCGCAAAGATCCCCAGGAACCCTCGATGGAAGAGATCCTCGGCACCATCCGGCGCATCATCGCCGAGGATGAGGACACAGGACGCCCGCTTGCGCGTGGTGCCGCGGCAGCGCCGGCCCGCGAAGAGCGCGACGAAGAAGAGGAGCTCGAACTCACCGACATGGTGACCCGCCCCACCGCGCCCGTCTCCTCTCCCGCCATCGCGGCCCCCACCGCTTCCCCATCCCCTCAGCCCCAAACCACGGAGCGTTCGAGCATGGCCGCGCAGGAGGAAAGCTCACTCCTCTCCCGCAGCACCGCGGAAGCCACCACAGCTGCCCTCGCCCGCCTCGCCAAGGCGGCAGCGGGTGGCGATGATCGCCCGGCCATCCCCGGCGGTGGGCGGACCGTCGAAGAGCTCGTGATCGAACTCTTGCGCCCGCAACTCAAGGAGTGGTTGGACCAACACCTGCCCGCCATCGTCGAGCGCGTGGTCGAGCAAGAGGTCAAAAAACTCGCGCGCCGCGCCGAGCTCCTCTGAGCCCCCGCCTTCAGCCTCTGTTAACTCCGGCGCGGCAGCTTAAGGGGCGGTCGAACCGTCTTCGGAGAGCCGCGCATGCCGGATTCGCCGCCCTTTGGGCTCGTGCTCGCGGTCAAGGGCTCGACGTTGGTGGTCGGGCTCGAGCGCGGTGCTTGCGCTGGCCACTCACCCCTGCTCTTGGGCGAGCTCGTGGCCGCGCCTGCCGGTCCCAATCTGGCGATCGGGGTCGTTCACGCTTTGCGCCAGGGGCGTCGCGATGACGACCATGCGATCGCTGAAGTGCAGCTTGTGGGCGAGATCATCGGCCGCCCGCACAGCCCTTCGTTTCGCCGTGGCGTCTCGATCTTCCCGGTCTTGGACGCCCCCGTCCACCGCGCCGATCACCAACTCAGCGCCATCGTCTACGCTCCCCCATCCGCCGCCTCGATCCGCATCGGAACGCTCTCCAACGCCCCCGGGGTGGCCGCGCATCTCCTTCTCGATGCGCTGCTCGGCAAGCATTTCGCCGTTCTCGGCAGCACCGGCTCGGGCAAGTCCTGGACCGTCGCCCGCCTGCTTCAGGCCCTGCTCGAGATCTGCCCAGCTGCGCATGTTCTGCTGCTCGACCCACACGGCGAATATGCTCCAGCTTTCGGAGAACGCGCCGAAGCGCTCGATATCGCGTGTCTCGAGTTGCCCTATTGGCTCATGAACTTCGAGGAGACGGCGGCCATCTTGGCCCCCCAGCGCGACGGCCGCGGCTATGCCGAAGCCTCCATTCTCAAAGAGGCGCTTTTGGCCGCACGGCTCGCCTGGGCTCACAGCAACGGTGGGATCAACGCTCCCATCACCGTCGATTCCCCCATCCCCTACCGTCTCGCTGATCTCGTGCGCATCATCGACGATGCCATGGGAGCGCTCAACAAACCGGAAGGCACCGCACCCTATCGCCACTTGTTGAGCCGCATCGAGAGCCTGCGCAACGACCGGCGCTATGCCTTTTTGTTTCAATCGCTTTACATGCGCGACAACATGGACCAGGTGCTCGGGCGGCTGTTGCGCTTCCCGGTCGAGAGCCGACCGATCACCGTGATTGACCTTTCCGGCGTGCCGAGCGAGATCGTCGACGTCGTCGTCTCGCTTCTGTGCCGCATGCTCTTCGAGTTCGGGCTGTGGAGCGAGCGCGGGGCCGCGACCCCGCTCTTGCTCGTCTGCGAGGAGGCCCACCGCTACGTCCCGGCAACTGCGGAAGCCGGCTTCGAGCCGAGCCGGCGAGCGATCGACCGCATCGCCAAAGAGGGCCGCAAATACGGCATCGCACTCGGGTTGGTCACGCAGCGGCCCGCCGAACTTTCGCCCTCGGCGCTCTCCCAATGCGGCACGGTGGTGGCGCTCCGCATGAGCAACGAGCGCGACCAAGCCTTCGTCCGCGCGACTTTGCCCGAAGGCTCCGATTGGTTGTTGGCGGCGCTGCCCGCGTTGGGCACCGGTGAGGCCCTCATCATGGGCGAAGGCGTGACCTTGCCCATGCGGGTGCGCATCGATCCCTTGCCGCCTGGGGCTCAGCCGGCGAGCCACACCCCCGCTTTTTCCGAGGCCTGGAAGCGCGATCCGGGCGGGCTTGACTTCGTGCGCGAAACGGTCCGCCGCTGGCGTGAACAACGCCGCTAGGATTCGCGCGTCCTTGCCGCCCCGGGGCCCCTCGCGTTAAGGGCTGCGGGCGCGGCCCCGCCAAAGCGGCCGCGAACTGTTCGGATCGTCCGTCGATGCTCGACAAGACCTACCGACCGGCCGAGGTCGAAGCCCGCATCTACGCCGCTTGGGAAGCCTCCGGCGCGTTCCGCCCCCGCCCCGGCGGCGAGCCCTTCTGCATCATGCTGCCGCCGCCCAACGTCACCGGCAGCCTGCACATGGGCCATGCCCTCGACCAGACGATCCAAGACGTGCTGATCCGCTTCCAGCGCATGCGGGGCCGCGAGGTGCTGTGGCAGCCGGGCACCGACCATGCCGGCATCGCCACCCAGATGGTGGTCGAACGGCGCCTCGCGGCTCAGGGCAAGGACCGCAAGAGCCTCGGCCGCGAGGCCTTTCTGCGCGAGGTGTGGGCCTGGAAGGAGGAGTCGGGCGGCACCATCGTACGCCAGATGCGCCGGCTCGGGGCGTCCTGCGACTGGTCGCGCGAGCGCTTCACCATGGACGAGGGACTCTCGCGCGCCGTCCGTCGTGCCTTCGTCCTCCTCTATCGCGCCGGGCTCATCTACCGCGACAAGCGCCTGGTCAACTGGGACTGTGCGCTCGAGACGGCGGTTTCCGACCTCGAAGTGCAGAACCGCGAGGTCGACGGCAAGCTCTGGTACATCCGCTATCCGATCGAGGGTGAAGCCGAACGGGCGATCGTAGTCGCCACCACGCGCCCCGAGACCATGCTCGGCGATACCGGCGTCGCCGTCCATCCCGACGACCCGCGCTACCGCGAGTTGATCGGCCGTTACGCCATCCTTCCCCTCGTCGGCCGCCGGCTGCCGATCGTGGGCGATCCCTCAACCGACCCCGAGAAGGGCACGGGCGCGGTCAAGATCACCCCGGCCCACGACTTCAACGACTTCGCGGTCGGCCGGCGGCACGGCCTGGAGGCTATTGCCATCTTCGATACCCGCGGCCGGCTCAACGACAATGTGCCCGAGCGCTACCGCGGCCTCGACCGATTTGAGGCGCGCGCGCGCATCGTCGCCGAGCTGGAAGCAGAGGGCTTTCTCGTCAAGGTCGAGCCCTGGCGTCACGTCGTGCCCTATGGCGACCGCTCGGGCACACCGCTTGAGCCCTTTTTGACCGATCAGTGGTTCTGCGAGGTCAAAGGGCTCGCCGAGCGCGCCATCGCCGCCGTGCGCGAGGGGCGCACCCGCTTCGTCCCCAAGATGTGGGAGACCACCTTTTTCAACTGGCTGGAGGCGATCCAGCCCTGGTGCATCTCGCGTCAGCTCTGGTGGGGGCATCAAATTCCGGCCTGGTACGGCCCCGATGGACACATCATCGTCGCCGAAGATGAAGCCGAAGCGCGCGCACTTGCGCGCGCCCACTATGGCCATGATGTGCCGCTTGAGCGCGACCCCGACGTGCTCGACACCTGGTTCTCATCCGCGCTGTGGCCGTTTTCGACCCTGGGCTGGCCGGATCGCACCCCCGAGCTCGAGAAATTCTATCCCACGAGCGTGCTCGTCACCGGCTTCGACATCATCTTCTTCTGGGTCGCACGGATGATGATGTTGGGCCTTTTCTGCATGGGCGAGGTGCCGTTCCGCGACGTCTACATCCACGGCCTCGTGCGCGATGAGCGCGGCAAGAAGATGTCCAAGACCTTGGGCAACGTCGTCGACCCGCTCGCCTTGATCGACAGCTACGGCGCCGATGCCCTGCGCCTTGCGCTGCTCGCCGCCACCGAGCAGGGCCGCGATGTGCGCTTCGGCGAAAGCCGGGTCGAGGGGTGGCGCAACTTCGTCACCAAGCTGTGGAACGCCGCCCGCTTCGCCGAACTCAACGGGCTCAGGCTCGATCCCGACTTCGCCCCCGCCCGCTGCCGGGCGCCGCTCAACCGCTGGATCTTGGGCGAGCTCTCGATGCTCACCCGCCGCGTCACCGAAGCACTGCTCGAATACCGGTTGAGCGAGGCCACGCTCGCGCTTTACCATTTCGTTTGGGACACCTTCTGCGACTGGTGGATCGAGCTCGCCAAGCCCGTGTTCGCCGGCGCGGATGCGGAGGCGCGCGCCGAAGCCCAGGCCACCGCCGGCTTCGTGCTCGCCCGCATCCTCCATCTCCTGCACCCGATGGCGCCCTTCGTCACCGAAGAGTTGTGGCGGGCGCTCTTCGGCGCTCCCGGGGGGCTCCTCATCCTCGCTCCCTGGCCCGAGGAGAAAGAACCCTTCTTCGATCCCGCCGCAGCTGAGGAGCTCAGCTGGCTCGTGCGCGCGATCAGCGCTATTCGCACCGCGCGGAGCGAGCTCAACGTGCCCCCTTCGGCGCGGCTTACGCTCTTGCAGAACGGGGCCTCGCCCACCACCCTCGCCCGGCTCGCGCGTCACCGCGAGGCCTTCGAGCGGCTCGCCCGCATCGCCGCCATCGATCCCGAGGAGCGGCCGGTGCCGCAGCGCGCCATTTTGGTCGTGGTGGATGAGGCGACCTTTGCCATGCCCGTGGGCGAAGTCGTCGACCTCGAGCGCGAGCGCGCGCGGCTCGAGCGCGAGCTCGAGAAGACCCGTGCCGAGCTCGATCGGCTCGCGCGCCGCCTCGCCGATGCCTCCTTCCTCGCCCGCGCCCCGGCCGAGGTGGTGGAAGAGAACCGCGAGCGGTTGAGCGCGCTCGCGCGCAGCCGCGAGCGGCTGGAAGCGGCGCTCGCCCGCATCGCATGAGGCGCGCGGAGCCGGCCATGAACAACCTCCTCCTCGCCGATGCGCGCTCAAGCCGCCCCATCCACATCGTTTCGGTGGCGCGCTACGGCGAATGGCTCCAGGAGCAGCCGGCGAGCCGCCGTAGCTGGCTGTCCTCGCTCGGCTTTTCGGCCGAAGCCGGCAAGACCGTGCTCTTGCCGGGCGCGGATGGGGCGATTGCGGCCGCGCTCGCGCTCGTCCCTGAACCGGCTACGCTTTGGGACGTAGCGGCGATCGCCACCGCCGTGCCGGCGGGCGCCTGGCGCCTGGAGGATCCCTTGGGCTTGCTCGATGCGGCCGATGCCGCTTTGGGCTGGGCGCTCGCGCTCTACCGTTTCGAGCGCTACCGCAAGCCAAGCGAGGCGCTGCCGGCGCTCGTCGTAGCCGATGCGCCAGCGCGCACCCGCGCCGAGACGATCGCCCGCGCGGTGCGCTTTGCCCGTGATCTCATCAACACCCCCGCCAACGACCTCGGCCCGGCCGAGCTCGAGGCGGCAGCAGCCGAACTCGCCCTTGAGATGGGCGCGAGCTTCTCGAGCATCGTCGGCGAAGCCCTGCTCGAGTCCGGCTATCCGCTGATCTACGCGGTGGGAGCTGCGAGTCCGCGGCCGCCGCGGCTGATCGAGCTTAAGTGGGGCGAGCCGGGTGCGCCCAAGATCACGCTCGTCGGCAAGGGCGTCTGTTTTGATACGGGTGGTCTCGACATCAAACCGTCCTCGGCCATGCTCCTTATGAAAAAGGACATGGGCGGCGCGGCGGTGATGCTGGGCCTTGCGCGCGCCATTGCCGGCTTGGGTCTTCCCGTGCAGCTGCGGGTACTCGTCCCGGCAGTCGAGAATGCGATCGGCAGCCGCGCCTTCCGTCCCGGCGATGTGTTGCGCACGCGCAAAGGACTCTCAGTCGAGATCAACAACACCGATGCCGAAGGACGCCTGATCCTCGCCGATGCGCTCTATGAGGCCGACCGCGAAGAGCCCGATCTCCTGCTCGATGCTGCCACTCTCACCGGGGCTGCGCGCGTCGCCTTGGGTCCCGAGCTCCCCGCCCTCTTCACCCCCGATGATGCGCTTGCCGCCGAACTCCTCGCAGCGGGCGAGCGGGTAGGCGAACCCTTGTGGCGCCTGCCGCTCCATAGGCCCTATCGCAAATATCTCGAGAGCCGCATCGCCGATATCGCCAATGCCAGCCACAAGAACTTCGCTGGTGCCATCACCGCCGCCCTGTTTTTGAAGGAATTCGTAAGCGAACACCGCGCTTGGGCACATCTCGACATCTTCGCCTGGAACGACGACAACCGGCCGGGCCGGCCCAAGGGCGGAGAAGCGACCGGCTTGCGGGCACTCTTAGAGCTGATCGAGCGCCGCTGCGCAACCGGCTGGAGTAACGAAGACAGGGAATCGAAACGGTGAGCCGCCGACCGCCGACCGAGCGTGCCGATTATCGCTTTTGGGTCCCGCTCGAGACCCGCTGGCTCGATATGGATATCTACGGTCACGTCAACAATGTGATCTATTACAGCTATTTCGATACGGCGATCGCCCATTATCTCATGCGCGAGGGCGGGCTCGATCCGTGGAAGAGCCCGGTTGTGGGTTTCGCCGTCGATTCCGGCTGCCGCTTCCACGCCCCGCTCGTCTTTCCCGACCGCATCGAAGCCGGCATCAAAGTGGCGCATCTCGGCAATTCTTCCTGCCGCTACGAGGTCGGCATCTTCAAGCAGAACGAGCCCAAGGCGGTGGCCGATGGTCATTTCGTGCACGTCTTCGTCGACCGCGCGAGCCAGCGGCCAGTGCCCATCCCGCCTGCCATCCGCGCCGCGCTTTGTCGCTTGCTCGTTTCCGATTCCAGCTCTTGAGACTTGTTGATCCGCCCTCCGCCCTCCATTTCTCGTAAAAGAGGCGAGGAGAAGCGGGTTTGGAAGAGCGGGCGCGTATCCGTATCAATTTCGCTCAGCGCGAGTTCGAAATCGAAGGGCCGCTCGGCTTCGTCGAGAGCCAACTCGCCCGGCTCGAGCAGCTCATGGGCTCGGCGCCGGTGGCGGCTGTTGAAAAGGCGAACGGGGGTGACGATCCGCCCCCGACGTTCGGAGCCTTCATCCAGCACTTGCCGAACAACGCCACCGATGTCGACCGCATGCTCGCAGCCGGCTTTTGGGTGCAAAAGCACAATCCCGATGAGAGCTTCGCTACTGCCGAAGCGAGCCGCCGACTGGTCGAGCACGGCTACAAGATCGGCAACCCCTCGCAGTGCGTGAAACAGGCGCAGCTCGCCAAGAAAGTGTTCGTAGTCGCGCGCGGTCGCTACCGCGTCTCGCAGCACGGCCGAGCCTATCTGCGCCAGATCATGGGCCCGGTGGTCGAGCTTTAAGCGCAGCTCGAGCCCAGCTCGGTTGGCCGGAGCGTTTTGGGCTGCGCACGCGCTTTTGCGCCTAATGCTCCTCGTCTTCGTCCCTTGCCGCCGGTTCTCCGCGCTCGTCCGCTTCCGCTTCGAGCACCGGCACCGCGTAGCGTTCCTCGAGCCAGGCGAGAAGGTCCTGGTCGCGACAGCGCGCCGAACAAAAGGGCCGAAAGCGGGGATCGCTCGGGCGCTGGCACAAAGGACAGAGCCGCGGCCGACGCATGGGCTCGGGTTCATCCGCCATAGAGGGGCTCCGCGCGGAACTCACCCGGTGCTAGGGCGGAATCGCGCACGAGATCCGCGCGTCCGGCAAACGACGCCCACACCGTTGCCGCATCGGTTTCAAGATAGCGCGCGAGATCGGGTGCGGCGCGCACGCGCGCCGGTCCTTGGCGTGCGAGCATGCCGAAGAGCGCCTCGGCTTGAGCGCGCAACGAGGGCACCCGCCCGCTTCCGCCGCAGCTCGGGCAGGGGCGCCGCAGGAGCTGGTCGAGTGCGCGGCCTCGGCGCGCGCGCACGATCTCGACGAGACCCGTAGGCGTCATGGGGTGGATCTGGACCGGCGCCGGATCGTCGCGGAACGCTTTGGCGAGGGCCTGGGTGAGCCGGGCCTGCTCGTTGCGCGAGGGCAGGTCGACGAAATCGACCACGATCGTGCCGCCGAGATTGCGCACGCGAAGGATGCGCGCGATCTCTTGCGCGGCGGCGAGGTCGACCTCGAGCGGCGCGCGATTGCCGCCGTCGACGTCGATCGCCACCAAGGCCGCGGTCGGCTCGACGATCAGCCGTCCACCACCCGGGATCGCGATCTCGCGCGCGAGCACCTGCTCGAGCTGCTCGGCCACACCCGTCTGCTCGAAGGCGCTCCGCGCGGGGTCGAGCCGGACGAGCGCGATGCCGTGGGGAGCAAGGGGGCCTTCGAGGAGCCCGCGCGCCCGCGCCGCGAGCTCGGGATCAGCCACCGCCACCTCCTTGAGATTGGGGGCGAGGAGCTCGCGCAACAGCATCTCGAGCGGATGGTCGCCGCCCGAAAGCGGCCCCGGTCGCCGCTTCGCCTCCGCCTCGGCCAAGAGTTGGCGCCAGCGCTCCTCGAGGCGGGCGAGCTCGGCGCGCAACACGTCGTCTTTCACCTGCGTGGCGTGACGGCGCAGGCTCACGCAGCGGTCGGGAAACAAGTGCGCGCTGCGGTCGCGAAGCGCCTGACGCTCGGCCCCGCGCGCAGGACCGGTTTCGGGGCCGAAGCCATGCGGCCGCCACAAGAGGTGGAAGCCCATGAGGCGAAGGTCGGTGGTGACCCGACCGCCCTTGTCCTCGACCGGCTCGCGCACGCCCTGCACGATCAGCCGTTCGCCCTCGCGCACGAGCTTGGCGATCGGTGCGCGCTCGCGGACCCCTTTGGCGAAGCGGGCGTCTTTGGCGGCGAGTAGTGCCGGCTGTGCGAGGCCGATGTCGATGAAGGCGGCGTTGAGCGTGCGGTCGACCGCGCTCACCCGCCCCAAGAACAACCGGTCGGCGATCTGCGCGCCGTGGGCGTCGACATCCGCCACCTCGATCAGCCGCTCACCGGCCAGCAGCGCTCCGCGCACTCCAAAGCCCGTGGATTCGACCACGAGCCGGCTCATTTCGGCCATTGCCATCCCAATCCCGTAAGAAGAGCCACCGCTTCGCACACCGGCAGGCCCACGACATTCGCATAAGAGCCGTTGATCGCCGGCACGAACAGCGCGGCACGGCCCTGGATGGCATAGCCGCCGGCCTTGCCGTGCCATTCCTCGCTCGCGAGATAGCGCGCCTGTTCCTCGGCCGAGAGCCGCTTCATCTTGACGATGGTGGTCACCAGCCGCTCGGCGCTGCGCCCGTCTGGAGCGAGCACGCACACCCCGCCCAAGACGCGATGCCGGCGCCCGGAGAGGAGCGCAAGGCAAGCAGCGGCGGTCTCGCGGTCCATCGCCTTGGGCAGGATGCGACGGCCGCAGGCCACGACGGTGTCGGCGGCGATGATCCACGCCGGCTCCTCACCCAGCCGCCTGCGCACGGCGAGTGCTTTGGCGCGGGCGAGCCTGCGCGCGTAAGAACGCGGCAACTCGCGAGGTAAGGGCGTTTCGTCGACCTCGGGCGGCTCGATGCGGTCGGGCTCGATACCGACCTGCCGCAACAGCGCGAGACGACGAGGGGACGAGGATGCGAGAACGAGGGGTATGCGCTCGCCCCCCAACTGTTGCTTACTTGAAACGATAGGTGATCCGTCCGCGCGTGAGGTCGTAAGGCGTCATCTCGACCGTGACCTTATCTCCGGCTAGAACGCGGATGCGATTCTTTCGCATTCTACCGGAGGTATGAGCAAGGATTTCGTGATCGTTTTCGAGCTTGACGCGAAACATCGCGTTCGGCAAGACCTCGGTTACAGTGCCCGTGAATTCGATCAGATCCTCTTTCGCCATTCCTGCTCCCGTTCGCATGGTGCCGCGTATGGTCGCGGCGTCTTTCTCATGGTGTGTGCAAGCCGCGCGGTCAAGGCAGGGCGCCCGCAACGGGCACCGATGACCGATCTTTTCCGCCGTCGCCTGTCGGTTTTCGCATTGTTGGCGCTAGCCGGCTGTGCTCTCGAACCCGCAACTCCGCGTCCCTTCGCGCCCGGCGATCGCTTCCGCCGCGTTTACGTCGGGCGCCTCGATACGCCCGTGGGGCATCTCGGCCCTCTCCTGCCGGTCTTCCGCGCCGCGCTCATCGAAGCGCTCGCGCGCACAGCGGGTGTGCTCGAAGCCCGCGAGGAGAGCGGAGGGCGGCGGCCCGAGGACGCGGTCCTTTTGCGCGGCGAACTGGTCGACGACGCCAGCCCGTTCGTGACCGTGGGGCTGTCTTCGCAGCTGCGCACGCTCGCCGGCCGGTTCGAGCTCGTCGATCCCAAC
Organism: Pseudomonadota bacterium; assembly: GCA_030549795.1. Taxonomy (GTDB): domain Bacteria; phylum Pseudomonadota; class Alphaproteobacteria; order Geminicoccales; family Geminicoccaceae; genus JANXAZ01. Next base: position 56,839 of record JAUQQO010000028.1, on the reverse strand, counting down.
GACGCGGTCCTGCAGCGCTTCGTGGCGCTTCAACGCTATGCTCCGGGTTCGCCGCCCGTGCTCGGCGCCAAGGGGCTTCTCGATCTTGCCATCGCCTTCGCTGCCACCGTGGCGGCAGCGGTGGGCCGCTGGCTTGAGGGCGGTCCAGCGGCGCTGCCGGCCGACACCCGCACCCGCAACGGCCATGCCGTAACGCGCGTTTCATGAGCCCGGCGCCGGCAGCGGCGGAAAGCGTTCGCGGATGCGCGCGAACAAGAGATCGCGCAGCTGGCGGTAGGCCCACAGCCGCTGCTCGCGGCTGCCCTCGACGAGGGTGGGATCGGGAACCCGCCAGAACTCGACCACGCAGGCACTCTCGCGTGTGCATTCGAGCGCGCGGTGATGCGCTTCCGGCGAGAGGGTGATGATGAGATCGAAAAAGCCGTCTTCGAGTTCGTCCAAGGTCTTGGGGCGATGGCGGGTGAGATCGAGCCCGACCTCGTCCATCGCTTCCACCGCAAGCGGGTCGAGTTCGCCGCGCCGCACGCCGGCGCTCTGCACGAAGATCCGGCGTCCGTGCAGGGACTTGAGAATCACTTCGGCCATCGGCGAGCGCACACTGTTGAGCGAACAGACAAAGAGCACGCTCGCTGGCAGCTCGGACATCGCAGGCGGCCGACTTCAGCCACGGATGTGCAGCACGCACACAAGGGTGAACAGCCGCCGCGCCGTGTCGTGATCGAGCTCGACCTTGTCCTCGAGCGCTTCGCTCAACAGACTCGCTCCTTCATTGTGGATGCCGCGCCGAGCCATATCGATCGTCTCGATGCGCGAAGGGGTGGCGCCCTTGATGGCCTGAAAGTAACTCTCGCAGATCAAGAAATAATCCTTGACCACGCGCCGCAAAGGACGCATCGAGAGCTCGATTTCGAAGCGCTCGCCGCCGTTGATCGGCTCGAGGTCGAAGACGAGCGTGCTTTCCCGCAACGAGAGCTTGAGGCGATAGGGCCCGGCCGGTCCCACGCGCGGCCGGAAGCGGTTGGCCTCGAGCAGGTCGAACACGGCCACCGCCCGCTCGTGCTCGACATCGGGCGACCAGCGGACGATGCTCTTGGTGTCGAGCTCGATCGCGACGATGTCGCGCTCGCCCTTCACTGCCGCGCTCCGAGCCGCAGGGCCACGGAACGGGCGTGCGCGCCGAGCCCTTCGGCGCGCGCAAGAGCGATCGCAGCGGGCGCGAGCGCCCGCAGCGCGGTCTCGGAACAGCCAAGGAGCGTGGTGCGGGTCAAAAAGTCGAACACCGAAAGACCGGAGGCGAAGCGGGCGCTGCGCCCGGTGGGCAGCACGTGGTTGGGCCCGCCCACGTAATCGCCGATGACTTCCGGCGTGTGATGGCCCAAAAAGATCGCCCCGGCGCAACGGATGCGCGCCGCCAGGGCCGCAGGATCGCGCACGCACAGCTGCAGATGCTCGGGAGCGAGCCGATCGACGAGCGCTGGTGCATCCTCGAGCGTGGGCAGAAGGATGATCGCCCCGTGCGCCTCCCACGAGGCACGGGCGACGGCGGCGCGCTCGAGCTCAGCGAGCTGCTGCGCGACCGCCTCGGCCACCGCCGCTGCCAGCTGCCCATCATCGGTGATCAAAATCGCCTGGGCCTGCTCGTCGTGCTCGGCCTGAGCCAAGAGATCGGCGGCGATCCAGTTGGGATCGGCGCTGTGGTCGGCCACCACGACCACTTCCGAGGGGCCGGCGATGGTGTCGATCCCGACCTGGCCGAAGACCTGGCGCTTGGCTTCCGCCACCCACTGGTTACCGGGGCCGACGATCTTGTCGACCGCTGCGATCGTCTCGGTGCCGAAGGCAAGGGCAGCGATCGCCTGCGCCCCACCGATGCGGTAGACTTCGTCGACCCCCGCGATGGCCGCGGCGGCGAGCACCGCTTCGTTCACCTTCCCCTCTGGGGTCGGCACCGTCATCACGAGCCGCCGGCAGCCCGCCACTTTGGCCGGGATGGCGTTCATGAGCACCGAAGAGGGATAGGCAGCGGTGCCGCCCGGCACATAGAGCCCCACCGCCTGGATCGGCTGCCAGCGCAGGCCCAGCCGCACCCCAAGCGCGTCTTCATAGTCGAGATCGGCGGGCATCTGACGGGCGTGGAAGGCATGGATGCGCTCGGCGGCGAGCTCGAGCGCGGCGCGCAGTTCGCGATCCAAGCCATCGCGCGCCTGTGCGAGCGCTTCGTTGGGGATCCGCACGCTGGCGGGGGAGAGTTCGACCCGATCGAAGCGGCGGGTGAGCTCGATGAGCGCCCGATCGCCTTCGGTGCGCACGCGCGCCAGGATCTCTGCGACCGCAGCGCGAAGGTTTTCGCTTTCGGCGCGACGGCTTACGACGAGACGGTCGAAGGCGGCTTGAAAGCTCGGGTCGCGGGCATCCAGCTTAAGAGGCATCGCCCGCCGTCTCAGCGAAGATCGGTTGCGCGAAGTGATCGCAGGGGGTCTTGGTACAGGGCACCGGATCGCCGAAGTCGTCGAGCCGGCAGCGGATGGAATCGGTTCGCAACTGGATCCACACGTCCCCTTCGAACACCAGATCGATGTGGATGAGATGTTCCTTTCCCGGCTCGGTGGCGATGGTGAGCAGCACGAGCTCGCGATCGAGGTCGTTGGGATCGAGCCCGCGATACTTCACTTCCGCCACGTCCTCGAAGACGAGGGCGGAGAGGCATTCGGTGAGCCCTTCACAGCGCGACGGATCGGGCAAGCACTCGCGCCGGTAGCGGGTGAACGCCGCCGCGAAGCGGCGCTCGTGCGCCAAATAGGCCATCTCGCGCAAGGGGATACGGGCGTCTTGAAGGCACGCGGAGATCACCGCCAGGTCTTCGGGATCCGCCGCTTTGAGCTTGAGCTTGGTCGGCATCATGGTTCCTTCGCCTGCGCATTTAGGGAACGCGCTCGATGCGCGCGCCCACAGCAGCCAGTTTGCGTTCCAAGGCTTCGTAACCGCGGTCGAGATGATAGATACGGTTGATCTCGGTGCGGCCTTCGGCGGCGAGTGCCGCGAGCACGAGCGAGACCGAGGCGCGCAAATCCGTGGCCATCACGGGTGCGCCCTTAAGGCGCTCGACCCCGCGTACGAGCGCCGAGCCGCCGTGCACGGTGATCTTGGCGCCCATGCGCATGAGCTCGGGCACGTGCATGAAGCGGTTCTCGAAGATCGTCTCGGTGATCATGGCGGCGCCGCGCGCTACGCACATAAGCGCCATGAACTGCGCCTGCAGATCGGTGGCGAAGCCGGGATAGGGGCGGGTCATGACATCCACCCCTTCGAGGATCCCGTTGGCGCGGCCGACCTCGAAGCCATTCTCGCGCTCGACCAGCTCCACCCCCGCCTCGCACAGCTTGTCGCGTGCTGCGCCTAAGAGCTCGAGCGGTGCCTGTTCGATCGTGAGCCTGCCGCCGGTGATCGCCGCCGCGATGGCATAAGTACCGGCTTCGATGCGGTCGGGAAGGATGGTGTGGTGGGCGCCGCCGAGCCGTGACACCCCTTCGATCTCGAGGATGCTCGTGCCCGCCCCCTCGATGCGCGCCCCCATCGCACACAACAGCCGCACGAGGTCGACGATCTCGGGCTCGCGAGCAGCGTTGACGATGCGCGTCGTGCCGCGGGCGAGCGTCGCCGCCATCAGGAGGTTCTCCGTGGCCCCCACCGAGGGTTGCGGGAACTCGATCTCGGCTCCGTGCAAGCCATCGGGAGCGCGCGCCTCGACATAGCCGTCGACGAGGTCGATCTGCGCCCCCATGCGCTCGAGACCTTTGAGGTGGAGGTCGATCGGCCGCGGGCCGATGGCGCAGCCGCCCGGCAAGGAAACGCGCGCGCGTCCCACACGCGCGAGCAAGGGCCCGAGCACCAGCACCGAAGCGCGCATGCGGCGAACGAGGTCATAGGGCGCTTCGATGGAGAGGAGCTCGGGTGTGAGGAGCCGAATCCGTCCCGGCGCACCGCCGATGTGGGTGGCGGAGGTGCCCAGCCGTTGCACCAGCCGCAGCATCGAAGCGACGTCGACGACGTCGGGCACGTTGGCGAGTTCGACCGGCTCGTCGGTGAGCAGCGCCGCGGCGATCGCCGGCAGGGCGGCGTTCTTGGCACCGCTGATGCGCACCGTGCCACGGAGCGGGATGCCGCCGGTGATGACGAGCCGGTCCATCGCCGCCTCTTCTAAAGTCTCGGCAAGGTCACCCCGCGTTGGCGCATATACTTGCCGCCGCGGTCCTTGTACGAGATCTCGGGTGGGCTCTCGCCCTTCAAGAACAGGAACTGACAGATCCCCTCTTCGGCGTAGATGCGCGCGGGCAAAGGCGTCGTGTTGGAGATCTCGAGGGTGACGTGGCCTTCCCACTCCGGCTCGAGCGGGGTGACGTTGACGATGATCCCGCAGCGCGCATAGGTGCTCTTGCCGAGACAGATGACGAGAACGTCGCGCGGGATACGGAAATATTCGATCGTGCGGGCGAGCGCGAAACTGTTGGGGGGGACCACGCAATAGGGTCCCTCGCGCTCGACGAAGCTCTGGGCCGAGAAATTTTTGGGATCGACGATGGCGTTGTCGACATTGGTGAAGATTTTGAACTCGGGCGCCAGCCGCGCGTCATAGCCGTAGGACGATAGCCCGTAGCTGATGCAGCCATCGCGGGTCTGGCGGTCGACGAACGGCTCGATCATGCCGTGTTCGAGCGCCATCTTGCGGATCCAGTGGTCGGGCATGATCGGCATCGCGGGCCTCACGTGCGACGGGCTGGATGTAAGCGTTCGCTGATCCTACCTCAACGGGGGTTCGGTTCGCGGTCCTTGCCCTCGGCTTTGCGGGCGCGCGCTTGTTCTTTGCGCCGGCGCAGGTTGGCGCGCAGGGCTTCGGCGAGCTTGCGCGCGCGCTCGGGGTCGCGCCGCGTCCCGGGGACCGGGCGCGCTTCCTCCTCATGGTGCGGGGTGGAAGAAGATGGTCGGCGATCGCTCATGCGTTGTGAGGGCGGGCGCAAAACCGTAGACGGCTTGCAGCCGCGCTTCGAGTATGGCATGGCTGGCCGCGCCGCAAGCGGTCGCTTCGGGCTGCCGTAGCTCAGTCGGTAGAGCACGTCCTTGGTAAGGACGGGGTCGCTGGTTCGATTCCAGTCGGCAGCACCACTTCGATCCACACCCCTAAACCACGTCCAACCGGCGGCTCGGTGGCGAGCGCAAACGCTTTAAGCGCGCGCTCAGCTGGCGCGTGCACCGCCCGCACGCCCGATTGGGCGCCCGACGGCTGCAGCGGCGCAAGGCGCGATGAGCCGGCCTTGCACCGAGCACGCGGCTTCCGGCGCGCTCGACCCGGCAGAGCACCGCGCCCGCTGGCGGCGCGCGGACCCAAAGCTATCGTGCGAGCGTGCGCAGCCGCTCGGCTCCTTGCCGCAACCCCTCGCGCAAGACCGCGATGTCGGGGCCGAAGCCGAGCATGCGAAAGCCCTTGGCTGCGAGCTTGGCGAGATAGTCGGGGTTGGCGTCGGCGGCAGCGAGCACCTTGCCGTGGGCGCGCGCCGCGGCCACCAACCGATCGACCGCCGCCCAGAACTCGGGATGGTCGAATTGGCCGGTGATCCCCATGTCGTTGGTCAGATCGAAATGACCGAGCCACAGGACATCCAATCCCGGCGTGGCGGCGATCGCCTCCACATTCGCGATGCCTTTTCGGGTCTCAATAAGGCCCATGACCAGATTGCGGCGGTTGGCTTCCGCCATATAGGCGACGACATCGTGGACGCGATAATCGTCGTGGGCCATGCCGAAGGCGCAGCCGCGCTTGCCCTCGGGCCGATAGCGCACCCATTCGACGAGCGCGCGTGCTTCCTCCGGCGTCTCCAGCATGGGCACGAGGATCCCCTTGGCCCCGGCATCCATCACCGTTGCCACCGCGGCATAGGACTTTTCCGGCACGCGCACGTAGAGCTCGAGCGGAAGGCCGCGGCCACAGGCGAAGAGGGTCTTAAGCGTGTCGATGCCCACCCCGCTGTGCTCGGTGTCGAGCACCGCGAAGTCGAGCCCGGCAGCGGTGAGGATAGCCGGGAGGCCGGGGGTGAAGAGCTCGAAGACCATGGTCCCAACCACCCTCTCGCCCCGCGCGAGCCGAGCGCGCACCGTCATGGCTTCGCTCATCGTCCCCTCCTCTTAGACCGCCGCTGCTGCCTTGCTCCGCCGAGCTAGCCGCCGAGCGCGTGGATCACCGCATCGGTGGTGGTCACCGCCGCGACGTTTTTGAGCGCATAGTCGATCGATGCGCGGTGCCAATCGGCGTTCATGGTGGCACAGGCATCTTCCGGCACCACTATCACATAACCCTTGTCGGCGCCGGTGCGCGCGGTGTGCTCGATCGCCATGTTCGTCCAGGCCCCGGTGTTGATGAGGATGTCGCGGCCGAGCGCTTTGAGGATGGTCTCGAGCTTGGTGCCCTCCCACGCGCTCATGCGCATCTTCTCGACCAGGAAATCGCCCGGCTGCGGCTCGAGGCCGGCGACCGGGGCCGCCCCCCAAGTTCCGCGCACCAGTCCCTTGGCCGCAACGAGACCCTCGAAGAGCGGGCAGTTGAGCGTAAGGCCAGGAGCGCCGGGTTCGACCACGAACCAGATGTGGATCACCGGCACCCCGATCGCCCGACAGTGCGCCGCAAGGCGGGCGATATTGGCGATGGCGTTCTGCTCGCGGCAGTGCTGCGGAGCACCGGAGGCGGCGAAGGCGCCGCCCTCCATGACCACATCGTTTTGCATGTCCTGGATGAGGAGCGCGCAGCGGGCGGGATCGAGGACGAAGCCCTCCTCGACGTGGATGGCCCGCACGGCGGCCCGCGCCGGGTGCGGGGTGCTGGCCAGTGCGCGCGGTGCGGCTGCGCGCATGAAGGGCTCGCGGCGCGGGCCGACTTTGGTGCGCACGGCATAGAGCGAACGCGAGGCGGTCAAGAAGAGCGTATGCCAGTCGGGCCCGCCCCAGGCCAGGTTGGCGACGAGTTCCGGCACCCGCAGGATCCCGAGATGGCGGCCCTCGGGGTCGAACACCCACACGCCTCCCGGCCCCGTGCACCAGATGTTGCCGCGCTCGTCGCACTTCATCCCATCGGGCACGCCCGGCTCGAGTTCGGAGCGGATCCCGGAAGCGAAGATGCGTCCGGAGCCGAGCGTGCCGTCGGCGCGCACTTCAAAGACCCGGATCAGGGCTTGCTCGGTGTCGTTGACGAAAAGCAGGCGCTCATCGGGGGAAAAGCACAGCCCGTTGGGCTGATCGAAGAGATAGCGCGCGACCAAAAGCTCGGGCGGCTTGCCGGGAACGACGCGATAGACGCCTTGAAAGCCGAGAACGCGCGGCCGCTCGATCCCATAGACCGGCATCCTGCCGTACCAGGGATCGGTGAAGTAGATCGAACCGTCCGAGCGCACACAGACATCGTTGGGGCTGTTGAGCTCTTTGCCCTCGAAGTGCGAAGCGAGCACTTCACGGCGTCCGTCGCGGCGGATGCGCACGAGCGCGCTCGTCGCATGTTCGCAGACGATGAGGTTGAGCTCGGCATCGAAGGTGAGCCCGTTGCCCTTGTTCGACGGGCGGGCGACCTCGATCACCCCTTCCGCGGGGCTCCAACGCCGGCGCACGTCCGCCGGCATATCCGAAAAGAGGAGATAGTGCTCGATCGGGTGCCAGACCGGTCCTTCGGTGAACGTAAAGCCGGTGGCGAGCTGTTCGACCGGTTCTGCCGGATCGATCAGCTCGCGGAAGGCCGGGGCGCGGAGCTCGTGCACCATCGCCCCTCCCTTCAAGCTGGGAACCAGGGCCGCGATGGCAGCGAGGAGACGACGGGACCCGGTACCTGATCGTGCAGCCGGCCCACCACCCGGCCGCCCTCGATCTTGGCCGGACGGTCGTGCACCGGCAACAAATAGCGCGCGTTGGCGAGCAGCTTTTTGATCGCCGCTTTTTCCTGGCGTTTGCTCGTGCCGTGATTGCCGGTGACTTGTGGTTCCATTTCTTGGGTGATGCGGAACGGTTCGATGATTTGATCGTTGAAATCGTAGATCACGTCGCCGCAAATCGTCGCCACACCGTCGGCGGTGTGGACGTGCACGTTCATCGAGCCCTCGGTGTGGGCTCCCGCCGCCTCGCAATAAAGGCCGGGGAAGATCTCGATCGGACCGCTGAGCTCGAGATCGAGCAGTCGCAAGGCGTTCTTGGTGTGCAGGCGATCGATCAGATGTTTGATGTCGGGAGCGGGATATTGCGGATGCATGAGACCCGAGACCGAGTATTCGAGCTCGCGGCGATTGACCACCACCGTAGTCGACATGGGAAAGAGGTCGTCCTTACCCGCGTGGTCGATGTGGAGATGGGTGTGTAGGATGTAGCGGATGTCGCTCAGTTTGAGGCCGTGGCGGGCGAGCTGGTTCTCGATCAAATTCTCGTGGAACTGGAGCCCGCGCATCCCGAGCGTCTCCATGATCGCATTCGAGCGGTAGCCGGTGTCGACGAGAACCGGCCACGGCCCGCCCAAGATGAGAAAGCCGAGCGTGGGTACGCGGCGCGTGCGGCCGCAATCGCGCCCCAGAACGAGAAAGCTCGATTCGAGCTCGATATCGCCATAGTCTAAAATTTTGATCTCGAGTGGCATCGAAGAGCCTCCCCTCTCAGTTCTGCAGACGGTAGACGCGTTCTGCGGTCTTGGCGAAGATCGCCTCTTGCGCGGCTTGCGGCAGATCGGCGAGAGCAGCGCGCTGCGCCTGGAGAAGCGCGCGGTAATCGGTCCACATCTTCTCAATCGGGAAGTTCGAGCCCCAAAGACAGCGCTCGGGCCCGAAGAGATCGACCACCGTGCGGGTGATGTCGGCGATCAGCGGTGGATCGAGCCGCCGTACGAACGTGTTGAGCCCCGAGAGCTTGACCACGACATTAGGCGCCGCGGCGAACCGTGCGAGCGCTCGCCGCCAGCGGGCGATCCCTTCCGGCGTCTCCTCTTCCCGCATGAGCGCGTGCACGAGAATGAAGGTGACATCGGGGCAGGCGTGCACGAGCTTGAGCCCGCTTTCCGCCTGCAGGGCGAAGAGCTGGAGTTCGAAGGCGAAGCCGAAGCGGGCGAGCTTAGCCACATTGGCGATCAGGCGCGGATCGGCGGCGAGATCGGGGCGCGGCGCGAAGCGGTATTGCGGGTTGGGGTGCCAGTGCAGTTGGCAGCGGATGGCCCGCACCGAGCGGTGCCGGGCCAGGGCTTCGAGCGCAGCGGTGGCATCTGCAACCGTAAGGTCGGCAAAAGCCGTGATCGCCACCGGAAAAGCCGCGCGCGCGGCCTCGGCCTCGACAAAGAGCACTTCCTCGAGAGCACGCGCCGGATCCCAGTTCGCCTGCACATAGACCGCGCGCCCGACACCCATATCCGCCACATCGCGGAGATATTCCTCGATCGGATAATCGCGCCGCAGCGGCTCGTAAGCGCCGAAGATGCGCGGCTGCATCGGACCCACAAGCCAGGGCAGATCGGCCTGCCGCCAGATGTGGAAATGCGCGTCGACGAGGTAGATCATCGCGGCACCTCACGAGCGAGCGCGAGCACTTGCCGGCACAAGGAATCGAGCCCGCCCGCCGGCAACAGCGCGTGCAGCAGCGGACGAATCGCGGCCATGGCGGCAGTCGCGGGAACGTAGCCGGGGGTCGCGGCCAAAGGCGAGAGCCACACGAGCCGCCAGGCGAGGCGGCGCAGCCGGCGCACAGCCCCGACCAAGCGCTCGGGATCGCCGCGCTCGAGCCCATCGGAGACCACGAGCACGAGGGCCCCGCGCAGGAAGCCCACAAGGCGCGGCACCCGCAACAGCGCCTCGAGCGCTTCGCCGATACGGGTGCCGCCGTCCCAATCGCGCACGGTGCGCGCGGCACGCTCGAGGGCTTGTGTGAGAAGCGGCCGCCGCATGGCGCGGGTGATGCGCGTCAAGCGGGTACCGAAGGTGAGCACCTCGATGCGCTGGGCAGCGCGCGCAAGCGCGTGCGCAAACCGCAGATTGGTCTCGGTGTGCTCCTTCATCGAGGCCGAGACATCGATCAACAGCACAATCCGGCGCTGCCTTGTCCGCCGCGTCCGCCAGAACAAAGCGATCGGCTCGCCTGCGCGCGCCTGCGCGCGTCTTAAGGTGCGAGCAAGGTCCAGGATCGGGCCGCGCTTTGAGCGCATAAGCAGCGCACTTCGCCGCCGCGGGAGGCGCTTGAGGGCCTGGCGCCGAAAGCGCTCGAGGAAGGCTGTGCTCGCGCTCGCGCGAAACCGCCGAAGCGATGTCGATTCGAGCGGGCTTGCCGCGTGGCCGCTCGCCTCTCCTTCCACCACCGCGAGCTCCGCCAACGAACCGGGGCCTTCCTCTTCCACGCGCAAGGGCTCGTCCTCTTCGCGCTCCTCCTCTTGGGCGATCGGCGCGCGGCCGAAGAAAAAGGCATCGAAGAGGGCGTTGAACTCCTCGATGCGCTCCCGCGGAGGTGCGAGCGTGGCAACCGCAGCGCGGCGCACATCCACGATCGAGCGCGGGCCCAAAAGCTCGATCGCGGCCAAAAACGACACCAGCTGCTCGGGTGCGACAGCAAAGCCGTGGCCGCGCAACAGATGCGCAAAGTCCAAAAAGGGCTCGGCAGCCCGCGGCAGCGGCGGCGGCCACAAGCGCGCACCGCTCACCGCTCACGCTCCTCGAGCACGGCATCGAGCCGCGCTCGCACATGGGCGAGGTCCTCTTCGTCCTTGATGGCCACGCCGAGCGCGCGGCGAAAGGCCTCGGGCCAGGCCGTGCCGCCCGCGAGCAACAGCTCGATCGCCTGAGCCCACTCCACCGCTTCCGCGATGCCGGGTGGCTTGACGAGCGGTTCGCTGCGCAGCCGTGCAACGGCGCGCGCAACCGCGCGCGCGGTGCGCTCCGCCACCTGTGAAGCGCGCAGCATGATGATGCGCGCTTCCTGTTCGGGCGTGGGATAGTCGATCCAATGGTACACGCAGCGGCGGCGGAGCGCCTCGTGCAGCTCGCGCGTGCGGTTGGAGGTCAAGATCACCACCGGGCGCTCGCTCGCGCGCAAGGTACCCCGCTCGGGAATGGAGATGGTGAAATCGGAGAGGAACTCGAGCAGCAAGGCCTCGAATTCTTGATCCGAGCGATCGACTTCGTCGACCAAGAGCACGAGCTCGCGCGGGCGCCGCAGTACAGCGAGCAGCGGCCGTTCGATCAAGAACTCATCGCTCCAGATGTCGATCGGTCGGTCTTGGGCACGGCGCAGCTCCACGAGCTGGCGCGGGTGGTTCCACTCGTAGAGCGCGTGCGCGGCATCGATCCCCTCGTAGCATTGCAGCCGCACAAGGCCGCGTCCGAGGATTGCGGCGAGCGCTTTTGCCGCCTCCGTCTTGCCCACCCCCGGCGCCCCTTCGAGGAGCAGGGGCTTGCCGAGGGCAAGGGCGAGCCACGCGGCGGTCGCGAGCTCTTCATCCGCGAGGTAGAAGGCATCGGTTAGCGCGCGGGCGAGCGCCTGCGGGCTTTCAAGACCGAAGATCGCCGGTGCGGGCGCCATCACCGAGCCGCCCGCTTGGCATCGAGGGCGCGCAAGATCTTCTCGGGCGTAAAGGGCATCTCGGTGATGCGCACGCCGATGGCGTCTTCGATCGCATTGGCGATCGCCGGGATGGGCGGGGTCGCGCACATCTCCCCGATGCCTTTGGCCCCATAGGGCCCATCGAGGGCCGGACGCTCGATGATCTCGATCTCGACCGGGCACATGTCGCCCGGCCCCGGCATGAGGTAGGTATTGAAATCGACCGGCCCATGCGCGCGGTCGGGATAATAGGGTTCCACCGTCTCGAAGAGCGCGTGCGAGATGCCCATCCACGCCCCGCCCACCAATTGCTGCTCGACGAGGCCGATGTTGAGTGCGCGCCCGATCTCGTAGGCGGCTTTGATCGACAGTACCGTCACTTCTCCGGTCTCGTCATCGACTTCGACTTCGACGATCATGCAGGCGTGGGCGTAAGTGGTGACCGGCCGCATGGCGCCGGTCTCGGGATCGACATCGGAGGGCGGGACGAGGAACATGCCGCGGCCCGAGATCGACTTGCCGCGGCGAAAATGCGCCGCTTGCGCCACCTCGCGCACGCTGATCGTGCGCGCAGGCGCACCCTTCACGCGCACGTTACCGCGCCCGTCGAGCTCGAGATCGCGCGGATCGACTTCGAGCTCTTCGGCTGCCACTTCCAAGAGCACTTCACGCGCCTCGCGCGCTGCGGCGATCACCGCATTGCCGGCACGATGCGTTCCGCGCGAGGCGAAACTGCCCATACAGTGCGGCCCGGTGTCGGAATCGCCGGTATCGACGTGCACGTCCTCGATCGGCACCCCGAGCGTTTCGGCGGCGAGCTGGCGGGTGACCGACTTCATCCCCTGCCCGAGGTCGATCGAAGAGAGGGTGACGACGAACTTGCCGGTCGGTGTGGCGTGCACGAGCGCCTGGCTCGGATCGCCGCCGAGGTTCATCCCGATCGGATAGTTGACCGAGGCGACGCCGCGACCGCGGTGCTTGGCCATGGCTCGTCTTCCCTAGCGCCGGCGGGAGCCGAAGACCGAGGAAAAGCGCAGCGCCCCGTGGCTGTGGGTCGGACGCGGCGGCTCGGGCGGGCGTTGCTCGGGCGGGGCGCTCGGCTCTGCGGTGCGAAGCCGCTCCGCCTCCACCCGCTCCCGCCCGGCCGTGGGCTCGCCACCGCCGGTCCAAGCGGGCGGTGGGGTGATGGCTCGAGACGGCCCAGCCGCTGCGGTGCGCCGCGCCTCCAAGGCAGCGCTCCGCGCGCGCGGCTCGGCAAGCCGCGTGCGCGCCTTGGGCGTCGGCGGGATCTGCGCCCGCTCGCCGCCGCCTCCGATGCGCGAGGAGGCCCGCCGCGCCTCCTCCGAAAGCGGCCAATGGGCGAGCTCCGCTGCCACCTGGATGCATTCGATGAGCGCCGCACCTTCCGTGAGTTTGCGATGCGCCTTCATATCGCCGTCGCGGTAGGCGTTCTTGATGCGGAACTCCAAAGGGTCCATGCCGATGGCCCGCGCCACCACGTCCATGTGCGATTCGAGCGCGAAGTCGCCGCCCGTGACCCCAAAGCCGCGCATCGCCGAAGAGGGCGTGCGGTTGGTAAAGACGCAGAAGCTGTCGACCCAGACGTTGGGGATGTAATAGGGGCCGGGATGGTGGGCGGCGGACTTGATCGTGCCGTAGGTGGAGAGCCGCGAATAGGCGCCCGCGTCGTGATAGTGGACGATCTTGCGCGCGAGAATGCGCCCATCGCGGGTGACCCCGTCGGTGATGTACACGCGCTCGGCGCCGCGCGGGCTCGATACTTGCATTTCTTCGGCCCGGCTGAACACGTAGCGCACCGGCCGGCCGGTGAGCATGGCGGCGAGCACGGCGAGCGGCTCGACCACCGTGTCCACCTTGCCGCCGAAACCACCGCCCACCGTGCCGCCGATGAAATGCAGCCGGTTGGTGTCGAGCTTGAGCTGGGCGGCCACGTTGTCGAGCGAGAAGTGCAGCCCCTGGGTGCAGGTGTAGACGGTGAAGCGTCCGTCCTCACCCGGCACCACGATGCAGCCGTTGGTCTCGAGCGGGGCGTGTTCGATAGGCGACATCTGATAGCGCCCCTCGATCACGAGATCGGCTTGGCGAAAGCCGGCCTCGACGTCCCCGAAGCGGATTTGTTGGCAATCGTAGTCGCCCCAATAGCGGAACCAGTTGCGCCCGATGTATTCGTTGACGAGCGGCGCATCGGGCTTAAGCGCTTCTTCGACGTCGAAGACCGCCGGTAACGGCTCGTAATCGACGCGCACCTTGGCCACCGCCTCATCGGCGGCACGCAGGGATTCGGCTACGATCGCCACGATCGGCTCGCCGCGGTAACGCACCTTGCCATCGGCGAGCGCCGGTTCGTCGTCGATGCCGAAGTTGAAGATCGTCAAGATGTTGTGCGCTTTTTTGGGCAGATCGGCATAGCGCAGGATTCGCCGCACGCCCGCTACCCGTTCGGCTTCGCGGGTATCGACGGCGCGGATGCGAGCGTGGTGCTCGCTGCTGCGCACGCAACGGATGTGGAGCAGCCCGGGCACGAGATGGTCGTCGAAGAATTGGGTGCGGCCGGTAACGTGCCCCTCGATGTCCTGCCGGCGTATCGGTTTGCCGATGAGCACGAGATCATCCCTGCGCTCGTCGGCGAACATTTCCTTGCGGATGCGCATGGTGGGTCACCCTCGCGCCGATAAGCGCCGTGCCGCCTCGAGGATCGCCTCGATGATCGGCAGGTAGCCGGTGCAGCGGCACACATTGCCGGAGATCGCCTCGATCACCTCGGCCCGGGTGGGGTTGCGGTTGTGATCGAGCAGAGCTTTGGCGGCCATGAGCATGCCCGGTGTGCAAAAGCCGCACTGGGCGGCGAAGCGCTCCATGAAGGCCTCTTGTAAGGGATGGAGTTGCGGTCCCTGGGCGAGACCGCGCACGGTTTCGACGTGCCGGCCGGCTGCCGCATCTGCGAGCAGAAGACAGGAGAGGACGGGCTCGCCGTCGACCAGTACGGTGCAGGCCCCGCAGGTCCCCTGCAGACAGCCGGCCTTGGGCGAGGTGTCACCGAGCCGGTTGCGCAACACCGACAGCAAAGTCTCGCCCGGCTCGGCGATCGCCGCCACCGCGTTGCCGTTGAGCGTAAATTCCACCGCCGTTGCCATGGCCTTTCCTCACGTCTCGCCCAGCAAAAGCCGCCGCAGCATCACCCCGATCACCCGACGGCGGTACCAGGAAGAGGCCAGCGCATCGGTAGGCGGATCGGTGCCCTCGGCGGCTACTGCCACCGCTGCGGCGATACCCTCGGCGGTCAGCGGCCGCCCCTCGAGCGCCCGCTCCACCGCACGCGCGCGCATCGGTGTCGGCGCCATGGCCCCATAGGCGACGCGCGCCCCGACGATGCGCCCACCGATGAGCGGGACGAGTGCGGCGATGGTGAGCACCGCGGCTCCCTTAGGATGGGTGCGGGTCATCTTGTGGAAGCGGAAGGCGCTCGGATCCGCCGGCCGCTCGAAGCTCACCCCGCTTACCAGCACCCGCTCGGATCGCCCGCGCGCGCGCAAGAATTCCTCGAGCGCCAGCTCGCGCACCCCGAGGCTGCTCGCGAGTTGGACCCGTGCGTCGAGGGCAAGCAGTGCCACCGTGAAATCGCCGTAAGGGTGTTCGGCGAAGAGATTGCCGCCGATCGTCGCCATGCTGCGCACCGCCGGCCCGCCGATCGCCCGCGCCGCCGGGTGCAAGAAGGCGAGATCGCGCGAAGCGAGGATCTGGGCCATCCGCACCCCGGCGCCGAGCTCGATCCGGGTACCGGCCGTGCGCATGCGCGCGAAGGCGGGATCGCGGGTGCGCACGATCACCGAGAAGGAGACGTCGCCCTCGTTGACCGCCCGCATAAGCAGCGTCCCGCCGCCCAGAAAGCGGGCAGCGCGTTCGGAAGCGAGCAGGGCGGCCGCTTCGGAAAGCGTGTCGGTCGTGCGCAGCTGAAGCGGCACGGCTCACCCCTCCCCGGCTTCGAGCAGCCGCCTGATGGCGGTCATGCCCGCGGCTTGGACCTCCTCGCGGACCAGTCGCCGCATCGCCTCCTCCTCCCCCGGGCGGGTGGTGAAACGCGCGTGCCAGGTCCAAAAGGTGCGGTTCCCGTCGGTCACCGGAAGTAGGCGCACAGTTGCCACATAGTTGAAGAGCGGCACCGGCGTGTCGAGCAGACAATAGGTAAAGCTCTGCTCGAGATCCGAGAGCGCCAAGAGCAGCTCGCGCAGCTCGGCACCGTCGCGCAAGCGAAAGCGCCGCACGCAACCCACGCGGTCCGCCGGGTCGTTGCGCTCGATGCGGCTCTCCGCAACGAGCGGGTGCCAGCGGTCGTGCCCGTTGAAGTCGCGCAAGATCGACCACACCCGCTCGCTCGGGGCATCGAGGATCGTGCTCGAGACGACCTGGATCATCAGCCGGCCCCGAAGATCCGCTTCAAGGCATCGAACCCGGCCTGGAACACCTGCCGGCCGATCAGGCCTACGAGCTCTTCCTCGCGGCTCGGATCGCACACGAACTCGGCGGTCCATTCGGCGAAGGTGCGATCGCCGTCGGTGACGGGAGTGAGGCGCAAGGTGGCGACATAGTCCGACAACGGCATGGGACTTTCGAGGATGGAGTAAGTCACGAAGTATTCGTAATCCGAAAGTCCCAACAATTGCTCGCGGATACGATCACCGTTGCGCAGCCGGAAGTCGCGCACGCAGCCCACCCGATCGGGCGGTTCGCCGTTTTCGATGCGGCTGTCCGCGATCGCCGGATGCCAGCTGGGCAGGCCGTTGAAGTCGCGGATCCGCGCCCACACCCGCGCAACCGGCGCGCCGATGACGCTCGAGACGTACACGCGCGCCATTTATGCGCCTCCCGTGCCGGCTTCGCCGCTTTGGGCGCGCTCTTGTGCTTCGCGTTTGGCCTTGTCCTTTTCCGCCTCGCGGCGGATGGCGTCGAGATCGCGCGCCTCGCGGATGAGCCCGCCCATGCGGGCGAGGCTGCCGCCTTCGATGCCGATGTCTTTTAAGAGCGCGTCGATCATCGGCGCCTGCACGCGATAGCGCAGCGCCGCCTCGATTACCTCGTCGGTGGTGTTGCGGCGCTCGCCGCCGTTTGCCGCCCCGAGCCCGTCGAGCTGGACGATCTTGATGCCCTCGATCTTCTCGAGCGGGCGCACGCTCTCGCGCACGATCCCCTCGATGCGCTCGAGCAGCCGGCGGCGGAAGATCGACTGGCGGGCGGCATCGGTGAGCACATTTTCCGCCTCGTTCATCAGCCGCTGCGCTTCCGCTTCCACCGCGGCGCGCACGCGCTCGGCATCGGCCGCGATCTTCTTCGCTTCCGCTTCGAGTTCGGCGATCAACAGCTCCACCGTGCGCCGCCGCTTGGCGGCTTCGGTCTCGCGCACCGTCTTGGTGTGCTCTTCGGCTTCAACCGCGCGCGCAAGAGCGGCTTCGGCTTCGATCTTGGCCGCCGCTTCCTCCACTGTTTTCAAAAACAGCGCGATCGCGCGCTCTTTGGCGGCGAGATCGACGTCGCGCTCGCGCTCGATTTCGAGCTTTCTGAGATCGCGTTCGCGCGCGATGCGGGCTTCATCGAGCCCGCGCTCGGCGGCGATGCGCGCCCGCTCCACCTCTTCCCGCGCGGCGATTTCGGCTTCTTGCAGCGCCTGCGCGCGCGCCACCTCGAGCTGTTCGAGGGTGCGGCGTCGTTCGATGCGCGCTGCCTCCACCGCCTGCTCGACCCCGACCTCGAGTTTTTGCAGCTCCCGGCGCACCGCGAGTTCGGCTTCCTTGACCTTGCGCTCGGCTTCGGTGCGCTCGATGCGCTTGGCGGTGAGCTGGACCACTTTGTGCTCGAGCGCTTCCTCCACCGCCCGATCGCGCTCGATCTCGAGCACCCTTCGGGTGCGCTCGGAATTGAGCCGCTCCTCTTCGAGCGCGAGCTCAACGGCGATGCGCTGCTGCTCGACCGCGTGCCGGCGGGCGAGATCCGCGGCTTCTAAGAGCTTCGCGCGCTCGATCTCGCGCGCTCGCGTCTCCTGCTCGGCAGCGATGCGCTCGGCGGCGAGCGTCTTCTCTTGCGCGATGCGCGCTTTTTCGACCGCCTCGCGGGCCGCCACTTCCGCCTCATCGAGGGCGCGGTTGCGGGCGATCTCGAGCAAGCGCACTTCTTCTTCGCGCGCCACCCGCTCGCGCGCGAGCTCGCGCTCGGCCTTGATCCGCGCCGCTTCGATCTCCTTGCGGGTGTCGACTTCCGCCGTCTCGAGCCGGCCGAGCCGCTCGATCTCCTTGAGCCGGGTGGCGATCTCGGCGGTGATGCGCTCGAGCGCAAGGCGCTGCGCCTGCGCGATGCGCGCCGCCTCCACTGCTTCTTCGGCGGCGAGCTCCGCCTCCCGGATCGCCGCTTGGCTCGCCGCGCGCTCGGCGGCGATGGCTTTTTCTTGCGCGATGCGCGCCTTTTCGGTCGCCTCGCGGGCGGTGATCTCGGCGAGATCGAGCGCCTCGTTGCGGGCGATTTCGAGCCGGCGCACCTTCTCTTCTTGTGCGATGCGCGCCGCTTCCACCGCCTCTTTGGCGGCGATCTGCTCGCGCTCGAGCTCGCGCGCACGGGCGATCTCGCGCAGCCGCGTCTCCTGCTCGGCGGCGATGCGCTCGGCGGCCAAGAGCTTCTCGCGCGCGATCCGCGCCGCCTCCACCGCCTGGGAAGCGGCGATCTCGGCCGCTTCGAGGGCCTGCTGGCGCTCGATCTCGAGTTCGCGGGTGCGGCGATCGGTGGCGATACGCTCGGCGGCGATGCGTCCGGCTTCGAGGATGCGCAGCCGCTCGATCGTCTCGCGCGCCTCGATCTCCGCCGCCTCGATCGCCTTTTGCCGCTCGATCTCGCGCTGCCGGATCGCCTCTTCGCTGGCAATACGGGCATCAGTAATGGCCTTTTCTTGCGCAATGCGCGCCTTCTCGGTCACCTCGCGCGCTTCGATCTCGGCCGCTTCGAGCACTTTTTGCCGTTCGATCTCGAGCCGGCGCGTTTCTTCTTCGCTTCGGATGCGCGCCTGCTCGACCTCGAGTTCTTGCGCGATGCGCGCCTTTTCGACCGCCTCTTTGGCCGCGATCGCCGCCGCTTCGAGGGCGCGTTCGCGCTCGATCTCCCGTCTGCGCGTCTCTTCCTCGGCGGCGATGCGCGCTTCTGCGAGCTCGAGCTCTTGCGCGATGCGGGCCCGCTCGATCGCCTCTTTGGCCGCGATCTCCGCCGCTTCGAGCGCCTTTTGCCGCTCGATCTCGCGCTCGCGGGTCGCACGCTCGGCCTCGATGCGCGCTTCCAAGATCGCCCGCTCTTGCGCGATGCGCGCTTTTTCGACCGCTTCTTTGGCGGCGATCGCCGCTTCTTCCGCTTCCGTTTCGCGCAGCGCCCGCTCGCGCGCCACTTCCGCCCGCTGCAGCGCGCGGCGGAACTCGATCTCGCGCTGCTGTTCAAGGCGCGCCGCTTCGCTCTCTTTCTCGATCGCGAGTGCCTGCTTTTCGGCTTCGAGATTGCGCAGGCGGATCGCGATCATCGTCTCTTGTTCGATGTCGTTGCGAAGCTTGCGCTTCGATTCGATCTCCTCGATCAGCCGCGTCAGACCCTCGGCGTCGAAGCGGTTGGAGGGATTGAAATATTCGAGATCGGTCTGATCGAGATCGGTGATCGCAACCGATTCCAAGACGAGTCCATTTTGCCGCAGCGCTTCCTCGCAGGTGGCGCGCACCCGCGCCACATATTCGGCCCGTTTCTCGTGCATCTCCTGCATGGTCATTTCAGAGGCGGCCGAGCGCAGCGCCGAGACGAGCTTGCCCGAGAGCAGCGCGTGCAACCGCTCGGGCTCGAGGCTCTTTCTGCCGAGGGTGGCAGCAGCCAGCGCCACTGCCTCCTTGGTCGGTGCCACGCGCACGTAGAACTCGGCTTCGACGTCCACCCGCATGCGATCCTTGGTGATGAGCGCGTCTTCGCGGGCGCGCACCACCTGCAGCTGCAGGACGTTCATATTGACGGGCGTGATCTCGTGCACGAACGGGAAGACGAAGGCGCCGCCGTTGATGACCACCTTTTCGCCGAAAAGACCGGTGCGAACGAACGAGACTTCTTTCGAAGATCGTTTATAGAGCAGGTTGAGGAAATAGACGACGACCGCGATGACGATGATCGCGACGATCAACCACAAGATCAATTGACCCCACGCTTGCGCGCTCATGCGCCCTCGCCTCCCTGTGCCATGCCCGAATGGGCCAGGCGGATCGTTTTGAACTTGCGGACTTCTTCGGCGATGGCCCGCTCGACCGGCAGGCGCTCGATCGAGGAGGCCCCGTAAAAACCGTCGCAATGCCGGCTGCGCTCGAGCACGAAGCGGGCCTGCTCAGGCGTGGCAACCGGCCCACCGTGGACGAGCACGAGGATCTCCGGGCGGATCGCCCGCGCCGCTTGCGCCCAGGCATCGACGAGCGCCGGTGCCTCGGCGAGCGGAAGTGCCGATTTGGCACCGATCGTGCCGCCCACCGTAAGACCGAGGTGGCAGACGATGAGATCGGCCCCCGCCTCGGCCATGGCGCGCGCATCTTCGGCCGAAAACACGTAAGGTGTCGTCAACAGATCCTTGGCCCGGGCGCGGCGCACGAGCGCGACCTCGCAGCCATAGCCCATCCCGGTCTCTTCGAGATGCTGGCGGAAGGTGCCGTCGATGAGGCCGACGGTCGGGAAGTTCTGCACTCCCGAAAAGCCGAGCCGAGCGAGCTCGTCTAAGAACAGGTCGATGTCCCGGAAGGGATCGCTCGCGCACACCCCGGCCAACACCGGCGTGCGGGTGACGATCGGCAACACTTCGCGGGCGAGCTCGAGCACGATCGCATTGGCATCGCCATAGGGCATGAGCCCGGCGAGCGAGCCTCGCCCTGCCATGCGGAAGCGACCGGAGTTGTAGAGGATGATGAGGTCGATCCCGCCCGCCTCTTCGGCTTTGGCCGAGATGCCGGTGCCCGCTCCCCCGCCGATGATCGGCTCGCCGCGGGCCCGCTTGGCCCTAAGCGCCTCGAGAACCGCTGCGCGCGCCATCCGCCCCATGCTCACCTCGCTGCCCGTCGCCGTAAAACCGCCCCGAACTCGCCGCGGAAGGTGCGTACGACCGCATCGCCAAAGGCCGGATCGTTGATGTGATAGGGCAGGCGCGTGAGCCGGCGGCTCGCCGTCGCGCGCACCGTGCTCTCGAGCGCTGCGAAGAGCGCGCGATCGGCCTCGGGGTCGAAGAAGGGTTGCCCCGGTGCATCGAGCGCCGAAAAGCCCCCTTCGGGCAAGAAGAAGTGAACCGGCCCGTCCATCTGGTTCAATTTCTCGCCGATCCAGCGCCCGATGCGCGCGCATTCCTCGGCAGTTGTGCGCATGAGCGTGACTTGTGGATTGTGGCGATAGAACAGCCGCCCCTCGAAGCGCGCCGGAACGGTCTCGGGCGGGCCGAAGTTGACCATGTCGAGAGCACCGCAGGAGCCAATGTAAGGTGTGCGGGTGCGAATGAAGGCGCCCAAGCGGTCCTCGCTGCAGGCGAGCACGCCGCCCACCAAGAGATCGGCGATCTCGGTCGTGGTGAGGTCGATGGCGCCGATCAGCTGACCGCCCTCGACCAGCTTTTCCATCGCCATGCCGCCGATGCCCGTGGCGTGGAACACAAGGCAGTCGACCTCGCCGGCGAGCGCATCCGTGATCCGCCGCACAGCGGGTGTGGTGACGCCGAACATGGTGAGGCCCACAGCCGGCAGATCGGCCCGCGCCGGGCCGCGCGCGATCGCCCGCCGGCTCTCGAGCCGGTGTTTGACCATGCCGACGAGCGCATGGGCGGCATTGCCCAAGATCTCGCGGCTGATCCGGTTGAGCCCGGCGACATCGGTCACCGCCGGCACGAGCATGATGTCGGAGGCCTCGACGAAGCGCCGAACGTCGCCTGCGACCATGGTCGAGACCATGACCTTGGGCACCCCCACCGGCAGCGCGCGCATCGCCGGGGTGGCCATCGCCGTGCCACCCGAGCCGCCCGCCGCGATGATGCCGGCGATCCCCTCTTGGCGGCGGATCCACTGCACGAAGGCCTCGGCCATGGCCGCCACCGCGCGGCCGCGGTCCCCGGTGAAGACCGCGTTGGGGCCGTGGGGATGGTAGAGCGCGATCTCCTGCGGGGTGACGTCGGCCGAAGAGGGTTTGCCCGAGGTCGAGAGATCGACGAGCCGGGTTTTAAGGCCGGCAGCGCGGATCTCATCGCGGATAAAGCGCAGCTCGACCCCCTTGGTGTCGAGGGTGCCGACCACGAGCACGACCGCCTCGCCCGGGGCGGCGAGCGGCCGCAAGGGTGTAGGCGCGCGCGCCCGCTCGCGCTCCTCCCACCCCTCGCGTTCGGAACGCACCCGGGCGGTCGCCTCGATGCGGGCAAGACTCGCAGGCGGCGACCAGCGGGTGGGCGGGGTGGGGTTGGAGATCCACACCTTTTGCGGCCCGCGCGCGCGGCTCGAGCGCGCCGACGCCGATGCGGACGGCTCGACCTCGTAAGCGAGCGGCTCGCTGCGCGGAGCCTCGAGGTCCTCATGCGCGTGGCGGCCGACGCCCAACAGCCGCTGCTGCAGCTCGCGGTCGGCGGCGAGTCGGGCGCTGTCCATCACCCGATAGACGCGGCCGTTGACCATGATCGCGACGCGTTCGGCGACCGCGGTGGCCACCGCCAAATTCTGCTCGACCACGAGGATCGCCATCTCGCCGCTTTCACCGAGCCGGTGAAGCAGCTCTTCCACCTGCTCGACGACCACTGGTGCGAGGCCCTCGGTCGGCTCGTCCATGACCAAAAGCTCGGGATCGCGCAAAAGCGCCCGCGCGATCGCCAGCATCTGTTGTTCGCCGCCCGAGAGCTGGGCCCCGGTGTTGCGGCGGCGTTCGGCCAAACGCGGGAAGGTCTCGAAGATCCGCTCGACCGTCCACGCCCCGCGCCGCCGGCCGCGGCCGGCAACCAACACGAGATGCTCTTCGACGGTGAGCGAGCGCCACAGACGCCGACCCTGCGGCACATAGCCGATCCCGGCGCGCGCGATCTCGGTGGTGTTGAGGCCGACGAGCTCTTGGCCTTTAAAGCGGATCGAACCCGAAGCGATCGGGACGAGCCCCATGATCGCCTTGCACAGCGTGGTCTTACCCATGCCGTTGCGGCCGACCACGCCGAGCACGCCGGAATCGAGCACGAGATCGACGCCTTGCAGGGCGTGCGAGCGCCCGTAATAGACGTGCAAGCCTTTGACGGCGAGCACCGGTGTGCCGGCTCGGACCCGGTTCTCACGCGGCATGGCGGTGGCCCAGATAGAGCTCTTGCACTTCGGGGTCGCTTTCGATCTCGGCGGGCGTACCCTCTTTGAAGATCCGCCCCTCGTGCATGAGCGTGACGCTCTCGACCACCCTCAGCGCCACGTCCATGTCGTGCTCGATGATCACATAGCCGATGTGCGATGGCAGGCTGTTGAGGATCGCTACGAGCTCGCCGCGCTCGGCCGGCGACAGCCCGGCTGCCGGCTCGTCGAAGAGGAGAAAGCGGGGCGCGCCGGCGAGTGCGAGGGCGACTTCGAGCTGGCGCTGTTGGCCGTGCGCCAGTTCTGCAACCTTTTTGTCGGCGACCGCATCGAGGTGGACGGCGTGGACGAGCGCGCGGGCGCTCTCGAGCAGCGGGTCGCCGCGGCGCGGGCGAAGGAAGGAAAAGCGCCCGCGCGAGACGCCGAGGCAGGCGAGATAGACATTGTCGAGAACGGAAAGCCCACCGAAGAGAAGCGAGATCTGGTAGGTGCGCCTGAGCCCGCGGCGGATTCGCTCGTGCGCCGGGAAGGTGGTGACGTCTTCACCGAAAAAGCGAATGGTACCCGATGTTGGGAAAAAGTCTCCCGTGATACAGTTGAGAAGCGTCGTCTTACCGGCACCGTTCGAGCCCAAGATCGCCCGCCGCTCACCGGGGCGCACGCTCAGCGTGACATCCGAAAGTGCGGCAAGAGCACCGAAATATTTGGTCACGCCTCTGAGCTCGAGCGCGTTCACTTGTCCCGTAGCGGACAGCCGCTCGGCGATCGCGGTCGCCATCAGCGCCCTCCCCCGGCGCGGCCGACCAGCCGCGGGCGAATCCACCGCTCCCACAGACCCAAGACGCCATCAGGCGAGAAGAGCACGGTCAAAAGAAAGCCCAAGCCGATGATGAGTTGGAAGCGTTGGCCCGAGAGCCCTAGGGCTACGAGCAGATCCATGGCGAAGAGGCGCAAGAGAACGTAGAGAAGCGCCCCGATGAACGGTCCGATCGGCCGGCCGAGACCGCCGATCACGGCGATGACGAGGATGTCGATCACCGGGCCGATACCGACCGTGCCGGGTGCGATCTGGCCGTTGAGCCAGGTCAAGAGCACACCCGCCGGGGCGGCCAGAAAGGCGGCGAAGGCGTAAGCGGCGATGCGGTGGGCGGTGACGTTGAAGCCCAAGGCCGCCATCCGCCGCGCATTGTCGCGGATCCCCTGCAGCGCCAAGCCGAAGGGAGCGCGCGCCACCCAAACGACGAGACCCCAACTGATCGCCGCCCAACCCAAGCAGAGGTAGTAAAAGGGCACCGGCGCGCGCCAATCGATCCCCCAAAAGACCGGCGCGCGCACGCCGTTGAAGCCGAGAAAACCGCCGAAGACCGTCTCGTTTTGCCGCGTGAAGTAGAAGAAGGCGGCGGCGATCGCGAGCGTGATCATGATCGTGTAGATGCCGGCCGTGCGCACGGCAAGGGCACCCGAGACGGTGCCGAAGAGGACGCCTAATAAAATCGCTACGGGCACCGCGAGCCAGAACGGCCAACCCAAGCTGATCTGGGTGAGCCCGGAAGTGCCCAAAATCGCCACCATGTAGCCGGCGAAGCCGGCCACGGTCATCTGCACGAGGCTCACCATGCCACCGTAGCCGGCCAGAAACTGCAAGGAGAGAGCGATCGTGCCGAGGATAAACGCCCAGCCGAAGACCTGGACGAGGAAGAAGTCGGAGGCGATCGCCGGCATCATGACGAGGACGAGCGCGAGCAGCCATCCCGCAGCGGGAATGCCGCCGGTGCGCGCAGCCTCGTATTTGGCATCTGCGGAAGGGGTCGCACGCGCGCGAACCGCGGCCATGGCTTCAGCGCAGGGCAAGGAGGCCCTGGGGCCGGAAGGCGAGGACCAGGACCATGATCAAGAAGCTGAAGACGATGGCGTAGGTCGGCACGTAAACAGAGCCGAACTGTTCGGCGAGGCCGATCAATAGCGCACCCAGCGCCGCTCCGGGAATGGAGCCCATGCCGCCTACGATCACCACCACGAGCGAGGCGAGAAGAAAGCGGGTATCCTCCCCGGGCGACAGCGACTGGAAGGTGCCGCCGACGATCCCCGCCATGCCGGCGAGCCCGGCACCGAAGGCGAAGACGAGCGCGAAGAGGAGCTGGACCGGCACACCGGAGGCGGCGAGCATCGCGCGGTCGTCGACCCCGGCGCGGATGAGCATGCCCACCCGCGTGCGGTTGATCGCGAGCCACAAGACGAGCCCGAGCACAACCGAAGCGAGGAAGATGACCAAGCGCACGCGTGGATAGCGCAGATAGATCGGCTCGCCATTCGGCCGCACGTCCAAAATGATCGGCAACTCGATGGGACCTGCGAGCCAGTCCGGGGTCGGGATCTGGTAGAAGTCACCGCCCCACACCCACAGCATGAGATCCGCAAAGACGATCGAAAGACCGATGGTTACCAGCGTCTGACGCAGCTCTTCACCTTCCATGTGGCGGAAGATCAGCACTTGCAGGAGCAGACCCGCAAGGCCTACGAGCACGAAGGCGACGAGGAAGGCCGGCAGCCAGAGGCCCGTGGCTTGAACGGTCGTGTAGCCGAGGTAACCGCCGAAGAGATAGAGCGAGCCATGCGCGAGGTTGACATTGCGCATAAGGCCAAAGATCAAGGTAAAGCCGGCGGCGACCAGGAAATAGAGCCCGCCGAGCGTGATCCCGTTGAGAAGCGCGCTCACGAAGACGCGCTTGCGGCCGAGCCAGCGCTCGAGCTCATCCGACCAGTCGGCGAACACGAGCCACAAGAAGATCACGATCGCAAGCGCGATCATCAGTGCCGCCAGCGGTCGGCGCTCGATCCATGCCGCAAGCGCACTGCGCCCGTTTGTGCTTTCCGCGTTCGCGAACCGAACGCGCGCCACCGCCTCGAGCCTCCCCGTCGCTAAGCGGTTGCTCAAGCGGAAGTGTGGCGCGCTGCGGGCTGAGGCGCCATAACGGCGAGTCTTTTAAAACGCGCTAGATCACGCGCGCCCGCTCCCGATAGATGCTCGGGGACAGGCCGACGTTGGCGGCGAAGAAGCGGGTGAAGCTGCTCTGGCAAGCGAAGCCGAGTTCTTCGGCGATGTCGGTGACCGAGAGCCGAGTAAACATCAGCCGATCGAGCGCATGTTCGACGCGCAGCACGTTGCGATAGATCCGCGGCGTTACTCCGAGCTGGTCTTTGAACATTTTGTAGAAGTGCGGCCGCGATAAGCCAGCCTCGCGGGCAATATCATCGAAGCATATGTCGTCGCTCATGCGCCGAGCTATCGCTTTTAAAGCCTTGCGCACCCGAAAGTCGAGAAACACGGCCTTGGGCGGCAAGGGTGGCGGATTGGGACGCCATTGCCAGGACTGATCGAAGCAACCCTGGACGAGATCGCGCAGCCGCGCCGCCAGCCATCCGCTCGAGAGCGGCTCGAGCAGGCCCGAGGCGACCCGCTCGGCCGCCCGTGCTACGGCACCCGACAGTTCGATCCGACGCGCCCCAAAGGCGAGCGCGCCGCTCGCCTGCCGGCTCGCTTCCAAGAACCAGGCGGGTCGCACGTAGAGCACGAGGAACAGACCGGCGGCCCCGAGGCGATGCGGCTCGTGAGCGTGCGGCTCCCAAGGGTTTATGGCGATCGCACTCTCGCGGTCGGTCCGGCAGGGCTCGCCATCGACCACAAGGGTGGCCGGCGCGCCGTCGAGAAAGAAGATGAGATGGCCCTCGCGATGGGCATGGGTGAGGATCGGCCGATCGAGCCGGTAAAGGCAGGCCCGACCGAAATCGCCATGCCAGATGGCGAGCGCGTCGCTCATGATTGCCTCCCTGTTCGTTGGCGTCTTCCGCTTTTGCGAACTTTTATGGGGGAGGGTGGTGCGCACGGACAAGCACGGTCGAAAAGAAGCCGCTCAGATCACTTGGGTGAAGAGAGCCTGATAGTGTGCGCGCGCGATCGGCCGCGGATTGGTCCCGCTCGCAGGATCGCGCTCGGCCTGCAGCGAAGCGCGCTCGAGGAGCTCAAAGCCGATGCCGAGCTCGCTTAAGCGTCGGGGCAGCCCGCAGCGCTCGGCGAGACGGGCGACCGTTTCGGCCGGATCACCCTGCTCGGTGCCGGCGAGGGCGCGCGCCAGGGCCCGCCCACGCTCGCCGAGCGCCGGCGCGTTGAAGGCGAGCAGATGCGGCAAGAGCACCGCGGCGAGCGCACCGCGCGCCGGCGCGGGCCGGGCTAAGCGCGCCAGCGCCCAGGCCGCGGCCTCGAACCCGCCCTGGCCGCGGTAGCCGGCGAGGCCGGCGGCGAGAGCCCCCGCCATGAGCTCGCAGCGCGCCCGCCGATCGCCGGGGTTCTCGAGTGCCGCCGGTAGAGCGGCGACGATCCGCGCCATCCCATCGAGCGCCACCGCCTGCGCGGGCGGGTCATAGCCGGGTGCGGCCACCGCCTCCACACAGCGGGCGAGCGCCTCGAAGGCAAAAGCGGCAGTCGCGCTCGCATCGAGCCCGAGAGTGAGGAGGGGATCGAAGATCGCCGCCGCGGCGACGAGATGTTCCCCGCACAGGCGAACCGGCAGCCCCTCTTCATCGGCGAGTGCCGCCGTGCAGCTCGCTTCCGCTCCGCTGCCGGCACCGGTTGCGAGAGCGATGAGGGGCACACGGGCACGCGCACACACAAGCGCCCGCGCCGGATCGGCGAGCTGGTCGAGCGAGGCCACCCCGCCCGCCACGACCGCCACGAGCTTGGCGAGCTCGATGGTCGCGCGCCCACCGGCAGCGAGGATGCCGTCACAGCCCGACCGGCGGAAGAGACGGGCAAGGCCGAACAGGGTCGACGCCTCGGGCCAGCCGCTTCCCGTCGCGACCACCACCAGCTGTCGGCGGACGGCAGCCGGCAAGGCCGGGAGGACGTCGACGCGCACGCGCTCGGCATGGTCGCCGTCGACGAGCACGAGCGTGCGGCGGATCCCGTGGCGGGCGAGCTCGGCTGCGATCGCTTCCGCCGCCACCTCCTCACCGAAATGGATGCGGGTGAGATGGCGGATGAGGCTCATCACAGCCGAGCCCCGCGTCAGCCCCCGGGCGAACGGCTCAGTATTTCCGGCATTCCGGCGTCGTCCGGCTGGGCAGGCCGAGAGCTTTGAACTTCTCGAGCGGAAGACCGAGCGTCTGGTTGACGTTCTCGACCACTTTCACGACTTTGCTCACGAGATTGCCCTGCGCGTCCTCGACCACTTCGGTGACGAAGTTGGTGCCGATCGCTTGCCGATTGTGATCGAGACGGATCTTACCGTTCGGCGCATCGAGCTCGAGTTTGGCCATCGTCTCGCGGAATTTCTTGTGGCCGTCGGAAAGGTCACCGCCAATCAGATCCAAGGTGGTGAAGGTCGCCGAAGCCGAATTGTAGTAGTTCACGGCGAGCAAGGACGGTGAGGCGAATCGCTTCTCGGGCGGGAAAGCCTCGCGGTAGGCCTTCACGAACGCCTGCCAGCGCGGATCCTCCCAGGTATCGGCGACACCGGAGGCGGCGACCGCTCCTTTGAGGATCTCCTTGGCCCGCCCCTTGGAGGAGAGCACGGTCTGGTCGACCATGATCGAGCCGCCGACGATCTTGGCGTTGCCACCCGCCTGGGCGTACTGGTTGAGGAAGTTCACCGCATCGGCGCCGCCGAGCCCGAGATAGATGGCATCGACATCATCGGGCAGGGCGGCGATGATCGAAGCGAAGTCCTTGGTGCCGAGCGGTACCCAGAAGCGCTGCGTGATCTGGCCACCCAGACCGCAGAATTCGACCGCGAGGCCGAACACCTGGGTATAGACGAAGGAGTAGTCTTCTCCGACCGTGGCGATCTTGCGGTAGCCTTTTTCGTTGTAGATGTAGCTACCGAGGCCGGCCTGCCACTGCGCGCCGTCCATGTTCCAGCGGAAGAAGTTGGGGGCGGGGTTGACGAAGGTCGTCTCCATCGCCCCGGAGGCGGCGTTGATGAAGGTCATTTGCGGCTGCGTGTGCGCATAGTCGCGCACGGCGATGCCTTCGGAGCCGGAAAGCGGGCTGATGACGAGATCGACCTTGTCCTGCTCGACCAGCTTGCGCACGGCGCGGATCGCCGAATCGGGCGTGGCGTCGGTGGAGGCGACGATGATCTCGAGATCTTTGCCGCCCGCCTTGCGGTTCCACTTGCGCAGCGCGAGCTCGAACCCGCGCATGCCGTCCTCGCCGAGGACCGTGTAGGTGCCCTCAAGCGTCGCGGTGACGCCGATGCGGATCTTTTGTTGCGCGCTCGCCGCCCCGCTCAAGAGGACGGCGGCGAGTACGGCCGAGGACATGAGGAGCTTGCTTTGCATCCTTCACCTCCCTGATCTTGCTGCGCCTTGCGCAGCCTCCTGCCTGGATGAGGGCCACTTGGCGATAAAGGGCGGCGCCTTTTCCTCCAACCGCGCGCCGTGCCCGAGAGTCTGTTTTTTTCCTGTCGCAGCGTACGGGACGGTTGCAGGGCACGCTGTTGCACGGCCGGGATCGGCGCGTCATTGTTGGCTGAGCGACGGGCGCCGGGTGGTCCGGCGCCTTCGAACATCCCGACGGGAGGCCCGACCCGATGCTGCGATACACCCGGCGCGACACCCTCGCCTTAAGTGCCAGTGCCTTCGCGCTCGCCAACTTCTGGGGTCGCGACGTCTTGGCGCAACTGCCGATCAAGGACGTCCCCGCACCGGATCTCAAGATCGAGAAGGGCGCGAGCCTACGCCTGATGCGCCCGTCCAAATTCGTGCAGCCGGACGAGGACGTGTGGAAAGCGAACACCGCCAAGTTCACCCAAAAGACCGGAGTGGAAGTCAAGATCGACTGGGAGAGCTGGGAAGACATCCGTCCCAAGATGGCGGTCTCGGCGAGCATCGGCAGCGGTCCCGATATCGTCATGGGATGGTACGACGACCCGCACCAATACCCGGACAAAGTCATCCCCTTGGACGATATCGCCAAGTATTTGGGCGAGCGCTACGGAGGCTGGTATCCGACTCCGACCAAATATTGCATCCGCGACGGCCGCTGGCTCGCCATCCCGGTCGGGGTGGGCGGCGGCGCCATGACCTTCCGCACTTCCTGGCTCAAAAAGGTCGGCTATGAGAAGTTCCCCACCGACTTTCCCGGCATGCTGGACATGGCGCGCAAGCTCAAGGCGGCCGGCAAGCCGGGCGGCCTCGCGCTCGGCAACGCGGTGGGCGACGGCAACACCTGGCATTGGATCCTCTGGGGCTTCGGGGCGGCGGTCGTCGACGAGAAGAACCGCGTGATCCTCGATAGCCCGGAGACGTATGCCGCGCTCGAATATGCGCGTGAACTCTACCAAACCTTCATTCCGGGCACGCTTTCCTGGCTCGACCCCAGTAACAACAAAGCGTTCCTGGCCGATGAAATCAGCTGGACTCACAACGGGATCTCGATCTACTTCGCAGCCAAGAACAGCAAGGACCCCAAGGTCCAGGCGATCGCCGACGATACCGACCACGCCATTCCACCCATCGGCCCCTCGGGCAAACCCACCGCCACGGCAGCCGTGGTGAGCGCGTTCATCTTCAAGCACTGCAAATATCCCAATGCCGCCAAGGCCTATCTCCTCCATATGATGGAGGCCGAACAATACGGTGCCTGGCAGACGGCCTGCATCGGTTACTGGCAGCCTTCGCTCAAGGTGTTCGAACAATTGCCGTTCTGGGACGCGGACCCCAAGCTCGCCCCGTTCCGCCACATCCCGGCCAATCTTCAATATTACGGCTATCGCGGCTCCCTCGGCTATGCCTCGGCGGCTACGCTCGCCGACTATGTCGTGGTCGAGATGTTCGCCAATGCCGCCTCTGGCCGCATGAGCCCCAAAGACGCCGCCAAGGCGGCCGCCCGGCGGGCCGAGCGCTACTACCGCGAACGCGCCTGAGCAGCCCGCTCCGTCTTCCCCGCGAGGGCCGGCCGCCAGCCGGCCCTCGTTCGTTTCATCTCCCGTCCAGCTGCGCTGGCGCCCGCGCGCGCAGCGCGCGATCAAAGAAGCCGAACGAGCGCGGCGACGATCGCCACCGCTGCCGCGATCATGCCACCGAGCCGTATCGTCATCCGCTGCTCGAGCTGAGTGAGCTTGGCATCCACCCGCTCTTCGAGGCTGCGCAGCTCGCCGCGTATCCGCTCTTCGAAGCCCGCGCGTTTGGCCTCGATGCGCTCCTCGAGGCTGCGGAGCTTGCCGTCCACGCGCTGCTCGAGCTCGGTGAGCTCGGCCTCGATGCGCTCTTCGAGGCTGCGCAGCTCGCCGCGTATCCGCTCTTCGAAGCCCACACGCTTGGCCTCGATGCGCTCTTCGAGGCTGCGCAGCTCACCGCGTATCCGCTCTTCGAAGCCCGCGCGCTTTGCTTCGATCCGCTCCTCGAGCTGGACGAGCCTCGATTCGGTCCCCTCCTCGAGGTTGCCCAGCTCGCCGCGTATCCGCTCTTCGAAGCCCGCGCGTTTGGCCTCGATGCGCTCCTCGAGGTTGCGCAGCTCACCGCGTATCCGCTCTTCGAAGGCTGCGCGTTTGGCCTCGATTCGTTCCTCGAGCTGGACGAGCCTCGATTCGGTCCCCTCCTCGAGGCTGCGCAGCTCACCGCGTATCCGCTCTTCGAAGCCCGCGCGTTTGGCCTCGATGCGCTCTTCGAGCCGAGCGAGCGTGAACTCGATCCGCCCTTCGAGCGCCTCCGTCTCCGCCCGCAGCGCGGCGACCTCCTGCTGCAGGTGGGCGAGATCGGCTCTGATGAGGGCGAGATCAGCCTTGGTCGCGAGTTCGCCCCAGAACTGCTGTTCGGCCTCACGCAACGCTTCCGCCAAGGCTTCCGCTTGCGACCGCGGTGTGCCCGCGGCCTCGAGCTTGCGCGCGAAGGCGAGCGTGTCGATGGGCATGGCCGAAGCCTAAAGTGGAAACGCGGCGTGCGGCAAGCGGCCCCTCGGCGCGTGCGGCGCCGATCGCTTCGCCCTCACGCGGCGCGCGCCGACAGCACCTCCCCCACACGCAGCGGCTTCTCGGACAAAAGGTGCTGGTGGTCCCACCACGCGTCCCAAGGTAGTCCCGGGATTCGCCGATACGGCTGGGGATGACCGGGCGGATAGGGACCTTCCACCGCCCGGTCCTGCGCCTTGGGCCAAAGCCGCGGCTCGAGGCCGGGTACGGGTAAGACGAGATCGGGATCACGGCCGAGCGCGCGGGCGCGGTTGCTGTCCAAGGGATTGAGGCGCAGCCGATCCTCTTCGCGCGGCTCGATCAAGACCGTCTCGGGAAGACGATCCGGTGGTGGGGAAGGTTCCCCAAGTTCGTTCGTGTCATCCCGGATCTCCGCCATATTCCGTGCTTCGGGTGCGGCTGCCGGTCGGTGCGCCCGCTCCCCCGCGGTCGCCGCGGCGTTCAGTTCGTTCGTGCGCGCAGCGCGCAGGCGCCGGTGCTCGGCGAGCATGGCGAGCGCCCGGCGGTGCTCGAGCTGCGCCGCGCTGCGGTAGCGCAGGATCGTCGCCAGGCTCGCGCGCGCCGCCTCGCCGCGCAGATCGCTGCCGCAGCTGCGCCCCTCTTCCGCGGGCGCGATGTCGGCGAGCACTTCCGCCTCAAGACGATCGGCGCGGCGCTCGCGCCAAATGGCGATGGCGATCGCATCGACATAGACGGCCTCCGCCGCGTCCGCTGGCTTAAGCGCGCGGCGGAGCTCGTCGACCAGAGCACGAAAGGCTTCTTCGTCCTCGTGTGGGAGGAGCGCGAAGCCCTGCGCGCGCAACCCGTGTCGCAGCGCGTTCATCTTCGCGCGCGCTTTGCCTTCCGCTGTTCTGGGTCCGCCGCCTCGGCGGCGGAGTTGGGGCGCTTCAGTCGCGGCCACGGCGGCACTCCCGTTCGTCGTCCTAGCGGAATGTTGACAGATGTATAGGAACATTGTCAAGTAAAATCGGCATCACACCCTATCGACGCCACCGCGCGCGGGCGCGAAAAGCGGCCATACGCGCGTTGATCGGCGGGCTTACAGAGATGCGCCAAAACCCACCGCGAGCCGAGCCGGCGCAGCACGCACAAGCGTGCGGCGCGGAGGTTTTCATCCGTCCGATCACCCAGGCCGAGGTTGAGGCGGTGATCGCACTCTGGCACCGTTGCGGCCTCGTCCGCCCGTGGAATCCGCCCCGCGAAGACATCGCGCGCGCGGCCGGGAAAGAGAATTCCGAGCTCTTGGTCGGGATGTGCGACGGCCGTCCGATCGCTACGGTGATGGTCGGTCACGACGGCCACCGTGGCTGGCTTTATTATCTTGCAGTTGAGCCCGAGGTGCGCCGGCGCGGCATCGGGCGCGCCATGGTGCGCGCCGCCGAAGGCTGGCTCGCCGCCCGTGGCGTTCCCAAGGTTCAACTCTTGGTGCGCGCCGAGAACGCCGCCACCACCGCCTTTTACCGCCGGATCGGCTACCGAGAGCAGCCGGTGGTCGTCTTGGGGCGCTTTCTCGCCGATGCGCGCTGAGTGCCTCACTCGCCGGCCGGCATGGTGAGGGGCTCGTTGATCACCCGATGGGAGGTCGGCTCGATGCGCAGCCGCCGCGTGTGGAAGCGTAGAACCGACGGCTTGTGCGCGATCGAGACGATGGTGGCGTTGGGAAGACGCTCGCGGATGAGGCGGTAGATGTGGGCCTCGGTCGCCTCATCCAAAGCCGAGCTCGCCTCGTCCAAGAACAGCCAATCGGGACGATAGAGAAGAGCGCGGGCGAAGGCCAAGCGCTGCTGCTCGCCGGGAGAGAGCACGAGCGACCAGTTGGCGGATTCCTCGAGGCGGTCGACGAGGTGCGGCAGCCGGCAGGCCTCGAGTGCGGCGCGGTATTCGCTCGTTGAATAGCGGTCCGGGGTTTCCGGATAGGCGAGCGCTTCTTTGAGCGTGCCGATCGGCAGATAGGGTTTTTGCGGCAAGAAGAGGACGCGGGCACCGGCCGGCAGATCGATCCGCCCGCGCCCGAACGGCCAAAGCCCGGCGAGCACGCGAAAGAGCGTGGTCTTGCCGGACCCGGAAGGCCCCTGCACCACCAGCGCTTCGCCCGGCTGGATGACGAGGTCGACCTTTTCGAGCAAGAGCCGGCCATCGGGCAGCGCCACGTCCACTCCCTCGAGCTCGAGCGCCGGGGTCTCGTGCGTTTTGGTGAAGGCGTGCTCGCTTTCGACCATTTCTTTCATCCTGGTCATGGTCTCGGCGAAGGTGGTCAAGCGGTCGACCACCGCCTTCCAGTCGGCGAGCTGGGAGAAACTGTCCACAAACCAGGAAAGCGAGCCTTGGACCTGGCCGAAGGCGCCGGCGGTTTGGGTGAGAACGCCCAAGGGGATTTCCCCCGCGAAATAGCGGGGGGCCTGGACGACGATCGGGAAGACATGCGCGACCTGGTTGTAGAACACGGTGAGCCAGGTGAGGCGCTTGTTGAGCTTCATATACTCCCACCAGGTCTCGTAGATGCGGGCGAAGGCTTCGGACAAGCGCCGGCGCTCGTCGCGCTCGCCGCCGTAGAGCGCGATGCTCTCGGCGTTCTCGCGGATGCGGGTCATGCGGTAGCGGAAATCGGCATTGTAGCGCTCGAGCAAGAAGTTCACGCGCACAAGACGCCGGCCGATGAACCAGGTGAGAAACGAGCCCACAATGGCGTAGATGAGCGCGACCCAGACCATAAAGCCGGGTATTTCGATGCCGCCGAACAGAGGCAGCACAAGCGAGCCGGAAAGGTTCCACAGAACGAGGGTGAAGGTGACGAGCGTGGCGATTTCCGAAACGAGCCCGAAAAAGATCATAAGCGTTTGTGAAGCGAACTGGGCAACGTCCTGCTCGATGCGCTGCTCGGGATTGTCGGTGCCGTGGTTGAGCAGCTCCATGCGGTAATAGGTGCGATCGGACAGCCAATCGCCGAAATAGATTTCCGTGATCCAACGCCGCCATCGAATGGTCAAAAGCTGACGCAACCACAATCTGTAGACGGCAACTACAATGAAAACGAAAACAAGCCCCGTAAACGAGAAAAAGAATGCCTCAAAGCCGTCGAGAGAGAACAGCAGCTCCCAAAATCGCTCCCCGTCTTTTTCTTGAAGCGCATTGAAGAATTTGGCGTTCCAGGCGTTGAGCTCCTTGGCCATCCAAACCAGGAAAAAGTTCATGCCGAGGATGGCGACGAGCAAAAAGCGCGCGATCCACCGTTCGGGCACTAAGAACCGGACCCCGAACAGCCGAATCTCGCTCTTCTCGGGGGCGAACCAATAGGGTCGCGCAAGCGCCCATACCTTGGCGAGGAAGCTGCGCGCCGCAGCGGTGCGGGTGACGAGATCTTGGATCATGGCGGCTGCCGCATCGGACAAGCGGCGAGGAAGATGGCGCAGCCCAAGGCGCGACGCCATCCCCTGCCCTTCACGGTTGCGCAGAAGGTCGGGCCGTGCCCGACGCGCCAGAAGGTAGTGGGCGCTGTCGCGCGAGGCCGCAGGGCGCCGACAACCCCTCGCCCCCGAACAACAGCTCTCCGGGCGGAGGGCGCAGCTGGAGCGTGCTCAGCCGCACCGCCCCCGCACGCGGGCCAACGGGTCAACCGAGAAGGAGGTGGCTCAACTCTGTACCAACGCCTGCAGCGTCCGCAGCGCGTCTTCGAGGATCACCGCCGCGGCATAGTGATCGAGCGGCTGGCCCTTTTTCGGCGGCGGCAGGCGACCCTCGCGGATCGCCTGCTCGACCGCGAAGGAGGTGAGCCGCTCGTCCTGCAACAGGATCGGCAGGCCGAAGGCGGCGTCGAGCTGATCGACCATCTGCCGCGTCGCCGCGCACGCCGGCCCCTCGCTGCCATCCATGTTGAGCGGCCAGCCGACCACGAGACCGACCACCGTCCGCTCCTCGACGCAGCGGCGGATCTTGGCGACATCGTCGGGCCAACGGCCGCGCGAAATCGTAAACAGCGGGGTGACCATGCGCCGCTCGAGATCGGTCCCGGCAAGACCAAGCCGCCGTCGACCCACGTCGATGGCGAGCAACGAGCCGTGCGGCGGCAGCGAAGCGGCGAAGCGCGCAGCGTCCATCACCGGCAGATTGCGGGCTCCCCCTCCTTGGCGCCGACCCAACCTTCCCGCGGCGCTCTCCGCCCCCGACCTTAGCGGCTCTACGGCCTCGCGTCATCACGAGAGCTGACGTCGGCACCCCATGATGCTAGAACAAACAGTGAACATGAGCCCACATGCCGCATTCGCGATCAACCCCGTCCTGCGCTGGGCGCTTCGCTACCGAGCCCGCGGCTGGTCGGTGATTCCTTTGCTCCCGCGCGCGAAACGTCCGCTCCTGCGCTGGGAGCCCTTCCAGCACCGCCTGCCGACGACGGATGAGCTCGAGGGCTGGTTCACGCGCTGGCCCGAGGCCAACCTCGGCATCGTCACCGGCGCCATCTCCCAGCTCGTCGTGCTCGACGTCGACCCGGCCAAGGGCGGCAGCGCCAGCCTTACGGCCCTCGAGGCCTGCTACGGCCGCTTGCCGCCCACGCTCACCGCCGAAACCGGCGGTGGTGGGCGGCACTTCTACTTCCACCACGCGGGCTGCGCGATCGCCTGCGCCATCGGCCTGCGCCCCGGCCTCGATCTCAAAGCCGAAGGCGGCTATGTGGTGGCGCCGCCCTCGATCCATCCCAACGGCCGTCCCTACCGTTTTCTGCCCGGCGCACATGGCGAGCTGCGCGAGCCGGCACCCCTTCCGCTGTGGATCGCTTCGCTTGTGCGCGAGCCCGAACGCCGACGCGGCCATCCCATCAGCTGGTGGCGGCAGTTGTTGCGCGAGGGGCTCAAAGAGGGCGAGCGCAACAGCCGCCTCGCCTCCTTGGCCGGGCTGCTGTTGCACCACGGGCTCGAGCCGGGAGTGGTCGAGGAACTGCTCCAAGGCTTCAACCTCGGTCGCTGCCGGCCGCCCTTGCCGGTAGAAGAGGTGCACGCGATCGTCGCCAGCATCTGCCGGACGCGGGCGCGCGCCCAACAGCGGGCGGCGCGCGCACCCGCACCTTCCAAGGAAGGTGAGCCCGGCTCGGTTGCCAGCCCGCCTGCGAGTGTGTAGCTCTCGCCCTGCCCGCACCAACAGTTTCGGTCCCCCGACGAGGAACGAACGCAGATGTCCCTCGACAAGGCCACCGTCGCGCGCATGGCTGAGCTCGCGCGCATCGCCGTTCCCGAGCACGAACTCGACAAGCTCGCAGGCGAGCTGTCCGGCATTCTTGCTTGGGTCGAGCAGCTGGCGGAAGTCGATACCGAAGGGGTGGAGCCGTTGCGCAGCGTCCATCCCATCCACCGCAGCTGGCGGGCCGACGAGGTGACCGACGGCAATTGCCGCGAGGCCATCCTCGCCAATGCGCCCGAGCGCGAGAACGGCTATTTCGTGGTGCCGCGGGTGGTCGAATGAGCGGGCTCAATCGGCTGGGGCTCATCGAGGCGCGCGAACTCTTGCGCCGACGCGCGATCTCGGCGGTCGAGCTCACCCAGAGCTGCCTTGCGGCGATGGAGCGCGGCCGGCGGCTCAACGCCTTCATCACCGAAACGCCGGAGAAGGCGCTCGCGATGGCGCAAGCCGCGGATGCGCGCTTAGCGCGCGGTGAAGGCCGGCTGCTCGAAGGGCTGCCGATCGCGGTTAAGGACCTGTTCTGCACCGCGGGGGTGCGCACCACCGCCGCCTCGCGCATGCTCGCTAACTTCGTGCCCTTCTATGAATCCACGGTGACCGCCAAGCTGTGGGCGGAAGGCGCGGTGCTCTTGGGTAAAACCAACCTCGACGAGTTCGCCATGGGCTCGTCGAACACCACCTCCGCCTTCGGCCCGGTGATCAACCCCTGGACCCCACCCGGGGCGAGCCCCGGTCTCGTCCCCGGCGGCAGCTCGGGCGGCTCGGCGGCAGCCGTGGCGGCCTTTCTGTGCCCCGCTGCCACCGGCACCGACACCGGCGGCTCGATCCGCCAGCCAGCGAGTTTTTGCGGCATCGTCGGGATCAAACCGACCTATGGGCGCTGCTCGCGCTGGGGCATCGTCGCCTTTGCGAGCTCGCTCGATCAGGCCGGCGCCTTCGCCCGCTCCGTCGCGGATGCGGCGCTACTCTTGCAGGCGATGAGCGGCTTCGACCCCAAGGACAGCACCTCCGCCGACTTGCCGGTGCCGGATTGGCCGGCCTCGCTCGCCCCGCGCGTGCGCGGCCTCAAGATCGGCATTCCCAAGGAGTACCGCGTGCCCGGCATGCCGGCCGAGATCGAGGCGCTGTGGGCCCGGGGCGCAGAATGGTTGCGCGCACAAGGGGCCGAGATCGTCGAGGTGTCCTTACCGCTCACCCGCTATGCGCTTCCCACCTACTACATCGTCGCCCCGGCCGAGGCCTCGTCCAACCTCGCGCGCTATGACGGCATGCGCTACGGGCTGCGCGTGGCCGGTCGCGACCTCGTCGATACTTACAAGCGCAGCCGGGGTGAAGGTTTCGGTGCGGAAGTACGTCGACGCATCCTCATCGGAACCTATGTGCTCTCGGCAGGCTATTACGATGCCTATTATCTCAAAGCGCAGAAGGTGCGGCGTAAGATCGTCGACGACTTCCGTCGCGTGTTCGAAATCTGCGACGCGCTGCTGACACCCACCGCCCCCTCCGCTGCCTTCCGCATCGGCGAGAAGAGCGAGGATCCGGTGTCCATGTACCTCAACGACGTGTTCACGGTCCCTGTGAACCTCGCCGGCTTGCCGGGGATCTCGGTCCCCGCCGGCCTCTCGCGCGAAGGGCTGCCGCTCGGGCTGCAGGTGATCGGGCGGCCGTGGGACGAGGCGACCATCTTCCAAGTGGCGCGCGCGCTCGAAGAGGCGGCGGCATTTACAGCCGTGCCGCCGGGTGCGGTGGAGGTCTAAGATGGCCTGGACGATCCGCGGCCGCACGGGCGAGTGGGAACTGGTGTGCGGCCTCGAGATCCACGCCCAAGTGATCTCGAAGGCCAAGCTCTTCAGCGGCGCGGCGACCACCTTCGGTGCCGAGCCCAACACCCAGGTATCGCCCGTAGATGCCGGTATGCCCGGCATGTTGCCGGTCTTGAACGGCTTCTGCGTCGAACAGGCGGTCAAGACCGGCCTCGCGCTTGAAGCCGAGATCAACAAGGTTTCGATTTTCGAGCGCAAGAACTATTTTTACCCGGATCTGCCGCAGGGCTATCAGATCAGCCAGTACCAACACCCGATCGTCGGCCGCGGCCGCGTCATCCTCGACCTCCCCGACGGCACCACCAAGGAGATCGGCATCGTCCGCCTGCACCTCGAACAGGACGCCGGCAAGTCGCTGCACGGCACCCGCGAAGGCGTGACCCTGGTCGATCTCAACCGGTGCGGCGTGGCGCTGATGGAGATCGTCACCGCACCCGACATCCGCGCCCCCGAAGAGGCGGCGCTGTTCCTCAAAAAGCTGCGCTCCTTGTTGCGCTATGTCGGCACCTGCGACGGCAATATGGAGGAGGGCTCGCTGCGCTGCGATGCCAATGTCTCGGTCCGTCGGGTGGGCGAGACGCGCTTGGGCACCCGCTGCGAGATCAAAAACGTCAACTCGATGCGCTTCATCGCCAAGGCAATCGAATATGAAGCGCGCCGGCAAGTCGAGCTTCTTGAAAGCGGTGGTGTCGTCGAACAGGAAACCCGCCTGTTCGATGCCAGCAAAGGCGAGACCCGCTCGATGCGGAGTAAGGAAGAAGCGCACGACTACCGCTACTTCCCCGATCCCGATCTCTTACCGCTCGAGCTCGACGACGCCTTGATCGAACGCCTGCGGCGCGAGCTGCCGGAACTGCCGGATGCGAAAAAGGCACGCTTTATGCGCGAATACGGACTGTCCGCTTACGATGCCGGCGTGCTCGTTGCCGAGCGTGCGTGTGCCGACTATTTCGAGGCCTTGGCGCGCGGCCGCGATGCCAAGCAGGCGGCGAACTGGGTGATCAACGAGCTGTTCGGCGCGCTCGCGCGCCGCGGCCTCGACATCGAGGCCTGCCCGCTTCCTCCCGAGGCTCTGGGCGAAATCCTCGATCTCATCGCCGAAGGCAAAATCTCGGGCAAAATCGCCAAAGAGGTCTTCCAGGAAGCGTTTGAAACCGGTGCGCGACCGCGCCAAATCGTCGAGGCCAAGGGACTGGAACAGGTAACCGACGCGGCAGCGATCGAGCCCATCGTCGACCGACTGCTCGCCGACAATCCCGCCCAAGTCGCCAACGTCCAAAAGAACCCCAAGGTCCTCGGCTGGTTCGTCGGCCAAGTGATGAAGGCCACAGGCGGCCGCGCCAACCCGGAACTCGTCAACACGCTGCTGCGCAAAAAGCTCGGCCTCAGCTGAGCCCGCCCGGCGCCCGCGCGGGCGCAAGCAAGGCTGCCGATCGGGCACAGATGGGCCGTGCTGGTTGTCGATATCGATGCGCGCGGCGCTTGCGGGCTTAAGCAAGGCTGCCGATCGAGCAAAAAAGCGCCCGCGAGCAGCTGGCACAGGGGCGCCATGGCCCTTTAGCCGCTTTGGACCGCGCGTACTCCTCCAGAACGTTTCGCCGCCCCTTCGCGGTCGCGCTGGCGGCGCTGTCGCGCGCCTTGGTTCAAAACGTGCGCTCGCACCCGCACACTTGGCGATCGAGCGCGGGTCTGCGCCTTCTTCACGCCGCAGCGGAACGCGCACTTTTCTTTTCCTTTTCTTTCTGTACGGGTATATACTTTTGGTTGAGGCTGTATGTGTTTAAGGATATACGGTGTTTTTGCGCAGCTGGAGACGCTGTCGGTTTTTTTTGTGCGGCTTTGCGTGCGCCCGCCCCGTTGAGGTTGCGATCGGCGACTTGGCAGCGCCACAAGCTCGGGCGCGCGCTGCTGATTTTCTCTGCACGCGTCGCGCGAGCCGCGCGGTGCGGCTTCTGCCGGCCCATCGGCTCCCGCTTGGCCGCAACCGCGCTGTCGCGACCTCGTTGCCCCGCCCAAAAGGCTATTTCTTGATCAAATTGTCGTAGACGTCGAG
Organism: Pseudomonadota bacterium; assembly: GCA_030549795.1. GTDB lineage: Bacteria > Pseudomonadota > Alphaproteobacteria > Geminicoccales > Geminicoccaceae > JANXAZ01. Next base: position 15,882 of record JAUQQO010000028.1, on the reverse strand, counting down.
GATCGCCGGTCCCACCAGGACGATGAACAGTGCCGGTAGAATAAAGACGATCATCGGCACGGTTAAAATCGCGGGAAGCCGCGCTGCCCGTTCCTCGGCTTTCAACAGCCGCTCTTCGCGAAACTCGGAAGCGAGAACGCGCAAGGAATGTGCAAGCGGCGTACCATAGCGCTCGGTTTGGATCAGCGTATTGACCACCCCGCGCATCGCCGGCAGATCGACCCGGCGGCCGAGATTGACAAGAGCCTGGCGGCGCTCGGGCATGAAGTTGAGCTCGACCGCGGTAAGCCCGAATTCTTCGGCGAGCTCGGGAGCCGACTTGCCGATCTCATCGGCGACGCGGGTCAAGGCTACGTCCAAGGAAAGGCCGGCTTCCGCACAGACCACGAGCAAATCCAGACCATCGGGCAGCTGGCGCTGGAGCGCTTGACGGCGTTTGGCGGCACGATTGGAGAGATAGAGATCGGGCAAATAGAACCCGGCGACGACGGCGCCCACGAGGATCACGAGCCGCGTCGTGGCGGATTTGCCGCCCATTCCAAGGCCGTAGACGAGGAGGAGCGCCACCATCCCGGCGAGCAGCGGGCCCGCGAGCTTGCTCAACAGATAGACCGATTTGGCTGCTGGGGCGCGCAAGCCCGCCTGTGCGAGGCGATCGCGCAGGCGTTCGTCGACGCCACTGCGCGCGAGACGCAGCTGCGCCACCAGCCGCTCGGCGAGCTTTTGGCGGGTGCGACGCCGTCGCGTCGATCCGGCGCTTTGCTGCAGTTCTTCGCGGCGCCGCTGCAAGAGCCGCAGACGCGCCCGCGCACGGTCGCGCTCGAGCAGCGCGAACCACACGGTGAGCACGGCGGCGAAGGTGGCGATGCCCACAAGGGCGGCGAAGAGCGTCTGCGGGTTCGACAACAACGCCATCATATGTCGAAGCGCACCATTTTGGCCATGACGGCAGCACCCAGAGCCATGCTCACGCCGCCTGCAATCAACATCATCCAGCCGCGCGGATCGACGAACAGTTTCGAGATATAGGCAGGGTTTATCCAATAAATCGCGGTTCCTGCGATGAAGGGCAAGGATCCGATGATCAATGCCGAGGCTCTCGCCTCGGACGACAAAGCTTTGATTTTGAGTCGCATCTGTTGGCGGCGGCGGATCATGGTAGAAAGGTTGTGCAGGATTTCGGCGAGATTGCCACCCGTTTCTTGCTGCACGATCAGACTGATCGCGAAGAAACGGAACTCGGGCAGCGCCATGCGGTCGGAGGCGAGCGCCAACGCTTCCTGCAGCGTCACCCCGATGCGCAGGTTGGCGCACAGTTCGCCGAACACCGAAGCGACCGGCTCGCTCATCTCGCGCGCGATCGCTTCGAGCGCCTCGACCACCGGCAACCCCGATTTCACGCCGCGCACGACGAGGTCGAGCGCATCCGGAAAGGCGGCCAGGAACTTGGCCTCGCGCCGCGCGATGGCGCGACGCAACCACGCCGTCGGCCCGGCAGTCGCGGCGAAGACACCGCTAAGCAGCGCGAGCGGCCAGCCGAAGCCCAAAAGCCAATGCGCGAGGAGCGCGGCCACGACCCCGACCCCGGCGGCGGCAAGCAGGACATCGCTCACCGCGACGTTGAGCCCCGCACGGTCGAGGTGCGCACGCAGAACCGCCGTACGCGGCACCAGACGCGCAAGCGACGCGCCGAGATCGCCCAAAAGCGTCTTTTCGCTCCGCTTCAGGCTTGCGGTCGCGACGGCGGCGCGGGCCGGGCCGACGACCTCGTGCGCGCGTATCCGTTCGATCCGGCGGCGCAAGCGGCGATCCGGTGCCGCCGGAACGGCGAGGAGAAGGGCGAAAAGCGCGCCGCAGACGAGCAAAAGCCAGGGGGCCGCGGCGGCGAAAAGGGAGGGCGAGCGGATCATGGCGTGCCCATCATCGCCGCCATGAGCGCGCGGTCGAGGCCGTAATAAGCGGCGCGCTTGAGGAAGTGCGGACGCACCGGGTGCGCTTTGAAGGTGCCGATGAGCAATCCGTCACGGCCCTCTCCCTGGTATTCGTAAGTGAAGAGGTCCTGGGTGGTGACGACGTCACCTTCCATGCCGACCAGTTCGGTGACATGGGTTACGCGGCGCACGCCGTCGCGCATGCGCGCGACTTGGATGATGAGGTTGACGGCCCCCACGATCTGCTGGCGGATCGCCTTGGTCGGCAGCGAGGCGGTGGCCATCATGACCATGTTCTCGATGCGGGTGATCGCCTCGCGCGGGGTGTTGGCGTGCAGCGTGCACATCGAGCCGTCGTGCCCGGTGTTCATCGCCTGCAACATGTCGAGGGCTTCGGGTCCGCGCACCTCGCCGCAGATGATGCGATCCGGCCGCATGCGTAGCGCGTTCTTGACGAGATCGCGCATGGTGACTTCGCCCTGACCCTCGAGGTTCGGCGGGCGGGTCTCGAGCCGCACCACGTGCGGCTGCTGCAGCTGCAGTTCGGCTGCGTCTTCGATGGTGACGATGCGCTCGCCGTGATCGATGAGCTGGGAGAGCGCGTTGAGCATCGTCGTCTTGCCGGAGCCGGTTCCGCCCGAGATGACGATGTTGAGCCGGCAAGCCGCGGCGATCTTGAGGACTTTGGCCAGCGGCTCGCTGATATTCTGCTGGCGGACCATCGTATCGAGGGTAATCGACTTTCGGGAGAACTTGCGGATGGAAATCGCGCAGCCGTCGATCGCAAGCGGCGGAGCGATGATGTTGACACGGCTTCCGTCCTCGAGGCGCGCGTCGCAGATCGGGCTCGTCTCGTCCACCCGCCGTCCGACGCGGGTGGCGATGCGCTGCGCCACGTTCATGAGATGGGCGTGGTCGCGGAACTGAACGTCGGTGAGCTCGAGCTTGCCCCGTCGTTCAATGTAAACGCGATAGGGCCCATTGACCATGATATCGGTAATCGTATCGTCGCGGAGAAGCGGCTCGAGCGGCCCCAGGCCGACCATGTCGTCAACCAGCGTCTGCCCGATCTGTTCTTGATCGCGACTGGAAAGCGTAAGGCGTTGCTCGAGCGCGATCTCCCCGATCAGCTCCTGGATCTGGCGCAGAAGCTCATCGCGCGGGAGTTTCGCGGCTGCAGCCGCGTCGATGCGCTCGTAGAGCGCCGCCTGCAGCCGCGCGAAAGAGGATTTGAGATAGTCGCTCCGCCGCTCTCCTCCGCCTGCCCGGGCGGCACCGGCGTGCGGAGCCAGCGCTCCCTCCGCGGGCGGAGAAGCCGGTTTAGATTCGAGAGCAGGCGTGATCGGGCGTCGTCCGAACATGACCTAGCGCACCATCGCGAGAAGACGCTTAAAGAGGCCGGTGCGGCCGGCGGCCTTGTTGCCGCAGATGCGCTCGGCGAGCTCGCGGAGCTGTTCCGCCACCGGCCCACTCGTGCTCGCCACCGGTCGCCCGCTGTTGATCGCCGCGCACACGCGACGCGCATCGAAGGGCAGAACCAGATCGACGGAGCGACCGATTCCGCGCTCGAACTCGCTCTTCGGGATCTCGCCCGCGCGGTACTCGCCACCTTTGTTGATGACCACGTTGACCGTGCAGCCGACGTTGAGCGCGTGCATGAGCTGCACGATCCGCAGCGTGTCGCGCATGCCCGCGAGCGAGAGGTCGCTTACGAGAACGAGATTGGTCGCACTCTGCAGGACTTGTTGTGTCGCAACCGAAATCTGTCGCGGCAGATCGACGATCACGAAGTGGAACTTCGCCTGTAGCTCCTGCAACAAGAGCCCCACGGCGTCGCGATCGGCACGCACCACATCATCGAGCGGCTCTTCAGCGCCGAGCACGTAAAGCGTATCGGAGTGCCGCACGAGGGTACGGTCGAGATAGAGCCCGTCGATGCGGCTCGGATTCTCCACCGCGTCGCGCAGACCATTGGCGGGATCGAGATCGAGTGCGAGCGCGACGCTGCCGAATTGCAGATCGAGATCGAAGAGCACCACCCGCCGGTGCCGGCTGGTCGCGATCGACCAAGCGAGGCTGGTCGCCACCATGGTGGCGCCCACCCCGCCGCGCGCACCCATCACCGCGACGATACGGCCGAGGCGACCGGTCTGCCGCTGGTGCGGGGCTTGCCCTTCCACCGCCTGCACGAGCGCGCGCTGCAAGAGCGTGGCGGTGACCGGTTTGACGAGATAGTCGGTGATGCCGTGGTGGATGAGTTCGCGGAACAGCCCCACGTCGTTGCGCTCGCCGATGGCGATCACGCTCACACCGGGCTCGCACACTTCCGCGAGCTCATCGATGTCGGAAAGCGGCAGCTCGGAGGTCGAGATGTCGACGATCAGGATGCGCGGCGAACGCTCGCGACCGAGCACCGTGATCGCATCACGCACCGTCCCGTTGTGGATCGAGGCGCCGGTGATCATGAGATCGCCTGCGACCTGCGCGATCACGGCGCGGGTCTCCGCATCGGCGACGAAGGCCCGCAGCTGCAGCCGCTCCTGGGCGATGCCGTCGCGAGCGAGTGCCCTACTCACGGCCCCACCCTTTCCGTGCCGAGCTGCTTGACCTTGTCGCTGCGGTAGCGCTGGACCGCCTCCGCTTCCCGCACCCCGTCCGCCGGTGCGAGCGCACGCCCCTCGGCGAGATCCGCGGGATCGGCCACCATGGCGACGAGATTGGCGAGCGTCGCACAACCGAGTTCCGGCAAGAGGCGTTGGCCGTGCAGCCCGGTGGCGCGGTCCCACTCGCCGCACTCGGGCGCATCCACCACGAAGTGGCGGATCTCGATCTCCACCCGCCGGTTGCGCGCCCAGGCCTCTTCCCCATGGCGCGGGTCGACCGGGTAGCGCTCGCCGAAGGCAGAGGTAGCCAGCTCCACCCGCTCGATCCCCTGCCGACGCAAGGCCTCCGCGACATAGCGCGCGCGCCGTTGCGAGAGCGCGAGGTTGTAGGCGTCGCTCGCGCGCTCGTCGGCATGGCCGTGCACGATCGCGCGATAGCGCCCGACGCGCGGCAGACCGGCCAAGAACGCCTCGAGCCGTGCCCGCTCAACAGCATCGGGCTCGGCGCGATCGGTCGGGAAATGGACCACGAAACCGTAGCGCGCCTCGCGCACCACCGGCACGCGCGCAGGCGCGAGGTCGAAGGGCTCGACCGTCGTACAGCCCACGAGCAGGATCGTTCCGAGAACCGTGAGGGTCGTCGCGCGCATGGACCGATCTCCGCACGCCAAACAAGCGCCCCGGAATCACTCGAGCGCGAAGCCGGCTGCACCGTGCAGGCGCGGCCGTCCCGCGCGCAGTGCGCCGGGGGCCGTAGTCGCGCGCACGAGCCGGCCTTCGAGGATACGCTCGAGGTCGGTGGCCGGGCGGAAGTTGTCGAGCGGCGTTTTGAGTGCCGCTGTCGCTACAGGGCGGACGAGATAAGGTGTCACCACGATCACGAGTTCGCTCTCGCTCCGCTTGAAGTTGGTCGAGCGGAACAGTGCCCCGAGGATCGGCAAATCTCCAAGACCGGGAAATTTCTCGAGATTGGAGCGGGTGGTGTTGGAAATCAGGCCACCGATCGCGAAACTCTGCCCTGAACCAATTTCCACTGTGGTTTCGGCACGCCGGGTCGACAGCGCCGGGATGACGAGATCGCGCACCCGCACCGCACCTTTCTCGGAAATGTCGCTCACCTCCGGCCGTACGCGCAGGCTGATGCGATCCGGGCTCAGAACGGTCGGGGTGAAGGCGAGGCTGATCCCGAACTGCTTGAACTCCACCTTGATCTCGTTGTTGTCGGTGCCGACCGGTACGGGGAACTCGCCGCCGGCTAGAAAACTCGCAGTCTCACCCGAAAGCGCCGTGAGGTTGGGTTGCGCGAGCACGGTGACGAGACCCTCGCGCTCGAGCGCGTCGATGAGCGCGTTGATGTCGGTGTTTCCAGAACTGAACCGGCCGAAGAGCGAGCCGGCCGTGCCGGCGGGGTCCACCAGTCGGTTGAACGTACCGGTGGCGCGCTCGAAAAACGGACGACCGGTCACGAAACCGAAGACGAAGTCGCCGGGCGTGAACAGCGTCTCCCAGTTGATGCCGAACAACTTGATCGCCTCGCGCGACACCTCCGCCACCCGCACGTGCAGACTGACCTGCGTGGGCGCGGCGACTTGCAGCCGGTTCACGATCGCTTCGTTTTCACCTAAAAAGCGGCTCGCGATCTCGCGCACTTCCTGCGCCGCGGTGGCACTCGGCAGCGTGCCGGAGAGGATGATGCCGCCTTCAACCGACTGCAGCTCGAGCGGATGGTCGGGGAAAGTCTCGGCGAGCACCCGCCGCAGGCGGGTGAGATTGTGGCGCACCACCACCTCTCGGCGCAGGACCACCTCCTGGCGGTCGTCGACCGCATAGAGCGTGGTCGTGCCGGCACGACGGCCGAAGACGTAGAGAATGGTCGAGGATTGCGCTTGCACATCAGCCACCTCCGGGTCGGCCACGAAGACCGCGCTCACCGGTGTCGCCAAGCGCAACAGCCGCCCCTTGCGCACCTCGAGCTCGAGCTCTCCCGTCGGCGATACGAGTTCGGCCGCTTGCGCCTTGAGCACGGGCTGCGCCACGAGCGCTGCGCAGAGCGCCACTACAAGCCGCACCGCCCAACGCCCGGCCGCGTTTTCGAACGCCCGCTTCATCGCGCACTCTCCCTCGCTTCCTCGACCGCCACGGTTTCGGCTCTGCGCCCGCCGCGCAGCACCTGCACCTTCCCCCGCACACCGGCCCCGATCGCCTGGCTCACCTCGCTGTCCCACGTCACCCGCACGGGTTCGCCCTTGGCCGCCCCGTCCGACCGCTCGCCGCTCGCAAGACTGCGCAGGCTCAAGGAGAGCTTGCCGAGTTCGGTCAAAAGGGCGACGCGCTCCGCCCCTTCCGGCGTCACCTCGAGCGTGACGGTGCGCGCCTGGATCGCTCCCTCGTCCCCATCGTGCCCCTTAAGACGGCGGCCCATCGCCAAGACCCGAACGTCCTCGAGCACCGTTTCGGCCACTCGGCGATGGCCTTCCCGTCCGCCTTCGCGCGGAAGTGTGTGGGCGAGCACGAGATCGACACGGTCGCCGGGGAAGATGAGCCCGGCATTCGCCGAGGCTTCGTCGACCGGCACCGAGACCGCGCGCATCCCCGGCGTCAGCACAGCGGCGAGAAAGCCGCGATCGCCCGGCTTGACGATGCCGCTGTCGGTAAGCGGCTGGCCCTTGGCGACGGCGTAGCGCACCACCGCGCCGATGACCTCCTCTTCCGAGCGGACGCCCTTGACGAAATAAGAGGGCGGCAGCTCGACATCGGGCCAGCGCTGCCAGCGCACGGTCCCGGGCTGGATGAAGCTGCCCGCCGGCAGATCGACGGCAGCGACCAACACCGCCTTCTCGGGCGGCGGCGCCGCCACGGCGCTCACGCGCTCTTCCTTCCGTTCGAGCAAGGCGCGGGCGTAGAATGCTGCCGTCGCGGCGATCACGAGCGCGAGCAACGAGATCAAAACGCGACGCATCGAACCCTCCACTCACCGCGGCGGCGGCCAAACCAGCACGAGGACAGCTGCGAGCGCGAGCGCGACGCCATAGGGCACCGTCAGCCGGCGTCCGCCCGCGCGCCGCGGCAAGACGCGAGCAACTCGCCCGCGCAACCGGGTGGGGACAAAGCGCGCCTCGAGGAAGGCTAGTGCTGGGGCTGTGCGGGCGATCGCGAGCAGCCCGAGCGCGAGCACACCGCCTAAGAGCGCGGTGGCGAGCAGAAAGCCCAAAAGACCTTCAAGTCCGATCAGAGCCGAAAGCGCGGCGGCGAGCTTGGCATCGCCACCGCCCAAGAGCCTGAAGTGCCAGGCAATGAGCCCAGCTGTGAGCACGATCGCGGAGGCCGCGGGCCCGCTCCACCACGGTTCGGGTCGGTCGAAGGCGAGGAGCTGCACGGGCCAAAGGGCGAACAGCGCCAGCACTGCGCCATTTGGAATGCGCCGTGCGCGTACATCTTCCCGCATGATCCAAAAGAGGATCAAAGCCAGTGGCGCAGCAAAGAGCAGTGTGACCAAAGAGTTCAGCACGGAACGGCCCTCATGCGTACCACCAGCTCGATTGGCGCGTCTTAGCTTGGTTAAGAATTGTGGACGTAAAGCAGTGCCGCAGAGGCATGGCGTGCACTCGGCGGAGGGACCGCGGCGCGTGCCGCGGTCCACTGCGCTTCGCCGCAGGCGTGCCGATGCCGGTTCGCGGCCCCGTCAGTTACAGTTCTGCGGATCAGCCAAGCAGGTGGCGATCGAGTTGAAGGTGTTGGTCAAATTGTCTCCGAGCAGGCTGAGCGCGGCGATGATCACGACCGACACGAGTGCGGCGATGAGACCATACTCGATCGCGGTGGCGCCGGCTTCGTCTTCGAAAAAGCGGTGCAGGAAAGACATGGCCCGTTACTCCTGGCGGTAAGGTCGCCCCATCGCCGGGCAGTGTGGGCCCGCAACCCTTAAGAAAGCGTGAAGCCCCTCGCCCCCTGCGCGGCATCGATACCGGGGTGTGCCAGAGCTGCGGCGTCCATCCGCGAATGGTCGCACCCGTGTCGGGATTGCCTATCGCCCGCTGGGCTGCCTAGATGAACGCGTCTTGAACCATGGGCTCGAGAGGAGACCCTGCCTGTGACCGATGTCGTGATCGTCGCCGCTGCCCGCACCCCCATCGGCTCCTTCAACGGTGCCTTCGCGAGCCTGCCCGCGCATGCGCTCGGCAAAGTCGCGATCCAAGCTGCGCTCGAGCGCGCGCGCGTCGAACCGGGCGAGGTCTCGGAAGTCATCATGGGCCAGATCCTCACCGCCGGTCAGGGCCAGAACCCGGCCCGCCAGGCGGCGGTGCAGGCCGGGATCCCGGTGGAAGTGCCGGCTTACGGGGTGAACATCCTCTGCGGCTCGGGCCTCAAATCCGTGGCGCTCGCCTACCAGGCGATCCGAAACGGCGATTCCACCATCGTGGTGGCCGGCGGCCAGGAGAGCATGACCCGCGCCCCGCACGTCGCGCATCTGCGCGAGGGCACCAAGATGGGCGCGATCGAGTTCCTCGACAGTATGCTCAAAGACGGTCTGTGGGACGCCTTCCACGGCTACCACATGGGCAACACGGCGGAAAACGTCGCCCAGAAGTGGCAGATCACGCGCGAAGACCAAGATCGCTTCGCCGTCGCCTCGCAGAACAAGGCGGAGGCTGCGATCAAGGCCGGCAAGTTCAAAGACGAAATCGTCCCGGTAACGGTGCCGACCCGCAAAGGTGAGGTGGTGGTCGAAGCGGACGAATATCCACGCTTCGGGACCACCTTCGAGGCCTTACAGAAGCTCAAGCCGGCGTTCGCCAAGGACGGCACGGTCACTGCCGGCAACGCCTCGGGCATCAACGACGGTGCCGCCGCCCTCGTGGTCATGAGCGCGAAAGAAGCGGAACGGCGCGGGCTCGAGCCCATGGCGCGCATCGTCTCTTGGGCCCAAGCCGGGGTGGATCCGGCGATCATGGGCACCGGCCCCATCCCGGCCTCGCGCAAGGCGCTCGAGAAGGCCGGCTGGAAGGTCGAGGACCTCGATCTCATCGAGGCCAACGAAGCCTTCGCCGCGCAGGCCATCGCCGTCAATCGCGACATGGGCTGGGACGTCGAGAAGGTGAACGTGAACGGCGGCGCCATCGCGCTCGGCCACCCGATCGGCGCTTCCGGCGCTCGCATCCTCACCACCCTTCTCTTCGAAATGAAGCGGCGCAACGCGAAAAAAGGCCTCGCCACGCTGTGCATCGGCGGCGGCATGGGCATCGCCATGTGCGTGGCGCGCGATTGAACCCAGGGCATGGGCGGGCGGCAGGCGGCAGTCGGCCGCCCGCCCACCGAGGAGCGACGAGGACGGACCCACAAGAGCCGGGGAGGAAAAATGGCACGCGTCGCATTGGTCACTGGTGGTACCCGCGGGATCGGAGCCGCCATCGCCAAAGCACTCAAGAGCGCCGGCTACACCACGGTCGCAACTTATGCCGGCAACGACGAAGCGGCGCAGAAATTTCACGCCGAGACGGGAATTCCGATCTACAAGTGGAGCGTCGCCGACTACGACGCCTGTGTTGCCGGCGTTCGCAAGGTGGAGGCCGAGGTCGGCCCGATCGATGTGCTCGTCAACAATGCCGGCATCGCCCGCGACGCCCCCTTCCACCGTATGACCCGGCAGCAGTGGGACGAAGTCATCCGCACCAATCTCGACGGCCTCTTCAACATGACGCACCCGGTGTGGCCGGGTATGCGCGAACGCCAGTTCGGCCGCGTGGTGGTGATCTCCTCCGTCAACGGCCAAAAAGGCCAATTCGGGCAGGTCAACTATTCGGCCTCAAAGGCGGGCGACCTCGGCTTCGTCAAAGCCTTGGCCCTTGAAGGCGCGCGCTACAACATCACGGTCAACGCGGTATGCCCGGGCTACATCGACACCGAGATGGTTCGTGCCGTCGATCCCAAGGTCATTGCCGAACGGATCCTTCCGCTCATTCCCGTCGGCCGCCTGGGCACCGCTGAAGAGGTCGCGCGCTGCGTGCTTTTCCTCGTGAGCGACGAGGCCGGCTTCATCACCGGTTCGACGATTTCCGCCAACGGCGGAATGTACATGATCTGAAGCCCTCACGCCGCGCATCGCAACCGCGGCTCGATTTCGCGCAGGCAGCGGTCGAGCGTGCGCGGTGCATCCGCCGGCCGCTCGAGCAGACCGCAGACGGCGGCCACCGGAAGGGTTTCGATCTCTCCCGCCACGGAAAAGGGGCGCGCGAGGAGTTCGCACAAGCGCGCGGCGAGCGGCTCGGGATCGGGGGCGCGCGTCGGGGGGAGGATCACGCAAAACGCCCCCTCGGCGAGATGAGCCACGAGGTCTTCGGCGCGCACCGCGCGCCCGAGCCGCTCGCCGATCGCGGCGAGCGCCGCAGCGACGGCGAGATGGCCGCGTCGCTCGGCCAGCCGCGCCAGCCCGCCTACGCGCAGCACGGCACAGGCCCGGGCGCGGCCAGCCGGATAGCTCTCCCGCAGGTGCAGATAGTCGAGCACCATGGCCCGGCTCCACAGGCCGGTCTCGGCATCCACCGCTGGGCCGCCGCGCGCACGACGCAACAGCTCTGCAAGCGCGCGGCGGGTGCGCACGAAACGCAACCAGAAGCCCAAGCGTAGACGCAGCTCTTCGGGGGTGTCGTCGGCGGCGATGCGGTCATCGAAGCCGAGTGCGCGCGCCCGTGCGACACTGACCACTTCGCTGGGCGCGGCGAGCACGCAGCCGACCCGCGCGCGGCGGGCCGCGCGCGCGAGCTCCTCCGCTCCCGCCGTCTCCAGGCCGAGCTCACGGTCGACGGCAAAGACGACGAGTAAGGGCGCGGTCTCGGCCAGCCGCGCGGCGGCTGCGCGCGGGCTGCGCACGAAGACGATGCGCTTGAGCGGCAAGGCTTCGGCGAGCTTGACCTGCACGGGCGAGGGCGCACCGACGAGCAGCATGTCGCCCTCGACACTCTCGAGAAGCGGCGGTGCCGGCTTGCGACCAGGAGCCGGCCAGCGGGTACAGACCTGCTCGCGCAGCCTGAGTTCGCGTTGGAAAAGGGCGTAGGTGACGAGCGTGTCGAGCCGAAAACCGAGCTCTTCTTCAAGGAGCGGAAAGCTGATCCCGTCTTCGCAGCCCAAAGCGAGCGCAAGCGAGGCGAAACGCGGCCGACCCTTGCGCAAAAGCGCCACCAACGGCCGGCCGGGCGCCTGCTCGGGAGCGATCCGCCGCCGCAGCGCACTCGCCTCCTCCTCGCCGTCGAGCACGACGAGCTCGAGCCCGGGCTCTCCCGCGTTCTCCGAACGCCCGCTGCCGAGCGGGCTCACCCGCGTCGGCAATCCGAAGCTCGAGATCAGGCCAGCCAGCCCTTCGAACAGCTCCGGACGGCCGGCCAGGATGCGACAGGGGAGCACGCTGCGGACCCTTACCGGTTGGTCGACCACGAGCTCCTCCGTACTCTAAGCCCCAAAACCCAACGCTCCCTTAACGGCCGGGCTAGCGCGTACCGAACAGCCGGTCGCCGGCATCGCCGAGCCCGGGGCGGATATAGCCGTGCTCGTCGAGCCCGCGATCGACCGCGGCTGTGTAGATGGGGACGTCGGGATGCGCCTCGCTCATCCGTTTGAGCCCCTCGGGTGCGGCCAAAAGACAAGCGAACTTGATCGCGCGCGCCCCCTCGCCTTTGAGCCGGGAAATCGCCCACACGGCCGAATTGGCGGTGGCCAGCATGGGGTCGACCACGATCACCGGTCGCTCGGCGATATCGGGCGGCACCTTGAAGTAGTATTCGACCGGGGCCAGCGTGGCGGGATCACGCCTTAAGCCGATGTGGCCCACCCGCGCCGAGGGCAAGAGCTCGAGCATGCCCTCAAGCAAGCCGTTGCCGGCGCGCAGGATCGACACCACGCACAGCTTCTTGCCGGCGAGCATGCGCGCTTCCATGGCCTCAAGCGGGGTCTCAATCGGCACCGGGGCGAGCGGCAGATCGCGGGTGATCTCATAGCCCAACAAAAGCGCGATCTCGCGCACGAGCCGACGGAACTCGGCGGTCGGCGTCTGCTTCATGCGCAACAACGCGAGCTTGTGCTGGACGAGGGGATGATCGATGACGACGACACGGGACATCGGGCGCGGTCGCTTCGGGTCAAGGGCATCGCTGCGATAGAAGAGGCGAAGGCGGCTGGCAACGCGGCGCCGCGCCAAAAGCGAGCCCATCGCTGTGTGCCGCCGCGAAGGCGCGGCGGTGGTGCTTCAATCGGGGCGAAGGATGACGGCGCCGAAGCGCGGGCGCTGTACCGCACGCGCGTAAAAGCGCGTCGCGGTTCGCACCACGAGACCGATCAGGGGACGCACCTCCATCTCGGCCTCACCGACCAGGATCTCCTCACCGGGTCGCAGCGCCGGGCCACCAGCGAGCGTAGCGACGCCGCCCGGTGTGCCGACGCGACTTGCGGTCGCAAGGCCCGGCGGCGTCGCGCGCTGCCAGAGCACCACTGGAACACCCACGGTGTTCACGACGTTTGAGATGAAGGCCCGCCCGTCGGCGAAGAGGTCGAGCGGCTCGAGCACCCCGGCGGCGGCGCGGAAGGTGTCACGAAAATCGGCTTCGCGCAGTTCGCCCGCGCGCGCCGTCAGATCGGCGAGCGCCGCCGCCGCGCGCTCGGTCTTCATCCGTGCGAGGTAAAGCCAGCCGAGATCGACCGCTGCGACGAACAGCAACAGGAGCACGGGTGCGACGACCGCCGCCTCCACCGCCACCGCCGCGCGCTCCTGCCGCAGCAAGGCACGCAGCCGACGCATCAGGCGGCGAAGGCCCTGATCGACGTTGAAGGCGCGCGGAGTGGCCATGCTCAACCCGCCGGGAACGGCTCGTTGCGCACCGGAAAAGCGGCGCGCAGCTCCACCCGGCCCCCATCGGGCAAAATGCCGCGGAACAAGGCGGTCATCGGCCGCCACTCGTAAGAGAGCCTATAGAGCACGACATCGTTGGGGCCGCCCAGACCCGGCCGCCCCATATCCGCGTCCCAGCGGCCGTTGCCGTTGACATCATGAAAGGGCTCGCCCGCATCGAAGCGGCCGTTGCCGTTGACATCGGTAAAGGGTTCCGGGCGACCGATGCTCTCAAAGCTCGGATAGACCAGGGTGGTGAGCTCTACCCGCTCGGGCGGTACGAGCCGGCCGGCGATCCGCGCGACGACGCGCCGAATACTCTCTTCGCGCGACAGACCCGCATCAGCGGCGCCCGTGATGCCGGTCCGCGCCGCCTCGCTCGCCGCCGCCTGCAACAACGACTGGCTCAAGAGCAGAACCGCGAACTCGAAAATGCCGATCACGAGCAGCACGAGCAGCGGCAAGGCGAGCGCGAACTCCACCGCCGCACCGCCGCGCGCATCCTCAGAAAGCGCCGCGCCGAGGCGGCGCACAGCGGCACAGCGCGCGAGCCGCGGCGACTCGCCGAGCGGAACGGGCAGCCTTGCGCGCACCCATGCCATAAGCGGCCCCTTGGCCTCGATCGGGCTCTTTCGATCGACCGTGTTTGTACCACAGTTCCCTTAACAAACCGTAAACTGCCCGTGTGCGATCCTGCGCGCTTTTCGCGCTCGCTCGGGCCGGTGCGCTCCTGCTAAGGAGCGTAGCGCGCCCCCCGACCACACCACAGCCGGCCTTGGACGCTCGGCCATACCAGGGGTAGAGAGGTCGTGCTCGATACGCTGCTCGCAGCTCCACCGCTCATCTTAGCAACGCTCGCCGGCCTCGCCGGCCTCACCGTGCTCGGCTTCGCGCTCTGGCTGCTCGCGCGCTCGGCTCTGCGCCGACGCGAGGAAGAGGCGGCGCTCACCGAGATGCGGCTGCGCGACCAGCTCGCTCAAGCGCGCAATCAACTCCACCAGACGAGTGAGCAGCTGCACCGGCTCACCCAGACGCTCGCGGCCGAACGGCAACTGCACGGCGAAGCCGAGGCGCTCGAGCGCCGCCGCTCCGAGCTGCAAGAACAGGTCTTCGAAGCCTCGCGCCAGCTCGCCCTGCGCCGGCAGGAGCTCGCGGAAGCGGAAGAGAAGCTGAGCGCGCGCCGCCGGGAACTCGAGCGGCTGGCCCGCGAGGAGGGCGAGGCCCACGAGCGCAGGGCGCGGATCGAAGGCGAAATCGCTCAGTTGCGCGCCACACTCAACGAGACGGAAGAGCTCCTCGCCCAAAGGCGCGAGGAACTGGCGACAACCGAGGCCCGCCTGGCCGCCGCGCACGCCGAGCTCGCCCGCATCGAAGCGCAGATCGCCGACCGCCGCCCGATCGCCGAGAGCATCAACGCCATCGAGGCGCGGCTTAAGGCCATCACCGACCAACAGCTGGCACAACTGCGCGCCGCGAGCGAAAGCCTGTTGGCCGAAGCGGCCTCGATCCGCGGCGCGCTCGAAGCCATCCCCGAGAACTGAGCCCCCTCTCCGGCGTCGCAGCCCGCGCGCCGGGCTCGCGTGCGCCGGCGGCGCTCGGCGGTACCGCATCGCTCCCGGCAACGGGGTAGCCACGCAGCGGGCGTGCCAAAAGCGCGCTTCTCAAACCGGACGATCGCCCGGGCGCACCGTGAGTACGCGGCTGTCGGCCGCGGGAAGCATGCGCGAAGGATCGCGGGTCACGCGCACATCGATCACCGTCGGCACCGAGCGCTCCGCGAGCCCCCGGGCGAGAGCGGGGGCGAGCGCGGCCGGATCCTCGACCCGGATCCCCTCACAGCCCATCGCCCGCGCGATCGCGGCATAGTCGAGCTCTAAAAGATCGCTCGACTGATAGGCGCCGTACATGGCGTGCTGCAGCGCCTTCACGTAACCCGAGGCGGCGTTGTTCACGACCACGAGGGTGAACACGGCCCCGCAGCGGCGCGCCGTCTCGAGCTCGCCCAAACTCATGTTGAGTCCACCATCGCCCGTAAGCGCCACCACCGGGCGTCCGTTCGCCGCCAGCGCCGCTCCGATCGCCCCGGGCAGCCCGTAGCCGATGGAGGCGAAGCCGCGATCGGCTATGAACTGCCGCCCCGCGCGGCGGGTGTCGAAGAACAGCGCCCCCCAATGGGCGGCGAAGCCGCCGTCGGCGACGAGAATCCCGTCTTCGGGAAGCGCACGGCCGATCTCGTATACGAGCCGCGCCACCGAAATCGGCTTTTCCTCGGAGAGAAGACGCGGCTGCGCCTCCTCTTGCCAGCGCGCCATGCGCTCTTGGACCTCGCGCACCCAGGCCGCGCGAGCGACCGCTGGCCGTCCGAGCTCGGCGGAAAGATCGGCAAGCGCGAGCTGCGCATCGGCACAGATGCCGACTGCAACGCGCGCCGTGCGGCCGATCTCCTCGGGCAGGATGTCGATCTGAACGAGCG
>JAUQQO010000021.1 GCA_030549795.1 Pseudomonadota bacterium | reverse complement strand
GAACGGTTCGATGCCGGATAAATCATAGATCCAGGATCGCCGATTGCCAGCCGGGCCGTGGACCGGCCGGTGTGCTTGGCGGGCCGTGCCGGGCCGTGGCAGGGTGAGGGTCGCGTGGGGGGCGACGGCCGAGATCGGTGGGCGCGGTGAGCGGCGTCGAGGGAGACGGTGATGCGCGGGGCGGACCGGCGATCGTCGAGCCACCGGGCCGACCGTTGCCACTCGGGCCGACGCGCCTTTTTCCGCTCATGCGGGTCCGGGGCATCGTTCCCGCCTCGGATACAGGCGCAGCGTCCGACGCGATACGGCGGGCGACGCTGCAATGGCTCGAGCGCCGCGCCGGGAAGCTGCCGCCCGAAGCTTGGAGTTTCGGGGCTTTCGGGGTCGATCTCGGGGGCTCGGCAGCCGAGGTGGTACGGGCCGAGACTGCCGCCGGAGAGCTCTGGGCGGCGCGGCTGCGCTATCCCGACGAGGCACGGGCGGGCCGGGTGTGGCGCACCGAGCTCACGCTCGTGCGCCGCGGCCAGGAGCTTCGCTTCGGCCTCAAGCTCGATCTCGCTACGCGCGAAGAGAGCCCGGTCGTCGAGGTCTCGGCGCCGCGGATCGCGCGCTTCGTCGTCAACGAGTTCGGTCTGCGTGCCGGTTCCTCGCGCATCGCCCTTTCACCGTGCCGCTGCGAGGAAGGGAGGTCTTTGGCGGACCACTTGCGGCATCCCGAGCGAACGCTGCCGGCGATCGTCGTATCCTTGGTCGAGGGCGATGTGCAGCCTTGGGCGGGCGCCCTCAATCCGAGACGGCTGGCAGAGCGATTGGCCGGCGTTGCCGAGGTTTATGTCGTACCTGTGCGCGCGAGTTTCGAGCTGTCGGATGCGCTGACGAAGAAGTGGGGATGCTATCTCGGGGCGGTGCGCGTGTACCGCGCTCCCTTCCGGCCGGATGTCGATGCCTGGTCGAGGCACCCGCTGTTTCTGGCGGACCGCATCCGTTCCTTCGAGAACGACACCGGCACGAGGTTCGCGGCCCATCTCTCGATCCTGGTGGCACGGGACAGCCTGGGCCCTGCGCGCCCGGAGCTCGACGTTCCGACCTTCGCTCGGGTCCAGGATCTGGCCCGGGAACTCCGTCTGAGGGAGGCGCGGGAGGCGGGTCAGACGGGAGAGAAGCTGCTGGAGCTCGCCGAAGCCGAGATCCGCGACCTCAAGCAACGATTGGCCGAGCAGGAAGCGCAATTCGAGACCCGTCGCGGCGAGCTGGAGCTGCTGCTCGACGTGGCCGAGCGCGAGCGCGAGGAGGCACTCGGCGAGCTGCGCGCGGCTCGGGCGCGGATCGCCGTTCTGGAAGAGCGGCTGCGGGCCGAGCAGCGAGACCCGGACCGCGACGTCCCGCCTCTCGCCGGATATCAGGAGCTGGCGACCTGGGCCGAGCAGCATCTGGCCGGCCGACTGGTGCTCCTGCAACGGGCGATCCGGGAGGCAAAGGACGGGCTGTTCGAGGACGTCGCGCTCGTGGGCCGGGCCCTTCTCTATCTGGCCGGCCCCTATCGCCAAATGCGCCTGCTCGGGGGCGACGACGCCCGTCGAGCGAACGAGGAGGCTCTCGCCACCCTCGGATTGGAGAACAGCTCGGTCGGAGGCGATATCACGCGGTACGCCGATCGCTTCCGCGTGGAATGGCGCGGCCAGAAGCGGCTTCTCGACCAGCACATCAAGAACGGAAACGCTCGCGACCCTCGCCGCTGTTTGAGGATCTATTATTTTTGGGACGAGGAGGACCAGATCGTCGTGGTCGGGTCCCTGCCTGGCCATATCCGAACCGGTGCGACATGACACGAGACACGCCGATCGCCGGCCGGTTTTTCCGGTCCCTGTCGATCCCCGGCCTGCGCCTCGAGCGGGCGCTCGGGCGAGAGTTCTCGATTCTCGAGCCCGAGCTGCTCACCGAACTTGCCGAGCGCGCCTTCACCGAAGTCCAGCACTTCTTCCGCGCGAGCCACCTGGCCCAGCTCCGGGCGATCCTCGACGACCCCGAGGCCTCGGCCGGCGACCGGTTCGTCGCGATGGAACTCCTCAAGAACGCCGTCGTGGCCTCGGGCGGGCTCTTCCCGTCCTGCCAGGACACCGGCACCGCCACCGTCTACGGCTGGAAGGGCGAGGCCGTGCTCGTCGCGGGCGATCCCGTGCGCGCTCTGGAAGAGGGCATCGTCCGCTGCTGGGCCGGCCGCAACCTCCGCTCCTCGCACTTGGCACCGCTGTCGATGTACGAGGAGAAGGACACCGGCACCAACCTGCCGGCGCAGATCGAGCTCGCCGCCGTTCCCGGCGATCGGCTGCGCCTCCTCTTCGTCGCCAAGGGCGGGGGATCGGCCAACAAGACCTTCCTTTTCCAGGAGACCAAGCGGCTGCTCGACCCCGACCGCCTGCTGGCGTTCCTGGACGAGAAGATCCGAACGCTCGGCACGGCCGCCTGCCCGCCCTATCACCTCGCGATCGTGGTGGGCGGACTCTCGGCCGAGCAGTGCCTGAAGACCGTCAAGCTCGCCTCGACCCGGGCACTCGACGACCTGCCGACCACGGGCGACGCTTCGGGCCGGGCGTTCCGCGACCTCGAGACCGAGCGACGGGTACTCGAGCTGACCCGCCGGATCGGCATCGGCGCGCAGCTCCTCGGCAAATATCTCTGCCACGATGTGCGGGTGATCCGCCTGGCGCGCCATGCCGGCTCGCTGCCGGTGGGCCTCGGCGTCTCCTGCTCGGCCGACCGGCAGATCGAAGCGCTGGTCTCGCCCGAGGGGGTGTTCCTCGAACAGCTCGAGCACGATCCCGCCCGCTTCCTCCCCGACCGGGCGGTCGATCTCTCCGAGGCGGTGGTGATCGACCTCGACCGGCCGATGGCGGCGATCCGGGCCGACCTCGCACGCCTGCCGGTCGGCACCCCCGTCCTGCTTTCCGGCACCATGATCGTGGCGCGCGACCAGGTCTTCGCCGCCGTCGCGAAGCGCCGGGCGGCGGGCGAGCCGCTCCCCGCCTATCTCCGCGACCACCCCATCTATCACGCGGGGCCGGCGCGCGCCCCCGAAGGCTGGCCCGCGGGCTCCTTCGGGCCCACCACGGCCGCCCGCATGGACCCCTACATGCCGGAATTCCAGGCCGAGGGGGCGGCACTGGTCACCGTCGCCAAGGGCAACCGTTCGCCCCTCGTGGTCGACAGCTGCAAGAGGAACGGCGCGTTCTATCTGGCCGGGATCGGTGGGGCGGCGGCGGTCACGGCTCGGGATCGGATCCGCGCGGTCGAGGTGATCGATTTTCCCGAATTCGGCATGGAAGCCGTCCACCGCATCCGGGTGGACGGCTTTCCCGCCTTCCTCGTGATCGACGACAAGGGCAACGATCTCTACGCACGCTCCTGATCGGT
The DNA here is from genome assembly GCA_030549795.1 of Pseudomonadota bacterium. Lineage (GTDB taxonomy): Bacteria > Pseudomonadota > Alphaproteobacteria > Geminicoccales > Geminicoccaceae > JANXAZ01. The sequence goes on along the minus strand of JAUQQO010000021.1, from coordinate 65,700 downwards.
TCGCGTGCGCCGCGATCGCGCTGCGGCGTGCGTCACTTCCGAACGTCGACCGGAGCAGGCCGCGACGGCCCGCTCATCTGCTTCCCGCTTGCTTCCCGCTGCCCACGCCGACCCAGTTTCGGACTGCCGAATTCACCGCCCCGGTGGCGCCGGCCCCACTGCTGCCCTGCTTGCCGGCGGTGGCGGCCGACGCCGCCCCCGTGCCGCCTTGCGGCCGGGACTGGTGCTGCGGCTGGTGGGTCTGGGCGAGGCGGTAGGCCCCTGCCGCGGCCACGGTGTCGAGCGCCGCGCCGTCCCGGAGATCGTCGCGAACGGACGCGCTCGCTTCGCCGGAGAGCACGAACAAAAGCGCAAAAACGCTCGCTGAAAAGATCACGATCCGATTGCTCATGTTAGAAATCCTCCCGATCGAGACCGAAGGACCACCGGTAGATGCCCGGCGCGGCGCACGCTCGCAAGACGCGCGAGCGGAGCTCGGCCCGACCGGTGCCATCGTCCTCCGGGGCGGCGCGGAACGGCGCTCGGCTCGGAGCGAGCGGCGCGGTCGGGGTGGTGATCCGACCCCGACCGCGCCGGGTCGGCCGTCACTTGTTCTTGCCACCCTTGCCGCCGCGATCCCGGTCCTTGCCCTTGTCGCGACCGTCGGCGTCCCGGCGCTTGTCCTTCTTGGGCTTGCTCGGGCCGGAGCTCGACCCGCTCTTGACCTTCATCGAGGTCTGCTCGAGCGTGCGGGGATCGTAATAGGCCTCGACGTACTGACCCTGCGGGTTCGTTCCCTTGACCTCGTACTGTCCCTTTTCCGCCTTGATTTCGCGGACCTGCCAGCCCTGGCTCGTGAGCTGGCTCTGCAGCTCGCTCGCCGGCCGCCAATCCGGACCGGGGGTGCTACCCGGCTTGGGGCCGCTCTTGTACTCGAGCTTGGTCTGCTGGAGCGTGTAGGGATTGTACTTGGCTTCGACGTAGTTGCCGTTCGGATCGCGGCCGTAGACTTCCCACTGGCCGTCGTCGGCCTTGATCCGATCGACCTGCCAGCCCTGGCTCGTGAGCTGGTTCTGCAGCTCGCTCGCCGGCCGCCAGTCGGGACCCGGCTGGTCGTCGTACGGGCTGGCCCGCAGAGCCGAGCTCCCGATCGTCAGCGCCACCGCGGCGACACTCGCGAGAAGAATCCTACGCATAGCACCTCTCCTCCGAAAGGGCCTTCACGACCCGACGTACCCCCTAGGCCCGGGAGCTTGTGTGAACCTTACTCGTGCAATGCCACGCGCTTGCGACCCGTGATCATCGCCCGCACGAGGTTCTCCCCTTCGCGCCAGCTCTCGGCGAGCACGCCCAGGACGTGCAGGCCGATCAGGACCAGAAGGCCGTTGGCGGCCGCCTCGTGCAGCTCCTCGAAGAGGTGCCCGAGCCGTCCCCCAACCTCCTGCGCGAGCCAGCCCGAGCCGGCGGTGGCGAGGAGTGCGGCGAACAGCGCCAGAATCATCCAACCGCCGATCGGGTTGTGGCCGAGATGGCGCGGCGCGGTGCCTTCCAGCATCCCCCTGGCGTAGGCGACGACCTCGCGTGGCGGCCGCACGAAGTCGGCGAACCGCGCATGGCGACTGCCGAGGAAGCCCCAGACCAGCCGGAGCGCCACGATCGCGAGGACCAGATAGCCGATCAGCTCGTGCGCTCGCTCGGATTCCTCCGCGGTCACCCAGGCGAGCGCCACCGCGACCACGAGGCTCCAGTGCAGGACCCGCACGAGCGGATCCCACACCCGGACCTCGCCGGCCGCGTCAGTTGCCGCGGCCGCCACCGGCACCTCCGCCCGCGGCCGGCCCGGCGCCCGGCCCCGGACCGATCGGGCCCTGCGCCGGGTCGCGGACCCGCTCCCGCTCGCGGATGCGGTCCTGGTCGCGGATCCGCTCGCGCTTGCGCTCGAGCTTCACGAGCTCGAAGCTCTTGGGATCGTACTTGGCCTCGACCCGAAAGCCCTCGCGGTCGTAGCCCTTGGCCTCGTAGCAGCCGTCGTCGACCTTCACCTGGTCGATCCGCTGCCAGCCCTCGGCCTGCAGCTTGGCCTGGAGTTCCTCCCGCGGCCGCCACTCGGCCATCGGCACCCGGCACGCGTCGTCGCTCGCCCGGACCGGGCCCGAGAGGGCGAGCCCGGCACCCAGCACCGCGAGCGTCGCCACCGCCACCACCGTCTTCCGTCGCATCGTCCGTTCCTCCTTGGCTTGCGGACGGCCCGAACATCGGTGCGCGTGCTGACGGCGAGCTGACGGGCATGGCCTCGCATCGTCAGGCTCCGGTAAGCTCGCTGTCCGAGGCTCGGAGGACGTTCGTTCGGGCGTTCGGAATCGATGCGCATCCTCTTGATCGAGGACGATCCGGCCCTCGGCGAGGCGGTCCGCGACCATCTGGCGGGCCTCGCCCATGCCGTCGATTGGCAGACCCGACTGGCCGAGGCCGAGGCGGCGCTGCGCGCCGTGCCCTACGATCTCGTCCTCCTCGATCTCGGCCTGCCGGACGGCGACGGCCTCGCCTTCCTGAAGCGGCTGCGGGCCCGTGGCGACACGACGCCGGTTCTCGTGCTCACCGCCCGCGATCGGGTGAGCGAGCGGATCGCCGGGCTCGAGGCCGGCGCCGACGATTATCTCGTCAAGCCCTTCGATCTCGGCGAGCTCGCCGCCCGGGTCGCCGCCGTCGCCCGCCGCTATGCGGGCGATCCCAACCCGCTGCTCGAGATCGGCCCGCTCCTGATCGATCGGGCCCGGCGGATCGTCACCAAAGACGGCGCGCCGGTGCCGCTCTCGGCGCGTGAATGGGCGTTGCTCGAGGCACTCGCGCTCCGGCCCGGGGCGATCGTCGCCAAGGAGCGGCTCGAGGAGCTCCTCTATCCGATGGGCGAGGAGGTCGAGAGCAACGCGGTCGAGGTCGCGGTGAGCCGGCTGCGCAAGAAGCTCGGTGCCGAGACGATCGAGACCGTCCGCGGGCTCGGCTACCGGCTCAAGGGCCGATGAACCGACCGGCGAGCCTCGTCCGACGCCTCACGCTCACGCTCTCGCTCGCCGTCGGGCTCGCCTGGCTCGCCGCCGCTGCGGCCGGTGCCTGGGTGATCCGCCGCGAGCTGGCCGAGGCCCTCGACGGGGCACTCCAGGAGACCGCGCAGCGGCTCCTGCCGCTCGCCCTCGACACCCTGATCACGCTCGAGGCCGCGCCCGAAGCGGGGGAGGAAGGACGCACCCAGCGGGTCCGCCGCGCCGCCCGGGTGGCCGAGCACGGCGAGCGGGTCGTCTACCAGCTGCGCGATGCCGCGGGTCGGGTGTTGTTGCGCTCGCACGAGGCGCCGGAGGCGCCCTTTCCCGTCCCGCTCGCCCGCGGCTTCGCCGAGGGCGGGGGGCTTCGGATCTACACCGAGCCCGCGATCTCCGAGACCCTGTTCCTGCAGGTCGCCGAGCCGCTCGCCCACCGCCGCGACGCCGCCCTCTGGGCGAGCTTCCTCCTTCTCGCCCCGCTTCTGGCCCTCCTGCCGGCCCTCGTCCTGCTCGCCCGCCGGGTCGTCCGCTGGACGCTCCGGCCGGTCGAGACCCTCGCGGCCGAGATCGCCGTCCGCGACGAGCACCGGCTCGAGCCCGTGGGGCGGCCCGATCTACCGCGGGAGCTCGCCCCGATCGCCGCCTCGGTCGACCGGCTCTTGGCCCGGCTCGGCCGCGCGCTCGCGAGCGAGCGGGCCTTCGCGCGCGCGGGTGCCCACGAGCTCCGCACCCCGCTCGCCGGGGCGCTCGCCCAGGCCCAGCGGCTCGCGGCCGAGCTCGGGCCCGGGCCGGTGCGCGATCGGGTGGTGCGGATCGAGGCGGCGCTCGCGCGCCTGCGCCGGCTGGTCGAACAGGTGCTCGATCTCGCCCGCGCCGAGCGGTCGGCGAGCCGCCCCGACGCGCCGGTCCGGCTCGGCCCCGTGCTCCGGCTCGTGCTCGACGATCTCGGCCGGGCCGGCCTGCCGGTCGGGCGGATCGCCCTCGAGGGCGATCCCGCGACGCTGGTCGGGCGGATCGATCCGGACGCCTTCGCGCTGATCCTGCGCAACCTGCTCGAGAACGCGCTGCGCCACGGCGATCCCGAGGGCCCGGTCGTGCTCGCCGTCGACGCGCCGGGGCGGGTTCGGATCCGCAACCCCGGACCGGCGTTGCCGCCCACACTCCGCGCCGATGCGCCGGCGCCCGCGACGGCTGCGACCGGCGGCACCGGCCTCGGCCTTTTGATCGCCCGCACCGCGGCGGCGCGCAGCGGGGCGCGGCTCGCGCTGGTCTCGCCTCTGCCCGGTGCGGCGGGCGGGGTGGAGGCACGCATCGCGCTTCCCACCTGAATCCGGTCCGCTCAGCCTCGAGCGAGCCGCCGGCCCTCCTCCGCGCCCCAGAGCGCCACGAGGATGGCATCGAGCCCGTCGGTGAGCGCCGCCGGGCCGGGCTGGAGGATGATCGGTGAGGGGATGGAGTGGATGCGGCCCTCGCGCACGGCCGGGATCGCCTCCCAGCCGGGCCGTGCCGCGATCTTCTCGGGCCGGACTTTCTTGCCGCACCAGGAGGCGAGGATCACCTCGGGCGCGGCCGCGATCACCCGCGCCGGATCGACGATCCGATCCTTGGCCGACTTGTGCTCGGCGAGTTCGGGAAAGACGTCGCGGCCGCCCGCTACCGCGATCAGCTCCGAAACCCAGCCGATGCCCGAGATCAAGGGCTCGTCCCATTCCTCGAACCAGACCCGAAGCGGCTGCTTTCCGGCGGTGGCGGCTTGCACGCGCGCGACCCGTGCCTCGAGCGAACGCGCCAGCGCTTCCGCCTTCGCTGACGCGCCCACGAGCGCACCGAGCGTGCGGATCATGGCGAAGATGCCGGCGAGATCGCGCTGGTTGAAGGCATGCACCGCAACGCCGGCTTTAATAAGATCGCGCGCGATCTCGGCCTGGAGATCCGAAAAGGTGAGCACAAGGTCGGGCTCGAGCGCGAGGATCTTGTCGAGGTTGGCACTCGTGAAGGCGCTTACCCGCGGCTTTTCTCGCCGCACCTGAGGCGGACGGACGGCATAGCCCGAAACCCCGACGATGCGATGGTCCTCCCCCAAAAGATAGAGCGTTTCGACCGTCTCTTCGGTAAGACAGACGATGCGTTCAGGGGGAAAGCGTCGCACCGAACCAACCCGTTACACAGGAAGTGGAAGCCCGACGTAGTTTTCCGCCAAGACCTTTTGCATAGCCTCTGAATCGAACAGATAGTCGAGTTCGGCACGCTGCAGGCGGTCGCGGAAGGGATCACCTTCCGGGAATTTGTGGAGAAGCGAAGTCATCCACCAGGAAAAGCGCTCCGCCTTCCACACCCGCGCAAGCGCTTTCGACGAATAGGCGTCGAGCGGGCGCGGATCATTCTCTTTAAGAAACGCCACCAATGCCGGAGCGAGCAGGGCGACATCGGCGACTGCGAGGTTGAGCCCCTTGGCCCCGGTAGGCGGCACGATGTGGGCGGCATCGCCCGCGAGGACGAGCCGGCCGAAGCGCATCGGCTCGGCGACGAAGCTGCGCATCTGGGTGACGCTCTTTTCCACCGAGGGCGCGCGCTCGAGCCGTGCTGCGATCTCGGGCCCGATGCGCGCCGCAAGCTCATCGTACACGCGCTCGTCCGTCCAAGCTTGCGGCGTATCGTTGGGATCGCACTGCACGTAAAGACGCGAAACCGTAGGCGAGCGCATGGAGAAGAGTGCGAAGCCGCGCTCGGAATAGGCATAGATGAGCTCCTCCGACACCGGTCGCGCATGCGCAAGGATGCCGAGCCAGCCGAAGGGGTAGATGCGCTCGAAGGTTTTAAGCCGCTCTGCGGGAATGCGGCTGCGGCAGACGCCGTGAAAGCCATCGCAGCCAGCGACGATCTCACACACGAGCTCAAAGCTCTCGCCGTGGCGGCGGAAGAGCACTTTCGGCCGATCGCTTTCGAGATCGACCGGTAAAACGTCCTGCGCTTCGTCGAGGATGGGAAGGCCAGCGTTCGCGCGCGCTGCCACCAGGTCCTTGGTGACCTCGGTCTGGCCGTACACCACCACCTTTTTGCCGGTCAGCCGCTTGAAATCGATACGCCGGCGCGCCCCGGCAACGGCGATCTCGATGCCTTCGTGCACGAGGCCTTCGCGGTGGAGGCGATCGGCGACCCCGGCCGCTTCGAGCACGCGCACCGTACTCTCTTCCAACACGCCGGCGCGGATGCGCGCGAGAACGCGGGCAAGCGGCCGCCGCTCGACGATCACATTGTCGATGCCGGCATTGAAGAGCAGCTGACCCAACAGCAGTCCGGCCGGACCCGAGCCCACGATCGCAACGCGGGTCGTAAGTTGCTTGGCCATCGCCGTCCTCCGACTTGGCAAGCACGCAGGCGATCTGCCACACTCCACGCTGTTGGTCGAGGATGGGAGGCACGGGTCGATGGTCAAAGCCCGCCTGTTCGGTGCGATGGTGGCGAGCGCGCTCGTGGCGATGATCGGCAAAGGCGCGGGCGCCGCGGAAGTTACCCTCACCTTGCACCATTTTTTGGGACCCAAGGCGCCGGCGCAGACCGCCTTCTTCGAGCCGTGGGCGAAGAAGGTCGAAGCGGCATCTAAGGGTCGGATCAAGATCGAGATCTTTCCGTCCATGGCCCTAGGCGGCAAGCCGGCCGAGCTCTACAGCCAGGCGCGCGATGGGGTGGCGGATATCGTTTGGACGGTGGCGGGCTACACCCCCGGGGCTTTCCCGCGCGCGGAAGTGTTCGAACTGCCCGGCGTGCACCGCGGCAGTGCGAAAGCCACCACACTCGCCATCCAGGATCTCATGGATCGGATCGGGGCCGATTTCGCCGACACCCATCCCATCCTCATCCACACCCACGCGGGTCAGGTGATCTTCTCGGTCAACAAGCCCATCCGGGCCTTGTCCGATCTCGCCGGGCTCAAGATCCGGGTGCCTTCGCGCACCGGCGCGATGCTGATCGAGAGCTGGGGAGCACAGCCGGTGTCGATGCCGGTCCCCGAGCTGCCACAGGCGCTCTCAAAGGGCACCGTCGATGCCACCCTCATCCCCTTCGAGGTCGCCACACCCCTTAAAGTTCCCGAGCTCGTCAAGTTCGCGACCATCGGTGCCGAGGGCGTGCGTTTCGGGACCGCGGTGTTCATCTTCACCATGAACAAGAAGCGCTACGAGTCCCTGCCCCCCGACCTTAAGGCGGTCATCGATCAACATTCGGGCAAGAACATCGCCGCTGAGATCGGCCAAGTGTGGGACGATGTCGAGCAACCCGGCATCGCTGCCCTGGAGAAGGCAGGCGGTCAGCTGATCCGGATCTCGGCCGAGGCGCAAAAAGCCTTCGACGAGAAGGCGGAAGCGGTGGTTCAGCGCTGGATCGCCGAAACCAAGGCCAAGGGTATCGACGCCGAAGCGCTCGTGAAGGCAGCGCGCGAAGCGGTGGCCCGCCACAGCCACTGAGCGCGCAAAGGCTTAAGGCGACCGCGGTCGAGAGGTCGGGCTCGTGCTCGAGCGTCTTGCGGCTGCCTTCGCGATCGCAGGCGGGACCGTCCTGCTCGCGATCGCTGCCCTTACCGGCATCAACGTCCTCCTCACCGGGCTCGACATGGTGGCACCGGGACAGTTCGGCGTGGTTCGAGGCTATGAAGACCTCGTGCGGCTGTTGGTGAGCGCCGCGGTGCCCCTGCTCTTTCCCTGGTGTCAGCTGCGCCGCGGCCATGTCGCCGTCGAGCTGTTGGCGGAATGGTTGCCGGCTCCCGTCCGAGCCGCGCTCGAGCATTTGGGCGTCGCCTTGACCGCCGCGATCGCCCTCTTCCTCGCCTTCTGGCACTTCCAAGGCCTTCTCGAGACCCGTGCCGATGGACGCATCGCAAGTGTCCTCGGCTGGCCGGAATGGCCGTTTTTCGTTCCTGCGCTCTTGGCACTTCTGCTCTGGGCAGCGGTTGCGGCCCGACAACTGCGCGCCGGATCCTCATCGTGAGCGACCGCGAACTCGTGGGGTTGGGGGCGCTCATCGCCCTTCTCGTCCTCTTGCTCCTCCGCCTGCCGGTGGCCGTGGCGATGTTCCTGGTCGGGATCGGCGGCAGCTTCGTGCTCTCGCTCGTCGTTCCGTTTTTGCGCTTCGAGCCCTATTTGCGCCAGTTCAAGACGCTGTTTTGGAACACCGTTGCATCCTACGACCTCTCGGTCGTGCCGCTGTTCGTGCTCATGGGCTATCTCGCGAGCCATGGCGGACTCGCCCGTGACCTGTTCGTGGGCATCCAAGTGCTCGTGGGCCGTCTTCGCGGCGGCGTGGCGATGGCGGCGATCGGTGCCTGTGCCGGCTTCGGTGCCGTGTGCGGCTCGTCGCTCGCCACCGCCTCCACCATGGGTCGCGTGGCGTTGCCGGAGTTGCAACGCCTCGGCTATCATGGCCGGTTGGCGACGGGCACGCTCGCTGCCGGCGGCACGCTCGGCATTCTCATCCCGCCCTCGGTGCCGCTCGTCATCTACGCGATCGTGGTCGAGGCCTCGATCCTCAAGATGTTCCAGGCGGCGATCGTGCCGGGACTGCTCGCCGTCGTCTTTTTCCTCGCCGTCGTCGCGCTCACCGTCCGACGCGATCCCGCTTGCGCTCCCGAAGCCCCAGCCCTTTCCGCCGCCGAGCGTCGCTTGGCGCTCACGCGCCTTATCCCGGTCCTCCTCTTGTTCGGGGCGATCATCTTGGGACTCGGGGTTGGTCTTTTCACCCCCACCCCGGCGGCCGGGGTCGGGGTTTGCCTCGTCCTCCTCTATGGTCTTGTGTTGCGCGCTTTGGGCCTGGGCGGGCTCGGTAAGCGGGAAATCGGCCGGGCGGTACTCGATACTGCCGTCACTTCCGCGATGATCTATTTCATTTTGTTCGCAGCAGAGGTGCTCAAGGGCTTTTTCGCCCGCACCGGCCTACCCGCTGCGATCGCCTCTTGGGCGGCGCATTCCGGGTTCGATCCCTGGCTCGTGCTGATCTCCATGCTGATCTTGCTGATCGTACTCGGATGTTTTCTCGAATCCTTGTCGATGATCGTCGTCGTTTTGCCGTTCTTCTGGCCGGTGCTTCTCGAGCTCAACGGTGGCGAGGACGTGACCGCCTCTGCCGCCGCCTTCGGCCTCGATGCCGAAGACCTCAAGATCTGGTTCGGGATCCTCGCCCTGGTGGTGGTCGAGCTCGGCCTCATCACTCCGCCGGTTGGATTGAACCTGTTCATCATCGGCTCGCTCGCCCCGCAGGTGCCGATGCGCGAAACCGTGCGCGGGGTGCTGCCGTTTTTGGCGAGCGAGGGCCTGCGCATCGCGCTCTTGTTGCTGTTCCCGCTGCTCACCCTCGGCCTGCCGCGGCTGCTCGGCCGCTAGCGGCCTGAGCGCGCCTCCCGGCGGGCGCACTGAGCCAGTGCCGCCTCCTGCTTGGGCTCGATCCGCATCGACACGCTCGGGCCGGGCAAGGCGAAGCGTCGGGCGAGGTGCACCGTGGCGCGGTCTCGAGCCTGCTCGGCGATCCGCTCGGCGAGCGCATCCGGCATCCCGGTAAGGACCAGCAGATCGGCGTCGAGTTCGCCCACCGTGCGGTCGAGGGTCGTATAGCGGGCATCGGGAAGGCTGCGGATGTCATCGACGAGCCCACCCCAGCACGCTTCGACGACGGTACGCATCACGGGCGTGGTCAGCACCGCCACCCGGCGGGCGGCGACGAGGCGATCGAGCAACGCCTCTGCCGCGGCCAGCGGCTCGACGCGCGCTCCCGCGATAAAGGCCGCACCCGTGCGCGCATCGCACGCCCCAAGCGGCACGAGGCAATCCTCAAGCGCGGCCCAATCGTCGGCGCGTACGCCCTTAGGCCGCGCGGCGAGCCAGGCCTCGGGCAGCGCCCCCTCGTATGCGACCCAAAGTCCCGGCGCGTCGCGCGCCGCGAGCGGCCGCAGATCGGTTTGCGCGAGCGCATGGTTGAGCGCGAGCGGTGCCGCGTGCTCGGCGCATTGGATCAACCCCTTGACCCGCAGCACCGAAGGCGGGGCGGCCGCCAGCCAGGCACACAGCTCGCCCCGCCGCGGCAAACCGGCGACCGTGACGGTCACGGTCGCGATACCCGCGTGCAGCGCGCCGTGTTCCAGCGCCGCGCTCCCGGTTCCCGGAGCCAAGAGAAGAGCGAGCGGGCCGCGTATTACCCCTTCGAACGCCGGCAGCACTGAAGCTGGGGTGAGCGAGCGCAGAAGTGACCGCGCCGCCGCGAAGGCGGCGCGATCGAGCCCTTCGGCGCCGGTGAGCACGATCAGACCCGCCGCGGCAAGCTGCGCCCGCACGAGCGGATCGCGCGACAGCCGCGGGAGTTGCGATGCTGCCAACACCCCGATCGTCCCCAAAAGACGGTACCCCTCGCTTGCGAGAGCAGCTGCGAGCGGCGCCGGCGGCGATAGACCGGAGCCTTCGAGGAGCAGGAGCTCGGGGGCCAGCCGATCGCGGATCTCGGCCAGCGCCTCGAGCATGCGCCCGCCGGCATGACAGCAAAAACAACCTTCCGCCACCGCGCGGATCGGGATCCCCGTGGCGCCCAAGAGCATGCCGTCGAAGGGCAGCGACCCCGCGTCGTTGACCAGCACGACCAGCCGCCGCCCCGAAAGCGCGGGCACAAGCGAACGCTCGATGAGCGTCGTCTTGCCCGCGCCTAAGGGACCGGTGAGCAGGAGCGCGTCGCAGACGGAAGCGGTGGTACTCACGCGAGATAGGGGTTTACCACCCGCTCGAAGACGCCATAGGGCGCGGCGAGCACCATCGCCTGCGCTTGCCCGCCGGCTGCGGTTTGGATCCGCTTGATGATCGTCCAGCTCTTGGGATCGATCACCAGGACCTCATCGGCCTTGCGGTTGTTGACGTACATCTTGCCCGCGGCGAAGGCGGCGTGGCCGAGATGTCCACCCTGGCCGGCATCGATGGTGGCGATGATCTTCTTGTCTTGAAGATCGAGGATCGGCAGCTTGGTGTCGTTGTATTGGGTGAGCACGGCATAGCGGCCGTCGGGGGTCAAATAGGCGTGGCCCACACCGGCCGCCCCACAGTCGAGCGCCGCTACCCGCTGCCGCGAGGCTCGCTCCCAGATTTCAACAGAAGTGCCATCCAGCGCCTTGCCGCTGCCGCGGTTGCAAACCACGTAGTGGCGCCCGTCCTGGGTGAAGACGCCGTGGTGGCCCTCGATGCGGTCGAGGAGCTCGCTTTCCTTTGCGGTGCGGCCCATCACGAGCGTCGCTTCGAGCTTGGCTTGGGCCGGATCGCGCACGTTCCAGATCTGGATCTGGGTCGCCGCCCCCTCGGCCTTGGGCTCCGGTGCTTCGACCACCACCCACATCTCGCGGCCGAACCAATCGAAATAGTGCGGATTTCCGGTTGAAGCGAGTTTGGTAAAGGAGCCGTCGAGCCCTACCAAGAAGATCGCATTGTCGAAATAGGAACCGATGGCGAAGAGCTGCCCATCCGGCGACCAGCTGCCGTGCATGCTGGCATCGCCCTGACCAGTCGTGTTTTCGACCGGGAGCTCGACCGTGCGCACCGGTTTGGCGGCTGTGGCGTCGATGAAGGTGATGCGCAGCTTGCCGTCGTCGAGACCCGAATGGTTGAGCGCGATGAGCCGGCCGTCGGGTGAGAGTACCGGATGTTTCGGGCGGTTGCCGGTCTCGAGCTGGGCGAGAAGGTCGAGCTTGTCGGTATCGACGACTGTCAGCGTGCGCTGCCCGGCGGCATTATTGGCGACGAAGAGCAGCCGGCCGTCCTTGTTGAGCGCCCCCAGGGTCCCACCTTTGCCGCCGGTTTCGAGCGTACGGACGATCGTGTCGGTTGCGGGATCGATCACGACCACTTTGCCGTCGCCGCGCAGGGCGAACACCGGGCTTACGCCAGCCTGCGCGCCGGCGAGCCGGGGTGCGGCCAGGGCCAGCGTGGCGAAACCCGCGGCCAACAGCGCCTGGCGTCGGGTAGGATGCAATAATGTAGCAAAACGAGCGTCGGACATCGGCGCCTCCCTCGGTCATGCATTTGGCGTTTATCAGCTATGTCTCATCAAAAGAGCAAGAGGGTAAGAGGCTCGCGCCCTGGCCTCCCCATTCCCTCCGGCACGGCGGCTGCATGGGGTGCACGCCGCAGCAGCTCGGCCGTGAACCAGAGGCCAGGTTCGAATCCGTGCGCCCGGGCCGCCCGTTCGAAAGGGAAGACGCTTCGGGTGCCATCCATCGCCAACTCGAGGAGTTCGGGTACATGGTCATGGTGCGCGTACTTCTGAGTTTTCTTTTCGCCTTTGCCCTTGTTGGGTGCGCTGATAGCGAGCGTCGGCTCGCAACCGCCTATGATAAGACCTTAGTCGGTGCTGCCACCGGTGCGGTGGTGGGCGGGGTCACCGGTGCCGTGCTGGCCAAGAAGGACCGCAAGGGCGTGCCGCTCGGCGCTGCCGTAGGAGCGGCGGCGGGAGCGGCGATCGGCTATCTCTTCGATCGCCAGGAGGAGGAATTCAAACAGGTCCTCGCGCGCGAACAGGAAGCCGGCCGTGTCGAGGTCGAGCGCGTGCGCGACGATCTCTTGAAGATCACCTTACAAAACGAGATCTTGTTCGACTTCGATCGCGCTGATATCAAACCCGCCTTCGCGCCCACGCTCGACAAGCTCGCGCAGATCCTCATCAAATACGATCGATCCTTTGCGACTGTGGTCGGCCACACCGATTCCATCGGGTCAGAAGCGTACAACGAGGGGCTGTCGCTGCGGCGCGCGCAAGCCGTGGTCGACGCGCTCGTCGCGCGCGGGGTGCCGCGCGCCCGTCTTGTGGCCGAGGGTCGCGGGGAGCGCGAGCCACGGGCCCCAAACGACAGCGAAGCCGGTCGACAACTCAACCGTCGGGTCGAAATCTTCGTCGCCCCCGCCTAAACGGCTCCTCTGCGGCCGCTTGTGCTTGTGGCGCAAGACGGTCGTGCTTATAGCGGATGGCGTGCGGAACCCTTGGGAGGCGCAACCATGACCTGGTCGCATGTGGTCGCCGCTGCCATCGGCGGCTTGGCTTTGGCTGGTTCGCTGGTGTTGGCCAAGCCGGCCTCAGCCGATTTCGATCGCGTGCGGTGGCCGGTGCCGATGGCCTTTGCGTCGAATCTGACGGCGCTTGGCGACACCATGCCCTGGGTCGCCGAACAATTGAAGATCCAAAGCGGAGGCAAGATCGATCTGCGGATCTTCGAGCCCGGCAAGATGATCCCCGCCCTCGGCGTGTTCGACGCGGTAAGCGAAGGTAAGATCGAAGCCGGTTACACCTGGATGGGCTACGAGATCGGCAAAGTGCCGGCCTCGGCACTCTTTGGCGCGGTGCCCTTTGGCATGGAGCCCTGGGAATTCGCGGCCTGGTTCTATTTCGGCGGCGGCAAGGAGCTTTTGCACGAAGTCTATCGTCCGCACAATGTGCACCCGATCTTCTGCGGCACCATCAGCCCCGAGGCCTCGGGTTGGTTCCGCTTCGAGATCACCTCGCTCGATCAGATCAAGGGCCTCAAGTTCCGCGCCGCCGGCTTAGGTGGCAAGATCTGGCAGAAGCTCGGCGCCTCGGTGACCCTGCTCCCGGGCGGCGAGCTCTTCCAGGCGCTCGAAAAGGGCGTGCTCGATGGCACCGAATTCTCCTTGCCTACCGTCGACGAGCAGCTCGGTTTCTACAAGGTTGCGAAATATTATTACCTGCCCGGATGGCACCAGCCGTCGACGAGCCAATATCTCTACGTCAACAAGAAGGCTTGGGATTCGATCAATAAAGAAACCCAGGCGCTCATCGAGACCACCTGCACGGCGGCGGTGACCATGGCCATCGCCAAGGCGGAAGCACTGCAGGGCCCGATGCTCACCAAATTCGAAAAAGAGGGCGTCAAGCTCGTGCGCTGGAGCGACGAGATCCTGGCCGCCTTCAAAAAGGCGACCGAAGAGGTGATGGCGGAAGAAGCGGCCAAGGACCCGCTGTTCAAAAAGGTTTACGAATCGCAACTCGCCTTCCAAGCGGCGCACGCGCCCTGGCGGCGCTACGGCTTCTTGCCGCGCGGCTGAACGGGCGATCTGCGGGCGGCCGCCATCGCGTGCGGCCGCCCCGGTCGAGGATGCCAGGCGATGACGGCGCACAGCGAACCGAGAAAAGCGGAAAACGTCGGCGAACTGGCCGAAAAAGTCTTCCATGAACTCGAGGAACGTCATCACTTTGCGCTGCCACGCACCACTGCTTCTGATCTGCTCGAAGCAGTGGTGCTCAAGACCAATTATGTCGTAGCCTTTCTGTGGGTCCTGCTCGTTGCCGTCATCGTCTTTGCGGTGATGCTGCGCTACGTGTTCGGGCGCGGCTCGATCATGCTCGAAGAGATCCAATGGCATATCTACGGCATCGGCTTTATTCTCGCCCTCTCCTATGCCCTCGTCACCGACCGCCACGTGCGCATCGACGTGCTTGCCGAACGCTTGCCCTTGCGCGCGCGCGCTTGGATCGAACTCGTTGGGCTTTTGTTCCTGCTCATTCCCTTCTGCTTGGCGGTGATCGTCGAAGCCATTCCCTTCGTCCTGCGCTCCTGGCGGCTCAACGAGGTGTCCGCCGCACCCGGCGGCCTGCCCTACCGCTGGATCCCCAAGTCCTTCATCATTTGGGGCTTTTCCTTGTTGCTCTTGGCCGCGATCGCACGGCTGTTGCGGGTGACCGCGCTGCTGTTCGGCTATCCGACCCCCAGGCCCTCCACCTGATCCGCGCCCCCGCAAACGCCGCGACCCGCCATGCCCGCTTATGAGATCATCGTCGTCATCTTCCTCGCTTCCTTCATCCTTTCGCTCTTCACTGGTTTTCCCGTCGCTTGGCTGCTAGGCGGCCTCAGCCTCGTCTTCGCCTGGGTCGGTATCGTCCTTTCGCATTATTTCGATGTCGACACCTTCATGCTCTCCGACTGGTCACGGTTCGCGATCATCGTCGATCGCATCTGGAACCAGATGGAGAACTGGGTGCTGGTTTCGCTGCCCAACTTCGTTTTCATGGGCCTCATGCTCGACCGCTCGGGCGTAGCGGAGAGCATGATGCGCAACTTCGTCACGCTCTTCGGGCGCTTCAACGGCGGCCTCGCGCTCACCGTGGTCTTGATCGGCATCCTCCTCGCCGCCTCCACCGGCATCGTCGGCGCTTCGGTCGTGCTCTTGTCGGTGCTCTCGTTGCCGGTGATGCTCGAGCAAGGTTATTCAAAGAAACTGGCAAGTGGGGTGGTAGCCGCTTCCGGTACGCTTGGCATCCTCATCCCACCCTCGATTATGCTCGTGATCATGGCCGACCAGCTCGGCCTGTCGGTCGGCGATCTTTTCATGGGTGCGGTCTTCCCCGGACTCCTGTTGGGCGGACTGTATCTCGTCTATGTCATTCTCATCGGCATCCTCTTTCCCAGGGCGGCACCCCATCCGCCCAACCTCGAGCCCATCACCTGGCGGCTCGTGCGCGACACGCTGATCTCCGTGCTCGCGCCGCTGTTTCTCATCCTCGCCGTTCTGGGCTCGATCTTCGCCGGTATTGCCACCCCCACCGAGGCCTCGGGCTTGGGCGCCTTCGGCGCCACGCTGCTCGCAGCCGCCAACCGCCGGCTCAATTGGGCCACCTTGCGCGAGGTGTGCCGCGAAACGGCACTTACCACCGCCTTCATCTTCGGCATCTTCCTGGGTGCTACCGCCTTCGCGCTCGTCATGCGCTCGCTTGGCGGCGACGAGCTGATTGCCGAGACCCTCAAGGCGTTGCCGTTTGATCCCAACGGCATCGTGATCTTCATCTTGTTCATCGCTTTTATAGCCGGTTTTTTCCTCGATTGGCTCGAAATCACGCTCATCATTTTACCGCTTGTGGCTCCTGTGGTCAAAGATCTCGGCTTCGAGCCGACCTGGTTCGTCGTCCTGTTCGCGCTTTGTCTTCAGACCTCCTTCTTGACCCCACCGGTCGGCTTCTCGCTCTTCTATCTGCGCGGAGTGGCGCCGCGCAGTATTACGACCGTTGATATCTACCACGGGGTGATCCCCTTCGTCCTCCTCCAGCTACTCGCGGTGGCGATGGTGTTCATCTGGCCACAACTCGTGCTCTGGCTCCCAGCCCAGATGTACGGCTGAAGCCCCCGCCCACACGCACGCGATCCGCCGCTAAGGCGCGCGAGATCTTTGATCCAAGTCAAACACGGTGCGGCGGATCGAAGCTATTTTGAGTTTATCGACACAACACCATCGGTCGCCCACGATCCATGAGACCAAAGCTCCGCTCGTTGATGGCGCTCGCGCCGATCCTGCTCGCCGCCTGTGTGGGGCGCGAGGCGAGCGAACTCACGAGCATGCCGCGCGAGCATGCCGGCCCTTTGCTCGCCCTTGCGAGCGGTCGGACACTCGCGCCCGTGGTCGACGTCGAAGTGTTCGAGCTCGGCTCGGCGCTCTTGCCCGTGCCGCGCGCGCTCTGGACGCAGAAAGCGCGCGCGCAGGTCGAGCCCGCCGTGAGCGCCATCGCCATGAACCGCGGGGTCACGCTCGTGGGCTTTCCGCCCCCGCCCGATGCGCGGCGCGAGCGCGCCCTCGATGCGCTGCGCGATCTCGTCCTCACCGCGACGCTGCGGCCGCTGCGCTTCGGCTTCGAGCGTGCCGCCGAGGAAAGAAGCGGCGGGCCGAAGATCGAGGCGACCCCCCTCTCGGCTGGCGCGATTACCGCTTTGGCCGAGCCGATCGGGGCCGATTTCGTGCTCTTTCTGTTCCTGCGCGAGAGCCGGGCGACCGAAACGCTGCGCGCGACCAACCGCCGACGCGCGGGATATGCGGCTGCAGCGGGGCTTTCGACCACGCACTTCTTCGGCGTCGCCACCGCCATCGCGATCCTCGTCGATCTCAAAGAGGGCAAGATCGTCGGCATGCGGGGTTTCGTCGCCGGTGATCCGAGCCCGAGCCTGATGGATGCCGCCGGCGCGCATACGGTTGTGCGGGCGGTTTTGGACCAACCGGGAGCGTGAGGATGAACCGGCACCGCTTCGCCCATGCCCCGTTCCTGCTCGCCGCGCTGCTCGCCGCCTGCGCGCAACCGTCGCTGCAGACCATCGAAGCCGAAGCCTGGCGCGAACAGCCTTTGGAGGACGTGCTCACCCTAGGCGAGGCCGATCTCGCGCTCGTGGGCGAACGGCTCGCCGCGCGACGGCGTCATGCTCCGCTTCGGGTCGCCGACCCGCGCTTGGACCAGACGATCCGTGCTGTGGCCTGCCAGCTGGATGCGCCGCGCTGTCCGCACTTCGAGGTTCAGCTGTGGCAATCGCCGCTGCCGGCGGTCGCCGCATGGCCCAACGGCCTTATCGAACTCTCGACGGGAGCGCTCCTGCGGGTGGTGGACGAAGGTGAACTCGCAGCACTCTTGGCGCACGCCTTGGCGCACGATCGCTTGGGCCACCGGCTGCGCGCCGTGCAGGCGGCCCAGCGCGCGCTCCTGCCGCAGACCACGCGCATCGGCATGGTCGAGCGACCGGAGCCGATCGCCGTGGGCTCTCCCTTCGCCCTTCCCACTTATGCCGGCAGCGCGGTCGCCGGCTATTGGCGGGTCGTCGGCACGACGGCGGGGGCCATGCTGTCCGCGGTGGCCATGCCCCCTCTCCTGCTCGCGGTGCCCTTCGTTCCCATTGGCGTGCTGGGCAAAGGTGCCACCGCCTGGCCGATGATGATCGACGTCGATCTCGAGATCGCGCTCCTTCCCTTTGCGCCCGCGCTCGAGATCGAAGCGGAGCGCGAGGCGACCCCCCTGCTCGAGAAAGCCGGTTTCGACGCGGGTGCGAGAGGGCCGCTTTGGCAACGGCTCGCGCACGAGCGCAGCGCAACCGTGCAGCCGCCGGACTGGCGCCCCTTCTCCCAGGTGCATCCCGTCGAGCCCGGATCCCTCGACGCGCAGCTCGGTGCCGGTCCTTTGCGCGCGCCGCTTTCAGCTCGACGCGCGGGGGGATGGGCCGGGGTGCGCGCAGGCCACCGCCTGCTGTGGCTCGTGCAGGAGATCGGACGCGGCAACTGGTCGTCCTCTCGCGCGCTCATCGAGGATCTCCTCGCCTATGAGCCTATGGCGACCGATCTCCTGTGGGCGCGGGCAGAACTTTTGCGTCGGGGCGATCCGCCCGAGCTCGAGCGCGCCCGCACCAGCCTCGAGCAACTCGTGCGGCAGTCGGACGCGCCCGCACTCGCCTGGCGCAGCCTCGCTCTCGTCTACGACCGTGAGGGGCGGCAGAGCGCGGCTGCCGCCGCCTACCGTGACTATCTCGCCCGTGCTCCGGCCGCCCCCGAGCGCGCCCTGCTCGAATACCGGCTCGCCACGGGCTCCTGGCCGTTTACCGTTCCAACGCCCGCGCCGGGATCACCGAAGACCGGCCCGCGCCTGGCAACCCAAAAAGCGAGCCCGCTCGCGCGCGGGCTCGCTCTCTCCGGCAAGCAGTTCGATGCCTGGAGCCTGTTCGGCAAGCGCGCGGACGTGACGGTGTTGGTCAAGGGTGTGCCCCCCGGAGTACCCCTGGCGCAAAAAGATACGCCGGTGGTCGATCTCGGGATGTTCCCCGCTCCCGCCCCGCACAGCCTGCCTTCGGGAGCGAATCCGCTGGAGATCGTCGATCTCATCGGAGTGCTCCTCTCTGGCGGCGGCGGAGATCTCGTCGAGCTCCTTTCCGTCGCGTCCGATGAGTTCGCAAATGGCACCGCTGTGCGCGCCGAATGGCGCCTCGGCGAGCACAATGTGGGCATCGAACAGCGCGCGTTTGCGCTTCTGCGCGTCGTTGACGGCCAGCTCGTCGGGGTGCTCTTCCGCGCCGCTACCTTCGGCCCCTATGCGCTGCTGATGCCGGACGTGCGGGCGCTCATCGCCTCGGTACACATCCGACCCTGAAGGTCTGCCGGGGTTGCGCGCCACCGTGCCAGCGAGGGCCCGAGCGCCCTTGACGCTTGTGACTTTCTTGCCCGCGAAGCCTTACGCCTTGGGGCCCTTCGCGCCCGCGCCGAGCAAGGGTTCGGCCTTGGGATCGAGCGGCCAGCGCGGCCGTGCCGGCACATCCAAAGGATCGACAAGACCGAGCTCGAGCCGCTCGATGCCGGCCCAGGCGACGATGGTGCCGTTGTCGGTGCAAAGAGGAGGGGGCGGGACGACGATGCGCACTTGCCACTCCTCGGCGAGGGCGCGCAACGCAGCGGCGATGCGCTGATTCGCCGCCACCCCGCCGGCGACCACAAGCGGCGGTGTCGCGCCGGTCAGCTCGCGGGCACGCGCGAGCGCACGTCGCGTGCGATCCGCCAAGATTTCAGCGACCGCTTGTTCGAAACTGGCACAGAGATCGGCTAAGTTCTGTGGGTCCAGCGCTGCCGATCCGAGCTCGAGAACGAGCCGACGCACCGCTGTCTTCAGTCCCGAGAACGAGAAGTTGCAGTGCTTTTCGCCCACCATCGGGCGGGGTAGCGGAAAGCGGTGCGGGTTACCGTTGCGTGCATGGGCCTCGATTTTCGGACCTCCCGGATAACCGAGGCCGAGCATCTTCGCGAGCTTGTCGAAGGCCTCGCCGACCGCATCGTCGAGCGTGGTCCCGAGCCGGCTGTACGCGCCGACACCGTGGACGAGCTGGAGCTGACAGTGGCCGCCCGAGACCAACAGCAACAGGTAGGGAAAGGCGAGACCATCGGTGAAGCGGGCGGTGAGCGCATGCGCTTCGAGATGGTTGACGGCAATAAGCGGCTTGTCGTGAACGAGCGCGAGCATCTTGGCGGTCAACAAGCCCACGCTCAAGCCACCGATCAGACCCGGTCCGGCGGTCGCCGCAACCGCTGCGAGTTCACCCAAGGACACGCCGGATTCCTCAAGAGCGCGCGCGATCAACAGATCGAGACGCTCGAGATGCGCGCGCGCTGCGATCTCCGGCACGATGCCGCCGAAGGGTGCGTGTTCGGCCAACTGCGAGAACAGTTGGGCGGAGAGCACGCGGCGGTCGTCGCGCACGAGCGCAACCGCCGTCTCATCGCAGCTGGTTTCGATGCCGAGCACGATTCGGCCGCGCGAAGCGATCAAGGCCATCGCGGATTTCACTGGTGCTCGCCGCGCTCGAGGGCTAAGCGGTTCTCTCGCGGACGGCGGAATTGGTCATTGGCTGTCTCTCGCGCCCTCGATAGCGGGCGGCGAGGACGATGACGAGCATGTTGCGCATCGGCACCCGCGGATCACCCCTCGCGCTCGCGCAAAGCGAGCTCGTGCGCGCCGCTTTGGCTTCCGCCCATCCCGAGCTCGCCGCTCCGGGTGCCATCGAGCTCGTGGTCATCCGCACCACGGGCGATCGCATCCAGGACCGACCGCTGTTGGAGATCGGCGGCAAGGGCCTGTTCACCAAGGAGATCGACGAAGCGCTGTTGGAAGGACGGATCGATTGTGCCGTCCATTCGATGAAGGACGTGCCCACCGTGCTGCCCGATGGCATTGCGATCGTCGCCATATTGGAGCGGGCCGATCCGCGCGACGTGTTGCTCGCGCCGAACGCGCGAACGCTCGCCGAACTGCCGCGCGGCTGCCGCGTCGGCACCGCCTCCTTGCGCCGCGCCGCTCAAGTGCGCGCCCAGCGTCCCGATCTGCAGGTGCTGCCGCTGCGCGGGAATGTGCACACCCGCTTGGCCAAGCTCGAGCGCGGCGAAGTGGATGCGACCCTGCTCGCCGCCGCCGGGCTCGATCGGCTCGGGCTCGGTACCGCCGGCGGTGTGCCCCTCGAGCCCCAGGAGATGTTACCCGCGGTCGGCCAGGGCGCGATCGGAGTCGCCTGCCGCAGCGAGGATTCGCGGATGCGTGCCTTGCTCGCCCCCCTTGCGCACCCCGAGAGCATGGCTTGTGTGGCGGCAGAGCGCGCCTTTTTGGCAGAGCTCGACGGCAGTTGTCGCACGCCCATCGCCGCCCTCGCTCGGCCGCAGGGCTCTCAGCTCGACTTCGCGGGTCTGCTTGCCACCCCCGACGGCACGCGGGTCGCGCGGGTGCGCTGTTCCGGCCCGCTCGCCGAGGCGGAACGGTTGGGTCGCGCGGCAGCAACCGAACTGTTGCAGAAAGCTCGGGCTTGGGCCGCCGGCTGAGCCGTCGAAAGGTCTGGTCGCTCCCCGCCAATTGCTGCTAATCTGCTACATCATGCGTATCCTCCTCACGCGTCCGCGACAGCAATCGCTAGCAACGGCACGATTGTTGCATGCAAAAGGCCATCGGGTCTTGATCGATCCGATGCTCACCCTGCGCCACGTGCCCCACGAGCCGATCTCCCCCGAAGGCATCGCCGCGGTCGTGCTCACGAGCGCCAATGCGCTGCCCGGTCTCGATGAGCCCTTGCGCCAGTTGCCCGTCTTCGCCGTCGGACAAGCCACCGCGCAGGCCGCTTTGGCCGCCGGCTGTACGAACGTCGTCGCGGGACCGGGCGAGGGGGTCGAGCTCGCTGCGCTCGTGCGCGATCGCATCCCGCCCGAAGCCGGAACGATCCTGCACGTCTGTGGGGAGGATGTGCGCGACGGCCTGCAACAGGCACTCGAGGCGGCAGGCTACCGCTACGCGCGATTGGTCGTCTACCGCGCCGAACCGGCGACGCGCTTGGCTCCGCGCACCATCGAAGCGCTCACGCGGCGCGAATTGGATGCGGTGCTCTTTTATTCGCCGCGCACGGCGCGCACCTTCGCCGAACTGGTCGCGCGCGAGGGGCTCACCGAGCAATTGCGCTCCGTAAGCGCCGTGTGTCTTTCGGAAGCGATCGCGCAGGAGATCCGCCACCTTCCCTGGCGGTCGATCGAAGTCGCCGCCCGGCGCGACCAATCGGCGCTCCTTGCCTGCCTTGAAGACCTCGCGGCGGCGATGATAGCCCAACACGGCGTCGTTCCCGGACGCGGACCCTTCGCCCGCGGCCGCTGAGCGCGCGGGTCTCGCGTCCCTCGAACGTCGAGACGCGGAGAACAGTCGATGGCCGAGACGATCGGCACAGGCTCTGATACCACGCCCGGTCCCGAGCCGCTTCCCGCCACGGTCGTGCCGCGGCGCCGACGCCTGCTTCCGGCGGCGATCGTAGGCGGGGTGATCGGCGGGACGCTCGTCGCGGCCTTGTTCTGGGCGTGGCTGCGGCCGGAACTCGACCGCTCGGCCGAAATCCGCCGCCTCGTCGCGCTCGAGAGCGAGTTCGCCCGCTTCAATGAACTCGAGCGCCAGCTCGCGCGGCTCGATGCCCTCGGGTCGATCAGCGAGCGTTTAGCCCTCCTCGACCGGCAAGAAGCGCGCTTGAGCGCGGCCGAACAGCGCTTTGCGAGCCTCGAAACACTCGCGCAGCGCCTCGCCGCGCTCGAGCCGCTCGCCCAAGAGCTCGCTAGAACGCGCCAAGAGCTCGTGGCCTTGGGCCAAGACGTCGTTCGCACCCGCCACGAGCTGGAGCGGCTTGCGCGCGCGGAAAACGAGCTCGAGCGCCTCGGCCGCGAGCTCACCGCCTCCGCGCAGCGCCTG
The DNA here is from genome assembly GCA_030549795.1 of Pseudomonadota bacterium. GTDB lineage: Bacteria > Pseudomonadota > Alphaproteobacteria > Geminicoccales > Geminicoccaceae > JANXAZ01. Next base: position 43,168 of record JAUQQO010000021.1, on the reverse strand, counting down.
AACGAGCTCGAGCGGGGCCGAAGCGAGCTCGCCGAGCGGCTGCGCGCGGTCGATCTCAAGAGCGAGGCGGTGGTCGGCTTCCCGGCAGCGCTCGAGGGTCTTTCCCAGCGCGTCGATGCCGCCATCCGGGCAGCCGAGGGGCGCGGCGAAGAGCGTGCCCGAGCGCTCGAGATCGCCCTTGCCCAGCTGCGCGAGCGGCTCGAGCTGCTCGCTTCCCAACCGGGGGAGCTCGCCGCCTTAGCCGGCGCCCACAAAGCCCTCGAGCAACGGCTCGCCCAGATCGATGCACGCCTTGCGCGCGATCGCTCGCTCGTCGATGCCGCTCTGGGTGAGATCCGCGAACAGCTGCGCGCCGCCGACGTGCAGATGGATGCGCTCGCGCTCGCCCTCGATCGGCTGCGCGAGAGCCATCCCGACCTCGGGCGTCTCGCCGATTCTTTGGGCGCACTTAAAGGCGAACTCGCGAGCGTGCGCGGAGACTTCGCCACCCTGCGCGGCGAGTTCGCGGCCACCAAGGGCGAAAGCGAGGCGATTCGCGGCGAGATCGAGCGCGTGCGGGGCGAGATCCGCACCCTTGCGGGCGAGCTCGGCGGCTTGCGCAGCCTGCACGGCGCGCTCGAGAGCGCGATCGCGAAACTCCAGGCAGCTCAGCTCGAGCTCGCGCGTGCCGATGAGACGCTTGCCGGACGTATCGAGGGCACCCGCAACACTCTTGCCGGCTTAGCCGAGAGCCTCGCCGCGCAGGAACGGTCGCTGCGTGCGCTCGGCGAGCGATTGGCAGCGCTCGAAAAACCGGCCGATCCGCGGCCGCGCGCGCTCGTGCTCGCGCTCGATGCGCTCGCGGGGGTGCTCGAGCGCGGCGGCCGACTCGACGAGCCTTTGCGCCTTCTGCGTCCGCTTGTGGCGACCGAGCCCGTCGTCGCCGAGACGCTCGCAGCACTCGAGCCGGGGGCCGCCTTAGCTGTGCCGTCGCTCGCCCAGCTGCGCGCGCAACTCGAGGAGCTCGCCGCCAAGCTCAAAAGCGTCCAACAGCCGGAGCTTTCGCCCAAGGAGAGCCTGGGCGATCGCCTGCTTGGAGCACTCGCTCCGGTGATCACCGTCAAACGCAGCGGCGAGGACCCGCAACGAGCGGCGCTATCCGCCGCGCAAGGAGCGCTTGCGCAAGCGGATCTCGCCCGCGCGGTGGAGATCTTAGCTACGCTTTCGGACGCACAGGAAGGCGAGCTCGCTACTCTGCTCGCGCAGGCGAAGCTGCGCCTTGCGGTGGAAAGGGCGGTCGCCAAGCTGCGTTCCCACTTGCGCGACCTCGTAGCTGCCGGCTGAAGAGGGCTCGATGATCCGCGCCATCCTGTTCGTCCTGTTCGCGAGCCTCGTCGCCGTGGGCGCGGCCTGGCTTGCGGATCTGCCCGCCGAGGTCGCGGTCTTCGCAGAAGGATACGAGATCCGCACGAGCCTCGCGGTTGCGGTCGCCGGGGTGCTCCTCGTCGCGCTGATCGCCCTTGTTCTCTTCGAGCTCGTCCGCCTCTTCGCGAGCGCTCCGCGGCGCTTCGCGCGCTACCGCGCCCAGCGGCGCCTCGCCCGCGGCTATCGGGCATTGGGTGAAGGGCTGCTCGCCGCCGCCTCGGGCAATGCTTCGAGTGCCCGCGCGCTCGCTTCGCAAGCGCGGCGTCTTTTGGGCGAAACCGCACCCGTTCTCCTCCTCGAGGCGCAGGCGGCCCAGCTCGACGGCGACGATCGCGCAGCTGCGGAGAGCTTTCGCCGCATGCTGGCTGCGCCCGAAAGCGAGCTCACCGGGCTTAAGGGGTTGCTGGGGCAGGCGATGCGCGCGGGCGACCGCGAGCAGGCGCTCGAGCTCGCCCGCCGCGCCTTTCGCCGCGCACCCGAGGCTCCCTGGGCGGCGAGCGCCCTTTTCGAGCTGCTCACGGGCGCGCAGCGCTGGTCGGAGGCGCTTTCGGTGGTCGACCGGCTGCCGGCGCTCGGCCTCGTATCAGCCGAGGAGGCGGCGCGCTACCGCGCCATCCTTCTGCACCTTCGGGCCCTCGATTTTGCGCGCGAGACGCGCTGGATGGACGCGCTTAAAGAAGAGCGCAAGGCTCTTCGAGCGTCCCCGGGGTTCGTTCCCGCCGCGGTCACGGCAGCGCGCCTCGCTCTTCGCTTGGGGCGCTTGCGCGAGGCGCGCCGGATTCTCGAGGACGCCTGGGCCATCACCCCCCACCCCGAGCTCGCCCGCGCCTATGCCGATCTCGTGCCGCAGGAGCGGCCGGCCGACCGGCTCAAGCGGTTCGAGCGGCTGCGCGCGCGCAACCCCGAGCATCCCGAAACGCGCCTTGCCCTCGCTGAGCTGTCGCTTCTGGCCGGTCGGCTGGATGCGGCGCGCGCGCTGCTCGAGGAGGCGGTCAAGGCGAACGCACCAGCGCGCGCCTATCGGCTGTTGGCCGAGCTCGAGCGGGCGGCCGGGGCCTCGGCCTCCATCGTGCAGGGTTGGCTCGCGCGCGCCGGTGATGCTCCGCCCGATCCCGCCTGGCTGTGCGAGGATACGGGCGAGGTCCTGCCCGAATGGCGCCCGTTCTCGACATCCGGACGCTTCGCCGCGGTGCGCTGGAGCGTCCCGCCCAAGGTGAGCGCCCTCGCGCTCCCGCCGCGCCCCCCCTTCCTCCTCGTGGACGGCCGCCCCGAGCCGGCCGAGAGCGATAGAGCTGAGACAGCGGCGGAAGCTGCGGCCTGAGCGTTGACCGCCGACTCGAGCTTCCACGCCCGGCGCCCTCGGCTGCGGGGCTGCTGCGGGTCGCGCGCTTCAGGTACGCTCGCCCAGCACCTGATTGTGAGCGTGCGCCGCGTTCAACGACCGCGTCGTTTTAGCCGCGTGTCGGCCCGCACGCCTCGAAGCGTGATGTTCGCGCGCGACGGGCCGCCCGCGCGGGGGCCGGCCCGGCTTTTCGATCCGGCACGCAAAGCTCACCAAGCCACTCCTGCCGCGCACCGTGCCGCGCGCATCGGCCTCCCGCGCATGGACGCTATGCGTTCTGTGCGCGCCGATGACAGGGCGGGGCGTACAAAGGCGTCGCGCGTCAACCGTTTCTTAGGAGAAGGCGACCAGATTCGGGTTCGTGCGTGAGGAGCCCGGACCCGAACTGTCTGCTTCGTCTTTCCCGTCGGATGGGCCCGATCTCCTATGGCCCAAAGAGAACGGGGAGGCGACGCTCGTCATCGACCCGCGCGGGCGCGTCACCGCCGCCAACCGCGCGGCTGAGGAGCTTTTGGGCGCACGACCCGGGGCGGCGTTGCGTCGGCTGTTGGGCGACGATCGCGCAGCACGGCGGTTGCGCGCCGCTCGTCGCGCCAAGCGGCCGCTGAGCGCGCGCGTCGCTCCGGCCGACCGACCGCCGCTCGATGTCACCTACACCCCGCTCGAGAAGGGCGGTCTGTTGATCCTGCGCCCGGTGGTTCGGCCCGAACCCGCGCGCTGGGATCCACTTGCGCGCTTCGGTCCCCTCCTCGATCGCCTGCCTCTGCCGTGGGCGCTGCTCGATTCCGCGCTCGTGGTCCGAGCGTGCAATCGGCCCATGGCGCGGCTAGCCGACTGCACGCCCGAAGGGCTCATCGGACGCCCGCTCGCTTCGGCGCTCGTGGGCGTAGAGGCCGAAGACTTCGCCCGCTTCGATCGGCGGGCGCTCGCCGGCGAGGAGCTCGGCTGCATCGGCCATGTTCAGGATCGCGGCCACGGCGATAAGCGCGTGTTGCGCACCCACCGCATCCGCTTGCCGGGACCCGAGCCGGCCTTGCTCGTCCTCTTCGAGGACGTCACCGAGCAGTTCCGCACCGCCGATGGCATCGCGGTGGATGGCAGGCTCGTGCAGACCATCCTCGACCATATGCCGGGCCTGATCTCGCTTAAGGACGCCGCGACCCGACGGTTCCTTTTTGCCACCGGAACCGAGCGGGTGATCGGCGACCGCCCCGCCCACATCCTCCTCGGCCGCACGGCGGAAGAGCTTTACGAGCCGGAGCTCGCGCGGCGCATCGAGGAGGCCGAGACCACGCTTTTGAGCCGGCCCGGCGAAGTGGTCGACCGCCGCTTCCCGCGCGTCGTCGACGGCGAGCGGCGGTGGTTCTTCTCCCGCAAGCTCGCGGTTCCCGATGCCGACGGTCGTCCCCGTTACATCTTGACCTTCAACCTCGACATCACTCGCGAAGTCGCGATCGAAGAGGCGCTCGCCCGCGCCAACCGGTTTTTGGACGCCCTCTTCGATACCATGCCGGCCATGCTCGCCGTGCGCGAGCTGGCAAGCGGCCGGCTCGTACGCGTGAACCCCTCGTTCTGTCGTTTCCTGGAGCTCACTCCCGAAGCCGTGCTCGGGCGGCCGATCGACGCGCTCGCCTTCGGCGATCCGCGCGCGCGCCGCGCCGACGAAGCCGCGCTGGTGGCGGGTGCGCGGATCGTCGCCGAGCGCATGGAACGGGTGGCGGGGCCGGAGGGCGCGCGCTGGCTTTTGACTCTCGAGGTTCTGATCCGCGACGAGCAGGGTGCTCCGACCCACATCCTCTCCCTGCACCAGGATGTCACGGCGCGGCTGGAAGCCGAAAAGCGGCTCGCCCAGAGCCGCGCGTTCCTCGAGACCATCGTCGCCCATCTCCCCTGGGCGCTGACGGTGAGCGATGCCGCCACGGGCGACGTCCTGCTCGCCAATCCGGCGGCACGAGACGGTCTGCTTTCCCGTCTGCGGTCACCGAGCGCGGCCGATGCGGTAGCCTCGGCCCTAGCCGCCCTCGATCGTCGCCTGCGCGCCGCTCCGCACCAATCGATCGACCTCGAGATCGACGAACCCGATCCCCAGGGACGGCGCTGGCATCGCATCCGCAAGGTGGCGGTGCCGCAGGACGACGACCCGTGCCGCTGGATCCTCACCCTCGCCGAGGACGTCACCGAGAGGCGCCAGATGCTCGGCCAGCTCCAGCGCAGCGAGGCGATCCTGCGCCGCTCTCAGGCGATCGCCAAGTTGGGGTCCTGGCGCTGGGTTCCGGGCTCTTCGATGATCGAATGTTCGGATGAACTCTGTCGCCTGCTCGGTCTTCAAAGCGGTCCACGCATGGTCGCCCTGCGTGCTCTTCTGCGGATCGTGCATCGCGAGGACCGACGCAAATTGCGCAGGCTCACCGCGAGTGCGCGTGATGGGCTGCGGCGCGCTCCACTTTTGATCCGCGCGCGCTGTCTTGACGGCCATTTGCGGTATTTGAGCGTCGAGGCCGAGCTCGTACACGAGGCCGACGACGGCGAGCAATGGCTGCTCGGCACCGCGCAGGACGTGAGCGAGCGCGTCGAGGCCGAGGAGCGGATGCGCTATCTCGCATTGCACGACCATCTCACCGGGCTGCCCAACCGCGTGCTCTTCGACGAGCGGCTGGCGGCGGCGGTGGAGGCGGCGCGCCGCGGTCAATCGACGCTCGCGCTGCACTGCATCGACCTCAATGACTTCAAGGGCATCAACGACACGCTCGGGCATGCCGCCGGCGACAGCCTGTTGCGCGAGGTGGCGGGTCGCCTTCAGGCTCTTGTGGGTCCGGCTGATCTCGTCGCCCGACTGGGCGGCGACGAGTTCGCCATTTTGCAGCGGGAGGTGACGGGGCCGGCGGTCGCAGCGGAGCTCGCAGGTCGCGTCATCGGCGCACTCGCGCGGCCATTTCGCATCGATGGTCAGGAGGTCTTCACTTCCGCTTCTGTTGGCATCGCGCTCGCCGATGGCGCCGATCTTGAGCCCGGGGATCTCTTGCGCCAGGCGGACATTGCGCTCTTCGCCGCCAAAGCGGCCGGTCGCGGCTCGTTCCGCTTCTTCTCACCGGAACTCAATGCACGCTTAAGCGAGCGCAAGCTCATCGAGGCGCGTTTGCGCGTGGCACTTGAAGCCCGTGCCCTCGAGCTCGCTTTCCAACCGCAATTCGCCCTGCGCACCGGCCTGCTCGTGGGGGTCGAAGCGCTCGTGCGCTGGCGCGACCCCGAGCTCGGCGTGGTGCCCCCCGACAAATTCATCCCCATCGCCGAGGACAGCTCGCAAATTCTGGCCTTGGGCGAAATCGTGTTGAGCGAGGCTTGCGCGCAGGCGGCGCGTTGGCGGCGGGCCGGGTTGCCCATTACGCGCATCGCCGTCAACCTCTCACCGGCCCAGTTCGCCTATCAAGATCTCGTGGATACGGTGGCGCGCGTGTTGCGTGCCACCGGTCTTCCGCCCTCGGCGCTCGAACTCGAGATCACGGAAAGCACCTTGATGCGAGACCGCCACGGCGCGATTACCACGCTCGAAGCTTTGCACGCGCTCGGGGTGAGCGTAGCCCTCGACGATTTCGGAACCGGCTATTCTTCACTCAGCTACCTCAAGCGCTTTCCTTTGGACAAGATCAAGATCGATCGTTCCTTCGTGGCCGATCTACCCGACGATCCGGACGACGTCGCGATCGCGCGCACCATCATTACGCTCGGCAAGACTCTCGGCCTTACCGTGCTCGCGGAAGGGGTCGAAACGCCGGCCCAGCGCGACTTCCTGCTGCGCGAGGGTTGCGATGAAGCCCAGGGCTATCTCTTCGCCCGCCCGCTGACAGCCGCGGAGCTGGAAACCATGTTGAGAGAACGAGCGTTGGCGCGCGAAGTCTAAGCGCGGCTTCGCCTCGGCGAGGGGGGCGTGCCATGGTCGGGGTTCTCTTGGCCGAGTTGATGCTCTTGGCTTTCGCACTCGCGCCTTTCGAACAGGCGCAGCCACCCGCGCTTCGCCCCACGGCGCAGGCCGAGATCGCCGAAGCGCGCGAACAGATGATCCGCACCATCGCGCTTGAGGTGCAAGCGACGGCGGAACTGACCGGCATCCGCGAACTCGACCCGCGCGTGCTGCAGGCGATGCGCGCGGTGCCGCGCGAGCGTTTCGTCCCCGCCGCGCTGCGCCCTTTCGCCTACGGCCCGGGACCCTTGCCGATCCACCCCTCCCAGAACCTCACCGCGCCCTTCTTGACCGCATTGATGCTGCATCTTGCCGAGGTGCGGCCGGGAGCACGGGTCTTCGAGACCGGAACCGACACCGGCTACCAAGCCGCGCTCCTCGCCCACATGGGGGCGGAAGTGTCGAGCGTGGAGATCTTGCCCGAGCTCGCCGAAATCGCCCGTCGGCTCTTAAGTGAACTCGCGCCCGGACGCGTCGCGTTGAAGGTGGGCGACGGCTACGACGGTTGGCCGGAACGCGCCCCCTTCGATGCCATCATCGTCAAAGAGGCGGTCGACCATGTGCCGCCGCCGCTGCTCGCGCAACTGGCCCCCGAGGGCCGCCTCGTCTTGCCCCTCGGCCCGGCTGAGGGCGTGCAATATCTCACCTTGGTGCGCAAGACCGCCGACGGGCGGCTCGAGACCCGGCGGCTGTTGCCGGTGCGTTTCGCCCCCTTTCAGCGCGGCAGCCCCACCTGAGAGTGATCCGCTCGCGCGCCAGCACGTATTGAGAAGTGGCGCTCGGTCCTTCCCCCGGTCGACGCCGCGCCCGTCGGCTCTTCCTCCCCCGGAGCCGGCGGGCGTTTTCTTCTCGCGCGCGCCTCCGCGCGGCTGCCCGCATCTGCGGCCCCGCCGAAACCTCGAGGGGCCGGTTCGGTCCTTGCGCCGCGGTGGGACCGCCGCCCGCTGGTCTGCCGTCGCTCAACCCGCAGCGAGCGAGAGGACGGGCGGTAGCTGATCTCGATGCGCGGTGATCTCGGCGCCGGTCGGTTGTCCGCTGCGGGCCCCCTCCCGCGTGCAGGCGAGGCCAGCTGCCACGCTTGCGCGCGCGAGCGCCTCCACCCAGGGCAAGCCGAGATCGAGGCTCGCCGCCAGCACACCGGTGAAGGTGTCGCCCGCACCGGTGGTGTCGACCGCCCGCACCGGCAGGGCGGGGACGTGCCAGGCCCCCGCAGGCCCGACCGCGAGCGCCCCCTGTCGGCCGAGCGTGAGCACGCAGCTGCGGCGCTCAGAGGCGAGCGCCCGCGCCGCCGGCTCGGGCGGCAAATCGCGCTCGAGGAGCGCGCACGCCTCGCCGTGGTTGACGACAAGCACATCAACCAGGTCCAAAAGCGCGTTCGCGCCGCTCGTCGCCGGAGCGCAGTTGAGGATCGTGCGCGCTCCTGCCCCGCGCGCCCGCTCGAGTGCCTCGCGCGTCACGGCGAGCGGGATCTCGTTCTGGCAAAGAAGCGTGTCGGCGCTCGTTAGACCTGCGCGATCCAACTGTTCTGCGGTGACGTCGAGGTTGGCGCCGCTTGCCACCACGATCGCATTCTCCCCGCTCTCGTCGACGGCGATCGCGGCGATCCCGCTCGATCGCGGCGACGTCTCGAGGAGACTGGTATCGACACCTGCGTCCTCGAGCCCGCGGCGCAAGAGAGCACCCCAGCTGTCCTCGCCGATGCGCCCCACGAAGCGCACCTTGCCCCCGCTGCGCGCAGCAGCCGCCGCCTGATTGGCGCCTTTGCCGCCGTGGTGGAATGCGAAGCCCGCGCACAGCACCGTTTCGCCCGGTCGCGGCAGGCTCTTCACCCGGAAGACAAGATCGGCGTTGATGGATCCCAAGACGACGAGCACGGCTGTCCTCCCCGAACAACCGTGCTCTTGGTCGATGAGCGGCGCGCTGTCCAGTCGCCGGAGGGTGCCTTCGGCGGGCTCAGCGCTTGGAGAACTGGAAGCTCCGGCGCGCCTTGCGCCGACCGTATTTCTTGCGCTCGACCACGCGGTCGTCGCGGGTCAAGAACCCGCCCGCTTTCAAGATGGGGCGCACGCTCGGATCGTAGTTGACGAGCGCGCGGCTGATCCCGTGGCGGACGGCCCCTGCCTGTCCCGACAGCCCACCGCCGCGCACCGTGCACAGCACGTCGTACTGGCCGCGGCGATTGAGGACATCGAAGGGTTGGTTGATGATCATCTGCAGCGTCGGGCGGGCGAAATAGGCCGCCATCTCCTTGCCGTTGACGATGAACCGCCCGCTGCCGGGTTTGAGCCACACGCGCGCCACCGCGTTCTTGCGCCGCCCGGTGGCATAGGCCCGACCGAGGGCGTCGAGTTTCGGTTCGGCTGGGAGTTCCTCGGCGGCGGGCTGGGCCGGCCGCAGCTTCGCGAGTTCAGCGAAGGAGCGCACCGTCTCAGCCATGCGCGATCTCCTTGATGCTGTTCTTGCGGTTCATCGCAGCAATATCGAGCGGAATGGGCTTTTGCGCCTGATGCGGATGCTCGGGCCCCTTGTACACGTGCAGTTTCTTCAACACTTTGCGCTGCAGCGGTCCGCGGCTGATCATCCGGCTCACCGCCATCTCGATCACCCGCTCGGGAAAGCGCCCATCGAGCAGCTTGCCCGCCGTCACCTCTTTGATCCCACCGGGATAGCCGGTGTGCCGATAATAGATCTTCTTTTCGCGCTTGCGGCCGGTCAGGGCCACCTTCTCGGCGTTGATCACCACCACATGATCGCCGCAATCCAAATGCGGCGTCCAGATCGGCTTGTGCTTGCCACGCAAGCGGTCAGCGATGATCGCCGCAAGCCGACCGAGAACCAAGCCGTCGGCATCGATTAGCCACCAGCGGCGCTCGATCTCCGAGGGCCGCGCCGAATAGGTTCGCATCGGTTCGCATCCATAGCGGATGCCGCTCGGCCATGAGCGGCAACGATGACTCGTCGCGGAAGGCCGCCGCCCCGCGCCTCGCCGCTAGCTAGGATCCGTGTTCGCGGTTGTCAATCGGTAGCGCGTCGCGCGGGATGGCGTAGGTGCCCACCGCATGGGCCACCGGCTCCGGCCGTTCGCTGCCGCGGATCGCGACCTCGCCCACCGCCAGGCGACTGCCCAGCCGCAAGATCCGACCCTGCGCGATGAGCGCGCCCGGCTGTGGCCGGCTCAAGAAATGCATCGTCAGATCGGTGGTGACGGCGAGCTCGACCCGTCCGATCAGCGACAAGACGACGCCATAGAGCGTGATGTCGGCGAGCGCGAACATCGCCGGACCGCAGATGGTCCCGCCGGGTCGCACGAGGATCTCCTGCCAGGGGAGCACGACCTCCACCGCCCCCGGCTCGAAACGACGCACCCGCAACCCGAGTTGGCCGACATAGGGCACCCCTTTGGTCGCCAGTTCTTCGAACTCTTCCGCCGTCATCGGTCCTTTCATGCGCCCTCCAACCCGCCTCGGCCCGGCGACGGTCCCGCTGCCTTGCCGCTCCCTGTTGACGAAATCTTAAGGGCCTCGGGGGCAGGATGGGTGCGCACGCAACCTCAAGCCCCGCGCCTTGGGGAACTGGAGCGTCGCCATGCAGGTCCTCGCCATCTGTTCCCAGAAGGGCGGCTCCGGCAAGACCACGCTTTGCGGCCACCTCGCCGTGCAGGCGCAGCTGAGCGGCGACGGCCCGGTCGTGCTGCTCGACTGCGACCCCCAGGGTTCGCTCGCCGCCTGGTGGAACGCGCGCACGCTGCCCGGCCCCGAATTCGCCCGCACCACGCTCGCCTCGCTCGACGACGACATCGAGCGCCTGCGCGCCCGCGGCTTTCGCTATCTCTTCATCGACACCCCGCCCGCGGCGAGCGCCGCCATCGCCCGCGTCATGCGCCTTTCCGACCTCATCCTCGTGCCCACCCGCCCCTCCCCGCACGATCTGCGCGCGGTGGGCGCCACCCTCGACTTGGCCGAGCGGGCGCAACGGCCGCTCGTCTTCGTCGTCAACGGCGCCACCGCGCGCTCGCGCCTGACCACCGACGCCGCTGTTGCACTTTCGCAACATGGCACGGTGGCGCCGGTGCTCATAAGCCACAAAGTGATCATGGCGAGCTCCATGATCGACGGTCGCACGGTGATGGAGACCCATCCCGACAGTCCCTCGGCGCGCGAGATCGAGGGACTGTGGGCGTATGTGCGCGAGCGCCTCGCCCGCCTTGCCAACCGCGAAGCGTTCCTGCGCCGTCGCATCCCGGCAGCGGGCTTCGGCCGTCGCCGCATCGACGGCGAACCTTCCGAAACCCCCGAAGAGCTCGGAGAGGTGCGATGAAGACGGCGCGGCTCACCGCTGATCTTCTCGTCCGGCGCGGCGAGGCGCGCGCCCTTGCCGACACCTACGGTACAGCCTTTCTCGACCCCGTGCCGAGTGTGACGCGCGAGCCTGTCCGGGAAGAACGCGCACGGCCATCGCCTTCGCGCGCCAAGCCGGCGCGGATCTCCTGCACGCTTGGGCCCGACGACCATCGCCGGCTCAAGATCGCCGCCGCGCGCCTCGGTCGATCGGCGAGTGCGCTCGTGCGCGAAGCGCTCGATCGTCTCTTCGCTGATCTCGCCGCTGATTGCGCCTGCCTCGCCGAGCCGGGTACGACGCGTCGCCCCTCAGCCTGCTGCCGCGAGAACGGGTAGGCGCCGCTTCGCACGCAAGTGGCCTTCGCGCTATAGGCTTGGGCACTGAGGCGAAGGAGGCCCGCCATGGCTGTAACCAGCGACGAGCCCATGCTCTTGCGCAGCGATCGCGAGGGGATCACCCGGCTCACCTTGAACCGGCCGGCTGCGCGCAACGCCCTTTCGCTCGCGCTCATGCGCGAACTGCAAGCCGAACTCGACCGCATCCGCGGCGATTCGGGAGTGCGCGTGGTGGTGATCGAGGGCAAAGGACCCGCCTTTTGCGCCGGCCACGATCTCAAAGAGCTCCGAGGCCGCAACGACCGCGCGTTCTTCGAAGAGGTGTTCGCCGTCTGCTCCACGCTCATGCAGAGCATCGTGCGGCTGCCGCAGCCGGTGATCGCGCGCGTGCACGGGATCGCCACCGCCGCCGGCTGCCAGCTCGTCGCGAGCTGCGATCTCGCGGTAGCGGCCGAGACTGCCCGCTTCGCCACTCCCGGCGTCAACATCGGTCTTTTCTGCTCCACGCCCATGGTGGCCCTTTCGCGCAACGTCGGCCGCAAGCAGGCGATGGAGATGCTGCTGTTGGGTGAAGCGATCGACGCGCAAACGGCGTTGCGCTTCGGGCTGGTTAACCGCGTCGTCCCCGAAGACCAGCTCGATGCCGAAGTCGAGCGCATGGCCAAGACCATCGTCTCCAAGTCACCCTTGACGCTCAAGATCGGCAAAGAGGCCTTCTATCGCCAAATCGAGATGCCGATGGCCGAAGCCTATGACTATGCCGCGCGGGTGATGACCGAAAATATGCTCGCCCGCGACGCTGCTGAGGGCATCGACGCGTTCTTAGAAAAGCGCGCGCCTGTCTGGTGCGGCGCTTGAAAGCGCGCGCAACCGAACGCAGCCTCGCCGCTTGCCGCTTTCCTCGCCCACACCCCAGCCGGGCGGAGGGTTGTCATGAGCGAGCGCGCGAACGAGGAAGCGCGACGCGAGGATCGTGTTCTTGCCGCTTCGCCTGCGCAGGACGGCAAGGGGCGCGGGTTGGCCCTGCTCGCTCGCGGCCTCGCTGCGCTCGGCCCGATGTTGGAGCGGCTGCGCAATTTGCTCATCAGTGCGGCAGTCGTAGCCATCTTGGTGGTGGCACTGTGGGCGATCGTAACCGAGACCCGGCGCCAAGCGATCCTGGTGGAGCGGATCGAAGTTCCCAAGGACCTCGAGGAGCGCGGCTTGCGGGGCGAGGTGCTGGCGAACCGGCTGCTCGATGCCATCGCCCGCACAACTGCCGCCGCCCATTGGCGCGGCGAGCGGCCAACCGTTGCCGCCGGCTGGAAGACCGCGGAGTTTCAAGTCCCCGCGCTTGGCCTCTCGCTCGACGGCCTCGTGCGCCTGCTCGAGAATCTCTGGGGCCGACCGGACCGGCGCATCAGCGGCGAGTTGGTACGCGCAGTAGGCGCGCTCACGCTGCGCCTTCGGGTGACACCGCCGCGCGATGAGATCCCGCCCGTGGCCGTCGCCGTCGACGATCCCACCGCCGGTGAGACGGCTCTTGAGCATGCGCTCGCGCGCAGCTGATGAGCTGGTCGGTCGGCTCGATCCCCTCGCCCTCGCCGCGCATCGACTGGCCGTCGGATTGGAACGCTTGCCACCATCGGCAGCACCGGAGGAGGTGTTGAAGGGTCTCGATGCGGTGCTGTCTGCCCTCAATGTGTGCCGGCTCACGGCCTCGTGCCGCGCGCAGGATGGAGCCGCGGTGCGCTTGTTGTGGGCCACCGCGGCCTGGCGCGCTGCCGATCGGCTGCGCGCCTACGACCCCGAGCTGCACCAGGCGCTCTTAGAAGAGGCGCTCGATCAGCTCGCGCTCATGGGCGAAGCCGAGCAGCGGTCGCCGGAGGCATCGCTGCGGCGCGCCGACATCCTTGCGCGATCTCGGCCGCGAGCAGGAAGCCTGGCGGGTCTTTGCCGACGCGCAACAGCGCGACCCGCGCGCCGCGGCGGTCCAACGCGACTGGGCCAAGGCGCTCGCGCGCAGCGGGCGCGATCGGGAAGCGGTGGCCAAACTGGAAGAGGCGGTGCGGTACGCCCCTGATGACGCCTGGCTGTGGTTCGAGCTCGGAGCCGCCTACCGGCGCGCAGCCCAAGAGGAACATGCGATCGCAGCGCTGCGTCGCGCCACGCAGCTGGATGCGCGCTTGCACTGCGCCTTCGCGGAATGGGGCCGCGCACTTGAGAGCCTCGGACGGGTGGAAGCAGCCCGCCGCCGCTTCGCACAAGCCGCCCGGCTGCGTGGGGATCAGCCGGATTGCCGTTGGCCGGCCCCTTGATCGGGCTCTCCTTCACCCTTTATCGCCAAGGGAAGAGCTCGGGAGCGCACCATGGCCGAAGCCCCCCTCGTCTACGACGATGACTATATTCGCGCGATTTTGCGCGAGGTGAAGACCATCGCGATGGTCGGCGCTTCCACCAACGAGATGCGCCCGAGCTACTTCGCCATGCTCTATCTGCAGGGCAAGGGTTATCGGGTGATCCCGGTCAACCCGCGCTATGCCGGCCAGACGTTGCTCGGCGAGACCATCTACCCGGATCTCGCGAGCATCCCCCTCGTCCCCGACATGGTGCAGATCTTTCGCCGCTCAGAGGAGGTGCCGCCGATCGTCGAGGCGGCGATCGAAAAGGGCATCAAGGTGATCTGGATGCAGCTCGGGGTGCGCCACGACGAGGCGGCGAAGCGCGCCGAAGCGGCGGGCTGCAAGGTGGTGATGGATCGCTGTCCGAAGATCGAGTACGGCCGCTTGTTCGGCGAGATCGGCTGGCTCGGCGTCAACCGCAACACGCTCTCGGCCAAGAAGGGCTCGGCGGTCCAGCTCACCCGTCGCCGCGAGCCGATCCGCTAGGCGCAGCACCGGCGGCTGTATCGGCATCCGCGCTCCCACTTCCCCCCAGCTGCGCCTCGAGCCGTGCGAGGCGCGCTTCGATCGTCTCCGCCCAACGCGTCGCCGGCGCCCCGCTCGGTGCATCGCGCGCGATCCCCTCTTCGAGCAGCCGCGCAAGCCATTGACCGAGGGTGAGGCCGCGCGCCCGCGCGGCTTCCATGGCCGCCCGCTGCAGCGCCACCGGCACGCCGCGCACCGTCCAGCGGCCCGCTTGCTCGCGACCCGCCTTCTCTGCCCGCTTGGCCTTCTTCTTCGCCATCGTCGCCCGCGGCCGCCACGGCTGTCACCGACGAACGACTCTCCTGCTCGCCCAAGCGGGCGTCAAGCACACAACAGCGCCGAAGTTCGCGCGCGCCAAAGGCGCGCGCAAGCGCTAGCCGCCCCGTGGGGCCGGGCTCGTTTTTGCTTCCCGCGCCATTGCCGGCTAGCGCGAGCGCGTTTTGCGGCGGTTGCGCTGCGCTCATTGCGCGAGCGCGGCGAGGAAAGCTGTCAGTTGCGGCGCGAGCGTGCGCGCGAACGCGGGACCGGTGAACAGATCGTGGTGGCGTGCCGATGCCACCGTGAGCTGTGCGCGCGGCACGCGCGCCGGCTCGAGATCGGCGTGCAAGGCATGTGTCTGCCCGCGGCCGACCAGGGCATCCGCTTCCGCTTCGACCGTGAGCAGGGCCAAGCCCGAGGTGGCGGCGCGCATCTCGGCGGTCCACTTCGGACGCGCGCGCCGCAGCCGGCGCACGAGGTCGCACCAGAGCTCGCCGGGCACGTCTTGCACCGCGAAGAGATCAGCGAGCGCGCGACACGCCGGGCCTTCTACCCCCTCGAGCCGCTCGGATAAGGCGCGCAGCCGCACAGCCGCGACGAGCCACGGCTCGCTCGCGGCGATGGTGGCGAGCTGGAGCGCGCCCGGAAAGACGAGCCGCCCTTGACCGGGCCAACCCGGGCCGACCCGGCTCAAGCACAGCGCGGCGAGCGTCGCTTCGGGCAGCGCGGCCAGCATCTGCTGCAGAGCCGTGGGCGACCGGCTGGGATCGATCGGACAGCCCAAAAGGACGAGCGCGCGCGGCGCACATCTATCGGCCCTGGCACGGGCAGCGAGCACAGCAGCCAGCGCCGCATCGCCGGATTGCGAGACCGCGACCACGACATCGGGTGCGAAGGCGGCAACGGCCGTGCCCACCGCCGCCGCCTGCTCGGCGGCATCGAAGCGTCCGGCGGCTTCGGGGACCAGCCGCGCATCCTTCCATTCCACCACCGCGAGTTCGCCCGCGCGCCGAAGTAGGCTCGCAAGCGGCGTAAGGACGCTCGCGGCGTAGCCCGAGCACGGCGCAACCAGCAGGATGCGCATGCGCGCACGCGGCTGCGCCGGCGGAAAGCGCGCGAGGCGAAAAAACGGGCTTTCGGCCAAGCCCGCTGCCGCGACCGGCCCGCCGTCTTCGCGCGCGAGTGCCTGCTCGAGCGAGATGGCTAGGCGCGGCTGTGCGAGCTCTTCGCGCAGCGCCGCCAGAACGCGGGCGAGCGGGAAAAGAGCGAAGTCGTGTGCGCGCTCCTCGACATCGCGCAGCCACAGCGCCCACGCGTCGCCAAGGCGCGTCCAGAGATCGACGACCACGGTCGGCTTTGGCCGGTTCGCCTCGGGGTCGGTTCAGGCGCGCGCGAGCGCGCGCTCGATGGCGGCGAGCGCTTCGGCCGCCTTGCTCGCATCGGGTCCGCCGCCCTGGGCGAAGTCGGGCCGTCCGCCACCACCTTGGCCGCCCACCGCTTCAACGCCCGCGCGCACGAGCTGCACGGCATCCAGCCGGCCGACGAGGTCGGGGGTGACGCTCACCACGACCGCGGCTTTACCCTCGTTCACGCCCACAAGCGCCACCACCCCAGATCCGATCTCTTTTTTGAGCGCATCGGCCGTGCCGCGCAGTTCCTTGGGCGGCACGCCTTCGACGATGCGGGCGGCGAGCTTGAGATCGCCCACAAGCCGGATGCCGTCGGAGCGCGTCGCCGTGCCCGTAAGCAGCTTGCGCCGCGTCTCGGCGAGTTCGCGCTCGAGCTTGCGGCGCTCTTCCAGGAGTTGCGCGACGCGCGTCGGCAGATCGGGAATGCCCGCTTTCAACAGTGCCGAGAGTTCTTCGAGCAGGCGGTGCTCGCTTTGCACCTGATCGAACGCGCCTTCGCCCGTGACCGCCTCGACGCGCCGGATCCCGGCCGCCACCGCCCCTTCGCTGATGAGCTTGAAGAAGCCGATATCGCCGGTGCGGGCAACATGCGTGCCGCCGCACAGTTCCACCGAATAGAAGCGGCCGTCTTCTTCCCGACCCATCGCCACCACGCGCACTTCATCGCCGTACTTCTCGCCGAAGAGCGCCATGGCTCCGGAAGCGATTGCTTCCTCACGCCCCATGATGCGCACGGTGACCGCCTCGTTCTGGCGCACGTAATAGTTCACCTCGCGCTCGATGATGGCGAGCTCTTCGTCGGTGAGCGGCTTGGGATGACTGAAGTCGAAGCGCAAGCGATCGGGTGCGACGAGCGAGCCCTTCTGCGCCACATGCGGGCCGAGATGGCGGCGCAGCGCAGCGTGCAGGAGGTGGGTCGCCGAATGGGCTCGCCTGAGCTTGGCCCGCCGCGTCTCGTCGACCCGTAGCTCGAGATCGTCGCCCACCCGAATCGTCCCACTGTCCACGCGGCAGCGGTGGAGCACGAGGTCGCCAAGCACCTTTTTGGTGTCGATGACCTCAAGCAGCGCATCAGACGAGCGGATGATGCCGGTATCGCCGATCTGGCCACCCGCTTCCCCGTAAAACGGCGTCTGGTTGGCCACCAGCCAGACCTCCTCGCCGGCCTGGGCCCGTTCGATGCGGTTTCCGTCCTTGACCAGCGCCACACAGCGGCCCTGGGCGCGCGTGGTCTGGTAGCCCAAGAACTCGCTTCCGCCCGTCTCTTCGCGGATCTCGAACCACACCGGTGCGATCGCGGTTTCTCCGGAACCCTTCCAGGCGGCGCGCGCCGCAGCTTTTTGCCGCGCCATCGCCGCCTCGAAGCCGGCGCGGTCGACCCGCCGCCCCTGCACGCGCAGGGCATCCTCGGTGAGATCCAAAGGGAAACCGTAGGTATCGTAGAGTTTGAAGGCGACCTCACCGGGCAAGGGCGCACCCGGGGGCAGCTTCGCCGTTTCCTCTTCGAGCAGGTGCAAGCCGCGCTCGAGCGTGCGCCGGAAGTTGGTCTCTTCGAGCTTCAAGACCTCTTGGATGAGCGCTTCTGCGCGCGCGAGCTCGGGATAGGCCTGGCCCATCTCGGCTACGAGCGTCGGCACCAGCCGCCACAAGAGCGGCTCCTCGACGCCCAAGAGATGGGCATGGCGCATGCCGCGGCGCATGATTCGCCGCAGCACATAGCCGCGGCCCTCATTGGAGGGCATCACCCCATCGGCGATCAAGAAGGCAGCGGCGCGCAAGTGATCGGCGATCACCTTGTGCGAGGGCCGCTTCGCCCCCTCGAAAGGCGCTCCCGTGAGCTCGACCGATTTGGCGATGATGCGCTGGAAGAGGTCGATCTCGTAATTGTCGTGCTTGCCCTGGAGTACCGCGGCGATGCGCTCGAGGCCCATGCCGGTGTCGATCGAGGGCTTGGGCAAGGGCACCCGGGTATCCTTGTCGATCTGCTCATATTGCATGAAGACCAGGTTCCAGATCTCGATGAACCGGTCTCCGTCTGCATCCGGCGAACCCGGTGGCCCGCCTGGAACTTCGGGCCCGTGATCGTAGAAGATCTCGGAGCAGGGACCACAGGGTCCGGTATCGCCCATCGACCAGAAATTGTCGGAAGTCGGGATGCGAACGATCTTGTGCTCGGGCAACCCGGCGATCTTCTTCCACAGTTCGAACGCCTCGTCATCCTCGGCGTAAACCGTGGTCATCAAACGCTCGCGCGGCAGCCCGAACTCCTTGGTCACGAGCGTCCAGGCGAGCTCGATCGCCACGTCCTTGAAGTAATCGCCGAAGGAGAAATTCCCCAGCATCTCGAAAAATGTGTGATGCCGGGCGGTGTAGCCGACGTTGTCGAGATCGTTGTGCTTGCCGCCGGCGCGCACGCACTTCTGAGCGGTCACCGCCCGCTTGTACGGGCGGTGCTCCACTCCGGTAAAGACGTTCTTAAATTGCACCATTCCGGCGTTGGTGAACAGCAACGTCGGGTCGTTGTGGGGCACGAGCGGCGAGGAGGGCACCACCTCGTGGCCGTGCCGGCGGAAGAACTCGAGGAAGGTTCGGCGGATCTCGTTGACGGTCGGCATGGGGTCCTTCGGCTCGCGGGCAACCGTTCGGGCGCGCACCCCGGCTCGCCCGCGGCTCCAAGGTAGTGAGCTTAAGGCCTAAACGGAAGGCGCCCGCGCCTTAAACCCGTGTGAGGAGTTCACCGCGCGGGCCCAAAACGGGCGGTGACGGTCCGCCGGTGATCTCTCCACCCATCGCTTCGAGTTCGCGGGCGAGTGCCGGACTTGCGAGCACTTCGCCGGTCTCGGTGGGCGAAGCGATCTGCAGCCAGCGCACCGCATCCGGCGGGGCCCCGCTGCGCGCGGCGAGCTCGATAAGAAGCGCCCGCTCGGAGCCGAGCCGGATCGCCGGGCCGAGCACCACGCCCGAGCCGGCGACAGGGATCGCCGCGCATCCCGGTTCGACCGAAAGCAGTCCAACACAGCGCGCAGACGGCAGCGCGCGCTCTTCTCCCTCGGCCGGCAGCGTCTCGACGAGCAGCACGTCGAGCGCATCCAAGCCCGCAAGCGGCCGTCCGCTCGGCCAGCGCACGCGCAACAGCGGCGGCAGGCTCACGGGCTCCACGCGACGCTCTCCAACGCGCAGAAGGGGAGTTGCACCGGGCGCGGCGACATCCTACACATAAAGCGGCGCGGGTGTAGTTCAGTGGTAGAACGACAGCTTCCCAAGCTGTATGTCGTGGGTTCGATTCCCATCACCCGCTCCACCCCTCTGCCGCGCGGTCACTGCCCCGTCTTCGCCGCCAGATAGTCAAGAAGACCGTTCTTGGTGAAAAGCTTGGGGTAATCGGCTTCCGGGATGTCGATCCCCAGCCGCTCGTGCAACCCGATCACCAAATTCAAAAAGTCCATCGAATCGAGATCGAGCTCATCGCGCAAATCATCTTCCCCCTTGACCGCCGCGAAATCGGCTTCGGGAGCGATACCGGCAAGAACATCAGCGACCACCCGCTCCAGTTCCTCTCGCCTCACAGCGCCTCCGGTCGTTGCAACAGGTCGTCGATTTCGGCGAGCAGACGGCTGCCGAGATGGCCGTCGCTCGCCCGATGGTCGCCCGCGAGCGTCACCCGCAGAAGCGGGCGCACGACGAGCCCCCCGGCCTCGTCCACCCACGGCCGCTTGACGATGCGGCCAAAGCCAAGGATCGCGACCTGCGGCGGGTAGATGACCGGCCACACCGCCTCCGCTCCGCGCTCGCCCAGGTTCGTCACGGTGAAGGTGGCATCGGCCAGTTCCGAGCTCCGAAGTCCGCCCGTGCGCGCCCGCTGCACGAGATCGCGCATGGCGGCCATGAGCGCATCGAGGTCGAGCCGATCGACGTCGTGGATGGCGGGGGCGACGAGTCCACCACCGCGCAAGGAAATCGCCCAGCCCAAATGGATCCCGGGCCCGGGGCGAAAGCCGCCCTCGAGCCAAAAGCCGTTGAGCTCCGGGGTCTTTCGCAGTGCAAGCGCGGTCGCCTTGAGCAACAGCACCGCCGGCAACAGCCGCGCTGGCGGCGGCCGCTCGCGGTTGCGCGCTTCAACAAAGGCGAGCGCGCGGTTGAGATCGATCGTGCTCTCGAGGTAATAGTGGGGGATCTCGCGCTTGGATCGGCTCATCGCCGCCGCGATGGCCTTGCGCATCGCAACCGGATCGAAACCGTGCCGGGGGCTCGGCTTTTCGGGTGCCTCTCGGGCTCGCGCGGGAGCCACCGGGGGACCGGGAGGAAGCTCGGCTGCCGCGCCCCGCGCTGCGGCCTCGACGTCGGCGACCGTGATCGCCCCTTCCGGCCCGGTGCCGTGCACGCGCTCGAGCGCGACGCCGAGCTCGAGCGCCCGCCGCCGCGCCGCCGGCGTCACCTTGATTGCGCGCGCAGCCGCCGGTGCCGGCGCGCTGGCCGGCGGTAGCTGAGGCCCCCGCTCACGTGCGGACGGCGCAGCGGCCGGTGTGGGTTCCGTGACCGCAAGGGGCGCAGCGGGCTCAGCAGGTGACGGCGCTGCGGCCGCCGCCTCCTCGCCGGCGCCGCGGATGCGGGCGAGTGGGGTGCCCACCGGAACTTTCTGCCCGAGCGGAACGAGCAGCTCCTCCACCACCCCCTCTTCGAAGCACTCGACCTCAATAGCGCCCTTTTGGGTCTCGACCACCGCCACCACCTGGCCGCGGCGAACCGGCTCGCCAGTTTTGATGCGCCATTCGACGAGCGTGCCGGCTTCCATGTCGGCGCCCAACGACGGCATGCGGAAGAGTGCCACCCTTCAGCCTCCGCGCCCTAAGAGTTCGCGCACCGTGGCGATGATGCGCGCGCTGCTCGGCAGTGCTGCCTGCTCGAGATGGGCGGCATAGGGCATGGGCACCTCGCGCGCGCACACCCGGCGCAAGGGCGCATCGAGGTCGAAGAAGGCCTTTTCGGCAATGCGCATGCCGATCTCCGCTGCGAGCGAGCCCGAGCACCAGCCCTCGTCGACGATCACCGCGCGGCGGGTCTTGCGCACCGAATCGAGGATGGTCGCCTCATCGAGCGGCCGCAGCACGCGCAGATCGATCACGTCCGCTTCGATCCCCTCCTGCGCGAGCGCTTCCGCCGCTTCGAGCGTTTTCCAAAGCGAGCCGCCATAAGTGACGAGCGTGACATCGCGGCCGTGCCGGCGCACGGCGGCCTTTTCGATATCGACGGAAGTCACAGACGGGTCGAGCTCACCCTCCATGTTGTAGAGCATGATGTGCTCGAAGATGATCACGGGGTTGGGATCCAGAAGCGCCGGGGCGAGCATGTAGCGTGCGTCTTCGAGCGTCGCCGGGGCCAAGATCTTCAAGCCCGGGATATGCGCGTACCAGCCCTCGAGGCTGTGACTGTGCTGGGCCGCGAGTTGCCGCCCGCCGCCTGTGGCCATGCGGATGACGAGCGGAACGGCGAACTGCCCGCCGGACATGTGGGGGATGGTGGCGGCGTTGTTGAGGATCTGATCGAGCGCCAACAACGAGAAGTTGACCGTCATGATCTCGACGATCGGGCGCATGCCGGCGATCGCCGCTCCGATGCCGGCACCCACGAAGGCGCTCTCGGATAAAGGCGTGTCGCGGATGCGCTCGGGCCCGAATTCCTCGAGCAGGCCCTTACTCACCGCGTAGCAACCGCCGTAGCGGCCGACGTCCTCGCCCATCAAGAACACGCGCGGATCGGCCAAGAGCGCCGCCCGGATGGCCTGCCGGCAGCATTCCCGATAGGTGGTACGGGCAGCTGTGCTCACGCGCCTGCTCCGCCTTCGCCCCAAAGGCGCTCTTGGGGGACCTCGTCCATGAGCACGAAGCGCTCGAGCTCCTCGAGCGGCTCGAGCGGGCTCGCCTCGGCAAAGGCGACGGCATCGGCGATCTCGCGGTCGATCTCGGCTTCCATCGCCTCGCGCTCATTCGGGTGCAAAAGGCCGTTCTCGCTCATCCAGCGGGCAAGCAGTTCAATCGGATCGCGTTTGCGCCAGGCCTCGACCTCTTCTTTGGTACGGTAGAGCTGGGCGTCGAACATGGAATGGGCGCGGAAGCGGTAGGTGCGGCATTCCAGGAAATAGGGGCCTGCACCGGAGCGGATGTGCTCGACCGCGCGCGCTGCAGCCGCCTCCACCGCCACGACGTCCATCCCGTCCACGGCTTCCGCCGGCATACGGTAACAGCGCGCCTTTTTGGCGATGTCGGTCTCGGCTTCGGCGATCGCGATGGGCGTGCCCATGGCATAGAGATTGTTCTCGCACACGAACAATACCGGAAGCCGCCACAGTTCCGCGAGGTTCAAGCACTCGTGGAACTCGCCTTCATCGACCGCTCCTTCGCCGAAAAAGCAGCAGGTGAGCGCATCGCGACCCTGCATCTTGTCGGCAAGCGCGGTGCCCACGGCGAGCGGCAATCCGCCACCGACGATCGCGTTGCCGCCTAAAAAGCGCGTTTTGGCATCGAAGATGTGCATCGAGCCGCCGCGCCCGCGGCAGCAGCCGTCGCGCTTGCCGAGCATCTCGGCCATGAGCGCGCGCATCGCGATGCCGCGCGCCAGCGCTTGCCCGTGCTCGCGGTAGGTCGCGACCACCCAATCCTCGGGCCGCAGGACGGCGAGCACGCCCACCGAGACCGCTTCCTCGCCATCGTATAGGTGGAGAAAGCCGCGGATCTTCTGCGCCTGGTAGAGTTCGACGCACTTCGCTTCAAAGCGGCGGATGCGGATCATCTGCCGCAACAGATCGAGCAGCCGTGCGCGGTCGAGCCGGATCTTGGCGCTCACGGCTGCACTCCGGGCAACGGCGCACTTGCCTGCTCATCGCTCTCGAGGGTGGAAAGATCGCCCTCGGGCAAGCCCAGCTCGCGCGCTTTGAGCAACCGGCGCATGATCTTACCGGAGCGCGTGCGCGGGAGATTGTCGCGGAAGTCGATCTCCTTGGGCGCCACAACCGGGCCCAGCCGTGTGCGGGCATGCGCCAAGATCGCGCGGCGCAGCTCCTCAGACGGCATCACGCCCGGCCGCAGGACGACGAAGGCCTTGACCATTTCGCCCGCTACCGGGTCGGGCTTGCCGATCACGGCCGCCTCGGCCACCGCCGGGTGCTCCATAAGCGTGCTTTCGACCTCAAAGGGTCCGATCAAGTGTCCGGCGGATTTGATCACGTCATCGGCACGCCCGACGAACCAGAAATAACCTTCGTCGTCTTTCTTGGCGAGGTCTCCGGTAAGATACCACTCACCAGCGAAACATTTGCGATAGCGCTCATCTTCTCCGAGATAGCCGCGGAACATCGAGGGCCAGCCTTTTTTGAGCGCGAGCTCGCCCTCGACCATGGGCTCCTCGATCACCCGAACCGAGCCGTCGGGCTCGCGCCTGACGATCGCCGCCTCGATTCCCGGCAACGGCCGCCCCATCGAGCCCGGCTTGACGTCCATGGCCGCATAATTGGCGATCATGATGCCGCCGGTCTCAGTCTGCCACCAATTGTCGTGGAAGGGGCGACCGAAGGCCTCGAGCCCGAACATCACCCCTTCCGGATTGAGCGGCTCACCCACCGAGGCCAGGAAGCGCAAGTGTGAGAAATCGTATTTCTTGGCGATCTCGGGACCCAATTTCATCATCATGCGAATCGCGGTGGGTGCCGTGTACCAGACGCTCACCTTCTCGGCCTCGAGAATCCGGTACCAGGTCTCGGCGTCGAACTCGGCTTCCACGACGAGATTGGTCACCCCATGCACAAGGGGAGCGATCACCCCGTAGCTCGTCCCCGTCACCCAACCGGGATCGGCCGTACACCAGAAGATGTCGTCCTCGTGCAGGTCGAGCGCATACAGCCCGGTCACGTAATGGGTCAGCACCGCGGCGTGGACGTGCATGGCACCCTTGGGACGACCGGTGGTCCCGCTCGTGAAGTGCAACAGTGCGAGGTCTTCCGGGTCGGTGGGCGGAACAATAAAGCGCGGATCGCCGCGCGCGAGCAGTTCCGACCAGCCGATCGTCCCGGGGATCGTCTCACCGGAGCGCGCCACCACCACGATGTGCTCGAGGCTCGGAAGATCGCCGCGGATGCTCGCCACGCGCCGGCGGTAGAGCTCGGGGGTGGTCACGAGCACCGCCCCTTCGCCCATACGCATGCGGGTCGCAATCGGCTCCGGGCCGAAGGCGGAGAAGAGGGGCGAGACCACATATTTGGCGGAGAGCGCCCCGAGCATCGCGATGTAGAGCTCGGGTACGCGGCCCAAGAGCAAGAACACCCGCGCCCCCTCTTTAAGCCCGAGCGCGCGCAGAGCAGAGGCGAAGCGCAGAACCTCCTGCGAGAGCTCGGCATAGGTGAGCGTGCGCCGGCTGCCGTCCTTGCCGATCCAACGCAACGCCGTTTTGTGGGCACGCGCGCCGATGGCGTGGCGGTGCACCGCTTCGAAGGCGATGTTGAGCCCACCTCCCGGCAATCCCGAGAGGCCCGCCCGTGCCGCTTCCCAGGAGAAAGCGGCGCGGGTCGCGGCATAGTCGAGAAGATGCGGTCGGACGGGGAAGTCCTCGGGTCGCTTGCGGATCCGCGGCCAGCTGCCGAGCACCGACCCGCTTTCTCGTTGCGATGCCTGCATGGCCGAGCCTCCCCTTCCCCGATCACTTATCGCGCAGATAGAGTGAGGCGCGCAACCGCACACGCGAAGAGCCGGGGCGGCGCGGAGGGGGACGCATGCAGGTCCGGGACATTATGACCACGAAAGTGATCACCGTGCGGCCGGATACGCCGGTGAACGAAATCGCGCGACTTCTCGTGGAAAACCGCATCAGTGGCGTGCCGGTGGTCGATGAAGAGAACCGGGTGATCGGCATCGTAAGCGAAGGCGATCTCATCCGCCGCCTCGAGGACCAAGACGATGGTCGTCGCCGCAGCTGGTGGCTCGAGCTGCTCGCCAGCCCCGAGCAGCGGGCGGAAGAGTATATCCGCGCGCACGGACGTCTTGCGCGCGATATCATGACCGAAGAGGTGACCGTGATCGACGAGGAGGCGACGGTCGCGGAAGCGGCGCGTCTTCTCGAAGAAAAACACATCAAACGCCTGCCGGTCGTGCGCGAGGGCAAGCTCGTGGGCCTCGTGAGCCGCGCCGATCTGTTGCGCGCGCTCGCGCTCGCCCCAGCACGCGCCGCCAAACTCGACGACCGCGCGATCCGCGAGAAGCTCTTAGCCGAACTCGATCGCGCCGGACTTAGCTATCAGCCCTATGTGAACATCGTGGTCAGCGATGGCGTCGTGCACTTGTGGGGCTTTGTGAGTTCGGCGAAAGAAGCCGAGGCGCTCGTGCTCGCAGCGCGCAATGTCGAAGGGGTGGTCTCGGTGGACAACCACCTCGCCGTCCGCCCCGCGCTGGGCGGGGTCTGACGCCCGCCGCTGCGGTCCGCACCGGGGCTGAGCACGGCCCTTGTCCTGCCCGCCCTGGGCGGTGCCACAGGGACCACGCTGGGCCTGCTCGCGGCATCACCGCGCGCGGCTGTGCCGTGTTTGCCACCCACAGCGAGGGCAGATCGGGCGTGCGGCCCGTGCTGCGCGGCGGCTGCGAAGGCGCCTGCCGATCAGCCTCGCCTTCGGTGCCGATCGCTGGGCAGCCGGCGGGCGTACTGGATAGTGCGTGGCTCGCGCGGTCACTGCGGCGGGCATCGCGAGCTCTTGCGCGCAGCCGCCGCGAAGCGTCAGCGATCGCAATTGACGCGGGGGCGGCTCTGGTCCATCGCTCGCTTGCGCCCGGCAGCGAACGCGCGGCCTGGCTGCTGCCCCACCCCAAGTTAAGGAGACGGCCCGATGCGCACGGCCCTGGCTGTCGTCGCGGCTCTTGCGAGCCTCGTGCTTGCCGACCTTTCGCCCGCGCGCGCAGCGGGTGAGGTGCGGATCTACAACTGGTCGGATTATATCGACCCCGCACTGCTCGAGGAATTCACCAAACGGACCGGCATCAAGGTCGTCTACGATACTTACGACAACAACGAGATTCTCGAGACCAAGCTTTTGGCCGGAAAGACTGGCTACGACATCGTCGTGCCGACCGCGACCTTTCTCGCCCGGCAGATCCAAGCGGGCGTGTTCCGGCCGCTCGACAAGAGCAAGCTTCCGAACTGGAAGTATCTCGATGAGGATCTCCACGCCCGCGTCGCCAAGTTCGACCCCGACAACCGTCACGCCTTCGTCTACATGTGGGGAACCTCGGGGATCGCCTATAACGTGGACAAGGTGAAGAAGGCGTTGGGCACCGATCAGATCGACTCTTGGGATTATCTTTTCGATCCCAAATATACGAGCAAGCTCAAGAATTGCGGGATCTACATGCTCGACGCCCCAGACGACGTGTTCGCCACCGTGTTGCGCTGGCTCGGTGAGGATCCCGACGCCAAAGATCCCAAAGTGCTCGAAAAAGCAGCAGCGGCTCTCAAAAAGGTCCGCCCGCACATCCGCAAGTTCCACAGCTCAGAGACGATCAACGCGATGGCGGGAGGCGACATCTGCATCGCCATGATGTATTCCGGTGACGCCGGCATCGCCCGCCAGCGGGCCCAAGAAGCCAAGCGCAAGCAAGAGATCCGCTACGTCATTCCGAAAGAGGGCGCGCTCATGTGGTTCGACATGATGGCAATGCCCAAAGACGCGCCGAACCCTGACAACGCCCACACCTTCATGAACTTCATCATGGAGCCCGAGGTCATCGCCAAGGCATCCAACTTCGTCACCTATCCCAACGGCAATCGCGAGGGCATGAAGCTCGTCGATCCCGAAGTGAAGGCCGATCCGAACCTGTTCCCGACCGACGAGATCAAGGCCAAGTTGTTCGTCATCACGCCGCACGATCAGCGCACGCAGCGCGCGCTCACGCGGCTTTGGACCGACGTGCTCAAGGGTCGCTAAGGCGTGGCCACTGCTCCTCCGGTCCGCGAGCGCGGCCCGCGGCTCGAGCCCTGGCAGGATCCGGACGCCGTCCCTTTCGTCCGGATCCAAGGGGTGACGAAGACCTTCGGAGCAACTTATGCCGTCGACAACGTCACCCTCGATATCTACAAAGGCGAATTCTTCGCTCTTTTGGGCCCCTCGGGATGCGGCAAGAGCACGCTTTTGCGCATCATCGCGGGGCTCGAGCGGCCCACCGCGGGGCGGGTGATCATCGACGGGCAGGACATGACCGAGGTCCCGCCCTGGCGGCGGCCGGTCAACATGATGTTCCAGTCCTATGCCCTCTTCCCGCACCTTTCGGTGCGCAAGAACATCGCCTTCGGCCTCGAACAGGAGCGGCTGTCGCGCGCCGAGATCGCCGAGCGGGTCGCCGAAGTCATCCGCCTTGTGCGCCTGGAAGGGCTCGAGGACCGAAAGCCCGACCAGCTCTCGGGCGGCCAAAAGCAGCGGGTGGCGCTCGCCCGCGCGCTTGTCAAACAGCCCAAAGTGCTCTTGCTCGATGAGCCCTTGGCTGCCCTCGACAAGCGCCTGCGCGATCAGACCCAGCTCGAGCTCGTCAACATCCAAGACCGGCTCGGGCTCACCTTCGTCATCGTCACCCACGACCAAGAAGAGGCGATGACCGTGGGCTCGCGTATGGCGATCATGCGCGACGGGCAGATCGC
Source organism: Pseudomonadota bacterium (assembly GCA_030549795.1). Classification (GTDB taxonomy): domain Bacteria; phylum Pseudomonadota; class Alphaproteobacteria; order Geminicoccales; family Geminicoccaceae; genus JANXAZ01. The sequence goes on along the minus strand of JAUQQO010000021.1, from coordinate 15,554 downwards.
GCAAGTGGGAACACCGAGCGAGATCTACGAATATCCCGCCTCGCGCTTCGTCGCCGAGTTCGTAGGCGAAGTGAACATCATCGAAGCGCGTTTCTCGCGCGTCGAGGGGACGATGATGTGGCTTCGCGCACCGCGGTTGGGTTGCGAGATCGTCACCGACCGGCCGGTGCCGGCGCTTCCCGGCGAGCCTCTGTGGGTCGCCGTTCGCCCGGAGAAGATGACCATCTCCAAAGAACCGCCGGCCGAGACCGGCTATAATGCGGTATCCGGGGAAGTCTACGATATCGAATATTTGGGCGACGTCTCCGTCTATCACGTGCGGCTCGAGGATGGGCAGTTCTTGCGCGCGACAGAAGCCAACAAGCTGCGCCTGATCGAGCGTCCGATCACTTGGGACGACCGGGTCTGGCTCTCTTGGGGCCCGGATGCGAGCGTGGTGCTGCGCGAATGAACGAGCCGCGCGTGGGTGCCGGCCGCGTCCTTTTGGTCGCCCTCCCCTTCGCTTGGCTGGCCGCCTTCTTCCTCTTCCCCTTCTTGATCGTGCTCGTCCTCTCCTTCAGCGAGCCGACCCTGGGTCAACCGCCGTTCGTCCCCGTCCTCGAATGGCTCGAAGAGGCCGGCGAGCTGTACCTCGTCGTCCGCTTGCGGATCCAGAACTATCTCGCGCTCTTCGCCGACGGCCTCTATCTCGCAGCCTTCGCGAGCTCGCTGCGCATCGCTGCCACCGGTACGCTTATTGCCCTTCTCATCGGCTTTCCGATCGCGCTCGGCATGGCGCGCTGTCCGCCGCGCGTGCGGCCGTTTTTGCTGCTCGCGATCATGCTGCCCTTTTGGACCTCCTTTCTTATTCGCGTCTACGCCTGGATGGGGATTCTCAAAGACGACGGCATCCTCAACGGTCTGCTGCTCGCACTCGGTGTCATCGATCGGCCGTTGCGGATTCTTGATACCGAAGCGGCGGTCGTCATCGGCATCGTCTATTCTTATCTGCCGTTTATGATTTTGCCCATTTTCGCCAACCTCGAGCGCCACGACCCGGCGCTGCTCGAGGCCGCGGTCGACCTCGGCTGTCGTCCGCTCAAGGCCTTTTGGCGGATCACCGTGCCCTTGGCGCGCCCCGGCATTCTCGCCGGCTGTTTTCTGGTCTTCATCCCCGCGGTGGGCGAGTTCGTCATCCCCGATCTTCTGGGCGGCGCTGACACCCTGATGATCGGCCGCACGCTGTGGCTCGAGTTCTTCGTCAACCGCGACTGGCCGCTCGCATCGGCAGTGGCGATTTGCATGCTGCTGTTGCTCGTGGTGCCGATCGTCCTCTTCCAGAGGTTCCAAACGTTTTTGCGCCTGCCCTGAGCCCCATGCGCCGCGGACCCGGTCTTTTCGATCTCTCTGCGCTCACAATCGGCTTCGCGTTTCTTTATCTGCCCATCGTGATTTTGGTGGTGTTCTCCTTCAACGCGTCCAAGTTGGTCACGGTGTGGGGCGGCTTCTCCTTGCGCTGGTATGCGGCGGTGTTCGCCAACCAGCAGCTTTTGGACGCTGCTTGGGTGAGCCTGCGCATCGCCCTTGTGACCGCCACTCTCGCGCTCGTGCTCGGCACAATGGCTGCGATCGCGCTCGTCCGCATCCAGCGCTTTCCCGGCAAGTCGCTCTTTACGGGCATGGTCATGGCGCCCCTTGTGATGCCCGAGGTGATCACCGGACTTTCGCTTCTGCTGTTGTTCGTGAGCCTCGATGTGTCGCGCGGTTTTTGGACGGTGACGATCGCGCACACCACCTTCGCCACCTGCTATGTGGCGGTCGTGGTGCAGGCGCGTCTTTTGACCTTCGATCGCTCGCTCGAAGAGGCGGCGATGGATTTGGGTGCGCCGCCCTTGCGCACCTTTCGCCTCGTCACCTTGCCGCTGATCGCACCGTCGCTCGCCGGGGGCTGGCTGTTGGCGTTTGCGCTCTCGTTGGACGATCTCGTGATCGCGAGCTTCACAACCGGACCCGGGGCCACCACCCTCCCGATGCGCATCTACAGCCAAGCGCGCCTTGGGGTGACACCCGAGATCAACGCCGTGTGCACGCTTTTGATCGGCCTCGTTACGATTGCGGTGTTGACCTTGAGCGTGATCCAAAAGCGCCGCCTCGCCCGCGAGGCGGGACACCGGTAAAGATCAAGCGCGCGCTGTCCGCTCAGCTCAAGACGATCACCCCGGTGGCGACGAGGCTGTTGACGTCGAGCCCGAAGTCGCCGCGCACCGTGACCGCCGGGACGAAACTGTTCCCGCCGCCGTCGACGTCGATCTCGACCAGAAAGACACCGCCTGAGCCCGTAATCCGGAGGTGGTTGGCGGGGATCCCGTCGAAGGTGGTGATGAGCTCGGAGAGATCGAGCACGTCGCCCTCGCGCACGCGGAAGTCGCGGATGGTGTCGATCCCGCCCGAGAGCGTATCGATCACGAAGCGATCGGCGCCGCGCCCGCCCACGAGCGTATCAGAGCCCGCCCCGCCCACGAGCACGTCGTTGCCGCCGCGGCCGTCGAGGGTGTTGGCACCCGCGTTGCCTTCGAGCCGCTCGGCAGCGTTCGACCCCGTGGCAACGAGCGCCGCCGTGCCCGTAAGCCGCAGGATCTCCACGTTTTTGGGAATGGTGAAGCTCGTGCTCGCCTCCACCGTGTCGGTGCCGCCGCCAACCGCCTCGATCACGCGATCGCGCGGATCGTCCACAAAATAGGTGTCGTCGCCCGCCCCGGCGATCAGACGATCGATCCCGGTCCCACCGTCCAGCCGGTCGTTGCCGTCGCCGCCCACAAGCGTATCGTTGCCGGCATTGCCGTTGAGCTCGTCGTTTCCGGCAAAGCCATAGAGCCGGTCGTTGCCGGCACCGCCATTGAGCACGTCGTCGCCGCCATAGAGCGCGTCGAGGAAATCCCGAACCCGATTGCGCTCCACGAAGTACTGGAAGTCGGCCGCCGGCACATCCAGTTCGGTCAAGCTGTAGAGCAACACCCCGCCGCGGCGTTCGGAGACGGCGGCCACCGTGCCGGCCACGAAGTCCCCCTCGGGGGCCTGCACGAAACCACTGCCGCTGATAGTGTAGATCGACGAGCCCCGAGTCGTGACCACCGTGTTCGGGGTGACTGAAGTGATCTCGGAGCGTTTTAGACCTCGCAGCGGCTCTTGAGAATTATCGAATGCTCCGCTCAAGACATCGAGCCGCGCCATGTGCTCCTCGCTTTCCGAAGACTCGTTTGTTTGCCGATTGCGAGCCTAAGCCTATACTGCTGCGCCCTCAAGCTCATTCCTGCACCACGAGCTTGACCTTCTCGCCCGGCCGGATCGGGCGCCGGGCGGTGTCGTTGAGCACCGCGAACCACTCGGCAGCGTTGGGGATCGCCATCCGCGCAACGAGGCTCGCTTCCGTTTCTCCCGGCTGTACCGTGTGGATGCGGATGCGATAGGGCCGTGCCTCGGCCCGATCGCTCGCATCGAGCCGTCTTAGGCTGCGCACGGTCGCCTCGTATGCGATGAGATCGGCAGACGAAAGGCCGCCTGTGCGCACCAGCACGAAGCGGTAGAACTGCCGCGGACGGCCGCTTGCAACGACAGCGAAGAGCGCCGCTGCCGGCTGGTTGCGGAAATTGACCCGCCCGATCCCGACTGCCCCCTCTCGCCCGTCTTCGGTCGTGATCCGCCTGAGCCGCTCGAGGCGCTGGCGCGCGATCCATTCGTTTTGCAGGTAGAAAACCGGATCGCTCGTGCGCTGCGCCTCGCCGACGTCGAATTGCAGGAAGCGCCCCCCGGAAGCGCGGCCGACCACCGCGTTCGGACGGTTGATCAACGTAAAACCGGGAGGCGCCTCGAAGCGAAAGTCGAGTTCGGGGTGGATGAAGCGGGTACCGCGCACGAAACCTTGAGAAGGGCTGTCGCCGAAGGTGAGGCCGTCGATCGCCGCTAAGAAACGGTCGCGGTTGCGCACGCCGGGCTCTTTGAGCGCCGCCGCCGCAGCCGCTTCGCGGATGCGCTCTTTGGTGCGCGGATGGCTGCGCAGCCAATCCGGAATTTCGTCCCTTTGTCCTTCGATGCGCGCTTTAAGCCGGCTCTCGGCTTCGAGCGCATCGAGGAAACTCGCCATCGCCGAGGGATCGTAGCCGGCGCGGGCGAGATAGCGCACCCCCAGCCGATCCGCTTCGAACTCCTGCTCGCGCGAGAAGCCCTGCACATAGGCAACGGCGAGCGTACCGCCCAGGGCCTGACCGAGCTGCGCCCCCGCTTCGCCGGCGAGGAGCCCACCGGCGATGGTCGCCGCGAGCGCGCCCAATTGCCCGAGCATGGCGCGATCGTAGCGCTGCGCGGTATGGCGGGCGGTGATATGGCCGATCTCGTGACCGAGAACGCCGGCGAGCTCCGCTTCGTCATCGGCGAGCGCGAGAAGACCGCGGGTGACGTAGACGTAACCACCTGGAAGCGCGAAGGCGTTGACGAGATCGCTATCTAAAAGCGTGAAAGTGAAGCGTTGATCGGCGAGTTCCGAGACGGCTTTCACTTTCTCGCCGATCTCTTGCACATAGGCGCGGGCGCGGGGTTCCTTCGCTTCCCCGCCGAATTCGGCGAGCACGCGCGGGTGCTGCTCGCGCCCGATCCTGAGCTCGTCCTGCGGGGTCATGGTGGTGTATTGGAGCTCCCCGGTCGCCGGATTGCGCACGGGCGTGCAGCCGGCGGCGACCAGACAGGCGGCGAGTGCTATGGGGGCGAGGTTGCGCATCATTCCACCACCTCGAGTGAGAGCGGATCGTCGATCTCGATTGTGGGCCCGGGTGCGGGAAACAGCCAGCCGCGCACGCGCAGCCGCCGCCCGAGGAGCCGCTCCGCTCGCAGGCCCATGCGGCGGAACGCGGGAAGGGCCGCAGCCGGCACCCGCACCACGAGATCCCGGCGGCGCTCGGGCCCGAGATCGAGGTAGAGAAAGCGTGCACTCTGCCCGCTGCGGACCACCGTACCGACCGCCACCACGAAGCGGATCGGCTCGGGTGCGATGCCGCGCGCATCCTGCTCGCCGAGCTCTGCATCCGCCCACAAGCCGCGCCGCGCCGCCCGCGCCCGCGCTTCCGCGGCGAGCAGCACCCGGGCGATCGCCGCATCGACACCGTCCGGCCACGCCCAAGCGAGGCCCTCTTCGAGGATGAGCTCCGGCACAAGGCGCCCGTCTTCGGTGCGGGCGAGCACCTCGAGCCGGCCCAGGCGATCCTCGCCCAAGGGCTCGAGCACGATCTTGTGCGCGAGCAGTTCGCTGAGCCGCGCGCGCACGGCTGCAACGCGCGAACGCTCGGTGGGCGTTGGGGAGAGATCACCGGGGACGACATAGCCGAGCAGCTTGGCGGTGCGCCCGTCGTCCAGCTGCAACCCGCTCGGTCCTTCGACGCTCAAAGCGTTCGCGCCGCGCGCGGCCGCGAAGGGCTTTGGCGCACCGCTTATAAGCGCGGCTGCGAGCGCGGTGAGAACGCGCCGACGCGGGCTCATGGTTCTGGCCTTCACCGCCTAGGGCCCCTATAGTGCGCGAGGATGCGCCCGTAGCTCAGCAGGATAGAGCACGGGATTCCTAATCCCGGGGTCACAGGTTCGAGTCCTGTCGGGCGCACCACGCACCAACGCGTCGCGCACGGCTAAAAGACGCCGCCGCTTTCCATCCGACAGCCGTGCCTGTACGCTTAAAGGGGGTGCTTTGTCACCCACTACGCCTTCCCGCATTGCGCCGCCCGTGCTAGCGCGGCTGGCGGCAAAGGTGCGGGCGAGACGGTGTTCGAAGCGTTCACCTATCGCGACCGGGAGCTCTTCTGCGAGGAGGTGCCGCTTCGCACCCTCGCCGAGCGCTTCGGCACTCCCTTGTATGTCTACAGCGCCAATGCCATGCGCGCGCGCTATCGCGCGCTCATCGACGCCTTCGCCCCCGACCCGCCGCTCGTCTGCTACGCAATCAAGGCCAACCACAATCTCGCCGTCATCCGCACCCTCGCGCTTTTGGGCGCGGGCGCCGATGTGGTCTCGGGCGGGGAACTGATGCGCGCCCGACGCGCCGGTGTTGCAGCCGAAAAAATCGTCTTCGCCGGGGTCGGCAAGACCGAGGGCGAGATCCGCACCGCAATCCTAGAAGGGATCCTTCAGTTCAACGTCGAAAGCGCGGGCGAACTCGAGCGCATCGCCGCCATCGCCCGCGCGCTCGGGCGCACGGCCCCCATCGCCCTGCGCGTCAACCCGAACGTTGCCGCCTCTACTCACGATAAGATCGCCACCGGCCGTAAAGACGACAAGTTCGGCATCCCGATCGAATCGGCGCCGGCGCTCTTCGAGCACGCGGCTTCCCTGCCCGGGCTCTCGCTCGAGGGCCTGCACCTGCACATCGGCTCGCAGATCTTCGATCTCGACAGCTTCGCGCGCGCTTATGAGCGCGCGGTTGCGCTCGTGCGGGAACTGCACGCGCGCGGCATCCGCTTGCGCCGCCTCGATCTGGGCGGTGGCTTAGGGGTACCCTATGCGGACGAGGCGCCCTTTGATCTTGCCGGCTATGCGGCGCGGGTGCGGGCGCTCACCCGCGGTCTCGGGCTCAGGCTTCTGCTCGAGCCGGGCCGCTTTCTCGTCGCCGAGGCCGGAGTGCTCCTGTGTTCGGTGATCGAGCTCAAACAGACGCCCACGCGGCGCTTTCTCATCCTCGATGCCGGGATGAACGCGCTTATGCGTCCGGCTCTCTATGGTGCCCGCCACGCCCTTTGGCCCGTGCGCGCGCCGCGCGCCGATGAGGAACTCGTTTCGGTCGACGTCGTCGGGCCGATTTGCGAATCATCGGACCTCTTCGGCCGCGATTATGTCTTGCCCCGCCTTGCTCCTGGCGCGCTCGTAGCCTTCCGTACCGCCGGCGCCTATGGCATGGTGATGGCGTCGGACTACAATTCTCGTCCGTCGCCCGCAGAAGTGCTGGTGGACGGAAGTGCGGTCGCGCTCGTGCGGGCACGGCGCGAGCCCGATGCGCAGATGGCCGGCGAGCACATCCCGGATTGGCTCGTTCGGCACGAGTGAGAGGAAGGCAGGCGGGAGCACAATGATGAGCGAGGATCCGAGGAGCCGACCCGGCTTTCGCCTGCGGCTTGCGCTCGCCCGAGTCGTCGTCGCGGTGGAGCGGATCTGGCCGGCGATTTGGCCGGCGGTGGCAGTCCTGGGTCTTTTTCTCGCGCTCAGCCTGTTGGGCCTCTGGCAGCGGCTGCCGTCGCTTCTCCACGCACTCGGCCTTGTTGGTTTTGCTTGCCTGTTGTTGCTCGCGCTTTGGTATGCGCGCCGCGAGCTCCGCTGGCCCGGCCGCGAGGAGGCGCTCGCGCGCCTGGAGGCCGACAGCCGTATCCCCCACTGCGCGCTGCGCGGGCTCGAGGACCGCTTGCCCGACGAGATAGCCGATCCCCAGACACGGATTCTCTGGGAGGCCCATCGCGCCCGCCTCGCCCGCTTGATCGGCCGGCTGGAGCTGCATCCGCCGCGCTCGGCGCTGCCGGCCCGCGATCCCTGGGCGCTGCGCGCGGCTCTCTTGCTGCTCCTCGTGGTTGCCCTCGTCGACGCCCGCGGCGAGTACGGGGCGCGGCTGCGCGCCGCTTTCGCCTTCGCCGGCCCCGAGCGTGCGCCCGCTTCCGAGGTGAGCGCCGGGTTGTGGGTGACACCGCCCGCCTATACCCGCAAACCGCCGCTCGGTGCCGAGCAAACCGCGCGCGAGGAGCGCCTCCTGTTACCGATGGGCAGCGCGCTGCTCGCGCAGCTCCACCACCTGCCGCCGGGCGCTGAGGCGTCGCGCGCGAAATTGCTCTTGCCCTCGGGCGAGGAAAAGAGCTTCGCCGATCTCGGCGCCGGCAGCGCGGAAGCGCGCGCGACGCTCGAGGCGTCGGGCCGCCTTGCCATCGTCGCGCCCGACGGGCGCGCGATCGCGAGCTGGATCATCGAGGCGATCCCCGATCTCGCCCCCAAAGTGGCGTTCGTGGACGAGCCCGCGGTGACCCACCGCGGCGTGCTGCGGATCGGCTACGAGGCCGAAGACGATTACGGAGTGAGTGAGATCGCGCTCGAGCTCGCGACCACCACGCTTCTGGAAGAGCGCGAACGGTTGCCGCTCGCCAAGCTGCAGCCGCGCCCGGGCAAGCACGCCTCCCATGTCTACAGCGACCTGCTCGCCCATCCCTTCGCCGGGCTCGAGGTCGAGATGCGCCTGCTTGCCACCGATTCGATCGGTCAAGAGGGTGCGAGCGGTCCCTTGCGCCTCCTGCTTCCCGAGCGACGGTTCCGCAATCCGCTCGCCCGAGCGGTGATCGAACAGCGCAAGGCCCTCGTGGCGCGGCCGGAGCAGCGCGAACAGGTGGCGGGCCGGCTCGCCGCGCTCGCCGAGAGCGAGGCGGCGCTCGCCCACGGGGCGGCGGTGCCGCTGTCGCTGCGGGTCGCGGCGCTGCGCACCCGCGACGCCGAGACGCGCGAGCGGCGGCGGGCGGCGATCGATCTCTTGTGGGAGATCGCCCTCTACATCGAAGACGGCGCGCTTTCGCAAGCCGAGCGCGAACTGAGGGCTCTTCAGGAACGGCTCGAGCGGGCCCTTATGGAGCAAGCCAACGATGCCGAGCTCGAGCGCCTTTTGGCCGAGCTGCAGGACGCCCTCGACCGCTTTTTAGAAGAGCTCGCGCGTCAGGCGCTCGCCGAGATGCAGGACCCGGCGGCACAGCGCGAGCCGATGCCACCGGTCGACCCCTCGCGCTTCGTCGATCGCCAGGATCTGCAGCGCATGCTGGATCGCGCCCGCGAGCTCATGCGCACGGGCCAGCGTGAAGCCGCCCGGCAGATGCTGCAGCAGCTGCGCGACATCCTCGAGAACCTGCAGGTGGCGCGCGGTCAACAGCGCCCGACCGCGGAGCAGAAAATGCTCTCGGATCTGCAGAAGATGATCGAGCTGCAGCGCGATCTCTTGGATCGCAGCCACCGCATGCAACAGGGCATGAGCAGTGAGGGCGCGCAGCGCCCGCGCGACGCCCAGGGCCGTCAGGGCCATCAGGGACGCGAGGGCCAGCGGGCGCAAAGGCAGCCGGGTCAGAGAGGCCCCATGGGCCAGCGCGGCCCGATGGGTCAAGGCGAGCCGATGCAGGGCGGCGAAGCGGAGAACGCGTTGCCCGATTCCCCCGGCCGGGCGGCGAGCGAGCAAGAGGGGCTAAGGCGCGCCTTGGGTGAACTGATGCGGCGGATGGGCGAGCGCGGCATGCCGATCCCGCGCGAGCTCGGCCAGGCCGAACTGGAGATGCGCGCCGCCCGCGATGCCTTGAGCGAAGGGGATCCCGGTCGCGCGGTGCCGAACCAGGCGCAGGCCCTCGACCTCCTGCAGCAGGGCGGCCAGGCGATGCTCGAGCAGATGCAGCAGCAGCTCGGCCAGGACCAGGGCCCCGGCCCGGGTCGCGAGCCCTTAGCGCAGGGTCGGCGCAGCCGCGATCCCCTCGGCCGCTCGCAGTTCAACGACGGCGGCTGGGACACGCGTGGCGAGCTCGTCCCCGAGGAAGCCGATCTCGGCCGGGCGCGCGAGGTGCTGGAAGAGCTCTATCGGCGCTCGGGCGAACGCCACCGGCCGCCGCTCGAGCTCGACTATTACAAGCGGCTGCTCGACCGCTTCTAAAGAGGGCTCGCGCGGTGCATGCGCTCGCGTGTGCCGATCCTCGAGCATCCCTCGCCCAACTGGGACGAGCGTCCGCACGCGACGCCAATCGACACCATCGTCCTGCACTATACGGGCATGGCAAGCGGTGCGGCGGCGCTCGCCCGCCTGTGCGATCCCGCTGCCAAAGTGAGCGCGCACTTTCTCATCGCCGAGGACGGGCGGGTGTTGCGGCTGGTCGCCGAGGAACGCCGGGCCTGGCACGCCGGGCGCAGCTATTGGGCCGGCGCCCAAGGGCTCAATGACCGCTCGATCGGGATCGAGCTCGTCAACCCCGGCCACGCCCACGGTCTTCGCCCCTTTCCGCAACCGCAGATCGATGCGCTCATCGCGCTGTTGCGCCGGCTGCTTGCCCGCTTTGCGATCCCGCCCAAGCGGGTGCTCGCCCACAGCGATGTGGCACCGGAGCGCAAGCTCGATCCGGGCGAGCGCTTTCCCTGGGCTCGGCTCGCGCGGGCCGGCCTTGCGCTGTGGCCCGAGCGCGCGTTCGCGCGTCCTCCGGATGAGCGCGAAGCCGACCGCCTGCTCGCCCTGATCGGCTATCGCATCGGGACGGATGCGGCGCTGCGGCGGGCGGCGCTCGCCGCCTTTCAGCGCCGGTTTCGCCCCTGGCGCGTCGACGGCCATTTGGACGCCGAGACCATGGGTCGGCTGGAGGCGGTGGCGCTCTTGTCGCGCTGAGGGTTCGTCGCCATGTGGAGGGCGGCGGTGCGAGACGGTCGGATGGCCGCTTCCGGGCTCGCACCCGGGGGAGGAAAGTCCGGGCTCCACGGGAACACGGTGCCGGCTAACGGCCGGCGGGGGCGACCCCAGGGAAAGTGCCACAGAGAACAGACCGCCCGCCGGGACGGGCGACCGTCTGCGGGTAAGGGTGAAACGGTGCGGTAAGAGCGCACCGCGCCGCCGGCAACGGCGGTGGCACGGCAAACCCCACCGGGAGCAAGACCAAGTAGGGGCGACAGCGCTGGCGATTGCCAGCGCGCGGCGGGTTCCCGGCCGGTCGCCCGGGTAGGTCGCGCGAGGCGCTCGGCAACGGGCGTCCCAGAGGAATGGCCATCGCCCGGCGCTGCCGCCGGGCACAGAACCCGGCTTACAGACCGTCTCGCACTGCCACGCGCCGGCGCTTAAGGGCGCGTGTTCGCTTTCTTTTTTGGTTCTTTCACATTGTTTTCCCGGACTTGTCCACAGAATTGTTCAACCCTGGGAGATATGTGCCATCGCAAGCATTTGGAACCATCGGTGGAAGCGGCTTGACCGCCGGCGACGGGTTGGTTAGCGTTATTGAAAAGTGGCAGGCCCGCTACTTTCTCACTTGCCCGGAAAGTAATAGGGCCGCATGCGCATTGAATTACCAAGTCCCGAGGTCGGTGTGGCACAGGCCCGGCTAGCTCCTCTTCGCCCGCGCGCGAGTGGGCGCGCTGCGCGCCGCTTGACCTCGGGCGCGCGCTGCGCGATCGTCTTCAGCGCGAAATTGTTGGATGATGTTCACCTAAATGGCGATAAAGGCCGGGACCATTCGCAGCCGACACCGCGAAAAAACCCGCCCCCCGCTCGGGCTTGCGCGCCTGTGCGCGCGCTGCGAGCCGCCGAGCCTGCCGATCGCGCGAAGGAGCGCTTAGCCTGTGGACGATGAGTTTTCCACAAGTTCCTCCCACGCGCCGGTCCTGCTCGAAGAGGCGATCGCGGCGCTCGCTCCCCGGGAAGGCGGGACCTATGTCGATGCCACCTTCGGCGGCGGCGGGTACAGCCGCGCGCTGCTCGCCTTTCCGCTCGCGCGGCTCATCGCCATCGATCGCGACCCCGAGGCGATCGCCCGCGCCCGTGCTCTGGCCGCCTGTGATCCGCGCCTGGTGCCGCTCGAGGGTCGCTTCGGCGACATCGTGCCCCTTCTTTTGAGCATCGGCATCGATCGGGTCGATGGGATCGTCGCCGATCTCGGCCTTTCTTCCGATCAACTCGCGGATCCCGCGCGCGGCTTTTCCTTTCGACTCGATGGCCCCCTCGATATGCGCATGGACCGCACGGGGCCGACCGCGGCGGATCTCTTGGCCCGGCTCGATGAGCGCGCGCTCGCCGAGATCTTCGCCCGTTACGGGGACGAGCCGGATGCGCGGCGGATCGCCCGTGCGATCGTGCGCGCCCGCACCCGCGCGCCCTTGACGCGCACTTCCGAGCTGCGGGCGCTGGTTGCGGCGATCAAGAAAAGCGGCAGCACGCGGATCGATCCCGCTACGCGCGTCTTCCAAGCGCTCAGGATCGCCGTCAACGACGAGCTGGGCGAGCTCGAGCGCCTTCTCGCCGGTGCCGTGCGCGTTCTGGCTCCCGGTGGGCGTCTTGTCATCGTCTCCTTTCACTCGGGCGAGGATCGCATCGTCAAACGCTGGATCGACACCGACGGCGGGCGGATCCGTCCGCGCTCGCGCCACGTCCCTCCACCCTTGCGCCGCCTGGCGCCGCGTCTGGTTTGGCTGGACAAGGGTGTGGTGCGGCCTTCGGCGGAAGAGCTCGCGCGCAATCCCCGCGCCCGCTCGGCGCGCTTGCGGGTGGCGGTACGCACCGATGCCCCCGCCAATGGTGAAGAGGAAGCCGAGACGTGCTTGCGGAGGGCCGCATGAGCCCGGCACCCGCCATCCTCTCGGGTCTGCTCGCGCTCGTGACCGCTGCCGCCGTCTTCCAGCTCAAGCATGCGGTGCGCGAGCGCGAGCGCGAGCTCGCCGCCATCCGCCAGGCCATCGCCGAAGAACGGGCCCGCATTCGCACCCTGCGCGCCGACATCGCCTGGCTCGCGCGGCCGGAGCGGATCGCCGCCCATGCCAAAGAGCTGGCGCTCGAGCCGATGCGGGTCGACCGCCTGATCCGCATCGAGGAGCTGCCGGATGCGCTGCACCTCGAGCTCGCCGGGCGCACGCTCGTCGTCGAGCTCGCCGATGGTGATGCGATCGAGCTGCGCTTGAAGCCTCTTTTGCTCCCGCAAGCGCACAAGGGTGCACGGCCGTGAGCGGTGGCACGCTCGATCCCACCTTCGCCCGCGAAGACCCGGCGCTGCGCAACGGCCGTGTGCGCATTGCCGTCCTCTCGGCGCTCTTCGCCCTTCTCTTCGGAGCTATAGGCTTTCGCCTTCTGCATCTCGCTCCCGAGGAGCGCGAGCTCGTGACACCCGCCGCGAGCGCCCCCGAGCCGGAGCGGCGCCGCCCCGATCTCTTGGACCGCAACGGCACCTTGCTCGCCACCGACATCCTGGTCCCCTCGCTCGCCGCCGATCCGCAGCTCATCGCCGATCCCAAGCGCACCGCCGAGCGCTTGGCCCGTCTTGTGCCCGGGCTCGATGCCGCCGGTCTCGAGCGGCGGCTCGTCCAGGCCAAAGCCGCCGGACGTCGTTTCCTGTGGATCGACCATCGCATCACCCCCGCAGTGCAGAGGGCGGTTCTGGATGCCGGCTTGCCGGGAGTGGTCATCCGCCGCGCCGACCACCGCGTCTATCCCAAAGGAGCCGCCGCCGCCCATCTCGTAGGCTTCGTCGATATCGACAACCGCGGTCTTGCCGGCTTCGAGCACGCTCTCGATTTCGGCCGCGCCAAGAGCTTGCGCAGCCGCGAAGAGATCGTCTTGAGCCTCGATTTGCGCGTGCAGGAAGTGGTGCGCGAGGAATTGGGTCGCGCCTTCCGCGAATTCCGCGCGCTCGGCGCCTGCGGCATCGTGCTCGATGTGGCGACGGGCGAGCTTTTGGCACTGGTGAGCCTGCCCGACTTCGATCCCAACTTCGCCGCCCGCGCGCGCGCAGAACAGCGCAAGAACCGCTGCACCGGCGGCTCGTATGAGCTGGGTTCGCTCTTTAAGGTGCTCTCGTTGGCTGCCGCGCTCGAAACCGGCAAAGTGCGCACGCATCAGCGCTTCGACATTCCGCCGGCACTCGTCATCGGCCGGCATCGCATTCGCGACGTCCATCCCGCGCGTCGGCCCTACAGCGTCGCCGAGATCTTCTCGCACTCTTCCAACATCGGCACCGCGCTCGCGGTCTTCACCGCCGGCGGCGCCGAACCCTTGCGTGCGATGCTCGCGCGCGTGGGCTTGTTCGAGCGTGCCCCGATCGAGCTGCTCGAGGTGGCGCGCCCCCAGCTGCAAAAGAACTGGCCGGACGTCGTCACCGCCACCGTCTCCTTCGGTCACGGCATCGCGGTCTCGCCCCTGCGCTTCGCGGAAGCGGTGGCCTCGCTTGTGGGCGAGGGTACGCGCATCGATGCCACGCTGCTCGCCCGTCCCCCCGGAAGTGTGGCCACCTCCGGGCCCCGTGTGGCGAGCCCGCGCACGGTCGAAGAGCTGCGCTGGATGATGTGGCTTACGGTGGCTGAGGGTACCGCCAAGCGCGCCGCTGTGCCCGGCTATCTCGTCGGTGGTAAAACCGGGACCGCCGACAAGGCCGGCCGCGGCGGCTATCGTCGTGGCGCCGTGATCGCTTCCTTCGTGGGCGTGTTCCCGGTCCACAACCCCCGCTATCTGGTCCTTGCGATGTTGGACGAGCCGCAGGCGACGCGCGCGTCCGGCGGTACCCGCTTTGGCGGCCAGATCGCCGCGCCCGTGGTCGCGGCGATCATCAGCCGCATCGGTCCGCTTTTGGGCGTCCCGCCGACCGCGCCGGTGTACGAAGCGCGTTACCGCGAGCGCTGGCAGGCCCTTAAGGCCCAGGCTGCGCTGTCCCGACCGGAGGTCCATCTTGCGGCTGTCGACGCTCGCCCGTGACATCGCACCCGTCCTCGGCCCGGACGTCGAGATCCAAGGCCTTGCCCTCGATTCGCGCCGGGTGCGGCCGGGCGATCTCTTCGCCGCCTTAGCTGGTAGCCGCAGCGACGGGCTTTGCTTCGCGCGCGATGCGCTCGCCGCCGGTGCCGTCGCCGTGCTCGGCGATGCGCGCCTCGCTTTGGAGCCTTGGCCGGTCCCGGTGGTGGTGGCGGAAGACCCGCGCGCGGCACTCGCCCGCATCGCTGCGCGCTTCTTCGCAAGCCAACCGGCGTTCGTGGCGGGGGTGACGGGAACGAGCGGGAAGACCTCGGTGGTCGAGTTCACCCGCCAGCTCTGGGAGCGCTTGGGATACCGCGCGGCCAGCCTCGGCACCCTCGGTCTGCGCGGCGCCTTGGGAGAACGGCCGAGCGAGCTCACCACGCCCGATGCGATCACGCTCCATCGCACCCTCGCCGAACTCGCCCGAGCCGGCGTCGCTCATCTGGCGATGGAGGTCTCGAGCCACGCCCTCGACCAGCGTCGGGTGGAGGGCGTGCGCTTTTCCGCCGCCGCCTTCACCAACCTCTCGCGCGACCATCTCGATTACCACGGCACGCTTGAGGCCTATCGTGCCGCCAAGCTGCGCCTGTTCGCCGAGCTGTTGCCCGAAGGTGCACCTGCGGTCGTCGACGCCGACATTCCCGAGCGCGCGATGATCGAAGAGATCGCCCGGCGGCGCCGGCTCACGCTCCTCACCTATGGGGAAAAGGGGGCGCAGTTGCGTTTGTGCGCGCAGCAGCCGCTGCCCTCGGGCCAACGGTTGGAGCTTCTCCTCGAGGGCCGACCGTTGGTGGTCGAAAGTCGGCTTGTGGGACCGTTTCAGGCGCGCAACCTCTTGGCTGCTCTCGGCCTCGTGCTCGCTTCGGGTGTCCCGCTCGAGCGCGCCGCTGCGCATCTTGGCGAACTGCGCGGTGCGCCCGGGCGGATGCAGCACGTGGCCGATCATCCATCGGGTGCTGCCGTGTTCGTCGACTATGCGCACAAGCCCGAGGCCCTGCGCCAGGCGCTCGCCGCGCTGCGGCCGCACTGCCGCGGCCGCTTGCACCTCGTCTTCGGCTGCGGAGGCGAGCGCGAT
>JAUQQO010000009.1 GCA_030549795.1 Pseudomonadota bacterium | reverse complement strand
TTTTGCCTTCTTATACACTGCTCAGTGTGGGATCGGAAGGGAGCCGCAAAGCGCGCCTTGCGTAGCTCTTTTAAGGATCTAGCTTTGGTTTATCGAAGCGCAGGCGGAGCGCACGGTGCACGGGAAGCCTCAGCTCGTCGCGATCGATAACAGCACGACCAACGCCCGCCGTCCTCTTCGATCGCGAGCTAAAACCGCTCGCTTCGGTGCACCAGCAATGCCACGCGCGCGACCGCGCCGACAGCTCGCGCAAGCGCGCCCCCTGCAACACCAGGGCCTTGCCGCGTGCACTCGGCGCCGGGGTTGTCGATGCCGCGCGGGCTCGGTTGCCCGCTCCGGTTGGCGCTGCTGGGTGCGCCCATGCTCAGATGGAACAAATGCAGCCTTCGGCCTTTTGGCGGCGGCGAGGATCGAGGGAGCCGAGAAACGAACCGCGTCTTGGCGCTGCGCAGCGCGCGGCGAGCGCTTGCTCCGATTACACCCGCTCTTTTGAACTAATTTTTTGCGTGTTCACGGGCAGGAAGGACCAACCGCGGTGGAACTGCGGCTCGCGAGCTTCAACCTCGAGAACTTCGGCGGGCGTCCCGGCGAAGTGACGCTCGGGCAGCGCCTGGCGGTCTTGCGACCGCAACTGTTGCGGTTGAACGCCGATGTCCTTTGCCTGCAAGAGCTCCATGGCGCCCGGCCACCCGAGGGTGGGCCGCGGCGCCTGTTGGCTCTCGAAGCTTTGATCGCGGGCACGCCTTACGCCGGCTTCGCGCTCGCGAGCACGCGCTCGCCCGGTGTGCACGGTGAGGAAGGGTGGGTGGCTGATGTGCACAATCTCGCCGTGCTCTCGCGCTTTCCCATCCGCGCCGCGCGGGAGCTCAGACACGAGCGCGTCGCTCCGATCCCGTTTAAGCTCTCGACCGCTCTGCCCGAGCCAGCCGAGGTATTGTGCCGGTTCGAACGACCGGCCCTGTTCGTCAGCATCGAACTCCCCGGCGGGCGATTGCTCCACGTCGTCAACATACATCTTAAGGCCCCGCTCGCGTCCTTCGTTCCGGGTCAAAAACTCGGACCCTTCGCTTGGGCTTCGGTCGCCGGCTGGGCAGAAGGCTTCTTTCTCGCTGCCGTCCAACGGGCCGCCCAGGCCCTCGAGGTGCGCCTCGAGCTCGAAGCGTTGTTCGCCGCAGAGCCCGATCCTCTGATTGCGGTCGCCGGCGACTTCAATAGCCAGGATCGCGAGACGCCCGTGCGCATCCTCTGCGCCGAGACGTCAGATACCGGAAATGGAGAGCTCGCGGTGCGCTCACTCGTACCAACAGGCCGATCGCTGCCCGAAGACCGCCGTTTCACGGCCATTCACCACGGCCGCAAGCTCGAGCTCGACCACATCCTCGTCTCGCGGCCGCTTCTCGCCTATTTCCGGGGGCTCGAGGTCCACAACGAAACCCTCGACGACGAGCTCGCACCTTCCGAGCGCGTCGAGCGCGCCACCGAGAGCTATCACGCGCCGATCGTCGCGTGCTTCGAGTTCCCGTAGCCTCTTAGGGCAACGCGTAGAAGTCGAAGGGAACGAGAACCAGACGGGCCCGTGCTGTCGATCCGGCAGAGAGCGGCGCGGGGCATCCCGATGCTACTCGCGTTTGCGGTAGCTCAAGCCGAAAGCCTTCCAGCCCGCGCAGCACCAGCCGGAGATCCTTTCCGCTTGGCCGGGCCACCAAAAGTGCCGGCAGATGCTCAACCTCGGCGCAGGATCGAGGTCGCGCCCCGCCGTTCCAGGATGAGAGGAGGCGTCTTAAGGCTTGGGCTGCGCCCGGTGTTCAGGAAGGCGCCGGGATCTCGTGGATGTGCACGTCGTGCGCGGCGTGTTGAGTTAAGATCTCGATCGCCTTGCGCTCGGACCATTCGTCGGGCGTGCGTACCCACAAGAGGATGCCGCCCTTCTCAAGCTGCTCCTGCAACCACTCCGCGTGTCGCTTGTCCATCCAGCGCGCGAGAATGGTGCCGAGCGTGGCGCCGACGAGCGCGGTGCCCGCGATCGCCGCCGCCACCGCACCTGCTGATGCCACCACGACGCCGGCAGCAATCAACGTCGGCAGCACCGTCAGCGAGGAGATCACCATATCCTCGCGCCGACCGATCTGCTTTGCGGAGACGAAGCGGGTGCGCGGCGCGCGCGGATCGTCCTCGAGCTCTTCTACTCTTTGATAGACGTGTCCGAGTTTTTTCTCGACCGTGTGTTGGCTTGCGAGGAGGCTGATGGCGTCTTTAGGAAAACCAGCTTCTCTCAGCTCGTCCACCGCCGCCTCGAGCGAGCTCCAATCGTGGAACACCGCCACCGCTTCGCGGACCGTCTTGCCCGTCATCTCCGGCACCTTTTGCTCGCTGTTTGCGCCTGTTAGCCTAGCGGCTTCGTGTGTGCGTTGATCCAGGTCAAACCCCGACCGCTCTTTGCCCTCTCGCTCGGTTCGTGCTTGAACCGTCGTCAAGCTAGCGGGAGGAGGCTCTCTTGACCATCGAACGCGTGCTGATCACCGGCGCGGCGGGAGCGCTCGGGCGCGTCCTGCGCAGGCACTTGCGGGGTCGCTATGCCCTCGTGCGGCTCTCCGACATCGCACCGATGGAGCCGGCCGCAGCGGGTGAGGAGGTGATCCCGGCCGATCTCGCGGACGCCGAGGCGATGATGCGGCTGCTTAAGGGTATTGATGCGGTCGTACACTTGGGCGGTCATTCGGTAGAGGGTACTTGGGAACAGATCCTGCGCGCCAACATCGTCGGATGTATCAATCTCTTCGAAGCGGCGCGCAAGGCCGGCACCGAGCGGGTTCTGTTCGCCTCGTCCAATCACGCGGTGGGTTTCCATCGACGCTGGCCGCGCACCGACCACACCGCACCACCCAAGCCGGATTCGCGCTATGGTGTGTCGAAAGCGTTCGGGGAGATCTTAGGGCTCTACTATGCGAACAAGCATGGTCTGCGCGTGTTCTGCATGCGCATTGGGAGCTGCCGTGAGCAGCCGGTCGACGAGCGACAGCTTTCAACTTGGCAGTCGTATCGTGACTTCTGTCATCTCGTCGATGTCGGGTTGAGTGCCTGGTATCGTTACGAGATCGTGTACGGGGTCTCTGCCAATACGCGAAGCTTCTGGGACAACAGCAACGCCGAACGGCTGGGGTATCGTCCGATCGACAACGCCGAGATATGGGCGGCTCAGCTCGAGGGGATCAAAAGCCCGAACCTTATCGACGAGCTCTTCATCGGCGGTCCCTTCTGTTCGCCCGATTTCTCCGGGCGCATCGAAGACATCGTCTAAGCGGCGCGGCTTTTCCGAAACGGACAACCGCATCGTGCGCGTTGACAGGAACCCTTCGCGCCCGCACAAGCGCCGCGCGCTGAGGGAGCCGTTCTTAATCGGATGAGCACGCTTCTCGAATTCGAAAGGCCGATCGCGGAACTCGAGGTTAAGATCAAAGAGCTGCGCCATCTGCAAGAGGGTAGCGAGCTCGATCTGTCGGAAGAAATCGCGCGGCTTGAGGCCCAGGCGGTCAAGCTGTTGGCACAGACTTACGCCAAGCTCACCCCCTGGCAGAAGGCACAGGTCGCCCGTCATCCCGACCGGCCGCACTTCAAAGACTATGTCGCGGAATTGGTCGAAGAATACGTCCCCCTTGCAGGCGATCGTTGTTTCGCCGACGACGCCGCGATCCAAGGCGGGCTTGCGCGCTTTCGCGGGCGCTCGATCCTCCTCTTGGGACACGAAAAGGGGAACAACCTGGAAGAGCGAGTCAAACACAATTTCGGGATGGCGCGGCCGGAGGGTTACCGCAAAGCGGTTCGACTCATGCGCTTGGCCGAACGCTTCCGCTTACCTGTCGTCACGTTTGTTGACACCCCCGGTGCACATCCCGGTGTCGATGCCGAAGAGCGCGGACAGGCCGAAGCCATCGCGCAATCACTTGCGTGTTGCCTCGAGCTCACCGTGCCCATCGTCGCCGTGATCGTTGGAGAGGGTGGTTCAGGAGGGGCGATCGCGCTGGCCGCGGGCGATCGCGTCCTTATGCTCGAGCACAGTATTTATTCCGTGATCTCTCCGGAAGGTTGTGCGGCGATCCTCTGGCGAGCCGCAGAGAAGGCCCCCGAAGCGGCTGAGGCACTCCGGTTTACGGCGCAAGATCTTTCCCAACTCGGCCTCGTCGATGAAATCATCGCCGAACCCTTAGGCGGAGCCCATCGCGCGCGTCAGACAACCATTCGTGCGGTAGGTGAAGCGATCGATCGGCATCTGGCCGAGCTCGTCGGCAAAGACGGGCACGAGTTGCGGGAAGGACGCCGCAAGAAGTTCTTGACGATGGGTCGCCTCCTTGAGGGTTAAGCGGTGCTCGTGATGGTTGTGCGTGCCGTAACGCGCAGCGATCGGACTCTTACTCATTGATGAGTGTTCGAGCCCCGAGCCGTCGCCAGATCGCGGGCGCAAGGGCGAGCGCGGCAAGGCCCAAAAGAGGGATCAAAAGCGACGGCTCAAGCAAGAGGCTGAAAGCGAGCGGCTCTTTTCGCTCGAGGATAGCGCCGAGACCAGCTCCCACGCTCGTGTAGACGAGCGCGCCGGGAAGGACGCCGATCGCGGTCGCAGCAGCAAAGGGAACAAGGCGCACTCCGAGCAGAGCCGGCACGAGGTTGACAAGCCAAAAGGGAAAGAGGGGAACCAGGCGCAGAGCGAGCAGATAGGCGAACGCATCGTTGCGAAACGCGTGAGCGAGGCGCACGAAGCGGTCGCCGGCGCGCGCTTGAAGCGTCGCCGCAAGCACGGTGCGGGCGAGGGAAAAGACGATCACTGCCCCAATCGTAGCACCGCTGACCACAAGCGGGGTCGCAAGCGCTACGCCGAACAGAAACCCCCCGCTCAGCGAAAGGACACTCGCACCCGGGATCGAGAGCGCGGTTGTGGCCACATAGAGCACAAAGAAGGCGGCGCTGGCGAGAAAAGGACGTTCAGCGACAAAGCCGATAAGGAATTCTCGGTGGCGGGCTAGGCTCTCGAGACTCAAGATTTGTTCGGATTGGACCACAAGCATAAAAGTTAAGGAAAAAGCCAAGAGCGAGACCAACAGCAAGAGAGCGAATGTTCGCTGTCGTCTTGATCGATGTAGATCGTGGTTCATCCGAGCCTTGCCAACAGGCGTACGAGACGGCGAGTCGGTTGCGAGAAAAGGAAGGAGGCAAAGAAGCTTCCCGCCGCGCGCTTACTGATTTCGGAATAGGTCGGGTACGGGATAAGACAACGGGCAAGCGCGGAAAGCGGCAAGTGGCGCTCGATCGCGAGCACCCACGGTACGATCAGCTCGCTGGCGTTGGGTGCGAGGATCGAGCAGCCGAGAATGCGACCGAACGGAGAGACGAGGACGCGGATGCGTCCGTGATGGACACGTTCTGCGCACGCTCGATGGTTCTGCGACAGCATCTCTTCCACGAGGCGAAAGGAAATGCCGCGTGCTCGCGCCTCGGCGACGGTGAGGCCGACGCGCGCGAGCTCCGGGTCGGTGAACACGACCCGCGGCAATGCGCGCGGGATCGCCCGCACTGGCGAGCGGAATAGGATCTGCTGGACGACCGCAGCGGCTTGCCAGCCGGCGAGGTGAGAAAACTGAGGACCACCCGTACAGTCGCCGAGCGCGAAGACCCGACGGTTGGAGGTGCGCAGCCGGTGATCAACCGCGATACCGTCTTCGCTGAAACGGATCCCCGCCGCCTCGAGTCCCAGGTCCTCGACCGTCGGACGGCGGCCGGTGGCGAGGAGCAGGTGGGTGCCGGCGCGCCGCTCTTCGCGACCGTGGGGGCTCGCGAACACCACGGTCGGACCCGGTTCAATCTTGCGGATCTGCACGCGCTCCCAGACTTCGATCCCTTCGCGGCGCAACTGCGCACGCAGCGCATCGACGAGCTCCGGCTCTTCCTCGCCGAGCATGGTGGCAGCCTCGAAAAGGGTAACCGGCACGCCAAGCCGCCTAAAGGCTTGGGCAAGCTCGACGCCGACCGCTCCGGCGCCGATGATCAGAAGCTGGTCTGGCCGCTCGCTGAGCCCGAAGAGCGTGTCGGTCGTGAGATAGGGGGTGGTTTCGAGACCGGGGATGGGAGGGATGATGGGCCTCGAGCCAGTGGCGATCACGAACCGCCGGGCGCGGATGCGCATACCCCCGGCTTCGACCTCGCGCCGGTTCACAAAGCGTCCCTTGGCCTCGATGAGGCGGACGCCGAGCCCTTCGAAACGGGCCGTGCTGTCGTGCCGCGCGATCGTCTCGATCACGGCCTGCACATGGTCCATTACCGCCTTGAAGTCGATCTCGGGCGTGCCGATGCGGATGCCGAAACCCTCGGCGGTATTCAGCGCTTGCGCGACGCGCGCTGCGGCGATGAGCGCTTTGGAGGGAACACAGCCGCTATTGAGGCAATCGCCGCCCAGGCGCCTGGCCTCGACGAGGACGACGGAAGCACCCATCTGGACGGCGCCGGCTGCGACCGACAAACCTCCGGCGCCGCCGCCGATCACGCAGAGATCGGGGGTCAACAGCTCGGCCATCGACGTCGCTTAGCCGAGCCCTGCGTCCTCACCCATGGGGGTGCGGGCCAGAGAGGTGGTGGGCTTCGGTGGGGAATAGAGGAGAGAGCTTCTGTGTCGATGACTCCAGACGAGCTCTTGGCTTTTTTGGCCGAACTTGGGATCGAGACCACCACCTATTCCCATCCTCCCGTGTTCA
This sequence comes from Pseudomonadota bacterium, assembly GCA_030549795.1. Classification (GTDB taxonomy): domain Bacteria; phylum Pseudomonadota; class Alphaproteobacteria; order Geminicoccales; family Geminicoccaceae; genus JANXAZ01. Next base: position 199,247 of record JAUQQO010000009.1, on the reverse strand, counting down.
CGGTGGAGGAGGCCCAACAGTATACCGCGCATCTTCCGGGCGGCCATACCAAGAACCTCTTTCTAGAAGATCGCACCGGCGGTCTTTGGCTCGTATCCTGTCTCGATCGTCAGAAGGTCAAAGTCAACGCGCTTGCACGGCTGATCGGTGCGCCGCGGGTGAGCTTCGCCTCTCCTGAGCGTCTGCGCGAGGCTCTTGGGGTGGAGCCGGGTTCGGTTACGCCCTTTGCACTCATCAACGACCGCGAGCATCGCGTGAAGCCGGTATGGGACACCAAGATGATGAGTTTGCCGCTTTTGAACTTCCATCCCCTTGTCAACACCCAGACCACAGCCATCACACCGGCCGGGCTTCGCCGTTTCGTCGCCGCCACGGGCCATGTGCCGCTCGAATTGGATCTGGATGCGACGCTTAGGGAATGAACCGAACGGCACCGACGGTCGCAGGCTCGGCGCGCGCGCCCTTGCCAAGGCGGCGCCAGGCGCTTAAGTGATCGATGTCGCGTTGATGCGGGCGTAGCTCAGGGGTAGAGCACAACCTTGCCAAGGTTGGGGTCGAGGGTTCGAATCCCTTCGCCCGCTCCATCGCTCCCGAGATGTCCGTCACTTGAGCGCCGAAGGCGACACCGGGATCGGTGCCGTTTTTCGGTTCAGTGCCGGAAATGGCGCCTTCCGGTGAAGACCATCGCGATGCCGGCGGCATCGGCTGCAGCGATGACTTCCTCGTCCCGCTTCGATCCGCCGGGTTGAATGCAGGCGGTGGCGCCGCCCGCAATCGCCGCCTCGAGCCCGTCCGCGAAGGGAAAGAAGGCATCCGACGCGACCACACAGGGCCCTTTGCCGGCCCCGCGCTCCATCCGTTCGACGGCGTGGCGCACGGCGTCCACCCGGCTGGTCTCGCCCATGCCGATGCCAACAGTGGCGCGCCCGCGGGCGAGTACGATCGCGTTCGAGCGTACGTGTCGCACGACCTTCCAGGCGAAGAGAAGATCCTCCCATTCCGCGTCGGTCGGCGCGCGCCGAGTCACCACCCGCCATTGCGCGCGATGGTCGACGCCGGGATCTCGGGTCTGAACGAGGAACGCGTCTTGAAGCGAGCGCAGGACCAGGCCGGGCGCTGCCGGATCGGGCAGGCCGTGGGGTACGAGAACGCGAAGATTGGGCCGACGCGCGAGCACGGCTGCCGCTTCGGGTTCGACCGCCGGCGCCACGATCACCTCGAGGAACAGCTCGATCATCGCTTCTGCGGTTGCCGCATCGAGCGATCGGTTGACGGCAACAATCCCGCCGAACGCCGAAACCGGATCGCAGGCCACCGCCTTCTTCCACGCTTCGAGCAGAACGGGTGCCTCCGCGACCCCACAAGGGTTGGCATGTTTGACGATCACAACCGCCGGTTCGGCGTGTTCTGCAACCGCCTCAAGCGCGGCGTCGGCATCGAGGAGGTTGTTGTAGGAGAGCTCCTTTCCTTGCAGCTGGCGCGCGGTGGCAACTCCAGGGCGCGGGCCGGAGCGCCGATAGACCGCAGCACTCTGATGCGGATTTTCGCCATAGCGCAGTTGCATGATCTTCTGCCCGGCGAAGACGAACTGATCGGGGAAGAGTTCGCCGGTCGCCTCGAGGAAGAAGTCGGCGATCTCGGCATCATAGGCAGCGGTCAGCGCAAAGGCCTTGGCGGCGAGCCGGCGGCGGGTCTCGAGCGTGGTGCCGCCTAAGCGATCGAGCTCGGCGAGCAAGGGCTCGCGATCGGTGGGATCGACGAGCACGGCGACGATGTCGTGGTTTTTGGCGGCGGCGCGGATCATGGCAGGGCCGCCGATGTCGATCTCTTCGATACATTCGGCGAACGGCGCTCCTGAGGCGCGCGTACGGGCGAAGGGGTAGAGATCGACCACCAAAAGATCGATGCGCGGGATCTTGTGCCGAGCGAGCGTCGCCTCATGTTCGGGACTGCCGGTGGCGAGCAACCCTCCATGGATCTTGGGGTGTAATGTCTTCACCCGCCCGTCGAGGATTTCGGGGAATTCGGTGATGGTCGAGACATCGACGACGGCGAGGCCCGCCTCGCGCATCACCTGCGCGGTGCCGCCGGTCGACACGAGCTCGACGCCGCGTCCGGCGAGTGCGGAAGCGAAGTCGACGAGCCCGCTCTTGTCGGCGAGCGAAAGCAACGCACGATGGATCGGCCGAATGCTCATTGCAAGGCTCCGGAGGTTCACCCGACGCGGCGCAGGCGGGCGACGAAGAACCCGTCCATGCCTCCACGCTCGGCCCAAAAGCAAGGAAGCGTGCGAACTTCTCCTGCCCCTGAGAGAAGTGCCGGCAGTCCCTTGAGTTCGGATCGCTCGATCGGATCGCGCACGAGCTCCACGCTTTTACGCTCGAGTAAGGCTTTGATGCGATGCTCGCCCTCTTCACGCTCAAGCGAACAAACCGCGTAGACGAGAACGCCGCCCGGGGCGAGCATCTCCGCTGCCGCATCGAGCAGACGATCCTGCAACTCGCTCATTCGCTCGACATCCAAGGGGCGTTTGTGGTGGGGGATGTCGGGATGACGGCGTATCGTGCCGGTGGCCGAACAGGGCGCGTCGAGAAGGACCAGAGGCGCCGGCTCGGGCGGGCGCCAGCGGGTCACGTCGGCTTCGATGAGCTCTGCCTTAAAACCGGTTCGCGCGAGATTGTCGCGTACGCGCGCAAGCCGCTGACTGGAGATGTCGACAGCGGTGACCCGTGCGCCCATGGCCGCGAGCTGCATGGTCTTGCCACCCGGAGCGGCGCACAAATCGAGCACCCAGCGATCCTTGACTTCGCCCAAGAGGCGGGCCGGTAAGCTGGCGGCGACATCCTGCACCCAAAAACTACCCTCGGCATAGCCCGGAAGGCTCTCGATCGTGACTCCAACCGGGCGGCGCACGACGTCGAGCCACAAGGGTTCGGCACCGAGCGGGCCAGCGCGCTCGTTGGGATCACCGCGCACGACGAGATCGAGCGGCGGCTCGCGCATATGGATCTCGGCGATCGCCCGCGCGGTCGCTTCGCCGAATGCGCGCACCCAGCTCCGCCACATCCAGTCCGGCGTATTCAAGCGCGGGCCGTCGAGTTGGGGCAGGCGCTCCTTGGCGTGGATCGCCACCCGCCGCAGGATGGCGTTGATCATCGGCACGGCTTTCTCATGGCCGTGGCGGGCGAGCTCGACGGTGGTGTGGACCGCGGCATGGGGCGGCGTCTCGAGAATCGCGAGCTGCGCGATCCCAAGGCGCAGGATGTGGCGCAGGCGCGCAGGTTCCAGCTTGAAGCGCAAGAAGGGCGAGGCCAGGGCGTCGAGCTCAGCGGCCCGGCGCAGCACCGTTGCCACCAACAATCGGGCGAGTTGTCGGTCGCGGGCGGCGAGCTGAGGCAGATCGGGGTGGCTCGCGAAGGCTTCTTCGAGCGGACGCCGCTCGGGTCCGAGAACCTGGTCGAGCACATCGAGCGCCACCGAGCGCGCGGTCGCCTGCGGCCGTTTGGCCTCGACGACCGGCGGGCCGCCGTGCGCCGGGCCGCGCCGCGGCGGCGGCGTGGGCGGACCTTTGCGCCGGCGCGGCGGCTCCTCGCTACGTCCTCTCATGACGGCTCGGCTCCGCGGGCGAGTGCCTGGTCGATGAGCGCGAGGGTCTCTGAAATCCCGTAGATCGCGATAAAAGTCCCAAAACGCGGCCCCTCGGACTGGCCCAATAATGTTTCGTAAAGCGCTTTGAACCAGTCCCGAAGGTTCACAAAACCATGGGCTTTGCCGATCTCGTAAAGAAGGTTCTGGATCGTCTCGCCGTCGGTTCCACTGGGCAGAGCCGCAAGGCGGTCGCGCAGCTCGATCAGTGCGGCGCGCTCGAGCGGGTTCGGTGCCCGTAGCCGCCGTGCCGGCAAGACGAAATCGCGGCAATAGGCGAGGGCGTGTTCGATCAGTCGGGCGAGCTTGGGATGGGTCTCGGGCGTCACCTCCGGAGCGTAGCGAGAGACGTATCGCCACAAGAGTTCGGCGGACTGGGCGTTGAGCACTGCTGCGAGATTGAGCAGCATGGCATAGGTGATCGGTAGGCGATCGACCGGCGGATTGCCGTCGTGAATGTGGAAGACCGGATTGTTGATTTTCTTCTCATCGTCTTGGTCCGGATAAGCCTCGAGCAACTGTTGATATTCGTCAACGTGACGAGGAATGACGTCGAAATAGAGGCGCTTTGCTGCTTTCGGATCCTTGTACATGAACAGAGAGAGGCTCTCGCGCGTGCCGTAGCGAAGCCATTCCTCGATTGTGAGGCCATTGCCTTTTGATTTGGAAATCTTTTGACCATGCTCATCGAGGAAGAGCTCGTACGTGAAGCCTTCCGGAGGTTCCCCGCCTAGAATTCGGCAGATTTTGGCACCGAGCTTCACGGAATCGATGAGATCCTTACCCGACATCTCGTAATCGACGTCGAGCGCGACCCAGCGCATCGCCCAATCGCATTTCCATTGCATCTTGCAGTGGCCGCCGGTTACCGGCACCTCGGTGAGCGTGCCGTCCTCGTCGCGGAAGACGACCGTGCCCGATTCTACGCGGGTCTCGAGGATCGGCACTTGCAACACCCGGCCGGTCTTGGGCGAGATCGGCAGGATGGGAGAATAGGTGGCGCGCCGTTCGGGGCCTAAGGTGGGAAGGATGACGTTGCGGATTTCGTCGTGGTGGGCAAGGACCTTAAGGAGCGTGGCATCGAAGCGACCGCTCTTGTAGCACTCGGTCGCGCTCATAAAAGTATAGGGAAATCCGAAATCGTCGAGGAACGCCTTAAGCCGAGCGTTCATGTGATGGCCGAAGGATTCGTGGGTTCCGAACGGATCGGGAATGGAGGTCAAGGGACGGCCCAGATATTGAGCGACCATCTCGCGGTTCGGGATGTTGTCCGGAACCTTGCGCAGACCGTCCATGTCGTCGGAGAAGGCAACGAGCTCGGTCGGTAGATCGCTCAGCCGGCTGAACGCCCGCCGCACGAGCGTGGTGCGGAACACCTCACCGAAGGTTCCGATATGTGGCAGTCCCGACGGTCCGTAGCCGGTCTCGAAGAGCACGTAACCCTTAGCGGGTGGGCGGCGCCGCACGCGTTCGAGGACCTTAAGCGCTTCGAGCACGGGCCAAGCTTTTGAGCGCGCGAACAGCTCGCGGGTGATCGTCATGGTCTTCGATTCGTCGTAAGTAGGCTCGTCCGATGGCGATAAGATGGTGCGCCCACAGGGCCATAAGGGCCCGCCCGAGTTACCCTCGCTTATCGAACATAACCGATGCTTCCTGGCTCACCAGGGCTGTTCTCCCATTAGTCGACGCGGACGAGGGCCCGACGGTACCGCTTCCAGTTCTCGACATAGGCGCGCGTGCCGCGCGCCATCCGCTCGAGCTGGTCGGGGCGGACCTCGCCCACTACCTTTCCGGGTATTCCCATGACCAAGCTGTTGTCGGGGATCTCCTTGCCCTCGCCGACCAAGGCCTTGGCGGCAATCAGACAGTTGCGGCCGACCTTGGCGCCGGTGAGCACCATGGCGCCGATGCCGATGAGCGAACCGGCCCCGATCGTGCAGCCATGGAGGACGGCGGCATGGCCGACGGTGACATCGGGGCCGACGACGAGCGGAAAGCCCGGATCCGTATGGCAGATGGTCCCGTCCTGAATGTTGGTGCGGGCGCCGATCTCGATCGGCTCGCCATCGCCGCGCAGCACGCAGTTCCACCACACGCTCGATTCGTGACCGAGCTTGACTCGACCGATGATCACTGCTGTCGGCGCGACCCAGAACTCGTCGCTTTCGGTCTCGAGTTCGTATTGGTCCAAGCGAAAGATCATGGCGTGTTTTCCTCGTCCTCGAGCCCGAGCATGAGCTTGATGTTCTGAAGCGCCGCCCCTGAAGCACCTTTGCCGAGATTGTCGAGGCGGGCAACGAGAAGGGCTTGTCGGCGCGGCTCGTTTGCGAACACGAAGAGTTCGAGATCGTCGCGTCCGGCGAGCGCGGCAGCGTCAAGGCGTTCGATCGCGCGTTCCTCGCTGCCCGCTGCTACCACCCGCACGAAGCGAGCACCGGAATAGCGCGCGGCGAGGATCTCGAGGAGGTCGCGTCCGCGCGGCCGCGTGGGCAGCTCGTCCAGGTGCAGCGGCACGCACACGAGCATGCCTTGGCGGAAATTCGCGACCGAGGGAGCGAACAGCGGCCGGCGCGCGAGCCGAGCCCACAACTGGATCTCGGGCACGTGCTTGTGCTCGAGGCCAAGCGCATAGAGCTCAAAAGGCGGCGCGGAGCCGCGCTCATAGGCCTCGATCATCGCTCGCCCACCGCCCGAATAGCCGGAAACGGCGTTGATGGTGAGCGGGAAATCGCTCGGCAGCACGCCCGCGTCGACAAGCGGCCGCAAAAGAAGGATGGCCCCGGTCGGATAGCATCCCGGGTTGGCCACGCGGCGCGCGCGACGAATCGCCGTCGGTTGATCAGGGGTCAGTTCGGGAAGACCATAGACCCAACCCGGTGCCACGCGATGCGCGGTGCTCGCATCGAGCACGCGCGGACCCTGATCGCCCAGTTCCTCAATGATCGCCACGGTCTCCCGCGCCGCCTCGTCCGGCAGGCACAAGACCGCGAGGTCGACCGTCTGCAGGAGCGCGCGTTTCGCCTGCGGGTCCTTTCGTCGCTCGGGATCGATGGCGACGAGTTCGACCCCTTGGATGTGGGCGAGGCGTTCTCGGATGCCGAGCCCAGTCGTACCCGCTTCCCCGTCGATGAACACGCGCGCAGGCATGGTGCCGATCACCGCTTGTCTCCGCACCGTTTTAAGGGAGCGCGTGGGCGTGGTCGAGGCGCGCGCTGACCGAGGGACAGAGCCGCGCTAGATCGCCCTTATGAGCGAAACGCTGATCGATCCGCTCGGGCTAGCACCAGGGCTCGAAACTGCTTTGCCGGTGCGCTTTGCGCGCTGGTTTGACGAGCGCGGATGGCGTCCGCGCGCGCACCAGCTCGCGATGCTCGCGCTTGCCCGCGAAGGCCGTGATGCGCTGCTTTTGGCACCGACCGGCGGCGGCAAGACACTCGCCGGTTTCCTGCCGAGCCTTGTTGAGCTCGCAGAAACGGGGAGCGGGTGCGGCATCCACACCCTTTATGTCTCGCCGCTTAAGGCTCTTGCAGCCGATATCGCGCGCAATCTCGAAGCCCCGATCCAGGAGATGCGGCTTCCCATCGCCATTGCCTTGCGCACCGGCGATACGCCCTCATCCGCGCGCGCACGCCAACGGCGTCGCCCACCCGATGTCCTCCTTACCACCCCCGAATCGCTCGCGCTGTTGTTGTCCTATCCCGACGCGCAGCTGCAGTTCTCTAAATTGCGCGCCATCGTCCTCGATGAGCTGCACGCCCTTGCTGAGAGCAAGCGTGGGGCGCTTTTGGCCCTTGGTCTCGCGCGGCTGCGCCGCCTCGCGCCGGCGGCGCGCGTCGTCGGGTTGTCGGCGACCATAGCCGAGCCGCGCTCCTTGTTGCGCTATCTCTCTCCGCGGCCCGAGTCCGTTGCCCTCGTGCAGGGTGAGCCGGGTGCACCTCCCGAGGTCGAGATCCTGCTTCCCGGCACCGGTATCCCCTGGGCCGGACATTACGCCACCCACGCGGCACCCGCGATCCTCGATCTCATCCGCCGCCATCGCACCAGCATCGTCTTCGTCAACACGCGTGCGCAGGCCGAGGTCCTCTTCGGCGTGTTGTGGAGACTGAATGACGACAATTTGCCGATCGCGCTGCACCACGGGTCGCTCGATGTCGAACAACGCCGCAAGGTCGAAGCAGCGATGGCAAGCGGTCGCTTGCGGGCGGTCGTTGCGACTTCTTCGCTCGATCTCGGGATCGATTGGGGGGATGTGGATCTCGTCGTGCAGGTGGGCGCGCCCAAAAGCGTTTCGCGGCTGTTGCAGCGGGTGGGACGGGCGAACCATCGCCTTGAGGAACCGTCGCGGGCGGTGCTCGTGCCGGCGAACCGCTTCGAAGTGCTCGAGTGTCTGGCGGCACGCGCGGCGATCGCCGAGGGCGCGCTCGATGGCAGCGGTGTCGCTGCCGGCGGCTTCGACGTCCTCGCCCAGCACATCACTGGAGTAGCCTGCGCTGGTCCCTTCGATGCCGACAGTTTGTTCGCCGAGGTGCGCGAGGCGGCTCCTTATGCCGACCTCTCGCGCGCCGACTTCGATGCGGTGCTCGATTTCGTTGCCACCGGTGGCTATGCGCTCAAACGCTATGAGCGCTACCGTCGGCTCGTGCGCGGGCCGGACGGGCTGTGGCGCTTGGCCGATGCGCGCCTTGCCCGGCGCTACCGGATGAACGTCGGAACGATCGTGGAAGCGCCGATGATGCGGGTGCGCCTGGGCTTGCGCGGCCGGCGGTTGGGTGAAGTTGAGGAATATTTCGTGAGCACGCTCACCCCCGGTGACACCTTTCTCTTCGCCGGGCGAACGTTGGAATTCATCGGCATCCGCGAAGACGAAGTGATCGTGCGCGTCCCGCGACGCGCGAGGGAACCCAAAGTCCCAGCTTACGCGGGAGGCAAATTGCCGCTTACGAGCGCGCTCGCAGCGCGCGTGAACGCGATCCTCGCCGACCGGCGCCGGTGGGCGTCTCTTCCCATGCCGGTGCAAGAATGGTTGGAAGCGCAAGTTCGTCGCTCGAGCATCGGAGAGGCGGGTGAGCTCTTAGTCGAAACCTTTCCGCGCGGGCGCCGCCATTTCCTCGTCGCCTATCCCTTGGCCGGGCGGAACGCGCACCAGACGCTCGGCATCCTGCTGACCCGACGGATGGAACGGATGCGGCTCGCACCGCTCGGCTTCGTCGCATCCGACTATTGCATCGCGGTGTGGGGGCGCGTGCCGATCACCCGCCCGGAGGAACTCTTCACTCCCGACCTGCTCGCCGACGACTTCGAAGAATGGATGGCAGAGAGCTCGCTGCTCCGCCGCGCCTTTCGCAACTGTGCGGTCGTAGCCGGATTGGTCGAACGGCGTCTACCCGGTCGCGAAAAGACCGGTAGGCAAGTCATGATCAGCACCGATCTGCTCTACGATGTCCTGCGCAAGCACGAGCCAGAACATGTGTTGTTGCGTGCAGCGCGGGCCGAGGCGGCCCAATCGATGACCGACCTGCGTCGGCTATCGGATCTGTTGCATGCCATCCAAGGTAAGATCAAACACGTACCCCTAAAGCGAATCTCACCTTTTGCTGTGGCTATCATCGCCGGCATCGGGAAGGAATTCGTAGGCGGCGAAGCGCTCGATCAAGAACTCGAGGCGGCGGTAGAGGAGCTGGTCGCAGAGGCCCTGGCATGAGCGTGCTTCCCTTGCGCGTGTGCGGTCGCGAGTTGTTGCTCGATCCCGCGGGGGCACTTCTGTGGCCCGACGAGAAAATGCTCATCGTCGCCGATCTGCACATCGGCAAGGCCGCAGCGCTCGCCCGTCGGGGGCTCATGGCGCCTCCTTATGAGTTCGAGGAGACGCTCGCGCGTCTTGAAGCGCTCATCGAACGCCATCGACCCCAAATGGTGGTGAGTTTGGGCGACGGTCTGCACGGTGCGGAAGCCGCCGCCCTCATCGAGGAAGCGGGGTTCGACCGCTTGAGTGCGCTCATACGCCGCCAACTCTGGCTGTGGGTGACGGGGAACCACGATACGGCGATCCCGCTCGCCTTGGGCGGTGCCGTTTTGCCGCGCTTTGAAAGGGCCGGGCTCAGCTTTGTGCACGTTCCTTCGGGCAGAGAGGGCGAGATCGCCGGCCATCTCCACCCTGTCGCGCGGATCGCCACACCCGCGCGCCGCATCCAGCGCCGGCGCTGTTTCGCAAGCGACGGCAGGCGGCTTTTGCTCCCGGCCTTGGGGGCCTTCACCGGGGGGCTCGATGTCCTCGACCCCGCCATCGCCGGTCTGTTCCCCGGTCCGTTCACAGCCTACCTCCTCGGCTCTCGCCGGGTCTTTGCCGTCCCAGCCGCGAGACTGACACCGGAGCCGGACGCGCGCCGTCACCTGCTCTCCTGCCGGCGATCTTCGAGGCGGCCAGCCGCGTAAAGAAGACGAGCGAGCGTGAAAGGACGGCGCATGGTTTCGCCCACTCTCATTTGGTTCACGCGTGATCTTCGTCTTGCCGACCACCCGGCGCTGGATGCGGCCGTCCGCATGGGCGCTCCCGTCGTCGCGCTTTTTGTGCTCGACGACGTCTCAGCGGGATGTTGGGGGTACGGCTCCGCCTCACGGTGGTTTCTCGCCGGCGCGCTCGAAGCGCTGGCTTCGGCTGTGGCGGCGCGCGGCGGGCGTCTGGTGCTTCGACGCGGGCGGGCCGATGAGATCGTGGCCGAGGTCGCCTCGCGCGTGAGGGCGCGGGCGGTGTTCTGGAGCCGCCTCTACGATCCCTGGGGTCGCCAAATCGAGCAGCGGTTGCGCAAGCGGCTGGGTGACTTCGGCATCGCGGCGCAGAGCTTGCCTGGGACTCTTCTCTTCGAGCCGACGCAAATCGTGCAGGCCGATGGCGAGCCCTACCGCGTCTTCACCCCCTTCTCGCGCGCCTGGCTCGCGCAAGAGCCGCCGCAAGCACCTCTTCCCGTGCCTTCTGAGCTCGTTTTTTGCGATCCCGGGCTCGAGAGCGAAACGATAGCATCGCTCGCGCTGCGCCCGACCAAGCCGGATTGGGCCGTGGGCATGCGCGCGGTATGGGAGCCATCCGAACAGGGCGCAGAAAAGCTGCTCGCGCGCTTTCTCGATGGGCCGATCTGGCGGTACCGGTACGAGCGCGATTTTCCTGCGCGTTGCGGTGTATCGCGCCTCTCCCCCCATCTCGCGCACGGCACGATTTCGCCGCGGCGGGTCTATTGGGCGGCGCGGGCCCGGGCGGAAGCGGAAGGCCGCGGCTTCGAAGCCGTTTGGCCCTTCATCCGCCAGCTTGTCTGGCGCGAGTTCGCTTGGTCCAACCTCTACCATTTCCCGCAGCTGCCCGATGAGCCATTGCGCGCCGAGTTCGCGCACTTTCCCTGGTCGGTCGACACGAAAGCCCTGCGCGCCTGGCAGAAAGGGCGTACGGGTTATCCAATCGTCGATGCCGGCATGCGCGAATTGTGGACGACGGGCTGGATGCACAATCGCGTGCGCATGATCGTCGGCTCATTTCTGACCAAAGATTTGCGTATCCCATGGCAAGAAGGCGAGCGATGGTTTTGGGATACGCTCGTTGATGCTGATCTTGCCAACAATGCTATGGGTTGGCAGTGGGTGGCAGGCTGCGGGATCGATGCCGCACCCTACTTTCGTATCTTCAACCCCATCTTACAGGCCAAAAAATTCGATCCCGATGGTGATTACGTCAGGCGTTGGGTCCCCGAGCTCGCGCGATTGCCCAGCGCGTGGATCCATGAGCCATGGCGGGCGCCTCCGCTCGTGCTCGAAGAGGCGGGGGTGCGGTTGGGGGAAACCTACCCTCTGCCGATCGTGGATCACGAGCAGGCCCGCAAAGCGGCTCTCGCCGCCTTTGCCGCGCTGCGAAACGGGTGATCCGACCGCTTGGTCGCGCACGTACAAGCCCATAGGGCTTGTGCGAAGGCTGGACCGTCACAGTGATCACGAGCCTGCACGCGCCAGGGCTGGATGCAGAACACACGCGCGAAAACGATACCAAACCAGAAGCACGGCTCGGCCATGGATCGCCGCGCGCGCGTATCACCCTTGTGGGCTCATTGCGGCAGTATACACAGCTTTTTTTAAGGCGACGGGCCGGCACGGCGCGCAGGATCGGTTGACCGCGTGCCGCTTCGGTCCAAATTGGAGGTTCGCGGAGGGAGCATGCCCGCTACATCGACGATCGCCGAAGCGGCCGAACAGATCCGCGCTGATTTCGCGCTCTTTGACGAATATCGGGACAAGATCGAGTACATCCTCGACCGCGGTCGTGCTCTGCCACCGTTTCCGGAAAGCGAGCGTATCGATGCCAATCTCGTACCGGGCTGTCAGAGCCGGGTTTGGCTCGTGGCGCGACGCGATCCCGCAAGCGGCCGGATCCGCCTGTTCGCAGACAGCGACGCGTTCATCGTCAAGGGCCTGATCGCCTTGCTTTTGCAGCTCTACGACGATCGCACGCCGGAGGAGATCCTCGCCAATCCGCCCAAAGTGTTCGAAGAGATCGGTCTTGCCTCGTTCTTGACACCAACGCGGGCGAATGGACTTGCGAGCATGATCGCGAAGATCCAGGCTCTCGCCCGCACCTATGCGGAAAAGACCCAACCAACTGAAGCTGCGGCTACGCCCTAAACCGGCATCGCCTCGATCCCGTCTTCGACCTCGACTCGGTTGCGCCCGTTGCGCTTGGCTCGATAGAGTGCCGCATCGGCCCGTGCGAGGAACTTGTCGGCCGGCTCGTTGGGCCGCAAGGTGGCGACCCCGATCGACAGCGTTACGGCGCCGAGCCGTTTGCCTCCGGTTTTCAACACGATCTCGTGGGTAGCCATCTCATGCCGGATGCTTTCCGCGATCGCTGCCGCCTCTTCGGTGTCGACCGCGGGGAGAAGAACCGCGAATTCTTCCCCACCGAAGCGGGCCGCAAGCCGCGGGGCAGGGGCCTTTTCAGCCAGTTTGGTGGCGACCAGGCGGAGCACGCGGTCGCCTACCGGATGACCGTGGAGATCGTTAAAGCTCTTGAAATGGTCGATATCGATCATCAACAACGACAACGGGCTCCCGCGCTCGGCAGCTTCGGCGACGAGGCGCTCGAGAGTACGATCGAACAAGCGGCGATTGGCGATGCCCGTGACGATATCGGTGTTGATGGCTTCGACCACACGGGCGAGATCTTCGCGCAAGGAGGCAAGCTCGGCGTCCCGTTCCGCCAACTGGCGCTCGAGTTCGAAGGTTCGCTCGCGCATCGTCTGGGTCGTGCGCTGCAGCTCCCGCACGAGTTCGAGAAGCTCAGCCGGCGAGATCGTTTCGCCGATAGCCCCCGACGCCTCCCGTAAGGCATTGCCGAACGCGGCGGCATCCGATCGGAACCCGCCGAGCTGCAGGGTGAGACGGGTCAGCACGCGCTCGGCTTTCGCGGCGAGCGCCTGGGCGCGTTCGGAGGCAGCACCGAACCCGAGGTAACGCTCGGCGAGCTCAAAATGCAGCGCTTCATCGAAGGTGGCGCCCTTCGCTTCGAGGCTTGCGATCGCACGGCTGAGCGCTGGGTTCTGCCCGGCGTGGTGGGCGAGCCAAACCGAATAGGCCACCGTGGTCGGCAGCACTTTGTGGCGACGCAAGGAAGCGAGCGCCGCCTCGGCTGCCCGCTCGAGATGCGCGAGATAGTCTTCAGCCACCGGCATCCCCAGTCCGTCACAGGCCGTACGCTGCGCGCGGGGCGAAGGTCTTGTGCATTCTTGCGAGTTGTCATCCCGACTTGTCAACCGTAGAGCGAGCGATCATCGCGTCATTCGCGCGCTCCGTGGCCGCCGCGTCGACATCGGCGAGGATCTCGACCAGTTGGGCGGTCCCGGCGAGCACGGTGCGCCGTTCGCGCAGGGGACGGCCGTCTAAGAACGGGTTCGCCCGTCCGCCCGCCTCTTCGACGAGCAACAGACCGCCGAGCACGTCCCAGGCGTTGGTACGAAAGGCGATCGCGGCATCGAGGGCACCGGCTGCGACCTGGGCGAAAGTCAAAGCGGCCGAGCCCAGCCGCCGATGGTCCACCCCTGCCGCCAACAGCCGTCGCATCGCCTCGAGATAGGGCGCCGCGGGTGTTTTAAAGTTGTGCGAAAAGCCGACACAAGCGAGCGCGAGGGGGCGCGTGACGATGCGGATCGGAACGCCGTTGCGCTGCGCGCCGTGCCCGCGTCGGGCGACGAAGAGGTCATCGTGGATGGGGTCGAAGGTCAAGGCGAGTTCGGTGCGGCCCTCCACCACAAACGCGATGGCCACGCACCAGAATGGAATACCACGCAAGAAATTGGCGGTTCCGTCGATCGGATCGACCACCCAAAGTCGGGATGCCTCATCACCACCGCGCTCTTCACCGAGTATCGCATCGGATGGGAAATATTGCTGGATACGATCTCTGATCAGAGCCTCGGTCTCTCGATCAGCGATGCTGACCACATCTTGAAGGCCTTTGTGTTCGATCTTCAGCGTCTCGCGTTTGCCGAAGTACCGAAGGGCGAGTGCGCCGGCCTCGCGAATGATCGTCTGCGCGGCCTTAAGCCGTGCCGAAAGGTCCTCGTCGGTCATGTGCCGTCCTTCGATCGTTGCGTGCGACCGGCGCGCAGCGCCGCAAGTCGATGCACGAGCAGGGTTTGCCGTGTCGGCCCGCCGCCCTCGCGGACCGCGCGCTCGAGTGCTCCCGGTTCATAGGCGATCACCACGAGCCGCCGCGCTCGGGTGACGGCTGTATAGATCAAACGCCGGTTCAACATGCGGCCATGGGCGCGCGCAAGGGTGAGGATCACGGCAGGATATTCCGAGCCTTGCGCCTTGTGGACGGTGGCGGCGAAGGCCGGGGCGAGCGCGTCGAGTTCCTCGAAGCTATAAGAAAGACGGCGCTCGTCGAAGACCACTTCCACCGTGCCGGTGGCTCGGTCGATCGCTGCGATCCGCCCGAGATCGCCGTTGTAGACGTCCCGCTCGTAGTCGTTGACGAGCTGCATCACCTTATCGCCGACGCCAAGACGCGCGCCGGCCCGCTCGATCGCCGCCAAAGGCTCGGGATTGAGCGCATATTGCAGGTGCTGGTTGAGAGCGCGAACCCCCGTCGGTCCGCGGTTGACCGGGCTTAACACCTGGACGTCGTCGAAGGGATCCATCTTAAAGCGCTCGGGGATCCGGCGGGCTGCGAGCTCGACCACCCGCTCGGCCAATTTCTCGGGATCGCGTACCCGAATGCCGAAGAAGTCGGCACCCGCATCGTCGCTGCGAGCGAATTCCGGCAACTGGCCGCGGTTGATGCGGTGGGCGTTGCGCACGATGCCGCTTTGCGCCGCTTGACGGAAAATCTCGTTCAACGCGGCGATCGGTACCACCTGGGCGGCAATAAGATCGGCCAAGACCTGGCCCGGCCCCACCGAGGGCAGCTGATCGGCGTCGCCGACCAGCACGAGCCCGGCCCCATCGGGCAGGGCCTCGAGCAGCGCGCGCATCAAGACGGTGTCGACCATCGACATCTCGTCGACGACCACGAGGTCACAGGCGAGCGGACGCCCGCGGTGGCGACGAAATCCGCGCCCGGGCTCCGCTTCCAAAAGACGATGGAGCGTCGATGCCGCGCAGCCGGTACTCTCGGCGAGCCGCCGCGCGGCACGACCGGTGGGCGCGGCGAGCACCACGCGCAGGCCTGGTTCTTCGAAGGCGTTGAGGATCGCGCGCACGAGCGTGGTCTTGCCGGTTCCAGGACCACCGGTGACGATCAGGACCTTGTTGGTGAGTGCGGCCAATAGGGCCGCGCGTTGCCCGGCGGCGAGCTCGAGGCCGAGCTTGGCTGCGGCGCGGGTGGCGGTAGCTGCGGGGTCGACGAAACGCCATCCCAGGGGAGCCGCGAGCAGGCGCTCGAGTTCGCGCGCGATAGCCGCTTCGGCGTTGGCGAGGTGGGGAAGTTGCAACCATCGCGTGTCGTCGCGCGACGTCACGCACAAAAGGCCCCGTTCGAGCGCCATCTCGAGGGCTACTTCGAGCGCCGGTCCACCGTCGCCCAAGAGCGCCCGTGCCGTCGCCAGGAGCTCTGCCTGCGCAACCGCGGTATGCCCTTCCTCCGCGGCTCGCCGCAGCGCTTCCTCGAGAGCGGCGATTAAGCGAACCGGCGCGTCCTCTTGGATGCCCAGCTTTCTTGCGAGGCGATCGGCGGTGGCAAAGCCAATGCCGGGAACGTCTCGAGCGAGCGCGTAAGGGTCACTTTTGACCCGCGCTAAAGCGTCGCGGCCCCAGGCGTTGAGCACAGCCCGGGCGCGCGCGAGGCCTATTCCGTGAGCGTGCAAGAATAGCAAGAGTTCACGGCCCTCGCGCTGGCTTCGCCAAGCCTCAACGAGCCTTTGGGCGATGTCGCGGCGCAACCCCGGCACTTCGGCGAGCCGCTCGGGGCTGCGCTCGAGCACTTCACCCAGCTCCAAACCGAAATGGCCGACGATCCGCTCGGCAGTTTTAGGACCTAAGCCGGCTACGATGCCGGAACTCAGAAAGTCGATCAGGGCTTCGCTTGTGGTCGGAGGCGCAAGCTCGAAGCGCGATACGAGAAGACGGCGTCCCCAGGCACGGTCTTCGTCCCAGGTTCCGCGGGCACGAACGAATTCACCTTCGCGCGGTTCGGGAAGGACACCAACGAGGATGGAGGTCGCACGGTTGGCACTTTTGAGGCGGAGAACGGTGTAACCGGTATCGGGTCGATGGAACAGGACGCGGTCGACCACGCCCGCGACCTCGACCTCCGTCGGGGCCGTAGCGTCGGGCGAGGACCTGCTCGCATTGCGCGCCTCGAGATCCGTCAGGGAACGGCTCCTTGTTGCCAGCCGCTTGCGGAGCGCGACACCCCGGCTTAACGGCAAGTGCTCCGGCGCTTCGCCACGAGCACTCTAGCGAAAGCTCGAGGTAGCACGAAGGAGGGGGCATGCACGGAAAGGGTTGGGAACCTTGGCGATCGGGTTTGAAACTGCCGTTGACGGGACTGCCGCGGGTGATCGCACATCGCGGGGCATCGGCGGCCGCACCGGAGAACACGCTCGCTGCCTTCCGCTTGGCTCACGAGCGAGGGGCGAGGATGGTCGAACTCGACGCGCGGCTCACGCGCGACGGCGTGCTCGTGGTCATTCACGACTCCACACTCGACCGCACGACCGACGGGCGCGGCCGCGTGATCGAAACGGACAGTGCTTCGCTTGCACTTTTAGATGCCGGTTCCTGGTTCGCCCCGGCGTTCCGCGGCGAACGGATCCCTACCCTCGAAGCGGCCCTCGGTTTTCTCGCCGGGCTCGACTTGGCCGTGAATGTCGAGCTCAAATCCGACCCCGGGCAAGAGGCGCGCACCGGGGCCGAGGCGGCTCGACTGATCGCGCGGGTTTGGCCAAGCGACGGACCGCCCGTGCTCATCTCTTCCTTTCAAGAAGAAACACTGCTCGCGGCGCGGCACGCGGTCCCCGAGCTGCCACGCGGGCTGTTGCGCGAGCGCGCCGGTGCCGATTGGCGCGCGGCGATGGAACGCTGTGCCTGCTCGACCTTGCATCTCGCCGCGCACCATCTCGATGAATCGCTTTTGCGCGAACTCTATCGCGAGGCCGTGCCGGTCTTGGTTTACACCGTCAACGACCCCCGGGAAGCAAAGCGGCTGTTCGACCTTGGGGTGCGGGCCCTGTTCACCGATGTGCCCGAGGCAATCCTGCCCGTAGCACCGCCGCTGCCGCACAGCTGGTCCTAGAAGAGCAAAGCGCTTCAGTATCGGCGCAAGAGTCCAACCACGCGGCCCTGCACCTTGACTTGGTGGGGGCCGAAGATGCGCGTCTCGTAGGCGGGATTGGCCGCCTCGAGCGCGATCGAGGCGCCGCGTTTGCGCAAGCGCTTGAGCGTGACCTCGCGATCCTCGATGAGCGCCACCACGATGTCGCCGCTTTCTGCCGTCTCGCAACGCCGGACCACGACCCAGTCGCCGTCTTGGATTCCCGCCTCGATCATCGAATCCCCGACGACCTGCAGCACATAGTGTTCGCCCTCGCCCAAGAGAATCGAGGGAACGTCGATGGTGGTGCTCGCATCCGCGAGGGCTTCGATCGGCGTGCCGGCAGCGATGCGCCCATAGACCGGCAGATCGACGTTGCCTGCGACCCCGGCCAGGAACGTCGAACGGCGCGGCGCGCCGAATTCCGCGTGCACGACATTCGAGCTGCCGCGTGCAGGCGTGCTCGCACCAGTTTTCGCTAAATTAGCGCGCGCAGGCGCAAGTGACATCGGCGGCCGCAAGATCTCGAGCGCACGCGCTCGGTACGCGAGGCGGCGGATATAGCCGCGCTCTTCGAGCCCCGAGATCAAGCGATGAATGCCCGATTTCGAGCGCAGGCCGAGGGCTTGGCGCATCTCATCGAACGACGGTGGCACCCCACGCTCTTGCATGAACTGATGGATAAAACGCAAGAGCTGGAATTGGCGTTGAGTGAGCACGCCTTTTCTCCGGCTGTGCGCAGGGACCGACCGAGGCTTGGTAAATGTTCTACAGACGTTCCTGGTCGCGGTCAATGCGGCGGACATGCCGCACAGGCGTGCTCGGGAAGTCGCAGTGCCGCCGAGAGGGGTACAAAGGGGACCGAGGTGCCGGCCGGCACGGGCGGGGCCAGCGGTGGCCGCAGGATGAGGGCATCGGCCGCCGCAAGCGTGGCTAGCATCGAGCTGTCCTGTCGCTCTGCGGGTTCGAGCCATCGTTGGCCCGAGCGTTCGACGAAGCGCGCCCGCAGGTGATCGAAGCGATGGTCGTTGGCCGGCAGATCGCGTGCCACCGGCAGCTCCTCAAGAGGGAGTTCGGTAGGCAAGCCGAGCATGGCGAGGATGGCTGCGCGCAAAAAACTCACTCCGCACACCAGCGCCGAAACCGGATTGCCGGGCACGCCGAGAAGCGGCACATCCCGAAAACGCCCGAAGATCAGAGGCTTGCCGGGACGCATGGCGACCGTCCAGAAATCGAGCTCAAGGCCCACTGGCGCAAGCGCGCTGCGCACGAGATCATAAGCTCCGACCGAAGCACCGCCCGAGGTGACGAGCAAATCGATCGCATCGAGGCGGTCGAGTGCGGCAGTGAGCCCCTCTACGCTGTCGGGAGCGATCCCGAGATCGAGCGCCTCGCCTCCCAGGCGGCGGACGAGCGCAGCAAGACCCACAGTATTGGAGCTCGCCACGCGTCCGGGAACCACCGCTTCGCCCGGCCACAGAAGTTCGTCGCCGGTTGCAAGGATCGCCACCCGAGGTCGGCGTCGAACCGGGATCCAGGCGTGGCCGAGTGCGGCTGCGAGTGCCACGCGCCGCGGATCCATCACCATGCCGGCGCGCAGCAAACGCGCTCCTTTCTCGAAATCGAGGCCGCGCGGGCGGACGAACTCCCGGGGTCGGCTCGGACGTGAAAAGCGCACGCGCTCGCCCAGGATCTCGGCATTTTCCAGAATGGCGACGGCATCGGCGCCCTCGGGCAAAGGAGCACCGGTATAAATGCGTACCGCCGTGCCAGGCCGCAGCTCCGGCGGGGGAGGGCCGCCCGCCCGCGCTTCTCCAATGATCGTAAGCCACAGCCCCGGGGGATCGGTGTCAGCTGCGCGCACCGCAAACCCGTCCATCGCCGAGACCGCGGTGGACGGTTGGTCGTGCCGCGCAACCAGATCGCAATCGAGCACCCGATCGAGGGCGTCGGGGAGTGTCACCCACTCTCGGCCCACCGGACGAACGGCGGCGAGGATGCGATCCCGCGCTTCGGCGACAGAGAGCATCGCACGCATCGGCTCCGCTGCTCCTTCAATCGCCCACAAACTCGCCCGATCGGCCTCCGGCTTTGTGGACTAGACGTATATCGGTGATCCGCATGGTCCGATCCACCGCCTTACACATGTCGTAGACCGTAAGCGCAGCAACGGCCACGGCGGTGAGCGCTTCCATTTCTACCCCTGTTTTGGCTGTGATCTTGCAGGTCGCAGTGATTTCGACCGCAGGCGGTTCCTCGGTGAGTTCCAGGAACACAGAGACATTCTCGAGCGCCAGAGGATGGCAGAGCGGGATGAGATCCGCTGTTCGCTTGGCGCCCATGATCCCGGCGATCTGCGCGACGGTGAGTACGTCGCCCTTGGCAAAGCCGCGCTCGATGATCAACCGTGCAGTCTTGGGGGAAATGAGAACGCGTCCCTTGGCGGTGGCGGTGCGTTCCGTCACCGCTTTGGCACCTACGTCCACCATCACCGCGTTGCCGGCGGGATCGAAGTGGGTGAACCCGCTCATGGCCTCGCCTCCAGAAGACGCCGCGTGGCCGCTGCCACGTCGGGTTCGCGCATGAGCGATTCGCCGACCAAGAACGCCTTGGCGCCGGCGGCACGGGCGCGATCGAGATCCGCGCGGCTCGCGAATCCGCTTTCGGCGACTACGATCCGGTCTGCAGGAACTTTGGGGGCAAGTGCAAGCGTGGTGCCGAGGTCGACGGTGAGGGTCTTAAGATCGCGGTTGTTGATGCCGATGAGCCGAGACGGGAGCACAAGCGCGCGCGCGAGTTCGACTTCGTCGTGGACTTCGACGAGCACGTCCATGCCAAGCCCGCGCGCGAGCTCGGCCAATTCTTTGGCCTGCGCATCCGAAAGTGCTGCCATGATCAACAGCACGCAATCGGCCCCAAGCAGGCGCGATTCGATCACCTGATAGGGGTCGAGGATGAACTCTTTGCGCAGCACCGGCAGAGCCACCGCCGCGCGTGCAGCAAGGAGATGCACGTCGTCGCCGCCGAAATAGCGGCTATCGGTGAGGACCGAGAGGCATGTGGCGCCGGCAGAGGCGTAGGCGCGGGCGAGCGCGGTCGGATCGAAGTCTGCGCGGATAAGGCCGCGGGAGGGCGAAGCGCGCTTGATCTCGGCGATGAGTGCGATACGGCCACGCGCGCAGGCGGCTTCGAGCGCGGATGCGAAGCCGCGCAAAGGCGGAGCCGAGGAAAGGGCGCGCTCGAGTTCGCCAAGCGGCCGTCGTGCGCGACGCTGCGCCACCTCCGCCAGCTTGTCGGCACAGATCCGGGCTAGGACCGAGTTCACGAGCGCTCCCTTCCACGCCGGGTGATGTGCACGAGTTGTTCGAGGACGCGCTCCGCCTGCCGGCTGTCGATCGCTTCAGCGGCGAGCCGCGCTCCTTCGGCGAGATCGAGGGCGCGGCCGGCGACGACCAGGGCTCCGGCGGCGGCGAGTACCACCGCATCGCGAAAGGGGCCACGCACGCCCGCGAGCACAGCGCGGATGGCCTCGGCGTTGTGGGCGGCATCGCCACCTTTGAGATCTTCGAGGCGTGCGCGCGGAAGGCCGGCCATCTCGGGTACCACCTCGAAGGTGCGCACCTGGTTCCCGTCCCATTCGGCGACGAAGGAGGGCCCGGTGGTGGTGAGCTCGTCGAGCCCATCGGAGCCGTGCACCACCCACACCCGTTCGGCGCCCAGCTGCCCGAGGACGCGTGCGATCGGCTCGACCCAATCGCGGGCGAACACGCCCACCAATTGCCGTTTGACGCCGGCCGGATTGGCGAGCGGACCCAGGAGATTGAAGATCGTGCGGGTGGCGAGCTCGGCCCGCGGGCCGGCGACGTGGCGCATCGCACCATGGTGTCGGGGGGCCATCATGAAGCCGATGCCAGCGACCCGAATGGCCTCCTCGATGATCGGCACCGGCACGTCGATGTCGACGCCGAGCGCCTGCAGCACGTCCGAGGACCCCGAGCGCGAGGAGAGGCCCCGGTTGCCGTGCTTGGCGACCGGTACGCCGCAGGCCGCAACCACGAGAGCGGCGGCGGTCGAGATGTTGTAAGTGCCGGCGCCATCACCGCCGGTGCCGCAGGTGTCGATGGCTCCGGGCGGAGCGCTTACCCGCACCATGCGCTCACGCAGCACGGTGGCGCCGGCTGCGATCTCGTCGATGGTTTCGCCGCGCACCCGAAGCCCCATCAGGAAGGCGCCCATCTGAGCCGGGGTCGCATCGCCCGACATCATGATCGAAAAGGCTTCGCGCGCCGTGGCGAAATCGAGAGTTTCGCCTTTGGCCACGATCGCCAAGATTTCCTTGAAGCGTTGCAGATCGGCACTCATGCCGGTACCGTGTGCGTGCAAAGAGCGATGAAGTTGCGCAACAAGCGCTTTCCAACTTTGGTCTCGATGCTCTCGGGGTGGAACTGAAGGCCGTGTATGGGCAGACGCCGGTGACGCAAGCCCATAATAACGCCGTCTTCGCTTCGGGCGTTAACGATTAATTCCTCTGGAACTGTCGTCGGATCGACGCACAGCGAATGGTAGCGGGTTGCCTCAAAGGGCGAGGGCAGACCGGTAAAAAGCCCACTCCCGTCGTGTTCGATCTGGCTGATCTTGCCGTGCATCGGCACAGGTGCGCGCACGATCCGTGCACCGAAGGCTTGGCCGATGGCCTGGTGCCCGAGACAGACACCGAGGATCGGGCAACGGCCGGCGGCGGCGCGGATCAACGCTAGGGAAATCCCAGCGCGATCGGGATCGCAGGGACCCGGCGAGATGACGATCCCGGCTGGTCGACGCGCGAGTGCTTCTTGAACGGTGAGGCAATCGTTGCGCACGACCTCCACCGATGCTCCTTGCTCGCTCAGATAATGGTAGAGATTCCAGGTGAAACTGTCGTAATTGTCGATCAGCAAGAGCATGGGTGGGCCTGACGTGCACGGCTTGCGAGCCGAGCGAAAAAACCCGAGGCTAAAGCCGGCGTCAAGGCCGAAGCGCTGCCGGAGGCGAGCTTGTCGAGCGGCCGCATAGAGGGGAGGGGGATCCCTCCGCTTTGGGGGATACCAAAAACGCGGCCGCGACGGCGCCTTCGGCGTCGTCTACGCACCGCGCTGCGCGCCGGCGCGGTCTTGTTGGGCGCAGCGCTCATCCTTACGCTCGCGCTCTTGCCGGAACGGCCGCCGCTTCGCTCGCAGGTGTGGTCGGCTGTGCCCGAGCGCGCCGGAAACCCCGCGCGAGGGCGATCGCAGCCCGAGAACGCCCCTTCCACCGCGCTCGCCCCCTTCGTTGCCGCGCCCGCTCAATTCCAAGAGGCAAAAGCCGCGAATTCCGAACCAGCTTCGGTTGCCACGCCGACCCCTGAGCTAGCCGATAAGGCACCCGCTTTCGGTGAGACGTCGACACCGGTCCCGCTTTCCCCTCCCGCTCCGCCCGCGCAGGAAGAACAATCGCCGGGCAAAGCGAACACGGTCGCTCTTGTGGTGCCGCGCTCGGGCGAGGGGGCGCGGTGGTCGAAAGCGGCTGCGTTGAGCGTGATCTTGGACGATCTCGGCGTGAACGTGGCGGCGACGCGGCGCGCGATCCGGCTTCCCGCTCCGCTCACCCTCGCCTTTTTACCTTACGGCGAAGCAACGCCGGAACTCGCGCGCGAAGCGCGCGCCGCCGGACACGAGGTCTTCGTGCACCTGCCCATGGAGCCGCGGGGCGCCGAGGACCCGGGGCCGATGGCGCTCCTGTTCGGCCTACCGGAGGAGGAGCTGCGCCGACGCCTTCTTTGGGCGATCGCGCGCGTGCCGGGGGCGGTCGGCGTCAACAACCACATGGGGAGCCGCCTGACCGCCGACCGGCGAGCCATGGCGGTGGTCATGGGTGAGCTCGCGCGCCTTTCCCTTCCTTTCGTCGACAGCGTGACCACACCGGCGAGCTTGGCCGGATCGATCGCGCTTGCCACGGGCGTGCCGGCGACCGCGCGCGATCTCTTCCTGGATAACGACCCTTCGCCCGCTGCCATACGCGCGCAGCTCGCCAAGGCAGAACGCCTCGCCCGCAGCGCCGGGACAGCTGTAGTCATCGGTCATCCCTATCCTGAGACCCTGGCTGCGCTCGCCGAGTGGCTTCCGCATGTGACGCGGCGCGGGGTTCACCTGGTGCCCGCGACCGCGATCATCCGGCTTCGAAGTTGCGGGCTGAGCGGACGCGATTGTATCCTGCCCGCGAAAATCGGTGTCGATGCTCGCGACGCCTCTGCACCTTGCTCTGCGTCGGCGTGCTGATCAGTCGGATTTTCGTCCCCTCGATCAGTAGATGGGGAAACGCGCGCACAGGTCGCGCACTTGACTGCGTACGCGCGCCTCGACCTCCGGATCGCCCTCCGGCTGCGTAGCGAGTGCATCCAGCACGTCCGAAACGAGATGACCGATCTGCTGGAACTCGGCGATGCCGAAACCGCGCGTTGTGCCGGCGGGTGTCCCAAGACGAATACCTGATGTGATGGTCGGCTTTTGCGGATCGTTGGGCACGCCGTTTTTATTGCACGTGATGCCGGCCCGCTCGAGCGCTTCTTGCGCTGCCTTGCCGGTTACGCCCTTGGGCCGCAAGTCGACCAGCATGAGGTGGTTGTCGGTGCCACCGGAGACGATCGCCGCACCGCGCTCGACCATCACTGCTGCGAGCGCCTTGGCATTGGCGACCACGGCCTGGGCGTAGAGTTTGAATTCTGGGCGCAGTGCCTCGCCGAAGGCGACCGCTTTGGCGGCGATGACATGCATGAGCGGCCCGCCTTGCAGACCCGGGAAGACGGCGCTGTCGATCTTGCGCGCCAGTGCTGGATCGTCGGTGAGGATGAGGCCGCCGCGCGGCCCGCGCAGGGTCTTGTGGGTGGTCGAGGTCACCACATGCGCATGTGGAAACGGTGAGGGATGCACACCTGCAGCAACGAGACCGGCGATGTGGGCGATATCAGCCATGAGCCACGCGCCCACTTCATCGGCAATCGCCCGAAAGCGCGCGAAGTCGATGATGCGTGAATAGGCCGAAGCGCCTGCGATGATCATTTTCGGGCGGTGGGCACGGGCGAGCCGCGCGACTTCGTCATAGTCGATGAAGCCGTCTTCGGTGACGCCGTACGAGAAGGAGCGGAACCATTTGCCGGATAGCGAGACCTTGGCTCCGTGGGTGAGATGTCCGCCGGCGGCGAGGTCCATGCCGAGGATGGCGTCACCCGGCTCGAGCAGAGCCAGCATCACCGCGCCGTTCGCCTGCGCTCCCGAATGCGGCTGCACATTTGCGAACGCACAACCGAACAGCCGTTTGGCGCGCTCGATGGCGAGGACTTCGACCCGGTCGACCTGGGCACAACCGCCGTAATAGCGACGACCCGGATAGCCCTCGGCATATTTGTTGGTCAGCACCGAGCCCTGGGCCTCAAGGACGGCTCGGCTCACGATGTTCTCGGAAGCGATCAGCTCGATCCCGTCCCGCTGGCGTGCGAGTTCGCCCGCAACAGCATCGGCCACTTCAGGATCGACTTCGGCCAGGCTCGCCCGAAAGAAAGCGGGCGGCGTCGAACTCCAGGCGCCAAGCGCTTCCGCCATCGCCGGTTCTCCATCATCGAAGCTTTCGCTGCCGCATCTAGAGCAGGCTCGGGCTGCGGTCCACGCAGGCGAGCTGCCCTTATGCTTAAGGATCTGGCGGTAGTCCGAGCGCGCGGCGGATCGTCGCGACTTGATTCGGCGAGAGAGCCTTTGCTGCCTGATCGCGAAGGGGCACAGCGGCTCGCTGTCCGGCTTCGGCCGCGAGCGCAAGCCAACGGTAGGCCGCAACATAATCAGGCGGGCCAAGTCGCCCTTCGAGGTAGAGGGCGCCGAGATGGAAGCGCGCGCGGGCGTTGCCGGCTTCGGCGAGTTGGCGCCAGATCACATAGGCGCGCGCATAATCGCCCGCTTGATAGGCGAGCACGCCGTCGCGAACGGTGACCCGGGGGGAGGGCGCGGCGGGCGCTGCCCCTCCTGCGTGTTCCGCTGCGGGTGCCGGCGAGGGGGCAGCGTCGGTTATCGGCCTCGCGGGCAGAAGTGGAGCGCTCGGCTCCGGCTCAGCCGAAGGGCCCGCTCGCTTCGCATCCGAAGATGCGCTGCTTGGGCCCGTTTCGACTTGCGGCTTGCCGAGATCATCCGCGGGTGCGGCCGCGGGAGAGGCGGGTGTCGCGGGCTTGTGCGGCACCGGCAACAGCACCGCGTGTTCGCGAGAGCGCAGGCGCGCGTCGGCGAACAGCGCCACCACGGCGAGCGCGGTCGCGATGACGACGATCCACAAACCGCGCGCAAGCGCGAGACCCAAAGGGACGACCGGCCCGGTGCCGAGCCCGCACCGCACAGCTCTCTCAATCCAAGAAGCGGACCCGATCGGAGCGCAGAAGGGCCTCCACCCACTCGGGCACGGTGAGGCCGGCGCGAACTTGGGCAAGAGTCCGGCTCTCCGCAGCCTTGATCGCCTCGAGGCGGGAGAGGACAGCGTCGGCCTCGGCCAAGGGCACCGTCACCACACCATCGGCATCGGCCAGAACGAGATCGCCGCTTGCGATCGTGCGGCCCTCGACGACGATGGGTAGCCCCACCGTCCCGGGTCCGGAACGGACGCAGGAAGACGGATTGATGGCGCGGGCGAAGACCGGAAGGCCGACCTCGCGAAGGCCGGCGAGGTCGCGCACCGCACCGTCGACGATTAGCCCGGCAAGGCCCTTGTTGCGCATCATGCCGGCCAAAAGATCGCCGCACACAGCACTGCCCTCGAACCCCTCGGCAGAGGCGATCAGCACGTCGCCCGGTTGAGCGAGCGCGAGCGCCGCGGCGAGTGCGAGGTTGTCGTCGGGACCGCACCAGCAGGTGAGGGCAGTTCCAAAGCAGCGGTTACGCGTCGGGTCGTCGGGGAAGATCGGCTTGATGCGAGGGCCGAGCGAGCCGCGACCGTCTTGAGCGTCCACGAGCCAGCCCGTGGTCGCGGAGGCCACCGCAGCCAGCTGCGTCGCGGTTGGTCGGGGGAAGTTGCGGCGCACCGTGAGGATCGGGGGTTCGTGGATCATGGCGCCTCCGCCTTGCGCGCGGCCTTGCACCGACCGGCCATTGGATGAATTGTTAACCCGACGCGTCGATAGTGAAGCGAGGCGAAGGCGGGTGTGAAGCGCCTTCGGCCGGGCTTCTGCTGCATTCGGGGGTGCCCCCCAGCGCCGGCTGCGCCGGTGAGCGAGGGGGCTGCTCTCTTGGTGCGAGACGCAACGGCGGTGGCGATGGGATGAGATCTCGGCATTCGCTCCTCAAACTCGGGGCTGTCTCTGCCCTGCTCGGTGCCCTGTGGCTCCTCCTCGGCTCTTCGGCGCAAGCGCCAGCGACGGTCGTAGCAGCGCGGGTGCCGGTCGAACGCGCCACCCGTGGGGAAGAAAGCGCGACCATGACGGTGTTGGCACAGATCGCCGAGCATCGGGCGCTGCCGCCGCTCGAACATTTCCAAGCTGCGGCCGCACGGCCCCTGTTCGCGCCCGACCGGCGCCCGGCCGAACGGCTCGCGAGCCCGGTGCGCGAACCAGAAAGCGTTGCCGAGACCGCGCGCGCGCAGCCGAGCCGAGAACCGCTGGCGCTTCGCCTGGTGGGCACGGTCATCCGCGGCAACACGGGCCACGCCCTCATCGCTCGGGGGCCGCGCCTCGAGCAGGTCCAACGCGGATCGATCATCGAGGGTTGGGAAGTGGTCGATGTGGGGCTCGACCGATTGGTCCTCGTGCGGGACGGCGAGAGCCGCGCCCTCCACCTCTTGCGATGATGTCCGAGACGTGCGAACGCCGCGATCGGCTGGCGTCGTGCAACGGGAACAAGGGATGAAGCAACGCCTTCGTCCTCGGCGCCGCGCGGCGTCGGCTGGTTTCACGCTGATCGAACTCTTGGTCGTCCTCGTCATCCTCGGGCTTTTAGCAGCGCTCGTCGGGCCGCGCGTGTTGGGATATCTCGGCGGCGCGAAGGCGGATGCGGCACGGCTGCAGATCCAGAGCCTCGAACAAGCGCTCGATCTCTACCGGCTCGACACGGGTTCCTATCCCACCTCGCAACAGGGGCTGCAGGCGTTGATCCGCGATCCGGGCGGCGTGCGCGGCTGGCGCGGGCCTTATCTCGATTCTGCGACGGTCCCGCTCGATCCGTGGGGGCGTCCTTACGTCTATCGCTCGCCTGGGGAGCGGGGGCCTTATGATCTTTTCTCGCTTGGCGCGGATGGTGCTCCGGGCGGCAGCGGCGAGGCCGCGGATGTCACAAGCGGCCGGCGCTGAGCGCGGGTTCACTCTGCTTGAGCTGCTCGTCGTCTTCGTGCTCCTCGGTTTCGCTGTTCTTGTCGTCGCTCCGCGGTTTCAGCCGCAAGAGAGCGCTCTCGAGCGTACGGCGCGCGAAATCGTCCGAGATTTGTTGGAACTCCGCGCGCGAGCGATCGACCAGGCGCGCATCGAGACGGTAGAGCTGGCACACCTCACCCGCGCGCCAGGTGCCGACGTCATGCTCGAAGGCAACGAAACGACCGCTGTCTCCTTTTATCCCGATGGAACCGCGTCGAATGCGTTGCTTTCTCTCGTCGACGCGAGCGGGCGCCGGATCACATTGCAGCTCGAAGGTCTTAGCGGGCGGATCATACGTGCTCGCGAGTAATCCGACCGGCTCGCAAGGGTTCAGCCTTCTCGAAGCGCTGATTGCAGTCGCGGTGCTCGCAATCGCCCTCGCTGCGGCTTTAGGGACCGCCGCGTCGACGCTCGAGCGTGGTGAGCGGATGCGCCGCGAGCTCGCGATGGCGCGCTTGGCCGAAAATCTGCTCGAGAGGGCAGGGCTCGATCTGCTCGTCCACGCGCCAAGTGAAGAAGGCGCCAACGACGGCTTCTCGTGGCGCTTGTCTCGCGAGCGCATCGGACCGGAGAAGACCGCGGCGCGCCGAGACGAGCCAGCGCTCTGGCGGATCGTCGCAGAAGTGATCGACAGCTCAAGCGGACGTTCGTTCATACTCTCGACGCTCCGCTTCGAGGCGTTGCGATGAAGAGCGTGCGCGCGTTTGAGCGCGGTTTTACGCTTCTCGAGCTCGTGGTCGCACTCGTGGTGCTCGCGCTTTCTGTCGCGATTGCCTCAGGAGGCTTAGGCGTACTCGCGCGCGCTCGCGAACGCGAGCATCAGGCGAGCGCGATGTTGGATGCGCAAATACGCGCGCGCGAACTGCTCCGTGCGGAACTCGCGCGCGCGCTTCCGCTCGATTGGGGCGTACTCGCGGAACCCCGGGTCGCCTTCCTCGGTACTCCCGATCGCGTGCGCTTCGTAAACGCCCCTCCCGAATATCGCGCACACGGCTCACTCGATCTTTGGGAGTTCGCGTTGGTCGAGGAAGCGGGCGGGCGGAGGCTAATAGCCCGACGCGCGCAGCTCGCCCGCGACGGTTCCGGTTTCGCGCGGCTCGATGCAGCGGAGCCGGTGGCTCTCGCCTGGTTCGCGCGACCGGTCCGCTTCGCCTATTGGGGACGGCCGAAGGACGAACGCGAGCCACGGTGGTGGTCACAATGGCAGCGCGCCAGGCGTCTGCCGGCCGCCGTGCGGCTCGCCGCTGAGGAGGGCGAGCCTCCCGAACTCGTGGTACGCCTTGCGATCGATTGGCCGCGCGGGTGCCTGACGCGCCGCGGGGGAACGGCATGCGAGTGAGAGCCGGCGCAGCGGGAGCTGAAAGCGGCAGCGCCTTTGTCGTCGTTCTTTGGTTCGCGGTGGCGGCGTGCGGCCTGGCGCTCGCCCTTTTGGAGAGCAGCCGAGTGACATTCCCGGAAGTGCAGCGCGAGATCGAGGCGATCCGCCTGCGCGCGGCGATCGCTTCGGCAGTGCATGTCACCGCCGCTCGCATTGCCGCGGAGGAGCTCGAGCTTCGCGCGGGTTCGGCATCCTTGGCTTGGGATTTCGATGGGGTTCTGCTCTCGCTTCGGGTGCGAGCCGAAAGTGGTCTTGTCGACCTCAGCGCTGCTTCCTTCGATCTGGTGCAACGGTTGGCCGAGGCGGCAGGTTTCGAGCGCGAGACAGCGCGAACGCTGGTCGCGATGTTCGCGCGCAAGCGAAGCCAGCTGCACGGACGGGAGACCGATGCGCGCGAGGAGCCGAGCCCGTTTGAGGAATTGCGCCCGCCCGCTCGCCCGGGCATCGACCATCCGGTCGAATTGATAAGCGCGCTGCCGAGCGGGATCATCACCGTGGCGCCCAAAGCCGCGCGCTTGCTCTCACTTGTGACCTTGGGCAGCGGGTCGCCCGAACCCGCTGTCGAGCTGGCCCCATCCGAGGTGCGGGAAGCGCTCGCCGCGATCAAGGACAACCGCGCGCGCGTTGCCCTCATGAGGGCCGAGGACGCGGCAACGGTCCGGCGTCGCGACCCGCAGGATGTCTATCGACTTGAAATCGTGGCCCAGACAGCGGGTGAGCGGCGCGCGGTTCGACGTGTCACCTTCGCCTTGCGGCCGGACGATCCGCGCCCGGTACGGATCGTCGACTGGTCTGGCGCGATTATCGCGCCGCCATCGGAGGAGCTCGGCCGTGAGCCATGAGTTTTCTTTTGCGCCCGCGGCGTCGTTGGTGCGGGCCTTCTTGAGCTGGTGGTTCCGGGAACTCGAAGCGGTCTTTGGCTCGCGGGGCCGACGTCGTCGATCGCTTAGGCCGTCGTGGCTTTTGTTCTATCATCAGGGGCAGTTTCGCCTCCTCGATATGCAAAAGGGGGTACCCAAAGAAGTCGGTACCTTCCCCCTCGATCGATCGCGCTGCGAGGCCTTCGAGGTGCCGGCATCGGGCGCGACGCGCTACCCGCAAGAACTGCCCGCGCGCCATAATAGTCGGGAAGTACTCCTGCGCGTTGCAGTGGACTATGGTGTGATCGCACGGGACGTAGTGCCCAAGGCGCAGGAGCGAGACTTGCGCGAGATCGTCGGCCATCGCCTTGACGTCCTCACACCCTGGAGTTCGGATCAAGCGCTCTTCGATTGCGCAGTCTTAGCTGTGTTGCCCGATGGCCGGTGTGAAGTCGCGATCGCGGCCGTGCCCAAGCCGCTTGTCGACGATCTGCGCGATCGCTGCGAGGCACTCGGCTTCACGGTTGGCGCGATCGACATCGGTGCGCTCGACGAGCCGGTTCCGAGCCGCTTCGTCGTCTGGGAAGCAGACACCCACCACAGGCGCCGCCTGCCGGTGACGCTTGCGGCTCTTGCGGGCGGCGGCCTCGCGTTGGCCGTATTATGGGCCGCATTCGAGATCCATAGCCGCAGTATCGTCTTGCGCGAAGGGGAACGCACGACCGCAGCCTTGGCCGCGCAGCTTGCCGACCTGCCGGAACTCAAACGGCAACTCGAGGCGCTGCGGGGCGAGCTCGGCCTTGTCGCGGGAAGGCTCAAGGCTGCCCCCTCGGCGTTGCGGATCGTCGAGGAACTCAGCCGGATCTTGCCCGACGAGGTGTTCCTTGAGCGCCTTGAACTCGATCGAGAGCGGCTTTTGATCTCGGGCTATGCGCCGAGCGCATCCCTGCTCGTGCCGTTACTCGAAGCGTCGGCTGCTCTCGAAGATGTCCGCTTTGAGGCTCCGAGCATCGTTACGCTCGTCAACGGCGCATCGGGCAAGCGGGAGCTCGAACGCTTCGTCCTTTCCGCGCGCGTTGAGAGAACCGCGCGAGGCGGATCGTGATCGGGAGCGAGGAACGTATCGTAAACCGCATCGCCGCGGTTGCGCTTCTCATCGGGTGCGTGATCGGCCTCGCCACGCTGGGCTGGTTGCCCGTGCGTTGGATCGCTTGGCAAGAAGCCCGATTGCGCGCGCTCGAACGGGAGACCGCCGAGCTTCAGCGCCGGTCGGCGGAACGCGAGGAGATGCTCTCCGAACGCCAGCTGATCGAGCGGGCGCTCGCCGAGCCCGGCCTCGTCCTTCGTGCGGCGACGCCGGCTGTGGCGGCGGCCGAACTGCAGGGCGCGGTTACGGCGATGGTGCAGGCGCGCGGAGGACGGATCGCGAGTGTGCAGGTGCTCGAGCCGATCGATCTCGGCGGTTTGTCCGAGGTTGGTTTGCGGATCGTGTTCGAGATCGAGATGGACGGATTGATCGGCCTCCTTCACGCTCTTGAAACGAGCGAGCCGCTCGTTCTCATTCGTCGCCTTACGCTCCAGGCCGAGCGGCGTGCCAATGGTGCTGAGCCGACTCACCTCCGCACCGAACTCGAGCTGGCAGCCTTGAGCCGCCGCCTCTAGGGCCGGCGCGGGGTGCGATGCGAGCGCCGAGCGGGTGGTCGGTGAGCCGGAACCGGTGCGAGGAGCAAGAGCGATGGGTGAAGTAGGCTATCGGATCGGTGATAGCGACGAGCGGCCGTGGGGGCGTTGGCGGGTGCTGGACGTGGGCGACGGATTTGCGGTGAAGCGGATCACGGTGGAGCCGGGCGGCGTGCTGTCGTTGCAGTTCCACCGCTATCGCTCGGAGCATTGGTTCATCGTCCAGGGGCGGGCGCGGGTGACACTCGGCGATCGCGAGTTCGAGATCGAGGCGGGCCAATCGGTGGACGTCCCGGTCGGAACCCCGCATCGGGTAGCGAACGTGGGCGAAGGCAGGCTCGAGTTGGTAGAAGTGCAGCGCGGCGAGCGGCTTGAAGAGACCGATATCGTTCGCCTCGAGGATCGCTACGGCCGCAGATGAGGTCTGCACGGGAGCGATGGCGCGGAAAGCTCAGGGGTGCCGCGCAGCGGCGCCGATTGTCGCATTTGCGCGCTCAAGCCTAACCGAGAAAGAGGCGGCCCGAGGAGGGCAAAGGCATGAGCAGAGTGGTTTTGGTGACTGGGGGCTCGCGCGGCATCGGGGCCGCGGTTTGCCGGCTCGCGGCGCGCGATGGATGGGACGTCGCAGTCGCTTATCGCGAGCGGCAGGCCGCAGCCGAGCGCGTGGCCGAGGATGTTCGCGCCTATGGCAGGCGCGCGATCGTGCTGCGCTGTGACATCACCGATCCGAAGGCGGTGTGCGCGGCGTTCGACCGCACCGCCGAAGAACTCGGTTATGTCGAAGCACTGGTGAGCAACGCCGGGGTAATCCACAAAGCAGCGCCACTCGCCTGCATCCCCATCGAAGAGATACGCCGGATCGTGGAGACCGATCTCCTCGCGCACATTATCTGCAACCGCGAGGCGGTACGGCGCATGGCACGCTCGCGCGGTGGACGCGGCGGGGTCATCGTCAACATCTCCTCGATGGCTACCGAGCTTAAGGGAGCAGGCGGCTTCGTGCCCTATGCGGCGGCCAAGGCGGGCATCGACTTGTTGACCGAGGCTTTGGGCAAAGAGGTGGCATCGGAAGGGATTCGCGTGAACGGTGTCCGTCCGGGGCTCATCGATACCGACATGCAATTGGATACTGGTGTCCCGGAACGTATCCAGCGCTATGGCCCCACCGTCCCGCTCGGCCGTGCTGGGCGACCGGAAGAGGTGGCCGAAGCGGTGGTGTGGCTTCTTTCGGACAAAGCGAGCTATGTTGCGGCCACGATTTTCAACGTGAGTGGAGCCCGATAACGACTTACAGACTTTCGAGATAAGCCAAGAAATCGGCGAGCGCGCGCGGCTCCAAGCGAACCTCGGGCATCGCCGGATGACCGGTGACCAGTCCCTCTGCGAGGGCCTCGGCAAGGCTCTCAACCGGGTAGCGGCGGACGATATCGGCGAAGGGCGGGGCGTGGGGAAGCGGACTTGTTTGCCCCGGCGCGATGGCGTGGCAGCGTCCGCACAGGGCGCGCGCAAGCTCGCGCCCGCGCTCCGCATCCCCGCTCAGCGCCGGGCCGGCGGCAGCAGAAAGGACGAGCACGACCGCCGCCTGGCCGAGCCGCCGGGTCAATTTGCGGGCAGCCACTGTTCCACCGTCTCCAGTCGTCGCCAGCCGGGAATGGTAGCGCGTAAGTCAACCGATTTCCACTTTGGGTGGTAAGCATCCGTCTGCAGCAAGGGCAACGTCTCGAGCAGCCGACGGACGAAGCGGTTGACGCGGTCGTATCTGCTGGTGCCCGGCTTCCAATTGTAGACCGCGAGCACGGCACCGACCGCAATGGTCGGGATTCGCTCGCCGGGGGCGACGAGGTTGGGGTAGTCTTCCGATGTCAGTTCTGCGTCCAAATAGACGTCCTCGAGTCCCTTGCTGAGTTCAATGGGCAGAAAGCGCAGCCCCTGGTCGTTGCGTATTTCCCTGAAATAGGTCGCAGGTTTTCCGACGATAAAAACGGCGGCGCTGATGCTGTCGGCTTTGAGCGCCGCAAGAGCTTCCGAGTGGGAGAGATTGAGCGCTTCGATCGGAATGTCTTCGATGTCGAAGAGGAGCTTGGCGGTCATCGCCGTGCCGCTTCCTTTCGGCCCGATGTTGACCCGCTTGCCGGCGAGATCCTTGAGGCTCTGGATTTCAGGGCGCGCCAAGATGTGCACCTCTTCGTTGTAGAGCTTGGCGACATAACGGATCTTGTCTTCGATTCCGGGTATTATACGATTGGCTCGAAAGTATTGTAAAACGTCGGATTGGACGATCGCGGCGTCGACATTTCGTAAATAAAGAAGGTCGAAAATGTTCTGAATAGAACCTTTACCGAGCATGGCGATGATGCGCAGCTCGCCTGGTGCATCGAGCGCGTCCGCAAGATCTTGGGCGAAGCGGGCATAGGTACCGGTCACGCTGCCGGCGATGATGCCGACCGTGTCGCGGTTGGCGCGCTCGACCTCGCTCGGTCCCGCACCGCGGGCGGCAAGTCCGGGCAGGAGCGAGGCGACCGCGAAAAAACCGATCAGAAGTGCCCTCTGCGCAACGCGCCGCATCCTGGTTTCCTCCCTTGGACGGCCGCTGTTGTGCCGCGCGCGTCAGGCGGGTGCAACACGGAATCCAGCCCGTAGAAGGAGAGCACGAAGTTCTCTAAAGTGGCGCGAGAGAGGCGGGAGG
This sequence comes from Pseudomonadota bacterium, assembly GCA_030549795.1. GTDB lineage: Bacteria > Pseudomonadota > Alphaproteobacteria > Geminicoccales > Geminicoccaceae > JANXAZ01. Next base: position 164,822 of record JAUQQO010000009.1, on the reverse strand, counting down.
ACGCCGATGTCTCGTTTAGTGGAAACAATTATTGTTCTGCTCGCCGCTATAGTGATCACCGCGGCGGCGCAAGCGGACGAGCGCGCCGAGGCCAACGCTCTCTTGCGGCGGGCCCTGGCGGCGATCGTAGCAGCCGAGAACGCTACATCGCCTGCCGCGCGGCTGCAGGCTCTCGAGCAGGCGGCGGCCGACGTGGCTCGCCTCGTGCGGGACTATTCGCACACCTATATCGGTTTGCGGCTCGCGAACCGGCAGCCGATCGGCCAGCTCGATCCCGAGCGGCTCGAGCGCGCGTTGGCCGAGGCGCGCGCTCAGGCCGCGAACGTGCGCGCTCCGCCTCCCTCGGCCCCGCCCCTGCGCGCCGCGCTGCCGCGAGCGTGCGAAATCGGCAGCCCCGCCGCGCGTCGCCCGGGCGAGCCGGGTCCGACGGTGGCCGAGGTGATCGCGGATTGCCGTGCTGCGCTCGCCTTCGAACCGGCAGCACCGCGCTGGCGATTCCAGCTCGCGCGCGCTCTTTCCGAGCGCGGCGGGCCCGGGGATCGTGAGGAGGCGGTGCAACTGCTCGAAGCCGCTGCAGCAGATGGTTTCGCGCCCGCCAAAGCCGAACTGTGCGTGCGCTACCTCTGGGGTATTGGGACGGTGAAGAACCTCGGCCGCGCGCGGATCATGTGCGAGGCCGCAGCCGCTGATGGCAACGAGCAGGCCCGCCAGCTGCTCCAGCGACCGGAGCTCGCGCAGGCAGCGCTTTCCTCCCGCTGAGCGGAGAGCGCCGCGACGCTCCAACTCGGTGCGCGGGCGCTGAAACCCGCGGGAGCCAAGAAGCTCGATCGCGCGTGAAGCGGGCGCAAAGGGCCGATGGGGCGGCGAGGACCGAATTCCACTTGAGCGCGGGTGGCGCGGAGAGTCCGCGTGTTGCGCTAAAGGGCCACGCGCTGCTGCAATCGAGGATCGCAGGTGCGCGATCGCGCTTGCGCGTTAGTCTCAACTAGGTCTTCACCGAAAACGGCTAGCGTGTTGGCGGAGTCGACCATGACGGGCGAGGGCGCGCGGATGCTGGCGAGTCGTTTGGATCAGCTCTGGTCCTCGATCGCAGACGCCGGTCGCGAGTTTCTGCGCCGCCGGCTCGGATCGCGCCGACGCTCGATCGCGACCCTGTGCCGGGAGCTCCTCTCTGTGCGCGGCGAAGCCTCGACTGTGGCTCTTGCCCGCGAGGTGCTCGAGGCGTGGCGGGCTATGAGCGAGGACGAACGGCGGGAGTTCTGTCTTCTCCTCGCGCGCGAGTTCGGCCCGGATGTGGAAGCGGTCCGGCGGGCCGCCGAGGCCTATGCGGCTGCACCCGGGCCACGCACCCTCGCGGAACTTCGAAGAGTGAGCGAATCACCGCGACTGGAGCTGTTCCGTCGCTTGAACACCGCACCGGGCGGGCCCCGCACGATCGTCGAGATGCGGGCCTTGCTGTTGCGCTGGATCGCTTCGGCACCCGAGCTAGCCGAACTCGATGCCGATCTTCACCACTTGCTCGTCTCTTGGTTCAATCCGGGCTTCCTCACGCTTACGCGTATCGATTGGAACAGCCCCGCTTCGCTCTTGGAGAAGCTCAAGAATTACGAAAAAGTACATTCAATAAAAACGCTAGAAGACTTCAAGCGAAGGCTGGCAGTCGACCGTCGTTGCTTTGCGTTCTTTCATCCGGTGCTACCGGACGAACCGCTGATTTTCGTCCAGATCGCGCTCACGAGCGGCCTCGCCGATCGCATCCAGCCGCTCATCGACCCGAGCGAGCCAGTCGCCTCTCCTGATGAGGCGGACACCGCGATCTTCTATTCCATAAGCAATTGCCAAGAGGGGCTGCGTGGCGTCACCCTCGGCAATTTCCTGATCAAGCTCGTGGTGGCGACGATCCAGGCTGAGCTGCCGCACATCGCCCAGTTCGCGACCCTTTCGCCCGTGCCCGGTTTCGCGCGTTGGCTCGAGCAGGCGCTCGCCGAGGAGCGGCTGCGCCTACCCGAAGCGGAGCGTCGCGTGCTCGAGCGCGTGCACGATCCCGAGTGGCATGAGGATCCCGCAACCGTCGATCTCTTGCGCCCGATCCTGACCGCGCTGTGCGCATGGTACCTTGTGAAGGCGCGCCGCAACGGTCGGCCGATCGATCCGGTCGCCCGGTTCCACCTCGGCAACGGGGCGCGTCTTGAGCGGATCAATTGGGCGGCGGATCTGTCGCGTAAAGGACTCGCCGAATCTTATGGCATCATGGTCAACTACGCCTACGATCCGAGTCGGATCGAACAAAATCACGAACTCTATGTGGAGGGCGAAGTCGTGCATGCGCGCGCGGTCGAAAAGCTCGTTGCCGCGGCAGCGCGCCTTGCCGAGCCGGTGGCTCTGCCCGTCTCGGCGCAAGCCGCGTCATGAACGAGCGAGAAAAATTTGCGCGCCGAGGACAGCATCGAGAGGCTTTGAAGAGAAATGGTCGGAGCGGCGGGATTTGAACCCACGACCCCCAGCGCCCCATGCTGGTGCGCTACCAGGCTGCGCCACGCTCCGACCGGCGCGCCAACGCCATGCCTCGCACTATAGATGGCCTGGCCACAGCCGGCAATCGAGCCCCGTCGGTTAACTGACGACGCGTTGCAGCATCGCCCGCAGGTTCTCGAGCGCGTCGCGAATCGCGGCTAGCCGGCTGCGCGCCTGGCCACCCAGCTGCAGCCCCGCGCCGGTGCGTCGCGCCGCCGGCGCCGTGACCTCGGGACGCCCGTCGCGGGCGCCGCTTGGGCCTGCCCGCAACGCCTTTTGCGCGCCCTTGATCGTATACCCCTCCTCGTAAAGGAGCTGGCGGATTCGGCGCAAGATCTCGATGTCCTCCGGTCGATAATAGCGTCGGCCGCCGGCGCGCTTGAGCGGCCGCACCATGGGAAAGCGCGTTTCCCAAAAGCGCAGGACATGTTGGGGCACGCCGAGTTCGGCCGCGACTTCGCTTATGGTGCGGAACGCTTGCGGGGCCTTGCCGGGGCGTTCGTCGCCGCGCGTCGTCGAGGCATCAGGCTCTGTCGACGACGGGTTCATCTCGTACGGTCCCATTGGCCCGCGTTGATACGTTCCTTGAGAAGCTGAGAAGGGCGGAAGACGAGTACGCGACGGGGCGGGATCGGCACCTCCTGACCGGTCTTGGGGTTACGGCCGATCCGTGGACCCTTTTCGCGCACAAGGAAGGTCCCAAAAGCAGAAATCTTGACCAGGCCTTCCTTGAGGAGCGAATCGACGATCTCGTTGAGGACAGCCTCGACGAGCGCCGCCGATTCGCTGCGCGACAGTCCCACCTCCTGATAGAGCGCCTCGGCGAGCTGTGCGCGCGTCACTGTCCGCCCGGCCACCGGCGTTCCTCCCCACCTTTCACAAAACGCTAGATGCGACAATGAGTTCCGTCAACGTCTCGGCTCAAAAGCGGAAAATCGCGGAGCCCCAAGCGAAACCGCCGCCGAGCGCAGCGAGCGCAACGAGCTGTCCGCGCGAGAGCCGCCCCTCTTCCAAAGCCGCGGCGAGTGCGAGGGGAATCGAGGCAGCCGAAGTATTGGCGTGTCGATCGACGGTGACCACGATGCGCTCGGGATCGACCCCGAGCCTGCGCCCAACCGCATCGATGATGCGCAGATTGGCCTGATGGGGCACGAACAAGTCGAGGTCGGCGGCTGCAAGGCCGACATCTGAAAGCACGACCTCGACCGATTCGGCCAGGCGCGCCACCGCGTGTCGGAACACTTCACGCCCGTTCATTCGCAAATGGCCGGTTGAGCGTGTCGCCGAGGGCCCACCGTCGACATAGAGGTCGCGATAGTGGGTACCGTCCGCCCACAGACGGACAGCGAGCACACCGCGATCGTCGAGCCGGCCGGCAGTGCGTTCAGCGCGGAGAACCACAGCACCGGCTCCATCCCCGAAGAGCACGGCCGTGTTGCGGTCGTTCCAATCGAGGATGCGCGAGAAGGTCTCGGCACCGATGACGAGCGCGGTGCGGGCGTGGCCGGCGCGCAACAAACTATCGGCAACGGCCACGGCGTAGGGAAAGCCGGCGCAGACCGCCTGGACATCGAAGGCGATGCCGATCGGAGCACCGAGCTTGCGTTGCACGGCGGTGGCGGTCGCGGGGAAGGTGTGATCGGGTGTGCTCGTGGCCACCACGATCAAATCGACCGTTGCCGCCGAGAGCTCCGCATGGTGCAGGGCGCGCCGGGCGGCCTCCACGGCAAGGTCGGATGTGAGCTCGTCGTCGGCTGCGATGTGGCGTCGCGTGATGCCGGTTCGCTCGCGGATCCAGGCATCGGAGGTGTCGAGCGAGAGCGCGAGTTCCGCATTGCTGACAACCCGCGCGGGCAAATAGCCGCCGATCCCGGCTACGAGCGAGCGGAGCACGGTTGTGCAATCCGTCTAAGACGCAGGAGCGTTTTGAATGGGCTCGAGCGCGTGGCGGAACGCGCTCATTTCTTGCGTGATGCGCGCGTTGGTGTCCTGCCGCACGAGGTCGGCTGCGACATGGATGGCGTTCGAAAAACCGAGGGCGTCGGTTCCCCCGTGACTTTTGACGACGACGCCGTTGAGGCCGAGGAACATGGCGCCGTTATGGCGGCGCGGGTCGAAGCGTTCGCGCAGCTGCACAAGGGCGGGCCGTGCGACGAGGTACCCGAGTTTGCCGCGGAGTGTGCTCGTGAAGGTTTCTTTGAGCGAATCTCGGAAGAGCCTGGCTACGCCCTCGGCGATTTTCAGCGCGACGTTGCCTGTGAACCCGTCGGTAACCACGACGTCGACCGCTCCATCCACGATATCCGTGCCCTCGATGAAGCCACCGAAGCGGATCGGCGGTGGGCTTGCCTTGAGCATGGCTGCGGCTCGGCGCACCACATCGTCCCCTTTGAGGTCCTCGGTGCCGACGTTGAGCAGCCCAATGGTCGGTGTTTCGCGGCGCAAGAGGGCGCGGGCGAAGACCGTTCCCATGACCGCGAACTGGACGAGGGTTCCGGCGTCACAGGCGACGTTCGCCCCGAGATCGAGCATCGCTACCGGCCGCGAGCGCGAGGGAAAGACACCGCAAATCGCCGGGCGATCGATCCCCGGCAGGGTGCGCAGGACGATCTTGGCGATCGCCATGAGTGCGCCCGTATTTCCAGCCGAAACGGCAGCCGCCGCACGGCCGTCGCGCGCTGCCTCGATCGCAAGGCGCATGCTCGAATTCCGCCCGTGGCGAAGGGCGATTGAGGGCTTCACCTCGGGGCCGATGGCGTCGGGTGTGTGGTACAGTTCGACCGCGCGGCGCAGCGCGGGGTGCTTGTCGAGCTCGGGCTTGAGCCGGTTTTCGTCGCCGAAGAGGAGGAAGCGAAGCTCGGGATCGGCCTCGAGCGCGATCGCGGCCCCGTGCACGACGATCCCAGGGGCGGCGTCTCCACCCATGCCGTCGAGGGCGATGCGCAAGCTCACTGAACAGTCCTCAATGGCGGTGGGGGCTAACCGTCGTCGTCGCACTGGCCATCGGCGGCTGTTCGCGCGCGCTCGTCGACCAAGCGCGCATGATCTCATCCGCCAACGGCCCGCGCGGATAGGGGTCGAGCGATAGGGCGAGCTCTTCCGCGACGATCTCGCCCAGATCGAGGATGGTACCCTCAAGCGGCTCCGGCTCGTCCCGCTCGACGTCGACCACGACTTCGCCTGTATTTGGCTGCCCTTCGAGGGTAAAGCGTCGCGTGAACGAAAAGCTGAGGGAATGTTCAAAAGGCTCGAGGCTTACGACACAGCACTGTGTGACCTCAGCTTCGATATGGCCCTCGACTTCGAGAATTTCTTCCCCCGGCATCCAGGCGATGCGACCGCGAGCCTCGAGTTTGCCGATTGCCTCAAGACGCAGGCGCGCAGCGAGCGCTTTGCGCTCCGCAGCGGTTGCCACGATTTCAAAGGCACGCCCGCCCGGGGGCACGCGCGTGACCTCGATCGTCCGGCTCAACTCGTGCTCGCCAACCGAGAGCGCCACTGTTCTTCCATTTCCCTCGTGCGCGGACGATATTTGGGGTCAATCCTAAGCGCGCACAACCCGAAACCGTAGGCCGGCGCTGAGATAGGGTCAACCTTATTTTCCAAGCCGCGCCAGTGCGCTGTCGACGCGTCCTGTGCGCAGCGCTGCATCGGGAACGGCGCGCCATAGTTCGGCGGCAGCCAAGATTTCCGCTGCAAGCGCGCGCGTGAGATGTTCGGGAGGCTGCGGCAGGCTCGGCCACACCGTCCGCCGCACGAGCGCGCAAAGGGCTGCTTCGTCATGGCGATCGAGCGCCCGTTCAAGCTCCTCGGCGCGGAGGAGGAGGCTCCCGACCATGCGTTTGACGTAGCGGCCAACCGACAGATCGCCCACCCCGAGTTCCCGCAAGTTACGGTCGAGATCTTCAACCAGGACCTCGAGGAGGGAGCGGGTGAGCTCGGAGCCTTCAGCACCGAGGTTTCGCAAGCGCCGCATAAGGACGGCGATCTCGATCCCCAGCATCTCGAAACGCCCGTCCGGGGTATCCGGCACGCCGAGTTCGGCATAGAGCTTCTCTCGCCGCGCACGGGCGACTGCGGCGTGGTAGAGCGCCCGGGCGGCTTCGACACGGGCGCGTTCGGCCTCGGCGCGCGCCTGCCAGCGTCGCCACCAACCGCGGAACCCGTTGACCTGGTCGCCTTCCTGCATCGATGCTAAAGCTCGCCTACCGCTGGATTGAGCGCTCTTGGAGGAAGTCCATGGTTGCGTCCGCGTCCCGTCTAGTTGCCGGCGTAGCGGTCGCCGTGGCCATCTCCGCTTGCTCGCCGACGGTGATCAACCACGGTCATCGGCTGGATGCCGCCCGTCTCGAGGCAATTCGGCCGGGTGTGACCAGCCGGGAAGAGGTACGGCGACTGCTAGGATCCCCCTCCACGTCGGGAACCCTCGACAACAATACATGGTATTATGTGACGCAACGGAAAGAGCGCGCCAACTTCTATAACGAGAAGCTCATCGACCAAGAGGTGGTCGCTGTCGTCTTCGACGAGCGTGGGATCGTCGCGCGCGTCGAACGCAACGGCTTGCAGGACGCTCAGCCGATCGAACCGGTGGCCGAGACGACCCCGACCCGGGGCAACGAGCTCACCCTCTTAGAACAGATCGTAAGCAACATCGGCCGATTCAACGCACCCAGCGATCCGCTGGCACGCCGCCAGGGACGCTCACCCTATTAACGGGAAGCGGCCTCGGCACCGACGCATCCTCGCCATCGCGACAAAAAAGCGAGACCGTGGCATCTGCCACGGTCTCGCTCGTTACGACCGCGTCGCTTTAAAGGGCAGCGAGAGCCGCGAGCAAAAGAAGAGCCACGATATTGGTGATCTTGATCATCGGGTTCACGGCCGGTCCGGCGGTATCTTTGTAGGGATCACCGACCGTGTCGCCGGTGACCGCGGCCTTGTGCGCGTCCGAGCCCTTACCGCCGAAGTGACCCTCTTCGATGTATTTCTTGGCGTTGTCCCAGGCACCACCGCCCGAGGTCATCGAGATCGCTACGAAAATCCCGGTGACGATCGTGCCCAACAGCAACGCTCCCACTGTTGTGAAGCCGGCAGCGCGTCCGGCGATCGCGGCGATCACGATATAGACGACGATCGGTGCCAAGACCGGCAAAAGCGAGGGCACGATCATCTCGCGGATGCCGGCGCGGGTGAGCATGTCGACCGCGCGTCCATAGTCGGGCTTCGCGGTGCCCTCCATGATGCCCTTCACCTCGCGGAACTGCCGCCGCACCTCCTCGACGATCGACCCGGCCGCGCGTCCCACCGCCTGCATGGCCAACGATCCGAAGAGGTAGGGCAAGAGCCCGCCGATGAACAGCCCAATGACCACGAAAGGATTAGACAGGCTGAAATCTACCTGCACATTCGGGAAGTAATGGTTAAGATCTTGAACATAGGCAGCGAAGAGAACGATAGCAGCAAGACCAGCAGAGCCGATGGCATAACCCTTGGTCACCGCCTTAGTCGTGTTGCCGACGGCATCGAGCGCGTCGGTATGCACGCGCACGCTCTTATCGAGACCTGCCATTTCGGCAATCCCGCCGGCATTGTCGGTGACCGGGCCATAGGCGTCGAGGCTCACGACGAGGCCGGTGAGCGCGAGCATGGAGGTTGCCGCCACCGCGACGCCGTAGAGGCCAGCGTTGAGGTAAGCGACGAGAATGCCGGCACAGATCACGATCACCGGCAGGGCGGTCGCCTCCATCGAGACCGCCAGACCCTGGATGATGTTGGTCCCGTGACCGGTGGTCGAGGCCTTGGCGATCGAGAGCACTGGCCGGTGCATGCCGGTATAATAGTCGGTGATCCACATGATCAGGCCCGTCACCACCAGGCCGACGAGCGCGGAGTAGAAGACCTGACGACCGCCGAAGACGACCGCGGTCGCATCACCCATCTTCGCTTCGTAGCCGGTCGAACCGAAGCCGAGCACGACCCAGGTCACCGGCACGAGCGCGATCGCCGAGATACCGGCGGCACCCCAAAAGCCCTTGTAGAGGGCGCGCATGATGTTGTTGTCCGGACCCAGCTTGACGAAGAAGGTGCCGGCGATCGACGCGAGAAGACAGGTCGCACCGACCACGAGCGGGTAGAGCATCAAAAGACGCGCCTGGTCGGGAGCGAAGAAGATGGCGCCCAAAAGCATGGTCGCCACCACCGTGACCACATAGGTTTCGAAGAGATCGGCGGCCATTCCGGCGCAGTCGCCGACATTGTCGCCGACATTATCGGCGATGACCGCCGGATTGCGCGGATCGTCCTCGGGGATCCCGGCTTCCACCTTACCGACGAGGTCGGCACCGACGTCGGCACCCTTGGTGAAGATGCCGCCGCCCAAGCGAGCGAAGATCGAGATCAGCGAAGCGCCGAAGGAGAGGCCGACGAGCGCTTCGAGCACCTTTCGTAATGATGCGGGATCGGCGGTGCCGAACACCGCGAGCAAGAAGGCATAATACACTGCGACCCCGAGGAGCCCGAGCGCAACCACGAGCAGCCCGGTGATGGCTCCGGCCTTGAACGCGACATCGAGACCGGCGGCGAGCCCGCCTTGGCTTGCGGCCTGCGCGGTGCGAACATTCGCCTGCACCGAGGTGTTCATGCCGATGTAGCCGGCTAAGCCAGACAGCACTGCGCCGATCGCGAAGCCCAGTGCCGGAGCCCAACCGAGGAAAAACCACAAAAGAATTAAGATAACGACACCGACGATCGCGATCGTCGTATATTGGCGATTCAGGTAGGCGCGGGCTCCCTCCTGGATCGCTGCCGCGATTTCTTGCATGCGCTGAGTGCCCGCGGACAAGCTCAGCACGTGGTTGCGGGTGACCAAACCGTAGGCCACGCCGGCGAGACCACTCAACATCACGAGAACCATGAAGACGGTCTGGAGCATCGAGGAGGATCCCGGCTTCGGCGTCTCCACCGCGCACCGGATCAGCCGGTGGCGACGGCGCGCATCGTTGGGTCGTGCCAAAGAACGCGCGGCCTTTTTCGGCCGCGGCGGCGCTTTCGTTTACCGGCGGATCGTGGTCCTGTCCATCGAGCCGCGGCGGCGCGTCGCGCAGCAGTGGCCGCGGGCCGATCCGCACGGAACGATCCCTCGGGCCTAAAAAAGCGCTGCGGTTGCGTTGCCCTGCGCGAGCAACAGCTGGGCGTAGAGCTCCGGATCGACGTTGCCGCCCGAGAGCACGACCGCCACGGTTCGGCCGCGACAGTCGATCCGATGCGCGAGAACCGCCGCCAGTGCCACCGCGCCGCCGGGCTCGACAACCAGCTTGAGCTCGCGGAACGCCAACGCGATCGCGCGGCGCACGCTCTCATCGCAGACTGTAAGACCGCCGGCGAGCAGCTGCCGGTTAATCGTAAAGGTCACTTCACCCGGCTCAGGGGCGAGAAGCGCATCGCAAAAGGAGCGAATGCCCGGCGCATTGGCGACGCGCTCACCCACAGCAAGCGAGCGGGCGGTATCGTCATGCCCCTCGGGCTCGACCGCGAAGACTGCAACATCCGGCACAAGCGAAGTTATGGCAGTCGCACAACCGGCGATCAGACCGCCGCCGCCACAGGGCACCAGCACGAGCTCGGGGACGAGACCAAGTTCTTGCGCCTGTTCGACGATTTCGAGGCCGACCGTGCCTTGCCCGGCGATTACCCGGGGGTCGTCGTAGGGCGCGATGATCTCGGCTTGGGTTGCAAGCGCGATGCGGGTTCCCACCGCCTCGCGCGATTGTTGGGAGCGATCGTAGAGCACCACTTCGGCACCAAGGGCACGGGTGCGTTCAATTTTGATCCGCGGCGCATCAGATGGCATCACGATGGTCGCGCGTTTACCCAAAAGGGCGGCTGCGAGCGCCACACCTTGCGCGTGATTGCCTGACGACCAGGCGACCACCGCCGATTTCGTGGTCTGAGCGATGGCATTATAGGCACCACGGAACTTGAACGAGCCGGTGCGCTGCAGGGGCTCGGCTTTGAGCAGGAGCCGACCGCCTATCATCCGATCGAGCGGCGTGTCGTGCAAAAGCGGGGTGCGGACCGCGACCGGTGCGAGCCGCGCCGCGGCCTCGCGGATCGCCTCAAACGAGACGCTCTTTGGGTCGTGTTGGGGGCGCGGCGGGCGGCTCACGGCAGGTCTCATCCGATGCGATGGGTGCGCTCGTCCAGCACGCGCGATCGATTGCGCGCGGAACGCAGTGCACCGCCGAAACGCACCGCAGTTAGAGCATGGGGTGTAAGCCGTGGCGGCAGGGACGGCGCGCGAGCGGCGGCGCGGCCCTTCGATGCCGGTCGCGTCCGCGCGGCAAACGCATCCGCGGTGCCAAGGTCTTGGGCGGTCACGACCGTTCCCCCTGCTCGAGCAGCGGGGCGTCGAGGCGCGCTTGCGAGCTTGAGGGGGCGAGAGGAAGCGTGGGCGCGTTGCGATCCTGCAACAGAGTACGGTAGACCTCGACCGCTTCGAGCACGCGCTGGACATAGGTGCGCGTCTCGCTGAACGGAATGCGCTCGATCCAGTCCACGAGTGCGTAACGGTCGGCACGGCGCGGATCGCCATTGCGCGCGAGCCACGCCACCACGCGTCCAGGTCCGGCGTTGTAGGCGGCAAGTGCAAGCGCCGGTTCCTGGAACCGGTCGAGCTGCGTCGCGAGGTAGAAAGCCCCGAGCCGGGCATTATAGCTCGGCTCGTCGAGCAGCGCCGCAGGATCGAAGGCGACCCCGAGCTCGCGCGCCACGACGCGCGCGGTTGCGGGCATGAGCTGCATGAGACCACGCGCGCCCGCTGGACTGATGGCGCGCGGATCGAATTGGCTCTCTTGGCGCGCAACAGCCAACAAAAGGGCCGGTTCGACCGGCGCTTCCGGTCGCAACAGCCCATCAAGACGCGGAATCGGAAATGCGAGTGCGGGATCGATCCGGCCTTCGCGAACCGGGGCGCGCCCGAGTGCGGTTGCAAGATCGAGCCGACCGCACCACGACGCGAGTTCGAGAACGAGAGCCAGCCGTGTGCCGTCCTGCGCATAGTCCTGGGCCAGACGGCGGATGGGCGGGCCCACCTCTTCGGCGGCACCCGCTCGACACAAGAGCTCGGTAAGAGCGACGAGTTCGAGCTTCTTGAAGGCTGCGCGCACCTCCGCTTCCGGCCGTGCCGGCCCTTGGGGCAAGCGGACCGGGCGACCGAGCTCGGCGGCGGCGAGCTGGCCATAGAAGGTAAGCGGCCATTGCTGCGCGCGCTCGTACCACTCACGGGCTTCAGCCTGTTTGCCCAGTGCGGCGGCGGCGCGTCCGGACCAGTAGGCGGTGCGGGCAAGACCGAGCGGATTGCTCGCATGCTCGAAGGCGAGCCGGAAGTGCCGGCTCGCCTCTTTGGGTGCGCCGAGAAAGCGCAAAGCGATCCAGCCGGCGAGCCACTCAGCATCGACCATCGTCGGGCCGGGTGGCAGCTTGTGGCCCGCCGCGAGACGGTAGGCGAGCCGCACATCGCCCGCCTCGAGCGCTTCGCGCGCCGCGCGGTGGCGTTCCGTCCACCACAGTGCTGGCCGTTCCGCTTCACTTGCAACCGAGAGCAGAAGTCGCTCGGCGGCGGCACGGCGGCCGCGCGCGCGCTCGAGCCGAAGGCGGTCGAAGATCACGCCCGGATCGGAGGCAACTGCTGCAGAAAGGTTCGATAGCGCACGCTGCGCGCTCTTACCTCCGGCTTGCAGAGCGAGGCGCGCTTCGGCGATGGCGCGCGCATGTTTGTCCGCAAGGGGGAGCATACGGCGTGCGGCGGCTGCTTGGCCGTCCCACAACAGCCGCCTCAGGCGACGGCTGTGGTCGTCGCGAGTTAAAAGCGCGCCGTATCGGTCGAGGATCCGGCGCTCATCGATCGCGGCTAGATCGTCCTCGACCCAGAGCCGGCGCAACAGACTGCGACCTTCCTCGCTGCGGCCGCTTTCGAGCAGGGCCTCGGCAAGCCGCAGTCGCCCGGCGGGCGTACGCGGTTCACGGTCGGCGAAGAAGGAGAGCACTTCGGCACTGGAAAGCCGGCTCGGCAGCAGTTCTTCCGCTCGTGCCTGCAAGCGCGCGATCTCCGGCCAATGGGGTGCGCGCTCGAGAAACTCGCGATAGGGGGCGAAATCGAGCTCGTCGCCCTCGCGCAGACGCCGCCATCGCACCCAGGTGAGAAGGGGATCGCGGGCCAGGCGAGCGGCGAGCTGTTCGGCGATTGTCCACTCCCGTCGCGCCGCCGCCTTGATGACCGCTTGCACAGACGGTTCTTGGCCGTTGGTGGGGGCAGCGAGCGCGCACAGAGCGCAAGCCAAGACGAACGCGAGCCGGATCGGTGACGCCATGCCGTTCCCCGCTCCTGCCTCCCCGATGGACGATCGCGCTTGCAACAGGCGCGCTTGTCGCTCGGGCAAGTGCTCTTTAAGGTGGGAGAGAGACCACCCACGTCGGCCGACATCAAGAGCGCAACCCATGTTCCGCGGTTCAATCGTGGCGCTGGTCACGCCGTTCCGCAACGGCGTGATCGATGAGCGCGCGTTCCAAGACCTCATCGAATGGCACCTGCAGGAGGGCACGGATGGCTTCGTGCCGGTTGGAACGACCGGGGAGAGCCCGACCCTCTCGCACCCCGAGCATGAGCGCGTGATCGAGCTCTGCGTGGAGGCGGTCGCGCGGCGGGCGCCGGTGATTGCCGGTACCGGCTCCAACTCGACCGAAGAGGCGATCAGTCTGACCCGGCATGCCAAAAGAGTTGGTGCCGATGCAGCGCTGATCGTCACGCCTTATTACAACAAGCCGACGCAGGAGGGCCTCTACCAACACTTCAAAGCGATCCACGATGCCGTGGATCTACCGATCATCATCTATAACATACCAGGTCGTTGCGTGGTCGATATGAGCCTGGAGACCATGGCCAGGCTCGCGCGTCTGCCGAACATCGTCGGCGTTAAGGATGCGACCAACGACATCGTCCGTCCGCTGCTCACCGCAGAGGCCTGTGGGCCCGACTTCTGCCAGCTCTCAGGTGAAGACGCCAATGTCGTGGCTTTTCTCGCCCACGGCGGGCACGGGTGCATCTCGGTGACGGCGAATGTGGCACCGCGCCTGTGCGCGAGCCTCCACGACGCGTGGGCGGCGGGGCGCCATGACGAGGCGCTCGCCATCCATCGCAAGCTTTTGCCGCTGCATCGAGCGCTGTTCTGCGAGACCAATCCGGGACCCGTCAAATACGCCTTGAGCCGGCTCGGGCGCATCGCACCGGAGATCCGCTTGCCGCTCGTGATGCCGAGCGAGGCCGCGCGGGCGCAGATCGATGCGGCCTTGGCCGCAGTTGGGATCCTTCGTTGAGCGCTGAAGCGAAGTCCGCAGGGGAACGCGGCGGCGAGCGACGCGTGGTCGCCGTCAACCGTAAAGCATTCCACGACTATACGATCGAAGAGCGGATCGAGGCCGGTCTCCAACTCACCGGCAGTGAGGTGAAGTCGCTGCGCGAAGGGCGCGCTCAGATCACCGAAGCCTATGCTGCGGAGATGGGCGGAGAGCTTTGGCTCTTCAACGCCTATATTCCCGAGTACGGCGCTGCGAATCGTTTCAATCACGAAGTTCGCCGTCCGCGAAAGCTCCTCCTCCACCGCCGCCAGATCGAGCGGCTCAAAGGTGCGCTCCAACGCAAGGGTATGACCCTCATCCCCCTCGCGCTCTACTTCTCACCTCGGGGATGGGCGAAGGTCGAACTCGGCCTCGCGCGGGGCAAGACGCTCTACGACAAGCGCGCCGCGTTGCGCGAGCGCGACTGGCAGCGTGAGCGCGAGCGGCTGTTGCGCGCGAGCCGGGCTGTGGGCTGAGCGGAGACGATCGCGTCTTCACGCATCGTTAACGAGCCGGCGCTAGTCCTTGCTCCGGGACGAACAGGGCTCCGGCAATGCTCGCGATCGTCGGCATCGTCGTCGTCTTTGCCATGGTCTTCGGCGGCTATCTGCTCGCCGGTGGCAAATTCGGCATCATCGCCAAGGCCTTACCCTTCGAGCTCATGATGATCGGCGGGGCTGCCGCCGGAACGTTCCTGATCGCGAATAATCCGCCGATCGTCAAGGGAGCGCTCGCCGACCTCAAATACGTCTTCAGCGGACCAAAATGGAGAAAAGAAGACTATCGTGATCTTCTCTCTCTCATGTTCATGATCGTGAAGATCCTGAAAACCAAAGGGGTTCTCGCGCTCGAGCCGCATCTCGAGCGGCCGCACGAGAGTAAGCTCTTCGGCAAATTTCCGAAGATCCAGCACGATCACTTCGCGCTCCCGTTCATCGCCGACACCTTGCGGATGATGACGATGAGCATGGACGACCCTTACCAGGTCGAAGACTGCATGCAGCGCCAGCTCAAGAAACACCATGCGGAGCTGCACGCCCGCGCCGCGGCTATCCGCACCGTTGCGGACGCGCTACCGGCTCTCGGCATCGTCGCTGCCGTGCTCGGCGTGGTGAAGACCATGGCCTCGATCAACGAGCCGGTCGAGATCCTCGGCAAGATGATCGGCGGTGCGCTGGTCGGAACCTTCCTCGGCGTGTTCCTCGCCTATGGGTTCTTCGGCCCCTTCGCGGCCAAACTCGATCAGGTATACGAGCAAGATGGGCAATTCTACACGATCATTCGCGATTGCTTGGTAGCTTACCTGCAAGGTCACTCAGCGCCCGTGGCGGTAGAGTTGGCGCGCGGCAACGTTCCGAGCGAGTTGCAGCCGACCTTCCAGGAGCTGGACGAGTTGCTCGCCGCCATTCCGGCCGATCCGCTCGCCGCGTAAGGAGGGTGCAGGCGTGGCGAAAGCAAACAAGGGGCCCGAGAAAGCCAACCAGCCGATCATCGTCCGGCGCATCATCGTCGAGGGTCACCACGGCCATCACGGCGGCGCTTGGAAAGTCGCCTATGCCGATTTCGTAACGGCGATGATGGCCTTCTTCTTGCTCTTGTGGTTGTTGAGTACCTCGAGCGAGGACGTGCTCAAAGGCCTTGCCGAATATTTCAGCGAGGCGGTGGCACAAACCGGCCCTCCCGGAGGAGTCGGCGGCACGCTGCAAGGGCTTACGGTGGTGCCGGATCAGGTGCCGCGGACCCCGAGTTCGCCGTTTGCCCTTCAGACCTCGGTCGCGATGCGGGACGAGGAGCCCAAAGACGATGAGACCGAGCTCGCCCTCGGCACGGCGAGCGAAGGTGCCGACCTGCGCCATCTCGACGACGCCACGCTCGACCGCGAATGGCGCAGACGCGAAGAGAAACGCTTCGAAGCCGCCAAGCGAGCCATCGAAGCGGCGCTTTCGAGTTCACCCGAGCTCGAGAAGTTCAAAGAGAGCCTGATCTTCGATCAGACGCCGGAGGGCTTGCGGATCCAGATCGTCGATCGCGAGCAGACCTCGATGTTCCCGCTCGGCAGCGACGTCATGTACCCACACACCCGGCGGTTGCTCGCCGTGG
Organism: Pseudomonadota bacterium; assembly: GCA_030549795.1. Classification (GTDB taxonomy): domain Bacteria; phylum Pseudomonadota; class Alphaproteobacteria; order Geminicoccales; family Geminicoccaceae; genus JANXAZ01. The sequence continues at coordinate 148,814 of JAUQQO010000009.1, read as the reverse complement.
TGGTGCAGGCGATCGCGAACATGCCCAATCGGCTCTCCATTCGCGGACATACCGATGCGCGGCCCTTCCTTTCGGGGACGTACGACAACTGGCGATTGTCGAGCGATCGCGCCAATGCCACGCGTCAGGCGATGATCGAAGCCGGCCTGGATCCAGCGCGCATCGCCGAGGTCGTCGGGCGCGCCGATGTCGAGCCGCTCATCGCCTCCGATCCCAACGATCCGCGCAACCGACGCATCTCGCTCGTGCTCTTGCACGATCGCCGCGAGCCGGGGTGAGCAGCCTCGCTTCCTCCGCGCTCTTCGGCTAGAGGGCGATGCGAGGGAGATGGAGATTGGGTGAGCCCGTGCCGTGGCCGGTGGAGACAGTCGAAACGTTTCCCGTCCCGGTCTCGGTCGGACCACTGCGCGCTGCACTCGCGCGACCGCGGGGTGGACGTGCGTGCGCTACCGTCCTCTTGCTCCAGGGCCGGGGCGAGTTCCTGGAAAAGTACGGAGACGCCGTGAGCCGGCTGGTAGCTGCCGGGTTCGTCGTCTTCGGGTTCGATTGGCGCGGCCAGGGCGGATCACCGCGTCTTCTTCCCGGCTCACCGCGCGGGCATATCGAGCGGTTCGAAGACTATCTCGAAGACCTCGCTTGTGTGCTCGCGCGCGTCCACGCCCTTGGCCTTCCGCGGCCGCTCAATGTGCTCGCCCACTCCATGGGCGCGCATCTGGCGCTGCGCTGGCTCGCCGAGGACGCTCGAGCGGCGGAGCGTGCCGCGCTCGTGGCACCGATGTTCGATATCGACTTCCGGCCGTTGCCTCGACGGCTCGTACCCCCGATCGTCGCCTTGGCCTTACGCGCCGGCGCGGCGTGCCGCTACGCTTTCGGCCAGGGCGATCCGCGACCGCGTCTTCGCTTCGCCGGCAATCCGGCGACCTCCTGCCCTGAAGGGTTCGCGCTCTGGCAAGAGCTGCTCGCGCGCCATCCGCAGCTGCGCATCGGCGGCGTGACCTGGGGATGGCTCGCCGCTGCGCTGCGTTCCATCGAGGCGCTTACCGCCCCCAGCGTGCTCGAGCGGATATCCATCCCCCTCTTGGTGTTCCGTGCCGGAGCCGACCGGGTGGTCAGCAACCGCGCCATCGCCGCTGCGATCGAGCGTCTGCCGCGCGCTCGGCTCGTCGATTGTCCGCGCGCGCGCCACGACCTCTTCTTCGAACGTGTCTCGGTGCGCGAGAGCGTGCTGCGCGATGTGATCAACTTTTTCGCCGAGGAAACGTCTTGGCTGACCGCGAGCCGGGAGGCCTCGACCCTCGCGCGCGTGTCGAAGGGAAGAGGCGAAGCACCGGTGCCACTTGGTCCCTAACGTTGGCTCGAGCTCTGGACTTTGATGCCCCTTTCCGTTGGCCGAAGCCGCAAGGATCGAGATCTCAAAAGGCCGCCAACAATCGAGCCTCGCCCAGCACGCGCCAGAGAAGAACGACCGAGGATTGCCCCCTCGAAAGCGTCGTTCGAGTGCGCCCGATCCGCAGGCTAGCCGGGCGCGATGCGGCCCATGATGAGATCGAAGCGGAAGCCTTCGCGCGAGCCGCCCGTAGAAAGACATGACTTAGCGTTTTGCGGATGATCGGCAGTCAACCGGCTGGGAACGACCATAGGGGAATGGCGCGCGCGGCTTTCGGCTGAATCTTGTGCGCATCGCCGTTGGCGCGTGCGTCGGTATCGCGCGCCGAGTTCGCTCAAAAAAGCGCCGCTACGGCTCGGCCTCCGTGTTCGCGGCTCGTCTCATGCCCGCAACCGACCGAAGCGAAGATCGATCGAAGGGGTGGCATGTGAGTAGACAAGATGCCGTACCTCAAATCACCGAAAGCCGCCGCAAAAGGAAAGAAAACGCGACGATCAGCGAGAAAGTGTTGGCTACGCGCTTTTCTTACTCCAGCTCTTCGCCTTCTTCTTCGGCGGGCAGCTCGTCGCGCCGCGCGGCACCCTCGGCTGGGCGCTGGCGGGCGATGAAGGGGTGCAGTTCGACGAGATCGATGAACTGGTCGGATTGTCGGCGCAGCTCGTCGGCGATGAGTGGCGGCGTGGTGCGGATGGTGCTGATGGTGGTCACGCGAACACCGCGGCGCTGGACGGCTTCGACCAGCCGTTTGAAATCGCCGTCACCGGTAACCAGCACAACGTGATCGAGATAGGGTGCTAACTCCATCACGTCGACCGCGATGTCGACGTCCATATTGCCTTTCCACTTGCGACGGCCACCCACTTGGCTGAACTCTTTGAGTGGCTTGGTCACCATGGTGTAGCCGTTGTAATCGAGCCAATCGACGAGCGGGCGAATCGGCGAATACTCTTGCTCGTCGAGGAGCGCTGTGTAATAATAAGCTCGAATGAGTCGTCCGCGCGATGCGAAGACATCAAGGAAACGCCGATAATCGATGTCGAACGCCAGTGCGCGGGCGGCTTGATAGAGGTTGGCGCCGTCGATGAACACGGCAATCCGTTCGTTGGGGTGAAACCAGCGGCCAGGACCCAAATTGGCCATCGCGTTGTTCCTCCGCGGACATCGGCAGCTCGGCGACCGATGCCGCCACGTCGACCGGCTCGCGTTCGGCCGATTGAAAATAGCACCGTTTGCGCTTCGCTGCTTGGGCTAGCACGCTTTCCCGCTAAGTGCCAACACCGGAAGAGCGACCGCAGCGCGATGCCGCGGCAGCGAAGAATGCGCGACGTCTGGCTTCCACATCCCCTATCCGCTACCTACATCGCAAGCGAACGTAGGCAAGTGCCCTAAGGAGAGATCATGGCCAGGATCACGGTCGAGGACTGCATCGCTCGAGTACCCTCGCGCTTTGAACTCGTGATGCTCGCCGCGCAGCGCGCGCGCGATATCTCGGCCGGGGCGCCGCTTACGGTCGATCGCGACAACGACAAGAACCCCGTGGTGGCGTTGCGCGAGATCGCCCAGGGGACGATCGACCTCGATCATCTGCGCTACGAGCTCGTGCATGGGTTGCGCCGGCATCTGCCGGTGGAGAGCGAGGAGCCGAGCGATCTCGCGCGGGAGCTCGAGGCGCTCATCCCGCCGCCCGATGTGGGGGCGTTGGCACCGATGCCGCCCGGCATCTCTTATGCGGAGCACGACGTCCCCGAGCAGGACTGAGGGCGCGCTGCGGGCGCGCCCTCATGCGGTGGCGCCCCGATGACTGCCCAGAGCCCGCCGTCCACGATCAGCGAGACGGCCGCCTCGGTGCCGCGACGGGCGCCCTTGCGCCAATATGAGCTGGTCGAGCGGGTCAAAGCCTACGATCCCGACGCCGACGAAGATCTGCTCAACCGCGCCTACGTCTTCGCGATGAAGGCGCACGGAGCGCAGCTGCGCGCCTCCGGCGATCCCTATTTCCATCACCCGGTCGAAGTCGCCGGCATCCTCACCAACCTGCGCCTTGATAGCGCGACCATCGCCACTGCTCTCCTCCACGATACCGTCGAGGATACCAGCGCCACACTCGACGAGATCAGACGCTTGTTCGGTCCGACGATCGCTAGACTCGTCGACGGGGTTACCAAGCTCAACAAGATCGAATTGCAATCACCGCGCACCGAACAAGCCGAGAACTTTCGAAAACTCGTGCTCGCCATGTCGGAGGATATCCGCGTGCTTTTGGTGAAGCTCGCGGATCGCCTTCACAACATGCGCACGCTCCACTTCATCAAGGATCCGGAAAAGCGCAAGCGCATCGCGCTCGAGACGATGGAAATCTACGCTCCGCTCGCCGAGCGGATCGGCATGGAGCAGATGAAGGCCGAACTCGAGGACCTGGCCTTTGCCGAGCTTTGGCCGGATGTGCGGGCGAGCATCGTGCGCCGGCTCGAGCAACTGCGACCGGCTGGAGCGCCCATCATCGAGCGGATCATCGAAGAGCTGCGCGCCACCTTGGCCGAAGCCGGGATCGAAGCCGAAATCACGGGGCGCGAAAAATCCCCGGTTTCCATTTGGCGCAAGATGCAGCGCAAGAACGTCGAGTTCGAGCAATTATCGGACATCATGGCGTTCCGCGTGCTGGTCGACTCGGTTGCAACCTGTTATGCGGCGCTCGGGGCCATTCACGGCCGCTATAAAATGGTCGACGGCCGGTTCAAGGACTTCATCAGCACGCCCAAACCCAACGGTTATCGCTCGCTGCACACCACCATCCTCGGTCCCGAAGGGCGCAAGATCGAGGTGCAGATCCGTACCCATGAGATGCACGAGGTGTGCGAATACGGGGTGGCGGCGCACTGGATCTACAAACAGGGAACCGGTGTGACCGAAGGGCGCCGGTATCGCTGGATCCGCGAGCTTCTCGAGATCCTCGAGCATGCGCCGGAGCCAGAGGAATTTCTCGAGCACACCAAGCTCGAGATGTACTCTGATCAGGTCTTCTGCTTTACGCCCAAAGGCGACCTCATCGCTCTGCCGCGGGGCGCGACTCCGGTCGACTTCGCCTACGCTGTGCACACCGAAATCGGCGACCACTGCGTAGGCGCTAAGGTCGACGGCCGCCTCGTCCAACTGCGTTACCGGCTGCAGAACGGCGATCAGGTCGAGATCATCACCGCCCGCAACGCGACCCCTTCGCCGGCCTGGGAGCGCTTCGTCGTCACCGGCAAGGCGCGCGCGCGCATTCGTCGTTTCCTGCGCATGCGCCAGCGCGCCTCGCACATCGAGCAAGGCCGCGAAGCCTTGCAGAAGGCGGCGCGCGCCGAGGGGCTCACGCTTGGAGAAGCGCGGCTCGAGCGGGCACTCGAACCCCTGCGGCAAAAGACGGTCGACGACCTCCTCGCCGCGGTCGGCGAAGGCAGCCTTGCCCCGCGCACGGTTCTCGAAGCCATCTATCCCGAACTCAAGCGCGAAGCGCCCGCGCGCGCGGGCAAGCCCGCTGGCCTCCCATCCTTACGCCGCCCACAGACTCCACCACCGGTCGATTGCCCGATCATCGGCCTTGAGCCCGGCATCGCTTTCCACTTGACCGGCTGTTGTCGGCCTATTCCGGGTGATCCCATCGTCGGGATCGTGCGTACCGGTCGGGGCGTGAGCATCCACCGCGCCGAATGCCCGCTGCTCAGCCGCAGCGCCGATCTCGCGGGGCGGGCGATCGATCTCGCTTGGAACGACCGCGCGCCGCTGCCGCGGGCGATCGCGCGCCTGGGAGTTACCACGATCGACAAACCGGGCGTGCTCGGGGCGGTGAGCACCGCCATCGGCCGCCAGAACGCGAACATCGTCGACCTCAAGTTCGGCCGCCGCTCGGGCGAGCTCGTCGAGCTTTTGCTCGACATCGAGGTGAGCGGGCTCAGCCAACTGCAGCAGATTATGGGCGCGCTCACGGCCCTGGACGTCGTGTGCGGCGTCGAACGCAAGATGGGCTAAGGGCGCGCCCCACGGCAGACTAGCCTAACGCAAATTAGTTGATAGAGTGGGGAGCGTATCGCGCTTTAGGGGAGAGCCATGAGCCGCGCGGTCGCTCCCACGCCCTCGATCACCATGGCGCGCGTCCGCTCGCTCGCCTTCATCGGCATGGACACGCCCGAAGTCGAGGTCCAGGTCCAAATTTCTCCGGGGCTGCCCGCCTTTACGGTGGTGGGGCTGCCGGACAAAGCGGTCGGGGAAAGCCGCGAGCGCGTGCGCGCGGCCTTAAGCGCCCTGGGCCTCGCGCTGCCGCCGCGGCGCGTCACGGTCAACTTGGCACCGGCAGATCTCACCAAGGAGGGCAGCCATTTCGACCTGCCGATCGCGCTCGGGCTGTTGATCGTCATGGGGATCGTGCCGGCCGACTTCGTCGAGGGGCAGATCGTCCTCGGTGAGCTCGCTCTTGACGGCTCGATCCAGCCGGTAGCCGGCGTCCTCGTCGCCGCCATTGCTGCTGCTGCCAAGGGCCGTGGCCTGATTTGTCCGGCCGGGAGTGCCGGCGAGGCGGCATGGCTGGCCTCCGAGATCGCCATCCTAGCTCCGCCCACACTTCTTGCGCTCATCGATCACGCCCGTGGCCTGCAGGTGCTCGCGCCACCCGAGCCGCGGCCAATCGAGGATCCTCCGTTGCTGGCCGATCTCAAAGAGGTCAAGGGTCAAGAGACGGCCAAACGCGCTCTTGAGGTCGCTGCGGCTGGTGGCCACAACCTGCTCATGATCGGCCCGCCGGGTGCCGGAAAATCGATGTTGGCGTCTCGCCTTGTCGGCATCTTGCCGCCGCTTGATCCAGCCGAAATGCTGGAAGTGGGGATGATCCACAGTCTGGGCGGGCGCTTGGTCGACGGTCGCCTCTCGCGCCGCAGACCGTTTCGAGCACCGCACCATTCCGCTTCGATGGCCGCGATGGTGGGCGGCGGACCTCACGCCCGCCCAGGTGAGGTCTCGCTCGCGCACCGAGGCGTGCTGTTTATGGACGAGCTGCCCGAATTCCAGCGCCCGGTGCTCGAAGCCCTCCGCCAACCGCTCGAGACCGGGCAGATCCAGGTTGCTCGCGCCAATGCGCACATCACCTGGCCGGCGCGCTTTCAGCTCGTCGCGGCGATGAACCCCTGTCGCTGCGGGCACTTCGACGATCCAGCTCTCGCCTGCCCGCGCGCGCCGCGCTGTGCTGCCGACTACCAGGCACGCCTTTCCGGTCCCCTTCTGGATCGGATCGACCTCGTCATCGAAGTGCCGGCCGTGCGGCCGAGCGATCTCGAGCTCCCGCCTCCCGCCGAGGGTTCGGCGGAAGTGGCGGCACGGGTCGCTGCTGCGCGCGCGCTGCAGGCCGCCCGCTTCGAGGCGCTCGGCCGCCCGGAGCTCAAGCTCAACGCCGAGGCGGAAGGAGCAGTCCTCGATGCGATTGCTCCCTTGGATGCTGCCGGGCGCGCTCTACTCGCGCGCGCCACCGAAGCCTTCCGTCTGTCGGCGCGCAGCTGGCACCGCATTCTCCGCGTCGCCCGGACGATCGCCGATCTCGATGGTTCCGAGACGATCCGCAAGGCCCATCTCGCCGAGGCGCTCGCCTACCGCCGTCGACCCGTGCGCACGCATTGAGTATGGAAAAGGGCCTCGGTTGACCGACAGACGCGCGTGGTCTTTGGATCATCTCCCACAGCGGTACAGGGGCACAGTGGTGGAGGCTGACCGTTGATTCTCGGGATCGGCAGCGATCTCGTCGACATCCGGCGCATCGAGCGCATGATTTCCCGTTTTGGAGGCCGCTTCATCAACCGCTGCTTTACTGAGGCGGAGCAGGAGTTCTGCGAACGGCGGGCGGCTCGCGCCGCCGCTTACGCGCGCCGCTTCGCTGCCAAAGAGGCGTGTGCGAAGGCGCTCGGCACCGGGTTCGCACACGGGGTGTTCTGGCGCGATATCGACATCGCCACGCGTCCCGGCGGGCAACCGACCATCCGCCTCACCGGTGGTGCCGCCGCGCGCCTTAAAGCCATCACACCACCCGGGATGCAGGCAGCGATCGACGTGAGCATGACTGACGAGTGGCCGCTTGCGCAGGCGATCGTGATCATCCACGTCCTCCCGCTGGTCGGGCAAGGCGAACTTGTCGCTCATAGAGTGCTCGGCTAAGTTTTCGGTGTTGCGAGCCGACCGGGCCGGTCCGCTTTCTCGGGCCGGCGGGAGATCCGAGAAGGGCCGTGCAACCGATCGGCCCCACCCCGGGGGCTAAAAGCGAGACAAGGCGAATGCACGAGCCCATCGCAATGTCCGAGCGCCGCAGCGGTAGTTTGATCGAAACGATCAAGACGCTCATCTATGCGGTGGCTATTGCCCTTTTCGTTCGTACCTTCCTCTATGAGCCTTTCAACATCCCCTCCGGCTCGATGAAGCCGACCTTACTCGTAGGCGATTATCTGTTCGTCTCGAAGTTCGCCTATGGTTACAGCCGCTTTTCCTTGCCTTTTAGCTTACCTCTGTTCGAGGGGCGTATTTGGGCCCGACTGCCGGAACGGGGCGATGTCGTGGTCTTCAAACTGCCGTCCGACAACCGCACCGATTACATTAAGCGCGTGGTCGGATTGCCGGGCGATCGAATCCAGGTCAAGGACGGGATCCTCTACGTGAACGGAGAACCGGTTCGGCGGGAACCCGTCGGCAGCTTCGTTGAGGAGGTCGATGGCCGCGGAATGCCGGTGCCCATGTACCAGGAAACCCTGCCGAACGGCCGCTTTTTCATGACGATCGACATGACCCGGCAGGGGCCTCTCGACAATACGCGAGTGTACGAAGTGCCGCCCGGCCACGTCTTCGCCATGGGCGACAATCGCGACAATTCACTCGATTCTCGGGTCGACCATGTAGGATTCATTCCGATCGAAAACCTCATTGGTCGCGCCGAGATCATCTTTTTCTCGGTCAACGGCTACGGCTCGCTGTTCGAGCCCTGGAAATGGCCGTGGAGCATCCGCTACAGTCGTCTTCTCAGTCGGATCAACTGACCCGCGAAACCAACGGGACGGCCTATGGCGCGCTCGAGGATCGGATCGGCCATCGCTTTGCCGACCGATCGCTTCTCATCCAGGCGTTGACCCACGAGAGCGCTGTCCTGGGCGCCCGCGGCCGTGCCCTGACGCTGCCCGAGGTGCTGCGCAGCAACGAGCGGCTCGAGTTCTTAGGCGACCGCGTGCTCGGCCTTGTGATCGCCGAATTGTTGGTGGAGCGCTTGCCCAAAGAACGCGAGGGGGCGCTCACGCACCGGCTCATCGCCCTCGTCAACCGCGACACTCTCGCCGAGATCGGGCGGGCGCTCGGCCTCGCCCAGCTCCTGCGGGTGGGCGGAGGTCCCGGTCGGGCGGCGGCCGATCCCAACAATCCGACACTGCTCGGCAACGCAGTCGAGGCGCTGATCGGTGCGGTCTACCTCGATGGCGGTCTTTCCGCCGCGCGTCGTGCCGTTGAGCGGATGTGGGGCGAGCGGCTCGCCCTCGACCGCGCCCCGCCCCGCCATCCCAAACAAGAGTTGCAAGAACAACTCGCTGCGCGCGGATTGCCGCCGCCGGTCTATCGCGTGCTCGCGCGCAGCGGTCCCGATCACGCTCCCCACTTCAAAGTGGCGGTCGCCGTCGAAGGCTTGGGCGTGGCGGAAGGCGAGGGGGGCTCGAAGCGCCTCGCCGAAGAGCAGGCGGCAGCACGCATGCTCGAGAAAGTGAAAGCTGAGGAACAGCGGTGAGCGAAGAGGGACCGAAGCGTTGCGCCTTCGTTGCCATCATCGGGGCGCCCAACGTCGGCAAATCGAGCCTGTTGAACCGGCTCGTCGGTACCAAAGTATCGATCGTCTCACCCAAACCGCAAACCACGCGCCGCCGGATCATCGGGATTACCATCCGCAACCGCACCCAACTCTGCTTCATCGATACGCCGGGCATCTTCGCCGCCGCCGGGCGGCTCGAGAAAGCGATGGTCGAAGCCGCCTGGCGCGCTGCGGGCGATGCCGACCTCGTCGTCTTCGTGCTCGACGCCAAGCGCGGGCTCGATCCCAAAAGCCGCGCCGTGATCGAGGGTTTAAAGGGCATTCGCAAGCCGGTGATCCTCGCCATCAACAAGATCGATCTTATTAAGCCGCCAACACTGTTGCCGCTGACCGCGGCGGCCAACGCTCTTCTTCCCTTCGATGAGACCTTCTACGTCTCGGCCGAGACCGGCGAGGGTTGTGAAGAGCTACTCGCTGCACTGGAAACGCGGGCCCCGGAAGGCCCCTGGCTCTTTCCGGAAGACCAGCTCTCCGACCTCTCCAACCGCGCTATGGCGGCGGAGATCACCCGCGAGAAGATCTTTTTGCAGCTGCGCCAAGAAGTCCCCTATGCCACCACCGTCGAAACGGAACAGTGGGTAGAGAGTCCGGACGGGAAGGAAATCCGCATCGATCAGACGATCTACGTCGAAAAGCCGGGGCAAAAGGCGATCGTGATCGGCAAGGGCGGCACTCGTCTCAAGGCGATCGGGGAAGCGGCCCGCAAGGAGCTCGAGGAGCTTTTGGGCGCGCGTGTCCATCTCTTTTTGTTCGTGAAAGTGCGCGAAGACTGGCGCGAGGATCCTGAACGCTGGCGCATGCTCGGTCTTGAACCGCCGCGGCGCAGCCGCTGAAGGGACGCTTCGAGCCCCAGGGCGAAGCGATCGCATCGGAACCGACCATGCAGTGGAGCGACGAAGCCGTCGTCCTCGCCGTCCGCCCGCACAGCGAATATGATGCGATCATAAGCGCGCTCACCTTCGAACATGGACGGCATCTCGGCCTCGTGATCGCGGGTCGGTCGCGCAAGCGCGCCGCCTTCCTTCAGCCCGGCAATCGCCTTTCGCTTACCTGGCGGGCCCGGCTCGAGAGCCAGCTCGGCCATTTCACGATCGAGCCGCAACGGCTCTACGCCGCCGTTTTGGTGGACGATCCCCTGCGCCTTGCCGCCCTTGCGGCCACGACCAGTCTCTTAGATGTCACCCTCGCCGAGCGCGAACCGCACCCCGCCCTCTACGCCGGGCTCGTGGCGCTTCTCGGGCGGCTCGCCGAGGACGCTCCCGATTGGCCCGAGACCCTCGTGCGCTTCGAGCTCTTCCTGCTCGCCGAGCTCGGCTTCGCGCTCGAGCTCGACCGCTGCGCGCTCACCGGGACGCGCGACGAGCTGGTTTGGGTCTCACCGCGCACCGGCCGGGCGGTGAGCCGCGCCGCGGGTGCGCCCTGGGCGGAGCGGTTGTTGCCGCTGCCACCCTTTTTGCGCGGCCAGGGCCCACCCGACCGCGCCCAGATCGTGCAGGGCTTGCGTTTGACCGGTCATTTCCTCCTCCGCCACATTCTGGCGCCGGCTGAGCGAAAAATGCCGCTCGCACGCGAGCGTTTTCTCGCTCTCCTCACGGGCGAAGCCGAAGGCGCGAACTGAGCGCCAGCGCGCCGCCAAAGAGCACCGATTGAATCCTCGGTTCGAGCCGTTGCAGCTGGCATTCGCCCCCAAAGCCGCAAGGCCGCTCGTAAGCCGAGAGTGCTCACGCTCGCGGGCACCCCTTTCCTGCCACCAAGCGCTCACCTTCAGCCGAGCGGGAGTGGTGCGTCAAAAGCCCCACGAAGAGTATGACGCCTGCGCATCGCTTTTTCTGTGCCGGCATCGGTTGCGTGGCCCGCAACCGCGCTTTTTCGCGCCCTTCTGCGCCGGCAAAGGTTGAAGCCCCCGCCTCGGGTCGAAACCGCCGCCGCGAGCCGGATGGCGCGGGCCGTGCGTCCTTGCCGTGTCTTCTCGGATCGAAGACGAGAGCGCGTGATTTTGGGCGCTTTTGTGAACACCGCGGTTGCGGCTCATCTGCCGACCGCGCCTCGCCGACCCGCTCCCGAACCTTCTGTTCGAGCCGCGGGCGCCGGTCTCGACCGGCCACGCGAGAGCGGTCATATTGCCCCGCGAGGGGCGCCACGGAGGAACGGACCCCGTACCGACGGCGACGCGAGCGGGCGATCGTAGCGGCATGCTCGGCCTGATTTTGCGCCGTATCGGCTCGACGGTGATCGTCATGACCGTCGTGGCTCTCTTCGTCTTCGCGATGTTGCACTTGGCTCCCGGAGATCCGGCGGCGGTCATCGCCGGGGATATTGCCACCCAAGAAGACATCGCCCGCATCCGTGCCAAGCTCGGGCTCGACCGGCCGATCTTCGAGCAATTCCTGCTGTGGCTGGGTCAAATCCTCACCGGTGATCTCGGTCGTTCGATCTTTTCGGATCGGCCGGTGGTCGAACTGATCGCCCAGCGCATGGAACCGACGTTGGCGCTTGCCACCACGACCATTTTGTTCTCGGTGCTGGTCGCGGTTCCACTCGGCATCCTCGCGGCATGGCGCGCGGGCTCTTGGGTCGATCGGCTGGTGATGAGCTTCGCCGTGCTCGGTTTTTCAATACCGGTCTTCGTGTTCGCCTATCTGTTGATCATCCTTTTCGCGGTCAACCTCAAATGGTTGCCGGTTATGGGTTACGTTTCCTTCCGCGAAGACTTTATCGGGTTCTTGCGCAGCATCGCGCTTCCGACCGTTGCGCTCGGTGTGACCTACATCGCGCTGATCGCGCGCATCACCCGCGCCTCGATGCTCGAGGTCATCCACCAAGACTACATCCGCACCGCCCACGCCAAGGGGCTATCGCTTGCTCCCATTCTCTTTCGCCACGCGCTCAAGCCGGCCTCGGTCCCGATCGTGACGACGATCGGCATTGGCATCGCACTTCTCATCGGCGGTGTCGTGGTCACCGAGAGCGTGTTCGCGATTCCGGGGATAGGACGCCTTACGGTCGATGCGATCTTGAGGCGCGATTACCCGATCATCCAGGGTGTGATCTTGATCTTTAGTGGGATCTACGTGTTGATCAATCTCGTCATCGACATCATCTACACTATTTTAGACCCGCGGATCCGCTATTAGCCATGGCCCGGGTCGAGCCGCTCGCCGTCCCCGAAACGGTTTCACGGCGCGGCTGGGCTTTTTGGCTGCGTCGATACCCCACGGTCGCCGCGGGGCTCGTGATCTTGGGTCTTATGGTCGCGATCGCGATCGCCGCACCGTGGATCGCCGGCGTCGATCCGAGCCAGATCAATCCGCGCAACCGCCTCAAGCCGCCCTCGAGTGCGCACTGGTTCGGCACCGACCATCTGGGGCGCGATGTCTTCGCGCGCACGATTTACGGCACCCGCGTCTCGCTCTTCGTGGGCTTCGCGGTCGCGCTTTTGAGTACCACGATCGGGCTCGTGATCGGCCTCGTCTCCGGCTTCCTCCGTCGGCTCGATGCCGTGGTCATGCGGGTGATGGACGGTTTGATGGCCATTCCCGCCATTCTCCTCGCGATCGCCATGATCGCCTTGAGCCGTGCTTCCATCCGCACCGTGATCATCGCCATCACCATCCCGGAAATCCCACGCGTGGTTCGTCTCGTGCGCGGCGTCGTTCTCACCTTGCGCGAGCAGCTGTTCGTTGACGCGGCTGTTTCTCTTGGAGCAGGGCTCACGCGCATCTTGGCCGTGCACATCATGCCGAATACTGTGGCTCCCTTGGTCGTGCAGGCGACCTACGTATGCGCATCGGCCATCATCATCGAGGCCATCCTGTCGTTTCTCGGCGCCGGCACCCCACCCGACATCCCCTCTTGGGGCAACATGATGGCGGAAGGCCGCACCTATGTGCTGGTCGGCTGGTGGCTCCTGCTCTTTCCCGGACTGTTTCTCTCGCTCGTCGTGCTCGCGGTGAATTTGTTGGGCGATGGGCTGCGCGAGACCCTCGACCCGCGCCTGCGGCGCGGCGCGCGCACCCTCTAGCCGTTCGGACGCGACGCGAGATGGCGGTGGAACCACTACTCGAGGTCGAGAACCTAAGCGTACAGTTTCACGCGCTCGACGGTATCGTGCGGGCGGTCGAGGGGGTCTCGTTCCAAGTCGCCAAGGGCGAGACGGTGGCGATCGTCGGCGAATCGGGCTCCGGCAAGTCGGTGACGGCGCTCGCGATCATGCGCCTTGTCGAACTCGGAGGCGGGCGGATCGTCTCGGGCAGCATCCGCTTTCGCCGCCGCGACGGATCGCTTCTCGATCTCGCCCGCGCGCCCGAGCCCGTGGTGCGCAGCGTGCGCGGCGACGAGATCTCGATGATCTTTCAAGAGCCGATGACCTCCTTGAACCCGGTTCTCACCATCGGCCGGCAGATCGCCGAAGCGGTGGAGCTGCACCAAGGGAAAAGTCCGAGCGAAGCACGTGCCATCGCGCTTGAGATGCTCCAAAAGGTGCGCATCCCGGAACCGGCGCGTCGGCTCGACAGCTATCCGCACCAACTCTCGGGTGGCATGCGCCAGCGGGCGATGATCGCGATGGCCCTCGCCTGTCGCCCTTCGCTTTTGATTGCAGACGAGCCCACAACCGCGCTGGATGTCACCATCCAGGCCCAGATCCTCGATCTCATCAAATTGTTGAAACACGAAGTCGGCATGAGCGTGCTCTTCATCACCCACGATATGGGGGTGGTGGCGGAGATGGCCGACCGCGTGGTGGTCATGTGGCGCGGCAGGAAAGTGGAAGAGGGATCGGTTGAGCGCATCTTTGACGCTCCCGAACACCCCTACACCCGCGCGCTGCTCGCTGCCGTGCCGCGCCTTGGAAGTATGCGCGGCAAATCCGGACCCGTCCGCTCCGCACGCTCGCGCAACGAGCCGACCGCCGATGACGCGCGCGCTGCAGTTGAGACCGCGGCGAGTTCGGAACCGAAAACCACCGTTCCGCTCCTCGAGGTCGAGGATCTGGTCACGCGCTTTCCGGTGGGCGGCGGCATCTTCACCCGGCCGAAGGCAGCCATCCACGCCGTCGAAGGAGTGTCCTTTACCCTTGCCGCAGGCGAGACGCTGGCGCTCGTTGGGGAATCCGGGTGCGGCAAATCGACCACGGCGCGTACGATCGTGCGCCTTCAAGAGCCGACGCGCGGCCGCGTGCGCTTTATGGGACAGGACATCACGGCTTTGGACCGCCGCAGCCTGCGCCCGGTGCGCCGTCGCATGCAGATCATCTTCCAGGACCCCTATGCGTCTCTCAATCCGCGCCTCTCGGCGGTGCAGCTGGTCGGTGAGCCCCTACGCATCCATGGGCTCGCGCGCGGTGCGGAACTCGAGGATCGGGTGGTCGCGCTCATGCGCCGGGTCGGGCTCGATCCTCAGTATCGTCGGCGCTATCCGCACGAATTCTCGGGCGGCCAGCGCCAGCGCCTGTGTATCGCGCGCGCTCTCGCCCTCAACCCTGATCTCATCGTCGCCGACGAACCGCTTTCGGCGCTTGATGTGTCGATCCAGGCTCAGATCATCGATCTTCTTCTCGAACTGCAAGAGGAACTCGGTCTATCCTATCTGTTCGTGAGCCACGATCTCGCGGTTGTCGAGCGGATCGCCCATCGCGTGGCGGTGATGTATCTTGGGCGAATCGTCGAGATCGGGCCGCGCGCGGCGATCTTCGAGGATCCTCGCCACCCCTACACCAAAAAGCTGCTCGCCGCGGTGCCGGTTGCCGATCCGCGCGCACGGCGCACGGAGCTCCGGCTTGCTACCGACGAGATACCCTCGCCCTTGCGCCCTTGGGGGTTCGAGCCGCCGCCGGCGATCTACGAGCAAGTCGCACCCGGTCACCTCGTGATGGTGAACTGAGCGGTAGCCGGGCGAGCAGCGCCAGCCCTCAATCCGGGACGTGGTCCAGGCCGCCATGGCGCGCCGACCAACCCACAGGATCGGCGAGAAAACCTTCGACTTCGCCCAAAACCGCGGGCGAAAAGCGCTCTTCGGCGCGCGCGACTGCCAACACTTCGCGCCAGGTGCAAAGGTAGTGCAGCTTGATGCCGAGCTTTTCGATCGTCGCGCGCGCATGCGGAAACACATCGTAATAGAAGACGACGAAGGCATGCTCGCAGGTTTGCCCGGCGTCGCGCAGCGCACCGACGAAGCCGACCTTGCTGCGACCGTCGGTGGCGAGGTCTTCGACCAGGAGCGTGCGCCAACCCTCCTTGACCGCCCCTTCGATACGGGCGTTGCGGCCGAAACCCTTGGGCGCTTTGCGGACATACTGCATCGGAAGCATCAAACGGTCGGCGAGCCAGGCGGCGAAGGGAATGCCGGCCGTCTCGCCCCCCGCGACCGCATCGAGCTGTTCGTAGCCAATGGCATGGAGGATGGTTTTTTCGGCCAGCTCGACGAGGGTGCGGCGCAAGCGGGGGTAGGAGATCAAACGGCGAACATCGATATAGACAGGGCTCGCCCAACCGGAGGTGAACAAGAAGGGTGGATCGGGACGAAACGCCACCGCCTCCACCTCCCAGAGCATCCGAGCCACGGTTGCTGCGATGAATTCCCGATCGTATGCCGTCATAGTCGCCCCTTCGCTCTCACTCTGCTAACCCTTGCGCCGCCTTCGCGGCCCGTAGCCTGGCCGCCGGCACGAGCTCGCGCAATCCGGGGGAGACGCCAAGCTGGAAGCCGCTCTCGCCAATCTGCTCTCACCACCCGTGCTGTGTTTTCTGCTCGGGGTGATCGCCGGTGTGGTGCGCTCGGACCTCGAGATCCCGGAGGCCGTGGCGCGCGCGCTCGCGCTCTATTTGATCTTCGCCATCGGGTTCAAAGGCGGTGTTGAGGTGGCGCGCAATGGTGAGCTCGGCCCTTTGTTGCCGCTGCTTTTGGTCGCTGCCGGGCTCAGCTTGGTGTTGCCGCTGCCCGCCTATGCCTTGTTGCGCGTGCTGACGCGGGTAAGCCGTACCGATGCGGGGGCGATCGCCGCGCACTACGGTTCGGTGAGCATCGTGACCTATGTCGCTGCCACCAATTTCTTGCAGAGCCACGGCATCGCCTATGAAGGTTTCATGACCGCGGTCGTGGCGGTGATGGAAACACCGGCCATCTTAACTGGTCTTCTCCTCGCCCGCGCAGGGGAGCGCAGCGGTATCGATGCGCGCAAACGGCGCGAGCTCATCCACGAGATCTTGGCAAATGGATCGGTTGTGTTGTTGCTGGGTAGTTTTTTGATCGGTTCTGTGACCGGAAGCGAGGGGCTCGAGCGCCTGGCACCGGTGGTGGTGAGCGGCTTTCCCGGCCTTTTGTGTTTCTTTCTCTTGGACATGGGGCTTCTCGTCGCCCGACGGTTCGCCGGTTTCCGCACGATGGGCTTGGGGCTGGTTGTGTTTGGCTTGCTCATGCCGCTTGTGGGTGCGAGCGTGGGTCTGCTCGCCGGAACGCTGCTCGGCTTGTCGAGAGGCGGTGTGGCGCTGTTGGCGACGCTCGCCGGCTCGGCTTCCTACATCGCCGTGCCCGCGGCGATGCGGCTCGCCTTGCCACGCGCCAATCCTTCCCTCTCGCTTTCGCTCGCCCTCGGCATCACCTTTCCCTTCAACCTGGTGATCGGCATCCCGCTCTATGGGGCGGCGGCCGGTTGGCTCGCAGGCTGAGGGGAGGTGGCGATGGAGACGCACCGGCGCAAACGTCTCGAGATCGTGGTCGAGAAGCGGCGGGCCCCTGCGATCCTCGAGTATCTCGATCAAGAACCGGCGATCACCGGTTGGACCATGCTGCCGTGTATCGGCGGGCGGGGTCATACGGGAACGCGCCTGCCCGAGGGTGCGACCGATGTTCTCGACACGGTGCTCATCCTCGTGGTGACGAGCGAAGAGGTCGCGCGGCGGACGATGGCTGCGGTGCTCGAGTTGCTCGAAGAGTTCGTTGGCGTCGTGTTGATGAGCGACGTGGAAGTGGCGCGGCCGAGTCACTTCTGATCGGTCAAGAGCTCGGTCGAAGTGGCGGCATCCTCGCGCGCGAGGCGCTCGAAGGCGCGCAACAGTTCCCAACATATGACGATTCGCCGCTCGGCCGGCAGCCAGCGGGCGTTCTCTTCCCCGCAGCTCTGGAAGCGAACGAGGATGCTGCGGGGCAGCACGAGCGTGGCGAGCAGCTCCCCGGCGACGGCTTCGAGGATTCCGGACTTCTGCACGAGCTCCCGCAGATCCTGAAAGCCGGGGACATCCTCGTACCCGATGCGGATCGTCCCACCGCGGGTGCGTTTGCGCTTGTCTCTTCTGTGCGGCTCGAGAAGTGCCGTCCAGATGGCGAGGGTCCGCTCGTACTCTTCGCCGCAGCGCGTCACTTCTTCCCCCTCGATACCGAGCTCGCGGCCGAGTTCGGCGAACGTCTCGGGATCGCTGCCGACAAGAAGGCACAAAAGCCGCGCAAAGCGCTGCTCGTCCACCCCGTGGGTTACCCAGTACACCGGCTCCGCGGGTTCGCCTCGGCGATCGGCTGCCATCGCCCAACCTTCCGCTGCGGCCTGGACGAGCTCGTCGCGCACGGGATCGGGCTCGGAAGGGAGCATCAAGAGAAGCGCGAGCTCGTCTACCGCCTCGAACATCAGGTTCGGTGGCTCGATCTTGAGCTCGCCGATCAAGGCGCGGGCGAGTTCGGTGGTGAAGGCGGCGAGCGTGTTGGCGAGCACGAATTGTGCAACGTCCTGCTCCCCTTCCTCGCTGGCAAGGTCGGAATCACCGCTTGCGGGTGTGCCCGTAAAAAGAACGATCAGGGCTAAGAGGGCCCCTGCCACTTTGACGCTGCGACGGAGCATACCCCCTCGTTCGGCGGTCTCTTCGGCTGCCCGCAAGACCACCCAAAGGCTATTTGGGCGCTTGATGGGGTGCGGCAATCGCTTCTCGCTGCAGTGCCGAAACAACCACCTCGGAGGCTTGTCAGCAAGACCAAGAGTCGGGCGAGCTCACCGAAGGAGCGCGCAAGCCCGCACGCGACAGCAGAACCGACGATAAGAGCACCAACGAGGGCAAGGGCAAGAGCGAGCGCAAGGGCGCAGTCGGCGCGCAGCAACAGCGCAAAGGCACGCGGTTCCGATGCGACGGCGCCCCGCAGCACCGCGCTCGGGTGCTGGAGCACCACCCAGGGAAGGAGCGCAAGGAGGATCGCTTGCGCATGCGCGTACTCGGGCCCGAACAGCCGGGGTATAAAGGGAGCGAAAAGGCCGCAAACCGAGGCGGTCGCCACGCCGCAGCTGGTTGCGAGCAACAGTTGGCGCAAGAGTTCGCTCCGCTGGGCTTCTCGGTGCTCGCTAAGGGCACCGGCCCGCGCAAGTGCGAGCTGGTTCATGGCATTTGCGAGCACGAGCGCTGCGGTCGCGCAGGAGGCGGCGAGGAAAAATGCCCCGGCGGGCTGCGCTCCGAACCACAGGCCCACGAGCAAGAGGTCGGCCGAGAACACCACCTGGTTGATGAGGGTTGTGAGCATGAGCGCAAAGCCGCGGCGAGCCATGGCGGGCGCGGAGAGCCACGGGCGCGCACAGGGATCGCGCGGCACCAAAGCGATCAGCGCTGACCAAGAGGCCAAGGCGGCAAAGGCCCAACTCGCGGCGAAGAGCGCCGCAAGCCGTTCAAGCGCCAACGGCGGTTCGCAGAAATGCAGCAAAAGCCACCAGCTCAAGGGTCGTGCGAGGTGGAGCAAGGCGGCAAGGAGCGTTCGATCCTCGACCAGGGCCAGCCAGTCGAGCTGGAGCGCAATGGCGATCAAGCTCGAAAAGACGAGAGCTGTGGTGGCGAGCCCCTGAGGGTCTAACAAGGCCGCGGTGACCAGCGCGACCGTGAGAACGGCGCTCGTGATCAAAAGCCGCAAGCCGAGGTAGGTCGCTAACAGCTGGCGTCCCGCGCCGCGGGTGCGTCCCGCCTCGGCGGTGACCACCGAGCGCAGGCCCCACTCGGAGACGTGCAGAAGCCAACCCTGCACGGCGAGGAGCATCGACCAGCGCCCGAGCGTTTCCGGACCCGCAGCGGGGGCGAGCTCGAGCATGGCGAGAAAGCCGAGCAGCGCCGCGAGCGCACGCGCTCCTCCCAGCGCCAAAAGCCGAGCGAACAACGCCGCAAGAGAGAGGGCGCCGCTCACGGCTCGGCGAGCCTGCGATAGAGTGCGAGCAGCGGGCTCATGAGCGCGGTCTCACTCAAAGCCTCGCGCGGCGGACAAGCATAGGTGCCAGCTTCGATGAGCGCGCTTGCTGCGCGCACCGCGGCGGCCAAGCTTTCTGTTTGGGGCGGGCAGATGAAGCCCGTGCGTCCCTCTTCGATCCAGTTGCGCACATCACCCACATCCGTCGATACGACGAGGCGACAACAGGCGAGTGCCTCTTTGATAACGGTGGGCGAGGCCTCGAAGCGGCTGGTGAGCAAGAGGATGCCGTGCGCGGCCAGAAGTTCCGGAACACGCCCGTGCGGTTGCCGGCCCAGCCATCGGATGTGTGCGCGCGCCGGGCTCGCCGCGATGCGGTTGCGCACCGCGCGCGTATCCTCGCCGTCTCCGGCGATGGTAAGCGTGTACTCTGCGCCTTCGCGCACCAGTCGCTCGAGCACGGCGATGGCGAGCTCGGGATTCTTCTGATGACAAAGACGACCGAGGAAGAGCAGCTTGCGGGCCAGAGCCGGAGGCGGCGGCTGCGCGGGCACCTGCGCGAACAGCTGGGAATCGAACGCGGCGGGAATGACATGCGCGCGCGCGAAGGGCTCGTGCGCGACCGCGCGCGCGAGCTCGGTGCGGTCGCGCGCGCTTACGCATACGATCGCATCGGCGGCGTGCGCGACGCGGCGTTCCAACACCAACATGAGCGCGCGCAGCGGGCGCGCGAGGCGACCGAGGTAACCTTCGAGCACCCGGCCGGTGACATTGTGGTAGGTCAACAGCACGCGACCGCGGGACCGCCCGGGCGCCAAAAGGAGCTTGGGCCAGGCGGCGTAATTGCGATGGAAATGAAAGACGTCATTGGGCCCGAACGCCTTTCGGTTGCGCCAGAACCACAGCCAGAGTGCCAACCAGAAGCGGGCGAAGTTGGAGGTTCGGGAAATGTACTCGACGCGCGGATCGTGCCGCTCATCCTGCAGCTGTGCGGCTATGAGCCGAAATGGTTGGTCGGACTTTGAAAGCACGCGCAACAACCCACGGAAATGCTCAGCGCCGCCACCGAGATCATCTGCTAGAGGATCGTTATTGTAGAAAACGTAGATCATCGCGCTAACGCAAGATCGGCGCTGCCCCCGATTACGGCCGTGATGACCTTTTCGACGGTGTCCTCGATGAGACCGTCGTTGGAAATGACGGGAATGCGCAGGCGCTCGGCCAGGCGTCGATAGAGGGCGCGGCGACGGAAGAAGTGGCGGTCGGCGAGCGCATCCGGACGGCGCATCGCGATCGACCGCGGCGCGCGCTCGATCACCACCGCAGCGGCCGGCTGCGGCAAGAGCCGCACAAGATAGGCTACCAAATGCTCGAGGATGAACTCATCGTATCCGGTATCGATGCAAAGATCGACAATTGTATCGAGACAGCATCGATCTGCCACAACTAGGTCACGCCTTCGAAAACGCAACGCTATATCCAATGTCAAGTCGATCGTTTGCAGCGCGAGGAATGGTTTCGCGTACCATGTTTCCCGAAAATCGTGATAGCCGATCGTAAAGCCGTGATGTCGCTCCTTGCGGTTATGACCGGTAAGACGCGCAAGGGCGAGAAGGGGCTTGGAAAGATAGTTGCGGAAGCGGCTCCACACCGGCGTGTAGGAGATGCCCGCGGCAGCGAGACGCGCACCGAGCGCCCGCACGAGACTGGTCTTCCCGCTGCCATCGACACCACAGAGCGCGATCAGCCGGTAACGGGCGATAGCGTGAAAACAGGTCTCGAGCAGCGGTTCGACCGCCTTTTCCCACGAGGTCCAAGGGCGCGCGTCGGGGGGCGGCGAAGACGGCCGCTGCCAGGCCCTCAAAAGCGCGTCGGTGAGTTCGGCCGGTGAGGAGACGACGAGCCCGCCGAGCGCGCGCGCATATTCTCCCACACCGGGGGCGTCGAGGGCGACCGGGGTGCAGCCGGCGAGTGCCCCTTCGATCACCACGAGCGGCACATCCGAAACCGGGGCGCGGAACGGCGCGAGGAGGACGCGTGCGGCAGCGAGGTGGGCGTTCACTTCGCTTGCCGAGAGCATCCGCGTCTCGAGCCGGATGCTCGAGGCGAACGGACTGCGCGCGAGCCTGCGCTTAAGCCAGCGCAGCGCGCTCGACCCTCCATCCGGGCGGATCAGCAACAAGAGCTCGCCGTCGAGGCCGCGTGCGCGCGCCTGCTCGAAGGCGGCGATCGCAAGGTCGACCCCGCGCGCCGCGAGTGCGGGCCCGAGATAGAGCACCTGCGGGCGCCGATCTTTGCTCACCCCGCCCGGCTCGGGCATCGTCACCTGTGGCCGCAGAAGTGCACCACGCGGCAAGCCAAGGGCGACATAGCGGCTGCGGGCGGCTTCGCTCAAATAGACGATGTCGCGCGCTTGCGATCGGTGAAAGCCGCGGCGCAAGAGAAAGCCGGGTAAAAGCGCGTTGATGAGCGGCAGCAAAAGAAAGCGCCGCTCGCGCCAGAGGTCGGCGGGGCTCAACCCAATAAGCTCGCGCAACCGCAAGCGCGGGCTCGCGAGGATGAGCGTGACCCGGCAGGGAAGGGCCAGCGGGCGCATGCGCGCAAGCCTGAAAGCCCCGGTGATGAGGAAGGCCCGCTCGATACCGAGCGTCGTTACCAGCCGGCACAGCTCGGGACTGGCGCGCCCACCCGCGAACAGGCGCGGCAGTTGAAGGATGGCGAACGCCTCTTCCCGAGGCGGGTCGGTGGCATCGCTGACCAGCACGACCCGTGCGCCGCGCGCGTGAAGGCCGCGCGCGAGGCCGAGCGCGATGTGCCAGGGTTGCTGGCGAACGCGGGTGCGCTCGAGTCCGAAACAGACGACAGCAAGACGCGGGGCTCGGGCGCGGGCCACGCGGGGCACAGTCATGCCGCGCACCGCTCCCGCTTGGCGCCGAGCGCGGCATAGAGCGTGGCGACTCGCTGCGCGATCTGGTCCCACTCGAACCGCTCGCGGACGAGCGCGCGCGCGCGTTGTGCGCGTCGCTCGGCTCCTTGTGGGTCCGCGAGCACGGTCGCGATCCCAACAGCGAGAGCCTCGGCGGTGGGCTCGACCACCAGCACCGGCGGGTCGGCTCCGAGTTCGGGTACGAGCCCGGTGGGTGTGGTCACGACGGGCGTGCCTGCCGCCATGGCTTCGAGGAGGGTCAAAGGGCCGCTCTCATAATCGGCCGGGTTGACGGCCACGCTCGCGCGCGCGAGCCAATCGCGCAGGCAGACGCGATCGACGAAACCCGCGAACCGCACGCGCTCGGCGATCCCGAGCCGGCGCGCATGAGCTTCCAGTCGTGCGCGCAGCGGTCCTTCGCCGAGGAGCACGAGTTCGAAAAGCGTCGTGCGCGGCAAGCGGGCGAAGGCGTCGAGCAGGCGAAAGAGTCCCTTGCGCCAGGAAAGTCTGCCCACATAGAGGACAATCGGCTCTCGCGGCGACGGCGGAGCGGCCCCAAAGAACGCCGCGTCGACGCCGTTCGGCACCACGATCGGAACATAGCGGTGCGGACCGTAGAGGGCTTCGACTTCGGCGCGCACGCCGGCCGAGACGGCGAGCACGAGATCGGCGCGCTCCAGCCAGAACCGCTCGAGGTGGGAGCTGAAGGCGCGGGCGTAGAATTTGCGGGCCAAAGGCTCGAAACCCGGCTCGCGGATCGCCGCATTGTCGGTGAGCATCGGGCTGTGGATGGTGACCACGACGGGAAGGCGGACCTCAATTGGGGGCAGAAGGGGGGAGTGGACGTGGAGGATCTCCGCTCCATCCGCTCCGTCGGCGAGCCAAGCGCGGAGCGCCCGGCGCGCATAGAAGTGCGAGAAAGGTGGCGGGCCCGGCCAAGCGATGAGGCGCGCGCTCACACCCTCGATGGTGGTCGCACCACAGCGGTGGCGGTCGGGCGCGCGCGCGAGCAGGATCGGCTCGATGCCATAGCGCGGTAATCGGCGGCCGAGTTCGACCAGGTGGCGACCGATGCCTTCGCGCGGGGGAAGGAGGTTGTTCGTAAGCAATGCCACGCGCACGCTAGGCGACTCCCGAGGCATGGGCGCAGCGCGCGCGACGGACGAGGTGCTCACCGCTTCCGGCCCAGAAATAGTCCTGGCCCGAGAGCGGACGCACGAGCCGTGCGGGTAGGTAAAAGGCAAGGCGCCCGGTGCGATAGCCCAAGTAGCGCACAAATGTGTGCAAGAGCGCCCAAGGCAAAAGCCGGGGGTGCTCGCGTGCGAGTTCGGCGATCAAACCGCGCAGGAAGGCAAGACCGCGAGCTTCATCGGAGCCGAAGGCGAGGAGGAGATGCCTCCAGGCAGAACGCGTCCAGCCGATGTCGAACTGGCGCCGGAAATCGTCGCGTAGGCTGCTCGGATGGCTGTGTTCGACCACCGCTTCGGCGACATAGGCCACTTTCTCGCCGCGCGCGAGGAGCTCGCAGAGCGCGATCGTCTCTTCGCTCACGAGCGTGGGCTTGAAGCCACCGATGCGGTCGAGTGCGGCGTTCGACCAAGCGGCGCAGGCGTTCGAGCAGTACGCCACGGCGGCCCCCAGGCGCGCCGCGTCCTCGATCCCGCGCAGGGCACTCTCTTCGGGAAAAGCGAAGGCGCGGCCGAAGCGAGCGATCGGATCGGCATCGGCAGCGGCGACCTGCCGTGCGTAGGCGACCGCCGCGCAGCCGCGGGCGATCGGCGCGACGAGGAGCTCGATCACCTCGGGACCGCGCAGAACGCAGTCGGGGGTGAGCATGAGCACGATATCGCAGCCGAGCCGCTTGCGCGCCCGCTCGCGGGTCAAGCCGTGGTTGAACGCGCTGCGCGGCACAACCCAAGTCTCGCATCCGAGCGCTTGGGCCAGTTCGACCGTGCCGTCGTGCGAGGAAGAGTTGACGACCAGCACGCGCGGCCTGAGCGGTGACTGCAGGACCGGCGCGAGACAACGCTCGAGCAAATGGCGCGCGCGCCAGGTGATCACCACCACGCCGACCGAAGGCGGGGAGGTACGTGGTACAGCGCTCACCGTCGACCCCATCGCTCGTATCCGGTGCAAAGCCACCTCTTAAGCGGCAACCCGCAACGCCTCGGTGGTGTCGAAACGAAGTCGGGCGAGATGCGCGCTCAACTCGGCCGCTGTGAGCGGACGATCGAGAGCGCGCGCGAACAGATCCCAAAACGCTTCCGGATCCCAAGCCGGCACGAGCGTGCGCAAATCGTGCAGGCCGATGCGAATCGCGGGTTCCTCGCTGGGTTCCGACGGCTCGCACTCCGCCACCGCGCAGTCCAAGCCCATCCGAGAACGCAAGGCTCGCGCCATTCGACGGGCAAAGGTAGCCGTCCGCTCCGGCCACAGGCTGGGAACGAGATGGACAGAGCCGTGCCCGAGCAGCTTCAGCGCAGCTGCGGCGTAGGCTGCGGCGAGCGCGTCGATGGGGAGGAAATCGCGCACGAGCTCGGGTCGGCGCACGAGCGCCGGCTCGCCGCGGCGCCATGCGGCGAGAAGGTCGGGGACGAGGCCCATGGTCTTATCGAACGGGCCCACGGGATGGGCGATCACGAACTTACCGAGGATGAGCCCGCGCCGTTCGGCTGCGAAGCGGACGATCTGCCAAATCAGGCTCTTGGCGAGCCCGTAAAGGTTGACCGCACGCAAGGGTTCGGTGCTCGCGCCTTCTCCAACTTCGAAGACGCTGCCGGTGACCAGCACCGCGCGTCCGCCGGCGGCGCTGAACGCATCGAGGAGGTGATCGAGCCCTTCGGTCGTGCGCGCCACCGCCTCGAGCACGTCGTAGCGGGGATCGCGGTGGTCGCCGACCGCGGCTCCGTGCAAGCACAAGAGATCCGGTTGGCTGCGGGCGATGGCGGCCAACACCGGCTCGCTTGCAAGGCTTGCGGCTTCAAGGAGCGTCACCCGGTCGGCAAGTAGGGCAAGCCGCGCTCGTTCTGCGGGTGGATAGACATGGCGCGGTCGCCGCTGGATCGCGGTGACGGTCACCCCCTGGCTGGCGAGCGCGAGCGCGAACCAGCAGCCGGTGAAAGAGGAGGCGCCGGTCACAAGGGCACGCATGGGACGAGCCCATTTTCGGCACAACCGAGGTGGTAGCCCGGTTCGAAATCGGGATGGGCGCGGTCGCGGGGGCTCACGAGCGCAGGCGCAAACGGCCAGGCAATGGCGAAGAACGGGTCATTCCAGCGTATGCCGCGCTCGCGGGCGGGATCGTAACGCGCGGAGACGAGGTAAAAGAGGACAACGTTGGGCTCGAGGGTGAGAAATCCGTGCGCACAGCCGGGCGGAACCAGCACGGCACGGCGGTTGGTGGCGGAAAGTTCGTAGCCCACCCACTTCCCGAAGGTCGGTGACGTCGCGCGCAGGTCGAGAACGCAGTCCCACACCGATCCGCGCAGACACCACACGAGCTTGGTCTCCGCTGAAGGCGGGAGTTGGTAGTGGAGCCCGCGCAGCGTGCCCTTTTTGGGGTTGGTCGAAAGATTCGCTTGTACAACTTCGAAATCAAAACCGAGCCGAGAGAGCTGATCACGGCAGTAAAGACGCAAAAACGACCCTCGCTCGTCTTCGTGGGCTTTGACTTGGATGAGGAAGACGTGTGGCATCGGTTCGTCGATGGGGTCGATCACTCCGACTGCGGACCGCGCCATGGAGCTGCTCCCGATTCCCAAAGAGCGTTGATGCGGTCGCGATCTTTGAGCGTGTCGATCGCCGACCAGAAACCGCGGTGATAGAAGGGCTTGAGTTCGCGCCGCGCGACGAGACGGCGCAGCGGCTCCTCTTCGAGGACGCAGTTGTCGTCCGTTGAGAGATAGTCGAGAAAGCTACGCCGGAAGAAAAAGAAACCTCCATTGGCCCAGGTATCTTCGAGAACCGGTTTCTCGACGAAAGCAACCGCTTCGTCTTCGGCGAGCGCGAAATGTCCGAACGGCGAGACCGGGTGGACGGCGAGGACGGTTCCGATGCGGCCGTGCTCGAGGTGAAAGGCGAACTCTGCGGCGAGATCGACATCGGTAAGACCATCGCCGTAGGTGACGGCGAAATGCTCGGCCTCCCCGAGATAGCGGGCCGCGGCGCGAGCGATGCGCGCTCCCGTCATCGCCTGCGCGCCGGTATGTGCGATGGTGACTTCCCAATCGGGAGTACAGCCGCTTTGATGAAAACTTATGCGACCACTTCTGGTCTCGATCGTGAAGTCTTCCGTCAGCGCTCGGTAGTCTAAGAAGAATCGCGCGATCACATCCGAACGCCAGCCCGCGCAGAGCACGAAACGGCGAAAGCCGAAGCGCGCGTACCAATCCATGATGTGTAACAGGATCGGCCGGTCACCGATCTCGATCATGGGCTTGGGAAGCGTGCGGCAGGTTTCTCCAAGACGCGTGCCGCGACCGCCGCAGAGCACGAAGACCGGAACCTCAGCCGGGCGCGGATAGTCCATGCTGAACCTCCAGCTCCGGCAAAGCAGGAGCGCGCACCGTGCGCGCTGGGGGCTCGCTCAAACGCAGCCGATAGCGTCGGATCTGGTCGATGAGCCAGTCGGCCTTGCGCCCTTCGAGGAGTGCGCGATAGCCGTCGACCGTCCACTCCACCGCTTCGGCGGTGGTCAGCCGTGGCCGCCAGCCGAGCTTTCGGCGCGCCCGCTCGTTGCACAGGCGTTGTAGGGCAGGCTCGGGCGGGACCGGACCGTGTTCGACTTGCCAGCGTCCCGTCCCGAGGCGGCGCAGAACGGCGGCGGCGATCTCGGCGACCGTCCAATCGCCGCCGGGATCGGGGCCGAAGTTCCAGGCCGAGGCGAACTGCGCCGGATCGCTTACCAGTGCTTGCGCGAGCAAGAGATAGCCGCAGAGAGCGTCCAACACATGTTGCCAGGGGCGGATCGCTCCGGGCCGGCGCAAAACCGGTGTGGTACCAGCGACATAGGCGCGGACGAGGTCGGGGATCAGCCGATGCGGCGACCAATCTCCGGCGCCAATGACGTTGCCGGCGCGCGCGGTGGCGATGCCGATGCCGGTGCGCGGGGACAAAAAGCTCGATCGCCAGGCGTGGGTGATGATCTCCGCACAGGCTTTACTCGCGGCATAGGGTTCGTCGCCGCCAAGCGGGTCGTTCTCGCGGCAGGCGTGAAAGGGCTCGCGATAGCATTTGTCGCTCGTGACGATCACGGCAGCGCGCACCGAAGAGGTGGCGCGGATCGCTTCTAAGAGGTTGAGGGTGCCGAGGACGTTGGTTTCAACCGTGCCCACGGGGTCACAAAGCGCGTGAAAGACGATCGGACGCGCAGCGAGGTGCACGACGATCTCGGGCTCGGCCTCGCTTAGGGCGCGCGAAAGAGCCTCGCGATCGCGTACATCGCCTTCGATCGCGCGCACCCGCTCCGTCAGACCGGCGAGCTCGAGCAGCGCGGGCGACCAGCGCGGCGGATGGCCAAAGCCCGTTACTTCGGCGCCGAGATCAGCGAGCCAGGCCAGCAGCCAGCTTCCCTTGAAGCCGGCATGACCGGTCACGAACACGCGCCGACCGCACCAAAAGCTCGGATCGAGCTGCATCGCGCCTCCGCCCCGATGCGGCGATCGGCGCGGAGTCTAGCGAATTTCTACCAATACGCTAGTGATCTTTCTCATAAAAACGCATAACGCGAACACGGCCGCCGCGGCCTTGGGGGTGGCAGGGGGGCGCTCAGCGTGGCGGCAAGGAGCTCAGATATTCGACGATCGCCTCGCGATCGGCCTCGGGCAGCTTGGCGGTGCCGTTGCGGACCACTTTGGCCATGTCACCGCCTACAAAATCGCCGTCGGGCTTGATGCCGATGAGAAGAAAGGTGCTGAGATCGCCGCGGCTCCAGCGGCCGATGCCGCGCACAGGGTCGCTCGTGATGTTGGGGATCGTCTCTTTGCCGAGCTGCGCACCGGCATAGGCGCGTGCGCGGTCGAGGTTGCCGAAGAAGGTGCGCGGGGTGTGGCATTCTCCGCAGTGCCCGGGGCCTTCGACGAGATAGGCACCACGGTTCCATTGCGGGCTGCGCGCTGGGTCGGGTCGAAAGGGGGTGGGGTCGTGGAACAGCCACTGCCAAAGGTGTAGCCCGAAGCGAATGTTGTAGGGGAACGGGAGCTCGTGCGGGCGGTTCTCCCGGCGCACCGGAGGTAGGGTGCGCAGATAGGCCTCCAACGCCAAAAGATCGTCGTCGGTCATCCGCGCATAGGAGGTGTAGGGAAAGGCCGGGTAGTAAGGACTTCCGTCGGGCGCTTTGCCGAACCGCATCGCCCGCAGGAAGTCGTCGCGCGTCCATCGCCCGATCCCGGTTTCCGGATCGGGAGTGATGTTGGGGGCATAGAAAGTCCCGAACGGCGTGACGATCGCATCACCACCTGCGAGCAGCGGACCGTCCTTGGCGGTGTGGCAGTTGGTGCAGCCGCCGATATGGAAGAGGAGCTCGCCGCGTGCGAGCTCCTCCGGCGTCGCGGCGGCCACGGCAGCGGCCAACACCACCCCGGCGAGTGCGAGCGCGACCGCGCGCGACGGGCCGCGCATGCCTCACCTCTCAGGTCGACGATAGGGCTGATGGCAGCCTCCGCAACCTTCCTGACCGAGCTTTCCGAACGCCTGGATGGTCGCGGTCTGATCGCCGCTCTTGGCGGCGGTCAAAAGAACGCGCGCGAGCTCGGTGGCGTTCTTCGACTTCGCCTCGAAGTCGGCGAAATTGAGCCAGATTTCAGGCAGTGCCCGCGTCTCGCCCTTGTCGCTACCTTCTGGGAACCAGCTCGGGATCTGGGGCAGCTTGCCGACGAGGTATTCCGCATGCCCGGCGACGTCGGCGAGTGTGCCACCCTTTTTGTCGATCACGACGTCCTTGATCGCCCCCATGCGTCGGCCGAACTCCTTGAACTCGGCCTGGCGCGCCTTGATCACGTCCTGCGCGCTCGCCGAAGCGACGGTCGCAAGCGCGACCGCACCGATCACCAGCACCGACATCCTGCGTGTCATCGCCGCTTCATCCTCCCTCGAGCCGATTGTCGCGCGTGCCGCCGATCGCCGCGCTCGGGTATCGCCTGCGAGCATGCACCTGGAACGCGCAGCCCGGAACGCGCCGGATCGGAAACACAATGATCCTTTGACAGGAAAAAGTCGAACACGCCAACGATCTCAAGACACAGAGCCGAGCCGGTGTCGGCAGCGAAGGCGGTACGCCCGCGTCGCGAGTGCTTGCGAACAACAGCTCCTTTGGCCGAGATCGGGGCTCTCCTTACGCTTAAGCGTGAGGTGTCGGATCGCTTCTCCGT
This sequence comes from Pseudomonadota bacterium, assembly GCA_030549795.1. Lineage (GTDB taxonomy): Bacteria > Pseudomonadota > Alphaproteobacteria > Geminicoccales > Geminicoccaceae > JANXAZ01. The sequence continues at coordinate 119,136 of JAUQQO010000009.1, read as the reverse complement.
GTGCCCGGGCCGGTTTCGTGTTCGCGCAAGCGCGGCAGGAGCTCGGCGAAGTTGCAGGGGCGGTGTCGGATGTCGAGCTGAAAGGCGAGGATCTCGTCCCAGCCATCGCGGCAGGCACTCGGCGAGCCGGGCAAACAAAAAATGTAGGTTCCCTTAGCGACACCCGCATCGGCACGACTCTGCAAGCAGGAGGTGCCGATCTTGGCGTAGGAGAGCATCCGGAAGAGTTCGCCGAAGCCCGGGATGTGCTTTTCGACGACGCGCGCGAGCGCTTCGGGCGTGACATCGCGTCCCGTCACGCCCGTTCCGCCGGTGGTAATGATCACTTCGATGCGCGGGTCCTCAATCCAAGCCCGCAGCCGTTGCACGATCGCATCCAGATCGTCTTTGACGATCGCGCGTTCGACGAGCCTGTGGCCGGCGGTCGTGATCCGCTCGGCAAGTAGATCTCCCGAACGATCGGTCGATGCGTCGCGGGTATCGGAGATGGTAAGCAGCGCGATGTTGACCGGTCGAAAGGGGATGCTCTCGTCAATTCGTCCGGGCAAAGCGGACCTCCTCAGGATCCAAGCGCTCGAGCACGGGCCAGCGGTTCTCGGCCAGAGCCAGGAGCTCGGGGATCGGCTGGCCGAGACGCGCGCGATACACCCAAAGAGCTGTGAGCACCTTTTTTACATAGCTGCGCGTTTCTGAGGCGGGAATGCTCTCGATCATCAAGAGAGGATCGTCGCCGGTGGCGCGGAGCTCGCGCTCGAGCCACCCGGATAGGCGGTTCACACCGGCATTGTAGGCGGCGAGCAGGTGGATGAGGCTCTTGCCCACTGCGGGATGGCGGGTGAGCTCGAGCAGCTTGGTTTGCCCGATCTCGAGATTGGTCTCCGGCTTTAAGAGCGCCGCCTTGCCGCGGTAGCCGAGCTTGCCCCGTCGCGCGAGCTCTTCTGCCGTCTCGGGCATGACCTGCATGAGCCCGAGTGCCCCGCGTCGGCTCTTGGCCTCGACATCGAAGCCGCTTTCGGTGCGAATGACGGCGTAGACGAGTGCGCGGTCGACCCGCCAGCCGCGCGACGGTTTCCAGCTCGGGATCGGAAAGAGCGCGGCATCGTGCTGCCGTCCTTCGACCAGGCCCATGCGTTGGGCGATCTTGATCTGGGCTCCCGCCATGCCGGTTGCCTCGGCAAGCGCGATCAGGGCGGTGCCGAGTTCGGCCCGCGCTTTGCCGGCAAGGGCCATGATCTCGGCCTCGGCAAGACGGGTCTGGCCGATTTGGGTTAGGGCGAGCGCCCGCCTCGAGCCCGGATAGCGCACGAGAAGTTCGATCATCTCCGCCCGCAGGCTGAGTTCCTGCCAGTTCCAGCTCATCGGCTGGCCGAGCACGGTGCGGGCCAGAAGGCCATAAAAGCTGCGGCCGCTGTGCGCTGCAAGCCGCAGGTAGCGGCCCACGAGCTGCGGTCGGCCGGCAGCTAAGTTGGCGCGCGCGGCCCAAAAAGCGGCCGTGGTCACCTCTTCCTCGCTCGCCCCCTCACGGTTGGCGAGCTCGCCCAGAATCCCGGCGGCGCGCTCAAAGTCCCGCCGTCGCCAGGCTTGGAGTGCCGCTTCGAACTGTTTGCGCGGCGGACCGACGAGGTCGGCCGACCAAGGCTGCTCCTCGGATTCCGTTTCCTCTTCCGGATTGGGAGGAAGCTTGGCATGAGCGGGCCGTTTGCTCAGCGCCAGGCGATAGATTCGATTGGCTTGCGGCAAATCGCTATAGCTTTCCAGCCAGCTCACCAGCTCTTGATAATTAGCCTTGTAGTATTGCCCGAGATAGCGTTCGGCGAGCACGTGGCCCAAGAGGATTCGACTGCTGAGTTCGGCGAGCTTGGCATCGGCCTCTTCGATGCGACCCCGCGCTTGCAGCGCAAAAGCCTCACGATAGCGAAGAATGTCGGTTTGACCGAGCGGGCTCGGCACGATCCAAGTCGGCTCCGCCGGGCGGTCGCGGGGGTCAAGACGGGCGGTCTGGACGATGGGTTCGGCAAGAAGGCTGCCGCTGGCGGCAAGTCCATAAAGACCGGCCGCCACCACGACCCCCATACCGCGACTCGATGCTCGTGCGCTGGTACCGAGTATCGTCAAGACAGGATACCTCCTCTAGTTTACCCTCCGTCTCAGCAATCTTCCTCGCTGCGGCCACCTCCTTTCGCGTAAGCTCTAATTGAAGGCTCCAAGATCCCCAGACGTCGCAGCTCGGCTGCGAGCTGCAACAGATCGCGCCAAGCCAACTTCTTCTGCAGGGGTTGGCGCAACAGATAGGCGGGATGGAAGATCACGAAGGCAGGGATGGGCGGCCCGCCGCCGCGCGGTTCGTAAGAGAGCTTGCGGCCGCGCAATTTGGTAACGCCTTCGGTGCTTCCTAAAAGAGCGCGGGCGGCGATACCGCCTACGAAGACCAGCACGCGCGGTCGCAACAATTCGATTTGCCGCTCCAAGAACGGCGCGCAGATCGCGAGCTCGAGGGCGCTCGGTGGGCGGTTACCGGGAGGCCGCCAGAACACCGTGTTGGTGATGTAGACGCGGCTTCGGTCGAGGCCGATCGCCGCGAGCATCCGATCCAAAAGTCGGCCGGAAGGCCCGACGAACGGCTTTCCTTGGCGATCTTCCTCAAGACCGGGCGCTTCGCCTACGAGCATGATCGCAGCCTGCGGATTGCCGTCGCACAGACACAGACGGGTCGCCGTGGCCTTGAGCGGACACTGGTCGAACGCCTCGAGCGCCCGAGCCAGCTCCTCGAGGCTGCGGCAGGAGGCGGCGAGCGCCCGAGCGCTCGTGACCGGAGGGAGCTCCGCACCGCCGGCTGTGCGGCTGCGCGCGCGGGCGGCGCGGCTCGTGCTCTCCTCGCGGGGCGCGGGCTCGTCACCGGAGCCGGATGCAGCGAACGCGGCTTTAGGGTCGGGGCGATCCTCAGGGTCGGGACGATCCTCGCTCACCTCCTTGCGCCTTTTCGGATCGGCTAAGAGGGGGCAATCGACCCCCATCGCCGCTTGCCACTCGAGCCAGGCGGCGGCAGCACGCGCGAGTTCGGGGGAAAGAGCGCGCCCAAAGGAGGGCGCGATCGATGCCAAGGGCACCGCCGCTCCCCCATCTCTTCGGTGGTCCGGATCCGAACCCCCGCAGGCTTCCTTACCCTTGGTGAACACGCTCGATCCGCTCGCTTCGCCGCAGACCCGTCTGGGAATAGACTGTTCGATCGCAACCGACGCCGACTCGTGCTCTCTATTCCCGACCCGGGCGCGCGTTTTGAGGCCCGCGCAGGGCGCGTGCGATGCGCGAAAAGAGGCTCAGATGTCGCGATAGGCGACGGGGCGACCGTCGGCGCCGAGGACGAGCTTGCCGCTCTCGTCTTGCGCCGCTATGTAGCGACCATGCCCGACTGCGGATCCTACGTAGAGAACGGGCTTGACTTTCTTGCCCTCGAATGTCTTGCCCTGTTGAGTAGGACCGCGTGCGGTGGGGTCGTTCTTGCTCTTGGACGTTTTGAGCATCGTGTCGTCTCCAAAAATCCTTGTTCCAGGGCTTGCCCTGCGGGCGCTCCGCCCGCGCTCCAGTCTCCATGCCGGTCCCAGCGCCTGGCGTCAAGCGCGACCCCGAGCCGGTACCGGCCGGTCCAAGCGGCTCGTCGCCTTGCTGGTCGCCTTTCCGATCGTCGCCTGTACCGGCGGCTCGCCCGGCTGGCGCGAGGGGGGACTTGCGAACGCCGAGGAGTTCGGCCGCGGCCGCTCGGCGGCGGCGGCCTATCTCGTCGCCCGACATGCGCTCGAGCTCGGCCAAGTGGAAGAAGCAGCGCGCAACTTCGAGCGCGCCGCACGCGCTGACCCCTACAATGTCGAGCTCCGCCGCCAGACCTTCCTGCTCTTGCTCGCTTCTGGTGAGATCGGACGGGCTCGCGAGCACGCCCGCTCGCTCGTCGAGTTCGAAGCGGGGGTGGACGAGGCGCGGCTTTTGCTCGCCATCGACGAAGCCCTAGCCGGACGCTTCCAGGCGGCGCGTGAGCATCTCGCGCGCTTAAGCGGCCGCGGTCCGCTCGCCGGCATCGCCCCCATCTTGCGGGCTTGGGCGCGGGCGGGCACGGGCGACGTCGAAGCAGCGCTCGATCTTCTGGAGCGCGGCGGTCGCGACGACCCTTTTGCGCTGTTGCGCGCCTACCATCGCGCCATGTTGCTCGCCCAGACGGGGCGTTCGGAACAGGCGCGCGGGCTGCTCGCCAGCCTCGTCCAGGGCGAGGCGAGCGTGCCCATGCGGCTGCTTCTCGCGCTCGTGGGCCTCGAGGTGAGAGCAGGCCAGCGGGATCGCGCGCTCGATCGCCTCATCGAGCACCGAAAACGCGGCGGCGAGCAGGCGACGCTTTTGGAACTCGAAGCGCGCATCCGCGCCGGCGAAGACGGGTGGCTGCCGATCCAAAGCCCAAGTGAAGCTATGGCCGACGCTCTAATCGGCCTTGCGGAACTGTTGCGCGACCAACGGGTAAGCGTGCAGGCCCTCGCTCTTGCTCGTCTGGCTGCGCATCTTGCGCCCGAAGCGGGTGATGTGTGGCTCGCGATCGGGCGCATCCGCCGCGATCAAGGTCAACATGAAGCGGCGCTTGCGGCCTTCGCGCGCGTGCCGGAGCATTCGATCTTCCATTTCGCGGCGCAAATCGCGCGCGCCGAATCGCTTAAAGACCTCGGTCGCGAAGACGAGGCGACACAGCTTTTGCGCTCCCTTGCCGCCTTGCGACCCGATCGCATCGAGCCGCTCGTCACGCTCGGCGACATGATGCGGCGCGAGGAGCGCTGGGCGGAGGCGATCCAGGCCTACTCGGAAGCCATTCGCCGTCTGGGCGAGCCGAGCCGCCCGCACTGGCGGCTCTTCTACGCGCGGGGGATCGCTCTTGAGCGAGCCAAACGCTGGCCAGAGGCCGAACAAGATTTCCTACGAGCACTTGAGCTCGAACCAGATCAGCCCTTCGTTCTCAACTATCTCGGATATAGCTGGGTCGATCAGGGGGTGAACCTCGAACGAGCCAAGACCATGCTGCACCGAGCGGTCGAGTTGCGCTCCCAGGATGGTTACATCGTCGACAGCCTGGGCTGGGCCTATTTCAAGCTCGGTGATTATGAAAAAGCGGTCCATTATCTCGAGCGCGCGGTCGAGCTCGAGCCGGGTGATCCTACCATCAACGATCATCTGGGCGACGCCTATTGGCGGGTGGGGCGGTTCCGCGAGGCGCGGTTCCAATGGCAGCGAGCGCTCGGGCTACAACCCGAAAAAGACGCGATTGCCGCCATCACAGAAAAACTGGAAAAAGGCCTACCCGAGCCCGATGCCCGTCGCGGCTGATCACATTACCGAACGCGCCCGTGCCAAACTCAATCTCGATTTGCTCATCTGCGGACGCCGCAGCGACGGCAAGCACGAGCTCGACAGCCTCGTCGTGTTCTGCGAGCTCGGCGATCTTCTGCATTTCGAGCCTGCTCGTGAGCTCTCGCTTGCGATCGAAGGTCCGTTTGCGGCCGCAACAGCTGCTGATGAGACCAATTTGGTTCTACGCGCTGGTCAGCTTCTCGCCCGCACTTGTGGCATCCGGCACGGGGCTGCGATCCGCCTCATCAAGAACCTTCCGGTAGCGGCTGGTTTAGGGGGCGGCTCTGCCGATGCGGCAGCGACCCTTCGTGGCCTGCGCGCGCTTTGGGACGTTGAGCTCGACGATGAGAGTCTGCGTGAGCTCGGCTTACAGCTCGGCGCCGATGTCCCGGTGTGCCTGTTCAGCCGGCCAGCGCGCATGCGCGGGATCGGGGAACGACTCGATCCCGTCCGCGGACTGCCGGATCTGCCGCTTCTCTTGGTCAATCCCGGGCGGCCGGTGGCGACGGCAGCGGTCTTCGCGCGGGTGCAGCTCCCCGACCAGCCAACCCTACGGCCTCCGCTTCGCGGTTGTGACGGGCCACGGAGCTGTGCGCAGTGGCTCGCCCAGAGCCGCAACGACCTCGAGCCCGCTGCCTGTGCGCTTTTGCCCGAGATCGCAACCGTGCTCGATGAACTGCGCGGGCTCTCGGGCTGTCTGCTCGCCCGGATGAGCGGCAGTGGTGCGACCTGCTTTGGGCTCTTTTCCGATCGCGGGGAAGCGGAAGCGGCGGCCGCTACGCTGCGAAAGCGTCGACCGAACTGGTGGATCGCGCCCACCGTCGCGCTCGGTGATCCGCGATGATCCTGCTGTTTACAGATTTCGGCATCGCTGGGCCCTATGTCGGCCAAATGCATCTTGTGCTGCGACGGTTGGCGCCGGAAGTGCCGATCGTCGATCTGCAGCATGATGCGCCCGCCTTCCGCCCCGATCTCGCGAGCTATCTCTTGGCTTCGCATCTTGCCTTGTGCGAGCCGGGCGATGTCGTGGTGGCGGTCGTCGATCCCGGGGTGGGAAGCGCGCGCACACCCCTTGCCCTGCGCTTGGACGGCACATGGCTCGTTGGACCCGACAACGGCCTTTTCGAGATCGCCCTGCGCCGCGCGCAAAAGGTGGAAAGCTACCGCATCATCTGGCGGCCGCAGCGGCTTTCCGCCACCTTTCACGGCCGCGATCTCTTCGCGCCCATCGCTGCCCGCCTGGCGCGCGGCGATTGCGCGGGGCTCGAACCGGCCCCGGTCACCCGCTATCCCGATTGGTCGGATGATCGACGGGCGATCGTGTATCTCGACCCATACGGCAATGCGATGACGGGGGTGCGGGCGAGCACGGTTCCGCCCGATGCGCCGGTACGCGTGAAAGGGGTGATGCTCGTTCGAGCGCGGACCTTTGCGGATGTGCCGGCGGGCAGCTGCTTTGCCTTCGAGAACAGCTCGGGCCTTCTCGAGATCGCCGCCAACGGGGCGAGCGCTGCCACCCTTTTGGGCTTGCGTGTGGGCGATCCGGTCGAGATCCTCGGCCCGGATTGCTGACCGAGCCAAAGTGATCCTATATGATGGGACGTGCTTGGGGCGTAGCCAAGCGGTAAGGCAGCGGACTTTGGATCCGCCATTCGGTGGTTCGAATCCACCCGCCCCAGCCAACGCCTCCGGCCTCGCGCGAGGGCTCAGCCGTGAAGCCTTTCGATCTCGTGATCCGCGGCGGCACGATCGCCACCGCAACCGATGTCTTTGTGGCTGACATCGGCATCCGCGACGGACAGATCGCGTCGGTTGCGGCAGACTTAAACGACGCGCGCGAGATCATCGATGCGCGCGGCCTCATCATCACCCCCGGCGGTGTCGATCCCCACTGCCATATCGAACAGCTCGCCGCCACCGGGCTTATGAACGCTGATACCTTTGAGACGGCCACCGCGTCCGCTGCCCTTGGCGGCACCACGACCGTGATCCCCTTCGCCGCCCAGCACGTCGGCATGTCGCTTCGTGCCGTGGTCGAGGACTACCATCGTCGGGCCGAGCGAGGGGCGATCGTCGATTACGCCTTCCACATGATCTTGGCTGATCCGCGCCCGGAGGTCTTGAAGGACGAGTTGCCGCCACTTGTCCGTTCCGGGCACGCCTCGCTTAAGGTGTTCTTGACCTACGATCGGCTCAAAATCGACGACGAGCAGTTCCTCGATGTGTTGGAGGCGGCGCGCACCCACGGCCTTATGGTCTGCGTACACGCCGAGAACCACGGCATGATCCGCTGGATGGGCAAGCAGCTGATGGCGCGCGGCTATACTGCGCCGCGCTACCATGTTCCCTCGCACCCGCGCATCGGCGAGGTCGAAGGCATCCACCGCGCGATCGCCTGTGCCGCGCTCATCGATCAGCCGATCATGGTCTTCCACGTCTCGACCGCCGAAGGCGCAGCGGTGATCCACCGCGCCCGTGGTGAGGGGCGCAAGGTATGGGGCGAGACCTGCACGCAATATCTCTTGCTCACTTGTGCTGAGCTCGATCGCCCCGGCATCGAGGGAGCGAAGTGGATCTGCTCGCCGCCTCTGCGCGAGCCGAGCGATCAGGAGGCGCTCTGGTGGGCGCTTGAGGTGGGCACGTTGCAGTGCATCTCCTCCGATCACGCGCCCTATCGGATGGACGACACCGGCAAGCTCGCGCGCGGTCCCAAGCCCTCGTTCAAAGAGATCGCCAATGGCATGCCCGGCCTTGAGCTGCGATTGCCGCTTCTCTTCGATGCCATGGTGAGCAAGGGCCGCCTCGGCTTGAGCAAGTTCGTGGAACTGACCGCCACCGCTCCAGCTAAGATCTACGGCTTGCACCCCAAAAAGGGCACGATCGCCCCCGGCTCGGATGCCGATCTCGTGCTCTGGGATCCCAGCCGGTCGGTGACCATCCCCGATGCGCCGCGCCGCGACAACGCCGGCTACACCCCTTATGCCGGGCGAACGGTGCGCGGTTGGCCGGTGCGCGTTTTCTTGCGCGGGCATGAGATCGTGCGCGAGGGCGAGCTGCGCGCTGCGCCGGGAGCCGGCCGTTTCTTGCCCCGCCGGGGCGGCTGGGCCGCGGTCCCGACCGGCCGGCTGGAGCCCGAACTCGATCCTGCCCGCAATTTCGGTGCGAACCTGCGCAGCTAGGGCGAGGATCGCCCGCCGTCTCTCGCGCCCGCCATCGCTGATTCGGTTTCATTCAAGCTCTAAAGCGCTGGAACATATGCGCGCCGGCGGCCCACGAAGGGAGGGCCCTGCGCTGAAGCGCGCGTCTGTTCGGAGCCGAAAAGTGGGGCGTAGGACCCGAGGGCGCGATGGGTCGCTGCGCGGTACGGCGAAGCGCGGATGCTCTGCAAGCTCGTTGCAAGTTTCACACGCTAAAAGTTTGCTCATCACGCGTGATGGGAGAGCCGCTCCGATGCGCCTTCTCCTCGTGGAGGACGATCCGGACCTGGGTGAGGCGCTCGTCGCCAATCTCGCGCGTGACGGGTTCGCAGTCGATCTCGTCGCCGATTGTGCCTCGGCAGAGGCTGCTCTTGCCAGCAACAGTTACGCGCTCGTTCTGCTCGATCTCGGACTGCCCGATGGCGATGGACTCGACATCGTACGCCGCTTGCGACGGCGGCGATCGAGCGTTCCCGTGATCGTGCTTACCGCCCGCGATGCGATCGAGGATCGGGTCACCGGCCTTGAAGCCGGTGCCGACGATTATCTCGTCAAACCGTTCGCCCATGCCGAACTGGTGGCGCGCATCCGTGCTGTGCTGCGCCGTCCCGGTCGCGATCTGGGCGCTGCCATCGAGGTCGGGCGATTGGTCCTCGAGCCGGCCACCGGCGATGTATCGGTCGGCGGCCGCCCGCTTTTGCTGCCGCGCCGCGAACGCATGCTGCTGGAGATCTTGATGCGACGCGCGGGGCGCGTGGTTACCCGACGCGTGCTCGAAGAAGCGCTTTGGGACCAAGAGAAGGAGATCGAATCCAACACCCTCGAATCGCATGTTTCGCGCTTGCGCAAGCGGTTGCTCGAGGCAGGTGCCGGGGTACAGATCCGCACCATTCGTGGTGTCGGCTATATGCTGGAGGCCGAATGAGGCGCTCGCTTACCCGATCGCTCGCGATCCGCTGCTCGATCCTGGCTGTACTGGGCCTGTTCGCGGCGGTCGGCGAGCATTTTTTGCGCGATGGGGTCGAACTGCACTACGAACTCGACGAGATCGCCGACCAGCTCGCAGCGGCGACACACTCCGAGTCGGGTGAGCCGAAGCTCGTCCCCGACATCTCCCTTGAAGCACGCCTTGCGGTGTTACCCGAGTTGCGGCTCGCTGTGGTCGACCAATCGGGACATCTGCTCTTCGTGTACGGAAGCGACCCGAAAGCACTCTTGGCTACGGTGGCCGGTGCGGTCGATGGTTATTTCGAGCTTCAAAGCGCCGATGGTTCCCGTTTCGGTTACATCGCTTCGCGGACCACGAGTGATGGCACGCACCTGCGCATTTTCGCCGAGCGGGGGCCCGCCGAGCTGCGAGACCGCTTGATCTGGGTCAAGGCCGAGATCCTCGGCGAATACGGGCCCTTTATGCTCATAACCTCAGCCGTATCGATCCTCGTCGTGTTGGTCACCGTGCGGCGGGCCTTGCGACCGCTCAAGCGGCTGTCGGCAGAGGCTGCCAAGATCGTCCCGGGCCACGGAAAGACACTGCCCGTCGAACAGGTGCCTGCCGAAGTGGTGCCCTTGGTCACGGCGACCAACGGCGCGCTCGAACGGCTGCAAGAGGCGTTAGCCCGCGAGCGCCGCTTTACCGCCGACATCGCCCACACCTTGCGTACCCCCCTGGCTGCGATGCGCGCCCGCGTGGAAGCGTTGCCCGAAGGTGCGGATCGCACCGCGCTCATGCGGGCGCTTTCGCGCATCGAGCGATTGGTCGAACAGCTCCTTCATAAAGCGCGCCTTGAAGCGGGGGCGCTCGATGAGGCCGTCACCTTCGATCTCACCGCTCTCGTGCGCGATATCGTCGCCGACGCCACACCCATGGTCCTGCGCCAGGGCAAGAGCATCGTGCTGAACGCGACGGAGGCCACGACCTTGCGCACGGGCTCGCCGCTCGCCATCGAACGCGCGCTTCTCAATCTCCTCGATAATGCCGCGAAGGCAGCGCCGCTTGGCACCGAAATCGAGGTCTGCGTCACCGCCGACGGTACGGTCCTGGTGCGCGATCGCGGCCCGGGCTTTGCCAAGGGTGAAACCGAAACCCTGCTCGAGCCCTACCGCCGCGGTGCCGCCAGCCGCTGGCAGGGGGCCGGGCTCGGTCTTGCGATCGTTGCGGAAACCGTCCGCCGCCACGGCGGCGAAACGATCCTGCGCAATCGCGTGGGCGGCGGCGCTGAAGTCGGGTTCCGACTGCCGGCGCGCAGCGCCAACCAAACCGCCAACGATCGCAAGCTTGCCGCATAGTAAGCTTTAAGTTTCATTCAGCCTGCCGCCGAGCGCGTGCAATGCGGTCTCGGTACGAGCCATCGCGTCGGTTCCTTCGTAGCGACAGGAGAACGCGATGGTTCGGATGGCGATCGCCGTCGGTATCCTCACCTTTGCCCTCGCTGCACCAGCTCTGGCCGGTCCCAAATGCACGGGCACCGGTGAAAAGTTGGCCGAGGCCAAGGTGCAGGACATGTACAAAGCCATGGGTTACGAGATCCAGCGCTGGAAGATCTCGAGTGGCGGCTGCTACGAGATCTACGGGCGGTTGAACGGCAAGAAAGTCGAAACCTACATCGACCCGTGGACGGGCGCTAAGCTCGAAGAGCACGTCGAGTGATCGGCCCGGCCGGGTCGCGTGCGTGCGGCCCGGCCTTTTCGCCTCCGCCCAAAGGGAAAGCTTCGTTTGGGAGTCCGACCATGACCGGGCCCGTTCGCCGGGTGTGGGATCCACTCGTTCGCCTTGCGCATTGGACCTTCGTTTTTGGTTGTGCCGCCGCCTTCCTCACGCAGGATATGCGCACCGCGCACAAAGTCGTGGGCTACGTCGTCCTGGCGGCGGTGCTCGTGCGCATCGTCTGGGGCTTCGTGGGCTCGCACCACGCCCGATTTGCGAGCTTCGTGCGTGGGCCGCGCGAGGTCTTGGCCTATGTGCGGGCCATGGTGCGCGGCGCAGAGCCCTATTATGAGGGCCACAATCCGCTTGGCGCGCTCATGATCCTCGCCCTCTTGCTCCTCCTTCTGGTCATCGGCGTGTCGGGCTGGATGCTCACGCTCGATGCCTTCTGGGGGGAGGAGTGGGTCGAGGAGCTGCACGCAACGAGCGCTAATCTGCTGCTTGGCCTCGTGCCGGTGCACGTCGCGGGTGTGATCTTCGCGAGCCTGCGCCATCGCGACAACCTGGTTTGGGCGATGATCACCGGCAATAAGCTGCAGCGGGCCGAACAGGGATGACCCTTGTGGGCGCGCACAAGGCTCAACCTCCTATCGACAAGGGGCGGATCCCCGCGACGGGGGCATCCGCCCCGTGGCCCTCGATCGTCCGCGCAGCGCCTTTGACGGTACACCATCGGCCTGCCAAGCTCGGCGTGCCATGTGCGCGAGCGCAGCGCCGGTTGTGGCTTTATTGCCGCGGCCGCGGTGCCTCCGCGCAAAGCACGAGGGAGGAGCTGAGCCGCAGAACATGGGGGATGACCGCACCCGCTTCGACCGCGTGGCGATCCTGGGGGCCGGAACGATGGGTCATGCGCTCGCCCTCGTGCACGCCCTCGCCGGCTGCTCCGTGCGGCTCTATGATTGCCAAGCGGATGCGCTGGCGCGCGCCGAGCGGCTCATCGAACACGCGGCTGCCACGCTCGTCGCGGCAGACGAGCTTACAGCTGCCGCGGCAGCCGAAGCCCGCCGCCTCATCGCGCCCGTATCCGATCTCCCCAAGGCGCTCGCATCCGCTGAGCTCGTGATCGAAACCGTCACCGAGGATCCGCGCATCAAAGCGCGCCTGTTCGCCGAACTCGCGCTTAAAGCCCCGCACAGCGCGATCGTTGTTTCCAATACCTCTTATCTCGACCCCTTTCGGCTCATGCCCGAGCCGTTGCAGCCGCGTGCGGCTGTCACCCACTGGTATACACCGCCTTATATTCTCGATCTCGTCGATATCGCCCCGGGGCCGGCGAGCGATCCCTCCGTGCTCGACCGCCTGGAGCGGTTCTATCGAGCGATGGGCAAAAAGCCGCTGCGGCTGCCGCGTTTGATCCCGGGCTATATCGCCAACCGGCTGCAGGCGGCGCTCACCCGCGAGGCCTTGCGCCTTCTCGATGAAGAGGGGCTCGCGCCCGAGGCGATCGACACCGCCATCCGCGAGGGGCTCGCACTGCGCCTTCTCCTTCAAGGCCAGCTGCAGAAGGCCGATTTCAGTGGCCTCGAGCTCTTGGCGCGCGCTCTTGCGAATCGGACTTATGAGCCACCACCGCCCATCACCCACAGCCCCACGGTCGATCGTCTTTTAGCCGAAGGCCGCACGGGCGTTTTGGCCGGACGCGGCTTTTACGATTATGGCGGGCGTGATCCGGCCGCGCTCTTCCGCGACCGCGATCTCAAGCTCCTGGCCTTAAAGCGCGCCTGGCGAAGGATCGCCGCAAGCTCGAGCGAAGTGCCACCGTCGAGCTGATGCGCGCGCGGCGCCGGCGCTTTGCAGTTCACGTGGCGCGAGGGTGCGTTCAAGGCTGCCGCGCCTGCCAGCGGCTGCTCTGCGATCACTAGGGCACGAAAGTTCCGCCGCGTTCGTCTTCGATGTGTTGGCGGATGATCGAATCGACGTCGGCGTCGACCGGGAAGCCCAAGCGCAACGCACGCTCCGGAGCGAAATTCCACGGGATCGAGAGCACCACACGCCGGATGAGCGCATCCGGCTCATAAGTAATGCGCGCCGTCACTCCTTTGGCCGCGATGCGTTCGAGCGCGGCGATCTCTTCTGCGACCGTAAAGGCGATGCCGGGTAACAACAGTGAGCGATCGGTGCCGAGTGCCTCTTCTGGAAGTTCAGCGGCGCGGATGAACGCTTCGACCACGCAGCGCGGGGAAAGACAGTACATCTTGGTTTCAAGCGGCACCGGGCAGTTGGCGGTCTCACCGTTTAAGGGCTCGCGCACGATCGAAGAGAGAAAGGTGGTGGTGGCGAGATTGGGACGTCCCGGCCGCACGACGATCGTCGGCAAGCGCAGGCTCGTGCCGAGGATGAAGCCCTTGCGGTGGTAATCGGCGACCAGCCGTTCGCCCATCGCCTTCTGATTGCCGTACGAGCTCTGGGGGTTGAGATGGGTGGTATCGGTGATCGGCCCCTCGAGCGCGCCGCCGTAGACCGCGCAGGAAGAGGCAAAGAGGAAGATCGGCCGTGAACAGAGATGCCGCGCCGCCTCGAGGAGATAGCGCGTGCCGTCGAGATTGACAGCATAGCCGAGCTCGAAGTCCGTCTCGGCCTGGCCAGAGACCACCGCGGCCAAGTGGAAGATGGCATCGAAGCCGCCGTGGAGCCAGGAAAAGACGGCACCGGCTCGGGTAATGTCACCGGTGAGCACCTCCACCCGCGGGTCGGTGAAACCCTGCGCGGGCACCACGTCCACAAGGCGCAGCCGCTCGATCGGTCGGCCAGCGAGCATACCGCGGTCGAGCAAGGCCTTGGCGAGCTTGGTGCCGATGAAGCCAGCCGCACCGGTGATCAGGATCCGCATCGCACACCTCCTCCGGCGCCGGCCTAGCAGCCGGATCGCGGCAACGGAAGCAGGCGTCGGGAAAGGTGCCCGTGCAGATGGGGAGCGGCAAGCCTCGTGCACCACCGGGTTGCGATGGGGCGCGAGCCGTCCGCCATGGCGCGGCGATCGCGGCTCTGCTAGGCGAAGCAGGGAAGAGGGGAGGCTTGGGCGATGGATCTGCCGGGACGAGTCGAGGTGGTGATCATCGGAGGCGGTGTCGTCGGTTGTGCGATCGCCTATCACCTCGCCAAGCTCGGTATTACGGATGTGCTCTTGCTCGAGCGCAAGGAGCTCACCTGCGGCACCACCTGGCACGCCGCTGGGCTCATCGGACAGTTGCGGGCAACGCGAAGACTTACCGAGCTCGCGCGCTATACCGCACAGCTGCTGCCGGAACTCGAAGCCGAGACCGGTGTCGCAACCGGCTTCAAGCGCACCGGCTCGCTCGCCTTGGCCTTGAACGCAGAGCGGCTCCACGAACTCGAGCGCGGTGCGGCGATGGGTCGGATGTTCGGGCTCGAGGCGGAGTTGCTCGCGCCTTCGGAAGTCAAGCGGCTGCATCCGCTCGTGGAAACCGGCGATGTGGTCGGTGCGCTGTTTTTGCCCGGGGACGGTCAGGCGGATCCGGTCGGGGTGACGCGCGCCTTTGCCAAGGGGGCGCGGGCGCGGGGCGTGCGCATTCTCGAGAACTGCCCGGTTGAGCGGATCCTCACCCGAGGCGATCGTGCGGTCGGGGTGCGCACGCCGTTGGGGGAGGTTCGCGCGAGCACCGTGGTGCTCGCTGCTGGCATGTGGTCCTATGCGCTTGCGCGCGCGGTGGGGGCGAGCGTGCCGCTGCACGCAGCGGAACATTTCTACGTGGTCACCGAGCCCATTGCCGATCTGCCGCGCGATCTTCCCGTCCTGCGCGTGATGGACGAGTGCGCCTACTACAAGGAAGATGCCGGCAAAATCCTCTTGGGTTGTTTCGAGCCCGAGGCCAAGCCCTGGGGTAGTGAGGGGATTCCCGAGGACTTCGCCTTCACCGCGCTTCCCGAAGACGTTGAACACTTCCGACCCATTTTTGAGCTCGCGCTGCGGCGCATGCCGATCCTCGAACGCTGTGGCATTCGCACCTTCTTCAACGGACCCGAGAGCTTCACCCCGGACGACCGCTATCTCTTGGGTGAAACGGCGGAGGTGCGCGATCTGTTCGTCGCCTGCGGCTTCAACTCGATCGGCATTCAGTCCTCGGGCGGGGCCGGGATGGTCCTCGCGCAGTGGATCAAGGACCGCCGACCGCCGGTGGATTTGCTCGAGGTCGACGTCCAGCGCCTGCCACCCCAAATGGCCAACCGCAACTTCTTGCGCGACCGAACGGTCGAGACTTTGGGGCTGCTCTATGCCCTGCACTGGCCCGATCGACCCTATGCGACGGCGCGCGGGCTCAGGCGCTCGCCTTTCCACGATCGGCTCCTGGCCTGCGGTGCGGTGATGGGTGAGAGCGCCGGCTTCGAGCGGCCGGCCTGGTTCGCTCGCGACGCGCGCGAGCGCCACTGGCGACCGTCCTGGCACCGCCCCTGTTGGTTCGACGCCTGCGCCCGCGAGGTCGCAGCCGTGCGCGATGCGGTCGCGCTTTTTGACCTCTCCGCGCTCGGCAAAGTGCTGATCGCTGGGCCGGACGCTCCCGCGTTCCTCGACCGTGTGGTCACCGCCTCGCTCGATGTGCCGGTAGGGCGGATCGTCCACAGCTGTCTTCTCGACGAATCGGGCGGGATGGTGGGCGAGGTGCTGATCGCGCGCCTTTCCGAGCTCGCGTTCCTGCTCTTCTCGAGCCCAGTATGTGCGACGCGCGATCGTGTACGCCTGCGCCGGCTCCTGCAGCCCGAGCTGCGCGCGACGGTGGTCGACGTGACAGCCGGCTATGCTCTTCTCGCGCTCGCCGGCCCGAACGCCGAGCCTCTCCTGTCAAAGCTCGCCGGCGAACCGCTCGACCGCGCACAGCTGCCGCCGCTTTGCGGTCGCGGGCTCGAGATCGGATACGCCCGCGCGTGGGTCTTCCGGGTGTCTTACATCGGCGCGCCGGGCTTTGAGCTTCTGGTTTCTGCCGACCAGGCAGGAGAAGTCCTCGACCGCCTCTTAGCTGAAGGCCAGGCCTTCGGGCTCGTGCTGGCCGGCTCTTTTGCGATGGAGAGCTGCCGGATCGAGGCCGGCCATCCGGCTTACGCCCGCGATCTCGGGCCCGAAGACGATCCCTTCGCAGCTGGACTTGGAGCGACCGTTGCCCTCAAAAAAGGCGAATTCATCGGCCGCTCGCCACTTCTGCGCCGCCTCGAACAGCCACAGCACAAAAACCGCCGGCTCGTCGCCCTGCGCGTCGATGCTCCCGAAGTGTTCCTCCATCGCGAGGAGCCGATCTGGCAGAATGGGCGCGTGGTCGGCGCGGTAACCTCGGGTGCTTTTGGCCATCGGCTCGGGGCGCCCGTGGCTCTGGGCTGGATCACGCTCGACGAGCCGGTACGCGAAGCGGTCCTCGCTGGAGGTGGCTTCTCGGTAGAAGTCGGCCGCGCGCGTTTTCCGATCGCCCTCAAGCTCGGTTCGTTCCTCTCCGCGAACTGAGCCGGGTCAGCTTGCTGTCCGACTGTCAGCGCTCCGCTGCTCGCTTGCGGCCACTCCACAGTGTCGCTGCGGGCTCGCAACCGGGCCCGCGCGCGCAAGCGCGCGCGATGAAGGGCCGGTACCGCCGCGCCGTGGCAGTTTAAGCACCTGCGCGAGGGCCTCAGCGCCCGCTCGAGCCGGCTCGTTCACGCGACAAGGCTAGGGCGCATCAGGAACGCCTCCGCGCGCCCATGGCAAAGCTGCGCGCCAGCCCATGTGCGGTCGGCCTCGAAGAGGCCATCCGCTTTCCTTCCGCCCCTTTTTTGAGCCCGTCCTGAGCCCCCCGCATCGGGCCGCCCGTGGGCAAAAAGCAGGGGCAAGCGGCCAGCGGATGCGCCGGATGCCCGAGCGCGTTGTGCTCAGTGCAGCTTGCGCACGTCGGTGAGCTTGCCGGTGATCGCCGCTGCCGCCGCCATCGCCGGGGAGACGAGGTGGGTGCGCCCGCCCTTGCCCTGGCGACCCTCGAAGTTGCGGTTGGAGGTGGAGGCGCAGCGCTCGCCGGGATTGAGGCGGTCGGGGTTCATGCCCAAGCACATCGAACAGCCGGCTTCACGCCATTCGAACCCGGCTTCCTTGAAGATGACGTCGAGCCCCTCTTCCTCCGCCTGGTGTTTGACGAGGCCGGAGCCGGGGACGATGATCGCCTGCACGTGCGGAGCGACCTTCTTGCCTTTGACGATCTTAGCGACCAGCCGGAGGTCTTCGATCCGCGCGTTGGTGCAGGAGCCGATGAACACCTTGTCGATGCGGATCTCTTCCATAGGCGTGCCCGGCTCGAGGCCCATATAGGCGAGCGCCCGCTCCATCGCCGCCCGCCGCTCGGGGGTGGGTGCGTCCTTGGGGTCGGGCACGCGGCCGCTGATCGGGACCACGTCTTGAGGCGAAGTCCCCCAGGTCACCTGGGGCTCGATGGTCGCGGCATCGATGCGCACCTCGCGATCGAAGCTGGCATCGGGATCCGAGGGCAGGGTGCGCCAATAGGTGACTGCCGCTTCCCAGGCCGCCCCCTTAGGTGCCATCGGCCGGCCCTTGAGATAGGCGAAGGTCTTCTCATCGGGGGCGATGAGCCCGGCGCGCGCACCGGCTTCGATCGACATGTTGCAGATGGTCATCCGCCCTTCCATCGAGAGGGCTTGGATGACCGGCCCCGCATATTCGATGACATGGCCGGTGCCGCCGGCGGTGCCGATGGTGCCAATGATCGCGAGGATCACATCCTTGGCGGTGCAGCCCTCGTGCAGCTCGCCCTCCACCCAGATGCGCATGGTCTTGGGCTTTTTCTGCAGGATCGTCTGGGTGGCGAGCACATGTTCGACTTCGCTTGTGCCGATGCCGAAAGCGAGTGCGCCGAAGGCGCCGTGGGTGCTCGTGTGGCTGTCGCCGCACACGATGACCGTGCCGGGCAGCGTGAACCCCTGTTCGGGGCCGATCACGTGCACGATGCCCTGGCGGATGTCGTCCATACCGAACAGGCGGATGCCGAACTCGCGGCAGTTCTGTTCGAGCGTTTCGACCTGCAGGCGCGAGATCGGATCGGCGATGCCGAGCCGGCGGTCGGTGGTCGGCACATTGTGGTCGGGCACCGCGAGGGTGAGGTCGGGACGCCGCACCTTACGGCCGGCGACGCGCAAGCCTTCGAAGGCCTGCGGGCTCGTCACCTCGTGCACGAGATGGCGGTCGACATAGAGCAGACAGGTGCCGTCGGGCTGACGGGCCACGACGTGGTTGTCCCAGATTTTCTCGAACAAGGTCCGGCCCACGGCTGTTCTCCCTTCGCCGCCGACCACGACGAAGGTCGCGGTCAGGCTTGGTTCTCGCTTTCGGGGGTGGCTTTGGCCTCTTCCCGCCGCTCGACGATCCGCGCTGCCTTACCGGTCCGTCCGCGCAGGTAATAGAGCTTGGCGCGCCGCACCCGACCCTTGCGGATCACCTCGATGCTCTCGATCCGCGGGCTGTAGAGCGGAAAGATACGCTCGACGCCCTCACCGTAGGAGATCTTGCGGACTGTGAAGCTCGAGTTGATGCCGCGGTTCTTCTTGGCGATGACGACACCCTCGAAGGCCTGGATGCGCTCCCGGTTGCCCTCGATCACCTTGAGATTGACACGTACCGTATCGCCGGGACCGAAGTCGGGGATCGGCCGCTCGGCGGTGAGGCGCGCGATCTGTTCGCGCTCGATCTCCTGGATCAGCTTCATGGCACTCCTCGGCTCAAATGTCTTCCGCGGCGGCACGAGAACCTTCGCGCGCCGATGCTTCGCACCGCGCTCGGTCGGCGGAAGATGCGTTCGCAAGCGCCTCCGTCAAGAGATCAGGCCGCCGCGCGCGGGTGATCTCGAGCGCCTTCTGCCGTCGCCATGCGCGGATGCGCTCGTGATTACCGGAGAGCAGGACTTCCGGCACCTTCCGCCCTTCCCACACTGCGGGTCGGGTGTACTGGGGGTACTCGAGAAGCCCTTGTGCGAAGCTCTCTTCCTCGAGTGAAGCGGCATCGCCCACCACACCCGGCAACAGCCGCACACAGGCATCGATCACCACCATCGCCGCGAGCTCGCCGCCCGAGAGCACATAGTCGCCGATCGAGAGTTCGCGGAACGCGCGCGCTTCGAGCACCCGTTCGTCGACGCCTTCGAAGCGGCCGCACAACAGCACCACCCCGGGTCCCTCGGCGAGCTCGCGCACGATCCGCTGAGTGAGCCGCTCGCCGCGCGGGGAGAGATAGATGAGCGGGCCTAAAGCACCTTTGGCTTTGACCGCGTCCACCGCGCGCGCGATCACATCGGGCCGCATCACCATCCCGGCACCACCGCCAAAAGGGGCGTCGTCCACGCTGCGGTGCCGGTCGGTCGCGAAGTCGCGGATATCCACTGCTGCGAGCCGCCACAGCCCCTTGGCGAGCGCTTTGCCGGCGAGCGAGAAGCCGAGCGGCCCCGGAAACATCTCGGGGAAGATGGTGAGCACGGTGGCCGTCCAGGGCTCGTGGCTCATCGCCTCGGCTCCACGGCGATCTCGCGCGGACGCACAACGATCAGACGGCCGAGCTCGAGGTCGATTTCGGGGACCACCTCCCGCGTGAAGGGAAGATCGAGAACCTCGCCGGTTTCGGTTCGGATCTCGAGCACGTCGCCCGCGCCGAACTCGAACACCGCGACTACCCGACCGAGCCGCTTGCCGGACGGTTCAACCGCTTCAAGACCGACGAGATCTTCGTAATAGAACTCGTCTTCGCCCGGCTGCGGCAGGCGCGAGCGCGGCACGAACAATTCGAGCCCGCGCAGCCGCTCGGCGGCGTCGCGATCGGCGATGCCCGGTGCGCGTGCGACCACACCACCCGGCACGCGATGGAGGATTTGGAGCGTAAAGAGCTCCCGGCCTTCGCGGTCGCACACCGGACCGTAGGCTGCGACGTTCTCCGGTCGTTCGGTAAAGCAGCGCAGACGAAAGGCCCCCTTGACCCCGTGCGGGGCGGTGACCACGGCCAGGCGGATCAAGCGGTCGCGGCTCGGCGGGCGGGTCAAGGAAGTCTCGAACCCTACGCCTTGGCTTCTGCCTCGGCCTTCTTCTTGGCCAGTTCCTGCGCCTTCTTGCCGGTGCCCTTAAGGCGCGGCGGTTCGCTGATGATGCCGGCCTTGTAGAGGAACCGGTGGACGCGGTCGCTGGGCTGGGCGCCCACGCTCAGCCAATAGCGGATCCGCTCCTCGTTCAAGACGATCCGCTGCGGATGTCCATCCGGCAGCAAGGGCGCGTAGCTGCCCAGCCGTTCGATGAAGCGGCCGTCGCGCGGCGCGCGCGCGTCGGCGGCGACGATGCGGTAGAAGGGGCGCTTTTTGGCGCCGAAACGAGCGAGACGGATACGAACGGCCATTGGTGATCCTCGAGGTTGTTCGCAATGGGGTTGCGCTTAACGTGTTCCGATCAGCGGGGAAGAAGACCCGGGGGCAGGCCGGTCGGGAGCCGGCCGAGCAGCCGCTCCAAGCCTCCGGCCCGCTTCATCTGGCGCATGAGGTCGCGCATCTGCCGGTGCTGCTTCAAGAGGCGGTTGATCTCGCTCACATCGGTTCCCGAGCCTCTGGCGATGCGCCGGCGCCGCGAGGCGTTGATGATGTCGGGGTTGCGCCGCTCGGCCGGGGTCATGGAATCGATGATCGCGATCTGGCGCACGAGCAGGCGGTCGTCGATCTTCGCTTCCTCCAACTGTTTCTTAACTTTCTGGATGCCCGGCAGTTTGGCCAAGATGCCGCCCATGCCGCCCATCTTGCGCAACTGGACGAGCTGAGCTCTGAGATCTTCGAGATCGAACTCGCCCTTAGCCATTTTCTTGGCGAGTTTTTCGGCCTGTTCTTTATCGAACGCCTCGGCTGCCTTCTCGACCAGGCTCACCACATCGCCCATGTCGAGAATGCGCGAGGCCACGCGCTCGGGATGGAAGGGCTCGAGCGCATCCAGCTTCTCGCCCACGCCCACATAGCGGATGGGCTTGCCGGTGACATAGCGCATGGAAAGCGCCGCACCGCCGCGCGCATCGCCGTCCAGGCGGGTGAGCACGATGCCGGTGATCCCGACCCGCTCGTTGAAGATGCGGGCGGTGTTGACCGCGTCCTGACCGGTCAGCGCGTCGGCCACGAGGAGGATCTCGTGCGGTCGGACGAGCGTGCGCAGCTGCACGAGCTCCTCCATAAGCGCCTCGTCGATCGACAAGCGGCCAGCCGTATCGAGGATCAGGACATCGAAGCCCTCGCGCCGGGCCGTATCGAGCGCACGGCGCGCGATCTCGAGCGGACCTTGTCCGGCTAGGATCGGAAGCGAGGCGACCTCCGCTTGCCGGGCGAGGACCTCGAGCTGGTGCTGAGCGGCCGGCCGCTGCACGTCGAGCGAGGCCACGAGCACCTTCTTTTTCGCCTTGAGCTTGAAGCGGCGGGCGAGCTTGGCAGCCGTGGTGGTCTTGCCCGAGCCCTGCAGACCGGCCATGAGGATGATGAAGGGGGTGAAGGCCGGGAGCTCGAGTTCGCCGGTGCCGGCCCCGCCTAAGAGCTCGACGAGCCGGTCGTAGACGATCTTGACGACCATCTGACCGGGCTTGATCGCGCGCAAGACCTCTTGGCCCACCGCGCGCTCGCGCACACCGGCGATGAAGTCCTTGACCACCGGCAAGGCGACGTCGGCTTCGAGCAAGGCGACGCGGATTTCGCGCAACGCCTCGTTGACGTCGTCCTCGGAGAGGACGCCGCGTCCTTTGAGCCGGTCGAAGATCCGACCGAGTCGACCGGTGAGGTTCTCGAACATCCGCACGCCCAAGGGCGCCCACGCCGCCTCGTTGCCGAGGCGGCGCCGAGCGCGCGCTCGCAATCCCGCTTGAGTTCCGGAAACGTTCGTCCGGAAGCCCTTGAGAGATGCGCCGCGCCCGAGGCAGAGTCAAGCAGCCGTCCCGTTCGGCGCCAGGACGCCGCGGTTGCGGGCGGGCGCGTCGCCGCCTATCTCCGGGCCATGAGCCGCACTCTGCCCTTCGTCAAGATGCACGGGCTCGGTAACGACTTCCTCGTCATCGACGCCCGCGAAGAGACGCTCGATCTTTCGCCCGAGGCGATCCGTCTTCTCGCCGATCGGCGGCTTGGCGTCGGCTTTGATCAGCTCGTGGCGATCGCTCCCTCGACCACTGCTGATGCCAAGCTCCTCTTCTTCAATGCCGACGGCAGCGAGGCGGGGGCGTGCGGTAACGGGACACGCTGCGCGAGCCGGCTTTTGATGCTCGAGGGCGATCGCGACGAGCTCGTGCTCGGTCCCAAATCCGGGACGGTGCGGGCTCGGCGTCGGGTGAACGGGCTGATCACGGTCGAAATGGGTCGCCCGCGCACCGATTGGCGCGAGATTCCGCTCGCCGTGCCCTGCGATACGCTCGAGGTACCGCTCGACCATCCCGAGCTGCCGCGCCCCACCGCAACCAATATGGGAAATCCGCACGCCACCTTTTTCGTTGCCGATCTCGAGACGCTCGACGTCGTCCGCCTCGGCGCCGAGCTCGAGCGCCATCCGCTTTTCCCCGAGCGCGCGAACATCGGGTTCGCGAGCCTCGTGGGGCCGACCACCATTAGATTGCGGGTGTTCGAGCGCGGCGCCGGGCTTACGCCCGCCTGCGGCACCGGTGCCTGCGCGGCCATGGTCGCCGCGCGCCGGCGCGGCCTTGTGGGCGATGTCGCGACCGTCCTCTTGGACGGCGGGCCGCTCGAGATCGCCTGGGACGGCAAAGGCCCAGTGGAAATGACCGGGCCTGCGGCGATCGTCTTCGAGGGGCGCTTGGCGGCGGAACTCTTCGAGGGCCGACTGCCGTGAGCGAGCCGCTTGTCGTCACCTTCGGCTGTCGGCTCAACGCCTTCGAATCCGAACTCATGCGCCGCCATGCTCGGGCAGCCGGCCTCGAGCAGACGGTGATCGTCCACACTTGCGCGGTCACCGCCGAGGCCGAGCGCCAAGCGCGCCAGGCGATTCGACGGGCGCGGCGGGAACATCCAAACGCCCGCATCATCGTGACCGGCTGCAGCGCCCAGCTCGCTGCCGAGCGCTACCGAGCCATGCCGGAAGTCGACCATGTGCTCGGCAACGCCGAAAAACGCGACCCCGAAGTCTGGCGCGCGCTCGCGCGCCTGCCCGTGGGCGAAAGGCGCGTGGAGGTGGGAGATATCATGGTGGTGCGCGAGACCGCCTCCCATCTCCTCGACGGCTTTGATGGGCGCAGCCGCGCCTTTCTCGAGGTTCAGCAAGGCTGCGATCACCGTTGCACCTTCTGCATCATTCCCTTCGCGCGCGGCCCCTCGCGCAGCGTGCCCCTCGATGTCGTGATCGCGCGTGCCCGCGCGCTTATCGCCGCCGGCTATGCCGAGATCGTCTTGACCGGGGTCGATCTCACCTCCTGGGGCCAGGATCTGGACGGCCGACCGCGGCTCGGCCGGCTCGTGGCCGCGCTTTTGGATGCCGTACCGGAACTTACGCGGCTGCGGCTGTCCTCGCTCGATCCGGCCGAGCTGGATCCCGAACTCGAAGAGCGCCTTGTGGGCGATCCACGGCTGATGCCGCACCTGCACCTTTCGGTGCAAAGTGGCGACGATCTCATCTTAAAGCGCATGAAGCGGCGCCATGATCGTGCTACCGTCATCGCCTTGTGCGAACGGTTGCGGGCGCGGCGTCCTGAGCTCGTGTTCGGCGCCGATCTGATCGCCGGTTTTCCTACCGAAGACGAGGCCATGTTCGACCGCACCCTCGCGCTCGTCGAGGAAGCGGGTCTCACCTTCTTACATGTCTTTCCCTTCTCGCCGCGGCCCGGCACGCCGGCTGCGCGCATGCCGCAGGTTCCCCTCGCCGTGCGGGCCGAACGCGCAGCGCGGCTGCGCGAAGTGGGGGCGCTTCGGCGCGATGCGTTCTTGCGCGCGCAAGTGGGCGAGCGCGTGCGCGGGCTCGTCGAGCGTGGCGGGCGCGGCCACACCGACCAATATGCGCCGTTTCGGATCGTCGATGCGGCCCCGCCCGCCGGCTCCGTGTGTACCTTCGACGTGCTCGCGGTTGAGGACGGTGCCCTGCGCGTCCGCCCAGCCGCGCCGTGCGAAATCGGATCACGCGCCGCATGAGCGAAACGCAAACCGGCTGGTTGCGCCGGCTGACAGCCGGTCTCAAGCGCTCCTCGTCGGCGATCAAAGAGCGCCTTGCGGCCATCGTCAAACGCCGGCGTCTCGACCAAGAGACGTTGGATGAGCTCGAAGAGACATTGATCATGGCCGATCTCGGCGTCGACACCGCGCGCGAGCTCATCGCCAGCCTCAAAAAAGAACGCTTCGGCAAGGACGTAAGCGAAGAGGAAGTTCGCAGTTTCTTAGCCGAGCGCATTGCCGCCATCCTCGAACCCTTTGCACAGCCGATCCCGCACCGGCCGCGCTATCGCCCGCAAGTGGTGCTCGTGTGCGGGGTCAACGGCACCGGCAAGACCACGACCATCGGCAAGCTCGCCAAGCAGGCCAAAGACGCCGGGTTGTCGGTTTTGCTCGCGGCGTGCGACACCTTCCGCGCCGCAGCTGTGGAGCAACTCGCGATCTGGGGCGAGCGGGTGGGCGTGCCGGTGGTGCGCGGCCGGGAGGGTGCCGATCCGGCGGGGCTTGCCTATAGCGCTCTTGAAAGAGCGCGCGCTGAAGGCACCGATCTTCTCCTGATTGATACCGCCGGTCGCCTCCACAACAAGCAGGCGCTTATGGACGAGCTGCGCAAGATCGTGCGCGTGCTCAAAAAGCTCGATCCCGAAGCGCCGCACGACACGATCCTGGTCTTGGATGCCACCACGGGCCAAAACGCCCACAACCAGGTCGAGGTGTTCAAGAGCATGGTCGACGTTTCGGGACTCATCGTCACCAAGCTCGACGGTACCGCCAAGGGTGGTGTGGTGGTGGCACTCGCCCGTCGCTTCGCGCTGCCCATCCATGCCGTCGGCGTAGGCGAGGGCGTCGACGATCTCCGGCCCTTCGAGGCGCGCGCTTTCGCCCGCGCCTTGCTCGGTCTCGACGACACCGACTGAATAGGCCGCGCAGCGGAAGCGAATGTTCTAGTGGGCCCACGCGCATGCAGCACAATTTCGTCGAGACGGTCTTAGGTGCGGTCGTGCTCGCGCTCGCGATCGCCTTTTTCAGCTGGGCCTATGGTCAAAGCACGGCCGGCGATCCCGGCGGCTACACGCTCGTGGCGCGCTTCGAGCGGGTCGACGGTCTTGAAGTCGGAGCCGATGTGAGAGTCGCCGGCATCAAGGTGGGCCGCGTGCTCGCGCAGGAGATCGACCCCGAAACCTACCGAGCGAAAGTCCGCTTTTCCATCAAAGCCGGGCTCGAATTGCCGGTGGACAGCGTAGCCTCCGTAGCGAGCGCCGGTCTGTTGGGCGGCAAATATTTGGCGATCGTACCCGGCGGGGAGGATCGCATGCTCAAACCCGGCGACGAGATCACCTTCACCCAGTCGGCTGTGAACCTCGAGGATCTCATCGGCCGCTATATCTTCAGCAGCGGAGCAGGGGCAGGGGCCGGCGAGCGCAACCGGCAACCCGAATAACCGCGATGTTCGCACAGATTTTGGCTGCCGGCGCCGGCTTGCTCGCGCTTTTTGCCGCCTCGGCTCTCGCGCGGCCGAGCGAACCGCACGGAATTGCGGTGTTGCGCGCCCTCGACAAGGTGACGGCGCGGGTGAGCCTCCTCGAGGCCCCGGTTGGTGAAACCACGCGTTTTGGCACCTTGCTCGTGACACCGCGCGCGTGTCTTGTGGCGCCGCCCATCGATCCGCCCGAGCGTGCCGCCTTTCTCGAGATCCGCGAAACCGACCGACGCAGCGGCGAGCAGACGCTGCTCTTCTCGGGCTGGATGTTCGCCTCGAGCCCCGGGCTCTCGCCGCTCGAGCATCCGATCTACGACATCTGGGTGTTGGATTGCCGGAAGCCGCTCGGCTCCGCCCCCGCAGCGCCGCCTTCGCCCGAGATCAGACGCTGAGCATAAGAGCCGGGGTCTTTGGGAAAGACGGCGGGCTTGGCAAGCGCCGCCTTGAGCTTGAGCAGGTAGAGCGCTCGAGGGATCTCGATCGCGCCGAAACGGCGCAAGTGATCGGTCACGAATTGAGTATCGAGGAGCGTGAAGCCGCCCGCTTTGAGCCGCGCGACGAGCTCGACGAGGGCGACTTTCGAGGCATCGCGCGCGCGCGAGAACATGCTCTCGCCGAAAAAAGCGGAACCGAGGGCGACGCCGTAGAGCCCGCCCACCCGCGTCCCGTCGCGAAAAGTCTCAACGCTGTGCACATAACCGAGCGCCGCGAGTTCACTGTAAAGGTCGATGAGCTCGTCATTGAGCCACGTCGAGGGACGCGACGGCGTGGGCTCGGCGCAGGCTTCGATCACCGCCCGCACATCGACGTCCACCCGCACTTCGAAAACCGCCTTGCGGATCACCTTCTTGAGCGAGCGGGGGACGTGGAACCCATCGAGGGGCAAGATGCCGCGTCGCTCGGGGTCGACCAGATAGATGATCGGGTCGTGGCGGCCGTCGGCCATCGGGAAGCGCCCGCTGGCGTAAAGCCGCAACAGCCGATGGGGGGTGAGCAGCAACACCGCAGCCGCACATCTCCCCTTCAACCACGCCAGCTCTGCAAGAACTGGCCGAGCCAGCGGGTATCGATGCGCGCCTCCCGCACCTCGCGCGTGGCAAAGATGGCGCGCAGCAAAGGCAAATTGGTGGCGGTGCCGTCGATCACGAACTCGGCGAGCGCCCGCTCGAGCCGGCGGATCGCCAGCGCCCGATCGGCATCGTGGACGATGAGCTTGGCGATCAGGCTGTCGTAATGCGGCGGCACCGTGCAACCGGCGTAGAGGGCGGAATCGACGCGCACCCCGGGGCCTCCCGGCGGGTGGTAGGCCGTCACCCGTCCGGGCGACGGCGCCAAGGTCTTGGGATCTTCGGCGGCGACCCGCACTTCGATCGCATGGCCGGAAATCCGTACGTCTTTCTGGCCGAAGCCCAGTTGCTCGCCGGCTGCGATGCGGATCTGCTCGCGCACGATGTCGATGCCGGTTACGAGTTCGGTTACCGGATGCTCGACCTGCAGGCGCGTGTTCATCTCGATGAAGTAGAACTCGCCGTCCTGCCACAGGAACTCGACCGTGCCGGCATTGTAATAGCCGAGCCGGGAGAGCGCCTGCACCACGCGTGCGCCGATCTCCGCCCGCTCCTCGGGCGTAAGGACGGGTGAGGGCGCTTCTTCCACCACCTTCTGATGGCGGCGTTGGATCGTGCAATCCCGCTCGCCGAGATGCACGAGGTTGCCGTGGCGGTCGCCTAGGACCTGGATCTCGATATGGCGCGGCCGCTCGAGGTAGCGCTCGAGGTAGACGCGCTCGTCGCCGAAGCCGAGCTTGGCCTCGCGGCGGGCAAGGCGCATGGCCTCGCGCAACTGCGCAGGGCCCTGGACCACCGTCATGCCGCGTCCGCCGCCGCCGGCGACCGCCTTGATGAGCAGCGGATAGCCGATGCGCTCGGCTGCCGAAAGCGCTTCCTCTTCGCTTTTGACCGCATCCTCGGTGCCCGGGACCACGGGCAAACCGAGCTCGCGCGCGGTTTGCTTGGCCCGGATCTTGTCGCCCATGATGCGCAGATGTTCGGGGTCGGGGCCGATGAAGACGAAGCCGTGCTCGACCACCATCTGCGCGAAATCGGCGTTCTCGGAGAGAAACCCGTAACCCGGATGGATGGCTTCTGCGCCGGTGATCTCGGCTGCGGCCAAAATCGCCACGGGATTGAGGTAGGATTCGGATGGTGGCGGAGGCCCGATGCACACGCTCTCATCCGCCAGGCGCACGTGCATGGCGGCCGAATCGGCGGTGGAGTGCACGGCTACGGTTGCGATGCCGAGCTCCCGGCAGGCGCGCAGGATGCGCAGCGCGACTTCGCCGCGGTTGGCGATCAGGATTTTGCGGAACAAGGGTTCACTCGATGATCATGAGCGGCTCGCCGAACTCGACCGGCTGGGCATTGTCGACGAAGATCTTGGTGACCCGCCCGCTCCGGTGAGCCCTGATCGAGTTCATCACCTTCATCGCTTCGATGATCAACACCGTAGCACCCTCGCGCACTTCTTGCCCCAAGGTGACGAAGGGGGCTGCTCCGGGTTCGGGGGCGAGGTACACGGTACCGACGATGGGTGCGGTCAACAGCCCCGGATGATTGAGCTCGCTCGCTGCCGGCTCGACGGAAAGCGCCGGCGGCGAGGCGGGGGGTTGCGCCGCCACCGCTGCTGGGGCTTGCACCTCGATGGTCTGAGCCAGCTGACGGACCACGCGCACGCGCGCGTCGCCCTGACCGATCTCGATCTCGGTAAGCCCGGTGCGCTGCAAGAGCTCGGCGAGCTTCTCGACGTAGGCGATGTCGATGTCGATCGTGGCCATCCGCCGTTCCGGGATGCGGGGTGAGCGGTCGATCGGGTCGAGCGTGCCGCGCTTTTGCTTGCCACGGCACCTTCGTCCGCGCGACGCTCGGTCGTCGGGTAAAAAACATCGGTGCCCAAGGATCGCTGCGATCCTCGCGCGGCTGCCCTCTATAGCAGGCCCAGGCGCGGCTGCAACCGGCGTTCGCGCGGCGGCGAGCGGCCCCCGCAAGCCGCATCAGGAAGCGATGCGCACGACGGTGCGGCCAGCGACTTTCCCTTCGAGGAATCGCGGCGCGAAGGCGGCGACCTCCTCCAATCCGATCACCGTCGTGATGCGATCGAGCTTGGCGAAATCGAGATCGCGGCTAAGGCGCACCCACGCCGCTTCACGCTCGCTCATCGGAGCCTGAACCGAATCGATGCCGATCAGGCGCACCCCGCGCAAAATGAAGGGAAACACGGTGGTGTGCAGCTCGATGCCCCCGGCGTTGCCGCACGCCGCGACGGTGCCGCGATAGCGGATGGTCTTCAAAAGTCCGGCGAGCGTGGCCCCGCCGACGGTGTCGACCGCACCCGCCCAGCGCGCGGAGGCGAGCGGGCCGGGACCCGCATCGGCGATCGCCTTGCGGTCGACCACCTCGACCGCCCCGAGCTCGCGCAGGACAGAGGCGAATTCGGGCTTCCCGCTCGACGCCACCACCCGGTAGCCGGCCCGCGCCAAGAGCATGACGGCGATGGCGCCCACTCCGCCCGCGGCTCCGGTGACCACCACCTCACCGGCCTCGGGTGCCACTCCTTCCCGCTCGAGAGCCATCACACAGAGCATGGCGGTAAAGCCAGCGGTGCCGATCGCCATCGCACGCTCGGGTGTGAGCCCCTCCGGCAGGCGCTGGAGCCAGCTCGCCGGCAGTCGCGCCCGTTCAGCGAGGCCGCCCCAATGCCGCTCTCCCAGTCCCCAACCGGTAACGAGCGCGAGGTCGCCCGGTTTCCAGGCTGGATCGTTCGATTGGCGCACCCGCCCGACGAGGTCGATCCCGGGAACGAAGGGAAAGGAGCGCACGATCTTGCCGGCGCCGGTAATCGCAAGCGCGTCTTTGTAATTGAGGGTAGAGAAGAGTACGTCGACGAGGACCTCTCCGGCCGGCAGCTGATCGTCATTGAGCTGCTCGATCCGGCTTATGGTCTTGCCGTCTTCCTGGTAGAGCACGAGAGCGCGAAAACTCTCCCCCATCGGCCTTCCTCCCCAAAGCCAGGCGAGGTCGGGCTTGCCGCGAAGCGTCGCCGCCGTCTAGAGGGCGGCTGGCTGCCCCAGTCGGAGATTGCGCGGTGGAACGACAGCTTGAGCGACTCATTTTCGCCAGCCGCTGGCTTATGGCTCCTTTCTATGTCGGGCTTGTGATCGCGCTCGCCATGCTCTTGGTCAAATTCGTTCAAGAGCTTTTACACTATCTGCCCGGCGTGCTGGCGATGAAGGAGAGCGATCTCGTGCTCGCGGTGCTCGCGCTCGTCGATCTCACGCTCGCGGGCTCACTCGTACTCATGGTAATTTTTTCGGGTTATGAGAATTTCGTTTCCAAACTCGACACAGAGGGACATGCTGACCGGCCCGAATGGATGGGAACATTGGATTTCTCGGCGCTCAAGCTCAAACTCGTGGCCTCCATCGTTGCCATTTCCGCAATTCATCTTCTCAAGGCGTTTATGAACATCTCCGCGGTCAACAAGGAAGACGTTATGTGGTTGGTTGTCGTCCATATGACGTTTGTGGTTTCGGGTGTTCTCTTGGCGCTCATGGACTGGCTCTCCGAGAAGGCCAAGGGCGCGCACAGCTGAGGACAAACGGCGGAAGCGCACGGCCCTTTGCAGGGGGGCGCGAGGCCGGCTAGGAAATCGGCAACGATCCGCAGGGGGAGGGACTTAACGATGCGGGGATGGCTAGCGAGCTTGGTGGGCGGGGCGATGCTCCTCGGCGCGAGTGCCGCCTCGGCACAGACGCTTAGGCTCATGACGGGGCCGCAGGGCGGGGTGTGGGTGCCCTTGGGAGGGGCGCTCAAAGGTATCTGGGAGAAGGCGTTGCCGGGCGTCACGATCCAAACGCTCCCGGGAGCCGGCATCGCCAATGTTCGCGGGGTCGATGAGGGCAAGGCGGAGATCGGCTTCGGCAATACGATCTCGACGGTCGACGGCTACAACGGGCTTCCGCCCTTCCCCAAAAAGACCGATAACGTCTGTAATCTCGCCACGCTCTATCCGCAGTATTTCCAAATCGTAGCACTCGCTGATTCGGGGATCAAATCGGTCGCCGACCTCAAAGGCAAGAGCCTGGCGGCGCAGACGCGGGGCAATACTGCAGAGGTGGTGACCCAGCAGGTGCTGCAGGTCTTCGGTCTCACCTATAACGACCTCAAAGTCAACTTTTTGGCATCCTATACGGATGCGGTATCGCTCATGAAGGACGGCCACGCCCAGGCCTTTACCCTCGGCACCACGATCCCCTCGGGTGCCGTGATGGACCTCGCTTCGGCGCGCGACATCCAGCTGATCGGCCTTGATGACGCCAAGATCGACGAGCTGCGCAAGCTCAATCCCGGCTACGCCAAAGTCGTTATTCCAGCCGGCACCTATCCGAAGCAGACGGTGAGCGTGCCGACGGTGGGCTATGCCACGCATCTCTTCGTGTCCTGCAAGTTGCCGGCCGAGCAGGTGACCAAGATGCTCGAGTCCATGGTCGCCAATTTGGCCGACCTCATTGCGGTCAACAAGGCGATCGAGGGGCTCACGCCCAAGGCCATGGCGCAGGACATCGGCGTGCCGTTCCATCCCGGGGCCGTCGCCTTCTACAAGGCGCAAGGCGTGCTCTGAGGCGCTCGCGTAGGCGGATGGACGGTTCCGCCGCGCCGGCCCAAGCGCGCATGCGCGCGGTGCGGGCGCTGCTGGGGCGCGTTTTGGAGGATCGCGGCAGCCTGGTTCGCTACCTTGTGAGAACGGTGGCCGTGGCCATGGCGCTTTACCACCTCTGGGTGGCGGCCATGGGCCCGCCGGAAGCGATGATCTTCCGCGCTCTCCATCTCTTCTTCGCCCTCGCGCTCGTCTTTTTGCTCGTTCCCGGCCGGCGCGGACGAGGACAACCCGGGTTGATCGACCTCGGGCTGCTCGCCATCGGGGCGGCGGTGACGCTCTACCCGATCTGGAGCTACGAGCAGCTGATCAACCGCATTCCCTATATCGATGAGCCTTCGACGCTCGATCTCGTGATGGCTGTTCTCGCCATTGCGGTCGTGCTCGAAGGCTCGCGGCGCATGCTGGGTTGGGCGCTTCCGGTCACGGCCGCCGGCTTCATCGTCTATGCGCTTTTGTTCACGACCATCGATTACAAAACGCTTCTCGATCAACTCTATCTTACCACCGAAGGAATTTTCGGGACGGTTCTCGGCGTCTCAGCTGCCTATGTGATCGTCTTCGTGCTCTTGGGAAGTTTCATGGAGCGCTCGGGAACTGGGCGCCTGTTCATGGATTTCGCGGTCGCCGCCACCGGTAGAGCCGTGGGCGGACCCGGCAAGGTAGCGGTGGTGTCCTCCTCGCTCTTTGGCTCGGTCTCGGGCAGCGCCGTCGCCAACGTGATGGTGACCGGACAGATCACCATCCCACTTATGAAGCGCTCCGGCTTTTCGCCCTCTTTCGCCGCGGCGGTCGAAGCAGTTGCCTCCACGGGCGGACAGATCATGCCCCCTGTGATGGGGGCCGCGGCTTTCGTGATGGCCGAGTTCTTAGGCGTCTCCTATCTGCAGGTGACCATCTGGGCGCTTGTGCCGGCCCTTTTGTTTTATCTCGCTTGTTTTGTCACCGTGCATTTGGAGGCGCGCCGGGCGGGCTTAGCGGGTTTGCCGAGTTCGGAAGTGCCGCGTGTTGGTGACGTGCTACGGGCGCGCGGCCATCTCTTCGTCCCCATCGCGGTGCTCTTGGTCGTGCTCCTTGCTGGCTACAGTGCACCGCGGGCGGCGCTTCTTGCCCTTCTCGTGTGTTTTCCGGTTGCGCTTTTGCGCCGCCACACCCGGGCCGGGATCGGACTGCGCACGCTCATTGAGGCGCTCGAGGATGGTGCCCGCAATACGGTTCCAATCGCACTTGCGTGTGCTTGCGCTGGGATCGTCATCGGGGTGATCGCGCTCACTGGGCTCGGTATCACGCTTACCGCACTGCTCGTAACACTCGCCCAAAACAGTCTCGTGCTCGCGCTCTCGGTGACCATGGCAGCTGGCATTGTGCTGGGGATGGGGATGCCCACCACTCCCGCCTATATCGTCATGGTCGCCTTGCTCGTGCCGGCGCTCGTCAAGCTCGGCGTGCTCACGCCAGCCGCGCACATGTTCGCCTTCTATTTTGCCATCTTGTCGGCGATCACGCCGCCCGTGGCGCTCGCCGTCTATGCCGCAGCCGGGCTTGCTCGAAGCGAACTGTGGCCGACCGGGCTTGCGGCGGTTCGTCTCGGCGTCGCCGGCTTTCTGGTCCCCTTTCTCTTCGTCTATCAGCCGGAGCTGTTGTTGATCGGTGAGCCGGTGCGCATCGCCATTGCGGTTGTAACTGCCGCGATCGGGGTTGTCGCCTTGGCGGCCGCCCTTGCCGGTCAATTGCTGCGCACCTGCAACCTTCTCGAGCGGCTGGCGCTCGCTTGTGCCGCCATTTTGCTCGTAAGCCCCGAGCGCGTGGCGGAGGGGGTGGGGGGCTTGCTCTTGCTTTCCGTTCTCCTCGCCCAGTACCGGCGCCGCGAAGCCGCCCGCGAGCTTCTTTGAGAACCGAGGCGGAAGCTGGAGCCACGGTGCGCTATTTCCATCCTCGTGATCTCGAGGGAAGAGAGAGCCGAGGATGCCCGCGATCCACCGACCCCGCTTGTGGAACCTGCCCCAATCGCGCGTCACGCCCGAACCGCTCGCCTTCAACCGCCGCCGAGCCCTGGCCGGGTTTGCGGGCTTGGCCGCCGGTGTCTTCGCACCTCGGGCTTTGGGGGCGGTGCCGCGCAATCCGCGCTTTGTGGTCGCGGATCGGGCGCTCACCGAGGAACGTCTTGCCACCACCTACAACAATTTCTTCGAGTTCGGTTCCCACAAACAGATCTGGCGCGCGGCGCAAGCTCTTCCCACGCGGCCGTGGACGATCCGGATCGAGGGGCTGGTCGAGCGCGAGCGCACCCTCGATCTCGATGAGCTGTTGCGCCAGGTGAGCCTCGAAGAGCGGATCTACCGGCATCGCTGCGTCGAGGCCTGGTCCATGGTGGTACCCTGGATCGGCTTTCCCATGGCCGAGCTGGTTGCGCTCGCGCGGCCTTTGGGCTCGGCCAAATATGTGGAGATGCAGAGTTTCTTCGACCCCAAAGTGGCGCCGGGTCAGCGCGCCTTTTGGTATCCTTGGCCTTACACCGAAGGGCTCACGATTGCCGAGGCCACCAACGAGCTCGCCTTTCTCGTCACCGGCGCCTACGGCAAACCCTTGCCCAATTCCATGGGCGCGCCGTTACGGTTGGCCGTGCCGTGGAAGTACGGCTTTAAGAGCATCAAATCGATCGTGGTGTTCCGCTTCACGGAAAACCGTCCGCGCACCTTCTGGGAAGAGGTTGCCGGCGACGAATACGGCTTTTGGGCCAACGTCAACCCCGATGTGCCCCACCCCCGCTGGAGCCAGAAGATGGAGCAGCCGCTCGGTCGCTCAGAGAAGATCCCAACCGTGATCTTCAACGGCTACGCCGAGTGGGTTGCGCATCTCTACCCCGATCACAGCGACCCCGTTTATTTCCGCTGAAAGGCGCGCTCGCTTCGATCCGTGATCGGCCGTCCGACTTTGTCGTCTCACGGGCGGGGGACAATCCGGCTCTTCTGCCCGGGGATGGCGCGCAAAAAGGACACATACGCACTACAGGGCGCATCAAAAGGTGCCGATGCCTTGCCTTGCCCCTGGGAAAATCGGTATCGCTAGTCGCAGTCGGGCCTGTGCTGCGTCCGCCGCGTGATCGAGAGGCAACGTTTTCCTCAGGTGGTACGCGATCGAATTCGGATCGCGGTTTCGCTCGTGGGATGTCACGTGGCTCGATAGAGGAAGGGTGTGGGCGAACGAGCGATGAACGGTGAGAACGCGCCATGCGGTCCAAGCGCATGAGGAGCGGCAAACGGCGACGCGCCCAAAACTGGTCTTTTGGCGTGCTCTGCCGCACTCTCGTCATCGCTGTTGGACAGATTTGTGGAACGACGAACACGAAGTGGCCGATCGGAGCCGAGAGCGATGTGGGTCGGGTGCGTAGGCCCCGTGTACCGGGGCGGTGACCAACATCG
This sequence comes from Pseudomonadota bacterium, assembly GCA_030549795.1. Taxonomy (GTDB): domain Bacteria; phylum Pseudomonadota; class Alphaproteobacteria; order Geminicoccales; family Geminicoccaceae; genus JANXAZ01. The sequence continues at coordinate 84,121 of JAUQQO010000009.1, read as the reverse complement.
CATGCGCGTGCTCGGCGCCCATTGCGCTCCAACTGGCATCCCCTTGTCCGGGAACGGTCGATGACCTTTGCGCATGTTCTTTGGCTCCTCGCGGTGCTTTTGGCACTCGTCGGTGTGTGGCCGTTCGGGCCCTATCAGCTCACCTTGCTCGCGGCACGTGCATTTTTCGGGCCGCGTCCGATCCGCACGAGCTCAGAGGCAGGCGCGCAGGAGAGCTTCGCGCTCTGCGTTTGCGCCCACAACGAAGAGAATGTGATCGAGCGCAAGATCCGCAACCTGCTCGAGATCCGCGAGGCCGCGGGCGCCGACGTTGAAATTCTCATCTATTGCGACGGCTGCACCGACCAGACAGTCGAACTCGCTCGCCGCTTCGAACCGGATGTCAAGGTGATCGTCTCGCCGGAACGCTGCGGCAAGTATTACGGCATGAACCTCTTAGCCGAAACGAGCAGCGCTTCCATCCTCGTGTTCACCGACGCCGACATCCTCGTCGACCGTGAATTAATTCCGGTACTGCGCCGTTGCTTCGCCGATCCCGAGGTGGGCTGCGTCGACGTCGCCCTGCGCCACACCAACCCTGATGCGACCGCGACAGCCGAGGTCGGAAGCACCTATTTCCGTCTCGAAAGTTGGACCAAACGTCTGGAAAGCGATACCGGTTCGGTCATCGGCGCCGCCGGCGCCTGTTACGCGCTCCGCCGCTCTCTGTACCGTCGGTTGAGCCCCGGTACCTGCGACGATTTCCACGCCTCCTTAACAGTCCTCGTCCAGGGTTTTCGTGTCATCTTGGCGGACGACGTACACTCCTATGAGGTGCATCCGACGCGGCGGCGAGAAGAATTTCGCCGCAAAGCCCGCCGCGCGGTGCAGGCCGTCCACTCGCATCGTCTGCTCTGGCCCCTGATCCGCCGCCTCGACCTCTGGCACCTCTACAAATATCTCTCGCACCGTTTGGCGCGCTGGATGTCGGGATGGTTCCTGCTCGCAGCCGCGACCGTCGGAACGCTCGCCGCTTCTTTAAGCTTCGGCCCCCTGCCCGTCCTGCTCATGATCGGGGGTATGGCTGCGAGCTTCGCCGCCGCTCTGGCGCTTCGCATCCGCTTGGCCGAACGCATCGGGAGCGCCATCGTCGCCATCGCGGGAACCAGCGTGGGATTCTTGCGCGGATTGCGCGGGGAACAGGTGGCGATGTGGGAAGGCCCCCGCTCCTCGCGGCAGGGCCTCGTGCTCCCTCCGTGACGGCTTACCGGTTCGCACCCGCGAAGCAGGCGATGCCCGAGCCGTTCGCTGCGACCACCAACTCGCGCCGCAGAACGGCCACCGTTTCCGCTGGAGATGCCAAGACCTGCCGCGCGACGACGCCGCTCCGCTTCGCGCGATGAGCATCGAGGAGGCACGCGGCGGAAGCGGAGAGAGTCCGCAACCCGCCCCACGCTTCGCCCGCGAGCAACTCTTGCGCGGTGGCTTTTGGCGCTTGGTCGAGATCGCCGGTGGCGAAGGGCTCACCTTCCTGTTCACCCTGATCACCGCGCGCCTGCTCACCCCCGAAGACTTCGGCATCGTCGCCGTGGCGACGCTCACCATCACGGTGGCTACCTTCGTCGTCCGCCAGGGCATCAGCGAAGCGCTCATCCGGCAGAGCGAGCTCAGCGAGCGCCACATCCACACCGCCTTCGTGATCAACCTCGCGGTCGGGACATTCGCAGCGCTTGCGGTCGCCGCTCTCGCCCAGCCGATCGCCGCGCTCGCGCACAAGCCGCTCCTCGCTCCCGCTCTTCTCGTGCTCGCCCCGCAATGTGTGCTCTCCGCGATTACCTTCGTGGGCGTCGGACTCTTACGCCGCCGTCTCGCCTATCGCGGTCTCGCGCTGCGCAGCCTGATCGGCACGTCGCTCGGCTATGCGGTGGTGATCCTGCTCGCGCTGCACGGCTTCGGCGCGTGGTCGATGATCCTGGGCCAGCTCGCCAATGGTCTTGTGAGCACGATCGTGATCCTTTGGAGCGCTGGCTACCGGCCGCGCTTGGTCTTCGCGCGCCAAGAGGCGCACGCGCTCGCCCGCATCGCGGTGCCGATCGCCGGCTATGCGCTGCCCAATCTCGTCGGCACCGCCGCCGTATTGACCCTGGGTGTTTGGCTGCCGGCCGAACGGGTGGGCGCCTTCTATGTCGCCGAGCGGTTGTTGCAAGCAGTCTTCATGCTCACGGGTGGCTCGATCGCCGATCTCGCCCTTCCCGTCCTTGCGCGGCTTTTACACGGCGGGGCGGATCCGAACCTCGCCTTTCGCCGCGCCTTCCAGATCGCCGCTGTTGTGTGCCTGCCGGCTTTCTCGGGTCTTGCCCTAAGCGCCGACCTTCTCGTGCCGCTCCTTTTCGGCCCGCAGTGGACCGAAGCGATCACACCGACCCGCATCCTCGCCCTTTCCGGTCTGGCGGCGAGCGTGACCGCCCTTTCCGCCCAGATCCTGATCGCGGCTGGCGATCCCCGTGCCGCTCTGCTCGCGCACAGCGCCGCGATCGTGCCGGGAGCGGTCGCCCTTGCCGGGCTCGCACCCTTGGGCCTCGTTCCCGCCCTTCTCGGCCGTGCGTTCGCCCAGCTCGCCGGCTGCACCGTGGGGCTCGGGCTCCTTCGCAGGCGTGCCGGGCTCGAGCCGAGGGCGCTTGGGCGCGAGCTTCGCGGGCCGGCCGCCGCGGCTGGGGCGATGGTCGTCGCGCTGCTGCTCCTCCAACCGCTCGTGGCCTCCTCGCCGCTCTTTATGCGTTTAGGGGTTGAGGTGCTGCTCGGTGCTGCGGTCTACACAAGCGCGCTGTGGCTGTTCGATCGCGCGCTCGTGCGTACCCTCCTCGCTCTTTTCGGCGCAGGCGGAAGCCGCGCGCAGGCGAGCTGAGGGAAGGACCTCCTCGTCCTTGCCCGAGAACAAAAATCGAACTAAAGAACAAATCATGAACGATGTGCCGCTTCCCTGCGACCGCATGGCGCGCCTTGCTGCGCTGCGCGCCCGCATCCGCGCCCTCGAGGGGCGAGGGGGCGGTGTCGCTCCCCCGCCCGTCTCTTTAGGACCGGCACTCGATGGGCTGTTGCCGGAGCGGGGACTTGCGCGCGCTGCGCTGCACGAGCTCACCGGGCCCGCTGCGACCCTTTTCGCCTGCGTCGTCGCCAAGGCTGCCCTCGACCGGCCCGGTTTTCTCGTCTGGTGCCTGGACGAGGCGGGGGTGCGGGCGCGCGGGGTGCCTTGGCCGCCCGGTCTTGCCGCGCGCGGCATCGATCCCGCTCGCCTGCTCCTCGTCCGTACCGAGGACGGACGGGATCTCGTGCGCGCCGCGGAGGAGGCACTCGCCTCGCCGGCGGCGGCGGTCGTGGTGGTCGAGCTCGCCCGTGCCGACCTTACGCTTACCCGGCGCTTCCAGCGCGCGGCAGTGCGCGGCTGCGGGCTGGGGCTTTTGTTGCCCGCCGGACGCTGTTCGGATCCGAGCGCGGCCACCACGCGCTGGTGGGTCGAGCCCGTGCCCGCCTGCGCCGGGCGGCTGCGGCTCGAGCTCTGGCGGGTAAAGGGGGGCGGCGAAGCGGGGGTGGAAGTGCTGGTCGATGAGCACGCGCTGGCTCTTCATCCAGCTCCCGCGCTGGCCGATCCAGCGGCTGCGCCGGCGAGCACAGCGCCACGGTGCGCTCTTCTCGGAAGCTGAACCGTTCGCCCTCGTCGCTTCGGCCCAAGGCGGGCCGCGGCTCGCTGCGGTCGATCCCGCCGCTGAGGCGCGCGGGCTGGCCCCCGGCTTTTCCCTCGCCGATGCCCGCGCCCTCTGCCCGCAGCTGCGCGTGCACCCTGCCGATCCCGAAGGCGATGCCGCGGCTTTGGCCGAGCTCGCGCTTTGGTGCACCCGCTGGGGGCCGCAAGCGGCCCTCGACGGTGCGGACGGCATCGTCGTCGACATAGCCGGCTGTGCCCATCTGTGGGGTGGCGAAGAAGGGTTGCTGGCTGCGGTCGCCGCGGCTTTTCGCCGGCTTGGGCTCGAGCATCGAGCGGCGATCGCCGACCGCCGGCTGACGGCGGCGATCTGGGCGCGCTTTGGGGCGGGCGGGATCGTGCCGGGGCTTGCCGCGCTCGACCCTTTGCCGGTGGAGGCGGTGGCAGCCGAGGAAGACGCCGCCCGCCTGCGTCAGCTCGGATTGCGCAGGATCGGCGAGCTGCGCCGTCTGCCGCGCGCGACGCTGATCCGCCGCTTCGGCGGCGCGCTCGCCCGCCGGCTCGACATCCTCGAAGGGGCCCAAGAGCCTCCCTTCGTCCCCCTCCGCGCACCGGCACGCTTTTCGGTACGCCGCAGCTGGCCCGAGCCCTTGGCCACGCATGCCGGCATCGAAGCGGCGTGCCGCAGGCTCGTCGCCGACCTCTGCCGAGAGCTCGCGCAGGCCGGGCAGGGGGCGCTGCGCCTGCTCCTCACCTGCCACGGCGTGGACGGCACCATCGCTCGGCTCGCCGTCGCCCCGGCTCGGCCGAGCCGTGATCCCGAACATCTGTTCGCACTGTTCCGCTTGCGCCTCGACCGCCTCGCGCTCGGCTTCGGAGTCGAGCTCTTGAGCCTTGAGGCACCCGAGACGGTGGAACTTCCCGCCGAGCAGGGGGCGCTCGGTGATGCTGCCGATGCGCGCGCCGCGGCGGCGCTGATCGATCGCCTCGTGGCGCGGCTCGGGGCCGAGCGCGTCCTACGCCCCGAGCCGGTCGCTACGCATGTGCCCGAGCGCGCGGTGCGCTGGCGCCCGGCTGCGCACGAGCCGAGCCGCGGCCCTTGGGTGGCGGGCCTCTTGCGGCCCTTGCGTCTATTCGAGCACCCGCTTGCGGTGCGCGCGCTCGCACTTCTACCCGACGGTCCACCCGTGCGCTTGTCGGGGCCGGTTGCCGGCCGGGTGGTCGCAGCCTCCGGTCCCGAGCGCATCCTTCCCGAATGGTGGCGTCCCGAGGACACCGCGGCACGGCCACGCGATTTCTTCCGCCTGCGGCTTAAAGACGGCCGCGAATTCTGGTGTGCCCGCGAAGGGCTGTGGGGTGAGCCCACCCCACCCGTCTGGCGCCTGCTTGGAACCTTTACCTGAGCCCAAGGTTCCGGCGTTTTGGCGCGCTCGGGCAACCGACGGCTATGCCCGGGTCGCGCTTGGTGCAGGTCGCGGCGGCCTTTTGGGCCTTCGGCGCGATGCGGCAATGCCCGGTGATGCGCCGCGATAGCAAGGCCCACTTGAGAACAAAACAAGAACATGCTCGAAACGCGCCCGGGAGGTCGACGATGCCCGCCTATGCCGAGCTCGAGGTGACGACGAATTTCAGTTTCCTTGAGGGCGCTTCGCATCCCGAGGAGCTGGTCGAGCGCGCCAAGGAGCTGGGTCTTGCGGCGATTGCGGTCACCGACCGCAACAGCCTTGCCGGGGTGGTCCGCGCCCACATCACCGCCAAGCGCTTGGGTGTTCGCTTTGTTGTGGGCGCGCGCGTTGATCTCGAAGATGCGCCCTCCATGCTCGTTTGGCCCACCGATCGCGCTGCCTATGGCCGGCTCTGCTCGCTTTTGACCGAAGGTCGAAGGCGGGCTCCTAAGGGTTCGGCACGGCTGAGCCTTGCCGATCTCCTCGCCCATGCCGAAGGGCAGCTCATCGGCGTGCTGCCGCCCGAGCCGCTCGATGAGGCCTTCGCCGAACTCGTGACACGCTTGCACGCCGTCTTCGGCGATCGGCTGCATGTGGTGGCGCATTTTCTCTTCCGCGGTGATGATCGCGAACGGATCGATCGCCTGGCTGCACTCGCTGCCGCCACCGGCGCTCGCCTGTTGGCCACCAACGCGGTTCTCTACCACGATCCCGCCCGCCGGCCGCTTCACGACGTGCTCACCTGCATTCGCGAGAAGGTGACGCTGGCCGAGGCGGGTTTGCGCCTTGCTGCCAATGCCGAACGCCATCTTAAAGCACCTGCCGAGATGGCGCGCTTGTTCGCTCGCTGGCCGCAGGCCATCGCGGCGAGTCTCGCCATCGTCGAACGCTGTCGCTTCTCGCTCGACGAGCTCGCCTACGACTATCCCGTGCGCGATTCCTACGAGGGGCGCACGCCCGATGAAGAGCTGGCACGGCGGGTCTGGCGGGGTGCCAAAGAGCGCTACCCCGATCATTTGCCAGAAAAAGTGAAAAAGTTACTCGAGCACGAGCTCAACTTGGTGCGCGAGCTGCGCTATGCGCCTTATTTCCTGACTGTCCACGACATCGTTTTGTTCGCGCGCAGCCGCGGCATCCTCTGCCAGGGACGGGGATCGGCTGCCAATTCGGCGATCTGCTATGTCCTCGGGATCACCGCCGTCGATCCGGCGCGCATGGATGTGCTCTTCGAGCGCTTCGTTTCGGCGGCACGCAACGAGCCGCCCGATATCGACGTCGATTTCGAGCACGAGCGGCGCGAGGAGGTGATCCAATGGGTCTACGACACCTACGGCCGCGACCATGCGGCACTCGCCGCCACCGTGATCCGCTACCGCGCCAAATCCGCTTTGCGCGATGTGGCCAAAGTCATGGGGCTTTCCGCGGATGTCCAAGACGCGCTTGCCAAAGCCGTGTGGGGGTTCGGCAAAGACGGTTTCGATCTTCACGGATTGCGCGAATTCGGCCTCGATCCCGATGACCCCTTGATCCGCCGCACGCTTGCGCTCGCCGAAGAGCTCCAGGATTTTCCGCGTCATCTCTCCCAACATGTGGGCGGCTTTGTCATCGCCAAGAGTCCTTTGCGCGAGCTCGTGCCGATCGAGAACGCGGCTATGGAGGGTCGCACGGTCGTCGAGTGGGACAAAGACGATCTCGACGCCTTGAAGATGCTCAAGATCGATCTCTTGGCTCTCGGCATGCTCTCCTGTATCCGCCGCGCCTTTGAACTCTTACGCGCCCATTATGGTCTCGATCTCGACATGGCGCGCGTCCCGCCCGAAGACCCGGCCGTCTATGCCATGTTGCAAAGGGCCGATTCGATCGGCGTCTTTCAGGTCGAAAGCCGCGCGCAGATGAGCATGCTGCCGCGCTTGAAGCCGCGCTGCTTTTACGATCTCGTGATCCAGGTGGCGATCGTCCGCCCCGGCCCCATCCAGGGTGATATGGTCCACCCCTATTTACGGCGCCGCGAAGGGCTCGAGCCGGTCTCCTTCCCCTCCCAAGAGCTCGCTGAAGTTCTCGGCAAGACCTTGGGCGTGCCCCTGTTCCAAGAACAAGCGATGCGGATCGCCATCGTCGCCGCCGGCTTCACAGCGGAAGAGGCGGATGGGCTTAGGCGCTCGATGGCCGCCTTCCGGCGCAAGGGCGATCTCGAGCGCTGGCGCGACAAGCTCGTCTGCGGCATGGTCGCGCGCGGCTATGATCGTGATTTCGCTGAGCGCTGTTTCGATCAGATCCGAGGCTTCGGCTATTACGGCTTTCCCGAGAGTCATGCCGCGAGCTTCGCGCTTCTGGTCTATGTTTCGGCGTGGATCAAGTGCCATTATCCAGACGTGTTCTTGGCCGCGATCCTCAATGCTCAGCCCATGGGTTTTTACGCCCCGGCTCAGCTCGTGCGCGATGCCATCGAGCACGGGGTCGAGGTCCGCCCGGTCGATGTCAACCACTCTTTTTGGGACACGACTCTCGAATCCTTGCCCCGCCGGGGGCCGCTTTCCCATGCGGTGCGGCTGGGATTGCGCGAGGTCAAAGGGCTCGCCCAGGCCGAGGCGGTGCGCATCGTCACCGCTCGTCTGCGCCCCTACCGTACCCTCGCCGAGCTGCAGCGCCGAGCCGGTGTAAGCCGCGAGACCCTTGCCATCCTGGCCGAAGCCGACGCCTTCCGCTCGCTGGGTCTCGACCGCCGTCAGGCCTTATGGGAGGTGCACGCCCTCGCACCCCGACCCTTGCAGCTCTTCGCCCATGCCGAAGCGGCCGATGGGCCAGGCTCCAACCTCCCGCCGAGCGAAGCGGGTGATGAGCCCTGGCTCGAACTTCCGCCCATGGGCTTGGGCGAAGCGGTGATCGAGGACTATGCGCGGTTGCGGCTGTCGCTGCGCGCCCATCCTCTCGCGTTGTTGCGCGAACGGCTCGCCCGCCGGGGTATCGTACCTGCCCGCGATCTGTGGGCGCTTGCGCCGGGGGCGCGCGCCAAAGTGGCGGGTCTTGTGCTCGTTCGCCAGCGGCCCGGAAGCGCCAAGGGCGTCGTCTTCGTCACCCTCGAAGACGAAACCGGTTTCGCCAATCTCATCCTCTGGCCGCAGACCTTCGCGCGCTTCCGCACCATACTGTTACTCGCGCGGCTTTTGGGGGCGGTCGGTCGGCTGCAGCGCGAGGGACGCGTGCTCCACCTGCTCGTCGAGCGCCTCGTGGATCTTACGGACGAGCTCGCGCTCCTGCGCGAGGACGCACTCGATCCCGCCGCCTTCGACGGTGCGATCGCCCGCGCCGATGAGGTGCGGCGCGAAAGTCGCGACCTCCGGCGAGTCATGCCGGAGGGTCGCAACTTCCGCTGAGCTCTCCCCCTCCTAGACGGTGAACGGTTCCCCCGGCGTGGCGATGTGCACCCGGCCGCGTGTCACCTTGCGCGCGAACTCGTGCGGATCTCCGTGCAGCAGATCGAAGGTGCCCCAGTGGATCGGCACCACGAGTTCGAGCGCGAGGAACTCGTTGCAGGCGATCGCCGCCGCTTCCGGCCCCATGGTGAAGCGGTCGCCGACCGGCAGAAAGCCGACCTTGGGCTTATGCAGGCGCTGGATGAGCGCCATGTCGGAGAAAAGGGCGGTATCACCGGCGTGATAGACGGAAATGCCATCGAGCGTGATCACAAAGCCGGCGGGATCCCCCATCGTCTGCGCCTTGCCCTCGCGCATCACCGAGGAGCTGTGCCAGGCCGGCACCATGCAAAAGCGCACGCCCTCGTGGCTGATGCAGCCGCCGGTGTTCATCGGCTGCACCTTTTCCACGCCTTCTGCGGCGCAGGTCATGCAGATCTCCCACTGCGCAACCAGCGTGGCCCCGTACTTTTTGGCCAATCGCACCGTATCGCCCAGATGGTCTTCGTGTCCGTGGGTGACCACGATCGCATCGAGCTTTGAAAGCCGATCCTCCCAACCCGCGGGATATTTCGGGTTCCCGGTGAAAAACGGATCGATCAGGATGCTCTTGCCCGCCGCGTCGATGTGCACGGCGGAATGGCCGAGCCAGGTCAGACGCATTGCTCCCTCCATACCGAGGATGCTGCCGGCAAGAGCTCACCGGATCGCAGCCGATCGCGCAACTCGCGCCGGCAGGGCGCGCGGCTGGCGCGGGGAGGGCGGGGGACGGGCGTTGCGCCCGCGTGCGGCCTTGCGCGAGCAGGAGCTGTGCCGATTGCCCGGGCTTGAGCGCTGCGCATGCAACTCGCTGTCGATCTGTGACCCGAAAGCAACGAATCGGGCTGGTTTGAAACAAACTGCAACACGAGTTGAATAGCGAAGCGCTGGCCGCCTTCTATGATCGGTTGCGCCGATGAGGCGAAAGCTGGGCCCGCGGCGTCCGCTCGCCCTTGTGCGCCGGGCCGTCCGCGGTGCGTGAACTCGAACGCGTCCGAAGACTAGCCGAGCGGCGGTGGCTGCGAAGCGAGCGCTTTGCGCAACTGTCGAGCGGCGAACAAAAGGGAAAACGGGCTTCAGGGTCGCTCAACCGCGCGAAGGACGACCATGGTTCAACCGACGCCGACCGTGAATGCCGATCTGCCGTTTCGCACGCGGGGCTTTCGGACCCTCCTCGAGGGGCTCGAATATGCCGCGCGCGGCGAGACGGGGATGAACTTCTACGGGCCGCGGGGTGAGCTTAAGGAGGTCTTGCCCTATCGCGCGCTCGAGGCGGGTGCGCGCAACTGGGCCCGCCGTCTTCTCGCGCTCGGCCTTCCGCGGCTCGAGCGGGTGGCGATTTTGGCCGAGACGCGGCCGGAGTTCCTGCTCGCCTTTTTCGCCTGCCAATATGCCGGACTCGTTCCGGTGCCCTTGCCGCTCGCCTTGAGCCTCGGCACCCATCGCACCCATGTCGAGCGGCTGCGCGGCATGCTCGCCAATTCGGGGGCGCGGGTTGCGATCGCATCCGAAGCCTATCGCGCCCAGCTCGAAGAGGCGGCGGTGGGCACCGAGGTCGGCTGGGTCGGCACCTATGAGCAGCTCGCCGCGCTTTCTCCGGTAGAGGGCGAACTCGTTCCCTTGGGACCCGAAGAGCCCTGTTACATCCAATATTCCTCGGGCAGCACCAGTTTTCCGCGCGGGGTGTTGGTCACGCAGGCGGCGATCACCGCCAACGCCCGCGCCATCGCCGAAGACGGTGTTGCGCTTGAGCCCGGCGACCGCTGTACCTCCTGGTTGCCGCTCTACCACGATATGGGCCTCGTTGGCTGTTGCCTGACGCCCGTTCTCAACCAGGTGAGCGTCGATTACATCGCCACCGCGAGCTTCGCCTGTCGGCCGCTCGTGTGGCTGAAAGTGCTCTCCGCAAGCGGCGGCACCATCTCTTTTGCCCCTACCTTTGGCTATGAGCTGTGCGCGCGTCGGGTGGGGAGCAGCGATCTGAGCGGGCTCGACCTGTCGCGCTGGCGCGTTGCCGGGATCGGCGGCGAGATGATCCGGCCCAAGGCCCTTGCCGAGTTCGCCGAGGCCTTCGCCCCAGCGGGCTTCGATGCGAGGGCCTTTGTAGCTTCCTATGGCCTCGCCGAAGCGACGCTGGCCGTCACCTTCGCGCCGCTCGGTGTGGGCGTGCGCACCGATGTGGTCGAGCTCGGTGACGCGTTCGAGCGGCGGCGGCTCGCGCTGCCCGCCGGTCCCCGCGCGTTGCGCACCCGTGCCTTTGCCATCTGCGGCCGGCCGATGCCCGGCTATGCCGTCGAGATCCGCGACGAACACGGACGTCGGCTGCCCGAACGTCGCATCGGACGCGTGTGCATCAAGGGCCCGAGCCTGATGACCGGCTATTTCCGCAGCCCGGAAGCGACGCGTGCGGTCCTGCTCGAAGACGGCTGGCTCGATACCGGCGATATGGGCTATCTCGTGGATGGCGAACTCGTCGTGACCGGCCGCAGCAAAGACCTCATCATCATCAACGGACGCAACATCTGGCCTCAGGACCTCGAGTGGGCGGTGGAACGGCTGCCGGGTGTGCGCCCGGGTGACGTTGCCGCTTTTGCCGTCACCGGTGAGGACGAGCGCGAGCGCATCGTCGTGGTCGTGCAATGTCGCACCACCGATCCGGTGCGCCAGGCCGAGTTCCGCCGCGAGGTGCAGGCTGTCATCAACCGGCAGGCGGGCACCGAATGCGAGCTCGTGTTGGCTCCGCCCCGCTCCTTGACCTACACGACCTCGGGCAAGCTCAGCCGAGCGGCGGCGCGCGCGAGCTATCTCTCGGGGGCGATCCGCGACATCGCCGCGCGCGCGGTGGTGCCAGAGCGTGCGGCGAACGACGAGGCCGAGGCCCTTGCCCGGGTGAGCTGATCACGGATCGCGACCGTGGCGCGGGGTGATCCCGAGCTCGTGGCGCTGACGGGCGCCACCGGTTTTGTCGGTTTTCACATCGCAGCCCGGCTTCGAGCGCACGGTCTTCGCGTACGTGCGCTGGTCCGCCGCGAGGATGCGCGGCTTGAGGCTCTCGGTGTCGACCAAGTGCGCGGCAGCCTCGACCAGCCCGAGGCGCTGCGCGTCCTCGTTTTAGGGGCCGGCGCCGTCGTCCATGGCGCGGGCGTGATCGCCGCTTCCGCGGCTGAGGAGTTCCGCCGCGCCAATGTCGAGGGTACGGCGCGGCTCGTCGCGGCTGCCGGCCAGTGGGCCGAAGAGGTGCCTTTCCTGTTGATCTCCTCTCTTGCCGCGCGCGCTCCGCACGTCTCGCCCTATGCCTGGAGCAAGCGCGAGGCGGAGCGGGCACTCGAGGCCGGTGCCGATCGCCTTCAGCCGATCGTCGTGCGTCCTCCGGCTGTGTACGGGCCGGGCGATCGCGCCACGTTGCCGCTGATCGCCCAGCTCGCGCGCGGCTTTCTGCTCGCGCCCAAGGCACCCGATAACCGGTTCTCCTTGATCTACGTCGAGGATCTGGCCGAACTCGTCGCAGCGCTCCTCACCCGAAGGGAGGTGCAGGCTTCGCTCCTGGAACCGGACGATGGTCGTCCCGGCGGCTACGGCTGGCGCGATCTCGCCGAGCAGGCCGCCCAACGGTTAGGCAAGCCTGTGCGCGTGCTGCCCTTACCGCGCCGGCTCATGCTCGCAGCGGCGTTCTTGGCCGAGCTCGGGGCGCGCCCCCGCGGTCGTCCGCCGCGCCTCTCGCGCGGCAAGGTCGCAGAGCTGTTCCATCCCGATTGGGTCGTCTCTGCGCCGCTCCCGCCGGGCTGGCGGCCGCGCGTCGACTTTGGCGAGGGCTTCGCCCGTGCGCTCTCATGGTACCGCGCCCAGGGCTGGCTTTAAGCGAGGGGTTGCGCGCGTGCGCGCAAGCCGGCATGCACCGGCCATGAGCACCCCCGACCCCGATCGTCTGCTCGTCGAGATCAGCGCGCTCGTGGCACGGTTTGCACCGGCCGGGGCGCAGTTGACGCGCGCGACCGAACTCGTAAGCGACCTCTCGATCGATTCGGTGGCGGCTATGGACCTCGTCATGGAGATCGAGGAGCGCTACGGCATCGACATACCGGTCAACGAGATCGCCGACCTCGTGACGTTGGGCGATCTCGTCGATCTCGTCGCGCGGCGGCTCGCAGCACGGAGCTGAGATGGACATCTTCGACAAATACGAGCTCTTGGCCCAGCGGCGCAGCCAGCTCCTCGGCGCCGGGGCCGATCCCTTTGATCTCGAGATCGAGGATCTTCACGGTCCCTGCGAGGCGACCATCCGCGGGCGGCGCACGATCCTGGTCGGCACCAACAACTATCTCGGTCTTACCTTCGATCCCGAGTGCATCGAAGCCGGCTGCGCGGCGCTGCGCCGTTTGGGTACCGGGACCACGGGCTCGCGCATCGCCAACGGCACTTACGCTTCCCATCGCGCGCTCGAAGCCGAAATCGCCGCCTTTATGGGCCGCGCGCACGCGATCGTCTTCACCACCGGCTATCAAGCCAATCTCGCCACCATCTCCGGCCTCGCTGGGCCCAAAGACGTCATCTTCGTCGATTCCGACTGGCACGCCTCGATCTTCGACGGCTGCCGGCTGTCGGGCGCGACGGTTGTGCGCTTTCGCCACAACGATCCCGACGATCTCGACCGACGGCTCGAGCGCAATCCCAATCCCGGGGGGTGCCGGCTCATCATCGTCGAGGGTCTTTATTCGATGCTCGGCGATGTCGCCCGGCTGCGCGAGATCGTGGCGGTCAAAAAACGCCACGGCGCCTTCCTGCTCGTCGACGAGGCCCACGCGATGGGCGTGTTCGGCGCCAAGGGGCGGGGGGTGGCGGAGGCACAGGGTGTTGAGGCCGAGGTCGACGTCATCGTCGGCACCTTTTCGAAGTCGCTCGGGGCGATCGGCGGCTTCGCCGTGTCCGACCATCCCCGCTTCGAGCTTTTGCGGGTAGCCGCGCGCCCTTACATGTTCACCGCGTCCCCGGGACCAGCCACGATCGCCACCGTGCGCACGGCGCTCGCCAAGATCGCCGCGCATCCCGAACTGCGGGCGCGAATCTGGGAGAACGCGCAGCGGTTGCACGCCGGGCTCAGCGCCTTGGGCTTCACGCTCTGCGCGCCTCCCGGGCCGATCCTCTCCATTCGTCTGCCCGACGAGCGCACCACCGTGTTCGCCTGGAACCGCCTGCTCGAGCTCGGCGTGTACGTCAATCTCGCTCTTCCGCCCGGCACGCCCGGCGGGGTGTGTCTTCTGCGCGGCAGTGTTTCGGCTGCGCACACGCCAGAGCAGATCGAGGAGGTGCTCGCGCGCTTTGCGCGTCTGGCCGAAGAGTTGCGGCAGCTTACGGCGCGGGTCGCAGCCGAATAGTCAGCGCACCGCCCCGCGCCGCAACAGCCGCGGCAGCAAGAGAAGCCCGGCGAGGCGCGGAAAACGCCGCTGCCAGGGAGCCAGCTCCACCCGCACGCCGGCATGCCGCTCGATCTTCCAGGCGACATAGTCGGCGGCGTCCTCGAAGGTCGAGGCGGCCTTGGCCAAGCGCGCGAGCGCGCGGAGCCGGCCGAGCCAGCGCCGCTGCGCCCACAAGCGCAAGGCGCGCGCGTGGGCCTGTTCGTCCGGTCGCGGCAACTCGGCGAGGAGAAGCGCGCCCAGCTGCCGGTACCGCGCGACGGCGCTCGCCACGATCGTGCGCGCCCGCTCAGGAGTTTCGGCGCGCAGCTCGGTGCGGTAGCTCTCGAAAAAGCCGCGCTCGAAGAGCGCACAGGGATCGATTGGGGGGCGCAGAAGCGGCAGCGTCTCGGCCGCGAAGGTGCGCACCGCTCGCGCAAGAAGTCGCTGCACGCGCGCGGTGATCTCCGCATCCGAAGCCCACAGAAGCGCCGTCGGCTGGGCCAGCCGGGCCCAAAAATAGGGTTCGCGCGTTGAGGGTTCGACCGCGCGCTCGAGTACGCACAGCGGCACGACCGAGACTTTGGCGCGCAGGATCTGGCCGTTGAGGGAAAGCGTCATGCGGTACACATCAGGGGGCAAGAGCTCGAGCAAGATCGCGCGCCAGCGGTTCGGGGTCACCGCAGCTGCATCGGTACTTAGGAGGTAGAAATCGGCGAGCCGATCCTCGAGCACACCATCACGCAGGCAGCTGCCGTAGAAAAGCACCGCGCAAATCGCCGGTCCGAAGCGCGCCCGAGCCGCTTGGGCGAGCGCGTGCACCGGGGCGGGTACGGATTGGGCGGTCTCCTCGGCGACGAAGGCGAGGATGGGGTCGGCGCGCGCGCTCATAGCCGCACGAAACGCAGCTCATCAGGGGCAGTGACGATGAGGGGTCGACCCGCTTCGGGTCGATAGAATTGGCCGTCGATGGTGATCTCGCGTTCGAGCTCGAGCTCGACGCGAACGCCGCCGCGGCTGAAATAGCTGTCCTTTGGCAGCGCGCGGCGATCGCCACCGTAGAGCACGGAGAGCGCGCGGCGCACCAGCCCTTCCGGGGGGTGGCGGATGGCGGTGAAGCGCAAGGGGTGGGCGAAGCAGTTCCAAAACGGCCGCGAGGCGAGCACGAGGCGGTCGAGCGTGGTCGCGAGCAACAGGAGCTGGCGCCCTTCGCGCACTTCGCCGTCCTCGAAGCGGATGGCCACCTTTTCGCCTTCGAGCATGCCGGGCGGGCGGCGACCGCGCGCGAACGCCCACAACAGCCGCGTGAGGGTGACGAGATGGGCGACCTCGCCCTTAAGGCCCAGGCTGTGCACGCGGCTCTTGCACAGCTGGATGGCATCGGTGATGCCGGCCGCCCCCAAGAACATGCCGTGCTGGACGCTGCCGTCGGCGAGATTGGCCACGCGCAGCACGCGCCGGCGCACCGTGACGCGATCGAGAAGGCCGCGGCGGGTGACTGCGAGCAGCCGCTTGAGCGCGCGCGGGCCGCGTTGGCGGAGCCCACAATCGGCAGCGGTCATATTAGCCATGCCGCGCGGGAGGATGGCGATCGGCGGCACCGGATCGAGCGGTCGTTCCTCGAGCAGCTCGGTGAGGATCCCCTGTACCGTCCCATCGCCGCCATTGATGAGGATGAGCTCGGGTTTGAGGCGCCCGAGCTCGCGGGCGATCGCGCGCAAGGAGTTGGCCTCGGTGAAGTCGAAGCGGACGATCTCGGGATGCGCGGCGAGGATCGGTTCGAGATCGGCCATGCCGCGGCGGTTGCGCTCGCTGCGGCGGTTGTTGACGAAACCGATCGCAGGCGTCCGGCTCATGAGTGCACCCGCGAAAGAGCCGTGGGTGTGCGGCCGCGTCGGGGCTCGAACAAGCCCGCACCCACGAGCAAGCCCACCGCCAAGAGCACGGGACCAGTCCATGCCGCGAGCGCAGGCGCCATCATCCCGAGCTCGCCCAGGGCCAAAAGCAGACCGTTGCCGATCACGTAAACGAAACCGATCGCAAGTCCGCGCGCGAAGATCGCAAGCGTGGCGCCCGTCCGATTCACCCGGCGGACGAGGGTCACCGGCAACGCGACGATCGCCGCAAGACCGAGCATACCTGCGATCCGAGCGTGCAGCCAGGTCTCGTGACCCTCGGTACCGGACACGCCAAAGGCATCGGCCGAGATGACCGCGATGAGCTCCGGCAAGGTGAGCTCGCGCGCGGGCTTGGAAAGGGTGGCAAGCTGTTCGATATCGAGCCGGATAGGCCAGACGAGCTCGGCGAGCTGTTCGGGAGGGCTCGCCGCAGCGGGTCGTCTTGTGACGCCGCGCAAGAGCCAGGACTCGGCGCCGGGTTGCGCGGAGGCGGCATCCAGCCGCTCGATCAGCCGTCCCTCGCTGTCAAGACGCAGGATCATGAGATCGCGGGGCTGTTTCTGAGCCGCGGCTTCCACCGGCAGCCGCAGGATTTCGCCATCGAGCCGAACCCAAAGGGCATCACCGCGCGGCAGACCCGAGCCGCGGATCTCGGTCACGCCCAGTGCGCGCAGAGCGGGCACGGAAAGGGGTATCAAGCGGTCGTCGATGACGAATTTGAAGGCGGCGATCAGGAGTATGGCCGGCCATAAGCGGACAAGCAGCGCAAGGCGCGACAGACCCGCCCCCCACAGGGCGATCAACTCGCGCAAGCGCAACAGATCGGTTGCGGCGAGAAGACCGGCTACAAGCGCGACCATGGGCAAGAGCTCGCTGAGCAAGCTCGGCAAGCGCAAAATCGTATAGTACAAAAGCGGCCACTGGATGCTGTGCAGCCGGCGCGCCACCCTCGGCCCGGCATCCAAGAGATCGAAGAGCACGGCAAAGCCGCTTGCCGCCACGAGCACGACCAAAAAGCGCACGAGGTAAACGCGGTTGAGATAGCGCGAGATCCGGCTCACGGTTCGGCTCCACGGCCAAAACGTTGTGCCAGACTCTGCTCGATGCGCTCGACCAGAAGATCGAAGCGACTGGTGCCGCGCACTCGCGGCACGCGCGTGGTCTTCCAAAACACGAGCAAAAGGCCGAGCAAGCAGAACATGAAAAACGGCACCCACAGACCCAGCCAGGGCGAGATCTTGCCGTCGTCAGCAAGCGATTCGCCGAACTGCAAGAGCTGGTTGTAGCCGACGAGCAGAGCGATCCCGACGATGATGCCGTAGGAGCGTTTCGCCCGTCGGCGGGCGATCGCCAGGGGCAGGGCAACGAGCGGCAGGAGCAAGGTCGATGCGATGCGGGCGAGCCGTCCGTGGAACTCGGCGGCGATCTCGGAGGGATCGATGCCCTTGGGCGGGTGCGCGAGCGCCGACCACAGCTCCGGTAAGGTGAGCTCTCGCTCATCAGCTCCCCGCGGGCGGAACGGTTTCGGCTCGCCGCCGCGCACATCGGTGCGAAAGCTGCGAAAACGCACCGTCGCGGGCGGCGCGTCGCTCGCGCCGGCGCGCGGGCTCGGCACGAACTGCTGGACCCCGTCCTCGAGATCGAGGAGGATCGGCCTTTGGCCTTCTGCGGGAAGGATCCGGCCGCGGCGGGCGGTGATGGTGAGCGTCTCGCCACCCGGCAGGCGGCTGAAGAGGAGAAGCCCGGTGAAGCGATCGCGCTCCGGGGCGAGCGTTTCGACGCGATAGGTAGTCTCACCCAAGGTGAGGAAGGTTCGCTCGCGCAACAGCGTGAGGAACGAGACGTTGGAGAGGGCGAAGAGCGCTGCCCGATAGGCGTAGCGGCTAAAGGGCTGGAGATGGCTCACGATCAGACCGTTGAGTACGAGGACGACGGCGGCGATCGCGAAGAGGGGCAAAAGGATTCGGTGCAGACCGAAGCCCGCGGCGAACATGCCATCAAGCTCGCCATCACGCGACATGCGCGAGAAGACGAGAAGAATGGCGATGAAAAAACTCGCCGGCAGAGCAATCCCCATATAGTGCGGAACAAGATAGCTCAACATCTCGAAGAGAACGAGTAGGCTCCCGCGCCAGCCCAAAACGATGTCGAGTACCCGCAAGGTGCGCTCGGCGAGAAGTGCCAAGAGCGCGATCACGACGATCGCGGCCATCGGGCGCACGACCTGGCCGATCACATAGCGGTCGAGACGGCTCATGCGCATGGTTCCAAGGTCGTTAGCCCGCGTGGAAGGATCGCTAGGCCAGCCGACGGCGCCCGGCGCCGCGCGCGAGATAGACGAACGCGCTCACCGCGACCAGGCAGGCGTGGTCGCAGCCTCGGATGCAAGCACGAGCTCTTCCTTCACGATCTTGCGCGTGGCGGGATCGAAGCGCAGCGCGCATGCGGTGATCGTCCAGCCCGGGCTTCCGGCTTGGGGGGCAAGCGTGATGAGCACAGCGCCGCCGCGCCGGTCTCGCTCCTTGGCCATCAACGACGCGGACGGTCCGCAAAGCACCGGGATCGGGCCACAGGGACCGGGGACGGCTCCGCAGGCGAGCCTATGGTCGTGGCCGCACAGGATAAGATCGACCGGCTCGCGGGCAAGCCGCGCGCGCAGCTCGGCAGCGTCGAGCAGCGCCTTGCGCTTCGGGCTCCAGCCCAACACGGGCGGATGGTGGACGAGGAGCACGCGCAGGAGCCGACTTTCCCCAAGCGCTGCCAAGCATGCGGAAAGCCGCTCGAGTTGATCGCTGCCGAGCGCTCCTGCGGCATCCCCCCAAGGCCGCGGTACAGCGCTCGAAAGTCCGATGAGCACGAGGGGGCCGATGCGTCGGAGGAAGGGAAAGTCGCGCGGGGCTGCCGCCCCGGCCATGTAGGGTTGCCAGAGGGGCCAATGGGCTTCGGCGACGCCCGGGACATAGGCGTCGTGGTTGCCGGGGATCACCGTCACGCGCTCGGGCGGCCCGAGCCGCTCGAGCCAGCGCCGGGCGGCCGCGAACTCGTCGGGCAGCGCGATGTTGACGAGATCGCCCGTGACCACCGTGTGGTCGGGCTGTTCCTCGGCCAGTGCGGCGAGCGTCGCGGCGAGCACTTCGGCCCGGTGTCGGAAGCGGCGGCGAAGCTGCCAGGACAAAAAGCCGGTGATGCGCTTGGAGCACAGCTCGGCCGGCCGCGGTCGCGGCAGAGGGCCCAAGTGCACATCGGTTAGATGCGCGAGCCGGAACACGCGGCTCACGGCGCGACTCCGAGCGCCGTCCGTCGGGACAAGATGGCCTCGACGAGGGCGAGATCATCGGGGGTGTCGACGTCGATCGCCGCCTCGCCCGCGAGGAGGGGGACAACGGCGATCCGGCAGCCGAGACGGCGCGAGGCACGCGCGGCCGCCTGCTCGAGGGTGAGAAGGCGCGCGAGGTGTAAGAGGAGGTCGCCCAAGCCGATCATGCGCACGATGCGCCAGGGCCGTTTGCGCTCGCGTTCGACCCGCTGCCAAAAGGTGAGCGCCGGACGTGCCGCGGCCCCGGCGAGCCAGAAGAGATTGGCGCCGGAAAAGCGACCGTCGCGGAACCGCCACCAGGTGCGACGGGTCGCAGGTGCCACGGCCGCGACGGCGGCTTGCGGGGCGACGGCGGCGACGAGATCGGCTTTGCATGAGCGCGCCGCAGCGAAGAACAGGTCGAGGAGGGCGGGGGAGAGGAGGGGATGATCGGCGGTGGTGACGAAAAGCGGCTCATCTGCGCGCTCGTCGAGGACGGCGAGCAGGCTCGAAGCCGGGCTCGGGCCCGGCCGGCGCAGGCGGATGCGGCCGCATGCGAAGGCGGAGGCGAAGCCGCGCAGCCGTTCGAGCCCGAGCTCGGGATCGGCGATGAGGATCACGGTTGCGATGTTGGGGTGGGCGAGCAGGGCCGCGAGCACATGTTCGACCATCGGCCGCCCGGCGACCGGAGCCAGACATTTGGCGGCGACACCAGCGGCGCGCGCAACCGGATCGGCCTCACCGGAGCGGCTGCCGGCCAGCACCACAGCGGTGATCGCAGAAGGTTCCTTCACCCGATGTCCTTTGCGTAGATCCGGTAGGTCTTGTACCGCCTCGCGCCGGACAGTTCGATGATCGCCTGGACGCGACGGTTGTCCTCGAGGATCCAGGAGAGCTCGACGCCGCGGATCCCTTGGTCGGCGTGCGCGCGGCGGATGTGGTCGAGCACAGCGAGCGCGAGCGCCGCCCCGAGCGGTCCGCGCTGAAAGGCCTTGCGCACCCCCAAAAGCGGCAGGCGCCATTCCGGGATGCCGCGCACTTTCAGCCGCCACAAGAGCTTCGCCCAACCCCAGGGCAACAGGCGCCCCTTGAGGTCGCGGATCGCGAGGTTGAGGTTGGGGAGAACGACCACCATGGCGGCGGGCGTGCCGTCGACCTCGGCGATGGCGAAATCCTGCGCGCGCACAAGTGGCCGGATGGTGCGCGCAAGATAGAGCGCTTCCTCTTCGCGGAAGGGCAGGAAGCCCCAGTTCTCGGACCAGGCGTCGTTGAAAATGTCGCAAATCGTGCGGATCTCGTCGACATAACGGCGCATGTCGATCGCGCGCACGGTCAAGCGAGCCGAGCGGCGAGCCCGCGCGAGCAAGGTTTCCGCTTCAGCCGGCAGAGGTCTTTCGAAGTCGAACCAATAACAATAAAGATCCTTCTCCTTGCGAAAGCCGAGTTCCTCGAGTCTCGTCGCGTACCACGGCCGGTGGTGGCCCATCATGATGCTCGGCGGCCGCTCGAAGCCTTCGACGAGCAGCCCGCAGCTGTCGTTGATCGAGGGATCGAAGGGGCCGGCAATCCGCCGCAGTCCCTGCGCGCGCAGCCAGCTCTCGGCGGCGCGCACGAGGGCAGCCGCCACTTGCGGGTCGTCTTCGGTTTCGAAGAAGCCGAAATGGCCGGTGGCATCACCGTAGCGCTCGAGGTGGGCGTGATTGACCTGCGCGGAGATGCGCCCGACGTCGCGGTCTCCCCGTCGGGCGATGAAGAGGGCCATGGTGATGCGGGAAAGAAAGGGATTCTTAGCCGGGTTCAGATGTTCCCGCCGCTCGAAATCGAGCGGTTTGATCCAATTCGGATCGTCACGGTAGAGCGCATCCGGCACGGCGAGGAAGCGCACAAGGCCCCTGCGGCCTTCCACCCGCTC
The DNA here is from genome assembly GCA_030549795.1 of Pseudomonadota bacterium. Lineage (GTDB taxonomy): Bacteria > Pseudomonadota > Alphaproteobacteria > Geminicoccales > Geminicoccaceae > JANXAZ01. The sequence goes on along the minus strand of JAUQQO010000009.1, from coordinate 63,050 downwards.
AACGACGACGGGACGCGCGTCGCTACGCGGCACGCCGGCTCCGACGACGGGCGAGCTCGCTCTCGCTCGGCGAGGACAGGGCCACCCAGGGATAACGCCTGCGCTCTTCGCCCGTATAGCCGAGGTTGAAGGTGGTCGGACTCTTGGGCACGGCGCGCGGGTGCTCGTAAAAGGTGCCGAAGAGCCGATCCACGATCCCGCTCGTGATTCCGAAGTTGCCCTGCTCGTTGTGGAAGTGGTGGGCGAGATGGCGCTTTTTGATCTCACGCAGCCACCGGTTCTTAGGCGTAAACGGCAGGTGCTGGACGCAGTGGCAGAACTCGTAGCCGGCGAACAGCAACAAGCCAGTGGCAAAGGCGCTCGCCGCTCCCGCCGCACCGCCGACCAGCCAGCCCAAGGGCAAAGCCAAAAGCGCGATGGTCGGAAGCGTGGTGTAAAGCGCCCCGAACAGCACCGAGAGATCGTGCGGATCGCTGTGGTGGTCGTAGTGGATGCGCTTCCAGATCCGTGCCGTGAGCGGCGAGCGGTAGAGGAAGCGGCTGTGCAGCACGAAGCGGTGCAAGAGATATTCCGCGAAGGGGTAGACGAGCAGGGTAAGCCCGACTGCCAGAAGCGGTCCCGTCCAATTCTCGGCCCAGCGGATCGCAGCAGCGAGCGAGAGCGAGGCGAGCAGATAATAGACGATGATGGAATAATGAGTGAAATAGGCGATTACGAGCTCGCGCAGGGACATTTTGTCGAGCTGGTAGCGCTTGTGGATCCAAGGCCGCCAAGAGACCGCCATCGCCACGTCCTCTCTTGCGGTTCGCCCACCCGCGCCAAGCAGGTAGGCGCGGCTTGCGGCGCGCACAAGTCTCGCCTCGGATTTACGCCGCGCTCGGCAGTTCCGCCATCAGCCGCCGCACCCGTTCGACCACCCGGGCGAGATCGTCGAGGGGATGCGGGCGCGCCACCGGCGGCGGTCCGTCCAGTCTTTGTACGAGGCCGCGGGCGACCAGCGCCTCGTGCAGCTGCCGCGGATCGCGCGGCAGGTTGATCAGTCCGCGGGTGGCGAGATGATCGAGGAAGCGCGCGAGTGCGTGCTGCTGGTGCGGCGTGCCGCGGTAGGTGGTGCCGCCGCCCCACAGAAAACGCAGCCCCTGCGCGAGCGCCCGCCCGCCTGGATAGCGCTCGTACCAGCGGGGCAGCTCGACGAGCAACGCCGGCTTGCCAGCAAGACAGGCTTCGGCGAGCGCTGCGATCTCGTCGGCGGTGACCGCCACCCGAGCGGCGGCGGCGAGAAGCGCGGCGCGCGCATCCCGAGCATGCGCGTCCTCGCGCACGATCAGGGCGGGCAGATCCGCGAGCGCCTCCCGCACCGCCGTCTCGGCGGCACGCGGCGCCTTGCGGTCGAGGAGCACGAGAAGTGAGCCACCGTCGCGGCGAAGCTCGGCGGCGAGCCGTGACGCGGCACGGGCGATCGCCGCGGGATCGACGCGATAGCCGTCGCGACCGCGTCCGATCACAAAGAGCGTGCGCGGCTCGGGCAGCGGTGTCAGGCGTTCGGCCCACTGCGCCTTGGCGGCTTCGAGCTGCGCGCGCGGAATACCGGCAAGCGGTGCCGCCACCGAGAGGACGTTGTCGCGCAACGGCAGACGCGAGCCCGGAAAGCTGACGATGAGGTCGAAGAGCGCGAAAGGCGCGCGCGGCCGCCCGATCTGCACGAGCCGCGTGCGTCCGCCCGATTGCTTACGGATCCAAAGAGCGGCGGGGACGCTCTTGCGGCCGCTCGTGATCACGAGATCGGGCCAGGGCGGCGCAAGGCGGTCGCTTTCGCGCCGATCGACGCTTATGAGGCTCGCTCCGAGCACGAGGTTGGGCAGCCGGCGCAGGCGGTTGAGGACGAGCCGGCGGGTCTCGAAGGGCCAGCTAAGCGCGCGGGCGAGCTCGAGGCCTTGGCGGTCGTAGCGCTCGTCGCCGGTGGTGAGCACCCAAACCTTGGGCGCGCCGAGATCGGCTGTGCGCAAAACGGTGAAACTGCGCGGACCGGATGCGGCATAGCGAGGGTCGGGGCGCACCTCGAGATGCCAGCTCGGGCCGGGCCGCCGCGCGGCGGCTTCCGCGAGGCGTCGGCGCCACCAGGCGGGGCTGGCAAAGCCCTCCACAGCACGGGCGCGCAGGTCCACGAGCACGAGGCGCTGAGCGCGCGCGAACAAGAGGTCGAGGACCCAAGCGATGTCGGCGGGCGGCAACCGGTCGAACAGTCCGCTCGCAACGACCGCATCGCTCGGACCGGCTTGCGCGAGTTTTGGATCACGGGCCAGATCGACGGACGCCCAACTCAGGTCCTTGGCCGGCCCAACGAGCTCGGGTGCGTGACCGAACCCGACGAGCAGGAGCCGGCGCACGCCGAGGTCCGCCAAAAGCGCGTGCGCGCGCTCGGACAAAAAGACGGGCTCGTTCGCTCCAAGGGGCTCGTTGCGGGCGATGAGATCACAAAAAGTGGGCGAGGGACGGTCGGGGCCGAAGATCTGATAGCCGGCGGCGTCCGCCTCGCGCTCGAGATCGTGCCAGATATAGGCGAGCGGATTGGGATGGTAGGAATAGTCCTCCGGGAAGGGTTCCCATGGCTGTTGATGGAGGGCTGTGTAGTGCAGGCACTTGGTGCGTCCCTCGACATATTCTTGATCGCGGGCGTTCCAGTGGGGGTCACAGGGGCCCCAAAGACCAGCAACCGCGGCGGGTTTCTTGATGAGCGCGTGCTTGCCCTCGCGGGCTGCGCTCGCCCGGTTCCAATAGGGCAGCATCTTGGCGCAGTCGATGAGCATCACCGAGGTCTCTTCGGGAGAAATGGCGAGATAGCCGTGATCTCCCATGTCCAGATCGAAGAGCTCGGCAGGATCGGTGAGGTAGATCTGATCGACGTCGTTGTAGATGGCGCGGCCGCTGCCCCCGGCGAACTCTGGAATGGCGAAGCGGTACTTGGTAAAACCGGTTCGCCAGCCCTTGCGGTCGAAACCGAGGAGATCGCTCATCCGGTAGATCTCGTAGCGCCGCGCGGGGTCGCGGTGCTTCTCGATCGACCAGAAGAAGATCCGCTCGCCCCGGTACTGGGCCGGCTCGGTGCCCAGGAAGATGCGCACCGGCGGCTTGTCGCTCGGAACCACGCCGGGCTTGGGTTCGAGCACTACGCACTCGGGATCGCGCCGAAAGTAGGGCCAGCTGGTTGCCATCGTTTCCGCCATGGTCGATCTCGCACCCCGCGCCGCTGCCGCGGCCTCTTCGCGGTTCGGCGGCGGCGCGTCAATCCGAAGCGCTGCCGCAGCCCGCGCTTTACGGCGCTAGGCGCACGCCGCCGAAGATCCGGGCTCGGCCCCTAACGGACGATCGCCGAAGCGGGCAAGCGCGGGCTCGCGCATGAGCACTTCGATGCGGGCGATGTCCTGTGGGCCGAAAGAGTCGCGCCATCCGCCGACCTTTCCGCGGCGGACTTTGAAACTGTCGGGATCGTCGAGGGCACCGGGGCGAAGCTTGTCGGTGGCGAAAAAGCCGGCGGCCTCTTTTTCCCGCAAGCGGTCGAAGGCGGCGAAGGCGACCGCGCCTGCGATCTCGTCCGGCTGCGCCGGGGCGCCGTTGATGAAGGCCGTCACCCGCGCGAGCTCTTCGTGCGGATACCGGTGCAGATCCTCGTAGCGGACGAGCAGCAGCTGCGGTATGCGATCGGCCCACTCGGCCCACCGGCGCAAGAACGCGATCACGCGCGGAAGTTTCATTTCGATCACATAGTCTTCGATGGTCAGCGGCCGACCGTCGATCGAAGGTACCGTTCGCTCCTGCCCTTTGCGCTGGTTTCGCTTCTTTTGGAACCAGGCCGAAACGGCGACGTCACGCGGATCGCGCACGAGCAAGACGACTTTTTTGCGCGCGTAGATGGGCAGTGGCACGAGCCCGACGTCCGGTCCTTTTTTGACGTTGTCGTGAACGAAGAGGATGCGGGGCACGCGCGGCTCGCGGCGATGGAAATTGTCGAACTGGATAATCTCGCTCGCGGGCAGACCGTAGCGTTGATGGTAGAGGTGCGAGATCATGGTGGCGAGCCAGGTGCGCCCGCTCTTGGCGTGGCTGACCACGATTACGTCGCTGCGCGCGAACTTGCGCCGACGTTTGAAGGCGCGTCTATGATCGATCAGCCACCGACGTAGTGATCCCAACGTGCCAAACATCCGCTTTGCCTTGATCTGTCCTCGAATGTCGGCTGGTGCCTTCGATCCGAGTGGTTCTTTTGTATGGTCTGCACGGCGTTTTGGGCCTCGGCTTGCTCTTCACACCGCTTGCGGAACCTTTGGTGTGGGTTGGCGTTCCTCGAGGAACGCCTTGCCGTTCTCGATCCGGTAGATGCGGTCGGCGATCTCGAGGAACTCGGCGCGGTGGGTGACGGCGAGGACGGTGGCGTGTCGAGCCAGCTCACGCACGTTGCGGGCGATCTCGCTCGCGGTTTCGGGGTCAAGAGCGCTCGTCACTTCATCGAGGATCAAAAGCCGCGGCCGGCCTAAAAGGGCCCGCGCGAGAGCGATGCGCTGGCGCTGCCCGCCCGAGAGCCGAGCGCCTTTTTCGCCCACGACCGTATCAAGACCATCCGGCAGAGCGGCAACAAAGTCCCAGGCTTGGGCGATCTCGAGTGCGGTGCGCAGTTCTTGATCTGAAAAGCTGTCGTCGCCCAAGGCGAGATTGGCGCGGATGGTGTCGTGGAAGAGGACTGTTTCTTGCGGCACGTAGCCGATCATCCGGCGCCAAGCGATCAAATCGATGTCGTTGAGGGAAACGCCGTCCACGAGGATCCGCCCCCGCTCGGGGCGATGCAGGCCGAGCACGAGATCGATCAGCGTGGTCTTGCCGGCGCCCGAAGGACCGGTGAGCACGGTAAGCGAGCCGGCGCGGATCTCGAGATCGAGCTCGTCCAACACGCGATGATGGTCATAGGCGAAGCAGACCCGTTCGAAGGCGATGGCACGCTCGAAGCGCGGTGTCAGCTGTCCCGGGTTGGGTTCGGGGTCGCGCGCCGCTTCGGCGATGAGCTGGGTACAGTGGTGCCAGGAAGCTTCCATCTCGAGCGCGGTTTGGTAGGCCTTCTGCAGCTTTCCGATCGAGGCCACGGAGCGATGGAGGACGATGCCAAGCACGACGATTTCGGCTACTGGCACCTTTAAGAGCGCATAGGCGATCCAAAAGCCGACCCCGAGCGCCAGTGCCATGACCACATCTTGCAGATTGTTGATGGCCTCTCGGTTGATCACTTGCCGACGGATCGTCTTGTGCAGCCGTTGAATGCGCCGCTCGAACAAGCGGGCGAAGGCGTCTTCGCGCGCCATCGCCCGCACCGGTTTGACATTGCTGAGCGTATCGGCGAGGTAGACCAAAAGATCTTTGGTACGGAACACCTGTTTGCGCCCGGTGCGGCGCGTACTGCGGACAAAAGTGGCAAGTGATCCCGTCATGAGAAGACCGATCACCGCTGCGCCGAGGGCCAGTTGCCACGAAATGAGCAGGGCGATGACCGCCATGACCGCGCTTTGGATCAGGAGTGCGAGGAGTTCGGCGACCAGGGTAAAGGCGCGACCGGCGCGCATCGCCTCGCCGCTTGCGATATTGGCGATCCGCCCGAGCGGCTGGCTCACGAAAAAGCGCCAGCGGACCTTTAAAAGCGTGTCGATCAGGGTGCGACGGATCCCGGTCGTAACCACTGCGGTGGCAGTGCCGACATAGATCATGGCGGCAAGGCGCAGCAAAGACCGCAAGACGAGGACCAAAACGACGACGATCAACAGCGTGCCGACCTCGAGCGGAAGGCCAAGCACTGAGAGGAATTCGCGAACAGCGCGGTTGAGCGGCGAAAGCTCGGAAGCGGAACTCTCGGCAGCTGCTCCGATGAGGGGAAGAAGCGTGGCAAAACCGACCCCTTCGACGAGCGTCGCAACGAGAAGGGCTGCGATCAACAGCCAGGGCCGAGCCCCGGGGGCGGAAAAGAAAATCGAGAGGAGACTGCGCATGCCCTGCGCTCCAAAAGCGCGGCTCGCCTTCCCACAAGGCGGGCGGCCTGTCCAGTGCTCGGCTAAGGCGCGCCGCCCGCGCTCGCGTCCGGTGGCCGCACCCAATCTTCGAGCAGAGCGCGGCCGAGAGCCAAGAGCACGGGACCGATGAAGATACCGAGGAAACCGAAGGCGGCAGCGCCGCCGAACACTCCAAGGAAGGTGAGAAGGAAGGAGAGATTGCTCTCGCGCGAGATCAACCAGGGCCGGATGAGATTGTCGATCCCGCTGATGACCACAAAACCATAAACGAAAAGAAAGATGCCGGCCATCGTCTGTCCTTGGACGAGGAGCCAGCCGGCAAGCGGCAGCCACACCAAAAACGGCCCGATGACCGGCAAAAGCGCGGCAAAAAAGGTGAGCACGCCGAGTACGAGCGCAGCCGGCAGGCCCACGAGCAAGAAGCCGATGGTGGCGACCACCCCCTGGACCAACGCGGTCCCAACGAAGCCATAGACCACGCCGCGGATGGTGGCACTCGCCACATCGAGGAAGTGTTGCGTTCGCTCGCCCAAGATCCGTTCGCCGGCGCGACGCGCCTGATCGATGAGCGCCCGTCCATCGCGCAGGAAAAAGAAGACGGCGGTAAGCGAGATCGACAGATCGAACAGCCCCTGGCCGAGCGCGAGACCGGCGCGGATGGCGAGATCGCGCGCGGTGGCGAGCCAGGGTTGGACGAGGCTTGGGAGATCGCGCAGGTCCTGCGCCAGGCGGTTCCAGGCGTCGACGAGCTCGGGCCCGAACACGGGCAGGTCGAAGAGCCACTCCGGCGGCGGCGGCATGCCCAGCTCGAGCAGCTGGCGGACGGTTTCGAGAAGCAGCGTGATCGCATCGGCGATCTGCCGACCGACGAGGACGAGCGGTAACAAGAGCGCCACGGCGAGTAAGGTGGTGGCAAAGCCGGCCGCGAGCCCGGCACGCCCGCGCAACAGGCGAACGAGCCGGGCATGCAGCGGCCACACGGCAAAGGCGAGGATACCGGCCCACAAAAGTGCCGAGGCGAAGGGCAAGAGGACGAGGAGGATGCCGAAGCCGAGCGCGGCGAGGACGACAAGAGCGAGCGCGAGCTCGACTCTGGGATCGGCCAGGCGCATCAGCCCGGCGTCCGTCCCTTCACCTCGATGCCGGCGAGCCGCTCGTAGACCTTGACCACCGCCGAATCGTCCTCGCGGCCGAAGCCGGCCGCGGCGGCGGCGAGGAACTGTTGGTGGGCAGCAGCGGCAAGCGGCAAGGGAAAGCGCAGGGCACGACCGGCATCGAGCACGATGCCGAGATCTTTGACGAAGATCTCGACCGCCGAAAGCGGGGTGAAATCGCGTGCCAAGATGTGCGGCACGCGGTTGCGGAACATCCACGAGCTTCCCGCGCTCTCGCTGATCACTTCGAAGAGGACATCGGGATCGGCACCGGCGCGCACGCCCAGCGCCATCGCTTCGCAGGCGGCGGCGATGTGCACGCCCGCCAAATGCTGGTTGATCATCTTGACGGTGGAGGCGATGCCCGGCTCGCTGCCCAAATAGTAGATTTTGCTCGCCATCGCGTCGAGCAAAGGTTTTGCTGCCGTGAAGGCCGTCTCCGCACCGCTCGCCATGATCACGAGCTCGCCCGCTTCCGCCTTGGCGCGCCCGCCCGAGATCGGGGCGTCGAGGAAAAGATGGCCGGATCTGTCGAGTTCCGCGCCGAGCGCGCGCGCGAAGCTCGGCGCGACGGTGGCGTGGAGGACGACGACCGCTTTTGGCGGCAGGGAAGAAAGCGCCGCGTCGAGCACGGCGCGCACCTGTTCGGCGGTGGCAACAGCGATGAGCAGGAAATCGGCGTCGCGCGCTGCGGCTTCTGGGTCGGGGACGGCTTCTCCGCCGGCGGCGGCGAAGGCGGCGCGTGCCTGCGCTGAGAGATCACAGCCGCGCACGGAAAAACCCTTGCGGAGAAGATTGCGCGCCATGGGCGCGCCCATCGCCCCAAGCCCGATGAAGCCGATGCGCTTTGCCTCCATGCTCGCCCCCGGTGCAGCTCGACCGCGGCGATCCTTGCCTGCGCGCCTCGCGGCTGCAAGCCGCGGGCGGCCGCGCTCGGGCATGATGAGTTCACTCGGGCATGGTAGGTTTCATTGGGACATCGCAGCTGAGATCAGGGGAGGCCGGAGATGACGCTGTTCGTGGCGCTCGTGAGCTGGACCGAGCAGGGGATCCGCACCGTCGAGCGTTCGCCCGCGCGCTTTGATGAGGCGAAGGCGATGCTCGAGGCGATGGGCGGTCGGATCCTGCATCTGTTCATGACGATGGGGCCCTATGACCTCGTGATCGTCTACGAGACGCCCGATGACGCGGTCGCAGCGCGCTGGACGCTGCAGCTCGTACGCCAAGGCAATGTGCGAACGCTCACGATGAAGGCCTATCCGGAGAGCGCCTACCGCGAGATTATTAGCAGTTTGCGCTAAGACCTGGGTCAATGCGCAACGGCTTGCGCCGGCATGCGTAGGGTCCTAGAGTAATCCTTGCTCACACGAAACGGTCGGAGGGCCGGGGCGCCACACCCAGAGGAGCAAGGGCGTGCCGGCGGGGAGGGAGGGCGGTTCCGATCGGCGTGCGGAAGCGACCAAAGGACGATATCAACTGTGGAGGCAAGGTCGTGAAGTCTAAGGTCGTGCTCGGTTGCGGCGTCGCGACGGCGGCGTTGCTCGCTGGGCTATCGCTCGCCGAAGCGAACGAAGAGCTCTTGCTGCTCCAGCAGAACCCAGCGTTCTGGGTCATGCAGGGGGGTAATTACTATCACCATCGTTACAGCCAGCTCGCGCAAATCAACAAGAACAACGCCAAGGATTTGCGCGTGGCGTGGACCTTTTCTACCGGCGTGTTGCGCGGCCACGAGGGCGGCCCGCTCGTGATCGGCAATGTGATGTATGTGCACACGCCGTTCCCCAACATCGTCTATGCGTTGGACCTCAACGCGGATGGGCGGGTCATTTGGAAGTATGAGCCGAAACAGGATCCCAACGTCATCCCGGTGATGTGCTGCGACACCGTCAATCGCGGCGTCGCCTACGGTGACGGCAAGATCTTCCTGCACCAGGCCGATACCACGCTCGTTGCGCTCGATGCCAAGACCGGCAAGGTCGTTTGGCAGGTGAAGAACGGCGATCCGTCCAAGGGCGAGACCGGCACCTCGGCGCCGCTCGTCTACAAGGACAAGGTCTACGTCGGTATCTCAGGCGGCGAGTTCGGCGTCCGCTGCCACCTCACTGCCTACGATATCAAGACCGGCAAGCGGGTCTGGCGCGGCTATTCCATGGGTCCGGACAACGAGATTCTCGTCGATCCGGAGAAGACCACTGAGCTCGGCAAGCCGGTCGGCAAGGACTCGAGCCTCAAGACTTGGCAGGGCGATCAGTGGAAGATCGGCGGTGGTTGCACCTGGGGCTGGATCTCGGTCGATCCGGAGCTCAATTTGATCTACTACGGCTCCGGTAACCCGGGCACCTGGAACCCCGTGCAGCGGCCGGGCGACAACAAGTGGTCGATGACTATCTTCGCCCGCGACGCCGACACCGGCATGGCGAAGTGGGTCTACCAGATGACGCCGCATGACGAGTGGGACTATGACGGCGTCAACGAGATGATCCTCTTCGACGCCAACTGGCAGGGCCGGCCGCGCAAGCTGCTGTTCCACCACGACCGTAACGGGTTCAGCTACACCCTCGATCGGGTGACGGGCGAGCTGTTGCGCGCCGACAAGTCCTTCCCGTGGGTGAATTGGGCGACGCATGTCGACCTCAAGACCGGGCGGCCGAACGTCGATCCGCGCTATTCGACCCATGCGAATGGCGAGGACGTCAACACCAAGGGCATCTGCCCGGCGGCGCTCGGCACCAAGGACCAGCAGCCGGCGGCCTACAGCCCCAAGACCGGGCTCATGTACATCCCCTACAACACGGTGTGCATGGACTATGAGCCCTTCCGGGTGACGTATACCGCCGGTCAGCCCTATGTCGGTGCGACCGTGTCGATGTACCCGGCCCCCGGTGGCGATACGCTCGGTGCCATCGGCGCTTGGGATCCCATCAACGGCGGTCACAAGTGGCTCAACATCGAACCCTTCTCGGTGTGGTCGGGCGTGCTCGCCACCGCCGGCGACATCGTCGCCTACGGCACGCTCGAGGGCTACTTCAAGGTTCTCGACGCCGATACGGGTCGCGAGCTGTACCGCTTCAAGACGCCGTCGGGCATTATCGGCAACGTGATGACCTACCTGCACGGCGGCAAGCAGTACATGGCGGTGCTCTCGGGCATCGGCGGTTGGGCCGGCATCGGCCTCGCCGCGGGTCTGACCGAGGACACGGCCGGCCTGGGTGCCGTGGGCGCGTACAAGGCGCTCTCCAACTACACCCAGCTCGGCGGCCAGCTCACCGTCTTCAGCTTGCCGTGAGCTGATCACCTAACTTCGCGGTGGGGACCCGGCGTCGGCCCGACGCCGGGTCCTTTTTCTTGAGGCAACGAGACACGCCGGTGCGGATTACGAGCTTCGCTTTCCTCTTTGCTTTGCTCTTTGGCCCGAGCGCGACCACCGCCGCGGCCCAAGAGGCGGTGCGGCTGGTCCTCTTTCCGCTCGAGTTCGTCAATTACAGCCTCGAGCCCGTACGCGAGGACGAACGGCTGCGCCTGCGCCTTGCCGAAGCCGAGCTGCGCCGTCTCCTCGCGGCGAAAGGGTACGCGCTCGTCGATCCCGCGCCCGTCCTGGCCAAGGTCGCGTTCTATGCGAGCCTGCGCGAGTGCAACGGCTGCGAACTCGACCTCGCCCGCGAGCTCAGCGCCGAGCAGGCGGCACTCGCCTGGGTCGGCAAAACGAGCAACCTCATCCTCGACATCACGCTGCGCATCGCGGACGCACACACGGGCCGGCTCGTGCACAAGGGTTCGGTTGCGATCCGCAGCAATACGGATGAGAGCTGGCTGCGCGGGGTGCGCTATCTCATCGACAATGTCGTCTTCGCGACCCGGCCTTGATCCCGCCGCGTCGCGCGCCCGCGGCCGACGCGGCGGCCCCGCGCGCGCACAGCCTGCTGCATCGCGCAAGGTTTATGGGCGGTCAGCGCGCGCCGCGCGCGTTCAGTGAGCCCGCGCCTGCTACGCTTTCACGCTCGCGGCGCGAAAACACGGCGCATCGCGTCTGCACGCGCCTGTGGTGAGCTCAGTTGCGGGCGGCTGCCGGCTGCAGCCAGGGTGGTGGGTTGATGAGCCGGCCGGCGGCGTCCAACAGCGGCACGCCATACTCGTTGAGGATACGGTCGATGTCGCGCTGCTTTTCGCGGATCAGCCGGTTGAGGGTATCGAGCCACTCGGTCTCGCCATAGCGCACGCCCATGGAGATGCGGAAGTCCATGGGCGTGGTGAGCCCGGGATCGGGGCGCAGCGGCACCCATTCGAGCGGCACGGGGCTGCGCTGCACCCAATAGCCGGCGATCGGCCCCCAGATGAGGGCCATGTCGATGCGGCCATTGGCCAGATCGTCGAGAGCGTCCTTGGCCGGATGCTCCACTCGGGTATCGACGATCAATCCGTAAGAAACGACGTTGTTGATCAGCCCGCGGCGGGTGAGCAAGACGGCCGGCGGCGTATTGGCGACCACACCGATGCGCGCAATCGCCGCCATCGGGGAATCGAGGCTGTCGAAGGTGCCGCGGTCCTTGGCGCGATAGACGAGCACATAGGTCGATCGATAGTAAAAACGGGTATTTTGGACGAGCTCGTGGGCGGCGTTGATCGCCATGATCACGTCGCACAGCTGCGAGCCCAGAGTGTTGCGCACGAAGCCTAGGGTTTGCGGATGCCAGGTATAGTGAACAGGTAGTCCGAGCGACTGGGCGAAGAGCTCGGCGATCTTGTTCTCGAACCCTTCGCCCTTGTCGTTGGAGAAGGGAAGGTTGTCGGGATCGGCGCACACCCGAAAGGCGATCTGCGAGCGCAGCTCGCCCTTGCTCGGATCGCGCGCGAGGCTCGGCCCCGGGAAGGCGATGCCGAGCGCGAGCAGGCCGGCGAGGCCGAGCGCGAACAGCCCGCGTCGCTGGGCGCGCTGCCGCATCACGAGGGACAGCGCTCCGGCCGACCGCGGCCGAGCTTGCCGTCGGAGCGGGCCTTGAGATAGGAGTAGATGTCTTCGAGATAGTTCATGACATCGGCCACCTCATAGAAAGCCGGCATCACGCTCTCCTTGCCAGCGGCGATGTTCTGGCGACCGCCCGCTACCACTTGCGCGAAATCGTCGCGCTTCATGACCTTGAGCGATTCGACGAGATTGGGCGCGTAGCTGCTGCCGAGCCCGTCGGGTCCGTGGCAGACATGGCAGAAGGCGTGATAGCGGCGGTAGCCGTTGTAGGTGCCGCGATCGACCTGGTTGGGGCCGCAGATCGTGTAGGGACGCTCATAGGCCTCGTCGTCGGCGGCTTGCTGAGCCGAACCCGTTCCCGCAGCGGCGAGAAGGAGAAACGAGGCACAGAGGATCAGGCGGCTGCCGCCGACAGGACGCATCATCGACCTCCCTGTAAAGCCAGATCTCTAATCCGAAGCCTTGGGCCTTCGGCTGTGCGCGACTATAGTTCGCGATCGCGCCGCGCCAAGCCTAAAGGGCGCGCACCCGGTGCTCAAAAGCACTCGAGGTCGGCCTCGATCTGAGCCCGGCGCAGCTTGTCCACCATCTCCTGCGCCCAGGGCGAGGTGCGGAACATGACCACCTGATCGCGCCCGGTGGTCTCGCGCCGCATGCGCAAGACCGTCTCGGCCTTGACATAGTCCTCGTAAGGCAGGCGCGCCGCGATGCGGTCGATCGAGCAGGAACAACGCCGAAGCGCATCCGGTGTCTGTCCCTTGACCGCCATGCAAGCCATCACATAGTCGGCAAGGACTTCGGTCGGATAATCGGCAGGCGCCGCGTCAGCCGAGGCGATCGCGCCTGAGAGGACCAGCGCCGCGAGCAGGGTCGCGCGCCGTAAGCGCGCCGGCGCGCGGAAGGCGGGGAAGAAGGGGCGGTTGCGGTTCATTCGACGCTATCCAAAGTCAAGGTCTCTTCGAGGAACGGCGTGCCCGAGCTGTCGGGCAGTCGGATGCGGATCTGCCACAGCCCGCCCGGCAGATCGGGCGCTACCGTGAAACTGTATTCCTTGTCGCGGAACTGGGGGAAGCGGGCGATCTCGGGATCGTTCAGGAAGGGTTTGAGACGTAGGGTGCGCGCCGGGTAGCTCTGTCCGCGCCAGACCACGGTCGTAGTCTCGACACTCACCGGGCGGTCGAAGGCGCGTCGGATCTGCTGTTGGAAATAACCCTGTGCGCCGCCGGTAAGATTGGCCATGGTCACGGTGTCGCGCTGCAGGAAGGCGAAAAGAAGCGGGTTTTGATCGACGGTGGGCAGCGGGCCGGTGCGGCGATGGTTGGGCCCGTCGAACATGTCGAGCCAGACCTGTTTGCGGCCGTCGGGCAGGACCTCGCGGATCTCGAGCTTGGCCGAGCTGCGATAGGGCCGATCCATGGTCCGCCCCGAGAGCTCGTAGCGGTAGCGCAGCACGGTCGGCTGTTGGATGGCAGCGAGGAACCCGGGTGCGAAGAGGAGCTCGTTGAGGCTCGCCGTCTCGCTTCGGGTGCTGCCAGCCCCGGCGGCCAAGAGGAGAAGAGCGAGTACTGGCGCCTTGCATCGCGCGCTCATCCGCCCTGTCCCACCCCCAGTTTCGCCTCGATGTGCTTGGCGAGCGCGAACAACCGCTTTTCGATCATATCCGGTTGTGCGCACATCGTGTTCACGGTCGAGCGGCGATCTTGGAAAATCTTGAGATCCCACTGAAGCGTCTCTTCGAGCTCCTGCGCTTCTGGCGAGGTTGCGTTCTGCGCGCGCAGCTCTAAGAGCCGGTCGTTGCGCTCGCGGATCTCTTGCGCCAGTTTGCGTTGCGCGCGGCCGAACTTATAAAGGCCCTCGATGGTTTTCTTGCGCTCGGCATCCAAAAACTCGTGCAGCCCAACGACGAGCAGGGTCAGGCGGCGCGCCCGCTCCTCCTCGGGTAGGCGCTGAGCGAACGCGTCAATCTCCGCAAGCGCGCGCTCGAGCGGCAAGACTGTCGAGGCGAGTTTGGGCACGAGCGGTGCGACCTCTGCGTCCACCGCCCACTGACCACCGAGCTTCGCCGGATCGGGGCCTTTCCAGACATGGGCGAGCACGAGATCCGGATTGTAGATCTGGCCGCAGGGCCAGTCCGGATCGCCTTTGCCCGGCTGAGCCAGCGCCGCACCGCCCAAAAGTGCGGTCGCAAGCGCGGCCCCCGCCGCGAACCCTCTCATTATCCGCTGCCTCCCGATCCCCGCTGTGATCAACCCTCTCACACTTAGGAGAGCGGTCGGCTCTCCGCAACGCGTGGCTTTAGCCGGCGAGCACCCGATGCGCTTGCACAGGGATGCGCGCGCGCACTTGCGCGATGCGGCTGCGCTCGATACGGGCGGTTGCGAATCCCTCGCCGTCGCTCACCTGCGCTACCACGAGCCCCCAAGGATCGACAATCAGCGAGTGCCCGTAGCTCCAGCGCTCCTCGTTGCCGGCGCGATGGGGGCCCCACTGGGCGGCTGCGGCGAGATAGCATTGGGTCTCGATCGCCCGGGCACGGGTGAGCACTTCCCAATGGTCCTTGCCGGTGTGCAGGGTGAAGGCAGCGGGTACCACCAAAAGTTCGGCGCCGCGCGCGCTTAAGCGTCGGTAGAGCTCGCCGAAACGCAAATCATAACAGATCGAGCAGCCGATCTTGAGCCCCTCCGCTTCGAAGACCACGACCTCCTGGCCGCGCCCGAAGGTCGCCGATTCGCGATAGGCGCGCCCATCCGGTGCCGTGATGTCGAAGAGGTGGATCTTGCGGTAGCGCGCCACCTCGCGCCCGTCGCGATCGAACGCCACGCTCGTGTTGAAGAGCTTCTCTGCTCTGGGATCGCGCTCGAGCACACTGCCGCCGTAAAGCCAAATGCGATGGCTGCGGGCGAGATCGCGCATCAGCCGATAGGCCTCGCCTTCTTCGCCCAACACTTCCGCAGCGGCGCGCTTGGTCTCCTCGCTGCCGCCAAGACAGGTCCAAACCTCGGGCAAGACCACGAGATCCGGCCGGTCCGCAGCGACCGCCTCGCGCACCAGCCGCTCGGCGGCGGCGAGGTTGGCCGCCTTGTCGTCGCCTGCGTTCATCTGGATGACGCTCACCCGCACCGCCTCGTCTCCCTCTCGCATAGAGCTCATAGAAGGGCGACCGCGCGGTCGCCTTGACAGCTCGTTGTGCCCGGTGACCTTCTGCGCCGGGCCGCGCAGGCCCCTTCCTATCGAGGCCAGCCATGCACCGCTATCGTACCCACCGTTGCGGCGAACCGCGCCCCGAACATATCGGTTCGACCGTCAAACTCGCGGGTTGGATCCACCGCAAGCGCGACCACGGCGGCCTGCTCTTCCTCGATCTGCGCGACCACACCGGGATCACTCAGGTGGTGGTCTATCCCGATCGGCCGTTTTTCGCCGAGGCCGAGCGGCTGCGCCTTGAGAGCGTGGTTTCGATTACCGGACGCATCGTGGCGCGGCCGCCTGAGACCGTAAATCCCGAGCTGGCTACGGGAGAGGTCGAGCTCGCAGCGGATGCGCTCGAAGTGCTCTCGCTTGCCGATCCCTTGCCGATCCAGGTCAACACCGATCGCGAGCAGCCCGAAGAATTGCGGCTGCGCTACCGTTTCCTCGATCTGCGCCGCGAGGTGATGCAGCGCAACATCCGCCTGCGCTCGGCGGTGATCCGCACCATCCGGCGGCTCATGCACGAGCAGGGCTTCATCGAGTTGCAAACGCCCATCCTCACCGCCTCGAGCCCGGAAGGAGCGCGCGACTTCCTCGTGCCCTCGCGCCTGCATCCCGGCAAATTCTACGCGCTGCCGCAAGCGCCGCAGCAATACAAGCAGCTCTACATGATCTCGGGTTTCGATCGCTATTTCCAGATCGCGCCCTGTTTTCGCGATGAAGACGCGCGCGCCGATCGAAGCCCCGGTGAGTTCTACCAGCTCGATGTCGAAATGGCGTTCGTCACCCAAGAAGACGTGTTCGCCGCCATCGAGCCCGTGATGGTCGGGGTGTTCGAGGAGCATAAGAAACCGGGCTGGACGGTGAGCCCGGCACCGTTTCCGCGCATTACGTACGAAGATGCGCTGCTCTATTATGGCACCGACAAGCCAGATTTGCGCAATCCGATCCGCATTGCCGATGTGAGCGCGATCTTCCGCGGCTCGGCTTTTAAGGTCTTCGCTTCCGCGATCGAGGAAGGGGCGGTGGTGCGCGCGATACCCGCTCCCGGCGCGGTCGGACGCCCGCGCAGTTTCTTCGATGGCATGGTCGCCTTCGCACAAACGCAAGGCGCTGCGGGTCTTGCGTGGATCGCTTTTGAAGAGAGCGGGCCGCGCGGCCCCATAGCCAAGTTCCTCGACGAGGAGCGCCTTAGCCGCTTGCGCGCGGCGGCGGGTCTTGAGCTCGGCGATGCCGTCTTTTTCGTCTGCGCCAAACCCAAACAGGCTGCCAAGCTCGCCGGTGCGGTGCGCCAGGAGGTCGGCCGCCAACTCGATCTCATCGAAAAGCGAACCTTCCGCTTCTGCTGGGTGGTCGACTTCCCCATGTACGAATGGGACGAAGAGGAAAAGAAGATCACCTTCTCCCACAATCCCTTTTCCATGCCGCAGGGCGGGCTCGAGGCGCTTCTCACCAAAGATCCTCTCGAGATCAAAGCCTATCAGTACGACATCGTGTGCAACGGCGTCGAGCTGTCATCGGGTGCGATCCGCAACCATCGCCCGGAGATCATGGAAAAAGCCTTCGCGATCGCTGGTTACACGCGCGAAGACCTCGAGCGTCGGTTTGCTGGCATGATGCGTGCCCTGCGCTATGGTGCCCCGCCGCACGGCGGCATCGCGCCGGGTCTCGACCGCATCGTGATGCTGCTCGCAGATGTGCCGAATCTGCGCGAGATCACCGCCTTCCCACTCTCGCAGCGCGCCGAGGAGCTGTTGTTGGGCGCACCCTCGCCCGTAAGCGAAAAGCAGCTTAAGGAACTGCACATCATGCTCGACCATGTGGCGCGCGAGAAGCTGCGCGAAGAGGCGGAGCGGGCCGCGAAAGCGGCGCGCGCCGAAACGAGCTGAGCCGCACGCTCGTCTTCCCGCTGCGCTCTTACACGCGCACGAACCAAGGCTCAGCGGACAAGGCGGCTAGGGTGCGCGCATCTTCGCCCGCAGCTCTGGAAGCGGTGGCGGTTCGAGCTATCCTTGAGCGCATCGTCGCTTCGGATGCTCGCCATGCGCTCTGTGCTTCGCGATCCACCTGCGCGCGGATCTAGGCGAGCGGCAGCACCGCATCGGCCGTGCACCCGCTTGGCCCGGCTCGTGCAGCAAAGGCCGCTTTGGCTCAGCCGTGCCGGCCTCGGACGCGGGCTTTTGGGCGGGCTGATCGCGGTGATCGTCGCGCTTTGGGCGGCGGTTTCGGGCGCGGCAGAAAAGCCCTGGCCGATCCGCGCCGCCGATCTGCCCGAGCCCGACCCGCGGATCGTCTGGGGGCGGCTCGACAATGGGCTGCGCTGGGCGGTGGTGCCGAATGCCACCCCACCCGGCGGGGCGAGCCTGCGCTTGATGGTCGAAGTCGGCTCGCTCGATGAGCGCGAGGACGAGCGGGGCCTCGTGCACCTCCTCGAGCACATGGCCTTTCGCGGCTCGGCGCGCATCCCGCCGGGGGAACTGTTGCCGCTTTTGAGGAGCGTTGGGCTTTCCTTCGGCGCCGATACCAACGCGCGGGTCGATTTCGAGACGACCGTTTATATGCTCGAAGTCCCGCGCGCCAGCGCGGAGGCGCTCGATACGGCGCTGTTCGTGCTCGCCGAGATCGCCGGCGGGCTGATGATCCCGGAAGCGGAACTGGAGGCCGAGCGCGGGGTGGTGCTCGCCGAAGCGCGCATCCGCGCCACCCCGCGCCAGCGGTTGTTCGAGCAGTCGCTCGCCTTCCGTCTGCCCGGCACGCTCGTCCCACATCGGCTGCCGATCGGCGAGCCGGAGGTGATCCGTACCGCCCCGCGTGCTCGGCTGGTCGAGCTCTACCGCCGCTTCTACCGCCCCGACCGCATGATCGTTGCGATAGCGGGCGATGTCGACCCCGCTGCGGTGGCCGAGCGCATCGCGGCGCATTTCGCCCATCTGCCCCGCCTCGAGGCGCCGCCGCGCGCGATCGCGCGCACTGCGCCGTTACCGCGGGGGCTCGCTGTGCGCGTTGCGATCGAGAAGGGTTTGCCGGCGAGCCTTGCCGTGAGCTTCAACCGCCCCTTCGATCCGCGGCCGGATTCGCGTGCCTTGCGCGCCGAGGCCTTGGCCGAATTCGTGGTCACGCACGCGCTCGAGCGCCGGCTCGAGCGCATCGCCGCGCGCCCCGAGGCCCCCTTCACGAGCGCCGGGATGGCAACCGACAGCTGGCGCGATATCGCCGAGGAAACCATCCTGCGCGCTGCGATCGAGCCCAGCCGCTGGGCGGAGGCGCTTGCGACGCTCGAGCAGGAGCTGCGCCGGCTGCGCAGCTTCGGCGTGTTGCCGGAAGAGCGCGCAGAAGCTTTGGCCGTGCGCCGTGCTGCGCTCGAGGACCGCATCCGCACGGCCTCGACCCGGAGCTCGCGCAGCCTCGTCGAGACCATCCTGCGCTCGGCGCGCTACGAGCGCGTGCTCTTGGCCCCTGAAGCTGAGCGCGCGCTCTTCGACGCGCTCGTGGAGGGGATCGACGAGGCTGCTCTTGAAGCCGCGATCGCGCGTCTCTTCTCGGGTTCGGGGCCGCTTATCGAACTCGTCCTGCCCGAAGTGCCGGCGATGGGAGAGGGGGCGGTCGCCGGCGCGGTCGAAGCCGCCTGGCGCGAATCGGAGCGGGTCGCGGTCGACCCGCCGAAGGCGGTGGCGGTCGTCACGCTCGCCTACGCTCCGGCTGCAGTGCCGGCGCCCATCATCGACCGCAGCCGCCTCGAGGCGCTGGATGTCACCGCCGTCCAATTCGCGGGCGGCGTGCGGTTGGATGTCAAGCGCACCGACTTCGAGGCCGGAACCGTGCGGGTCGCCATCCGCTTCGGGCGCGGCCGCCTCGGCCTGCCGCTCGACAAACCGGGTCTCGACATCTTGCTCGAGGAGGCATTCCTTGCAGGTGGGCTCGGGCGGCATTCGGCTGAAGAGCTCGGCCGTTTTCTCGCGGACAAGCGCATCCGCGCCTCCTTCGCGATCCAAGAAGATGCGCTCGTGCTGACGATCGAGACCGCCCCGCAGCATCTGCTCACGGCGCTTGTACTCGCGCGGGCTCAGCTCGAAGATCCGGGTCTGCGCGCCGATATCCTGCCGGCCTGGCGCCGGCGGCTCGAGGCCACCTACCGCCGTCTCGAGACCGTCGCTTCGGCCGTCCTCGACGGTCCGCTGGCGCGGCTGTTGAATGGCGGCGATCCGCGCTTTGGTCTGCCCGAGCGGGCGGAGGCCGAAGCGCGCACGCTCGCCGAACTGCGCGCCTGGCTTGCGGCCGAAATCGCCTCGGGGCCGATCGATATCGCGATCGTAGGCGATGTCGACCCGGAGGATGCGATCGACGCGGTCTCCCGCACGCTCGCCCATCTCAACGCCTCCGGCGTCGCGTTGCCGGCTCCGCTGCCACCCGCCACGATCCCGACCGGCAGCGTCGCGTTCACCCACGGCGGTGCCGCCGACCAGGCCCTGCTGCTCGTCTACCAACAGACCACCGACGGGCGCGATCCGCGCCGCGCGCTCGGCCTCGAGCTTCTCGCCGATGTGCTGCGCGAGCGGGTGCGCACACTCGTGCGCGAGCGGCTGGGTGCGACTTACGCTCCGCGGGTGGCGCACGCCGCCTCGCTCGTCGTTCCGGATCGCGGTCGGCTCGTGGTGCAACTCGATCTGCCGGTGGATCGGATCGACGAGATCCGACCGCAGCTGCACGCGCTGCTCGAGGAGCTGCGCGGGCGCCCGATCGGCGCCGAAGAGCTCGCGCGCGTGCTCGAGCCGCGCCTTGCGCGCCTTGCACGGCTCTTGGCCTCGAATGGCTTTTGGCTGGACGGCGTGCTCGCCGGTCGTCACCAGCATCCCTTCAAGCTCGCGCGCCCGCTCGCGCTCGAAGCGGAGTTGAAGAGCTTCTCGGCGGCTGAGCTGGCTGCGCTCGCCGCCCGCTACCTCGATCCGCAGCGCCGGCTCGAAGTGCGGGTTCTGCCGCGCGTCCAGGGCTGAGGCCGGGGTGCATCGTCGTGTGTCGCTGCGAACGCGTGGGTGGGCGTGGGAGCTATTGAGCCTGCGGTCGCGCGTGCCATATCAGGTGTGGCCGATTGCGCCTGGGAGAGCTTCGATGGCCGTGCCGCCGATCGACGACAAGACCCGCATCGAGCTCGAGGCCGCTGCCTTCCGCGCGCTTGTGGATCATTTGCGCAAGCGCACGGACGTGCAGAACATCGATCTCATGAATCTCGCCGGATTTTGTCGCAATTGCCTTGCCAAATGGTACGCGGCGGCAGCGCAGGAAAAAGGGCTCCCCATCGACTATGAGATCGCGCGCGAGATCGTCTACGGCATGCCCTATGAGGAGTGGAAGGCGCGCTACCAGACCGAGGCGAGCCCGGAGAAGCAGAAGCTGTTCGAGAAAGCCTACGAGCAAACCCACGGTCATCCACCGGGGCATTGAGCAGAGCGCGCGCCTCGACGCGCTCGTGCGTCCGAGCCCGAGCATCTCGAGTTGGACGCGTCAGCCTTATGCGTCGATCACGCCTCCATCGGCGGTCCGGTGATCGCAAAGCCGAAGGCGGCGAGTGCCTCGTTCCAGCGCTCCCGATCGAGCGGGCCGGCGGCTGAAAGCTCCTTAAGCGTGCGGAAAAAGGCAGCGAGGTCGCTGCCGGGCGTGAGCAGGAACAGTACGCGTCCGGTCGCAGAGCTCCGATTGATAAACGCGTGCGGTCGACCCGGTGGGATCACCGCCACCGTGCCCTGCGGTGCGGGGATGGGGGCACCGTCGATCTCGAGCATGAAGTCGCCCTCGAGGATGCGCAGTACCTCCGTCTGCCGGATGTGTACGTGCCGCGGCGGTCCCTTGCCGGGGGCGCAGATCTGCTCGACCAGGCACAATTGTCCCCCGGTGGCGGCAGCGGGGATACGCAGCCGCTGCTCGATCCCGAGCTCGGGAAAGCTGAAGCGTTCGTCGATCTCGGGGGCGGCGACAAAGGCGGCGAAGGTGGGGATCTCGGCCATCTTCGCGTTCCTTTAAATTTCGCTTGCGATCGCTTTGCCGAGCTCTTCGGTGCTCGCCTCGCCGCCCATGTCCGGGGTGAGGACGCGGCCGGAAGCGAGCACCCGCTCGATCGCCGCCACGATCGCCTGCGCGGCATCCCGATAGCCCAGATGATCGAGCATGAGGGCTCCCGACCAGATCTGGCCGATCGGGTTGGCGATTTTCTTGCCGGCGATGTCGGGGGCGCTGCCGTGCACCGGTTCGAACATCGAGGGATATTCGCGCTCGGGGTTGAGGTTCGCGGAAGGGGCGATGCCGATCGTGCCCGTCACCGCAGGCCCGAGATCGGAGAGAATGTCGCCGAAGAGGTTGGAGGCGACGACGACATCAAAGCGCTCGGGAAAGCGCACGAAATGCGCGCACAAGATGTCGATGTGGTACTGCGCGGTTTCGACTTCCGGGTAGAGTGCTGCGATCGCCTTGAAACGCTCGTCCCAAAACGGCATGGTGTGGATGATGCCGTTGGATTTGGTGGCTGAAGTGAGATGTCGCTTTGGCCGCGATTTGGCGAGCTCGAAAGCGAAGCGTAAGATACGGTCGACGCCGCGGCGGGTGAAGACCGCGGTCTGTATTGCCATTTCGGCTTCTGTTCCCTGGTAGAGCCGACCGCCGATCTCGGAATATTCGCCCTCGCAATTTTCGCGCACGATGACGAAGTCGATCGGGCGACGCTGCGCAAGGGGCGACGGCACGCCGGAAAACAGCCGCACGGGGCGCAGGTTCACATATTGCTCGAAGCGGCGGCGGATGGGGATGAGAAGGCCCCACAAGGAGACATGGTCGGGGACCGTGGGCCAGCCGACCGCTCCCAAATAGATGGCGTCGAACTGGCGCAATTGGCCGAGCCCGTCTTCCGGCATCATGCGCCCGTGGCGCTCGAAATAGCCGCAGCCCCAGTCGAACTCTTTAAAGGCGAGCGCGAAGCCGAAGCGCGCGGCGGCTTTTTCGAGGCAGCGCAGGCCTTCGGGCACGACCTCCTTGCCGATGCCGTCTCCCGGGATGACCGCGATGCGATGCTCGGGCATGGTTGCTGCCTTCGGGTTGGCGATCCTGGCGCGATGCGAGGCTGGCAGAGATCGAGCCCGCTTGTCAAAGGAACCATGCTCGAAAGCCTGAAGCCCAGCCGTTTAAGGATCGGCGCTCTGCTCTGCCGTCTTTCGCGCGCGGCGCGATAGCCGCCATTTCGAGATTTTTGAGAAGACCGCGCGGGCACCTGCGTTCTCGGCCGAGCGCTTCCGGAGGATGGGTAGCGGAACGCGCGCGGCGCGCGGCCCTAAGGGCCCCGCTCGAGCTGCCGGCTCCACGCCGGTACAGCTCGAAGCGGCCAGAGGCGAGGCGGCTTCGCGCGATTCCCTGCGCCTTGTGCCGCGCCCGAGGACGAGACAGCGCGGGCGCAGGTCAGGTCCTCTTTTGATGTAGTTGAGCCCGCTTTGGGGCAGAGCTAACCGCACGGCAAAGGGGAGGCGTGTGGTGAGCAAGGTGCAGCGTCGCAGCCGGGCGTGGTTCGGGCGGGCGGACAAAAACGGGTTCATCCACCGTTCTTGGATGAAGAATCAAGGCTTCCCCGACCATCTCTTCGACGGCCGGCCGGTGATCGGCATCGCCAACACCTATTCCGAGCTCACCCCCTGCAACGCCCACTTCAAAGAGCTCGTCGAATGGGTCAAGCGCGGGGTCTACGAGGCGGGCGGCTTTCCGCTCGAGTTCCCCGTCTTTTCCAATGGCGAATCCAACCTGCGGCCCACCTCGATGCTCTACCGCAACTTGGCCGCCATGACGGTCGAGGAGGCGATCCGCGGCAATCCCATTGATGGGGTAGTGCTCTGTACGGGCTGCGATAAGACCACGCCCGCCCTTCTCATGGGTGCCGCCTCCTGCGACGTTCCGGCGATTGTCCTCTCAGGCGGGCCCATGCTCGCCGGCAACTACAAGGGCCAGCCGATCGGCTCGGGAACCGACCTGTTTCGCTTCGCCGAGGCCGTCAAAGCCGGCACCATGACGCTTGCCGAGTTTTTGGAAGCCGAGTCCTGCATGAGCCGCTCGGCCGGGCACTGCATGACCATGGGCACGGCCTCGACCATGAACGCGCTCGCCGAGGCCATGGGGCTGAGCCTGCCCGGCTCGGCCGCCGTTCCAGCGGTCGACGCCCGCCGCCGCGTCAACGCCTATCTCACCGGCATGCGCGCGGTGGGCCTGGTCGAGGAAGATATGCGCATCTCCAAGATCCTCACCCGCGCCGCGTTCGAGAACGCCATCCGCACCTGCGCCGCGTTGGGCGGTTCGACCAACGCGGTGATCCATCTGATCGCGATCGCGGGTCGGCTGGGCGTGCCCTTGACCCTCGAGGACTGGGACGAGCTCGGCCGCGGTGTTCCCACCCTTGTCGACCTCAAGCCCTCCGGACGCTTTCTGGCCGAGGATCTTTTCTACGCGGGTGGCCTACCGGCCGTCCTGCGCAGGTTGAGCGAACACGGCCTCCTTCACGATCACGCTTTGACCGTCAACGGCAAGACGATCGGGGAGAACGTCAAAAACGCGCCCTGTTGGAATGACGAGGTCATCCGCCCTTGGGATCGGCCCGTGGTCGCAGAAGGCGGGATCGTGGTCCTGCGCGGCAATCTCGCACCCGACGGCGCCGTCCTCAAACCTTCTGCCGCCTCGCCGCATCTGTTGCGCCATACCGGCCGTGCGGTGGTGTTCGAGACCATCGAGCACTACCGCGCGCGCATCGAGGACCCGGCGCTTGAGGTCGACGAGAACTCGGTGCTCGTGCTCAAGAACTGCGGGCCCAAGGGCTATCCGGGCATGGCGGAAGTCGGCAACATGGGGCTGCCGCCGAAGCTCTTAAAACGCGGCATCACCGACATGGTGCGCATATCTGATGCCCGCATGTCGGGAACCGCCTACGGGACCGTGGTCCTCCACGTCGCCCCCGAGGCGGCCGTAGGTGGCCCCTTAGCACTCGTGCGCGACGGCGATCGGATCGCGCTCGACGTTCCCGCGCGCAGGCTAGAATTGCACGTTCCCGAGGAAGAGCTCGCGCGGCGGCGCGCGATGTGGACACCGCCGCCTCCCGCCATGCACTCGGGCTATTGGAAGCTCTTCCACGACCATGTGCTGCAGGCCGACCGCGGCTGTGATTTCGATTTCCTCTTGGGCTGCCGGGGTGC
This sequence comes from Pseudomonadota bacterium, assembly GCA_030549795.1. Lineage (GTDB taxonomy): Bacteria > Pseudomonadota > Alphaproteobacteria > Geminicoccales > Geminicoccaceae > JANXAZ01. Next base: position 38,488 of record JAUQQO010000009.1, on the reverse strand, counting down.
CGCGGTGCCGCGCGACAGCCACTGATGCGAGGGCTTCGGCATCAGATCCGCGCGAGCATCGTCGCGAGGAGATAAAGGACAAAAAGCCCACCCAGCGCTCGCGCTAGCCGAATCCAAACATTGCGCGGCACCGGACCGTCGCCGGCGCGCGGTGGGCGGATCAAGAAAAACCCCGGGTGCATGGAGCGAGAGCTTAAGAGCCGCTTCGACGGTGCGGCGCTTGCTCCGTGCGCCGGGCGGCAGCCGCCTTCCAAGCGGTCGACGAGCTCGGCTTTGAGTGCGGTTGCGGCATGCAGCGGCTCCTACGCGTTACGCGGCCTTACGAGGGTAGGCCGCAGCCGGCTCACCCCCTTAGTGAGGCTCTGCGCGGCTATCGGCGTACCGTCGAAGCGGGCAAGAAAGACATGCGCTTCGGCGAGATCGGCGAGCAGAGTGGGACTGGCGAGATAGCGCAGCTCGTCCTCCCGCCTTTGGGTCAACCGATCGCGCCGCACGAGCTCGCGATCGACCCGGCCGGGATGGCACATGACGAGCGGACGCGTGCCCGGACCGGTGAAGAAGCGGCGAAATTCCTCCCGGCACTGCGGGCCGGGCGCGAAGCGGCTCACGCCGCGAAAGCTGTCGTTGGTGGGAATGCCGGCCGCCGCCGCTTTGCGGTGCAGACCGCGACCGAGAAGCGCGAGCACGAGGGCCTTGCCGCGCTCGCCGCCGCGGCTCGCGATCGCCCGCGGCCTCTCCCAGGTGCTGCGCAGGTAGACGGGACGGTGCGGCGCGATCCGCTGCGCCTGTGCGATCACCGCTTCGCGCACGCCGGGCAAGAGGTGCACGTGCTGGTGCCCGTCGATGTGATCGGGCGGGCGCCCGAGCGCCGCTTCGAAGGCGGCGAGCTGTCGCTCGAGCTCGCGTTCCACTTCGCTGCGCGCCTGCACTTCAGTGCGCACGAGCCACGCCAGCCGCGCCAGGGTGGGAAGCCGTCCCTCGGGAGCGAGCCGCGGTGCCGGCTCTGTCGCTTCCTGGTCGGTGAGCGTGAGGTGCAAGCCCAAATCCACCCGTCCGCTCCACGGGCGAAGCAGACGGGCCGCCTCGGGCCAGCGCGGGCTTTGGGTCATGCAGGAGACCGCGGAGAGCCGTCCGGCTTCGAGGAGCTCGAGGATCCCGGCATCCACGCCGGGTGCCAGGCCGTAATCGTCCGCGCAGAGAACGAGGGGGCGCGCTCCTAGGGTCGAGAATGCGTGTTTTAAGGCCATTGACGTGATCGCTTACCCGCGGGAGCCTGTTTTGCGTCCAGCGCAGGTCGAGAGGATGCCCGACGGGCCCACGCTTTCCGTCGTCGTGCCGATGCGCAACGAGGCCAAGAACCTCGCGCGCTTGCACGAGCGCCTTTGCGCTGTGCTCGCGCGCCTGGGCGAACCAGCGGAGATCATCTGCGTCGACGACGGCAGCACGGACGGCACCCTCGACATGCTGCGCTTGCTGCGCGCGGTCGATCCGCGCATCAAGATCCTCTCGTTGAGCCGCAACTTCGGCAAGGAGGCGGCGCTTGCCGCGGGGTTGCGCTACGCGCGCGGACGCGCCGTCGTCCTTATGGATGCCGACCTCCAGCATCCTCCCGAGACCATCGAGCGCTTCGTCGAGCTCTGGCGGCAAGGCTTCGAGGTGGTCTTCGGTCAGCGTCGCGATCGCCGCACCGATGGCGTGCTACGGCGCTGGTTGTCCTTGGCTTTCTATCGGCTGTTCGCGCTTTTGAGCCAGACCGATTTGCCGTTTGGGGCGGGCGATTTCCGGCTCATGGACCGTAAGGTCGTCGATGCCTTGAACCAACTGGAAGAGCGCACCCGTTTCACCAAAGGTCTCTATTCCTGGGTGGGTTTCAAGCAGGTCGGGGTGAGCTACGATGTCGGCGAGCGCACCGATGGCGGCTCGCGCTTCAGCCTCTTGTCGCTCTGGCGTCACGCCGTCGACGGGATCACCGCCTTCAGCACCATTCCCTTGCGGGTGTGGTCCTATCTCGGGCTGTTCGTCTCCGCGCTCGCCATCGCCTTCGGCTGTTGGATTCTCGTCCGCACGCTCGTGTGGGGTGCCGATCTTCCCGGTTATCCGTCGATCATCGTCGCCATCATGTTGCTCTCGGGGGTGCAGCTCATCGGTCTTGGCGTGCTCGGCGAATATCTCGGGCGGATCTTCGCCGAAGTGAAGCGTCGCCCGCTGTTCATCCTACGCGAGCAGATCGGTTTCGATCGCGGCGACCATCAGCCGCAAGCGGAACGGGCAGAAGAACTGCGCACGAGCTCGCATGCCCTGCCGGGATCGTAAGGCACATGGACGAGCGCATCATGGAGCGCGCGGTGATCGCGAAGCCGGGCTGCGCGGCTAAGCGGGCGTCGTTTGGACGCGAAGAGGGAGCGATCGCGCGAGCGGGGGAGCCGAGCGCTGGGCGCGCTTCGGCGCGCTGGCTCGCCTTTTGGAGCCGGCCGCACCGCATCTACGTCAACGAACGACACCGCAGGGTGCATTACGCCCGCATCGCCGACGAGCTCATCGCGCTCGTGCCGAGCGATGAGGCGGTGGTGCTCGACTTCGGTTGCGGAGAGGCGCTCGAAGCGCATCGGGTCGCCGAACGCTGCCGCCATTTGTTCTTGTGCGAGGCGGCCGAGCCCATCCGAGTCGACCTCGCGCGGCGTTATGCCGGCCATCCGCGCATCAGCGTGATCGGCAGCATCGACGATCCGCAAGTCGGCGAGGAAACGCTCGATCTTCTGGTCGTCGTCTCGGTTCTCCAATATCTCGCGCACGACGATTTCGCGCGCCTTCTCCCCGTCTTTCGCCGCAAACTCGCTCCGGGCGGAAAACTCGTGTTGGCAGATGTGCTGCCTCCCGATACCTCTTTTGTTGCCGATACGTTCAATCTCCTCCGTACCGCTGCGCAGCACGGTTTTCTTTTCGCTGCCTTAGGCGGCCTTGTGACCCTTGCGGTCGGCGAATACGGGCGCGTGCGCCGTCGCCTCGGACTTACCCGCTGGGCTCCGGAGCATCTCGTGGCTCTTCTGCGCAGCAATGGTTTTGCAGCCGAGCGCAGCCCGCGCAATCTCGGCTTTGATCCCAATCGAATGACCTTTTTCGCATACAAAACCCCTTAATCCCGCCGCGCCGGGACAGCGAAGGTCCAATAACGATAGGCGAGGAAGTTCCACACCATCACCACCCCCGTGGTGACGAGCTGGGCGGGCAGATAGTGCACCCCCCAAGGACCTGTAAAAAGAGCCATGAGCGCAGCGGTCAGCGCAAGGGCAACCGCATTGGCGAGAAGAAATCGCGGGATCGCGCGCTCGTGCTTAGCCTTGCTCTCGAAGGTCCAGTTCCGGTTCAAGAGATAGGCGATCACCCCGCCCACCACATAACCAGCCGCCGCCGCAGCGGCGGGGGCGAGGCGCAAAAGCTCGACCGCGAGCACAAGCGTCCCGTAATGGCCGACGGCTGCGACCACCCCGGTGCTCGCAAAGCGCCGGATCTGGCGCACGAGTGGGCGGTGTCGCCCCCGTTCGATGCCCATCCCCCTTTCCCGATGCGCCACGCTCAGCGCTCCAGCCACTTTTCAGTCGCGCGCGTGCACGCCGCGCGCGCACCGGTCAAGAACCGAGTGAGCACTTCGGGCCGGCCCGTGCCGCGCGGTGCGATGGCACCTCTTTAAAGGCCGGTCAAAGCCAAGTGCGGGCCCCAAAGCAGCTGGGGCGCGCCTGGCCTGAGCTTTGGAGCGCATCCCGGCGCCCGCAGCGATCCTCAAAAGGGCAAATCACCGGACCAGGAGCCTTCGGCCGATCGCGCCGCACCGATCGCAACAACCCACCCAAGTGCCGCAGCTCGCGTTGGCGACGAGCCCGCCAAGCGAGCCTCTTTGGTTGTCACGAGATGGTTGACATCGCTGGTTAAAGAAGCGTGCGGAGTTCGAGAGGAGCTGCCCCATGAATCTCTCCCGTCGACGCTTTGCGCTTCTGTCGACTGCCGCTGCCACCGCTCTTGCCGCTCCGGCGGTCATTCGCCTCGCTTCCGCTCAAGGCTGGCAGGGCTCGCGGCCCAAGAATGTCATCCTGATGATCAGTGACGGTGCCGGTTTCCACACCTGGAATGCTGCGAGCTATTTCGAGTTCGGCAAGCTGGGCGAGCAGGTCTACGACCGTTTTCCGGTCAAGACGCTCATGACGACTTATCCCCTCAACACGAGCGACAAACCGACCAACGATCAGACGCCGAAAGTCTCCTACGACCCGGCGGCGGCCTGGTCGCTCTTGCCCGGCCAGGGCGATCTGGGCGGTGAAATCACCAAGAAAAAGTACCAAAATTATTTCGCGGGTTATGAATACGTCAAGAAAAATTACACGGATAGCGCGGCGGCGGGTACGGCGCTCTCCGCGGGTATCAAAACCTACAACAATTCCATCAACTTCGACAATAACGGCAAGCCGGTCAAGATGGTAGCAGACTTCGCCAAATCCGCTGGCAAGAGCACCGGTGTGGTGAGTTCGGTGCAGATCAGTCATGCGACGCCGGCTGCATTTGCTGCTCACAACATCAGCCGCAACAACTATGCCGAGATCGGACGTGAGATGATCGAGGATGGTCTGTGCGATGTCATCATCGGTGCCGGCCATCCCATGTTCGACAATGACGGCCGCTACCGCACCCCGGCGGGCGACAAGGCGTTCCAATATGTGGGCGGACCCGATACCTACTTCAAAGCCGTGACCGGGCGCACTTCCTACCAGTGGATCGAGACCAAGGCTGATTTCGAGAAATTGGCCAAAGGCGAACTCAAGCTCGATAAACCCAAAGTCTTAGGTGTGGCACAGGTCCACAATACGTTACAGTTCAATCGTTCGGGTAAAGGTATGGGCAATCTCAACGCCAATGTGCCCGATCTCGCGACCATGAGCCTGGCGGCGCTCAATGTCCTTTCCAAAAATGAGCGTGGCTTCTTCTTGATGATCGAAGGAGGAGCCGTCGACTGGGCGGCGCACGCCAACGACATCGAGCGCTTGATAGAAGAACAGGTCGATTTCAACCGTGCCGTGCGCGCCGTCGTGCGCTGGATCGAAGCGAACGGCGGCTTCGCCGAGAATCTCGTGATCGTCACCACCGACCACGGCAACGGCATGCTCTATGGACCGGAAAGCGACCGCTTCGCCTTCCAACCGATCGTCAACCGCGGCAAGGGGCAGGTGCCGGAGGTCAGCTGGCACTATGATACGCACACCAACGAGCTCGTGCCGGTGTGGGCAGCGGGGCCCGGTGCGGAGCAGCTGCTCGCCTTGACCACCAAGGAGGATCCTCACACGGCGCTCGTGGGTTTCGGCGACATCCGGCGCTACCACGACAACACCGACATCGGCCGGCTCGTCATCGCCGCGGTCGCAGCCGAGCAGCGGGCGCGCGCCAACTGAGCGCTCTCGGCCGCTACCGCGATCACGAAGAGGGCAGGGCGTCGGCCCTGCCCTTCTCATTTTCGCAGTGGGTTGAGCGCGCAGCCGAGCTCTTGGCATCGAACCGGTCGCGATGGGCGAGCTCGGGAAACAGCCGCGCCCACACAAGAGCTGCGGCTATTGTGCCGAGCCCGCCGAGCACGGTTGCCGGTACTGCGCCGATAAGACCGGCAACCACGCCCGATTCGAACTCGCCGAGCTCGTTGGACGCGCCGATGAAAAGGGAGTTTACCGCCGCCACCCGGCCGCGCAGCGCATCCGGCGTCTCGAGTTGGATGAGGGTTTGGCGGACGACCACGCTCACCATATCGGCCGCACCGGCGAGCGCGAGCAGGAGAAGGGAAAGGGGAAAGCTCCTGGAGAGGCCGAAGCCGGCCATGGCGAGGCCGAAGACCGCGACGGCGGTGAGCATCCGGCGCCCCACCCGACGCTCGAGCGGGAAGCGGGCGAGGAAGGCAGCGGTGGCGAGCGCACCCACGGCTGGAGCGGCGCGCAGCGCCCCCAAGCCCAACGGCCCCACATCCAAGACGTCCTTGGCAAAGATGGGCAAAAGCGCGGTGGCCCCGCCCAGCATCACCGCCACCATATCGAGCGAGATGGCGCCCAAGATCACCCGATTGGCGCGGATGAAGCGAAAACCGAGCAACAGCCGTTGAAGGCTCGCGGGCTCGCCGGAGCGCGCGAGGGGTCTTGGGGCGATCGCCAGCATCAAGCACGAGGCGATAAGAAAGCCACAAAGTGCAGCGGCAAAGACCGCGGCGCCGCCCAAGAGCCACAACAGACCGCCGAGTGCGGGGCCGGCAACGAGCGAGGTCTGGAACGCCATCGAGGAAAGGGCGATCGCTTCGCGCAACTGAGCCGGTGGCACCAGGCTCGGGACGATCGCCGCTTGGCTCGGCATCGCGAGGCTGCGGGCACAGCCCAAGAGAAAGGCAAGCGCAAAGACTGGCCACACCCTAAGCGTGCTCGAAAGCGCAAGGGCAAAAAGGCCGACCATGGCGATCGCCGCGAGCGACCAGCCGGCGGCGGCGAGCAGGCGGCGGTCCACGCGGTCGGCGAGGTGGCCGGCGGGAAGCACGAGGAAGAGGGAGGGCACGAAAGCGAGCAGGCCCAACAAGCCTAGGGCAAAGGGATCGGCGGTGCGCTCCCAGACGAGCCAACCGAGCCCGACATGGGCGATCTGCAGCGCCACGCCGCTTACAAGACGGGCCACGAAGAAGAGCGCAAAGTCCCGTTCGGCGAGGGGGCGGGGAAGCGCGCTCACCGGATCAAAGCGGGATCGTGGGGCGGGCGCGTGCTGCGGCGCATAGAGCGCAGCTGGGCGAGGAGGATCCAACCCCACACCACGAGCGTGACGACGCCGAGGACTGCGGAGACGGGCCGTTCGAAGAAGGCCAACAGGTTACCGTTGGCCTTGATCATCGAGGTCATGAAGTGACTCTCGATCATCTCGCCCAGCACGAGGCCCAAGATCGCCGGCGCAATGGGAAAGCCATTGGCCTCCATGAGCCATCCGAGCACGCCGAGGGCGAGCATGATGCCCACACCGAAGACCGAATTGTTGATAGCGAACGAGCCGACGACGCACAGTATAAGGATCAAGGGCATCAAGAACTCGCGCGGGATGAGCAAAATCTGGCGGAAGATCTTGATGGCGAGCCAACCCAAGGGCAGCATCAACACATTGGCGAGCACGAAAATGATGAAGATGGCATAGAGGAACTCGGGGTTATGCAGCATCACCGTCGGTCCCGGGTTCATGCCCTTGATAAACAGCACGCCGATCACGATCGCGGTGATCGAATCGCCGGGGATGCCGAAGACGAGGGCCGGGACCCAAGCGCCGGCGAGGGCGGAGTTGTTGGCGGTGCCGGCATCCACCATGCCCTCGATGTGGCCGGTGCCGAATTTTTCCGGCTCCTTGGAGAAACGCTTGGAGAGCGCATAGGTGACCCAGGCGGCGATATCGGCACCGGCTCCGGGGAGCACGCCAATTGCGGTGCCGACGAGATTGGCGCGCAGGACGTTGAGGCGGTAGCGCGTGAAGAGCTGCCATTGGCCGCGGAAGACGTTGCCGAGCTTCTGGCGGGCGGCGAGGTCCTCGATCCGGCGCGGCGAGGTCACCCAGCGCAGCACCTCGGCCATGGCGAACATGCCGATCATGGCGGGGATGAAGGACACACCGCCGGTGAGCTCGACGCTGCCGAAGGTAAAGCGCGGATAGCCGGCGGTGGGATCGATGCCGACGGTGGCGAGCGCAAGACCCAAGAGCACCGAGACCACACCCTTCACCGGCCGACCGGTCGAGATGAACACCGCGCAAGAGAGGCCGAAGAGCGCGAGCCAGAAATATTCGAACGACGAAAAGCCGAGGGCGAACTCGGCGAGGACCGGGGCTGAGAGCGCGAGCACGAGACTGCCGAAGATACCGCCGATGACCGAGAACACGAGCCCGCAGCCCAAAACCAGTTCGGCTTGGCCTTTTTGCGTGAGGCGATAGGCCTCTTCGACGTAGGCAGCGGATGCAGGGGTGCCGGGGATGCGCACGAGCGCACCGGGAAGATCGCCGGCAAAGATGGCCATGGCTGTGGCGGTCACCAGCATGGCGATCGCCGGCACCGGTGGCATGAAGAAGGTGACGGGAACGAGAAGCGCGGTGGCCATGGTTGCCGTGAGCCCGGGCATGGCCCCCACGAACAGGCCGAAGGCGCCGGCGAGGAGCATCATGGAGAGCGTGTAGGGCTCGAAGACGAGGCCAAGAGCGGTCTCGAAAGCGGTCATCGCACGGGTCGAGGTCTACCAGTAAAGCCCCGTGAGCGGGCCCTGGGGCAGAGGCACGAGGAGGATGCGGCGGAAAACCCAGTCGACGATAAAGCAGAGCGGGGCGCAGACGAACAGGGCAGAAGCATAGCGGCCGCCGCGCAAGCGTCCCGCAAGGAGCGTGGCATAGAGCGTCGCGCTTATGAGAAAGCCGAGCGTGTGCCAAAAGACGATGAGCAGGACGAGGCCGCCCAAGACGAGCGCGACATCCACAAGCCGGCTTTTCGGTTCGCCCCAGCCCTCGAGGCTCACAAGCGGCTGGCTACGTCCGGAAAGCAGGCCGCTTGCGAGCAGCACGAGGCCCGAAAGCGCAAAGCCGGCGGCGAGCAGGAAGGGAACGAGTGCCGGGCCGAAGCGTTGCCCGGGCATGGGCGGAAAGCCCGCCGCCGCGTGCGCCATGAAGCCGGCGAGGAGGAGCAAGAGGATCCCCAAGACGGCGTCGTGGACCCGCATCCTCTCCTCCCCGCCCGCGATTTCCGTTTATTTGGCGAGCCCGAGCGCTTTCATCACTGCGCCCGTCGATTCGTCGCGCGCTTTCATGAAAATGGCGAACTCTTCGGGTGGCAGATAAACGGTGGCGAAACCGCGGCTCGCCATGAAGTCTTGGAATTCCTTGCTGTCGAAGACCTTCTTGGCGAGCGGCACGAGCCGGTCGGTGACCTCTTTGGGCAGGCCCTTAGGACCCGCGAGGCCGCGCCAAGCGCCGAGCTCGAAGTCGATGCCGGCCGCCTCTTTGAGGGTGGGGACGTCCGGGAAGGTCGGGTTGCGCTCCTTGCCCATGATCGCAAGCGCGCGGACTTTGCCGGCATCCATAAGCGCCTTCGCCTCGGGCACCGAGCAGGTGACGAAGTCGACTCCGCCCGCCACCAGGTCTTGAAGCGCGGTTGCGGCCCCGGTGGAGGGAACCCATTGCACCTGGTCGGCCGGCATGCCGGCGGCGGCGAGCATACCCCCTAAGGCGATGTGCCAGCTGCCGCCCTGCCCGGTGCCGGAGGCCTTGAACTGGCCTTTGGGCGCTGCTCTGATCGCGTCCAAAAGCTCCTTCGCCGTCCGAAAAGGCGAATCGGCGCGGACGATGACCCCGGCTGGGTCCTCGTTCATGAGCGCGATCGGCGTGTAGTCCTTCCAGGACAGCTCGGTGAGCCCCTGCCAGTGCATGGCGCCGATCTCGAAGGTGATAAGACCGATGGTGTAGCCGTCGGGTGAGGCAGTGGCGATGGCGGAATGGCCGACGACGCCCGCACCGCCGGTTCGGTTGACGACGTTTACCGGCACGCCGAGCTCGGGCTCCATGAGTTTGGCGATGATCCGCGCCGTGGCATCCGTGCCGCCACCTGCCGCCCAGGGAACCACGAGGGTGATCGGGCGCTGGGGCCAGGCTGCCAGAGCCGCTTGGCCGAAGGCGAGGAGCGTGGTCGCGATGAGGCCGATACGAAGGCAGCTGCGCCGCCGCGCTGTGGTGAGCATGGTGAGCCTCCCTTAAGCGCCGTCGCTGCCGAGGGTCCCGCTCGCGCTCGCGGGGTCGGCACTGCGCGCGCGTAGAGTGCTGTTAGCTTGCACCGGCGGCTGCGCCAAGCGCGTTCGCTCCAAAGGGGAAATGCGCGCTCTTGAGGGCTGAAAAAGTGCCGGCATCGGCTTGACGCGGCGCAGCTCTTTTCTAGACTGCACAGTGTGGAGCTGGAGATCGGCGGAGGGCGTTCGGTTCACGAGCCGATGGTCGTCGCGGCGTCGGCCTATGGCCGGCTCGATCTCGCAGGTGACGAGCATCGGGCGCAAGCACCGAAACCATCTCGCGCCGAGTTCTCGGGTCGGCCCCGGATCCGCGCCGAGTGGGGCCTCTTTCAATCGTGGATTATCCGATATCAGCCGGTGACCCGAGGCGGGTCGGACCTCGGGGGTAACGGTTGGTAATCGACGTCTCCCCTTTTCGAAGAAACCAATCGCGGGTGGCGCGCAGCCCGTTTTGCGCCTTGGCGCCGATTTTGCAAGATCGCGTGCCCGGGGGAGACATCAGGCGAGCGGAAGCATTGCAGGTAGCGGGGGGATGGCGCGAGCGATCGGAAGCGAGTGGAGAGGTGCGGTAGGATGACCTCTAAGATCGAGTTCCAGACTCTCATCGAGCAGGATCGCCAGGCCAAGATGAAAAAGTCTTGGCGTGGAACGCTTCTCGATTATCTCGAGCTGGTCAAGCAAAACCCAAAACTCGCTTACAATGCGCACCAGCGCATGTACGATATGATCATCAGCGCTGGTGTTCAAGAGCTGGACGTGGAATCGGATCCGCGCGCCAAGCGGCTGTTCGGCGGTCAGCAAATTCGCATCTACAACTTTTTCAAAGACGAGTTCTTCGGCATGGAGCGGACGATCGACAAGATCGTTCGCTATTTCCAGTCGGCGGCGATGGGCGGGGAAGAGGCGCGCCAGGTTCTTTACCTGATGGGACCGGTGGGCTCCGGCAAGAGTTCGCTCGTCGAGCGCTTAAAGCGCGGGCTTGAGGAGCTCGACCCGATCTATGTGATCGAAGGCTCGCCTACCTTCGCCAATCCGCTCTGCCTGATCCCCCGCCATCTGCGGCCGGCGTTCGAGGAGATGTTGGGCGTGCGGATCGAGGGTGACATCGATCCGGTCACGCGCTGGCGGCTCATCCACGAGTTCAAGGGCGAATATGAGAAGATGCCGGTGGTGACCATGACTTTTTCGGTCCGCGGGCGGCGCGGGATCGGGGTGGTGCCGCCGGTCGATCCCAACAACCAAGACACGTCAGTGCTCATCGGTTCCGAAGACATCTCCAAGCTCGACAAATACAGCGAGGGCGATCCCCGGGTGCTGGAGCTCAACGGTGCCTTCAACGTCGGCAACCGGGGCATGGTGGAATTCATCGAGGTTTTCAAGAACGAGACCGAATATCTGCACACGATGATCACCGCCACGCAGGAGAAGATGGTGCCGGCGCCCGGGCGGCACGGCATGGTCTATGTGGACACGGTGATCATCGCCCACAGCAACGAGGCGGAGTGGCAAAAGTTCAAATCCGATCACACCAACGAAGCGATCCTCGATCGCATCGTCGTGGTCAAGGTTCCCTACAATCTGCGTCTCTCGGAAGAGGTCAAGATTTACCAAAAGCATCTGCGGCGCTCGCAATTCAATGCTCGGATCGCGCCGCACACGCTCGAGATCGCCTCCATGTTCGCGATCCTCTCGCGTCTCGAGCCGACGCCCAAGTGCGATCTCTTGACCAAGCTCAAGATCTACAACGGCGAGGAAGTGCTCGAGAAGGGGCGACCGAAGAAGCTCACCGCTCAGGAACTGCGCGAAGACGCCAAGCGCGAGGGGCTGTTCGGCATCTCCACCCGCTTCATCATGAAGGCCTTGGACCTCGCGCTCACCCGCAACAACGGTTCGATCCATCCCATCAACGTGCGCGAAGCGTTGATCGGGATGGTCAAGGAGAGTGACTTCCCGGACGACGTCAAAAAGCAGTACCTCGAATTCTTGCAGGACACGCTGCACAAAGTCTATCTCGAGCTGCTCGAGAAGGACATCACCAAGGCTTTCGTGTACAGTTTCCGCGAGCAGGCGGAGACGCTGTTCCACAACTATCTCGACCACGCCGAGGCCTATGTCACCCGCTCCAAGGTCAAGGATCCGGTGACGGGCGAGGAGATGCACCCGGATGAGGCGTTCTTGAAGTCGATCGAGGAGCAGATCGCCATCATCGGTCCGGCGGCGGACGGTTTCCGCCAGGAGGTGATCGCGTACTTGTGGTCGGCGATGCGGCGTGGCGAGACGCTCACTTATACGGCCTACGAGCCACTTAAGGAAGCGATCGAGAAGAAGCTCATGAACTCGGTGCGCGACATCAGCCGCATCATCACCAAGGCGCGCACGCGCAACGAGGAGCAGAAGCAGAAATACGACGCCATGGTGCAGAATTTGCTGGCACAGGGCTATCCCGAAGACAGCATCGATACGATCCTCAAATATGCCGCGAACCATCTCTGGAAGGACTAACCGGGAGTTGGCGAAGGTTGCGGTGAAGGGGCGAGCGGGATGACCACGGTCTTCCGGCCCTATGAAGAGAGCGAGGCGCTGCGGTCGGACCGCAGCGCCGCCGACCGCCAGCGTCACCGCGAAAAGCTGCGACGGGCGCTCAAAGAGAACATCGCCGACATCATCGCCGAAGAGAGTATTATCGGGCGCGATCGCGACCGCATCATCAAGGTCCCGATCCGCGGCATCAAGGAATATCGGTTCGTCTTCGGCGACAACGAGGGCGGCGTGGGAACCGGCGACGGCTCGACCCGGCCGGGACAGATCATCGGCAAAGCGGGTCAACGCGGCGAAGGAGGTATCGGGCCGGCGGGCTCGGAGCCGGGGGTGGACTATTACGAGACCGAGATCACGCTCGATGAACTGGTCGAGATCATGTTCGATGATCTCGAACTGCCGGATCTCGAGCGCAAGATCTTGCGCCAATTGCCTTCGGAACGCACCGCCAAACGGCAGGGCTATAAGAAACAGGGGATCCGCGTGCATCTCGACCGGCGGCGCACGGTGCGCGCCAAGATCCGCCGGCGGATCGCGGCGGGAGTGCCCGCTCCGCGCGAGGACGAGGAAGAAACCGAGGGTTTCGGCTTTCGCAAAGAGGATCTCGTCTTCCGTCGACTGGTGGAGGAACCGCGAGAAGAAAGTAACGCCGTCGTGATCTGCATCATGGACACATCAGGGTCCATGGACAGGCTCAAGAAATATTTGGCGCGCAGCTTTTTCTTCCTGCTCTACCAGTTCGTGCGTTGCAAATATGAGAATACCGATATCGTGTTCATCGCGCATCATACCGAGGCCAAGGAGGTGAGCGAGCACGAGTTCTTCCACAAAGGCGAATCCGGAGGTACATTGATATCGTCCGGCTATAAGAAAGCTCTAGAGATCATCGAGAATCGCTACCACCCTGATCTTTGGAATATCTATGCATTCCACTGCTCGGACGGGGACAATTTCGAGAGCGACAACCCGGCCGCTCTGGAAGCCGCGCGAAAACTGTGCGCGGTGTGCAATCTCTTCGGCTACGGGGAGATCAAGCCTTTAGGCTCGCACTATTACGACGGGTCGATGCTGGATCTGTTCAAACGCCTAGACGCCGACAACTTCCACGCGGTGCTGATCGAGCGGCGCGAGGACGTGTGGCCGGCGTTCCGTCAACTGATCGCGAAGGAACGGGAGGTGGCGGCGTGAGCGGGTGGACGCTGCGCGAGCTCGAAGAGTGGGACGAACGCATCCGGGAAAAGGTCGCCGAATTCGGGCTCGACTGTTACCCGCAAGAGTTCGAAATCTGCGACCACAACGCCATGTTCGGCTACATGGCCTATCACGGCATGCCGGCCCACTATCCGCACTGGTCCTACGGCAAGGCCTATGAACAGATCAAAACCCTCTACGAGCACGGGGTAACCGGTTTACCCTACGAGCTCGTGATCAACAGCAATCCTTGCCTTGCGTACCTCATGCGCGAAAACAGCCTTCTTCTGCAGATCTTGACCATCGCGCATGTGTACGGCCACAATGACTTCTTTAAAAACAATTTCCTGTTCCGCACCGCGACGTGCGCCTCGGAGACCATCTCGGCGTTCAAAACCCGCGCCGATCGCGTCCGCCGCTATATCGAGGATCCCTCGATCGGGCTCGAGGCGGTCGAGCGCATCTTGGATGCGGCGCATGCGCTCGCTTTCAATCGCAACCGTAATCCCAGCATCCGCAAGCTCGACCCCGAAGCGCAAAAACGCCGCCTGCTCGAACAGGCCGAGCCGCGCCCCGATCCCTTCGCCGAGATCCACAAGCGCCCGAAGCGGGTGGAACCCGAACTCAACCGGGTGCCGCTCGAACCCGACCCGGATCTCTTGCTCTTCATCCGCGACCACAACCGCGAACTCACCGACTGGCAAAAAGACTTGTTGACGATCGTCGACGAAGAAGCGCGCTATTTTCTGCCGCAGATCGAAACCAAGATCATGAACGAGGGTTGGGCCAGTTTCTGGCATCACCGCATTTTGACGTCGCTCGAGCTACCACAGGAACTGCACCTCGAATTCCTGGTTCGCCACAATCAGGTGGTGAGCCCACTGCGGGGCGGGATCAACCCCTATCACCTCGGGTTCATGATCTGGCGCGACATCGAGCGTCGCTTCGGCGGCGAGGGCTCCAAAGAGGCGCGCGCCAAACTCATGGCGGTGCGCGAGAGCGAACGCGACCAGTCCTTCTTGCGCCGCTTCCTGACGCGCGAGCTCATGGAGGAACTCGACCTCTTCACCTGGAAGCCGCGCGGCGAGCATCTGGTGGTCGCCGAGATCAGCGACGAGGAGGGGTGGGAGAACGTCAAAGCGGCGCTCATCAAACAGGTGGGCGCCGGCTCCATCCCGGTGATCGTGGTGGTCGACGCGGATTATCGCGGTACCCGCACCCTCTATTTGCGCCACGAGCACGACGGCCGCGACCTCGATATAGCGGCGGCGGAAAAGACCCTCGCGCATGTGCGCACGCTTTGGGGCCACAAGGTGCACCTCGAGACCAAGCTCAAGGGCCGCCCGGCGCTCTTGACCGCTTCCGCCGACGGTTTCGACGCCAAGCTGCTCGTCTGACGGCACCCGCGCCAAGCCGATTGCGAGCACGGCTGCTCGGCTCACACCCGAAGACCGAGCGCATGGGAACGCGACCCGTTCGGGCCACCGCAAAGCGGGGCGGCGCGGCGCGTCGCGTCTCGGTCCAGCGCACGCCGAGCCGAACGCTCGGGCAGGCCGATTAGCCGGCCGCCTCCGGAGCGCTGCGCCGCGCGGTTCACGGGCCGGCGAGGAAACCGCCAAAGACGCGCGGCGGGACGACGCCTTGGGTTGCAGCCGGCGCGGACATAGCGGCCGTGATGCGAGCGTGGGAGATCGAGCCGCGCCGTTCGGCGCGCGGGCCGTTGCGGTGCGGCACGGCCGGTCACGAAGGCCGTCGTCGGGAGCGCTTGCTCCCGGGGATGGCCGAGCACCCCCTCGCGTGCGCCGTATCGCGCATGGGACGCGACCCTTCTATGGGGCGCACCGCGCGGTCGGCAGGGCAGGAGCGATGCCGATGAGCCGACAGCGGCGTTGCGGATCGCACGCGCGGCGCACCATCCGCGCCATGCCGTGCCTTCAATCGCGCCTTTGTCTGCGCTTGTGCCGCATTTTCGAGCAAAAACGCTGCCGAAGCGGGCGAAATAGCCCGCGCGGTCACTTGCCGGCATGGGCGATTGCGAACACGCTTCGCGTCTCGCCCGGCGCGCGTGCGGCGCCCGCTCCTATGCTTAAGCGCGCGAAAAGAGGCGTGCGCGGCAGCGTGCCGGGCGCCGAACCCAGCGCGTTGCGATCACCGATGCGCGCACGCGCGTGTTGGAGCGGAGGCGGACGGATGGGCGCTTCGGGGCACGAAGCGCGCGGCACGGCAAGATGACACGCGTGCAGCGGATGCTGGAGCTCGGCTGGTCGTGGGCGCGCCCCTTGCGCTGCCGTATCGCTCGCTGCGCTCATCCGCCGCGCGCGAGCCGAGGCTTAAGGCCGCCCGGTGCCTCGCTCGCCCCGCATCGTGCCTTGTCCTGCCGGCTGCCGCCGAAATCGATGGCTCGCGCCCGCGGAGCGGCTCATCCCGCACCGCGCGCCGCGATGCGGTCGAGGCTCGCGAGAAACCATTGGCGCTCGGCGAGGGTGGGCGGGCGCGCGGGGATCAGGCGCCGGCGGAGCGCCTCGAGAGCCCCGGCGGCGAGCGCCGGGGCGAGAGCCGGACGGCGCGCGAGCATCGCCGCGGCAGCGGCTGGCCGCCCCCCGCGCAGCGCCGCGAGAAGGGCTCGGTAGGCGGAGGCGGCCTCGATGCGCGCCCGGCGCCGCGCGAGCGCGGCCTTGAGCGCCGGATCGGGGAAGGGCGCGCAAAGCCGCTCGGCGAGCTCTTGCGCCGCCGCCACGCGGGCGAGAGTGGCAAGCGGATCGAGACCGGTGACCTGCGAGCCCGCGCGCAGCCGATAGAAATAGAGTGGTTGGTTGAGGAGGAGCGCTGGTGCTCCGTGCAAAAGGCATTCGAGCGTGAAGATGAAATCCTCCGCGCGCACTGCCTCGGGCCGCCAATAAAGCTCGTGCTGTTCTAAAAAGCTGCGGCGGATGAGCGGCTTGAGCGTGCCGTAGCCGATCGCTTCCGGCGGATCGCGGTCGAGAAAGCGCACCGCATCGAGGACCGCCACCGGTTCCGGCTCCCGCCACAACAGCCGCGCCGGGCGCCCGCTCGGCGGTTCGAGCTCGATCCACTGGTCGTCGGCGATCCACACCGCCCCTTCCTGCTCGGCCACCGCGACCAGCTGTGCCAGCCGCTCCGCCGCCATCCAATCGTCGGCATCGAGGACCGCGATCCACGTGCCGCGCGCGCGGGCGAGCGCGTCGTTGCGCGCAAGCGCCGGGCCCCCGTTCGTGGCGCGCCGGAACAACCGCAGGCGGCGATCCCGGGCCGCGAGCTGTTGTGCGATGGCGAAGGTGGCATCGCGCGACGCGTCGTCCACCAGGATGACCTCGATGTCGACGAGGGTCTGCGCGAGCGCCGAGCGCAGGGCGTCGCCGAGCCACCGAGCGGCGTTCCAGGCCGGCACGAGCACGCTTACAAGAGGCGCGCGGGACTCCATCGCCTGCTCCACTCGGCGGCACTCGTCCCTTCTCCGATGGGTTGCTCGAGGGACCGTCGCGCGGTCGAGACATCGAGCGAGCGCGACGGCGGCGCAATCCCCCGCCGCGATGTGCGGGCTTGCCCGCTCCATATCTCGTCGTTAGCCGGCGGGCGGCTCGGCGCGAAGCCTTGGGAGAGGTTGGATGCGGCTGCGCATCACCACCTGGAACGCCAATTCGATTCGCAAGCGCGAGAAGGCCCTGCGGCGCATCGTGCGCGAGATCGCCCCCGATGTCCTGTGCCTGCAGGAGACCAAAGTCGAAGATTCGCAATTTCCCCACGCGCTCGCAGCCGAGCTCGGCTTTCCCTATCGCTGGGTCCATGGTCAAAAAGCCTACCATGGCGTGGCGATCCTCTCCAAACTGCCGCTCGAAGAGCCGCGCGCGCTCAAATGGTGCGGCGTCGAGGACTGTCGGCACGCCGTCTGTCGCCTTCCCGGCGGTATCGAGCTCCACGATCTCTACGTGCCGGCGGGCGGCGACGTGCCCGATCCCGAGGTCAATCCCAAGTTCGCCCACAAGCTCGCCATGTTGCGCGAGCTGCGCAGCTACTTCGCCGATCGGCGCGGGGATGGTGCCAAGCTCGTTCTCGTCGGCGACCTCAATATCGCGCCTTTGGAGAACGACGTGTGGAACCACAAGGCGCTGCTCGAGGTCGTCTCGCACACCCCGGTCGAGACCGAAGCCTTGCTCGCCCTGCAACGGGCCTACGGGTTCATCGATGCCGTGCGCACCGTGATCCCGCCGGAGCGCAAACTGTACACCTGGTGGTCCTATCGCGCGCGCGACTGGGCGGCCTCCGATCGCGGCCGCCGCCTCGATCACATCTGGCTCTCGCCCGCTCTCGCGCAAGCGCTGCGCGGCGCCGAAGTGCGCCGCGAAGCGCGCGGTTGGGAAGAGCCCTCCGACCATGTTCCCGTCACGGTCGACCTCGAGCTGTAAGGCCGCGGCTACCCGAAGGACGCTCTGCCTAAGGAAGGCGCGCAGCCCAGAGCCGAGAGCGAGCCAGGACAGGAGAAGGAGCACGAGCAGCATGGGGGAAGCCCTCCGCGCCTAAGCGTGGCGCAGTTGGGTTAAGCAATCGTAAAACCAAGTGATGGGGCGCGAACGCATGTTCGCCACGAGCAGACTTAAAGGCTAACGGCTGTGCGGATCCTCATTGTCGGCGCCGGTGCCGTTGGTGGCTATTTCGGAGCGCGGCTTGCAGCGGCAGGGGCCGATGTCGCCTTTCTCGCCCGTGGGGCGCAGGCGCGCGCCCTGCGCGCGCGGGGGCTCATCCTCCGCTCGCCCTTAGGAGACCTGCAGCTGGCGCCGTTGCGCGTTTTTACGCCCGGTGATCCTTTCGATCGGCCGGCGGATCTGGTCCTCGTCGCGGTCAAGCTCTACGACCTCGACGAAGCGGCGCGGGAGCTTGCGCGCCATCTTCATTCCCAAAGCCTCGTGCTCCCGCTTGAGAACGGGGTCGAAGCGCCGGATCTCTTGGCTGCGCGCCTTCCTGGTCGGCGCATTGCCGCCGGGGTGGCCTATATCGGCGCCCATATCGAGGCGCCCGGTGTGATCCGTCACACCGGCACGCTCGCCCGGCTCGTCTTCGGAGCCATCGACGGCGGTTGTGATCCCTTGCTTGTGGCCCTGGCGCAGTGGTGCAGCCGGGCCGGGATCGACCATCGCAAGAGCACCGCTATGACCGTCGAGCTGTGGCGCAAGTTCGTCTTCCTTGCGCCTTTTTCTGCCATCACCACTTGGGCCAAGGCGCCGATCGGTCGGGTGCGCGAAGATCCCACCCTTTGGGCGCGGCTTGAGGCCCTGGTCGAAGAAGCGGCAGCAGTCGGCCGCGCGCGGGGGGGCTTGCTACCCGCCGACATCGTCGCCGACTGTTTGGCCCTTATGCGCGCCCTACCGGCTTCGATGCGCTCGTCCATGCTCGCGGATTACGAAGCCGGCCGTCCGCTCGAGCTCGCCTGGCTTTTGGGGGCGGTGGTGCGGATGGGCGAGGCAGCGGGGGTCGCGGTGCCGACCAGCCGCGCAATATTTGCGGACTTGCAGGAGCGCTTGGCGCGCGCACACCGAGCTCAAGGCGAGCGCACGAGCCGATAACCTTCGGGCTCGGTGACCAACAGTTGGTGTTGGCCGGGCTCCGGCTTTAGCTTTTGGCGCAAGCGGTAGATGTGGGTTTCGAGGGTGCGGGTGCTCACCTCGGCTCCATAGCCCCAAACCGCGCCCAACAGCACCGCGCGCGGCACCGGTCGATCACCCATCCGGCACAGATATTCGAGCAGCGCCGCCTCCTTCTCGGTGAGCCGGATCTGCTGTTCCCCGCGCAGGAGCAGCTTGCGCGCGGGTTGAAAACAGTAGGGCCCGATGGGAAAGCTCGCGCTCTGCGCTCGGTCAAAAGGCGCAAGGTGCGCACGCAGCTGCGCCATCAAGGCGGCCAGACGGACGGGACGGGCGATATAGCCGTCGACCTCTAGCCCCGCGGCGCCCGCGGTGCCGGCCTTTTGGTCGCCCTCGAGGATGAGGAAGATCGGACAGCGCACGCCCTCGGCGCGCAAGGCGCGGCAGAGCGCAGCCCCGTCGCCGTCGGGAAGCCGCGCCGCGATGAGGATGGCATCGAAGCTCTCGCGGCGCAGGCACGCGCGCGCTTCCCGCGCCCCGCCGGCTTGTTCGACCGCGAAGCCCTCGTGCAGGCGCAACTGATCGGCGAGTTCCCGGCGCAACTCGGCGTCGCTTTCGACCAAGAGGATCTTGGGGCTCGCGCTCATGATCCGGGCTCGGCACGCCAAGCGGCCGCAAGCCTAGCCGACCGACATCCGGCTCGGAAGAGCGCTCGCTGAGCAGCAACGAGCTTTTGCCTCGTGCACCACAAACCGCTAAGTCCTCGGCCACGGCTCAGCCTGGCGTGCATGCCGGCTGCCGAACCGGTGGAAGGCTGGTGTCCGTTCTTATCCAACTCGGCTTGCTCGCTGTCCTTCTCGTTTACGCACCGGCGCCGCTTTTCGATCCCAAGGCGCATAGTTTTATCATCTTCCTCGGCATCATCGGCGTCTGGCGCTACAGCTGGGGTGCTGTCCATTTCCTGCGCGCGGTGTGCTATCGTTTCTTGCTGTTCCCCAAGCTGCGCCAGCGCGCCCATGAATGCGTCGAGACGCACGGACTCGCGACGCTCGTACCCGAGCTCGTGCTCGTCTTTACGATCTACCGCATCCCCCCCGAGACGGTCGCCGCGGCGATCCGCGCGGCACTTGCGGAAGCGGCGCGCACGGGTCTGCCCACGACCCTGGTCGCGGCCGTGGTCGAGCCGGCCGATGTTCGCCTTCTTAAGGCGCTCGCGCAAAGCGCGCCGCCAGCGCTTCGCCTTCACCTCGTGCTGTTGCGCCTGCCACCCACCGGCAAGCGGCAGGCGCTGGCGGCGGCGCTGCGGGCGGTTGCCCGCCGGCGCGTCCACCCGCGCGCGGCGGTGGTGGTCATGGACGGCGACGCGCTGCTGACACCGGGTTCGCTTTCGCGCACCTTGCCCTTTTTCGCCCTCGACCCCGAGCTCGCCGCGCTTACGACCGATCAGGACGCGTTGACCTATGGCTCTGCGCTTTTGAGCTTCTGGTTCCGCTTGCGCTTCGCGCGCCGTCATCTCCTGTTCTGCTCGCTCGGGATGTCGCGAAAGTTGCTCGCGGTGACCGGGCGCATGGCGATCTACCGCGCCGCCATCGCCACCCATCCCGAGCTCATCGCGCGCATCGAGCGTGATGGGCTCGCGCATTGGCGTCTCGGGCGCATCGCCTTCCTCACCGGCGAAGACAAATCCACCTGGGTTTGGATCCTCGAGCGCGGCTTGCCCATGCTCTATGTGCCGGATGTGCGCGTGCTCACCGTCGAACATCCGCCGGCTTCCGGCTTTTTCGCTGCGATCACGCCTCTTCTCGTGCGCTGGTCGGGGAACATGCTGCGCGGTGGGCGCAAGGCGCTCGCGCTCGGACCGGCCCGCCTCGGTTTCTTCTTGTGGTGGTGTCTTGTTGATCAGCGCATTTCGATTTGGACACCGCTTATTGGGCCGATCGCAGTCTTGCTGTTGCTTCCCTTCTATGGGCCTCTTTTGCTGTATGCTTATGTGATTTGGGTGCTGGCGACACGGCTACTCTTGAGCCTTGGCCTCGGCGTGGTAAGCGGCAGGTTGAGTGGCACCTGGCCTTGGCTTCTCTGGCTCGATCAGGTCTTTGGCGCGCTCGTCAAGGGTTGGGTGCTCTTCCGCCTCGATCGTCAACGCTGGACCCGGCAGGCGATCGCAAGCCCGCGCCCGCGCTCGGCGCTCGCCCGTGAGGCCGGATCCTTAGCGCTGCACCTGCTTGCGCTCGCAAGCCTCATCACGGCCGTAGCCTTCGCAACCGGGCTATGCTCGTGGCCGTCCGCACTGTTGCCCTTCGACCGCTTCTAGCCGAGGTGCCATGGCGGTGCAGATCGAACAGGAAACCGAGATCCATCGTCAGCACGTCCGACTGCGCATTCCGATCACGGTCGAGATCGACGGTCAGCGCTATTCGGTCGATGATTGGTCGATCGGTGGGTTCGGCGTGCTCGCAGCACTGCCCAGGCGGCAACCCGGAGAACGGTTTGCCGTTCGCCTCATATTGCCTTTCGAAGATTTCGAGCTAAGCCTCGATCTCGAGGCCGAGCTCGTCTATCGACTCGAGGACCAATCCCGCTTCGGTTGTCGGTTCGTTCGCCTTTCCGCTGGGCAGCTCGCGGTCTTCCGGCGCGTGGTCGAGGCCTATCTCGCCGGCGAGATCATCGGTGCTGATGAGCTCATCGCCGTGACGATCGGCGAAAAACGCCGTCAACTCTTTTCCGAACCCGAGCTCGCTGCGCGTCCGAAAAAGGCGCGCCGGATCATGGGCTCCGCGCTCGTCGGGCTGGCTGCTGTTGTGCTCGCAGCCATTGCGTATCTCGGCTTCCGCGAGCGCTGGCTCATCGTGCGGGCGGAAGGAGCGGTGGTGGAAGCGCCGGTGGTGCGGGTTCCCGCTCCCGCTTCAGGCCTTCTCGAGCCGCGCGAGATCGAGCCCGTGCTCGCTTACGGTGCCCCTTTTGCCACCCTGCGCGTTGCGGACGGACGTGACGTCGCGCTCACAAGCCCTTGCGAATGCGCGCTTGTGAGCTGGCTCGTGGAGCCTGGGCAACCGGTTGTGGCCGGTGAGCCGGTAGCGCTCTTTGCCACTGTCGATCGGCCGCTTGTGGTGCGCGCGAGCGTTTCCCCCGCCGCCGCCCGCCGTCTTGCGCTCGGCGATCGCGCGCAGATCAGCCTTCCCTATGGTCTTGGAACGGTGGGCGGGCGCATCGAGCGGATCGATTTGCGCCCGCAACTGTTGGCGCTTTCCGCCGGGGATCCGCTCGCCGCCGGCCGGCGGCCGCTTTCGGTGTTGATCCGACCGGAACGGCCGCTCGACTTCGAGCTCCTCGGCGCGCCGGTGGAGGTGCGGTTCGAGTAGGGTGCTGCCGCGGCGCACCAATGCCGAAGCGGCGTGACGTCAGCGCTTGTCGCATCCCGCCATCCGGCTAGAATTTTCAAGCAATTCCAAGGGAAAGCGGCGCCGCGGCGCGGGAGTTCGGGAGAACGCCATGCTCGTCAAAGGCCTCCTCGACCGGTTCGTCTTATGGGGCACGCTTACGGTGATCGACGCCTCGGGCGCGCGCCATAGCTTTTCCGGATCTTCTGATGGACCCAAGGTGACGATCCGCTTGCACGATCGAGCGATCGAATGGCGCCTTCTCTTCGATGCCGAACTCGCCGTCGGCGAAGCCTATATGGATGGGCGGCTCACGATCGAGGAGGGCAGTCTTTACGACCTTCTGGAACTGTTGATGGGCAACGTCGCCCGCAACGACCGCCGCGGTTGGGTGCGGTGGGTGCAGGGCGGTCTCAACTTCCTGCGCTTTGCTTACGACCGCAACCCGATCTGGCGTGCCAAGCGCAACATCGCCCATCATTACGATCTCTCGGGCGAGCTCTATGAGTTGTTCTTGGACAGTGAGCGCGAGTATACTTGCGCTTATTTCCCGCACCCCGATTGCGACCTCGAAGAGGCCCAGCGTGCCAAAGAGCGCCACATCGCCGCCAAGCTCTTGCTCGAGCCGGGCATGAAGGTGTTGGACATGGGCTGCGGCTGGGGCGCGCTGGGTCGCTATCTCGCCCGCACCTTCGGCGTCGATGTGACCGGGGTCACGCTCTCCAAAGAACAAGTCGCCTATGCGAACGAGCGCGCCCGGCGCGAAGGCCTCGCCGACCGCTGCCGCTTCCTCTACCAAGACTATCGCGAGGTCCAAGGACGCTTCGACCGCATCGTCTCGGTCGGCATGCTCGAACATGTCGGCCGCGCTCATTATGGCGAGCTCTTCGCCAAGATTAAGGAGCTGTTAACCCCCGACGGCGTGGTCCTCATCCACTCCATGGGCCACATGGGCGGACCGCATTTCCCCAACCCCTGGATCCGCAAATACATCTTCCCGGGCGGCTACATTCCCGCGCTCTCCGAGGTCATCCCAGCGCTCGAGCGCTCCGGCCTCTGGCTCACCGACTGCGAGATTTTGCGCTTGCACTATGCCGAGACGCTGCGGCTGTGGCGCGAAAAATTCAACCGCAACCGCGCGCGCATTCGCGAAATCTACGACGAGCGCTTCTGCCGCATGTGGGAGTTCTACCTGATCGGCAGCGAGCTCTCCTTCCGCGTCGGCGACATCATGGTCTTCCATCTGCAGATCGCCAAGGACAGGAAGGCCGTGCCGCTCGTACGCGACTACATGGTCGATCGCGAGCGCGAACTCGTGGCCGCCGAGCGCTCGGCGCAGCTGCGCGCGGCCGAGTGAGCGGTTCGCACGAGCCGGTCGCGCTCGCCTTCCACGAGCTGGGCGCAGGACCGCCGACCCTCGTTCTCCACGGCCTGCTCGGTCAAGGCCGCAATTGGGTGAGCCTCGGCAAAACCCTGGCGGCTCGGCGCCGCTTGATCCTCGTCGATCTGCGCAACCACGGCCGCTCGCCGCACCACCCGGTGATGGACTATTTGGCGATGGCGGCCGACCTCGAGGTGCTGCTCGACCGGCTGCATCTCAAACGCGCTTCGCTGCTCGGCCACAGCATGGGCGGCAAGGCGGCGATGACCTTCGCCCTCACCCGCCCGCGGCGGGTCGAGCGGCTGGTGGTGGTCGACATAGCACCCGTCGACTATGGGCCTCGGCCCGAATTCGAGGCCTATATGCGCAGCATGCTGGCCATCGACCCCGCACGCTTTACCCGCCGCGCCGAAGTCGAAGCCGCGCTCGCTTCCGCGATCGGCGATCCGCGCCTGCGCGCCTTTCTCGCAAGCAACCTCGATTCGCGGGCGGGCCGCCTCGCCTGGCTGCCCAATCTGCCCGTGCTGCTTGAGGCGATGCCCGCGATCGTCGGATTTCCCGCTTCGCTTCCGCCGGCTCCGCCGGATCTGCCCACGCTTGTGATCAGGGGCGGCCGCTCGCAGTATGTGCTGGACGAGCACGAGGCGGTTTTTCGCCGCCTGTTTCCCGCTCTCGAGCTCGTCACGCTGCCCGATGCGGGACACTGGGTGCACGTCGATGCAGCCGAAGAGCTGCGCGCTCTCCTCGATCGCTTCCTACCCCCGGCCTGATCACAAAGCTTGCAGTGCGCGCGCGGCCTTTGGCACACTCGCTGCGATGCAAACGCGATGGTGGGGCGGTGCGATGCGGCGCGTGGTCTCTGGGGGCGTGCTCCTCTCGCTGGGGCTGTTCGCGGCGCACGCCGCGCTCGAGGCGTGGATGGAGACGCGCGCCGTCTTCGCGCTCGAAGAAGCCGGCCGCAGGCTGCCGGAGGGGGCGCGGCTGAGTTGGCAGCGGCTCGATGCTCGACCCTTCTGGCTTAGCGTGGCGGTGGAGGGAGTGCGCCTCGAGCTGCCCGCCTCCGCTCCGGTGCGAACGCTCGAGGCGGGCATGGTCGAGCTCGCGCAAGTCGGGAGCCTTGCGGAGCTGGGGCGCAGCGCTTCCGCCCGCGCCCAAGCGGTGGTCGTGCAGTTGGCGCAAGAGCGCGGCACGCTCCGCATCGGGGCGATCGAGGGCGCGCGGGTCGACATCGAAGCCTTGACGGCGGCGCTTGCGGCCGAAGCGCCGCAGGAGGCGCTCGCCCGCTCGACGCTCGGACCCCTCACCCTCGAAGACCTGCACTTTGAAGGGCCGGATGTGCGCGCCGATGCGGCGCGCCTTGTCATCGCCCGCTTTGCCCAAGAGCGCCTTGAGGGCTTCACGCTCGAACGCCTTGCGGTGCGCACAACGCCGGATGAGCGCCTCGCGCTCGAATCCCTCGCTCTCGACCTTCTCGATCTGCGCGATTTCGATCCCGAGCTCGTCGCCCGCGCCGCAGAGGATCCAAGCGCCTTGTTCGCAGCGCTCGATCGCCTCCGTTTATCGGGAGTTCGGCTCGCCCGGCTCGCCCTCGAATCGAGCGATGGCCGAATGACGCTTGCCGGCTTCGAACTCGCGCACCTGGGCGATGGTCGCCTTGAGCGGTTTCGTCTCGAGGATCTCGCCATCAAAGAGAGCGATGGCCGCTTTGGCGTCGCGCTCGTGGAGCTCGCGCACGTGGATTGGAGCCGGGTCCGCTTCGAGCGCCTCGTACGCGCAGGAGAACTCCTTGGCGATACTCTTGTGCGGGTGATGCAGGAAACGGGGGCGGAATCCGAGCGAGCGAGCGAGGACGCGGTCGCTGCGGAGGCCGAGCCGGCCCCCGCAGGTGAGGACGGCGCCGAAGACGAAGAGCTCGCGCACAGCTTCGCGGCCCTCGAGTTCGCCGCCGAACTCGGCCGCTTTGCGGTCGGGCCGGTGCGCCTTGAAGAGCTAGAGGCCTTCGACAGCCAGGGGTCGGGCGTTGCGCTCGCGCGCCTACGCTGGGACGGGCTTGTCGCGAATCGCCTCGGGGCAATCGAGCTTGCGGGTCTGCGGATCCACAACGAAGACGGAAGCGAGCTCGATCTTGCGCGCTTCGAGCAGAGCGCGGTGACGATGATGCCGCCCGACTTCGCCACGCGGCTCGAGGCCGCCCCGCGCACCCAAGAAGGGCTGCAGGCGCTGCAGGCCGAGCTCGCGCGGCTCATGTGGGACAGCCGCACCCTCCTTGCCGGGTTCACCTTCCGCAAAGACGACCGCATCGGCTTCGGGTTCGAGCGCCTGGCGCTGCGTCTCGATCAGCAGGCGAGCAACAAGCGCGGAGAGTTCCATCTCACCGATCTCGTGCTCGACCCCGAGGTCCTCGAGGTGGAGGAATTGCAGGCAGCGCTCGCGATCGCCGGCGTCGACCGACTGCGCATGGGCTTGCGCCTGCTTTCCTCATACGACGAAGCGACGCTCGCTTTCGCCCTCGATCCGCTTGAGCTCGACGCCCTCGGGCTGTTCGGCTTGCGCATGAGCCTTTTGGGCAAGCTCGGAGCCGATCCGGCGGTCGATCCGGTCACCGCATCCACCGATGCCAAGCTCATTCGCGCCGAGCTGCGTCTTCTCGATCGGGGGCTCGTGGATCGCCGGATCGAGGCCATGGCTCGGGAAGCCGGCAAGAAACGCGCTGATTTCGTCAAACAATTGATCCGCGATCTTAGGGCCGAAGAGCCCCTGCGCTCGCTTCTCGATCAAAAGCGCACAAGTGAACTCGAAAAGTTCCTCCTCAAGCCACGGGTGTTGGTGGTCCGTCTCGCTCCGGCGCAACCGGTAAGCTTCATGGCGGCGTTCTTGGGCATGCTCGCAACGCCCGGGCAAGCGGCCAAGACGCTCGGGCTTGCGATCGAAGCGCGCGAGGATTGACGTTCTTTCGATCCCCCGACGCGAAAAGGGCCGTTTTCGATCGCGACGGTGAAGCTCTGTGTGCGTTTAGAACTTGCCGTAGCGGCGGTAGGCTTCTTGCGGGTCCATGCCGTCGAGGATGGCTTGGCGCACGAGATCCTCGGCTCCCATGGCGCGTTCGGCTTCGCCGACCACGTCCTGTACGCGCGCTTGGGGAATCACCACGATGCCATCGGCATCGGCCAAGAGATAATCGCCGGGCAAGATGCGCACTTCGCCGATGACGATCGGCACATCCAAGGCATCCACGAGCCAGCGTCCGACGATGTCGGCGGGGGTGGCGTGGCGAAAGGCGATCGGAAAGCCGATGCGGGCGATCGATGCGAGATCGCGCGCCGCTCCATCGACCACATAACCGAGCATGCCCTTGCGCTGCAACGTTTCGGCCGAGAGCTCGCCCATGAGCGCGAGCGCATGGGTGTGCGGTTGGCAGACCAGCACATGGCCGGGCTTGGCCTGCGCGAGAAGGCCCGTCCAGGCGAGAAGGGTCGTGTGCGGGTCCGCTCGCTCATCGAGATGGCCGGTGGCGGTCTGAACCGGGCCCGCCAGCCGGCGCGAGGTGTCGAAAAGGCGGATCTCGGGCGGCAAGACGAAGTTCGCGAGCCCCAAAGCTCGCATCGCATCGTGCACGACCCCGGTGTAGCAGCGGGCAAGCCGTGCGGTGAGTGTGTCGTGGCCGGTCATGGGCGGTCCTTTGCGATCGAGGCGAGGCTAACGCACACACTTCGGCGTTCGCCAGCGCCAACGGTGCAAGGGGCCTGCTACTCGGCGTCGAGGGCGCGGCAGTCGGAAGCGAGCCAGGAGACGTTCACGACCTGACCGGGCTCGAGGCGTACCTGACCGGGGCGGTTGGGCAATTTCACGATGAAGTCATCGTGGCCGAGAAGCGAGAGCCGGACACGGATGTGATCGCCGTGGTAGATCAGCTCTTCCACGCGGCCCGCAAAGAGATTGTCGCGCGCGCCGGCACCATCGATCGCCACCCGCTCGGGCCGCAGGGAGAGCGTCGTGGGCGTGCCGACCCCTTTGATGTTGGCGGCGGTGGCCTTGATGAGGGCCCCTTCGACTTCGACCAGACAATATTCGCCCGTCCACTCTTTGACGATTCCCCTAAGCCGATTGTTCTCGCCGATGAACCGAGCGACGAAGGCGTTCTTGGGCCGCTCGTAGAGTTCCGCGGGTGTAGCGAGCTGCTGGATCTCGCCGTGGTTGAAGACGGCGACCCTGTCCGACATGGTGAGCGCTTCGCTCTGGTCGTGGGTGACGTAGACCACGGTGACGCCGAGCCGCTCGTGGAGATGCTTGATCTCGTACTGCATGCTCTCGCGCAGCTGTTTGTCGAGCGCACCCAAAGGCTCGTCCATGAGCACGAGCTTGGGCTCGAAGACGAGCGCGCGCGCGAGCGCCACGCGCTGCTGCTGGCCGCCCGAGAGCTGCGCCGGTCGTCGATGCGCAAAGCCCTCGAGGCGAACCATCGCCAGTGCTTTGCGCACGCGCTCTTCGATCTCGGCTCTTGGAACTTTGCGCACCGAAAGCGGAAAGGCGACGTTTTCCGCCACCGTCATGTGCGGGAAGAGCGCGTAGTTCTGAAACACCATACCGATGTCGCGCTTCCAGGGCGGCAGCCGCGCGATCGAGCGACCTTCGAGCAGGATCTCGCCGCGCGTTGGAAGCTCGAAGCCGGCGAGCATGAGAAGCGTCGTCGTCTTGCCGGACCCCGAGGGCCCGAGAAGGGTGAGGAACTCTCCCCGCCGGATCTCGAGGTCGAGACTTTTGACGACGAGCGTGGCTCCGTCGTAGGTCTTCTCCACCCCGACGAACCGCACGAGCACATCCGCTGCCGCAGCCATGGCGATGGGCGCCGATCTCCGCTCCTCTTCTTCTCTCGCTCGGCGAGGGCTAGACCGATCAGAGCCCGGCTGTAAACGGCGCCGCTTGCGAAACCGAGGACGGTGACGGTGAGCGAAGCGCTCTTTCGCGACGATCCGTACGCGCGCGCCTGCAGCGCGCGCATCTGCGCGGTTCGCCCCGAAGGGATCGTTCTCGACCGCACCGTCTTCTATCCCGCTGGCGGCGGGCAGCCGGGTGATCGCGGCCATCTCCTCCTCGAAGACGGGCGGAAGGTGGCGATCGTCGACACCCGCAAGGGCGAGGACGCGCTCATCGTGCACGTCCCGGTGGAAGGGAGCGAACCGCTCATTTGTGGGATGCGCGTTGAGGCGGTGATCGACTGGGAGCGGCGCTATCGGCTCATGCGCGCCCACACGGCGCTCCACCTGCTCTCAGCGGCGGTGGCCGCACCGGTCACCGGTGGCGCCGTGGGCGAGCTCGAAGGAAGGCTCGACTTCGACCTGCCGGAGCCTCCCGACCGCGCAGCGATCGAGGCGAAGCTCGTGGCGTGGGTCGAAGCCGATCTGCCGGTGCGGGCGCTGTGGATTGAGGAGGCCGAGCTCGAACGGCGCCCCGAGCTCGTCAAGACGATGTGGGTGCGACCGCCCAAGGGTGTGGGGCAAATCCGCCTCGTGGAGATCGAAGGGGTGGATCTGCAAGCCTGCGGCGGCACCCATGTGCGCCGCACGGGCGAGATCGGCCGCGTGCGCATCGTCAAGATCGAGAAGAAAGGGCGGCAGAACCGCCGCGTGGCGATCGCCATCGCGCCCTAAGCGCAGCTTTTCAGCCAGCGCGCCCCGTGCTCTGCCAGATCTCCACCCCATCGGCGCGGCGGTGGCGTACCACACGTCCAGCGCGCTCGAGCGCCACGAGATGGGCGAGCGTTTCGGCGAGCGCGAACCCGAGTTGATGGAGATCGAGGTCCTTGGGGAAGAGCCCGGCCATGACCTGCGCCGCGGTTGTGGGCACCCGGCAGAGGGCCTCGGTCTCGTCCAGCCGGGCCCGGTGGTGGGCGCGCAGTTGCGCGAGCCGCACCTTGAGGCCGCGGTAGGGCCGCTCGTGCGAGGGCAGCACCAAGACGTCCTCGGGAAGCGCGTCATATTGGTCGATGCTCGCAACGAACACGCCCAAGGGGTCCCGTTCGGGGGAAGTGGGCCACAAGCCCACCACCGGAGTGATGCGCGGCAACAGCTGGTCGCCACCGATGAGGATGTTCCGCTCGCGGGAAAAAAGGGTGACCATCTCGGGCGAATGGCCGCGGCCGACCATCACCTCCCATCGCGTGCCGCCGGCAACGAACGCATCGCCCGCCTCGAGGATCTCGATCGACGCCGGCACCGGCGTCACCCCCGGGCGGTAGGCGTTGCCGCGGTCGCGCCGCCGCTCGAGCAGTTCGGGAGAGAGACCGGCGCGGCGGTCCTGCGCGATTCCCGCGGCGATGAACTCCTCGCTCACATCGAGCTGGAGCATCCGCCCGGTGAGCCATTCGGTGCGGGTCATGAAAAGCGGCAGATCGAAGCGCCGGCAGAGCCGCCCGGCTTGGCCGAGATGGTCGGGGTGGAAGTGGGTGACGAGGATCCGCGCAAGCGGCTTGCCCGCGAACTTGCCCGCCGCCAGCAGGCCGTCCCAGATCGCGCTCGTGCGCGCATCGCCATAGCCGGTGTCGACGAGGGTCCAGCCGTCGCCGTCGTCGAGCAGCCACAGGTTGATGTGGTCGAGCTTAAAAGGCAGCGCCAAGCGCAGCCACAAGATACCCTCGGCCACCGTAACCGGCTCGGCCAGGGGCGGAGCGGCCGCTGCCCAAACCACTTCGCGCGTGAAATCGCCGCTCTCGACCGGATGGGGGATCTGCACCACCTTTCACTCCATCGACGTCGCAGCGTCGATAACGGGAGCCCGGCGGGTCAACAACCCGTACCCAGCCGATGGCTGCGGTGCGAAAGGGAGGAACCATGCAATCTTCGCGCGAGAGCGAGCATCCCGGCCTCACGGTGCGGCGCCTGTTGCGCGAGCAGCGCCGCGCAGCCCTCGGCACGCTGCTCGCCGACTCGGGCGCACCCTATGTCTCGCTCGCGATGGTCTGCGTCGACCATGACGCCTCGCCCCTGCTCCTGCTCTCCGATCTCGCCGACCACACCCGCAACATCCGTGCCGATCCGCGCGTGTCGCTGCTCTTCGACGGCACGCTCGGGCTTGCGGTGCCGTTGACCGGGGCGCGCGCCACGGTGCAAGGGCGCGTGCGCTGTATCGACGGCGATGAGCGCCTCAAGCAGCGCTATCGCGCCCACCATCCCGATTCTGAGCTCTATTTCGGGTTCAAGGACTTCCACCTCTTCAAAGTCGAGGTGGAGCAGGTGCATCTCGTCGCCGGCTTCGGGCGCATCCACTGGCTCGAGGCCAAGGAGGTGCTGTTCGACACCCAAGGCGCGCAGGCGCTCGCACAAGCCGAAGCCGAGATCGTCGCGCACATGAACGAGGACCATGCCGATGCCGTTCAGCTCTACGCCGAGCGGCTGTTGGGGCGCCAAGGCGGGGGCTGGAAGCTGGTCGGCGTCGATCCCGAAGGGGCGGATCTGTTGCGCGAGGGCGAATCGGCGCGGCTGTGGTTCGACAAGCCGGTGCACGACGCCGAGAGCTGCCGGGTCGAGCTCGTGCGGCTGGTCAAGCGCGCCCGCGCGGCATCGGGCTAGGGCGAGCTCACACGGCGTTGAGCGCCAGCCACACGTCGCGGCCGCCCTTGTAGATCATCTCGAGCGCTACCCACAGGATGATCACGAGCCCGACATAGGCGATCCAGCGGTGGCGCTCGATCAGCCGCGCGATGTAGCCGGCCGCTATCGCCATGAGCGCGATCGAGAGCAAGAGGCCAAAGGCCATGATGTAGGGGTGCTCGCGCGCCGCCCCGGCGACCGCGAGTACATTGTCGAGCGACATCGACACATCCGCGATCGCCACCTGCGTGACGGCGGAGAAGAAGGTCTTCTGGCCGGGCGCGGCGGCGTGCGCGCCCGGGATCACGGCCGGGATCTCGCGGCGTTCGACCGCTTTTTGCGCCTGCAACTCGCGCCACATCTTCCACGCCACCCACAAGAGCAAAATCCCACCGGCCAAGAGCAAGCCGATGATGGCGAGCAGCTGGGTGGCAATCAGGGCGAAGGCGATGCGCATCAAGAGCGCAAGACTAGCGCCCAAAAAGATCACTTGGCGTTGCTTGGTGGGCGGTAAGCCGGCGGCTGCGGTGCCGATCACCACCGCATTGTCGCCCGCGAGCACGATGTCGATCAGAACCACCTGGCCCAGCGCGGTAAGCTGAGCGGCGAGCTCGCCTGTGATCATCCGCTGTTCCCTTCACCCGGCGGCGCAGCACTGCCGCAACCCTCCGGTCTCGGCAAGTCTCGCAAGCGCAGAAGTACCGTTTCGGCTCGCCCTAGCGCTCGAGGAAGACCTCGACGCGCCGGTTGGCGCGGCGCCCCTCGGGCGTGTCGTTGGAGGCGATCGGCTGGTCCTTGCCGCGCCCTTCGACAGTTGTCTTGGCCGGATCGAGGCCACGGTTGCGCACGAGCCAATCGCGCACCGCCTGGGCGCGGCGCAGGCTCAAACGCCGGTTGGCCTCCTCATCGCCCTGCGCATCCGTGTGACCGACGATGCGGATGCGCTTGGGCTCGGCGAGCTCGATGAGCCGCGCGACCCGTGCCAGGGTCGCGTTCGCCGCCTCGGTGAAGCGTTCGGAACCGAATTCGAAGGCGTTGCCCTCGACCACGGTGAGGATCGCCCCATCCGGGGTTTCGCTCGCGCGCAACTGCGCGAGTTGCAACCGGATCGCTTCGGGCAGAGGGCGCGCGGGGCGTGGGGAGGGCTCGGGACTGGCCTCGAGCTTGGCAAGCGGCGCGTTGCCCGCAGCGGGCTGTTCGAGGGCGCCCAAGCGCGCCCGCAGCTGCGCCGCTTCGGCGGCGTAGAGCTCCACCTCGCGCCGCGCGGCAGCGAGTTCACGCTCGGCTGCCTCCCGCCCGGCGCTGATCTGTTGCAAGCTCTGGATGAGCGCCTGCTGCTCGGCGAGCGTGCGTACCAAGGTCTCGCCCAAGCTCTGCAGCTCTTCCACCGAGAGCGCCGCCAGTTGGCGCAGCTCTTCGTTTTCCTGCTGCAACGCGCTCAGACGGCTTTCGGCTTGCGTGCGCTCGCGCTTGAGTTCGCCTTCGAGTTCACCCAAGCGTTCGACGAGAGCGGACAATTCGCCGCGCAGCCCGTCGCGCTCGCGCGCGATCTTCTCGCTTCGGGCGCTGAGCTCGGCCAACGCGCGCTCGCGTTCCGCCAGAATCTCGCGCAGGCGCTGCTGTTCACCCTCGAGTGCGGCGATCTGCTGCGCCCGCTCGCTTGCGGTCTGCTCGGCTGTTTCGGCGCGGGCGTGTGCTTCGGCGAGCGCCTGCTCGAGGCGGGCTTGCTCGCTGCGCACGCTCTCGGCGAGCGTGGCAAGACGCCCATCGAGCGCGCGCAGGCGCTCGTCGCGCTCGGCAAGCAGTGTCTCGAGCCGCTGTCCCTCCGCGCGCGCGTTCGCGAGCTCGGCTTCGAGCCGGTCGCGTTCCTCTTTGAGGCGATCGCGCTCGCCGCGCACGCGCTCGAGCGTAGCGGCGAGCTCGGCAACTCGCGCGTGCGCCGATTCGAGTTCGCGGGCAAGCGAGCTGGCCAGACCCGTGCTGGTCTCGGGTGGGCGCGCGATGCGTTTTTTGATCTCCTCGATCGCTTGGCGCAGCTGTTCGGTAGCGGGCGGCTGCACCCCACCGCTCGGCGCCTGCGCGGTGGCCGTAGCGCTCAAGACGAGCCCGGCGAGCACGAGACTCGCGGCAAAAGCGTTCCGTTCTCGCTTATGGGCGCGCGGGTGCGCCATGCTCGTTCCTCCCCGCCGAGACATTAGCCCTTTGGGGCGATGTTCCGCGCGCCTTTTAGAGCGTCAAGCCACACGGGCCGCGTATTCAGTGCGCCATGAGAACCGGCATTTCGGCGTGGGCCAAGATGTGGCTGGTGGCGCCACCGAAGATCATCTGGCGCAAGCGGCTTTGGGTATAGGCCCCCTTGACCAAGAGATCACCGCCGAGCGCCGCTGCCTCCTCGAGCATCGCCTGGCCCGAGGGACGACCGCGCGGGTCGCATTCAACCGCCGAGCAGGTAAGGCCATGCATTCGCAAATTCTCGGCCAGCTGCGCACCGGTTGGCCCGGGAACCGTAGCACCGGTTACGGTGAGGACGGTGACCGTGCGCGCTTTGGCGAGAAAGGGCATCGCAAGGGCCACGGTGCGGGCGGTCTCGGTCGACTGGTTCCAGGCGATCACCACATGCTCGCCCAGAGCGGTGGGCGGGGTGGGGGGAGCGACGAGCAACAGCCGCCCCGATTCGAAGAGTGCCGCTTCGAGCGCCGCCATGCTCGGGGTGACCGAATCGCGCTGCGGGCGGCCGACCACGATGAGATCGAAGACGCGGCCGATCGAGCCCAAGGCGAGCTGTCCGGCGCGTTCGATGCGCATCCGTGCGCTCGGCCCGCGCGAGCCGGGATGAGGTGGTTCGAGTTCGGCTTCGCTTGCGAAGGCTTCGAAGGCGCGCCGGGCGCGCTCCGCCCGCTCGCGCATCTCCCGCTCGAACCCGGCCAGAAGATCGGGGGCGGCAGCGATGAAGCCATCCGCCCCAGCGGCGATCACATCCGGTTGGCCGGGCTCGAGGTGGAGGCCTTCGATGTGGGATTCGAACTGACGCGCCACGAGGAGCGCGCAGCGGAGCACCGAATCGAGGCCCGGCCCCGGCTCGATATGGGCGAGGATCGTCTTCACGCCGTGCTCCCTTCGCGGTCGCTCGAGCCGGAAATGCGGCTCAGCTCACACATGAGCCCTTGATAGAGCCGCGGGCGGCGCTCCGCCAATCCTGCCGCGCGCGGATCAGGGGCGGGCAGTTCGGCGCAAGCCCAGCTGTCGGGCCGCTCGGCGCGCGCGAGCAGCCCTCCCTCGGGGCCGAAGAGCGCAGCCGGGGCGGCATCGGCGCTCGCCCAGCCGGCATAGGCCACCGGCACCCCGTTCTCGAGCGCCCGGGCGCGCAACAAGGTCTCAACCGCATGGCGCGGTTCACGCGCGCGCGCGCCGAGCACCAAAAGCCCATCCGCGCCTTCGAGCACGAGCAGCCGCGCCACCTCGGGAAAGTGGAGATCATAGCCGATCAAAAGCCCGAGCTTTCGATCGCCAAAGGGCACGAGGGAAAGCCAGGCACCGGCCGAGAGCAAAGGCCGCTCGCCGGCGCGCAGATGCGTGCGCCGATAGTTGGCGATCGCCACCCCATGGGCGGAGACGACGAGCGCAGCGCTGAAGAGCTTGCCCGAGCAAGCCTCGAGATAGCCGGCGACGAGCGCGAGCTCGTGCGCGCGCGCGATCGCCGCGAGCGTGTGCGCGCAGGGCCCATCGGACGGTTCGCCCGCCTGTGGTGTGATCGGGCGTTGCGGATCGAAGAGGGCAAGCTCGGGCAAGAGGAGAAGATCGGCACCCGCAGCGCGAGCGCGTTCCGCTTGCGCCGCAAGCGAAGACCATCGGCTTCGCTCGTCCCTTGCCTCGGCTGGCGCCCACAGGACCGCGACCCGCATCAGCCCTCGCCGTCTCGACTTGGCGCGCGACTAACGCAAATGTCACAAGAGGGACAAGCGGGGGCGAGCTTGATGCCCTATATTGAAGGGCGTGATTTTCGCGCGTCGCGCATGAAGGGGAAGTCTTGCGATGTCCCGTACCCGACCGCTCGTCCTGCCCGGCGGACGCGGGCTTGTCGCCGCGCTCGCCTTGGTTTCGGCCTTAGCGCTCGCGCTTCCCGGCTCAGCTGCGCCCGGCTCTGCCACCCAAGAGCTGCGCGGCCGATTGAGCCGGGCCGATCTCGAGCGCTCCTATGCCGATCTCGTCGAGAAGCTTTTGCCGGCGGTGGTCAATGTGCAGGTCGAGCGGACCGAGCGCGCGCCCGGCATCCCCGCACCCTTCCTCGATCCCGACTTCCGCCGCTTCTTCGAGCGCTTCTTCGGCATGCCCATGCCGGCACCCGAGCGTCAGCCGCGCTTTCGTGCCCGCGGCGAGGGCTCGGGCTTTTTCATCGACGGCAAGGGGCACATCGTGACCAACGCGCATGTGGTGGCAGGGGCCGATAAGGTGAGCGTGACGCTGCAGGACGGCACCCGGCTTCCTGCTCGCATCGTCGGCATCGACGAGCGCAGCGATCTCGCGGTGCTCAAAGTCGATCCCAAGGGGCCGGTGACCTGGGTCGAGTTCGGTGACAGCTCGAAAGTGCGGGTGGGTGATAAGGTCATCGCCGTGGGCAACCCCTTTGGGCTCGGCGGCACGGTGACGGCGGGCATCGTCTCCTCCACCGGCCGCGAGATCGGTGCCGGTCCCTACGACGACTTCATCCAGATCGACGCGCCCATCAACCGCGGCAACTCCGGTGGCCCCACCTTCAACCTCGATGGCGAGGTGGTGGGGGTCAACAGCATGATCTTCTCGCCCACCGGCGGCAACATCGGCATCGGCTTTGCCATCTCCGCCAACACCGCCAAGCAGGTGGTCGCGCAACTCATCGAAAAGGGCACCGTCGAGCGCGGCTGGCTCGGCGTGTCGATTCAGCCCATCGATGAGGACCTCGCCAAAAGCCTCGGGCTTCCGGATACCAAGGGTGCGCTCGTGGCGCGCGTCGAACCGGGAAGCCCGGCCGATAAAGCGGGGATCGAGGCGGGGTGGGTGATCCGCGAGTTCAACGGCACCCCGATCGATCGGCTGCGCACGCTCACCCGGGCGGTGGCGGCAGCGACTCCCGGCTCTAAGGCCACCCTTGTGGTCTTCGCCGAGGGCAAGGAAAAGCGGGTGACGGTGGAGATCGGCCGCATGCCCGGTGGCGAGCAGGTGGCGCGGGCCGAGCCGAGCGAGCCGAGCAAGGGCCAGCCGCGCCTCGGCCTCTCATTGGCGTCGCTCACCCCGGCCCTGCGCGAGCAGTACGGAATCGATCCGAGCGTGCAGGGCGTGCTCGTGCGCGAGGTCGATCCCGACGGCCCGGCGGCCGAGAAGGGCGTGCAGGAGGGCGATGTGATCATGGCGATAGCGGGCAAGCCGGTGCGCTCGCCGCGCGAGGTCGCCGATGCGGTCAAAAAGGCCCACGCCGAAGGCCGCAAGACCGTGCTCGTGCAGCTCTGGCGCGATGGCGAGCCGCGCTTTGTGGCGATCCCGATCGCGGTTTCCTAGCGCCGCGGGGCAGATGGGCAACGGCGCGTTTGGCGACGGCACGAGGCCTTAAAAGCGGGAACCATGGCGATGGCCATTCGCATCCTCATCATCGAAGACGACAAGGACGCCGCCGCGTACATGGCCAAGGGCCTCAGCGAGAGCGGCTACACGGTGGACGTCGCCCACGACGGCAAGCAAGGTCTGTTGCTCGCCGCTACGGGCTCGCACGATCTGTTGATCGTCGACCGGATGCTGCCGGGGCTCGACGGACTGTCGGTGGTGCGCACCCTGCGCGCCACCGGCAATCGCGCACCCGTGCTCTTCCTCTCCGCCCTGGGCGAGGTCGACGACCGGGTCAAGGGGCTCAAAGCGGGAGGCGACGACTATCTCGTCAAACCTTACGCCTTCAGCGAGCTGTTGGCGCGGATCGAGGCGCTGTTGCGCCGCCGACAGGGGGAAGCCGCCGACGGGCGGGAGACGGTTTTGCGCTATGCCGATCTCACCATGGATCTGCTCGCCCGGCGGGTGGAGCGAGCCGGACGCGAGATCGATCTGCAGCCGCGCGAGTTCAAGATCCTCGAAGTGCTCATGCGCCATGCCGGCCAGGTGATGACTCGCACCATGTTGCTCGAGAAGGTCTGGGACTATCGCTTCGATCCGCAGACCAATGTGATCGACGTGCACATCAGCCGCCTGAGACAGAAGATCGACCGTGGTTTCGACTTCCCACTCATCCACACCGTCCGCGGCGCCGGCTACAGTCTCCGCGCGCCCGACCGGGACAAGGCTGCTTAGTTCTTCGGTTTTTCGCCTGACCCTGGCGTATGGGTTCGCCTTCGGGGCCTCTGCGCTCGCACTTTTAACCTTCGTCTACGTCGCCGCTGTCGAATATATGGAACAGCAGGTGCGGGAGACGATCGAGACGGATGCGCAGGGACTGATCGAGGCCCACGAGTGGGGCGGCGTTCACGCTCTGGTTGAGCTGGTCGATCTGCGCTCGGCCTACGATCCCGACCGGGCGAGCGTCTATCTCGTGGTCGATGCCGCTGGCCGCCACCTCGCGGGCAAATTTCCCGCCTGGCCGCACGAACCGGCCGATGCCCAGGGCTTCTGGCGGATGGCGCTCGTGGAGGGCGACGACCCGCGGCGGCCGCGCCAGATCCTCGCCCGCGCGTTCGAACTCGAAAGCGGCGCGCGGCTATTGGTCGGGCGCGACATCAACGACAAGCTGCACACCCAGAGCCTGCTCAAAAACGCGATTGCCGGCGGCACGGCGCTTATGCTGTTGCTCGGGCTTCTCGGCGGCTTCGCCCTTTCCCGCTGGACGATCGGCCGGCTCGAGCGGATCAACCGGACCACCTCGGCGATCATGGCCGGTCACCTCGGCCGCCGTATCGCGGTGGAGGGTGGTGGCGACGAGTTCGACGAGCTCGCCCAGAACCTCAACGCCATGCTCGAGCGCATCGAGCAGCTCGTGGCCTCGATGCGGGACGTC
>JAUQQO010000003.1 GCA_030549795.1 Pseudomonadota bacterium | reverse complement strand
CGGCCCGAAAAAGACGCGCTCGGCATCATGGGCGAGGTCCTGCCCTGGACCGACAAGACCTGCGGCCTGCCCTGGCTTCTCGACAAGGCCGATTGGCTCTGCGCACAGCTGCGCGAGGACGCCGCGAAGACCTCCTTCGCCTATAAGCTCCTCTCCTTCCTCGAGCTCAAGGCGAAGGCCGAACGCAAGCACAATCCGGATACCGGGGCGGCGATCTGGCGGGCCCGTTACCATTACTTCCTCGCACGTGCCTATCCCCCTAAGCCGGGCGGCCCCTTTCCCACGATCTGGAGCGATTTCCACGCGCTCATGGGGCTGAACGGGAAGAGCGGCGGACCCGCGCCGCCCAGCAAGCTCGCGATCACTTTCGCCCTCTGGCGCAACCGGTGAGGAGGAGAGGATGAACGGCAAAGGACCGCAGCATCAGCCGCCGCGTGCAGGCGCACCCAATCCCCCGCGGCCGCACAGTGCCGGTGCGGTGGCTCCGCGAGGGGGTGGAGCCGGACATGCGGGCACGCGCAGCTCGGGGAACCCGAATCCCGGGCCCGGGTCCGATAGTGATGTGATCGCTCTGCTCCGTCCTCCGAGCGAGAAGGAACAGTATTTCACTCCTAATGGAAAAACCATTCGGCCGGCGCTGCTCGACGAAGAAGCCCGCGCGATGGCGGAACAGTTCAAAGAGATACCCAATACTCAGTTGCGCCGCTTCTACGACCCCGTGGTGGCGCTGCGCCTTCGCGCCCAAGCCGGGAAGCTCGACGCCGAGCAAGTGAAGGCCGAGCTCGCCATGATGAAGGCGCGCGCCGCCTACGCGCACAAGCGGCCGGGCCAGAAGGTCCCGGCCGAGCTCGTGAAATTTTTCACGCGCCACGCCGCCTCGGTCGATAGTCCAGAAAAGCTCGTAGCTTTCGCCCGCCATTTCGAGGCGATCGTCGCTTATCACCGCGTCTACAACCCGAATTGAGGTGAGACCATGGCCGCGTCCAACAAGCTCATCGGTGTCGCCCGCATCGACGGCCGCATGACCGCCGTTACCGGCCTCCACATCGGCGCCGGCAAGGACACGGTCGACATCGGCGGCATCGATCTGCCGGTCATCCGCCACCCCCACACCCGCGAGCCCTACGTCCCCGGCTCCTCCTTGAAGGGTAAGCTGCGCTTTATGCTGGAATGGGCCTTCGGCACCGTCCGCACCGACGGCCGCGCCTGGGGCTTCAATGCGACCGGCGGCGGCCAGCGGCTCGACGCGACGGATCCGATCCTGCGCATCTTCGGCTCCTCGATTCCCCGCCGCGACTGGGAGGAAGCCGGCCAGCCCGATCCGGGCCCGACGCGTCTTGTCGTGCGCGACGCCTTCCTCGACCCCGCCTGGGTGAAGAGCGTGGAGGAGCGCGGGCTCGCGCTCACCGAAGAGAAGATGGAGGTCTCGATCGACCGTATCGCGGGCAAGGCGCTCGACGGTGGCCTGCGCCGTACCGAGCGCGTAGTGGCGGGTGCGGTTTTCATCATCGAGATGTCCTTCCGCCTCTTCGATACGGGCGACGGCGGCAAGCGCGACTACGAGTGCCTCAACTGGCTCTTGGGCGGACTCGGCCTTTTGGAACAGGACGCCCTCGGTGGTTCGGGCTCGCGCGGCTACGGGCGGGTGAGCTTCGAGAACCTCGTCGTCACCCTCCCCGACGGCAGCAAACAGGAGCTCGGTACCAGACACCGCCTGAACCGTTTCCCGATCCAAGAGGCGCCCCAGATCCTTTCCTTCGCCGCCTGAGGCCACCAATGGACTATTGGCGCATCACGCTCGAGCTCGAAGGGCCCTATGCCACGCCCTTCGTCTCCG
Organism: Pseudomonadota bacterium; assembly: GCA_030549795.1. Classification (GTDB taxonomy): domain Bacteria; phylum Pseudomonadota; class Alphaproteobacteria; order Geminicoccales; family Geminicoccaceae; genus JANXAZ01. The sequence continues at coordinate 1,291 of JAUQQO010000003.1, read as the reverse complement.
GCATGCTCTTCGGCGAGCTCTGCTGGGCTCTCGTTCGGCGCGCGGGTGAGAGTGCGGTCCGCGACTGGCTCGACCCGATCCGCAGCGGTAAGGAGGTGTTGCTCCTTTCCGATGTCCTGCCCGAGGGCCTCCTGCCCAAGCCGCTTCTGCCCGCTCCCCCCTTCGATCCCAAGCGCGCGGCCGAGCACAAGAAGCTCAAGAAAAAGCCTTTCGTCCGCCGCGACGCTTTTCTTCGCCACCGCGAGGCGCTGTCTGCCCGGGCGATCGAGGAGGGACTGGCCGACGGGCCGAACGACCTCGAGCACCGCCTGCCCCACAACGTCATCGACCGCCAGCGCGGCACCGTGCGCGAGGAAGCCGGCCTCTATTTCCAGGACGAATACTGGCCGAACCCGGCGGAGCGTCGCCGCGATCTCTACCTCGCCACCACGCTCCCGATCGATCCGATCCTCGACCTCTTGCGCGCGGTGGGCGAATGGGGCCACGGTCGGGATTCGACTTTTGGCCGCGGCCGCTTCCGCGTCGTTTCCCACGCGCCCGAGCGCGAGCTCTTCGCGCATCGAGGCACCCGCTTCCTCTCCCTCTCGCACGGCTGCTGGACGGAAGCGCTGCGCGCGCCGCGCTACAAGCTCGCCACCCACTTCGGCAAGCTCGCGATCGAGGCCGGCATGACCTGCGGCCGGCCCTGGAAGCGGCCGCTTCTGCTCATGAAGCCCGGCGCCACCTTCGCAGCCGACGGCCCCGGGCCCTTCGGTGCCTGGCTCGAGGGCATCGTCCATTCCGACGTCCCGCAGGCACTCGGCTACACCCCGGGCCACCACGCCTTCCACCTCGCCGTCCCCTACACGGAGGCTCGTGATGCAGGGTGACGTCGTCTGGCGTTTCCTCGCCTGGCCTTTGACCCCGATCCACATCGGCGATGGCTCGGTGCTCGCAGCCGAAGCCTGGCGCCTCTCCGCGGACGGCGCCTGGCTCGAGCGCTTCGACCCTGCCGCGGTCCTGCGCGCCGCCGATCCCAAGCAACGGGAACAATATCTGAACGCTCTCGATCGCGGCGAGCTTACGAACGCGCAGCGCATGCTGCGCACGTGGGTACGCGAGCAGCACGTCCTCGAGCGCATCAAGCTGGGTGCGGCAGCCGCAAAAGAGCTCCGCCCGGTGATCGAGAACCCCTTGCGCAGAGGCGACGTCCGACCCTTCGTGCGTACCGGCGCGCGGCCCTACATTCCCGGCTCGAGCATCAAGGGCGCGCTTCGAACCGCCCTCCTCTCGAGCCTCGTGCCCGCCCACA
>JAUQQO010000023.1 GCA_030549795.1 Pseudomonadota bacterium | reverse complement strand
GATTGATCGAAAGCGGCGCGCCCACCCGCGCAAACGCATCGCTTGCGCGCGCGATGAAGGCTTCATCGGAGGCCCATAAGGCAGCCGTGATCGCCCCTTTGCGCGCCACCGAGCGGGTTGCACGGGCGAGCGCCTCTTCGGCGTCGCGGCAGGGGATCAGAAAGGCGATCGGACCGAACCACTCGGCACAATAGGCTGCTTCGGCATCCGTTGCGAGCTCCACGAGCAGCGGGGTGGCGGTGCGCGCCGGCTGCGCCCCGGCAAGAGGCGCGCTTTCACGCCAGATGCGGCCGAGCGCGCGGGCCTTGGCGATGCGCTCGAGGGTCGCCGGGTTCTGGATCGTGCCGAGCACCGCCTGGGCGCGCGCGGGATCGGCGAGCAACTCATCGATCGCCGCAACCAGCGCCTTGGCGATGTCATGGAAGCCGAGCCGGCCGTGCTCGGTCGTCACCTCCGCAGGGATGAAGATGTTCTGCGGAGCAGTGCACATCTGCCCGGAATAAAGCGATAGCGAAAAGGCGAGGTTGGCACAGGTCGCCTTGAGATCCTGCGTGCTATGGATGATGACCGGATTGACACCGGCCTCTTCGGTAAAGAGGAGCTTGTCGCGCACATTCTCGCGCAGCCACGCTCCGAAGGCGGGCGAACCGGTGAAGTCGACGATGCCGACGGCGGGATGGAGCACCAATTCTTTGGTGATCGGCTCGGCGCTCGTGTCGACTGCGAGCTGCACCACATCGGGATCGAAGCCCGCTTCGCGCAAGACCGCGCGCGCCGTCTTCACGGTGAGCGCGAGCGGCAAGACGGCTTTGGGATGGGGCTTGACGATCACCGCATTGCCGGTGGCGAGCGACGCGAACAGGCCCGGATAGCCGTTCCAGGTGGGAAAGGTCGAACAACCGATCACCACGCCGATGCCGCGCGGGACGATGCGCCATTCCTTGGCCAGCCGCACGCTCGTCTTGCCGAGCGGCTTTTCCCACAGCGCACCGGCGGGAAAGCGCGTCATCGCCTCATAAGCGAGGGCCGTCGCTTCGAGCCCGCGGTCCTGGGCGTGCGGGCCGCCGGCCTGGAAGGCCATGACGAAGCTCTGCCCGGTGGTGTGCTGGACGGCATAGGCGAGCAGGAAGGAATCACGGTTGAGCCGGGTGAGGATTTCGAGCGCCACCCCGATGCGCGCCTCGATGGTCGCCCGAGCCCACCCTTCGCCGGCGCGGTTTGCGCGCGCGATCAGCGCTAAGACATCCGATCGGGGATAGCGGATCGCGAGCGGCTCGCCCGTCCAGGGCGAGACCTCCTCACCGATCGGTTCCCCCTCGCTTTGCTGATCGAGCGGGAACAGCGCGCCGCAAAGCGCAGCGAAGGCGGCTTCGGCTTCCGCCTTGGCGTTCTCGCCATAGAGCTTGCCGGAGGGGACTTCGGGATAGGGGCTCCAATAGCCGCGCGTGCGCGAGGCGGCGAGCGCGTCCTCGAGAATCGCCCGCTGCCGGGTGAAGAGATCCGTCATCGCCGCCTCCCTGCCGGCGTTATGCGCGCCGTCTGTCGCGATACCGCCCAATCTTTGACTGCTCGTTCAACGAATTGCAAGGGCCCTCGCGGGCGAGTGTGCGGCCCGTCCCGGTTCGCGCGTCGCCACGCGCTGGGCGGCACGGCTCAGAGCCGGACCACGACAAATCTCTCCCAGGAATTAACAAAGTTTTAAACTTTTGTCGGGATTATCTGGCTATCGCTTCCGTCTACGGGGTCGAAAACAAAGCGATTCGAGGTCCGATGCATATGCACGAATTCTAACATGATGCATCGCGTTACGTAGGGTTGACCTCAGTACCGGAGCGCTGATGAGTAGCCATCGTTTCTATTCATCACCATTTCTTTTGTCGCGCCGTAACTTCGTCGGCGCGCTCGGTGCCGCTTCCTCCGTAGCTCTCCTCGCCGGCCTGGGCGCGGCCCAGAGCCTCGATCCCGGCTACTTTCCGCCACCTGAAGCGAACGGGGGCTGGCGCAGCCTCGTCTCGCGCAACCAGACCCCGACCGCGGCGCGCAAAGCCGATATCCGTGCCCTCGCCGGCATCGACTGGGATCGGCTCAACGCCGCCTACCAATGGGCGCGCAGCCTCGCTTGGGACACGAGCCTGCTCGTCATTCGCCGCGGCTGGATCGCCGGCGAGTGGGGTCCGGGTTCGATCCATTTCGTGGCTTCCGTATCCAAGAGCTTAACGGCGCTGGCTGTCGCCCGATTGTGCTATCTTGCGCGCAGCGGACGGTACGGACGGGTGGTCGAGCCCACGACCCCGGTTTGGACCTTGCTTCCCTCCACCTTTGAACAGGGCGACAGCCCCAAGCGGGCGATCCGTCTCGAGCATCTGACCTCGATGACCTCGGGCCTTATGCCCGACGATGCGCCGTACAACCCGAGCTACACGCCGGACTACGTCTTGCGCCGGCCGGTGGTCGCCCCCTGCGGCACCGTTTGGTCCTATTGCTCGGCGAGCAGCGACCTCTTAGGCATTGCCGTGCAGAACGTGACCCGCCAATCGCTGCGCGACTTTTTCAACGCCGAGATCGCCCGCCCGATCGGAGCGAACTGGATCAACTGGGACTTCTTCGGCTCGTACAACCGTGCCTGCTGCGCCGCGCGGCTCACCGCCCGCGATCTCGCCCGCATCGGCTATCTCTTGCTGCGCCGCGGCCGATGGCGCATGCCGGATGGGCGGATCGTGCAGCTGCTCGACGAGGGTCTCGTGAATTTCCTCACCCGCCAATCCCCGCTCGCCCTCAACGCCCAGTTCCGACCAACGCCCAACTCGCCTTTCCAGCTCCCCTCCAACAGCAACCGCGCCTATTGCAACGGCTTTTGGAACAACGCCGACCGCTCCATGCTCGGTTGGTCGGTGCCGGCCGATGCCATCTACGCCCACGGCTTCCGCGAGACGCTCCTCGTCCTCGTTCCGTCCCTCGATCTCATCGTCGTCCGCTTCGGCTCGGGTCCGAACGTGCTGCCCAGCCTCAAGCGCGATCTCATGGCGCGCATCATGACCGCGGTGGTGTGAGCAGCCAAAGCCGCGTGCAGCTCCGGCTGAGCGTACCGCACGCGGCCGCTTGCCGGCTGCGGGCGGCTGTGGTCAATCCTTGACCGCATGGTCAACGAACAGAGGGGCGCAGCGGCGCCCCGCGCGGTCGGGGAGGCGCAAGGATGGACCAATCGGTGCGCGCAGAGCCGCA
>JAUQQO010000055.1 GCA_030549795.1 Pseudomonadota bacterium | reverse complement strand
GACCCGGACATCGGACCGCGGGTACGCGGATTGCTCTTCTTTGCCGGTGGCAACGACATCATCGGAAGCGAGCCCGGTCCCGAGGGCGAGCATTCGGTGCTGGAAAGACTGCTTCGGCCGCGCGAACCCGGCCGACCGCTCCTCGCGCACTTCATCGAAGCGGAACTGGAAAAGCGGCTCGCGCTCATCGAAGCCGGCTACCGCCAGGTGCTGGAGACGGTCGCCGCGCTTCGCCCCGGCGTCTTCGTCGTCGGCCACGTCTATGCCTATGCGATCCCCGCCTTTGCGGGCGATCCGCGGCGGCCGAGCTGGGCCCGCCACGGCGGCTGGCTCAAGGAGCCCTTAACGCGGCGTGGCTTTTTCGATCCGCTCGAGCAGCGCGCGATCATCCGCGCCCTCATCGACCGACTCTTTGATCGGTTGAGCCGACTGATGGGCGGCAACTGTCCAGGCGGCTCTTATGCGCACGGCTTTCTCGTCGACTGCCGTAGCGTACTTAAGGATATCGAGGATTGGGCGGATGAGATCCACCCCGCCGATCAGGCGAACCGCGGCTTTGCGCGCGTCGCCGACCAATTCGACGCCGTCATCAAACAGGCCCTAGAGGGAGCGCGCGCGTAAGCGGAATGAGCGCGCGCAGAAGCGGCAATTAGAAGGCGAATTCGGTAAAGCAAGGATCGACCGACCGCCCCCATTCCTCTTCATAGCGACGAAGCTTGATCTCAGCCGGCGTGAGGCCGGTGGCGACGGTCTCTTCGATCGGAGCAAGATAGCGAGTCTCGTCTTGCCCGTCCCAGTTGAGCCGTGCGCGCCGCGCCAAACCTTCGCGCGCGAGCGCGACTACGCTGCGCGCCACATCCAAAAGCGTGCCGCCGCGAAACGGCACCGCAAGCCCAAGCCTGGGTACCTCTTCGCGCAGGCGCTGGCGCTCTTCCGCCGTCCAATCGGCGATGAGATCATAAGCAGCGCCAAGCGAGGTCTCGTCGTAGAGAAGGCCCACCCAAAAGGCCGGAACCGCGCAAATCGTGCGGAACCGACCGCCGTCTGCGCCGCGCATCTCGATGTAGCGTTTCAAGCGCACTTCCGGAAAGGCGGTGGTGACGTGATCGGCCCAATCGGCAAGCGTGGGGCGTTCTCCCGGCAAAGCCGGCAGGCGCCCGTTGAGGAAATCGCGGAAGGACTGGCCGGCGGCGTCGATGTAGCGCCCGTCGCGATAGACGAAGTACATGGGCACGTCCAACAAATAGTCGACGTAGCGCTCGAAGCCAAAGCCCTCTTCGAATACGAACGGAAGCATGCCGGTGCGGTCCGGGTCGGTATCCAGCCATACCTTGGAGCGCAGCGACAGATAGCCGGAAGGTCTTCCTTCGAGGAACGGAGAATTGGCGAAGAGCGCCGTAGCTACCGGCTGCAGAGCGAGGCCTACGCGCATCTTGCGCACCATGTCGGCTTCCGATTCGAAGTCGAGATTGACCTGGACTGTGCAGGTGCGCAGCATCATATCGAGGCCGAGACTGCCTTTTTTGGGCATGTAGGCGCGCATGATCCGATAGCGCCCCTTCGGCATCCAGGGGATGTCCTCGCGCCGCCATTTGGGGTTGAACCCCATGCCCAGCATGCCGATGCCCAAGGGCTCGGTGACCTTTTTGACCTCATCGAGATGGGTGTGGACCTCACAACAGGTCTGATGCAGCGTCTCGAGCGGCGCGCCGCTGAGCTCGAGCTGCCCGCCGGGTTCGAGCGAGACCGAACAGCCGTTTTTCACGAGCGCGATCGGGCGGTCGTCTTCGTAGATCCGCTGCCAGCCGAAACGCTCCGCGAGCCCGTCCAAAAGCGCTCGAATACCTCGCGGCCCCTCATACGGCAAGGGGCGCAAGTCTTCGACCGTAAAGGCGAATTTTTCATGTTCGGTGCCGATGCGAAAGGCGCTTTTAGGCTTACATCCTTGCTCGAACCATTCGACGAGCTGCCGACGGTCGGTGATCGGCTCGCCTCGGCCGGTGGGCGGCGCGGACATCGCACTCTCCTTATGCGAACGGCAGCCACTTAGCCGCGCGCCGCACCGCCCGGCAATCGTCCTCGCGATCGGGTTCAGCTACCCAAAAGCGAGGCGAGCTCGCTTGCGAGCGCGCGCACTTCGGCTGCCGCGGCGCTTCGCGGTTCGGCTTCAATCACCCCGAGCCCGCGGGCGAAACTGCTCACATAGTCTTGCCGGTTGCCGAGGCCGGCTGCTGCCATCGGCCATCCCTGCCGCGCTGCTTCCGCCTTGGCTTCCTCGCGCACGCGACCGCGCGCGGGCAGCCGCACCCAGATAAGACAGGCCCTTCGGTTCTCCTTGCGTGCGAGCTCGAAAGTGGTTGCCGCCGCCCACAGGTCCGCGGGGCTCGGTTGGGCGGGAACGAGCACGAGATCGGCGCGCCGGATCGCCCCCTTGGTCTCGCTCTCGGCATGCGGCGGGGTATCGACGAAGACGAACTCGACCAAGCGCTCGAGCCGATCGAGCGTGACTGCGAGCCGCCAGCCGCCCACCATCGCAAAGTGCAACTCAGGCACGTCCCGCCGCCCGTGTTCGCGCAACCGCATCCAGTTCGCGAGCGTGCCCTGAGGGTCGATATCGACAACCGCCACCTTGTGCCCGCGTGCAGCAAAAGCGGTGGCGAGCTGCACGAGCAGGGTCGTTTTGCCTGCTCCGCCCTTTTGCTGAGCGACGGTGACAACGCGCGCAGGCATCTAAGCTCGGCCTTCAATAGCCGCGGGCGCGGTCGACGCGGTGCAACAAGGGTTCCCCTGAGCGCAGACGATGCAAATTCTCGCACACCACTTGAGCGCCGCTTTCAGGAGCGCTGTAGGCCGCTGCGTGCGGTGTCACGGTGATCTTGGGATGGCGCCAGAAGGGGTGATCGGCGGGCAGCGGCTCGGTCGCGAACACGTCAAGGGTAGCATGGGCGAGCTGACCGCTTGCGAGCGCCTCGATCAGATCCGCTTCCACGAGGTGCGCGCCGCGGGCCAGGTTGACGAGCCGGGCACCGCGCGGGAGCTTGGCGAACAGCGCACGGTTGAGGATGCCGCGCGTTGCCGCGGTAAGCGGGAGCAAGCAGACGAGAACGGCGAGATCGTGCAAAAACGCGTCGAGCTCGTGCACCCCGGCGAAGGAGGCTACACCCGGGATCTCCTTGCGGCTGCGGCTCCAGCCCTTGACGGTGAAGCCGTGGGCGACGAGCAGGCGCGCTGCCGCACCGCCGAGCTCGCCAAGCCCCATAATCCCGACCACCGTAGCCTCAGGGGGCTTGGGCAGGTGTAGCCGCCATTCCGCCCGCCGCTGCTGCGCCTCGAAGACATCCAGATCGCGATGGTAGCGCAGTACGTGCAGGAGCACGAACTCGGCCATGCTGCGGGTAAGGGCCGGGTCCACCATGCGGCAGATCGGCACGTTTGGAGGAAGCGTGGGATCTTCGAGCAGGCGGTCCACGCCCGCACCGAGCGAGAAGATCGCCTTGAGGTTGGGAAGGCTGGCGAGAAGGCCAGAAGGCGGCAGCCACACGAGCGCCGCTTCGATATCCCGCGGATCCCCCAGCTCGGGAAAGACGCGCACCTCGAGATCCGGGAGCCGACGCTTAAGCGCCTGCGTCCAGGCGACCGGATCGTCATCGGGACTCGCGAAGAGAAGAGCCATTGCCTACGCTGCCTGCCCTGCGAAGACTTCTGCCTGCAGCGCCGCATCAAGACAAGCACCACCTTGCCTGCGCCTCGGCTCGGACCAGATGATCGAGCACAGGCAAGGACATTTCTATGGTGAAGTGGGTCGCCCTCACCCTGCTCATCCTGTTGCTCGGTCCTGTGGGTTGCGCCGTGCTCGCAAACGGTGTGGTGCGCGAGCATTGGAGCCGCACCTTTTGGGGTTCTGCGGGGCTGTTGCCCGATCCGCGCGCGGACCGCGAGGCGCTCGTCCAGGTGTGGGCGGCGCGCACCTGGGGATGGAAGGGCGCCTTCGCCGTGCACAGTTGGATCGTGCTCAAAGAAGAAGGGGCGGATGCGTACGAGCGCTACGAGGTCGTGGGCTGGGGGGTGAGCCGCGGGCTGCCGGCGGTGCGGCGCAACATGCGCGAACCCGACGCCTATTGGGCAGGCAATCCCCCCGAGCTCGTGGGCGAACGCCGCGGGCCTCGGGCCGCCGAGGCGATACCCAAGATCCGCAAGGCGATCGCGGATTATCCCTGGGCCGATCGCTACCTCACCTGGCCGGGCCCCAATTCCAACACCTTCGTCGCCTGGGTGCTGCGCCAGGTCCCCGAGCTCGGCATCGCGCTCCCGCCGACCGCGATCGGCAAGGACTTTATGGGCCTTAGACTGCTCGCGCCGACACCGAGCGGTACGGGATATCAGCTCTCGCTAATGGGCCTTGCGGGCGTTGCCCTCGCCGCCGAGGAAGGCTTCGAGCTCAATCTCCTCGGGCTCGTGCTCGGCTTCGATCCCAACGCTCTCGCCCTCAAACTCCCCGGCATCGGCCGCCTCGCGCTGCGCGCGCACGACACCAGCTCTTCCTCCCCTGCGCTCGACAACTCCGCCCCCTCTTCTTAGCCTCCGCCCTGGTTCGATCGCAGGAGCGCAAACATGCGCGAGGCAGCGCGCAAGAAAGCCGTGGTCGTGGGCGGCATGGGCGTGATCGGCCGCAACCTGTTGCGCTGGCTCGAGCGCAATACGGATTGGGAGCTCATCGGCTTGTCACGGCGCGCTCCCGACTTTCCCACCCGCGCCCGCTTCATCTCGGTGGACCTGCTCGACCGCGCGCAGGCCGAGCGAAAACTCTGCGAACTCACGGATGTGACTCACATTTTTTACGCTGCCTTCCACCCGGCCGATAGCTGGGCGGGGCACGATGCGCCCAATCTCGCGCTGCTGCGCAACAGCGTCGAGCCGATCGCCGCCGCCTCCACGTTGCTCGAGCACGTCCATCTCGTCGAGGGAACGAAATACTACGGATCGCATCTCGGACCCTTCAAGACACCCGCCAAAGAGAGCGATCCGCCACACATGCCTCCCAATTTCTATCTCACCCAGGAAACCTGGCTTCGCGAATATCGCAAGGGCAAACCCTGGTCGTTCTCGGCGCTTCGGCCGCAGACGGTGTGTGGTATTGCCTTCGGTAACCCGATGAACTTGGTGGTGGGCCTTGCGGTTTATTGTGCGATTTCCAAGGAGCTCGGGTTGCCGTTGCGCTATCCGGGAACTGAAAAGGCCTTTCGCTCTCTCTATCAAGTGACGGACGCCGATCTTCTCGCCGCCTGCATGCACTGGTGCGCGACCAGCCCCGCAGCGCGCGACGAGGTCTTCAACATCACCAACACGGACTACTTCCGCTGGGAGAATCTGTGGCCGGGTTTCGCCAAGTTCTTCGGTATGGAGCCGGGCGGCGTGCAGACCATCAAGCTCGCTGAATTTATGGCAGACAAAGGTCCCTTGTGGGCAGAAATGCAAAGGAAATATGATCTCTTGCCGATTCCTTGGGATCAGCTCGTATCGTGGCCTTTTGTCGATTATTGCCTCACCCGCGATTATGATGTGATGAGCGATACGATCAAGATCCGCAAGGCGGGGTTCCATTTGTGCGAGGACAGCGAAGTGATGTTCGCACGACTGTTCACAGAACTCCGCAGCATGCGCGTGATCCCCTAAGACCTTTCCCGCGCGCCTCGGTCAGCCGCTCCCGATCTCGGGCCGAAGCCGTGCGCGACGTTTCCTGCGCGCGAACCCTAAAACGCGGCCCTCGACCGAACGCCCGCGCCTCGGCTAAGAGCAGCGTCAAACGGGATCGGGGAGAGGTCCGATGCTCACGCGCCGCACGCTCATCCTGGCTTCGGTGGTCGCCCTTACGGCTGCCGGTGAAGCGCGCGCCCAACAGTTCGTGAACGTGCTCACGGGCGGCACCGCCGGCGTCTATTATCCTTTGGGTGTCGCGCTTTCCAAGATCTATGGCGACAAGATCCCGAATGTTCAGGTTTCGGTGCAATCGACCAAGGCATCGGTCGAAAATCTCAACTTGCTGCAGGCCGGCAAAGGCGAGATCGCTTTTACGCTCGGCGATTCCCTGATCGCTGCTTGGAAGGGAGACGCAGAAGCCGGCTTTAAGGCTCCACTCGACAAGCTGCGCGGGATCGCAGCTATTTATCCCAATTACGTGCAGATCGTAGCCAGCAAGGAATCCGGTATCCGTACTCTTGCCGATCTCAAGGGTAAGCGGCTGTCGGTGGGGGCTCCGCGCTCGGGTACCGAGCTCAACGCGCGCGCAATCCTCGCCGCTGCCGGCTTGTCTTACGCCGATCTGGGCAAGGTCGAGTATCTGCCCTTTGCCGAATCGGTTGAACTGATGAAGAATCGCCAGCTCGATGCGAGCTTGCAATCCGCCGGGCTCGGCGTCGCTTCGATCCGGGATCTCGCCACATCGATTGCGATCCAGCTGGTGGCAGTGCCGCCCGAGATCGTCGCCAAGATCGGCGATCCCTTCCGCCCGGGGGTCATCCCCGCCGGCACCTACACCGGCCAAGAGACGGATGTGCCCACCGCCACCATCCCCAACTTCCTCGTCACCCACAGCGGCGTATCGGAAGAGCTCGCCTACGCGATGACCAAGGAGCTCTTCGCCAACCTCGACCAGCTCGCCGCTGCGCATGCGGAAGGGCGCAAGATCCGGCTCGAGAGCGCGCTCGAAGGGATGCCGGTGCCGCTGCATCCGGGGGCCGAGCGCTTCTATCGCGAGCGCGGCGTGATCCGCTGACACCGCGGCGACGAGACGCCCCACGCAGATGGCCGCGCGCGAGGCCGATAAGCACGGGCCTCTCGACTGGGGCACGGGGCTGCGCGGCCGCGCGGCCTATGCGGTCGCACTCTTCTTTTCCGCTTTCCAGCTGTGGACAGCCGCCTATGGGCCCTTGCCGAGCCAGGTCGTGCGCTCGGTCCACGTCGGCTTTCTCTTGCTCTTGACCTTCGCTCTTCTCGCCAACCGCCGGCCGCAATGCGACGGCTGGGCGCTCGGCGGGTGGGTGGTCGGGATCTTCGGGTTTACTCTCGGCCTTTATCATTGGGTTTTTTACCGTGAGCTCGTCTTGCGCGCGGGTGAGCCCGAGCCGCAGGACATCGTAGCCGGCATCCTCGTCCTTGCGCTCGTGTTTGCCGCCGCGCAACGTCTGATGGGTTGGCCCCTTCCCATCCTGTGCGGGCTCTTCCTCGCCTACGCGCTCTTCGGGCACCTCCTGCCTGCCCCGTTCCACCATCGCGGCTACGATCTCGCGCAAGTCGTTGATCAGATGTTCCTCGGCACCGAGGGCATCTACGGCATCCCGACTTATGTCTCTTCCACCTACATTTTTCTTTTCATCCTCTTTGGCGCGTTCCTCGAGCGGGCCGGCATGATCCGGCTGTTCAACGACATTGCGCTCGGCACAGTCGGGCACACGCGCGGCGGCCCTGCCAAGGTGGCGGTGATCTCCTCGGGTCTTATGGGAACCATCAACGGCAGCGGTGTCGCCAATGTGGTGACCACCGGCCAGTTCACCATCCCGCTCATGAAGCGCTTCGGCTACCCGGCTCGCTTTGCCGGGGCGGTCGAGGCCACGGCCTCTATGGGTGGCCAGATCATGCCACCCGTGATGGGTGCGGTCGCCTTCATCATGGCGGAGACGATTGGCGTCCCTTACGCCCAGATCTGTATCGCCGCGGCGATTCCCGCCGTTCTCTACTTTCTTACCGCGTTTCTCATGGTCCACTTCGAGGCCGGCCGCCGCGGTCTGGTCGGCCTGCCCAAAGAGGAGTGCCCTTCCGTTCTCGCCGCGCTAACACGCGATTGGCATCTCTTGCTGCCTCTCGTCGCGCTCGTGTGGCTTCTCTTCGCTGGTTACACCCCGCTCTTTGCGGGCACCATCGGGCTCGGGCTTACTGCTCTCATCGTCCTCGGGCGTCCGCTCGCCCTTGCCATCAACCTAACGCAGCTGCGCTTCGTCTTTTGGATCCTCCTCGGCGTGGCGGCGGCGAGCTTCCTCCGCTTCGGCCCCACTGCCCTGCTCGTTACGCTCTTAGTCCTCGTCCTTGGCTGTTGGTTCGTGCGCGGTGGGCGGGAAACGCTGCGCCTTGCGCGCGATGCCTTAGCCGAAGGCGCCCGTAACGCGCTTCCGGTCGGCATCGCCTGTGCGCTCGTCGGCACCATCATCGGTACCCTTACTCTTACCGGCGCTGCCACCCGCTTTGCCGGCACGATCGTCGACATCGGGCGCGAGAGCCTCCTTGCGAGCCTTGTGTTGACTATGCTCACCTGTCTTGTGCTCGGCACCGGGATCCCCACCATTCCCAACTATATCATCACCGCTTCGATCGCCGGGCCGGCCCTCTTAGAGCTCGGGGTACCGCTCATCGTCTCGCACATGTTCGTGTTCTACTTCGGCATCATGGCCGATCTCACCCCGCCCGTGGCGCTCGCAGCGCTCGCCGCCTCGCCGATCGCCGGTGTCTCGCATCTCTCCATCGCGACGGTTGCGACCCGCATCGCGATCGCCGGCTATGTGGTTCCGTATATGGCGGTCTATGCCCCCGCTCTGCTCCTCCAGCCCGGTGATCCGATGGCAGCGGTGATCGGCTTTTGGCCGGCGGTCGGCTATATCGTCTTTAAGGCGGTCTTGGGCATCCTGCTCTGGGCAGCCGCGGTTACGGGGTACTTGCGCGCACCGATGGGGTGGATCGAGCGGTTGTGGTGCCTGGTGGCGGCAGTCGTTCTCATCCTCGCCTTGCCGATCACGGACGAGCTCGGCTTTCTCCTCGCCGCCGCCTTCTTCGCCCATCATTTCTGGCGCACGCGGCGCGCCCGCCCCGCTGCTGTGACGTCGTGAGCGATTACGCCCCGTGATCTGCCTCGAAGCCCCGGGCGTCGCCGTTCGTCTCGCGCTTTCCGCCTTCACCCTGCTTTGGACCCACTCGGTCGAGCATACGCGCTGGGAAGAGGATTGGCAGGCAGTGGAGGGGGCACTCGTCTTGGTCGAGAGCCGTGTTCTGGGAAGCGGTGCCGGCATGGAGCCCGGCGCCGACGCGCAGCTCAAGGGCGGTGTGTTCCGCTTTCGCCCCACGCTCGCGCCCGTTTTTGAACTTCGTCTTTCGCGCTCGCGCGAGGTCGAGGATTGGCAGCTGTGCAGTGCGCACGCGGAATGCCGATCACTCGCCGAGCTTTTGCCGCCCGATGCTCCGATCGAAGCGGTGCGGCTTCGGGCCTGTCCTTCGCCTTAGGGCAAGGGATCGAACCAGAGCGGACAGCCGTAGTCGATCGTAAGCTCGACCCGCGCCGTAAGATCACCCGTGGCCTTGGGCGCGACCACCCAACCCACCTCGAGATCACGCGACCAAATGGGCGCGAGCGAGGGCGCTGCGCCGGGATTGACGAGGGTGAGCCAGCCGAGAAACGACCACGCCTCGCTCCTCCTCGGGATGCACGCAACAGTGGTGGCGAAAGCGCGTGCCCTCGATGAGCGGCGCGTCCTCAACCGCGAGCTCGAAGACCGCTCGGCTCTCCAGCATCGCACCGCGCGATCGGCTCGGCTGCGAAGACGCCGAGGCCCTTTTTGCCCGCCGGCCGGATGGCGATGCGCCCGATCTTCACCTCTTCTGCTCCTGCGAACCCAGAACTTTGACGAAAAACAGCTTGCCGTCGCCGGGCGCGTAGAAGTCGGGGAGCGTCGCTTCGTGGCGATAACCGCAGGCGGCGTAGAAGGCGCGCGTGGCGGCGTAGAGCGGGCTCGTCGAGGTCTCGATATAGATGCGTCGCCCGCCCATGGCGGCGATGCGCGCTTCGGCAGCTCCCAACAGCGCGCGCCCAAGACCGCGCCTTTGCCGGTCGGGGTGGACCGCGATCCAATAGAGATCGAAGCTCGCCTCCGTGCCCGCGATCGGGCCGAAGCAGACATAGCCGGCAAGACCGACCTCGTCGTCGGCAAAGAGGAAATGATAGCCCGAACCCTCGGCTCCGCGCGCGCAGGCCTCTTCGACCAGCTCGCGCGCGATGGCGATCTCGCTCGGCCGAAAGAAGCCGGTCGCTTTGACGAGCTCGGCAACCGCGCCTGCGTCCTCGGCGCGCACGCACGATCGAAAGCCGCACGGTGCGCGCAGAAAAGAAATGCTCACGCCGCTTCCGCTCATTCGGCGGCGCAAGGCGCGCGCGAGCCGCCTTTGGCGCGCAAGGCGAGGCCGAGGATGCGCGCAACCGCCTCGCGCTGATCGAACCCGGCTTCTTCGAGCGCAGCGATGAAGCCAGCGTCGGCGGAAAGACAGGGGTTGGCGTTGACCTCGAGGATCCAGGGCCGACCTTGGCTGTCGACCCGAAAATCGACACGCGCGTAGCCGCGCAGACCGAAGAGATCCCAACAGCGGCGCGCGAGCCCAGCGAGTTCGGCCCGCAAAGCGCCGTCTTCGGGGCGCGAGGTGAAGATCCGCGGTGTCGTCTTCCAGGTGATCGAGCCCGGCCGCCATTTGGCGTCGTAGTCGACGATGGCCGGACGGTCGCGGGGATAGTCGCTGAAGTCGATTTCGCCTATCGGCATCACCGCGACCCCGTTTGGCCCCTCGAGCAAGGGGACGTTGAATTCCCGCCCCTCTATGAACGCCTCGGCGAACCACCGCCCGCCCCAACGCGCCCGCATGCAGGCCATGCGCGCCGCCACCGCAAATCCCGGCACCACCGCACCGGCATCGAGACCGAGCGAAGCGTCCTCATCCACCGCTTTGACGATCCACAGCCGTTTGGGATCGGCAAGAGCCGGGCCTTCGCACCACTCGGGGGTGGGCAGGCCGACTTCCCGCATCAGCCGCTTGGCGGCGATCTTGTCGGTGGTGAGGGCGAGCGCCGTTGCTGGGGCTCCCGTGAAGGCGATACCCAGGCTTTCGAGCACCGCCGCCGGCAGATGCTGGAGCGCGGCGCGGCCGTCGAGCGCCTCGACGAGGTAGAAGACGGCCGCCGGCGGATCGCGCGCGAGCGCCAAAAGCGCCCGCAGATCAAGCCCCACGCCCACGATCTCGGTGCGAAAACCGAGCGCGACCAGGATCGCTTCGACCTCGCGCACCTGAACGAGCGTATCGTGCTCGTCCGGACGCTCGCCGGGATCGAGCGCGCCGTGGAGGATGACGATCCGCTCCATCAGCGACCGGCGCGGCGCAAGCCGGCACGCGCCAGCCCCACCCGCTCGGCTGCGGACTCGACGATCGCACCGATCAAGCCATCATAGCCGAGCCCCACTTTCTGGGCGAGGATCGGCAGATCGGAGTGAGTCGGGTGGAGACCCGCAAGCGGGTTCACTTCCAAAAACTGCGGTTTGCCGCTCGCATCGCTGCGCAGATCCACCCGCCCGGCGTCGCGACATTCGAGCGCCCGATAGCAGGCCAAGGCGAGTTCGGCTGCCGCCTTAGCTTCGGCATCATCGACGAGCACGTAGCGGACCAGTTCCTCGCACCGCTCCTTGTTCGCAAAAGAATACACGCCGGGCTCGGCGCCGGGCAGAAGCTCGATCTCGAGCGTGCCCAGCACGCGCGCACGCGGCCCGGTTCCCACGATCCCGACCGTGAACTCGCGACCCGGAAGGTAAGTCTCGACCAACACGGGCTGAGCGAAGCGGAGAAGCAGAACCGCGCAGGCGCGCTTGAGCTCCTTGCGCGAGCGGACGAGCGAAGCCGGCGACACGCCCTTGCCGGTCCCCTCGGCGATCGGCTTGACGAAGAGGGGAAAGGGTAGATCGACCGCGGCGACGTCGGAGGGTCGAGCGACCACCGCAAAGGGTGCGGTCGCAAGGCCATGGTCGCGCACCAGCCGCTTGGCCACCGCCTTGTCCAAGGTCGCCGCCATCACGAGCGGATCGGCGAAGGTGTAGGGTTGGCCGAAGGCCTCCAGCAGCGCCGGTACCTGCGCTTCGCGCGCGCGCCCGGCGATGCCTTCGCAGATGTTGAACACGAGGTCCCAGCGGTCCCCGGCGACCAGCCGCTCGGCCAATCGCCGCACATTGCCGATGCGCTCGACGCGATGGCCGAGCCGCTCGAGCGTTGCTTGCAATTGGGCGATGGTCTCGGCCGAATCGAACTCGGCGAGCTGCTCCTCCGACAGGCCCAGGACCCGATACTCCTCGCGCAGATCGTAAGTGAGACCGATCAGCACGGCGCCTCTCCGCCACCCGCCGACCGGCCCAGCCGACCGTCGGGATCATGGTAGCGGAACTGACGCCCTTCGAAGTTGCGGAAGACGAGATCCTCGCCTTCACGGCCGACGAGATACTCGGGAACGAGCGGAACTTTGCCGCCGCCGCCCGGAAGATCGACCACGAAGTGAGGGATCGCGTAACCGCTCGTGTGGCCGCGCAAGCCGGCGATGATCTCGAGGCCTTTCTCGACGGTGGTCCGGAAATGCGCCGAGCCGCGGATGGGGTCGCACTGGAAGAGGTAGTAGGGGCGCACGCGCAGCCGCAACAGACCCTGGAAGAGCGCCTTGAGCGTTGTGACCTCGTCGTTGACACCCTTGAGCAGCACGGTCTGCGAGCCGAGCGGCACTCCGGCGTCGGCGAGCCGGTTGCAGGCTTCTTCGACCTCGGGAGTGAGCTCCTTGGGATGTGTGGCGTGCAGGCTCAACCAGATCGGGCGATGCCGGCGCAGCACGCGCACGAGCTCGCGGGTGATCCGTTGCGGCAAGACGAAGGGGACTTTGCTGCCGATGCGCACGAACTCGACGTGGCGGATGCGCTTGAGGCGTCCCAACAGCCAATCCAGCCGCTCATCGCCGAGTGTTAAAGGATCCCCGCCGGAAATAAGGACGTCGCGCACCGAAGGCGTGGCTTCGATATAGGCGAGCGCCTGTTCCCACTCGCGGTAAGCGAAACGATGGGCACCGCCGACCTCGCCGACCATGCGCGAACGCGTGCAATAGCGGCAATAAGTGGAACAAAAGGCGGTGGCCAAGAACAGCACCCGATCGGGGTAGCGATGGACGAGACCGGGTGCCACCATGTGCGAGTCTTCACCGAGCGGGTCCTCGGTCTCGCCGGGATTTATGAGATATTCCGCGCCGACCGGGATGTGGGTGCGCCGCAAAGGCTCTGTTGGATCCTCGGGGTCCATGAGCGCGGCGTAATAGGGCGTGATGCCGACGGGCAGCGTCCCCTCATGGCGCCGTATCGCTTCCCGCTCGTCCTCACTTAAAAGGAAGACACGCTCGAGTTGCGCGAGCGTGCGCAGACGATTCCGCAGCTGCCAGCGCCAGTCGTCCCATTCGCTGCGGCTGACTTCCGGAAACAACCGCCGCTTGAACGCCCGCGCGCGCGGACCGATCGGAAAGCGGGCGCGCCGTATCTTCGCACGGTGCCCAAAAGGCGAGCCCGGCTGAGAGCATGCATCGTGGTCCGCTTCGATCCCGCGATCGGAGGCCTCGGGACTGGGAAGGCGGAGCGTTTCCGCGGTCTCGAGCTCCGACATGCCGTCCCCCGAAATGCAGCCGACGCGACCGTGCGCCGGTCCGCAGGGGTTATATGGCCGCCAAGAGAACTTGCAAGCGACGATTGCGGATCACGTCTGCGAATTCAGCACTCGTCCAATACCGGATGCGCGAATATTAGGGAAATTGCGCCATTGCTCATGCTAGCCTAGCATAGACACAGAAAATCTCGGATTCGGTCGTAGCCTCAGGTGGACAAACCAAGCATAATCGTGTAAAGAACGAAGCCTGTTCCATCTAGGTTCCCCTTTTCGTCTGAAGAGCGCCAATATCGCGCTTGTGTCGAAAAGCAAATCGCGCAAAGCCGAAGCCACTGCCGCAAGTCTTGCCCGCAGGCGGCAATCACTCGTCCGAACGGCGAACATCACAGAAGGCGCTCTACCCCGGTGCGATGGCGAACCGCGGCCCCTCGGGGCCGACGCGCGCGCAAGCGCACAAAGGGCCCACCCGTTGCGGCCCCAACATGCCCAGAAGCCATCCGCGCGGGGCGCAGGGCATGTGCTTTCACTCTCGAGGGGAGAGGCTCCGGTGCGCGCGACGAGATCCCAAGCGCCGCGCGCAAGCCCGCCGCCTTCGAGCAAGCGATCGAGGAGCCGCTCATCGACGAAAAACGCAGCCTGCCGATCGGCGCTCCATGCGCGCCGCGGCCGATCGGGTCAATGACCCGCTTAGCGGAAGGCCGCTTTTCACGAGCGAAACGCTTCGCGCACCCGAGCGTAAACGGGTTGGCCTTGGCGCACCTGCAGCAAAGGCGCGCGAGGCGCCACGGGCACCGGCTGCCCTCCGTGCCGAGAGCCCGGGGCAGCGGCTGCGAGCGAGACGCGCAGGGCAGAAGCCGGGCCGGGCGGGATTGGCACGCTGTCGACAGTCCGAAGTAGGAGCGTAGCGGGATTCCCTCACGCCACGGTTGCTCGGGCGACTGTGGCCAAGGGCCGGTTCGCGTTATAGGATCAAGGCTGGGCCGAGTGGCGGGGGGTCGATGCTCGTCCGTCGAGGACGCGATGTGGTGCTCGGAACGCTCATCGCGAGCGGGCTCTCCTCGCTCGCCTCGATGGGGCTGTTCGCTACCGTGGCCCATCTGCGCGAGGATCCGATCGATCCCTTTTGGCTCGCCTTCGCCGGTGCGGCGCCGATCGTGATGGCCGGCCCCATGGTGGCCTACCTTTTGGAGCTCCTGCGGCGCCTTGCGCGCGCCAAGCTCGAGCTCGAGGAATTGGCGCGGCGCGATTCGATGACCGGGCTTCTCAACCGCCGGGCCTTCTTTGAGGCCGCGGAAGCCGCGATCCAACGCGCGCGGCGCAGTTCCCGTCCGCTCACGCTCCTCGTGTTGGACGCCGACCACTTCAAGAGCATCAACGACTCTTATGGACATGCCGCGGGAGACGAGGCGCTACGGCTGATCGCGCGCACCCTGCTCGCGGCGACCCGGCGCTCCGATGTCGTCGGCCGTATCGGCGGGGAAGAGTTCGCCGTTCTGCTCGACGGGGCGGCGCCCGACGAAGCGGCGCTCGTGGCCGAGCGCATCGTCTCGGCCGTCCGCTTGTTGGACTTCGAGCGCGGTGGGGAGCGGGTACCGTTGAGCGTGAGCGCCGGGCTTGCCGTTCTCGAGCCCGGTCTTGATCTCGACGGCCTCTTCTCGCGCGCGGACGCGGCTCTTTATGCGGCCAAGCGCGCCGGCCGCGGCCGCGCGCGCCGCGCGGAAGCGGAGGGCCCCTCTACGGTACGCCGTCGCGCCTGATCCGAGCCACCCAAGGAGGCTTGATCCGTGCCGCTGCCCGCCGGCTTTGCCAATCCCCTTGTGGTCGCGATCGACCGGCCGGATCTCGCAAGCGCACTTTCGCTCGCGCACAGGCTGCGGGGGGTCGCAGGCTGCTTTAAGCTCGGGCTCGAGCTGTTCGTGGCCGAAGGGCCTGCTGCGGTTCGCGCCTTCACGGCCTTGCGCACGCCGATCTTCCTCGATCTCAAGCTCCACGACATCCCGAACACCGTTGCCGCCGCGGTCCGACGCGCCGCCGTGCTCGGCCCTGCGCTCCTGACGGTCCACGCTTCCGGCGGCCCCGCCATGCTGCGCGCCGCTGCGGAAGCGGCGCGCAGCGCCAATTCCTCCATGCGCCTGCTCGCGGTCACCGTCTTAACCAGCCTCGACGGCGAGGATCTCGCCGCCATCGGCATCGAACGCGAACCGCTCGCGCAAGCGGTTCACCTCGCGCGCCTTGCGGTTGCCTGCGGGATCGAGGGGATCGTCTGTTCACCTGCGGAAATCGCGGCGATCCGCGCCGCGGTCGGGCCCGAGCCCATCCTCGTCGTGCCCGGCATTCGCCCCGAGCAGAGTGGTTTGGGCGATCAAAAGCGCACCGCTTCGCCCTCTCAAGCGCGCGCAGCCGGAGCCGATCTCATCGTCGTCGGTCGGCCAATTACGGCGGCCTCGGATCCCGTGGCCGCGGCCGAAGCGATCCTGGCCCAGCTCGAGGCGGCACCCGCTCGGTGAGCAGCGCTGCGTTGTTGCCGCCGGTCCCGCCCGGGTAGGGGCATCCGAGGGGGCGAGCACGGAGGCGGCTTCGCCGCAAAGCGGCCTGAGCTGCGGCTCGAGCGTGCCCTCCATGCGCCGATCGTCACACCGAGCGCAGCGGCAGAGGTGGTCGTAGCGCGCACAAACGCCGCCATCGCGCGCGCTTTAAAGGGCTCGGGATGGTCGAAGCCGGAAGCTCGCGCTAGGCTTTCGCCATGGCCGAAGCGAAGCCGAAGCTCATCCTGGTTGACGGCTCGGGCTACATCTACCGGGCCTTCTTCGCGTTGCCGCCGCTTACGCGGCCCGACGGCACGCCCGTGAACGCTGTCTTCGGTTTCACCAACATGCTCTGGAAGCTCCTCCAAGAGCATCCTAAGGAGCCGATCGTCGTCGTCTTCGACGCCGGCAAGAAGAGCTTCAGGAACGAGATCTACGCGCCTTACAAGGCCAATCGCGAAGAAGCGCCCCGCGAACTCGTCGTCCAGTTCCCACTCGTGCGCGAAGCGGCACGCGCCTTCGGGCTCCCGGTGGTCGAACTCGAGGGCTTCGAGGCGGATGATGTCATCGCTTCTTTTGTGCGCGCTGCCCGCGAGAAGGGAAAAGAGGTCCTGATCGTCTCTTCCGATAAGGACCTCATGCAGCTCATTGGTCCCGGGGTCGCGATGTGGGACCCCTTGAAACAAAAACCCATCGACCGCGCGGCGGTGATCGAACGATTCGGGGTCCCTCCGGAGAAGCTGCGCGACCTTTTGGCCCTCACCGGCGACAGCTCCGACAATGTGCCGGGGGTACCGGGGGTGGGACCCAAGACCGCGGCGCAACTCTTGGAACGGTTCGGCTCGCTTGAGGAGCTGCTCGCCAATCTCGAGCGCATCGAGCAGCCCAAACGGCGCGAAACGCTCGCCCGCCACGCCGAGGATGCGCGACTTTCCTTCCGACTCGTGGGGCTCGAGGACCGCGTCCCCTTACCCGTTGCGGTCGAAGACCTCCACCGCCAACCGTTCGACCCGCACGAGCTCTTGGCCTTCTGTCGCGCCAACGGCTTCCGCTCGCTCGTCGGGCGCATCGAAGAGCTCGCCAAGGCAGCGGAAGCCGAGCGTCGCAAGGCGCAGGCGCAGGCCACCGCCGGCCGGCGGGTGACGATCACCACGCTTTCCGCGCTCGAAGCGGTGCTCGCGCGGGCCCGTGAGCTCGGGCGGCTCGCCATCGACACCGAGACGACCGCACTCGACGTCATGAAAGCCGAGCTCGTGGGCGTGGCCCTAGCGGTCGAGCCCGAGCAGGCCTTCTATGTGCCTCTTGGCCACCGCGACGCCTTCGGTGCTCTGGTTCCGGGCCAACTCGAGCCTGCTGCGGTCTTCGCGCGCTTGCGTCCCGTTCTCGAGGACCCCTCGGTCCTCAAGATCGGACACAACATCAAATACGACCTCACGGTGCTCGCGCGCGCCGGCTGCCCGCACATCGCGCCGTTCGACGACACGCTCTTGATCTCCTACGTGCTCGATGGCGGGCGCCACGGGCACGGCCTCGACGAGCTCGCCAAACGCTGGCTCGACTACGAGACCATTCCCTACGAGGCGGTGTGCGGCAAGGGCGCGCAGGCGATCGGTTTCGAGCGGGTGGCGATCGAGCGCGCCACCGACTATGCCGCCGAGGACGCCGAAGTGACGCTCAGGCTGTGGTTGGCGATGCGCCCGCGCCTGCGCGAGGAGCGTCTACTTACCCTCTACGAGCGGATCGAGCGGCCCCTGCCTCCCATCATCGCGGCGATGGAGCAGGCCGGCGTCAAGGTCGACGCCGCCCGATTGCGCGCGCTCTCGGCCGAGTTCGGCCGAGAGATGGCCGAGCTCGAGGCCAAAGCGATCCAGCTCGCCGGCCGCCCGTTCAACTTGGGCTCCCCCAAGCAGCTCGGGGAGGTGCTGTTCGACGAGCTGGGCCTGGGTGGGCCCGGCCGCAAGACCAAGACCGGCGCCTACGCCACCGGCGCCGAAGTTCTCGAAGAACTGGCCGCGCAAGGACACGAATTGCCGCGCGTGATCCTCGAGTGGCGGCAGCTACAAAAACTCACCCGAACTTATACGGATGCGCTTCTCGAGCAAATCGACCCCAAGACCAAGCGCGTCCACACGGCCTATATGCTGGCTGCGACGAACACCGGGCGCCTTTCCTCTTCCGAGCCCAATTTGCAAAATATTCCCATTCGCACCCAAGAGGGCCGGCGCATCCGCGAGGCTTTCGTTGCCGAACCGGGGCATCTCTTGCTCTCGGCCGACTATTCGCAGATCGAACTCAGGATCCTCGCGCACATCGCCGACATCGAACCCTTAAAGCGGGCGTTCGCAGAGAACCTCGACATCCATGCGCTCACCGCTTCCCAAATGTTCAAAGTGCCGATCTCGGAAGTCGGCCCCGAGCTGCGGCGTTCGGCCAAGACCATCAACTACGGCATCGTCTACGGCATCGGTGCCTATGGTCTCTCGCAACGGCTGGGAATCCCGCAGGCCGAGGCCAAGGCCTATATCGATCGCTACTTCGAGCAGTATCCTGGTATTCGCGACTATATGGAGCGAGCCAAGGCCGAGGCGCGCGAGAAAGGCTATGTCACCACCCTTTTCGGCCGGCGGTGCTGGATCCAGGATATCAACAGCCGACTTCCCTCGCGTCGGGGCTACGCGGAACGCCAGGCGATCAACGCGCCCATCCAGGGCACTGCCGCCGACATCATGAAGCGGGCGATGATCCGCGTCGCGCGCGCCCTCGAGCGCGAGGGATCGAAGGCGCGCATGCTCCTGCAGGTACACGACGAGCTGCTGTTCGAGGTCCCCGAGGCGGAGGTCGCCGCCCTTGCGGCGCTCGTCAAACGGGTGATGGAGGGAGCAGCACAGCTCTCGGTGCCGCTCGTCGTCGAAACCGGGGTCGGGAAGAACTGGGGTGAGGCGCATTGAGCGCGCCGGCGTCGCACTCGCGCTGATGCTGCTTACGCTTGCAGCGCGCTTCGCCTTCGCCGAGCGCGCCATCGACATCACCGATCGCATCCGCGCTCGTCCCGATCTCGTTGCCAAGCTCGATGCGGCTTGCGCCCGCTTCTGCCAGGGCAACCGGCGCGAGGCGCGGCTGCGCCGGGTTACGGTGCTGCCCCTTGGCGGCGAGCGTTTTCGCGTCGAGGGCGAAGCGAGCCTGCGCAGCCGCCACGTCCAGACCGTTCCCGCCGGATTGGGCGGGCTTCTGGGCTCGGAAGTGACGCTCTTCGACCATACGGCTCAGGTGCGCGCCCGCGGCCTCCTCGACGCTGCGCGCTGCCGGCTCAAGGTTGAGGCGGTGGTGCTCGAAAATGATCAGCTCGGGCTTAGCCGTTTCCTTGAGGGCGCGGTCGGTCGCATCGAGCACATCGAGCGCTGCCGCGAACTCTTACCCGACTTGAAGCACCGCTGAGCGCAGCATTCTGCACCCAAAACAGCGCTTAAAGGCGCAAAGGGCCAAAACAGCTCGAACAGGTGAGCTTGTGAGCATCGGTACGTGAGCCGCTAGCGCCGCGTGCTGCACCGATCGGGCGAGCTGGAGGTGCGCCTGTCGGGCCCGCTCAGCAGCCCTCGCGCGTCTTTGGGCTTTTCCCGGCTCGTGCCCGTCCTATCATTGCGTTCTACTCGATCGGGAACGAGGAGACGTCGATGGAGTGCGCGAAACGTGTTTCCCGCCGCGAGATGGTTGCCACCGGCGCCGCCTTCACCCTGACCGCTCTCGCAAAAGTGTCCCCAGCATCGGCTCTAAGCCCGCTTCGACCGACGCCAGCGCAGACCGAAGGGCCGTTTTATCCGACTGCGCTGCCCGACGATCACGACAACGACCTCGTTCGCGTCCGTGGCCAAGCGGCGCAAGCTCTTGGTACGATCCTCCACCTCGAGGGGCGGGTTCTCGACCGTTGGGGGCGGCCGGTTCCAGAAGCGCTGGTTGAGATCTGGCAGTGCGATGCGCACGGTATCTACCGCCATCCGCGCGCTCCGCACCAAGAGTTGGCCGATCCCGGTTTCCAGGGTTATGGCCGCACGCTCGTCGATCAAAAGGGCGGCTATCGCTTTCGAACCATCCGCCCGGTTCCCTATCCCGGTCGAACCCCGCACATCCATTTCGCCGTCCTCATCCCGCGACGGATGCGCTTCATCACCCAGATGTACGTTGCAGGCGAGCCCTTAAATGAGCGCGATTTCCTTTACCGTTCGCTTCGCGATCCGCGCGACCGCACAGCGCTTACCGTAACGCTCCTTCCCGCCGATACGCTCGAGCCCGGTGCGCTCTTCGGCCGTTTCGACCTCATCCTCGATCTTTAAGCCAGCTGCGAGCGAAGGCTCGAGGGCGGTCCGTCTTCGTGTGGTGAAGAACAGCTGCGTAAAAGGAGGCCTTGAGGTGAGCGCCACGGCTGCGGCGCCAGGTTCCGATCTCCGTTCCGGCTTTATCGAGGAATGGTTCCTGCCGCGGCCGCCGCGGCCGCGACCGCTTCCGGTGCCGCGACCACAGTGGCGGACCTTCTTGCAGTTGCGTCGCAACGCGCTCGCGAGTTGGGGCGAGCCGGCCTATCGCGAGCTCGTGATCGCCGGCCCTTTTCTTGGCCGCTTGAGCCTGTTGCTCAACGAGCCCGGCGCGATCCGCCACGTGCTGGTCGACAATGCCGAGGCCTATGGCCGCAGCGCCTCGACGCTGCGCATTCTCCACCCGATGATCGGCGACGGTCTGTTCCTCGCCGAAGGCGAAGCCTGGCGCCGCCAACGGCGCGTCGTCGCCCCGGCGTTCGCGCCGCGCCAACTCGGGCTGCTCGCCGCCATCGCTGCAAAGCGTACAGAAAGAGCGCTCGATCGCCTTGCGCGCGAGGGGCGATCGGTCGTCGATCTCTTGGCCTTTTTCCAGCACCTCACGCTCGAGATCGCCGGAGAAGCCCTCTTCTCCTGCTCTCTCGAACCGTTTTCGGCGCGCTTGCGGGCGCTGTTGCAGCGCTATGGCGAGGGCTTGGCCCGGCCCTCCTTCCTCGACCTTCTCCTTCCTGCCGGCTGGACGACACCGGCTGAACTCGCGCGCCGACGCTTCGCCCGCTCCTGGTTCGCACTTCTGGAAGAGATCGTCGCGACGCGTCGCGCCCGCGGCATCGAAGACCCGCCGCGTGATCTCTTCGATGCGCTCGCGCTCGCTTGTGACCCCGAAACCGGGCGGGGCTTTTCTTCAAAAGAGCTCGTCGAACAGTTCGCAACGCTCCTCATCGCCGGCCACGAGACCACGGCTCTGGCGCTCTTTTGGTCGGCTTATCTGCTTGCGCTCGCTTGCGAAGTGCAAGAGGTGGCGGCAGCGGAAGCGCGCGCTCAGAACCTTGTTGGGGAAGCGGCGCCGCGCGCGGCGCTGCCGGTTGTGCGCGCAGTGGTCCAGGAGGCCTTGCGCCTCTATCCGCCGGCCTTTGCGATCGTGCGGGAAGCGAGAGCGCCGGATGAGGTCGCTGGGCATCGCTTGGCGCCGGGCGATCTCGTCGTGATCGCACCTTGGGTGCTCCACCGTCATCGCAAGCTGTGGGACGAGCCGGAGCGCTTCGACCCCCGACGCTTTCTACCCGGCGCGCCCGCCATCGATCGCTTTGCCTATTTGCCCTTCGGGGCCGGCCCGCGGGTGTGTATCGGAGCGCAGTTCGCGCTCATCGAGGCGACGACGGTACTCGCGGTCCTGCTCGCCCGCTATCAGCTGCGGCTCGCCGGCCCGAAACGGGTCCTGCCGGTGGCGGTCGTCACCACGCATCCCGACCGCCGCCTGCCGTTTCGCCTGGTCCCGCGCTGAGCAGAAGCATCTCCTGTGCTCGCGCAGGCGGGGCGCTTGCAAGCGGGCGAAGGCGAACGTAAATACCGGCGGACCTCTCACGCGGGTGCGGGCGGCATTGTGCGCCCCGTTTCCGGTGCCCGGCTGTGACCGGGTGCTCACCCGCGGCGGATCAACCGGAAAAACGGATCACAGGGCGATGGCCTTTCCAACCTTCACCATGCGCCAGCTGCTCGAAGCTGGCGTCCATTTCGGGCACCAGACGCGGCGCTGGAACCCGCGTATGGCCCCTTACATTTGGGGTGTCCGCAACGGCGTTCACATCATCGATCTGACCCAAACGGTGCCGATGCTGCACCGCGCGCTGTTGGCGCTGCGCGATACAGTGGCGGGCGGCGGACGGGTCCTCTTCGTCGGCACCAAGCGCCAGGCGCAGGAACCGATCGCCGACGCGGCGCGCCGTTGTGGACAGTACTATGTCAATCACCGCTGGCTCGGCGGCACGCTCACCAACTGGAAGACGATCGGCCAATCGATCCGTAGGCTGCGCGAGCTCGAGGCGATGACCGCCGAGGCGCAGGTCGGCCGTACCAAAAAAGAGCTCTTGCAGCTGCAGCGCGAGCGCGAAAAGTTGGAACGGGCGCTCGGCGGCATCAAGGACATGGGTGGGCTTCCGGATATTTTGTTCGTGATCGACACGATCAAGGAAGCGATCGCGATTAAGGAAGCCAACAAGCTCGGCATCCCGGTGGTGGCGATCTGCGATACCAACAGCGATCCGCGCGGCATTCGCTATCCGGTGCCGGGCAACGACGACGCCACGCGCGCGATTCACCTTTATTTGGACCTGGCGGTAGCGGCCGTGCTCGACGGCATTCAGGCCGAAATGGCGTCGAGCGGCATCGACATCGGCGCCATCGCCGAGCCGATCGAGGAGTTCGTACCCGAAGAGGTGCCGTTACCGGTGGAAGAAGGCGAGGGTGCGAGCCCGCCCTCTTAAAACCTGTTCGAGACCCCGCATCCGGCCGGGTCCGCGCGTAGCTGGCTGGACTCGGCGCAAGCGCGATTGGATGGATCATGAGTGCGATCTCACCTTCTCTCGTTAAGCAGCTGCGCGAGCGGACCGGCGCCGGAATGATGGACTGCAAGCGCGCGCTTGAAGAGACCAACGGTGATCTCGAGGCGGCGACCGATTGGCTGCGTAAAAAAGGCCTTGCTACCGCCGCCAAGAAAGCCGGGCGGGTGGCGGCCGAGGGTCTTATCGGCATGCGCGTGGAGGGCACTCTAGGCGCCCTCGTCGAGGTCAATTCCGAGACCGATTTCGTCGCCCGCAACGAGACCTTCCAAGCACTGGTCCGGCATATCGCTGGTCTTGCGCTCGGTGCGCGCGGCGATCTCGAAGCCTTAAAACACATGGTGATCTCGGCTACCGGCCGCACGGTGGCGGACGAGATCACCCAGGCGGTGGCGGTAATTGGCGAGAACCTCGTGCTCCGCCGCACCGCTTTTCTCGAAGTCGAGCGCGGATTGGTCGCCGGCTATCTGCACAACCAGGTGGCCGTCGGCCTCGGCAAGCTCGGTGTGCTGGTCGCCCTTGCTTCTGAAGCCGAACCCGCGGCGCTCGTCGAGCTCGGCAAGCAGCTCGCCATGCACATCGCTGCTGCCAATCCGCTTGCGATCGAGATCGCGGCTCTCGATCCCGCGGTGGTAGCACGCGAGCGGTCGATCTTCCTCGAGCAGGCGCGGGCTTCGGGCAAGCCCGAGAACATCGTCGAGAAAATGGTCGAGGGCCGCCTGAAGAAATTCTATGAAGAATCCGTGCTCATGGAGCAGCCGTTCGTGATGGATCCGAACAAACGGGTCCGGGAGGTGGTCGCAGCTGCCGCCAAAGCCGCCGGCAGTCCGATCACGGTTGCTGGTTTTGTGCGCATGCAGCTCGGCGAAGGGATCGAGAAGGAGACCACCGACCTGGCTGCCGAAGTCGCCAAACTCGCGGGCTCCTAAAGCGGTTCGGGAGCGCTCGCCCATGGCCCTTGAGAGGACCGGCTCGATGAGCTCGAGCCTCCGCTTTCGACGCGTGCTTCTCAAGATGTCGGGCGAAGCGCTCTTGGGCGAGCGTGAATACGGCCACGACCGCGAAGTCCTGCAACAGTTGGCGCGTGATGTGGCGGCGGTTCACGCCTTGGGCGTGCAAGTTTGTCTGGTGATCGGCGGTGGCAACATCATACGGGGCAGCACTCTCGCCGCAGCAGGAGTGGAGCGTGCGACCGCCGATTACATGGGCATGCTGGCGACGATCATCAACGCGCTCGCCGTTCAAAGCGTCATCGAGCAGCAGACCGGAATCCCCACCCGTGTGATGTCCGCCATTCCCATGGCGGCGGTGTGCGAGCCCTACATCCGCCGCCGTGCCGTGCGGCACATGGAAAAGGGGCGGATCGTCATCTTCGCTGCCGGTACCGGCAATCCGTTCTTCACCACCGATACCGCCGCTGCGTTGCGCGCGGCAGAGACGGGATGTGACTGTATCCTCAAGGGCACCCAGGTCGACGGAGTCTATTCCGCCGATCCCAAGCGCGACCCCACGGCCCGCCGTTACGATCGGCTCACCTATCTCGAAGTCCTGGCTAAAGACCTCAAAGTCATGGACGCATCGGCGATCGCGCTCGCGCGCGAGAGCCGCATCCCGATCATCGTCTTCAAAGTGCGAGCGCCGGGGTCTTTTCCGCGCGTGCTCTTGGGCGAGGGTCCGCATACGATCATCACGGAGGAGGCCGCATGAGTGCCGCTCCACCCGATCTTAAGGAACTCGCTCGGCGCATGGACGGGGCCGTCGAAGTCTTGCGAAAGGAATTGCAGGGTCTGCGCGCCGGCCGAGCGAGTTCGGCTCTGTTGGAGCCGATCCAGGTCGAAGCCTATGGCGGGCACATGTCGCTTAAGGAACTGGCTTCGATCACCGCACCCGAGCCGCGCCTTCTGGTCGTGAGCGTGTGGGACAAGAGCCTGGTCAAGGCGGTCGAAAAGGCGATCCGCAACGCCGGGCTCGGGCTCAATCCGGTGACCGAAGGTGCGAGCATTAAAGTACCGCTTCCCGAACTCACGCAGGAGCGCCGCAACGAGCTCGTCAAGGCAGCGCACAAATATGCCGAGCAGGCGCGCGTCGCGGTGCGCAACATTCGTCACGAAGGACTCAACCAGCTCAAACGAGCCGATCGCGAGGCGCATCTTTCTGATGACGAGTTCAAACGCATAAGCGACGAGATCCAGAAACTCACCGATCGCCATATCGAAGCGATCAATAAACTCCTCGAGCAGAAAGAAAAGGACATTCGACAGTTCTGATGAGCGTGCTCGCCGCGGTCGAGACCGCGCAACCGGATTCGGTGCCACCTGCGCGCCTTCCGGTCCACGTCGCGATCATCATGGACGGCAATCGCCGCTGGGCCCGCGCCCGGGGCTTGCCCACCTCCGCCGGCCATCGCCAAGGCGCCAAGGCAGTCCGCCGCGCCGTTGAAGGCTGTGCGCGGCGTGGCATCCGCTATCTCACCCTGTTCGCCTTCTCGAGCGAGAACTGGCGTCGTCCTCAAGCCGAGATCGGCGAGCTCATGCGGCTGTTGCGCTTCTACCTCGAGCGCGAGGTCGACGCTCTCGACGAAAATCAGGTGCGGCTGCGGGTGATCGGCGAGCGCAGTCGGATCGATCCGGATATCGTCCGGCTGATCGAAGAGGCGGAAGCGCGCACGCGCCATCACGAGCGCATGGATCTCATCATCGCCCTCGACTATGGCGGCCGCCAGGAGATCTTGCGGGCGGTGCGCACCCTCGCCCGCATGGCCCGCGACCGGGTCCTCGACCCCGACGAGATCGACGAGAAGACGTTTGCGCGCGCGCTCTACGCCGCCGACATTCCCGATCCCGATCTCCTCATCCGCACGAGCGGCGAGCAGCGCATCTCGAATTTTTTGTTGTGGCAGCTCGCCTATACTGAGCTCGTCTTCTTGCCGATCGGCTGGCCCGAATTCGACGAGCACCATCTCGATGCGGCGATCGCCGAATATGCGCGTCGCGAGCGACGCTATGGCGCTCGTCCCGGCTAGCGCGCGCGACCCGGTGCTCGGCCAAAGGATCGCCTCGGGTGTGGTGCTCGCGATCCTCGCCACTGCCGCCGTCCTCGCCGGTGGCGCTTGGCTGGCGATCGCGCTCTTCTTGGTCTTGATCCTCGCGGCGCTGGAGTGGACCCGGCTCGCCGGGCCTCTGCCCGATCCCGCGCGGCTGTGCGTGTTGCTCGCCCCCATCCTCGCAGGAGGTCCGGCCCTTGCCGCGTTGGCGCTCGGTCGGACCGCCCTGGCCGGCTTGGTCCTCGCAACCGCCCCCATCCTTGCCGCTGGTGTCGCGGCTCTCGTTCCCCAAGGTCGTCCCCAACGCACCGCGGCCGGCATCGCCTATCTCGCCGCTCCGTTTGCGAGCCTGTTGTGGCTTAGGAGCGATCCACGCTTTGGAGCGCAGGTGGTCCTTTGGCTCCTGTTCGTGGTCGCGACCACCGACACCGCGGCCTATGCCGCCGGGCGGTTGATCGGAGGAGCGCGGCTTGCGCCCACCATCAGCCCGGGCAAGACCTGGGCCGGGCTCGTGGGTGGCGTGGCGATGGCGCTTCTTTTGGGCGGGGCGAGCGGCATCCTCCTGGGCTGGTCCTTCGCGCGCGCAGCGGCGCTCGCTACCCTCGTCGCCGTCGTGGCGCAGAGCGGCGATCTCTTCGAATCCTGGCTTAAGCGTCAGATCGGCGCCAAGGACAGCGGCACGCTCGTCCCCGGGCACGGCGGGATCCTCGACCGCATCGACGGTCTGTTGATCGCTGCGCCTTTCCTTGCGTTCGTTCTTGCGACGACCGCATGAGCGCCGCGCGCTTTCCCCCGAGTAGGGATCGTCCGCGCTCGCTTACCATTCTCGGCGCGACGGGCTCGATCGGCCGCAACACACTCGCCCTCGTCGCTGAACGGCCCGAGCTCTACTGCGTCGACGTGCTCACAGCCGGACGCAACGCCGAGCTGCTCGCCCAACTCGCCGTCCGGCATCGCGCCCGTTGCGCCGTCGTCGCCGATGCGCGCGCCTATCGCACGCTTAAAGACCATCTCGCCGGCACCGGGATCGAGGTCGCAGCGGGTGCCGAGGCGATCGTCGAGGCTGCGCGCAGACCCACCGATTGGGTGATGGCGGCGATCGTCGGCATGGCCGGGCTCGCCCCCACCCTTGCCGCACTCGAGCGTGGAGCGATCGTCGCCATCGCCAACAAAGAACCCCTCGTCTCGGCCGGTGAGCTCATGCTCGCCGCAGCCCGCCGCGGCGGTGCGGTGCTGTTGCCGGTCGATTCCGAGCACAATGCCATCTGGCAGGCGCTCGGTGACACGCCCCGCGATGCGATCGAACGGCTGATCTTGACCGCCTCGGGCGGGCCGTTTCGCACCTGGTCGCTCGAGGAGATGGCGCAGGCCACCCCGGCGCAAGCGGTCGCCCATCCGAACTGGCAGATGGGCGCCAAGATCAGCGTCGACAGCGCCACGATGATGAACAAGGGCCTCGAGATCATCGAGGCGCACCGGCTGTTCGGGGTGCCCGAGGCGCGCATCGAGGTGGTTCTGCACCCGCAATCGATCGTCCACGGTCTTGTCGCCTTAAGTGATGGTTCGCTGCTCGCCCAGCTCGCCGCCCCGGACATGCGGATCCCGATCGCGCACACCCTCGGTTGGCCCGAGCGTTTGACCACGCGGGCACCGCGGCTGGATCTGGCGACGATCGGCCGGTTGGACTTCGAGCCGCCCTCCGAGCACCGTTTTCCGGCTCTGGGCTTGGCGCGCCGCGCCTTGCGGCGCGGGGGGGCCGCCCCTACTATCCTCAACGCTGCCAACGAGGTAGCGGTGGGGGCCTTTCTGGCCGGGCGCATCGGCTTCCTCGACATCGTGCGCACGGTCGAGCAGGTGGTCGAGAGCTTACCGAACGGTCCGACCCATTCACTCGAGGAGGTGCTCGACCGCGACCGCGAGGCAAGGGCAAAAGCAGAAATGATCATCGCCCGGCTTTCCTCGTACAACCGGTGAGAGGGAGCGTGATGGATTTATTCAGCCTCGTCGGTCAGTATCTGATCCCCTTCTTGATCATCCTGTCGATCGTCGTGTTCGTACACGAGTGGGGTCACTATCGCGTGGCTCGTGCCTGTGGCGTACGCGTCGAAGTATTCTCGATCGGCTTCGGGCCCGAGCTCGTCGGCTTCACCGATCGCCGCGGCACCCGCTGGAAGATCTCGGCGATTCCGCTCGGCGGCTATGTCAAGATGTTGGGCGACGCGGATGCGACGAGCGCGACCGTCGATGTTCGGGCGATCGGCGATCCCGAGAGCTTCCCCGCGCAGACCGTCGGCCGGCGAGCAGCCATCGTCGCGGCCGGGCCGCTTGCCAACTTCCTCTTCGCGGTGGTCTTGCTCGCAATCCTCTTCATGGTGAGCGGACGCCCCTTCAC
This sequence comes from Pseudomonadota bacterium, assembly GCA_030549795.1. Taxonomy (GTDB): domain Bacteria; phylum Pseudomonadota; class Alphaproteobacteria; order Geminicoccales; family Geminicoccaceae; genus JANXAZ01. Next base: position 45,946 of record JAUQQO010000055.1, on the reverse strand, counting down.
CCCAGCCGAGATCGGCGCGGTGCAACCGGAAAGTCCGGCTGCCGCGGCTGGGCTGCGGCCCGGGGACCGAGTGCTCGCGGTCGACGGCCAACCGATCGAGAGCTTCGAAGAGTTGCAAGCGATCGTCCGGGCCGCGCCGGAAACCCCGCTTCGCTTTACCGTCCTGCGCGAAGAGCGGGAGCTCGATGTCACCGTGGTCCCGGCACTCAGCGAGTTCACCGATCGCTTCGGTGTCGTGCACCGCATCGGTCTTATCGGGGTGAGCCGTTCGGGCATCGAGTTCAAGCGCAGCGGGCCGCTTGAGGCGCTCATCGAAGCCGGGGCGGAGACGGTGCGGATGATCGGGGCCACCTTAAAGGGCCTCGCCGAAATGGTGATCGGCACGCGGGGGACGCAGGAACTCGGAGGCCCCTTGCGGATCGCCCAGATGTCGGGCGAGATCGCGCGCGACGGGCTCGTGCCGGCGCTTTGGTTCACCGCAGTGCTGTCGATCAACCTCGGCCTCATCAACCTCTTCCCGATCCCCCTGCTCGACGGCGGACACCTCGCCCTTTACGCGGTGGAAGCGGTGCGCGGCCGCCCCTTGACCGAACGCAGCCAGGAGATCGCCTTCCGGCTCGGGCTCGCGATGGTCTTGAGCCTGATGCTCTTTGCGACCTGGAACGACATCGTGCATCTCAAGATCGTCGAGTTCATCACCGGTTTGATCTCGTGAGATCGCCCCACCATCAGGGTTCCGCCCTTGCCCAACGAGAAGGACCCGAGGATGCGCGCGCGCTTGCATCGCCTTGTGAGCGGAGTGGCCTTATTGAGCGGGCTTGCGCTTTTGCCGATCGAGCCCGGGCTCGCGCAAGACGGGGGGCGCATCCGCGAGATCCGGGTCGTCGGTAACCAGCGGATCGAACAGGCGACAATCGAAAGCTACATCGCGGTACGGCGCGGCGAGCCGTTCAGCCCCGCCGCCCTCGACGAATCGCTCAAGGCGCTGTTCCAAACCGGACTGTTCGAGGACGTGCGCATCCGGCGCGAAGGCGACCAGCTGATCGTCGAAGTGGTCGAGAACCCGCTCATCAACCGCATCGCCTTCGAGGGCAATCGCGCCATCCAAGACACGATCCTGGAAGCCGAAGTCGCGTTGCGGCCGCGCCAGATCTTCAGCCGGGCGCGGGTGCAAGAAGCGGTGACGCGGATCCTCGAGCTCTATCGACGCAGCGGCCGTTTTTCGGCACGCGTCGAGCCCAAGGTGATCGAGCTCGACCAGAACCGCGTCGATCTCGTCTTCGAGATCGACGAGGGGCCACTGACCAAGGTGCGCGGCATCAGCTTCATCGGCAACGAGGCGTTCTCGGACTCGACCTTGCGCGGGGCTATCCAGACCGTCGAGACCGCCTGGTGGCGACTGTTCACCTCCGACGACACCTACGATCCGGATCGCCTCGAAGTCGACAAGGAACTGTTGCGTCGGTTCTACCTGGCGCGCGGCTATGCCGAGATGCAGGTCGTCTCGGCGGTGGCCGAGCTCACCCCGGATGGGCGCGAGTTCTACATCACCTTCACCATTGACGAAGGCCCCCGCTACCGGTTCGGCACGATCGACGTCCGTTCGACCGTCCCCGATCTCGCCCCGGAAGAGTTGCGCGCTGCCGTGACCGTGCGCGAGGGCACGGTCTACAACGCCGAGGAGATCGAGACCTCGATTCAACGGCTCACCGATCGGCTGGGTGCTCTCGGCTACGCGTTTACGCGGGTGGAGCCGGTCCAGCGGCTGAACCGCGAGGAACTCACAGTCGACCTCGTCTTCGAAGTGAGCGAAGGGCCACGGGTCTATGTCGAGCGGATCGAGATCCGCGGCAACGTTCGCACCCTCGATTCCGTCATTCGGCGCGAGTTCCGCCTCGCCGAGGGCGATGCCTTCAACGCTGCACTGCTGCGGCGCTCGCGCCAGCGGCTCATCAACTTGGGCTTCTTCGAGACGGTCGACATCACGACCGCGCAGGGCAGCGCCCCCGACAAGATCGTCATCAACGTCCGCGTTGCTGAACGTTCAACGGGCGAGCTGTCCTTCGGAGCCGGCTTCTCGACCGTCGATGGTCCGCTTGCGGATGTGCGTTTTCGCGAGCGCAATCTCTTGGGTCGCGGTCAGGAAGTGATCGCCAACCTCACGATTTCCGGGCGCCGCCAGAACGCCCAGTTCAGCTTCACCGAGCCCTGGTTCCTCGATCGCGAGCTCGCCGCCGGCTTCGATATCTATCGAACCAAGACCAACTATCAGACCGAAGCCAATTTCGACGAAGCGGTGGCGGGTGCGACGGTGCGCGGCTCTTATGCGCTCACCGAAGACCTGCGGCACGCTGTGCGCTACAGCCTGCGCCGAACCCAGATCCAAGACGTCGACGATGACGCCTCGCCCTTCATTCGCCGCGAGCAGGGCGCGCGCTGGACGTCGGCGGTCGGCCAAACCTTCACTTATGACCGCCGCGACCAGCGTTTCTTGCCGAGCGAAGGCTATGCCGTACGCATCGATCAAGAGATCGCCGGCCTCGGCGGCGACAGCCGCTACCTGCGGCACGAAGGCCGCGCCGACTGGTACTACAGTTTCGCGCCCGACTGGGTACTCAACCTCGGGTTGTCGGCTGGTTACATCTTCGCCTTTGCCGGCGAAAAAGTCACCCTGACCGAACGTTTCTTCGTTGGCGGTACGAACTTCCGCGGCTTCTCCTTCGCCGGCATCGGGCCACGCGACCGCAGGACCGAAGACGCGCTCGGCGGCAACTTCTATTATGTCGGCACGGCCGAGCTGCGCTTCCCCTTGGGGCTGCCCAAAGAGCTTCGGATCTTCGGTCGCACCTTCGTCGATGTCGGCACGCTTACCGACATCGACATCAACGACCCGCGGATCGAAGACAGTGGCAACTTGCGCGCCTCAGCCGGCTTCGGTCTTTCCTGGCTGTCGCCTTTGGGGCCGCTTGCCATCGATCTCGGCTTCGCCTTCCTCAAAGACCGTGGCGACGAGACCGAAACCTTCCGGCTGTCCTTCGGTACCCGGTTCTAAGGGAACGAGCTTGCGGTCACGGCGCGGACGAGGCGGGATCAAGCGGCGCACTGCGCTCGTGGGCTCAGCGGCCCTCGTCGCCGCGACGACTCTTGTCCGGCTACCGCGGGCGGCGGTTGGCCAACCGCTACCGCCTGCGGTCGCAGCCGTGGTCGACCACCAGCGGATCTTGCGCGAATCCAAGGCCGCCAAGAGCATTCAACAGCAACTCGAAGTCCGACGCCGGCTCTATCTCGACCAACTCGCCAAAGAAGAGCAAAGGCTCAACGAAGTCGGCAAGGAACTCGCCCGCCAGCGCGGCGTTCTCTCGGCCGAGGCCTTCGCGCAAAAGCGCAAGGAATATGAAGAGGCGGTGCAAGCGCTACAACGCGCCTCGAACGAACGGCGGCGTCAGCTCGACGAGGCGCTCGCCGCCGCCAACAATGTCGTGCGCCAAGCGCTCAAAGAGATCGTCGACGAACTCGCCGAGACCCGCGGCTTCAACCTCGTCTTGCCGGCTTCGGGCGTCCTCCTCTACTCGCCCAAGATCGACATCACGGACGAGGTGCTGGCGCGGCTCGATCGCAAGTTGCCGACGGTAAAGGTCCCAGAGATCGCGAGCAGCGAATAAGCGCCCTTTTTCCTTTCGTACCGATCGCGAACAAACGAAATGGAGGACGACGCCCATGGGCAATGAGACCGTTGCGGTGGGCACGCGATTGCCCGATGTCGACTATCTCGGGATCATGCGCGCGCTCCCTCACCGCTACCCCATGCTGCTCGTCGATCGCCTCACCGAGGTCGAGGCCTTCAAGCGCGCGGTGGGGATCAAGAACGTGACCTTTAATGAACCCTTCTTTCCCGGCCATTTTCCCAACGACCCGATCATGCCGGGAGTGCTCGTGGTCGAGGCCCTCGCCCAAGCGGCGGCGGTTCTCGCGGTGGCGAGCCTGGGGCCGAGCGCCGAGGGCACCACGGTCTACTTCACCACCGTCGAAGAGGCGCGCTTTCGCCGCCCGGTGCGCCCGGGCGACACCCTCGCGCTCGAGGTCGAGCTCCTCCGTCAGCGCCTCGGGATCTGGAAGTTCCGCGGCCTTGCGCGGGTTCGGGACGAGGTCGCGACCGAATGCAGCTTCAGCGCCAAGGTCATGGCGGGACGCGCGGCCGGCTGATGGCTCTTGGGCTTTACGTTTACCCGCGCGCCTCGATCGGCACGAAGGGACGCTCGCGCTCGCCGACATAGAGCTGCCGCGGGCGTCCGATCTTCTGCTGGGGATCCTCGATCATCTCGTTCCACTGGGCGATCCATCCCACCGTGCGCGCCATGGCGAAGATCGCGGTGAACATCCGAGTCGGAATGCCGAGTGCCTCGAGGATGATTCCTGAGTAGAAGTCTACATTCGGGAACAGTTTGCGTTTGACAAAATATTCATCCTCGAGCGCGATCTTCTCGAGCTCCTTGGCAATCTCAAGCAATGGATTGTGCTTCTTGCCGAGTTCGGCCAGGACTTCATCCGCACTTTTCTTCAAAACGGCTGCGCGCGGATCGTAGTTCTTGTAGACGCGATGGCCGAACCCCATGAGCCGCGTGTTGGAGTCTTTGTCTTTGACCTTTTCGAGGAAGGATTTGATGTTCGAGACCGAGCCGATCTGCTTGAGCATGTTGAGCACGGCTTCGTTGGCACCGCCGTGCGCCGGCCCCCACAGGGCCGCGATGCCGGCGGCGATGGCGGCATAGGGGCTGGCACCGGTGGAACCGACAAGGCGCACCGTGGAGGTCGACGCGTTCTGCTCGTGATCGGCGTGCAGAATCAGGATCTTGTCGAGTGCCCGCGCCATCACCGGATTGACTTTGTAGGGCTCGCAGGGCACCGCGAACATCATGTGCAGGAAATTGGACGCGTAATCGAGATCGTTACGCGGATACATGAACGGTTGGCCGACCGAATATTTGTAGGCCATCGCTGCGATCGTCGGCACCTTGGCGATCAAGCGATGGGTAACGATCATCCTTTGGTGCGGATCGTCGACATCCAGATCTTCGTAATAGAAAGCCGAGAGCGCACCGACGACGCCGATCATCACCGCCATCGGGTGCGAGTCGCGGCGGAAGCCGCGGAACAGATAGCTGATCTGCTCGTGCACCATCGTATGGTAGGTGATGTGATGCACGAACTCATCGAGCTGTGCCCGCGTCGGCAACTCGCCGCGCAACAAAAGATAGCAGACTTCGAGATAGGAACATTTCTCGGCGAGGTCCTCGATGCGATAGCCTCGATGGAGGAGTATACCCTTCTCGCCGTCGATGAAGGTGATCTTGGATTGACAGCTGGCGGTCGAGGTGTAGCCAGGATCATAGGTGAATAGGCCCGTGGCCGAATAAAGGCCGCGGACATCGATGACCCCCGGGCCCATCGTGCTCTCGAGGATTGGCAACTCGACCGGCTCGCGTCCGGGAACAGATAGGCGCGCGGTCCGCGGGCTCGTGGCGTCGCTCATGCCTGGTCTCCTACCCGCTCGTCCGATTCGCTCTCTTCGCACCTGCAGCACGATCGACCGCGACGGTAGCAGCGCGGTCGAAGGCCTTCAATTCGCCCCATCTGCGATGGGGTTGCGCCCCGCCGCTGCGTCCTCGAGCCGCCCGATCACCTCGTCTTTGCCGAGGATGACCATGACCTCGAACAGACCCGGCGAGACCAAGGAGCCGGTGAGCGCGACCCGCACCGCCTGCGCGAGATTGGCGAATTTGAGCCCGTGGGTCTCAGCGAAGGCGCGACAGGTGGCCTCAAGCGCCGTCTCCTCCCACACCTCCTGAGCCTCGAGCACCGGCACGAGCGCGCGCAAAGCCTCGCGCATCGCAGCGTCCAGCCGCTGCGCGCCCTCCGGCTGCACCGGCAAGGGACGCGGCCGCAGATAAAAGGCGGCACCGCGCGCCAGCTCGACGAGTGTGCGCGCCCGCGCTTTAAGCCCCGGCATTCCGGCGGCGAGGCGTCGCGCTCCTTCGCCTTCTGCCGTAAGGCCGAGTTCGGCCAAAAACGGCCGCACGAGTTCGATCAGCTCGGCATCACTCTTGAGCCGCAAGAAATGGGCATTGACGCTGAGCAGCTTGGCCATGTCGAAGCGCGAAGGCGAGCGCCCAACTCCCGAGATGTCGAAGAGTGCGATCGCCTCCTCGTCAGTGAAGAACTCCTTGTCTCCGTAAGACCAGCCGAGGCGCAGCAAGTAACAGCGCATGGCCTCGGGCAGAAAGCCCATCGCACGATATTCGGTCACCGCGAGCGCACCATGGCGCTTCGACAATTTCGTCCCGTCGGGACCGTGGATGAGGGGGATGTGGGCGAAAGCTGGGCAGGGCGCTCCGATCGCATCATAGAGCTGCTTTTGCCGGAAGGCGTTGGTGAGATGGTCGTGGCCCCGAATAATGTGGGTGATCCCCATGTCGATGTCGTCGACCACGACCGAGAGCATGTAGGTGGGTGTGCCGTCGGAGCGCAAAAGCACCATGTCGTCGAGCTGCTCATTGGCCACCCGCACGGTGCCCTGGACCAGGTCCTCGATGACCGTCTCGCCGGTCCGCGGGGCCTTGAAGCGGATGACCGGCGGTACCCCGGGCGGCGCTTCTGAAGGATCGCGATCGCGCCAGCGCCCGTCGTAGCGCATCGGCCGCCCCTCGGCGCGCGCCTTCTCGCGCATCGCCTCGAGCTCTTCGGGGGTCGCATAGCACCGATAGGCCTTGCCTTCGGCGAGCAGGCGCATCGCCACCTCGCGGTGGCGCGCAAAGCGCGTAGATTGGAAGACCGGCGGCTCGTCCGGATCCAGCCCGAGCCAGTGCAAGCCATCGAGGATTGCGTCCACCGCCTCCTTGGTCGAACGCACCGGATCGGTGTCCTCGATGCGCAGGAGATACTTGCCCTTGTGGTGACGGGCGAAGAGCCAGTTGAAGAGGGCCGTCCGCGCCCCACCGATGTGGAGATAGCCCGTAGGCGAGGGCGCGAAGCGAACGACTACACTCATGGTTGAAAAAGCTCGCAGAGTGCCTGAGAGTCGGTTGCTGCGCCTCTAGCACGGACCGACGCGCCATGCACGCCGCGGCCGCGCCCTCCACGCCCGACCGCCACGCGCGGGCGACCCCCGCTGCGCTGTTCGCCCGCGCCCTGGTGGTCTGCGGCCGCGCATTCCTCGCCCAAGCGGACCGCTGGTTCCTCTGGATGCCGGTCGGGATCGCACTCGGCATCCTGCTGCCCTTGCTCTGCTTCGAACCTCCTCCCGGCGCCGTCTATGGGCTCGCGTTCTGCATCGCAGTGAGCGCAATCGTGGGCGCCTGGCTCGTGCGCCCCCAACGCCCGCTTTTGGGCCTGGCGCTCGCTGCGCTCGCCTCCGTTGCGATCGGTACTACGGCCTTGGGCGTGCGGCTCGCTCAGGTGGCGGCTCCCGTCCTCGAGCGCGACGGTGTCTATCGGGTTGCGGGAAGGGTCGTCGAACTCGAGCCCCGAGGCGAAGACGGGATACGCCTTCTGCTCGATCAAGTGACGATTGAGGGACTCGCTGCCGAGCGCACCCCGGCGCGGGTGCGCCTTACGGTCCGCTTGGGCGCCGAGGCCCTGGCCGTGGGGCAATGGATCCGGCTGCGCGCCCAGTTGCGCGCCCCGGAAGGACCGGTCGTTCCGGGCGCCTTCGACTTCGCCCGCCATGCCTGGTTCGAGCGCATCGGCGCGGTTGGTTGGACGCTCGGCCGGCCCGAGCTGCTCGCGTTCGAGGAACCCCACAGCCTTGCGCTCGTGATCGCCGAGCTGCGCACGCAGGTTGCCCGACGGCTCACGCAACTGCTGCCCGAACCGGAAGATGCGCTCGCCACTGCGCTCCTCACCGGGATCAGGGCCGGCATCGACGAATCGCTCTGGCGCGCCTTTCAAGCTTCTGGCCTTGCCCACCTCCTCTCGATCTCCGGGCTGCACATGACCCTCGTCGCCGGCACAGTGTTGCTCGCGGGGCGCTGGCTGTTCGCGCTCATCCCAGCGCTCGCGCTTCGGGTTCCGGCCCGCAAACCGGCCGCCGTCCTCGCACTCCTCGCAGCCGCCTTCTACCTCGCGCTCGCCGGCGGCTCGGTTCCAACGCAACGCGCCTTTCTCATGCTCGCCGCCGCGCTCGGCGCCATCCTCCTCGACCGCAACCCCCTCTCGCTGCGCCTGCTCGCCGTGGCGGCATCCATCGTCTTGGTGCTGCAGCCCGAGGCGGTGATCGGCCCCTCCTTTCAGCTCTCCTTTGCCGCTGTGCTCGCGCTGATCGTCGTCTGGGAACAGTTGGGCAAGAGGCGCACGATCGGCGAACTCGGCTTTTTCGCCCGCATCGCGCGCTATCTTGCCGCCTTGGCGGGCACCACTTTGATTGCTGGTCTCGCCACCACGCCCCTCGTCGCCTTCCACTTCCATAACCTTCCGACCTGGAGCACGCTTGCCAACCTGCTCGCCGTTCCGCTTACGAGCTTGTGGATCATGCCGAGCGGCTTGTTGGCGCTTTTGCTCATGCCGTTCGGGTTGGATGCGCTGCCGGTTGCCGTTATGGGTGCTGGGCTGTCGCTTTTGCTCGCCCTCGCCCGCGCGGCCGCGTCTCTTCCGGGGGCCGTGCTCACCGTGCCGATCTGGCCCGCCTCCGCCCTCGTGGCCCTCTGGCTCGGCGGTCTGTGGCTCGCCCTCTGGCGCGGCGGACTGCGCTTGTTCGGCTTGCTCGCGATCCCCTTCGCCGGGCTCGTGATCGCCCTCAACCGCCCGCCCGATCTCGCGGTGACCCCTTATCTCGATCTCGTCGCCGTACGCGCAGCCGAAGGCGCCCACCTCGCGGCCTTCGATCCGGACCTCCGTCGCGGCGCGGCGTTGCTTGCCGCCCTCGGCGGTGCCGCCGCGCCAGACACCCCCCATCCCTTGCGCTGCGATCGCGCCGGCTGCCGGCTGGCGCAGGCGCCGACCGCGATCGCTCTTGCCCGGCGCATCGACGCGCTGCTCGAGGATTGCCGCACGGCCGCGTACGTCGTCGCCCGCCTCGGACCCGAATCCTGTCCGAACGGCACGGCGGCGCTCGTGGGCCCGCGCGCGCTGTCGCGCTCCGGCGGGCTCGCGCTCCGGATCGAGGCAGACGGCACCGTCCTCACCCGTAGCGTCGCGCAAGCGCGGGGACGATGGCCCTGGGCGCACCTTCGCGAACGCTGACGACGGTTGAGCGTTTATCTACTTACGCGTTATAAACGCCCGGCGCATCTCGTAATGGTAGAAGCATGCCCGCTCCACCCCGGTTGGTGGTTCGAACCGGCAGCGCCCCTGCCTCGCTTAGTGCGCGCGTGGCGGCACCTCCTGCAGCGACCGCGACGGCCTGTGAGGAAAGCGCAAGGAAACGGGCTACGCCTCGACGCGCGCTTCGGACCCCGGGCGCTCATCAGAGTACCGATCATCGAGCCCTCGGCAGGTGCGGTGCGGTCTTAGCCGCACTCGCTTTAGCCTTCGCGCGCCCGCTCGCAAGGCCCCTCTTGCCGCGCGCGTTCGCCGGCAGGCTTCCAACACAGGGCGGTGCGGTGTGGTTCGTGCGGTGAGCGGTAAACAGACGCGCGAGCTTACGCTGCTCGATCTTTTGCGCGTGCTGTGGCGCCATCGCCTGCTCGTTGCCGTCATTCTTCTTTTGGGATGCGGCCTTACGACCGGCATCGCGGCCCTTCTGCCGGCGGTCTACGAGGCGCGCGTGCTGCTCCTTATCGACCCCGATCGCAGCCGCGGCGGCGACCCGGCGCCGATCAGCGGCGGCGCGCTCGACAACGCCTTCATCGAGAGCCAGCTGCGCGTGCTCACCTCGCGCGCGCTCGTGCGCGCGACCGTCGTCAACCTCGCTCTCCACGAGGATCCCGAGTTCGCCACCCCGCTCGCGGCACCCGCTCCCCTGTTCGCCGCGCTGCGCGCAGGCCTTGCCCGCGCGCGTGAAAAAACCTCGCCGAATGGCGTGGCCGATGGCCAAGAGGATCCCATCGAACGGCTCGTCGATCGCTTCTTGGAGCGCCTTGCGGTCACCCGCGAGGGGCGCAGCTATGTGATCGCCGTCGCCTTCCGTGCCCACGACGCCGCCAAGGCGGCACGCATAGCAAATGCCATCGCCGAACAGTACCAACTTGCCCAGCTCGAGAGCAAAGCCGAGGCGGCAAAGCGCAACCGCGCATGGCTCAACGAGCGCCTGGCGGCGCTTAAGGCCCAGCATGAAGCCGATCTCGCCGCTATGGCCGAGTTCCGCGCTCGGCATCTTCCCAACGGCACCATCGACCTCCGGCGCGAGGCGGAGCGGATCGCCCAGCTCGAGCGCGATCTCATTGCACTCGCCGCCGAGCGCGAAGCCAAAGAGGCGCGGCTTAAGCGCCTGCGCGAACTGATGCGCAAAGGCGAGCCCTTGCCCGCGCTCGATGAGCTCGCATCATCGGCGTTTTTACAGAACCTCGCCGCACTCAAGGCCCAGACGCTGCGCCGTGAGGCCGAGCTCAAGGCACATTATGGCGATAAACATCCCAAGATTCTCGATGTGCGCCGCGAGCGGGCCGAACTCGAGGCCCGCATCGAATATGAACAGGCTAGTCTGTTGCGCGAGCAGGAAGCCGCCGTTCAGACGCTACGCAGCCGCGAGCAGACGCTTCTGCGCGAGATCGAGCGGCTTAAGGCACGTGTCCTCGATGCCGAGCGTACAGCGCGCGAGCTCGCAGCGCTCGAACAGCGGGCCGATGCCAGCCGCCGCAATTACGAATCCTACCTTGCACTCGTCGAGCGCATCGCCCAAAGCGAAGCCGTGCACCGACCCGATGCGCGGGTGATCTCGGAAGCGGTGCCGCCGGATGCGCCGGTCTTTCCGCGCATCAACCTCGCCTTCTCGGTTTCTGCAACCGTATCGCTCCTGATTGCAACGGTCGCCGTCTATTTGCGGGAGATCGGCGCGCGCGGTTTGCGCAGCGTCAGCGACGTGCACGACACCCTCGGTGTGGCCACCGTCGCCGTATTGCCCCGGCTCATCGGCCGTTCGCAGCCGGCACCGGAACGCATGGTCCTCGAGCGACCGGACAGTCGCTTCACCGAAAGCGTGCGCAGCATCCTCGCGAGCCTGCTCGCTTCGCGTCGACCGACAGAGGGGCTCGTCGTCATGATCGCCTCGGCGTTGGCGGGCGAAGGCAAGACCACCTTCGCCCTCGCGCTCGGACGGCTGGCTGCGCGCGAGGGCCTCAAAACGCTCCTCGTCGATGCCGACGTCCACCGCCCCGCCGCGAACGCGCGGCTGGGTGCGCCGCCGCGGCCGGGGCTCGCCCAGGTCCTGCGCGGCGAGGCCCGCCTCGATGCGGCACTCGGAGTCGATCCCGAAAGCGGCCTTGTGGTGCTGCCGGGTACCGCCGATGCCAACCGGCCCACCCGGCTGCTCGGTGCTGAGGGCCTCGGGCGGCTGTTGGGTTCGGCGCGCGCGCGCTTCGACCTCGTCCTCGTCGACACGCCGGCCCTTCTCGCCTACGCCGACGCGCGCCTGATCGCCCCCTCAGTCGACTGCGTCATCCTCGTCCTGCGCTGGAAGACGACCGAACGGGATACGATCGCAGCCGCGCTTTCCCGCGCACCCGAGCTCGCCCCCAAGCTCTTTGGCGCAGTTCTCAATCAAGCCGATCCGACCAAGCGCGCGCGCGAGCTCACTTAGAGCACCCGGTTCGCGCCTTGGCTTGCCCGCCAAGCCTCAAGCCCTGCCCTTTGCGTGTGGCCGATGCCTCCGCTTCGTTACGCTTGTGTGCACGCAACGCCGATTGCGCTCTGCTGCGGCGTCCTTGGGGTCTGGATCGCCAAGTCACAACCCGCTAAGCGATCCTGCGGTCGAGCTTAAGGGATGAGGCGTGGGCGCAGAGCTCGCTTACAGCACCGCGCTTGTGACCGGTGCCTCGCGCGGCATCGGCGCGGCGATCGTCGAAGCCTTACGGGCCGAAGGCCTCGCGGTGTGGGCGGTGGCACGATCCCAGGATGCGCTTGAGGCTCTTGCGCGCGCCACCGGCTGCAGAGCGCTGCCGCTCGATCTTACTGATACGGATGCGCTCGAGCGCGCCTTGGCCACACTCTCGATCGATGTCCTCGTCATCAATGCCGGTCGGATCACCGCCCTTCGCTCGTTCGCCGAGGCGAGCCGGTACGACGTCGATGCGGTGCTCGATCTCAACCTCAAGGCGGCGATGCACACCGTGCGGGTGGTGCTTCCGGGCATGATCGCACGCCGCCGCGGCCATATTTTCTTCGTGTCGTCGATCGCCGCCCACACCCCCTATCCGCAGCTTGCGGTCTATGGCGCGAGCAAAGCCGCCCTCTCCATGTTCGCGCAGAGCTTGCGCCTCGATCTTCTCGGCAGCGGGATCCGGGTGAGCGAGATCAACCCCGGGCGGGTGCGCACCGACATCTACCTCGAGGCCTTAGGCGACCGCAGCCGGGTCGAAGAGCAACTCTACCGTCCCATCCGTCCCCTCGAACCGTCGGAGGTCGCCCGCGTCGTGGTCGCGGCACTGCGGCTCCCCGCGCACGTCGATCTCACCCGCATCGATCTCTTGCCCACCGACCAGGCGGTGGGCGGGGTCGCCCTCGCCCAAAGCTCGCGAGGCGGTTCTCACGCGCGCCAATCGCGCCAGCGGTAGTACACGAGCGCCAGCCGCCCCAACGGCGCGAGCAACGCCCGCGCCGGTATGCTGCGCACCGGCTCGAGTGGAAGCGGTAGCTCGGTTTCGGGGGCACCGCTGAGCAAGGCCGCAAGGTGCGGTCCGAGCGCGGTCGCGAGCGCCACGCCGCGGCCGTTGCAGCCGATCCAGGCAAACAGCTCGGGTCCGAGCCGCACCAGATGGGGTCCGCGGTCGGGGGTGAGCGCGATCGCCCCGCTCCAGGCGAACGCGAAGCGTACGCCCCGCAGGGCGGGGAAGGCCTCGGCCAAGATGGCTCCGACCCGCCGCTCAAGGCGCACCCGCTCCAATACGGGAAGGGCGAGCGCACCGCCCGAGACCAGCCGACCGTCCGCCGTCCAGCGCATAAAGCGCAGATCCGCGCGGGTATCCGAGACCGCCTGGCGGCCCGGGATCACCTGTTGGCGAACGGCCTCTGGCAGCGGCTCGGTAGCGAGCATCCACGGGTAGAACGGAAGGTACGAGCGGGCGAGCGCACCCGTCACCCTACCGGAATAGGCAGCGGTGGCGAGCAGCACCCGGCGGGCGGTGAGCGCGCCTTCGGGCGTGGCGAGGCGCCAGCGCGCGCCCGTGCGCTCGAGCCGCACCACGGGCGAGCGACAGAACAGGCGAACCCCGCGCTCCGCCACCGCGCGCGCGAGGCCGCGAACGAAGGCGAGCGGATTGAGATGCCCGCCCGTGCGCGCCATCCAGCCGCCATGCCACGCTCGGCTTCCCAGCATTTGGGCGAGCTGGTTCGGCTCGAGCAGGACGACATCCGCCCCGCGCTGCGCCCACTGGGCGAAGCGCGGTTTGGAGATCTGCTCGAAGCGGGAGGGACTGTGGGCGGGCTGGATCCAGCCGGTTTGCTCCGCATCGCAGGAAATGCCGAGCCGGCGGATAAGATCGAAGGTAAAAGCCGCCGAATCGCGAACCAGCGCGACGAAGCGCTCGCCGCGCTCGGGTCCCAAGCGAGCAACGATGTCGTTAGGGTCGAGCGCGGTGAGGGTCGGGATCACTTGCCCGTTATTGCGGCCCGAGGCGCCAAAGCCGGGTTCTTCCGCTTCGAGAACGGCGATCGTGCACGCAGGAGCCCGCTCCGCGAGGTGCAGCGCAGTCGAAAGGCCGGTGAGCCCGGCGCCGACGATCGCCACCTCGACCTCGAGCTCTTGAGCGAGCGCCGGGAAGCTCGGCGCCGGCGGCGCCGTGACCTCCCACAGCGACCCGATGCCTGCGTTCGCCTGGCTCACGGGACGTGGAAACAGAGCACCGCTCCGAACCCGTCTTCGGGGCCCACGAGAAGAGTGCCCCCGGGGCCTCGGGAGACGGGTATTCGAGCCCGCTCCCACAGCGCTTCGGCCGGCGCCGCCGCACGCAGCGCAAAGCACGCGGCGATCAGCTGCGGTTCTTCAACCTTAACCTTCCGCGCGAGCGCACCCAGCCGCGCGACGAGCGCATCAGGAGCGAGCATGGTGATCGGCGCGGTGGCGCTTGCGAGCCGAAAGCCGCCTTGGATCGCGGTGACCCGCTCACCGAACACCGCGCGCCAGGCGGGCTCGATCGCCCTTGGATCCGGTGCTGCACCGATGATCTCGCTCAAGGCGAGGGCGCCGTTGGGATGCTCGAGATAGTCCGCGCGCCAGACGAGCTCGGGGGTGTGGTGCTGACAGACGAAGCACCACGCCGCGGGCGTCACTTCCGGCCGCGCACGGGCGACGGTAAAGCGCGCGTTCTTTACGCCTGAGGGCAAGGCGACCGGGCGCGCGAAGTCCACCGCCTCGCCGTCTGCTGCTCCAATCCGCGTGAGCTCGGCGGCATCAACGCGTGCGTCAGAGCTCTTAAACGCGAGGCCGAAGAGCCCCTCGCCGCGCGCAAGTCGTGCGCGTTGCACGGCATTGGCGGGTGTGGGCGCAACGATGCCCAAGAGCTCGACGTAGGTGCGGCGGTCGGGAAAGACGATGGTGGCGTTGGCTGTGCCCATGTGCGCAGAATGAACGCCGCGCGGAGTCGGGCGAAAACCGAGCCGCTCTGCTTGCCGCTCGGCCTTATCGAGATCCTGCACCAAAAAGACCGCGTGATCGAGATCGCCTGCGATCGGCACCGCCACCTCCGAGCTGCGCTGCTGCGCCTAGCGCAAGACGCGCGGTTCGAGAACCCGATCGCTCGCGCGTGCCCTAAACGCGCGTGCGGGGGCTTGCGCGGCTTAAATCGCTCACCGAGAACAGGCGCGCTGCCCGCGCGAGGCCGGCGCGTCTCAAACAGCGCGCGGCGTGGTTGTCGATCCGGAGTGTCGTGTCAGTACCGATCGCGCTAGAGGCCTTTCATCCGCACGCACTTAGGGTGCTCTTCAACCCCCGAGTGCGGCGCCGCCCGAGCCCGGCGGTTCTCGCTCTTCTCGACGCGGAAGAGGTGCGCGAAGCGCAGATCTTCATCCGCAGTTGGCCCGGCTACGCACCCTCGCCCTTGCGTCGCCTCGATGGGCTCGCAGACGCGCTCGGCTTGGGCGAGCTCCTCTACAAGGACGAGAGTGGCCGCTTCGGGCTCGGCAGTTTCAAGGCCCTGGGCGGGGCGCGCGCCGTCGGCTGGTTGGTGGCCCGTCACGGGACCGATCTTACGGTGACCGCCGCCACCGACGGCAACCACGGCCGCGCCGTCGCCTGGGCCGCTCGGCGCTTCGGCTGTCGCGCGGTGATCTTCGTCCACGAGAAAGTGAGTGAGGGGCGCAAACGCGCCATCGCCGGCTTCGGTGCGGAAGTGCGCGTAGCGGGCGCGAGTTACGACCAAGCGGTCAGCGCCTGCGCTGCCGAAGCCCACCGCAATGGTTGGCACATCGTCGCCGATACCGCATGGCCGGGCTATGAGGAGATCCCGCGCCGGGTCATGGAAGGTTATACAGTCCTTGCCGAAGAAGCGGTGCAGGCCCTGACTGCCCCGCCCACCCATCTCGTGCTGCAGGCTGGTGTGGGTTCGTTTGCGGCGGCGATCGCATGGAGTTTCGCGCGGCGCTTTCCCGATCAGCGGCCGCTCGTCCTCGTCGTCGAGCCCGAGCGGGCCGCGGGTTGCTTTGCGAGCTGCGCGGCGGGAACGCGCACCGCCGTAAGCGGCGATCTCGCCACCCTCATGGCCGGACTTGCCTGTGGTGAGCCGTCTTCGCTCGCCTGGCCGGTTCTCGACGAGCTCGCGCACGTCTTCCTCACGGTGCCCGATGAAGCCGCGATCGCGGCCATGCGGCTGCTCGCGCGCGGAACAGCGGGCGACCCGCCGATCGTTGCCGGCGAGAGTGCGGTTGCCGGCCTTGCCGCGCTCGTCGCCCTCGCCCACCATCCCGAACTGCGCGGAAAGCTCGATCTCGGCCCGCACAGCCGCGTGCTTCTGTTCGGAACCGAGGGGGCGACCGACCCCGAGCTCTATGCGCAGCTCGTGGACGAGACAAAGGAACCGCCGATCGCGAAGAGGCCTCAATGAGCCGCAAGCTCGTCGTCGCCGCCGCGCAGATGGGTCCGATCGGACGCAGCGAGAGCCGACAAGCGGTGGTGCGGCGGCTCGTTGCCCTCTTGCGCGAGGCGACGGCGCGCAAAGCCCGCCTGGTCGTCTTCCCGGAATTGGCGCTTACCACCTTTTTCCCCCGCTATTGGTTCGAGCGCGACGAAGAGCTCCTTACGTTCTTCGAGCGAGCGATGCCGAATCCGACGACGCGCCCGCTCTTCGAGCTGGCGGCGGAAACCGGCTGCGGCTTCGTATTGGGCTATGCCGAGCTCACCCCCGAGGGCCGGCGCTTCAATACAGCCATCCTAGTCGACGGATCCGGGCGCATCGTCGGGAAATACCGCAAAGTACATTTGCCCGGTCATCGCGAGCACGAACCCTGGCGTCCCTTCCAGCACCTCGAGAAGCGCTATTTCGAGCCCGGTGATCTCGGCTTTCCGGTCTTCGATGCTTTGGGTGGCAAGCTTGGCATGTTGATCTGTAATGATCGGCGCTGGCCGGAAGCCTGGCGGGTCCTGGGTCTTAAGGGCGTCGAGCTGGTGGCGGTGGGCTACAACACGCCGCAGCACTATCCTCCGGTGCCACAACACGATCATCTGCAGAACTTTCACAACCACCTCGTGCTGCAAGCCGGGGCCTATCAGAACGGAACCTGGGTCGTCGCCACCGCCAAATGCGGGGTCGAAGACGGCTGTCTTCTCATCGGCCAGAGCTGCATCGTCGCGCCGACTGGAGAAATCGTGGCGATGTGCAGCACGCTCGACGACGAGCTCATTACAGCGGAAATCGATCTCGATCGAACAAAAGAGATCAAAGATCATATTTTCAACTTCAAGTTACACCGTCGCCCGGAATGTTATGCGGAAATTTCAGCGCGGTGACTCTCGCTGAAGATTGCGCAGAACGACCGGCCGCGGTCGATCCGCGCGCCCTCGAGCGCGCGCACGGATCGCTCGAACTCGAGATCGGCTGGCGAGACGGGCGCAGCGCGTTGCGCCTTCACCGCGAGCGGGGATGCGCAAAGGCGCGGTTTCCGCGGCCCGCCGTTCCACAGGTCTTCGAGGCGGTGCTCATCAACACCGCGGGCGGCATGACGG
This sequence comes from Pseudomonadota bacterium, assembly GCA_030549795.1. Classification (GTDB taxonomy): domain Bacteria; phylum Pseudomonadota; class Alphaproteobacteria; order Geminicoccales; family Geminicoccaceae; genus JANXAZ01. The sequence continues at coordinate 28,644 of JAUQQO010000055.1, read as the reverse complement.
CGGGCGACCGCATCGAACAACGCGTGCGGGTGCACGAAGCTGGCTCGCTTATAGTCTCCGGCCAAGCGGCAGAAAAAGTCTATCGCTGTAAGGGCGCCGACGCAGAAGTGTTGACATCGCTTTGGGTCGACAACGGTGCGTCGCTTTTCTGGCTACCTCAAGAAACCATTCTCTTCGACGGTGCGCGATTGGTGCGGCGCACTGAGGTGGACCTGGGCGAAAAGGCGCGGCTGTTGCTCGTCGAAGCAGCGGTGCTCGGTCGTACCGCGCGCGGCGAAGAGCTGCGCTTTGGACGCCTGGTCGATCAGCGCGTGCTGCGCCGCTCGGGCAATTTCCTGCTCGTCGATCCTTTTCGTATCGAGGGGCCGATCGGCAGGCTCGCCGAGCGCCCGGCGCTCTTGGGCGGAGCGCGTGCCTTTGCGACCATTCTCGCCGTTGGTCCCGAACTCGACGCCGCTGCCTGCGAGGCTGTGCGGGCGGCTCTCGCCGTCGTGCCGGTGCGCGCCGCCTGCGGGCTGCGCGGTCCGCTTCTCCTTTGCCGCCTGCTGGCTTCGGACGGCTTCGAACTCCGGCGCGGCCTTTTGCCCGCGCTCGAAATCCTCTTGCGCCGGATGGGCGTCATGCCCGGCCTGCCGCGGGTGTGGACCTGCTGAACCCGCAGCGCCGCCTATTCTGCTTACCGAATGGGCAGCCCGTGCCCGCGCATGCAGCAAAAAGGCAGCCCAGGCCGCCGGCGGTTGCGGCTTCGGGCGCTGGCCCGCCTCTTGCATCCGTTAATGCTGGGACAGTCCGGCGCCCAGCCGAACCGATCGTGGAGAGCGAAGCCGAGCATGCACCTCACGCCCCGGGAAAAGGACAAGCTCTTGATCGCAATGGCGGCGATGGTCGCGCGGCGACGTCTCGAGCGGGGTGTCAAGCTCAACCACCCCGAGGCGGTGGCATTGATTACCGATGCCGTGCTCGAAGGAGCCCGCGACGGCAAGTCGGTCGCGGAGCTCATGCAACTCGGAGCCCAAGTGCTTTCTCGTGAGCAGGTGATGGAAGGTGTCGCCGAGATGATCGAGGAAGTTCAAGTAGAAGCGACCTTCCCCGACGGCACCAAACTCGTCACCGTGCACAAACCCATCCGTTGAGGTCTTCGATGATCCCAGGTGAGATCCACACGCTCGAGGGCGAGATCGAGCTCAACGCTGATCGCCCGAGCGTCACACTCGAAGTCGCGAACACCGGGGATCGCCCGATCCAAGTCGGCTCGCACTACCATTTCTTCGAGGTCAATTCCGCCCTTATCTTCGACCGCGAGAAAGCGCGCGGCATGCGGTTGGACATTCCGGCCGGAACCGCGATCCGCTTCGAGCCCGGGCAGCGCCGCGAGGTGCGCCTTGTACCCTTTTCCGGCGCGCGGCGCGTGTTCGGCTTCAACCAAAAAGTGATGGGCCCACTCGACCCATAGCAGCGAGGGAGGCTTGAGGCCCGTGCCCTATCGTATGAGCCGCAGCGCCTATGCCTCGATGTACGGTCCCACCGTCGGCGACCGCATCCGGCTCGCCGACACCGATCTGTGGATCGAGGTGGAGCGCGATTTCACGGTCTATGGCGAGGAGGTGAAGTTCGGCGGCGGCAAGGTGATCCGCGACGGCATGGGGCAGAGCCAGCGCGCGCGCAGCGAAGGCGCCGTCGATACGGTGATCACCAATGCCGTCATTCTCGACCATTGGGGTATCGTGAAAGCCGATGTCGGTATCAAGGATGGGCGAATCGTCGGTATCGGCAAAGCCGGTAACCCCGATGTTCAACCCAATGTCGACATCGTGATCGGACCCGGCACGGAAATCATTGCCGGCGAAGGGCGGATCCTCACCGCTGGCGGCATCGACGCCCATATCCACTTCATCTGCCCGCAGATTTGTGAAGAAGCGCTGTTTTCTGGTCTTACCACGCTCTTCGGCGGCGGGACCGGTCCGGCAGCGGGGACGACCGCGACCACCTGCACCCCGGGTCCCTGGCACATCGGGCGCATGTTGCAGGCGCTCGAGGCCTATCCGCTCAACTTCGGCCTGCTCGCCAAGGGAAACGCGAGCCTGCCGGCTGGGCTCGTCGAGCAAGTCGAAGGTGGAGCGTGTGGCCTCAAGCTGCACGAAGACTGGGGAAGCACGCCCGCGGCGATCGACTGCTGCCTGGAGGTCGCCGAACGCTATGATGTGCAAGTCGCCATCCACACCGACACCTTGAACGAATCGGGCTTTGTCGAGAACACCATCGCCGCCTTCAAGGGCCGCACGATCCACGCCTTCCACACGGAGGGCGCGGGTGGCGGACACGCTCCCGACATCATCAAGGTCTGCGGTCTTGAGAACGTTTTGCCTTCTTCGACCAATCCGACGCGACCCTATACGGTGAACACGGTGGACGAGCATCTCGACATGCTCATGGTCTGCCATCACCTGGACCCTTCTATTCCCGAAGACGTCGCCTTTGCCGAGAGCCGCATCCGCAAAGAGACGATCGCCGCGGAGGACGTCCTCCACGACATCGGCGCCATCTCGATGATGTCTTCCGACAGCCAAGCGATGGGCCGGGTCGGGGAAGTGATCATCCGCACCTGGCAGACCGCGCACAAGATGAAGGTACAGCGCGGCCGCCTGCCGGAAGAACAGGGCGACAACGACAATTTCCGCTGCCGCCGCTACATCGCCAAATACACGATCAACCCCGCCATCGCCCAGGGTGTCGCCCACCTCATAGGCTCGGTCGAGGTGGGCAAGCTCGCCGATCTCGTGTTGTGGCGACCCGCCTTTTTTGGCGTCAAGCCGGAGATGGTGATCAAGGCGGGCGTGATCGTCGCAGCACCTATGGGTGATCCGAACGCGTCCATTCCAACACCCCAGCCCGTGCACATGCGCCCCATGTTCGGGGCCTTCGGTGCCGCCTGCACAGAAGTCGGGGTCCATTTCGTGAGCGCGGCCGCCGTCGCCGCCGATGTCGGCCGCCGTTGGGGTCTGCATCGGCCGCTCGTGGCGGTCCGCAACACGCGCAGCATCACCAAGCGCGCGATGGTGCTCAACGATGCGACGCCCGTCATCGAAGTCGACCCCGAAACTTATGAAGTGCGTGCAGACGGGGCGTTGATCACCTGCGAACCGGCGCGCATCCTGCCCATGGCCCAACGCTACTTCCTCTTTTGAGGTCTTTTATGCTGCGCGCTATTGCCGTCGCAGAAGAGGGCGCGTGGACGGACAGCGTAACCTTGACCTACGATCACCGCCATCGCCGTCGCATGGCGCTCGTGACCGACTCAGGAGAGAACATCCTACTCGATCTTCCCGCTGCGCGGCATCTGCGCAACGGCGACCGTCTGGTGCTCGAGGACGGCAGACGCATCCTCGTGCGCGCCGCAGCCGAGCCTGTGGTCGAGGTGCTGGCCCCAGATGCGCGCACGCTCGCGCGCCTCGCCTGGCATCTCGGCAACCGACACACTCCGACCCAGATCCTCGCCGACCGGCTGCGCATCCGCCCCGACCATGTGCTCGAGGAGATGCTCGCGCGGCTCGGCGCTCGCCTCGAGCACGTCATGGCTGCCTTCGATCCCGAAGCGGGTGCGTACGATCATGGCCCTCAGGGCCATGGGCACGCGCATGGATGAGGGTGGGCTCTTTCGGCTGTTGACTTGGTTTTCGCCGGCCTTCCCAACCGGCGCATTCTCCTTCAGCCACGGTCTCGAGTGGGCGGTCGAAGCCGGGCTTCTGCGCGACGAAACCGAGCTCGTCGCCTGGCTCGCGGATCTCCTCGCCCACGGCACGCTCGCGCAAGACGCGCTTCTTCTCGCTTCTGCTTACCGCGCCGCCGCGGCCGCGGATCGTCAGGCGTTCATCTCCTTGCGCGCGCTCGCCGCTGCCCTGCCCGCCACAGCCGAGCTCCTGCTCGAGACGACGAGCCAAGGCGCGGCCTTCGCCCGCACCTGCCTTGCCGCTTGGGCCGATCCGCGCGGCGTGCTCAGCGCCCTCTTAAGCGAGCCGGAGGCACCACCGCCCCTTGTCCTTCCGCTCGCGGTGGGCGCCGCCGCAGCGGCGCACGGGCTGCCCCTAAAGCCCACGCTCCTCGCCTTCCTCCATGCGAGCGCGAGCAATCTCGTTTCGGCGGCAATCCGCCTCGTGCCGCTCGGGCAGACTGCCGGCCAGCGGGCGCTCGCAGCACTTGAACCCTTGGTGCGCGCCGCCGCGCAGCGGGCGCAAGGGGCGCAGCTCGAGGACCTCGGCACTGCGAGCCTTGTGCTCGATTGGTGCTCGCTTTCTCATGAGACCCAATATACGAGGCTGTTCCGCTCATGAGCTCGCATGGTCCTCTGCGCGTCGGTATCGGCGGCCCCGTCGGATCGGGTAAGACGGCGCTCTGCGAAGCGCTGTGCAAAGCGCTGCGCGAGTATTACGACATGGCGGTGATCACCAACGACATTTACACCAGAGAAGACGAGCGGATCCTGACCGAAGCCGGGGCCTTGCCACCGGAGCGGATCTTGGGCGTGGAAACCGGTGGGTGCCCGCACACCGCGATCCGCGAGGACTGCTCCATCAACCTCGCCGCCGTTGCCGAGATGCGTCGCCGTTTTCCAGGGCTCGAGCTGCTCTTGATCGAATCCGGGGGCGATAATCTCGCCGCGACCTTCAGCCCCGAGCTCGTCGACCTCACCCTCTACGTGATCGACGTGGCCGAGGGCGAGAAGATCCCGCGCAAAGGCGGTCCCGGGATCACCCGCTCGGATCTGTTGGTCATCAACAAGATCGATCTCGCCCCTTATGTGGGGGCACGGCTTGAGGTCATGGCGGCGGATGCGCGGCGGATGCGCGGCGATCGCCCCTTCGTCATGACTAACCTCAAGACTGGCGAGGGCCTTGACGAGATCATCGCCTTCTTGATCCGCGCGGGAGGTCTGCCCGATCGCGGTTGGCATCCCTCGCGCGCGAGCTTGTCGTGAGCGCGCGCGGCGCGTAAGCGCGGAGCAAAGGATGGGGAGGACGGGGTCGTGCCGCGCTTTGCCGCCAATCTCTCGATGATGTTCGCCGACAGCCCCTTTCTCGAACGCTTCGCGCGCGCCCATGCCGCCGGCTTCGAAGCGGTCGAGTTCCTCTTCCCGTACGAGTTTCCGCCCGAGGCGCTGGCGGCCGAGCTGCGCCGTTTTAGCCTTACCCAAGCGCTCTTCAATTTGCCCCCGGGCGATTGGGCCAGGGGCGAGCGGGGCTTGGCTGCCCTTCCCGGTCGGCGCGACGAGTTCCGGCAAAGCGTCGAAACCGCCCTGCGCTATGCCTCAGCGCTGGGTTGCCGCACCCTGCACTGCATGGCGGGGGTGTTGCCGGCGGGGGCGGATCTGGCCGCCTGCGAGGAGATCTATGTCGAGAATTTGCGCTTCGCCGCACGTCGCTGCGCCGAAGAAGGGATCACACTGGTCATCGAACCGATCAACACGCGCGACATCCCGGGTTATTTCTTGAACTATCAGGCACAGGCGCGGCGAATCATCGAACGAGTGGGTGAAGCCAACCTCAAGCTGCAACTCGACCTCTACCACTGCCAAATCATGGAAGGGGATCTCACCCGCCACATCGAAGCTTACGCCGACATCATCGCGCACGTGCAGATCGCGGGCGTACCCGAACGCCACGAGCCGGATGTGGGCGAGATCAACTACCCCTATCTCTTCGCGGTGCTCGACCGCGTCGGCTATTCGGGCTGGGTCGGCTGTGAATATCGCCCCAAAGGCCGCACCGAGGACGGGCTCGGCTGGTTCGCGCCCTACCGTCGCCGTTAGGGACCAGCTGTGCAGGGCCACACCGGTCGGCCGGCGCGCGGTGATCGGCGCGCAAATTCCGCCAGCCGAACGGGATTGCTCTCGCGCTCAGCCGCTCAGCTCGCAAAGCGGCGGTTCAGCTCCTCCACTTGCGCGCGGGTGAGCGGGCGGATCGGTCGGTCCTTGACGATGAGGAAGAGCTTGGCCGTCTCCTCGAGCTCTTCGAGCGCATAGGTTGCCGCCTCGAGGCTGGTTCCCGCGACGACCGGCCCGTGGTTGGCAAGGAGGATCGCATGGTGGCGATCGGCCACCGCTTCCACGGCGCGCCCGAGTTCGGGATCGCCGGGCGGGATATAGGGCAAGAGCTTAAGACGCCCCACCCGCATGACGTAATAGGCGGTCAAAGGCGGGATCGGCTCGTCGGGGTCGAGCCCGTCGAGGAGGCTCACCGCGACCGACCAGGTGGAGTGGAGGTGTACGACCGCGCGCGCGTTCGGCCGGGCGCGGTACATGCCGAGGTGCATCGGCACTTCCTTGGTCGGCGGATCGCCGGAAAGCTGCCGCCCTGTGGGGTCGAGTTTGGCCAAACGCGCGGGATCAAGCTCGCCGAGCGCGACGTTGGTCGGCGTGGCGAGAATGCTCCCGTCCGCAAGGCGCACGGAAATATTGCCGGAGCTGCCGAAGGTGAGCCCGCGGGCGTAAAGCGAGCGGCCGATTTTGCACACCGCCTCGCGCAGCTGCGCTTCCTCGCTCACCTCTTCCCCCTTCCCTTTAGGGCATCGTCGCAAGCGCGCGTAAGAAGAAGTCGCGCCTGCCGAAGTTGCCGCTTTTGAGCGCAAGCGCCAAGCGCGGGCCGCGGCCGATGGTCACGGTCGCCGGCACGCCCGGATCGATCTCGCGCCCGATCGCGAGCCCTTCGATGCCGAGCGCCTTGACCACCGCCCCACTCGTTTCACCGCCCGCCACGACCAGCCGCCGCGCCCCGGCCGCCACGAGCTCGCGCGCGAACACCGCCATCGCCTCTTCTACGATCGCGCTCGCCCGCTCGCGCCCGAGCTCCTGTTGGATGCGGCGGACCTCCTCGGGCGGTGCGCTCGCATAGATCAGCACCGGACCCGAGGCCATGTGCTCGCGCGCCCAGGCGATCACCTCGGGCAGCTCAGCGCCGCGGGCGAGCGCCAAGGGATCGAGCTTGCGCGCCGGCCGCTCGCTGCGGAAGGCCTCGATCTGCGCGAGCGTCACGGCCGAGCAGGATCCGGCGAGCACCACCTCGGGCCCTGTGACGCTCGGCAGCGCCGCGGCATCCTCGCGGGGTGGGAGCAACCCCTTGCGGCGGAAGTTCGCCGGCAGGCCCATCGCGATGCCCGAGCCCCCGCTCACCAGCCGCTGGTCGGCCACCGCTTCGCCGATCGCCAACAGATCCTCGTTCTCGAGACAATCGACGATCGCCCAACGGCAGCCCTCGTGGCGCAGCTCGGTCAGGCGGTCGCGAATAAAGGCGGGGCCACGGCGCACCGTCGGATAGGCAACGAGCCCCACTTTGTGCGGTGTCTGCCGGCCGAGCACGCGCACGAGGTCGGAATCGGTCATCGGCGTGAGCGGGTGGTGGGCCATGTGGGTCTCGCTCAACAGCCGATCGCCCACGAAGAGGTGCCCCATGTACACGGTTCGTCCGTTTTCAGGAAAAGCCGGACAGGCGATCACGATCGACGCACCGAGGCGGTCGGCGAGCGCATCGCCCACCGGGCCGATGTTTCCCTTCGGCGTGCTGTCGAAGGTCGAGCAATATTTGAAGAACAGTTGGTGAACGCCGCGGCTCTGCAGCCAGTCGAGGGCAAGAAGCGAGTCTTCGACCGCTTCCTTGACCGGTGCGGTGCGCGATTTGAGCGCGATGGTTACCGCATCCACTTCCTCGAGCTCGAGGTCGGGCCGCGGCACGCCGATCAGCTGCACCGCGCGCATGCCGTTGCGCACGAGCATGCCGCACAGATCAGTAGCACCGGTGAAATCGTCCGCGATCGCGCCCAAAAGGACGGTCATGATCGATCCTCCGCGATGCCTTGCGCTCTAGCGCAGGCTCTCGGTGCGGGCGAGGCCCTTGATCGAAAGCCCGGGCTTCCCATCTCGATCGCTGGAGCCGGATGCCGCACGCGGGTCCGGCTCGCGTTGAGGTTCGGCGTGTCCTTTAAGGAGCGCCTTTACGTCGCGATCGCTCAATGGAGGATCGGATGACAACCATCGACCTGCGTCCCTTCTATCGCACGGTGCGCGAATTCGACCGTCTGGCCAGCCGTCTTGTGGCCAGCGTGGCGGCGGTCGACACCGGACCTGCCTTCGACATCGTTGAGCTCGCAACAGACCGCTATGCGGTTCGGCTCGCCGTTCCCGGTTGGCGGCAAGACGAGCTCACGATCACGGTCGAGAACGGCGTGCTCGTCGTCAAGGGTGAGCCGCAGCCCGAGAAGGAAGAAGTTCGCTGGATCCAGCGCGGCATTTCCCGGCAGCCGTTCGAGCGGCGTTTTGCGCTCGCCGAGCATGTCGAGGTCAAAGGCGCTCGGCTCGAGAACGGTGTGTTGGTGATCGATCTCGCTCGCGAGCTGCCGGAAGCGCTTAAGCCGCGCATCATCCCGATCGCCTCGAGCACCGAGAGCGTAGCAAAGGCCGCTTGAGGTGCACGCCCGGCTTGATCGTCTTAAGAGCGCGTGAGAGGCAGAAGGGCGACGCCTGCAACCGTCGCCCTTCTTGCCGTTGGGAGACCGGGTTATGAGCCGCTCGCTCTACGATGAGCTCGGTGTTCCCCGCAACGCGAGCGAGGAAGAGATCGCCCGCGCCTTCCGCCGGCTCGCCAAGACCTGCCATCCCGATCTCCATCCCGGCGATAAGGCGGCCGAAGAGAAGTTCAAGCGGATCTCGGCGGCCTACGAGATCCTCTCCGACAAGAACAAGCGTGCCCGCTACGATCGCGGCGAGATCGACGAGATGGGCCGCGAACGCGTCTTCGCCGGCGGCGGCTTCGAGGCCGCGGGTGGTTTCCGCCCCGGCGGCGGAGGCATGCGCTTCGAGTTCGGCGGCGCCGGGTTCAATTTAGACGAGATCTTAGGCGACCTCTTCGGGCGCAGGCGGCGCGCCGGCGGCCCCTTCGGCGGCTTCGCAGGCGGCTTCGGAGGTGGCTTCGAAGCCGAAGCGGGCGAGGATGTCCGCATCGCGACCGAAGTCGACTTCCTCACCGCCGCCCGCGGCGGCACCCGCCGGGTGGTGCTGCCCGACGGCAGCGCGGTCGATGTGACCATTCCCGCGGGCACGAGCGATGGCACTGTGCTGCGCCTTAAGGGCAAGGGCCGCCCCGGTCCAGGCGGGCCGGGAGACGCGCTCGTCGAGGTCAAAGTGGCCCCGCATCCGCTGTTCAAGCGCGAGGGGCTCGACGTCATCGTCGACCAACGCGTCCCGCTCGCGGTCGCGGTCAAGGGCGGCAAGGTGCGGGTGCCGACCCTCGACGGCGAGGTGGCGTTGACCGTTCCGCCGCGCACCGATTCGGGCACGCTTTTGCGCCTCAAGGGCAAGGGGATCAAAGACGCCCGCAGCGGCCGCCAAGGCGATCAGCTCGTGCGGGTGCTCATCGAGCTGCCCAAGGAAGCCGAGCTCTTGCAGCTCATCGAGCGCTGGGCCGAGCACCGGCCGGTGTGATCGGAGGCAAGCGCCCTTTTTGCGCTGCGCACCTTTTGGCGCGCCCGAGGCGTGATCTGTCCTCGGCGCGGGCGCGGGAACGGGTTCATGGTCGCCACCTCGGCAGCCGCCGCGTACCTGTCCTCGGCGCAGGCACGAGTACGGACGTTTCACCGCCTCGGACGCGTCCCACTCCAGCTCTAGGGTAGGTCACCGAAGCATCGTTTGCACCTTGGCCAGCGCTGGCGCCTTGGCCCCTTGCCTGCGAATCTGCGCGATTTCGGCTTTGGAGCCCTTGCGCCCATCAACGCGGATGCAGGCTCTTTGGCCGCGCGGGAACCCTCCGGCTTGTCTTGGGCAGGCTTCGAGCCGCTGCGCGCTTGCGCATCAGCTGCGCGTGGCGGGCGGACCGAAGCGCCAAACCGCACCGTTCGCAGCGTCCTCGAGAAGATAGAGGGCGCCGTCCGGGCCGACGCGGACGTCGCGGATGCGACCGATCTCGCCCACGAGCAGCCGCTGTTCGCGCACCACCCGTCGGCCATCGAGCTCGAGACGGACCAGCATTTGCCCGGCAAGTGCTCCCACGAACAGGCTGCCCCGCCAGCTCGGGATCGCCGGCGCATCGTAAAACGCCATGCCCGATGGAGCGATCGAGGGCACCCACACCCAGATCGGATCGACCACCCCGGGCATCGTTTTGCCATAGCCGATGGGAAGGCCGGTATAGTCGATACCGTGGGTGACGAGCGGCCAGCCGTAGTTGGCGCCGGGTTCGATCACGTTGACCTCATCGCCACCGCGCGGTCCATGCTCATGTTCCCACAGTTCTCCGGTTGCGGGATGAAGTGAGAGGCCCTGTGCGTTGCGGATCCCATAGGCCCAGATCTCGGGACGCGCGTTCGGCCTGCCCACGAAGGGGTTGTCGGCCGGCACCCGCCCGTCGGCCTCGATCCGCAAGATCTTGCCGGCGAGATCATCGAGCTTTTGCGCCCGCTCCATCTCGCCGCGGTCGCCGGTGGAGACGAACAGCCTGCCGTCGCGCGCGAAAACGAGGCGCGAGCCGAAATGGCGCCCGCCCGTGCTCGGGGGATCGCACGTCACGAGCACCTGCAGATCAACCAGGCGATGGCCCTCAAGGCGCGCGCGGGCGACCCGCGTCGCGGCGCCGCGGCCGATCGGCGCGGCGTAGGAAAGGTAGACAAGGCGGTTGGTCGTAAAGTGCGGATGGAGGGCAACATCGAGCAGCCCGCCCTGGCCGCGGGCCCACACCTCTGGTACGCCCGCGATCGGCTGCGGATCCAGCCGGCCGGTGGCGTCAATGCGCCGCAGGCGGCCCGGGCGCTCGGTGACGAGTGCGCCACCCTCGGGAAGAAAGGCGAGCCCCCAGGGATGTTCGAGCGGTCCCGCGAGCCGCGCGAGCTCGAGCTCGAGGCCGTCGATGCGCACCCGTTCGCGGTCCTGTGCCGCGAGCGCGCGCGCTCCAACGCCGAAGTGCAGCCCTCCACAGGAGGTCGCGAAGCTCCCGAACAGGGCAAGCGTGGGAAGCGAAGCGAGGAGCCGCCGACGTCGCATGGTTCTCTCCTTGCCCAAAGCCGCCTTGAGGGGGCTCGTGCCGAGCGTTTGGCAGGCTTCAAGATAGACTTGCCGAGACCCAAAAGAACCGGCTTGATCGCGCGCGCTCAGTAGCGGAGGTTCCATGGCGGCGGATGGCTTTACGACCGTCTTCGAGCTGTTAGGCGTTGGCCGCGCGGACGATCCGGCGATCCTGGCGCCCGACCGGCCTCCTCTTTCCTTTGGTGAGCTGCGCCGGCTCGTGTGCGAGACCACAGCTGCCCTGCGGGCGCGCGGGATCGGCCCCGAGGATCGGGTAGCGATCGTGCTGCCGAACGGTCCCGAGGCAGCGACCTCCTTTTTGGCCGTCGCCTGTGCAGCGGCCACCGCACCGCTCAATCCTGCCTATCGTGAAGAAGAGCTCGACTTCTACTTGGAGGACCTCAAGGCGAAAGCGGTGCTGGTCACGGCCGAGGAACGCGGCCCTGCGGTGAGGGTCGCCGAACGGCGCGGCCTTACGCTTTTGCGCCTAGAGGTGCCGACCGGGGCGAGCGCCGGCTATTTCCGCTTGGGTGAAGCAGGAGCGCTCGAGCCCGCGCCTTCGCCTGAGGCCACGGCCCTTTTCTTGCACACCTCGGGCACCACGAGTCGGCCCAAACTCGTGCCGCTGAGCCATGCCAACCTCGTCGCCTCGGCACGGCACATCAAGACCACGCTCGCGCTCGAGCCCGCCGACCGCTGCCTCAACATCATGCCGCTCTTCCACATCCACGGGCTCGTGGCGGCGGTCCTCGCTTCGCTTTCTGCCGGCGGTTCGGTGTTCTGCACGCCGGGTTTCAACGCGCTGCGCTTTTTTGCCTGGCTCGAGGAATCGCGGGCGAACTGGTACACGGCGGTGCCGACGATGCACCAGGCGATCCTCGCCCGTGCCGAGCGCAACCCCGAGATCCTAGCCCGAACCGCGCTGCGCTTGATCCGCTCGAGCTCGGCGTCGCTGCCGCCTCAAGTCATGCGCGCGCTCGAAGAGACCTTCCGTTGTCCCGTAATCGAAAGCTACGGGATGACCGAAGCAGCCCACCAGATGACGAGCAACCCCTTGCCGCCCAGACCGCGCAAGCCGGGTTCGGTGGGATTGCCGGCGGGCCCGCTCGTGCGGATCGCCGATCCCTCAGCGCCCGTGTTCTTAGAAGGCGAAGCGGAAGGCGAGGTGGTCATCTCGGGACCGAATGTGACCCGCGGCTACGAGGCCAACCCCGAGGCCAACGCCAAGGCCTTCTTCGAAGCCGAGGGTCGGCGCTGGTTCCGCACCGGTGATCAGGGCCGCTTCGATGCCGACGGTTACTTGCGCATCACCGGGCGGCTCAAAGAGATCATCAACCGCGGCGGTGAGAAGGTGAGCCCGCTCGAGGTCGACGAAGTGCTCATGGACCATCCGGCGGTAGCGCAGTGCGTGACCTTCGCCATCCCGCACGAGAAGCTCGGCGAAGAAGTGGGCGCTGCGGTTGTGCTGCGCGAAGGCGCCACCGCCACCGAGCAGGAGATCCGCGCCTTCGCCGCCAAGCACCTCGCGGACTTCAAAGTTCCCCGCAAGATCGTGATCGTACCGGAAATTCCGAAGGGGCCGACGGGCAAGTTGCAGCGGATCGGTCTCGCGCAGCGTCTGGGTCTTGCCTGATGCGGATCTGTGTTTTCGGCGCCGGAGCCATCGGCGGTTACCTCGCCGCCAAGCTCGCGAGCACCCAAGAAAACGAGGTCTCGCTCGTCGCCCGTGGGGCGCACCTCGAGGCGATCCGTTCCCGTGGCCTCGTGTTGATCGAGGGCGAGCAGCGCTTGCTCGCCCACCCGAAAGCGACTGCCGATGCGGGCGAACTCGGTCCCCAGGACTATGTCATCGTCACCTTAAAGGCGCATCAGGTCCCGGCGGCGGTGCCGGCGATCGAATCGCTGCTCGGTCCCGAGACGGCGATCGTATGGGCCATCAACGGCGTTCCCTGGTGGTATTTCTTCGGTCTTGAGGGACCGTGGCGGGATCGGCGGCTCGAGAGCGTCGATCCCGGCGGGGTGATCTGGGATCGACTCCGCCCGGAGCGCGCGATCGGCTGCGTCGTCTATCCGGCCGCCGAGGTCGACGAACCCGGGGTGGTGCGGCTCGTCGAGGGCGACCGCTTCTCCTTGGGCGAGCCCGATGGCTCGAAGAGCGCGCGCGTCGAACGGCTGGCAAGGGCGCTTATGGCAGCCGGGCTCAAAGCCCCCATCCGACCCAAGATCCGCGACGAGATCTGGGTCAAGCTGTGGGGCAATCTCGCCTTCAACCCGATCAGCGCGCTCACCCGTGCCACACTCGATGTCATTTGCGCCGATCCCGGAACGCGGGCCGTGGCCCGCGCGATGATGCTCGAAGCCCAAGAGGTGGCGGAAAAGCTCGGCGTGCGCTTTGCCATCGACGTTGACAAGCGCATCGCCGGCGCAGCCGCAGTGGGCGCGCACAAGACCTCGATGCTGCAGGATCTCGAGCGCGGCCGTCCGATGGAGATCGACGCCCTGGTCACCGCCGTGCTCGAGCTCGCCCGGCTCGTGGAGGTGCCGACCCCGACCATCGCCACCGTGCACGCGCTTGTGACCCTCACCGGCAGGGTAGCCGGCTGTTATCCGCCGCGCAGCTGAGCTCTAGTCGATCAGGCGCTCGCTGTTGGCGGCATAGGCCGCAAGGGCTCGGGGGTCCTGCACGATGAGCTCGCCCCGTCGCTTGGCGAGCACGCCGCGGCGCACCAGTTCGCTGATCACCCGTGAGACCGCCTCGCGGTGGGTGACGAGTTTGGCGGCAAGATCGGCATGGCGGGGCACGGGCGCGATGCGCAACAGGCCGTCCTCGGTTTCGCGCGCGCGCGCAAGGCGCAACAGCTCAGCGCAAATGCGCGCTGGCACAGGTGACGCGAAGTCGTGGATACGCTGCGAAAGCGCCCGCACGAGCCGCGCGAGTTTCAAGAGAACCGCCTCGTTGACCGCCGGCTCGCGCCGCAACAGCGCCCAAAAATCGGCGGCGCTCAAGACGCCGAGAAGCGTATCGCACAGCGCCAACACATCCGCAGAGCGCGGCTCGCCGTCGATGGCAGCGATCTCGCCGAAGGAAGCCCCTGCGTGAAGATCGCGAAAGGCCACTTCGCGCCCGTTCTCGGCGAAGGTGGTGACACGGACCGCGCCCGAGAGGACAAAATAGACCTCTCGCCCCGGATCCGATCGGCCGACGATGATCTGGCCGGCATCGACGTGCCGGATGCGCACGAGCGGAAGAAGCGCCGCCAAGCCGCGTTCGTCGAGCCCGCTTAAGATGTCGACGCCGCGCAAGAGCTCTGCGAGCCCTTTGGGCTCCGCAAGTCGCGGAGCTGACTTCACGTGTGCTCCTCGAGCGCGCTCTTGAGCCATGCGAGCAGCGCAGCGAGCGGCATCGCACCGCTTCTGCGGGCGATCTCGCGCCCCTTGGCGAAGAGCACGAGCGTCGGCACGGCGGTGATCCCAAAGCGCGCCGCGATGTCCTCAGCGGCGTCGATGTTCACCTTCGCGACCCGCACTGTAGGTTCGAGACGTTGGGCCGCCTGTTCGAGGACAGGTGCCATCGCTCGGCAGGGGCCGCACCAGGGCGCCCAGAAATCCACGAGCACCGGGATCTCGGAGCGCGTGATGTGGACCTCGAAGGTTGCCGGGTCGAGCTCGATGGGTCGTCCCGCGAACAGCTGGGCCCGACAGCGGCCGCATTTGGCGCGTTCGGGCGGTCGATCGTCGGGGACGCGGTTGACCGCCGCGCAGGCGGGACAAACGATGTGCCAGCTTTTCGCCATCCCCGGTCCTCCACCCAAAGACCGCTGCGCCGAGCCGAGGACGACAGAACTTTAGGGAAAATCTTTCCTTCGGTCATTGCCTCGCAAGCGAGCACCTTGCTCGCGCCGATAGCGGCGCGCAAGGTCGTGGCCATCGTGCACCGTCCGGAGGAAACGCCATGCTCGCGTTGCGCGGCCTTGCGCTTTCGGTTGCGCTCGGCGCTTTGATCGGATGTACGCCCGTCCCCCCGCGCGTCGCCGAGCGCGCCGAGGAGGAATGCCGCGCCGAAGCGCGTGCCGAGGGCTTTCGCCAGATCGAAACCGAGGTCTCGGAAGTGGGCTTCGGCGATCAGGTGATCGTGCGCATGCGCGCGCGGCGCGGCGACCGCGACTATCGGGGCACCTGCAGCTGGGACCGCGAGCGCCGACGCGCCCGGCTCGATCTCGCGCGCGTCGACGATCGGGACGATTGGCTCGAGACTCGCGCGCGCGATGCCTGCCGCGAGGAGGCGGTCGATCGCGGCTACGAGATCCGCGGCACAAGCGACGTGCGGCGCGTGGGCGATACCATACGCCTGACCCTCGATCTGCGCCGCCGCGGCCGCTCTTATGAGGGCTATTGCCGCTATCAAGACGGAGAGGCGCGGCTCGAGATCCGCTAGAAGGCAAGCAAACCAGAGGCATCGCCTTCATAGCCCTGTCCCGCGCCCCAGGTTCGCGAAGATCCAGTCGTTCCCCGCGGTCTTCGCCGCCTCGGCGCACGAGCCGAGACGAAAACAGCGCCATGGGGCCAGCGATGCTCGTGTGCCCCTGCACGCGCCCAAAGGGAACAGAGCGCTTGGAGCCGCGCACCCCCGCAAACAGTCATCCGCAGGATGGCCGAGCCCTTCGGGTGCAAAAGCCCTCAAAACGCGTACCGCGGTCATGCATCGGCTTGCTGTTTGCGGGTCCCCCCGCATCGCACCGCAATCACGGGCGAAGCGCCGCGGGTCGGCTCTTGGGTGTGTTCCTTATTTCTCGGCGCAGTAAGCCGGCTTTTGCGGTACCTGCCGGATTGCTCTTATGGCTTTTGGCAGTGCGGGATGCCCGAGCCGAAAGGAAAGCCGGCGAGGCGTGATCGCCTGCCTTAAGCGGGTGGGGATAAAGCGCCGGGTCGCTGGCTCGCCGCTTGCGAGCTCGGGCCCAGCGGGCGGGGCTCGACAATCCTTCGAAGGCTGCTCTCGATGGCGGCGAAGCCCGAACGACGGCGAGCCATCGAGGTGAACCATGCGCCGCGCGCTTTTGCGCTCGCTCTTGTTACTCCTCTTCCTTTTCGTGCTCGCCGCGGGAGGGATCGCCGCGCTGCTTTGGGCTTCTTTACCCGAGCACGAGGGTGATGTTGTTCTCGCCGGTCTTGACGGTGCGGTTGCGATCGCACGCGATTCCTTCGCCGTCCCCTACATCCGCGCCCAAAGCGAGCGCGACCTCTGGCGCGCGCTGGGTTTCGTCCACGGCACCGATCGCACCGCCCAGCTCGAACTCATGCGTCGGATCGGCCGAGGGCAGCTCGCCGAGCGGGTTGGCGAGCGCGCCCTGCCGCTCGACCGCTTCTTTCGCACCCTCGACCTTTCGCGCATCGCCGAAGAGGGTCTTGCCGCCTATTCCCCGGATGAGCGGGCGCTGCTTGAGGCCTATGCGGAGGGCGTAAGCGCGGCCTTTGCGCGCGCCCGCCCGCTTCCGCCGGATTTGTTGCTCTTCGGCGTCACGCTCGAACCCTGGCGGCCGGCCGATATCCTTCTCGTCCATCGGCTGATGGCTCTTGAGCTCGCAATCGCCTGGCAGCGCGAGCTCTTGCTGGCGCACCTCGCGCACATCCTCCCCCCTGACCGGCTCGCCGAGCTGATCGCAGCTGAGGATGATGCGTTGCTCGAGCCGGTGCCCGACGGTCAGCCGCAGGGCCTTGGCGCGCTGCCGCGTCTTGGCTCGGCCGAAACGGTCACAAGCGGCCTCGGCTCCAACGTCTTCGTGGTCGCAGGCGCGCGATCCCGCTCAGGTGTGCCAATGCTCGCAAGCGATCCCCATCTGCCCTTTCAGGTTCCGGGGCCGTGGTATCTCGCGGTTCTCGAAGTTCATGATCGCGTGCTCATGGGCGGCACTATTCCCGGCCTGCCGGCGGTGATCATCGGGCGCAACCAGAACGTCGCTTGGGGTCTTACGACGACCGGTGCCGATAGCGAAGACCTTGTGCGGATCCGCATCGACCCGCGCCATCCCGACCGTTATCTCGTGCCGGAGGGAAGCGAGCCGTTTCGCTACCGGATCGAGACGATCGCGGTGCGCGGCCGCAAGCCCGAGCAACTGAGCGTGCGCGAAACGCGCTTCGGTCCGATCGTAAGCGACCTTCTGCCGGGTGCGCGGGGATTACTCGCTCCCGGCGAAGAGTTGGCGTTCCAGTGGATCGGCTCAAGACGAGACGATCGAACACTCGCCGCCGGCTTTGCGATCGCGCGGGCCCGCGACCGCGAGGAGCTCTTTGCTGCCCTTACCGATTTCGCCTCTCCGGTGCAGAACGTGGCGATCGCGGATCGTCACGGCCGCATCGGGCTTGCGGTAGCGGGACGCGTTCCGCTGCGGCGAAGTCCCAAGAGCCACGTTCTTCCCCGCAGCTGGACGGGTGAAGCCGATTGGCTCGGCTTTCGCACGAGCGATTCGCTGCCCCGCCGAAGCGACCCAACGGAGGGATTTCTTGCCAACGCCAATGAGCCCTGGGAGGCACCCGAGCGTTATTCTCTGCACCCGCGTTTGACCGAATCGGCGCTGCGCGGCCGGCGCCTGCACGAACTCCTAAAGGCGCATCCTGGGCTCGATGGCGAAGCGGCCCGCACGATCCAGCTCGATCTCGTCTCGGCTGCGGCGCGTACGCTTCTGCCTGTGCTCGTGCCGCTGTTGAACGCAGCGCGGCCGCTCGCGCAGGGCGATGCGGCGGCTGAGGCGCTTGCCGGGTGGGATGCGACCATGGCCCCCGATCGTCCGGAGCCTCTTCTGTTCGCGGCTTGGCAGGAGGCCCTCGCACGACGCCTGCTCGAAGACGAGCTCGGCGCGCTCGCCCGCCCACTCCTTGCCGCGCGTCCCGAGCTCCTCGCCGAAGTGACGCGCGCGCCCTGGTGCGATGATGTCCGCACCGCTGCTGGAGAGAGCTGCGCGCAGATGGTGGCCGCCGCCTTTGGCGAAGCCTTCGCCGCGCTCAGCGAGCGGCTCGGCGACGACTGGCGGCGCTGGCGCTGGGGAAACGAGCATCCCGCCGTGATGCCCCACCGCCTGTTGGGCGAGTTGCCCCTGTTGGGGGCGTTCGTCTCGCTGCGGGTGCCGATCGGGGGCGATGCGACGACGCTCGCCGTTGCCGCCTATCGCGCGCTTGGGATCGGCGGTCCGTTCCCGGCGCACCACGGTCCGGGTTTGCGGCTGGTCGTCGATCTGGCGGAGCCGGGGGTGTGGGTGGTCGCGGCGACCGGGCAAGTCGGCCATCCGCTCTCACGGCACTACCGCGATCTCACCACCCTGTGGGCGGAAGGCCGGTTGATCCGGCTCCTGCCGCAGCCCTCGCCGCACGTTCCTCTGCGCCATCAGCGGCTCCTGCCGGGCGACTCAGGGTAGACGTGCTATGCTCTTTTGCTCTAAGAGCAAAGCTCGAAGCTAACCCATAAGGGATGTGGTCGGGTGATCGGCTCGGGATCGTCTTTCGGTCAGCGGTTGCGCTGGTTGCGGCTCGCCAAGGGCCTCAAGCAAGCCGAGCTCGCGCGGCTGATCGGACGGCACCAGACGGCGATCGGCCCTTATGAGCGCGATGAGTACATTCCGTCGCCGGCGGTGCTCGAGCGGCTCGCGCGCGCCCTCGACACCTCCGCCGAGTATCTCTTGTTCGGCCGGCACCCGCGGCGCACAGCCGTTGCGCTTGCCGGGCGCATCGCGCCCGGGGGCCTTGCCGAGCGGCTCGAGCTCGGTCCGCTCGCGCTCAAAGAGGACCAGCTCGAGGCTTGGCGGATCGAGGACACGACCATGCTGCCGGTCTTTGCGCCCGGGCAGATCGCGCTCGTGGCGAGCCTTGAGAGCCCGCCCGCAGAGCTCCTCGGTCGCCCCGTGCTGGCCCAGCTCGCCGACGGTCGGCAGCTGTTGCGGCGGCTGTTGCCGAGCGCGCGCGCCGATCTCTTCGATCTTGCCGCCTGGAACGCTCCCGTGCTCGCCGGGGTGACGCTCGTCGCGGTCAAGGCGGTGCTCGGCGCGGTGTGGCCCGAGGCGTTCCAGCTGCCCGCGGAGGAGAACGAGCAGGCCTCTACGGGTTGATGAGAAATTCTCTTCGTGGCTAGCTATCTAAAAAAAGGGTTGTATTTTAGCGAAATCCGATCGGTGACGAGTCGGGTCCACGAACCTACCCCTAGCCTGCGGAGTCCACGCCTCATGAACCAGCTCGCGAGCAAGGTCGTCGGCCGCGGCGCCGGCGGGCGTAGTCGCGCTCTCGACATCGATCACTATGTGAGCATGCGCATCCGCCAGCGGCGGATCATGCTCGGCCTCACCCAACAGCAGATGGCCGAGCTCATCGGAGTAACCTATCAGCAAGCGCATAAATACGAGACCGGCATCAACCGAATCTCGGCTGGCCGGCTCTACCAGATCGCGCAAGCGCTCGGTGTCGACATCGGTTACTTCTTCGAAGACGCCGACCCCGAGAACAAGCTCAAGTCGAAGCCGACCGAGCTCATGCCGCAGCAGCGCATGCTCCTCGAGCTCGCCCGCAATTTCGCCAACATCCCCAACCGCAAGCATCAAGAGGCACTCTGCAACCTCGCCCGAGCGCTCGCGGGCGACGGCAAAGAGGACTGAGCCCCGCTGCGGCGCTCGCTGGCGAGCCGGATCACCCGCAGCGTCTCGTCCCATAAGTCGAGACGCTCGAGCTCGGACAAGGGGAACCACGCCACCTCTTGCGCATCATCGCCGGGCCGCACCTCTCCCGGTGCGGCCTCGCCGAGAACATCGATCAAGGTGTAGTGGTAGCGTATCCGCCCGTCGGGATCGCGGTGGATCGAATCGACCACCGCCAACAGTTCGATGCGCGCAAGCTCGAGTCCGGTTTCTTCACGGATCTCACGGCGCACCGCTTCCTCGACGGTTTCGCCGAGCTTCTGCGCGCCACCGGGAAGCGACCACTGGCCTGCACGCGGCGGACGCCCCCTGCGCACCAAGAGGACCCGATCGTCGCGCAAGATCACTGCGCCGACACCGACGACCGGACGGCTCGGATGCTCACGGCTCATGGTACGGTTTTCCCTGCTCGCAGGCCCCGTGTGATCACCATCGCCGGCCCTGGCATCCTGGTTCCTAGGTCACCCACCGCTACCGCTTCCAGTGGCAGCGCGGCAGCCGAAACGTCCCGGATTTCCGCCACCGCAGGCGCAGCGAACCGCGGCCGATCGCCGCCGGTTGCAGGGCGAAGGGCGGACCCGGGCCGTTTCCGGCGCCCTGGGCGGGGAAGATCGATGGCATTTTCGGCGAATTTTCGCCTTTTCCTTGATATCTCTTCGCGTAGCGTTTAACCTCGTAGTGGAATGAATCGGGGCGTTCCATGCTCCGGCGAGAACCTGCGAGCTCCTCATGGCCACGATCGTCGTGATCGACGACCGCGTGACCGGTCGGAACATCTTGACCCGGCTCGCGCGCTCGGTCGAGGAGGGGATCCAGGTGCACGCCTTCGCGAGCCCAAGCGAAGCGCTCACGCGGATGACGAGCGATCTTTCCCCCGACCTCGTCATCACCGATTTCAACATGCCGGAGATGGACGGAGCGACGCTGATCGGCAAAATCCGCGCGCATGATCGGCTCGCCGACGTCCCCATCGTCGTGATCACCGTCTATGAGGACAAAGAGTTCCGTTATCGAGCGCTCGAAGCCGGCGCTACCGATTTTCTCTTAAGCCCCGTCGACCATTTGGAGTTCCGCGCTCGCGCGCGCAATCTCTTATCCCTCAGGCGCCAGCGTCAGATGTTGGCCCGCCGCGCGGCCGAGCTCGAGATGGCGCTTCAAGAGCGAAGCGGCGCTTTGGCCCAAATCGAGGATGCTGTGTCCGTCCTACTCGACCGCTTGCCGGTGGCGATCAGCACCACCGATGAGCGCGGCCGGATCCTCTTCGTCAACCGCGCCTATGAGGCCCTCTTCGGGGTCGAGCGCGCCCAAATCCTCGGTCGTCCGCTCATCGAAGTGCATGGGGAAGAGTTCGCCACCCGCCACGGCGTATTGGATGCCAAAGTTCGGGAAAGCGGCCAGCCGCTGCTCGTGCCTCGGTTCGATACCATGCTCGGGGCCACGGGTCTGCGCTGGCTTGCCGTGACCAAGGGCTTGCTCGCCGAGCGACCCGGCGGGCCCGAACGCGTGGTCACGGTGGCGCTCGACATCTCCGAGCTCAAGGTCGCCGAGACACAGGAGGGTGTGGCCGCCCGCCACGATCCCCTAACCGGCCTTGAGACATTGCCCTGGTTCCGCGAGCGGCTCGAACAGACCATCGCGCGCGCACGCCGACGCAACGAGCTGTTCGCCCTGTTGCACCTCGACCTCGACCGCTTCAAGGGCGTAAACGAGGCGTTCGGGGAAGAAACGGGGGACAAATTGCTGCGCGCGGTTGCACGCCGGCTCTCGTCCCGGTTGCGCGAGACCGACCGCATCGCGCGCCTGCGAAGTGACGAATTCGTGATCCTTCAGACCGAGATCAGTCGCCCCGACGATGCCGCCGAACTCTGCCGCCGCCTGGGCGAGGCCTTCGCCGAACCGTTCCACGCCGACGGCCAAGAGATCCATCTCTCGGCGAGCATCGGTGTCACCCTCTTTCCGACCGACGGTCGTACCGCGGAGACGCTCCTTAAGAACGCCGATCTTGCGATGTACCGGGCGAAAGCCTCGGGCCGCGATGCCTACCGCTTCTTCGCCCGCGAGATGAACCTCGCCGCGCGCCGGGCTGTTACCCTCGAGCGCGAGCTGCGCCAAGCCCTGGCCGCCGACCAGTTCCTGGTCTACTATCAACCACAAATGGAGCTCAAGACGCGTCGGATCGTCGGGGTAGAAGCGCTCGTGCGCTGGAACCATCCCCACCGTGGTCTGTTGCGGCCGGGCGAGTTCATCCGCATGGCCGAGGAAATCGGCCTTATTGCGCCGTTGACCGCCTGGGTCCTGCAGACCGCCTGCGCCCAGCACCGTCGCTGGTTGGATCGCGGCCTTGGACCGTTGCAGCTCTCCGTCAATTTGTCGCCCGTGCAGTTCCGCGAGCGCGGGGTCGAACTGTTGATCGAACGCGTGCTCAAAGAAACCGGCCTTTCGCCCCATCAGCTGGACGTCGAGCTGACCGAGAATGCTATCATCGAGCACAGCCAAACCGCGCTTGCGAGCCTGCGCTACCTCCATCAACTGGGCGTGTCTTTGTCGCTCGACGATTTCGGCACCGGATATTCTTCCCTCGCCTACGTCAAGCGCCTGCCCGTCCGTCGACTGAAGATCGACCAATCCTTCGTGCAGAACCTCGAACACAGCGTCAACGACGAGGTCATCGTGCGCGCGATCATCAATCTCGGCCACAGCCTCGGGCTTACCGTCATCGCCGAAGGGGTCGAAACCGCGGGCCAGCTCGCCCGCCTCGAGGAATTCGGTTGCGATGAAGTGCAGGGCGACTTCCTGAGCCCGCCTCTTAGCGCCGGCGAGTTCGAACAGCGGATGCTCGACAACCGCTGGTTCTAATCGAAAGCCGAGCCGTGGCCACCGCAGCGCGAGACGAGAGCAGCAATCAGTCGCGTCGAGCGCGTGGCCTTGTGGCCGGCTCGGTGCGGCTGGTTCTCCGCTGGGTGCGGCAACGGCTGCGCCAGCGCGCGGACAGCGAACACGAGCAAGCGATTATCAGAATCTTTTTTGCGCTCTTCATCGCCGTCTATGTATTTTTCCTGCCCAGTGACTTGCCCGATCGCGACCATATCGTCTCGATGGGCCTGCTCATCAGCGGAGTTTGTCTTCTCCTCGCGGTTTTGCTCTTTTTGCACATTCTCGTCGATCCGCGCGTGCGCCCGCCCCGGCGGATCGCCGGCATGCTCGTCGACACGGTCGGCCTCAACGCGATGATGGTGGTAGGCGGCTTCGCCACCGCTCCCTTTTACCCCATTCTGCTCTGGGTGATCCTCGGCCACGGGTTCCGCTTCGGCAAACCCTATCTCTTCGCCGCTGCCGGGACTTCCTTTCTCTTGTTCGCCCTTGTTATCGCCTGGAACTCGGAATGGCGCACCGTGCCGGCGCTCGATGTGGCCCTTTTGCTCGCCCTCGTCGTCTTGCCCGCCTATTGCTCGGTGCTCATCGGCAAACTCAACGCCGCGATCGCAAGGGCCGAGGAAGCGAGCCGCGTCAAGAGCCGCTTTCTTGCCATGATGAGCCATGAGTTGCGCACGCCGCTCAACGCTATCATCGGCATGGCCGATCTGCTCGCCACGAGCCGGCTCGATCCCGAACAGGCGAGCATGACCGCGACCATCCGCAGCGCCGGGCGCACGCTTCTTTCCCTCGTTAACGAGATCCTCGATCTCGCACGGCTCGAAGAGGGGCGCTTTACCGTCGAAGAAATCCCCTTCGAGCTTGATGCCCGCCTCGCTCTCTTGCGCTCCCTCATCCGCCCGCAGGCGCAAGAGAAAGACCTTTTCCTGCGGCTCGAGATCGATCCGCGCACGCCTGTGCGTTTGAAAGGGGCCGTCCAGTCGCTCCACCAGATCCTTCTCAACCTGCTCGCCAATGCGGTGAAGTTCACCCATTCAGGCGGCGTCACCCTCGCCGTGAGGCCGGTTCTGGAACAAAAAGGACGCATCTGGTTGCGCTTTGAAGTGCGCGACACCGGCATCGGCATCCCTCTGGAGCGGCAAAAGGCCATCTTCGAGCGGTTCACCCAGGCCGACGATACGATCCATCGCCTCTACGGCGGCTCAGGACTTGGACTTGCGATTGCCCGCGAGCTCGTGACCCTCATGGGTGGGAAAATCGGCGTCGTGAGCGAGCCGGGACACGGCTCGGTGTTCTGGATCGAGGCTCCTTTCGAGCCGCTGCACGATGTTGAGGGAACGGCTGCGCGCCTGTTCGGGACTGCGGTGCTCCTTGCCGTGCCCGATGAGATTGCCGAGCGCGTGCGCGCCTTGGGGCTCGATACGGTTTTGGTTCACAGCCTTGCGGCCCTATCCCAAACGCTCGAGCGCATAGCCAAGCCTCGGGTGCTCTTGGTTGACAGCGAACGGATCGAAGCCGAGCGGCTCAATGCGGTTTTGGCCGCAGTGCGGGATCCGCTTGAAGTGATCGCCTTCGGCCCCCCTGCGCTCGCTTCGCAGCTGCCAGCGCTTGTCATGCTCGCCCGCGATGTCCCGCAAGAGAGCTTATGGCGCTGCTTGCGCGCGGCGCTTGCAGCACCCGAGGGCTGGTCGACCGATCGACCCTCCCTTCCCAAGGCCCAGCGGACGGCACGGATCCTGGTCGCTGAGGACAACCGCACCAACCAGCGGGTGATCAAAGCCATCTTGGAGCGGGCCGGTCATCGCGTCGTGTTGGCGGACGATGGTCAAGCTGCCCTCGAATGGCTCGAGCGCGAGCGGTTCGACCTCGTGCTGATGGACTTGAGCATGCCCGGCACGAGCGGCACCGATGCCGTCAAGCTGTTGCGCTTTCTCAACGACCCCGCGGAGCTGCCGCCGATCGTGGCCTTGAGCGCCGATGCGACCCCGGAATCGCGCGAGACCTGCCGCAAGCTCGGCTTTTCCGCCTATCTCACCAAACCGGTCGAAACCGCCGAGCTCTTGTCCACCATCGATCGTCTTTTGAACGCCGCCTTGCAGGAGCCGGCTGCGGGCCAGGCCCCTCCTCCGGCGCGCCACGCAAACGAGGATGGTCGGGTGCTCGATCCCACCCGGCTCAAGGCGCTCGAGCAACTCGACGATGGTCAGGGTTTCTTTGCAGAACTGGTCGAGGACTTCCTCGCCGACAGCCGCGAGAGCCTCGAGCGCATGCAGGCTGCACTCCGCGCGGGTGATGCCCACGCCTTCCGTCAGCATGCCCATGCATTGCGCTCGAGTGCAGCGCACATGGGTGGAGTGGGCGTGTTCGAGCTCTGTTTGTCCTGGCGGGGTCTCGACGATGCAGCCCTCCTCATGCGCGGCCGCGCCGAGCTTTTGCGCTTGCACGAGGAGCTCGCCAAACTCGAAACCGCCCTTCGCGATTATCTAAGCGAGCGCGCTGCCGCCTCGCGCCACCCCTAAAAGCCAAAAAAAAACCCTACACGCGCAATGCCGGCCGCCGCGAGCTGCCGTAGTGTGCGCGCATCACCGAACGAAAAGAACCCCCCAGCATCGCGCCGTGAGCCTCAGCCGGCGGCGCGAGCGCGGGCTCAGCTTAGGGGATGCGCAGGACCGCTCTCGAACGGTCCTGCCCGAACGGTTCTGCCCAAAGCCACTGTCGTTTTTGGGACCACAGAAGAGCGCACGCCTCGATCGGCCAAAGCTGAGGCGACTGCGCCAATGCGTTAAGAGTCGAGCGCGGGCTCGAGCCGGCGGAAGTTTCGCTCATCCCTGCGCTCTTATCACGCCTGCAGCGGGGGTCGCGCGCTCGACAGCGCGGTGAGGCGACAGCTGGGGCGGTGGTGTTCGTCTTAAGCCGCCACTTCGCCCCTCACCCGACCGCCCGCGCGCCAACGGTTGGCCTGCTGACCCAGAGCGGTGCCATACCCGCGAGCGCACGCCCGGATCGCGTGCGGTATAGGCGCCTGGCGTTCAGCCGATCGAAGGGGTGAGCGGTGGCTCGAGGCGCTGCAGCGCGCTTAAGGTGCGGCGCGCTTGCGCTCTTGGACCCGGGCGAGACAATCCATCCGGCGCAGATCCGCATCCGAGAGCTGCATCGCGAGATCGACCCAGAGATCGACCACGTCTAAGAGTTCGCGCCGGGTCACGGGATGGACGCGCTGGCGCACCTGGCTCAGCGTCTTGAGGGTGCGGAAGCGGGGCGCTTGCTCGGCGATGAAGGCGCGCAACGCGGATTCGGCGCGGCCCGGCTCGCAGACGATGTCGACGAGACCGAGCTCCTTCATCTCGTCGGCGCTGCGGGTGACACCGTCGGTAATGAGCGTGCGGGCGAGGTTGGGGCCGAGTCTGCGCTCGAGGAAGCTGTACGCTCCCATGCCGGGGAACAGGTTGAAGAGGATCTCCGGCAAGCCGAACTTGGCCCCGCGTTCGGCGATCACGATGTCGTCGGTGAGCATCGCTTCGAAGCCGCCTCCGATCGCATCACCGGTGATGAGGGCGACCGAAAGCAGTGGCAAATCCATATTGATGAGATTGTCGTAGAGAATGTCGATCGCGAGATGGGCATAAGCCCGCAAGCCGGCTTCGTCGCCGGCGCGAATGAGGCGCGTGAAGGTCTGCAGATCACCGCCCAAGCTCCAGGCCCTTGGCGCATCTGAAGCCCACACGAGCCAGCGGATCGGGCATTCCTCGAGCGAAGCGCCGGCATAAAGATCCCGCAAGTGCAGCTGGAAGTCGCGCATGTCGCGCATGATCTCGGGCGTATAGCATGCGCGCTCGCGATGCTTCATGCGCGCCCACAAGATACCGGTTTCGGGCTCGAAGCGGGTGGCGAGGTTGGGATAGTCGAGGTCGAGCGTCCGTTGCCGCAGCGGGAACGACAGGACGCTCGCTTGTTCACGACTGGGAAGATTGTCGTTGTCCATGCGACCGAGCAAAGCGTGCAGAGAACGCTTAGAGACGGCCATCGTCCTTCTCCCTCGACCATAAGGCTTCGCGCCCGGGGTCACCCTCCTCGCGGGTCTGCGATACTGCTCTCGCCGTCTTGGTTAATTCACCACACACGATAGCGCAAGAACTTTCGATTTCGATTCGAAGTGTTTTACTTGGAAAGACAATGCAAAGACTGAAAGCATTTTAGGGACATGATCGCAAAACTCGAACGCTGAGCCGCCCGCGCGGCCGCCGCATAGCCCCCGGCCCCGCACCGCCCAGCAAGAAAACCGCCGATCCCTGTCCGGCGAACCCCCGACGCGCCGTTGCCCCCGCTGCGATCCGATAAAGGCGATCCCCCGCTCCTTGCTGGCGCGCTGCGCCGCGGCGCCTCGGCACAGGGTCGAGAGCCCATGCCCAATGCCAAGAACCTTCAAACGGCTCTCGAGAGCTGCGGGTAGGGCGATCAGCCGCTGATAAGGCTCGCAAGCGCGCACGAAAAAGCAGCGGAAAGCGCGCGGATCTTTTGCGGACTTATGACCGCTCCTGCGTGAAGGAAGCAAAGCCCTCGGTGAAGGGGGGCTCGTCCCGACGCGCTCTCGCCCAAAAACAAAAGCGCCGCAGGGCGTGCCGAGCGGTTCTCCGGCGCGCGCGGACTGCGCGGCCGAAGACGCTCAGCTGGGCGCGCGGATGCGGGGTGAGCGGAGGGCGATCAGTCGGCGCGCCTCGATGATCCCCAGCATCGCCGCACCGAGTGCAAGCGGCAGCATGTAATAGCACGCTCGGAACATGATGAGCGCCCCGATCACGGCCGCCGTCTCGTCCGGAGCAGGGTTGACCAGGACGAGGACAGTCGATTCGAAGACACCGAGGCTTCCTGGCACGTGACTTGCCAGGCCGAGTGTGATACCGGCAACGAACACTCCGAGCGTCTCAAAGTAGTCGAGCCCGAGGCTTGCCGGCAGCAACATGTGTAGCGCTGCCGCCACACAGGCCAGATCGGCCACACCCAGGAGGATCTGCAGAAGAGTGATCTTGGCCGAGGGAAGCACGAACACCTGGCCGCCGACCCGGATCGGTCGGTGGAACCAGGCCCCCCACACGAGAACGCCGGCAACCAGGGCAAGGAGCGCGCTCCCGGCCAGGCGCCACCACAGTTCGGAAATGCCGGTTGCGCGGGCGAGCACATAGGGTTCGATCAGAAGCGTGCCGCCGCCGAGCACGAGACAGCCGAGCCCGAAGGTGACAACGAAGAACAATTGCACTTTGGCCACTTCGAACAAATTGAAACCGATGGCACTATAGAGCTTGTAGCGAACCGTAGCACCGACGACGATCGCAAACCCCACCGCATGTGTTATAGACTGCGTGATAAAGGAAATGATGCCGGCGCGGAACCACGAGATCGGCCGTCCGATAAACTGGCAAGCGTAATATTCATAGCCGAAGAGCGCGACGAAGCTCGCAAACGTAAAGACGAGAGCCAAAAGAATGTTTTGAGCGGGGATCTGGCTCAGCTCGGTCCACAGATCCTCGAGGCTCACATGCGCCGCCCAGCGCCTGAGCACCCACAGCGCGAGTGCGAGCATGGCAATACCGATGGCGAGGTTGAACGCGGTATGCAGCCGCCGGGATCGCGGCGTTGCATGCTGCTCGCCCGCTCGCCCCCCGACTTGTGCCCGTTCGCTCGTCACCCTTGATCCCAGTTCCGATGCGGTCGTCCGCTCGCGCTCCCTTGCCCTCGCGCCAGCCCCAGCCCTAGCCGATTCACCGTGCCGAGGCGACGGGCGAGCCGCTGCGCTGCCCACCCGTCACAATGCCGCAGCAAGGTTACCCGCGCGTTAACGACGTGCGGGGCAGCCCGCGCGAGGCCGTGCCGCCCCGCCTACGCCCGGCCCCCTTGCGGTCAAGACGCGCCTCCTACGCCCTTGGTTCTCTTGCTTTCCCTCGCCCGCCCGCGCGGCACGAGCACCGAGGCTACAGCCTGATCCGCCTTCCCGGGCTCGGCCGCGCGACAGTCGGCAAGCGCCCTTCGATCACCGCGCGATCCCGCTTTCGCACCCGGCACACC
>JAUQQO010000010.1 GCA_030549795.1 Pseudomonadota bacterium | reverse complement strand
GAATACCGCAACGAGCCGCCCCCCGAAGTAGCCGCGCGCATCGAAGAGCTCGCGCGCGCGAGCCTCGTCTTTCCCGCAGACGGAAATTTTTTGGGCGACTGGAAGAAGGGAGAAGCGCTTTCCCTCAACGGCTACGGCTTGCGGATGGGCGACGATCCCAAGCGCCAAGTCGGAGGCAATTGCTACGCATGTCATGAGATGGCTCCGACCGAACTCTCCTACGGCACGCTCGGCCCCTCTCTCAAACATTACGGCAAGCTGCGCGATTACGACCCGGAAGCGATCAAGGAAGCCTACATTAAGATCTTCAATCCGAATGCGACCGTTGCCTGCTCGACAATGCCGAGATTTGGCGCCAACAAGATCCTCTCGATCGACGACATCCGCCACGTCCTGGCGTTCCTCTTCGATCCCAATTCGCCCGTGAACCAGGGTGAGTGAGGTTTTGGGCGCCGACCGCGGTTCGGTCGGCGCCAGCACGGCATGCTTGTCGCGGCGTCAGCCGTAGCGTAGGCGAGGGGGCGCAGCGCTCACCCACTCGGGATCCAGGATGCAGCCCGTTGCCGGCGTCGCCTCCCTCGCACGCCTTTTCGGTGCCTTCATCGTCGACCAGTGGGGCGTGCTCCACGACGGCGAGCAGGCGCTTCCGCATGCGCGCGCGACGCTGGCGGCGCTGGTTGAGAGCGGTGCTCGGGTTGTCTTGCTCTCCAATTCCGGCCGGCGCGCCGAAACCAACCGCCTCAGGCTCGAGCGGCTCGGCTTCGCAACCGAAGGGCTCGCTGGCATCCTCACTTCAGGCGAGCTCGCATGGCGGGCCCTTCGCGACCGCAAGGGGCCGCCGTGGTCCGAGCTCGGCCGGCGTTGCCTCTTGTTGACAATCGGTGGTGATCTCGGGCCGGTCGAGGGGCTCGACCTCCAGCTCGTCGACGATCCAGCGCAGGCCGATTTCCTTTTCGTCTCGGCGCTCGAGGGACGGTCAGCGGAGAGTTGGGAGAGCCTTGCGCGGGCCGCGGCCGCGCGCGGTTTGCCCATGGTCTGCTCGAATCCCGATCTGGTCTCGCCGAGCCCCGAGGGATTTCTCGATTCTCCGGGCAAACTCGCCGCCCTTTACGAACGGCTGGGTGGGCGGGTGATCTACGTCGGCAAGCCGTATCCCGAGATCTACGAAGCGTGCCGCGCGCTTTTGCCCGGGTTCGATGCCGCTGCGATCCTGGCGATCGGCGATAGCCTCGAGCACGACATCAAGGGTGCTGCGGGCGCAGGTATGAAGAGCTGTCTTGTCACCTCGGGCATCCATCGCGCCGAGATCGGTCCCGAGGTCCCACCGCATGCGCGCGCGGCGGCTCTTAAGCGGTTGTGCCGAGAGATCGGTGTGACCCCGGATTTCCTGCTCGAACGGTTCGTCTGGTAGGGAAGGAGAACGGCCGCAACGGCGCGAAATGCGCCGCGCAAGGCGCCGCATCGGCCCCTCCGGCGCGCCGATGCGCTGCGCCAGCGGCTCGAAACCGGCGCGCACCAGTGCTCGAAGGGCGGGCGGCTAGGGCAAGGCGGGCGAACCGGGCCCTCTCGGTTCACTTGCGGCGCACGGCGGCGGCTCAGCCCGGCTTGCACAGCTGCGCCGTGCTTACTCCCCTTTCCGCCGCTGATGAGCTCGATGAGCCGTGAAGCCCGGCTCGGCGCGCCGCGGTTGTCCGCGCCCGCACATGTCCTTTTTGCGCCGGTGCCGTCACCACGGCGGCCCGGTGGCGGCGCACGATCGCAGCTTGTGTTCGGCCGGTCGAGCCTTACTCTCGGCTTTCGTTGGAGGTGCCCGGCACCGTCTTGCCGATCTCATCGAGGCGCTGCTGGAGTGCAAGACGATCCAGCGAGGCGATCGGCAGGCTTACGAAAAGCTTGACACGATTTTCCAAATAGGTGTAAATTTTCATAAAGTAGCGGCGTTTTTCTTCTTCCGCGCCTTGGAAGAGAACCGGATCCTCGACTCCCCAATGCGCGGTGAGGGGTCGGCCGGGCCACACCGGACAAACTTCCCGAGCGGCCCGATCGCACACCGTGAAGACGAAGTCGAGCGGGGGTGCGTCGGGCCGCAGGAACTCGTCCCAGCTCTTCGAGCGCAGGCCAGAGACATCGTAGTTGAGGCGACGCAAGGTCTCGAGGGTCAGCGGATGGACGATTCCGGTCGGGTGACTTCCCGCGGAGTAGGCCCTAAAACGCCCCCGTCCCCAGCGGTTGAGCGCACACTCGGCCATGATCGAGCGCGCCGAGTTGCCCGTGCACAGGAACAAAACGTGATAGAGCCTTTCCGCCACGACCGATCCTCGCATTCTGTTCGGCTTTCCAAACCGCTGCGCGAAAGCGGAGCGAGCTCATCGCTTGGTCCGCGCACCTTCCCGTCCCCTTAAGGGCCGCAAGCGGCGTGATGCCCAAGCTCATCCCTCGAGCCCCGAAGCTCGCTTATCAAACCACGGCATGCGCCGACCCTCGCCTCGATGCCGCGCGTAAAGCCAACCCTGCGCTTCGCGCCCGATTCGCGACCCTGGCCCCGAGGGAGCACAAGATTCGATGCTCAGCGAAGCGCGCACCGCGATCGCGTGAGCCGGCGCTCGTTAGTGGCTCGCTACCGCCGCTCCGTTACAACGCGATGACGGTGCTCAACGGGCCACGATCGGCAGGGTTCCGCCGCACGCGCCCGTCGCATCGCTAAAGTCCCGTTTAGCCCTTCGCACGCCTTTGTACTTGGCGCGCCTGAAAAAGTTCTTCTCGCCATTGCGGCAGCGCGCGCAGGTGCTCAAAGCTCAATCCCGCTTCATCCAACTTGAGCGCGATTTCAACGAGATCCTCGGCCGTCGGCTGGGAACCACCATTTCCTTGCGCATTCATCGCGGCCTCGTTGGTGGCCGACCATCGATCAGCCTGCTTTGCGCAGGCCCGCTCGATCGCCAGCCAGAGAAAGCGTGCGAGCCATAAGTAACACGGGTTTAAGCCCCGTTCCGCGCAAGCGCGCTCCAGTGCCGAACAGAAGGGCGTGATCCAACGGCGCGGAAACGTCGCAAGAAAGCGCTCGGCTTCCTCGAGGTCGACACGCACGCCTTCTTCCTCCCCGCGCCGCCGGGCTGCGGCGGCACGCGCGAACAGGCGCGCGAGGAACTCGAACTGCGCTGCTGGATGGTCGGCGAGATCGCGGAACTGAGGGTCACGGCGAAAACCGCAACGCGCATAGGCCGCGTTCATCGCGAGCTCGCTCGGTCCCAGAACGGTCCCGTCCAAATAGACCGCTGTGTTGAGCGCAACCGGTGCTGGTGGAACCAAAAAGAGAGCAGCGTACAGCCGCTGCAGTTCGAGGGGATCGGCGAGCGTTCGCGCCGCGGCCTCGAATTGATTCAGGACTTCTTGCGCCTGCAGCCCGAGTGCCTGAGCGATTTCACGCAGATCGCTCGGTAGATCGTCAATAAATGCGCGTACGAAGTGCGCGTCGCGCGGAACAGAGAATGCCCGCCCCAGCACCGCCCACAGATCCGCGCATAGATCCAATTCCTCGGGTGACGGAAAGACGGACAACTTGCCTAAATCCTTGTGGCGCGGGGGCCGGACGTCCGCGCGACGCCCTGGCCCCCGCCGGTGCCTCACTCCTGCCGGGTCGAGGACCAGCTCTCGAGCCCGGCGTAGATCGTATTCGCGAGGAACACACCCATGAAGAACAGAACCCACTCGAACTGAGACGGGGCGTACTCGAGCAACGAAGGTGCCCAACTGCCTTTGAACGGCGGCACGAGTTGGCCGTTGATCAGGAATTCGTAGCGGCTCGCCAACAGGCCGACAGCGACGAGAAAGCCCCCGACGATCTGCAACCACGGCTGTGTGCGCAGCGTCGGCGTCGCGAAGACGACGAGCGGCACAACTCCGCCCCCGATCAGGCCCAGCCAGTACAGCGGCTGCGATACCGTGTACTGCCAGACCTGCATGCCCTCCCCATAGCTCCACAGGCCGGTCACGGTCCGTGCGAGCGTGAAGAGGAGGTGCAAGAGGACGGCCACGGCGAGCGCAACCCCGAGCGGCCCGGCCAAGAGCTCCCGCGTGCCCTGTGGTACCGTGTCGGGGGCCATGCCGTAGGCGACGTAGGTGAAGAAGATCACAAATGCCAATCCCCCCATCACCGACTCGATGATGAAGACGACCGGCAACTCGCCACCGTACCAGAACGGCCGAAACACCAACATGCCGTACACCGACCCGGCGATCGCCGCGATGGCGAGTGCGAGCAGGCCCAACAGAATCGCAAGCGGCCGCGGCACTTCGCCGGGCCGAGCACCCCGCGCCAGGGCAAGCGCGGTGAGCACGAGCACGATCGTGTAGGCCCCCACGCAGAGGATCTTCCAGAACAGGGGAGAGGCCGTCTGCAGGTTGAGCGGCGTCGCCCACAGCGCTCGCAACGGGTGGGCAAGCTCCATGAACAGGATCGCCACGCCGCCCACGAGGGCAGCGATCGCGAGCCAAACGCAGCGCTTGGCGATCGGATCCAGAGCGCGCACGCCCAAGGCTAAGGGGACCGCTGCGACGAGCGCCAGACCCACCGATGTCAAAAGGAAATAATCATAGACGACAATCGGAAAGCCCCAGAATACACCATAGTTCGTTGTGTTGAACGCGGCATATCCCAGAGTCACTTTAAGATAGACCGCGTAGATAAACGTCACGATGAAGAGGATGCCGGCCCCGATCAGGTAGGGTGATGCCTTGAACTGGGGCCGCAGCGAAGTCACCGTCGCCATCGCCCTTCCTCCCCCCGATCACCCGCGCTCTTGCGACCGCTCACCCGGTACCACGGGTGCGGCGCCGCCGGCGAGATAATAGACCTGTGGCTTATTCCCGGTCTCTTCTTTAAGGCGCACGCCCCGCTTGTCGGCGATCAGCTGGCTCACCTTGCTGTTGGGATTGTCGAGGTCACCGAAATATCGGGCCTTCGGCGGGCACACGCGCACGCAAGCGGGTGTGTACTCGCGGGTCGCCGGATCGTCCTCATCGAGATCCGCGACGCCTTTCGGTGCTTTGGAAATTTTATGGTAACAGAAGGTACATTTGGACACCACGCCTTTGGGCTGAATGCCGATGCCCTTTTTGCGGTCGGCGAGGTGATCGGGCATGCGATAGGGCGGGTTCCAGATGCGATCGCCGTCACCGGGAAACACTTCGCGCAGATCCGGTTGCACCACCGGCTTTTCGTCCATGTAGAATCTGACACCATAAGGACAGGCGATCATGCAATATTTGCAACCGATACACTTGTCCCAGTCTACGAGAACGACGCCGTCCTCGGTTTTGTAGGTCGCTTTGGTCGGACATACGGCGACACAGGACGGATTTTCGCAGTGCATGCACGGACGCGGCAGCCAGGACACCTTGACGTTCGGGTAGCGTCCCTCGTGGTAGAACAAAACGTCCTGCCAGGCCTCGCCGGGAAGGCGCGAATTCTCCATCGCGCACGCCGTGGTGCAGGCTTGGCAACCCGTGCACTTCTCGAGATCGATGACCATTCCCCACTTCGTCATGGCCCTGCCTCCCGCCCTCAAGCCGGTTCAACGAAGACTTTCGTGGTATAATAATTACATTGGCCGGTGATACGGTCGGACTGGTTGACCGTACACTCGCCGGAGTGCCCGCCCGGCACCGCCATCGACCAACGCCCGCCGCGCCAATGTCCCCATTCCATGGGCAGCACGATGGTGTCGGGTCGAACACCCTCATAGTACCGGCAGCGCACCCGGATCTCGCCCACGCTCGAGCGGATCTTGATCCAGCTGCGGTCCTTGATGCCGCGCTCACGCGCCGTTTCCGGATGGATCTCGGCAAAGGCTTCGCCCCGGCCGCCCACGATCGGCTGGAAATGCGCGATCACCATGGGGATGTTGTGACCGCGCCCTTCCGCGTGCAGGGCCTGTTTCGGCGTAACCAAATACAGATCGCCGCCTCCGGGATGTTTGGGCTCTTCCCATATCGGGAACATGAGGTTGGCCTTGTTGCGCCCGGTCTTGGCGGCGATCCAGTCGGCGTTGGCCTCGAGGAGGCTGGAGCGGATCTCGAACTTGCCAGAGGGTGTCTTAAGGAGCTTGGCCTTCACCTCCTCCGGCGTCATCGGCTTGTTGTAGCCCTTGCCGTCCCATTCGTAGAATTCACCGCGAATCTGGCGCCATAAGTACGGCTTCTTGTACCAGACCCCCTTCTCGACCCATTTTTCGAAGCTGTCGACGCCGTTGTCGCCGGGGTTCTTTTCGAACCCCTTGGCGAGATGACGGATGACGTTTTCGGCACTCTCCAGCTTTTTGTAGTACTCGCCCATCGGCCCTTTGATGCGTTTGCCGATCTCAATAAGCGTATCGCCGAAGTATTTCGTGTCGTACAAAGGCTTGACCGCCGGCACACGCAGCTGCGTGAGCGGATAACCTTCGAACGGATAGGTCGGCGCGTCCTGCAGTCGCTCGAGATAGGTATGGTCGGGTAAGATCAGATCGGCGAAATGGCTGGTTTCGGATGGGAAGGGTGACGTGTCGATCACGAACACGTCTTGCAGTGCCCGCTCCCACACCTGACCATTCGGTGCCGTCCAGATCGGGTTGGTGAGATAAAACATAATGGTGTCGAGTTTATAGGGCTTCCCTGCTAGATGGTTCGGCCCTACTTCTTGCATCATATTGTTGGCCAGAAGATAACCATCGGGATGCCCCTTGAGATCGATGCGTGGATACTGCTTCCACGGTCCGTTCTTGGCATAGTCGTCCATATAGTCGTCGGCGTTCGCCGGTAGACTGCCGTAGGGCGGCGGCATCTGGTACATGAGCCCGCCCTCGGCGAAGAGAGAGCCGACGAGCGCGTTCAGCGTATGGATGGCCATGGCGTTGTAGATGCCGTTGGAGTGCGCGTGCGCGCCACGCTCCATGATCGCCATGGCCGGACGGGTGCGCCCGAACTCGCGCGCGGTCGCCACGATGTCGCGCTCGCGCAGCGTCGTGACCTTGGCCGCCCAGGCCGGAGTGCGGTCCTTGAGCTCGATGTTCCACCACTCGACCAGACCTTTGACCCACTTCTCTTCGAATGTCGTGGGATCAACGGTCTGACCGGTTTTGAAGCGGTTTTCCTTGTCGATAAAGTCTCCGACGAACGAGCGCTCCCACAGGCCCTCGGTGAGGATCACGTGCGCGATGGCAAGAGCGAGCGCACCGTCGGTGCCCGGCTTGATGAGAAGGGCGCGGTCGGCCGCGGCGAGCGTGGTGTTCATGTGCACATCGACCGCGGTGACGCGGGTCTTGGGGCTTTTTTGACCGCGGATGTAACCCCAAACTTGCATGTTGTTGTTGTAGGGTCGGAACGCGTCCAAAAAGCCGCAACCGAACATCAAGATGTAATTGGTGTTGCGGTAGTCGTGAGCGTTGTACCCGGCGTTGCCGTCCGTCGCTTTCTTGGCGATGATCGAGCCGTCCGAGCACATCGAGGAATGGCCGATGGGAATATTGGGCGAACCGTAGAGTTTACCAAAAGTTCCCAACAGACCGGCACACGAAGCACCCCAACCGCGCCCATAAAGGATCGCAAAACGGTGGCTCTCGCCCCGCTCGCGCAGCGCGTTGAGGCGATCAGCTACCATCTGGAGGGCTTCGTCCCAACTCACGGGAACGAACTTCGGGTCCTCCTCACGGCCCTTTTTGGGATTGGTCCGCCGCATCGGCCCCTTCCACCGATCGGGATCGTAAAGGACGTAGATGCCGAGCGGACCCTTTGGACACAGCTTGCCGTTCGAGATGGGATGGTCCGGCGTTCCGTAGATGGCGTGCACGCGCCCGTCGGTCACATACACGTCGATGCCGCAACGAGCCGGACATTGATGGCAAATGTTCTTGACGATCTTGGTCGAGGGAGCGGCTTGTGCCTGCGCCGTACCAGGCGACGTGCTGTCGTCGACCAGTCGCGGCCCTACCGCAGCCAGCACCGACCCCGCTCCCGTCGCCGCGAGGAACCGACGTCGACTGGTGCCCGCGATCCCTGCTTCCATGAACTTACCTCCCTATCCTCGCTCGTCAGATCTCTTGCGATGTTGGCGCGGTGCCGTCCGCGCCCCGCAAGAGCCGGTGAACAGAGCGCATGAGATCCTGATCGTTCGCACAGGACGGACAAAGCCCCCCTCGCGCAGGAGGCCAAAAGGACTGTCCGCACGCCGCGCAACGCACGAGCCTGCGCCGCCGCAACACGCGGGCGGCGACGGAGCCAGCGCCACCGGACGGCCGGAGGGTGAGGGCGCCTGAAGGGCAAAGCCGAACGCACAACCCGCAGCCGGTGCAGAGCTCCGGGTCGAACCGGAGTCGGCTCTCCTCCTCATCACCGTCCTGCGTAAGCGCGCCGGTCGGACAACTCGCGGCGCACAGACGTCGATCGCAGCAACTGTCGGCGACGATCAGATCGGGAAAGAGTCCAGCCGGTGCCCGCGCGCTGCCCGCGAGAACAGCGAGCGCGCGTGCGCGCGCGCGCAGCGCTGCAGGATCGATTCGGCGAGGCGGCCCCGCGCTCGATACCTCGAGTTGCGCGTTGGCGCGGCGCGGCTGCGCTCCACCCGGGGCGAGCAGGAAGGCGCGCCGCCCGAACCCTCGCCGATCTTCGTGGGGCGGTGCCGGCGGCGGGCCCGCCATCTCGATCGGTAGCGGTTCCTGGACAACCTCAACACGACAGGCCGCCCCGAGGCGCTCAAGCTCTGCGCGAATACCGCGCACCGTCTCCTCCCAGGGCTGCGCACACCCTCCGGCCGGACATTGCGCGCACCAGCCACGGTCGACGACGACCACCGTTCGCGAACCATCGCGCGCGAGATGCGCGCGCAGCGCGGCGGGGCGCATTCCGCCAAGACAGCGAATCACCGCGGTACCCGGCTGCCGGGCGCCCGCGGGCACGCGGGCGCACTCGACCCGCAGCGTGGTTTCGGGCAGCTCGGCGAAGCCGGCGATCTCGAGCGCTTCCGTGGGGCAGGCGGCAGCACATCGGCCGCAACCCAAGCAGCGCTCCAGCGCGACCGAGAGCGATCGCTCACCCAGCCGCACCGCCTCGGTCGGGCACACGCGCGCGCACGCTCGGCACGGAACTGCCGGCCGTTGCAGGCTCACACAGCGCGTCGGATCGACCCCAATCGGCCCGCCGACGGCTGCCGACGTGAGCACCGCACCTCCGGACTCGGCCTGCTGCCGACAAGCCAAGATCACCCCCCTGTT
The DNA here is from genome assembly GCA_030549795.1 of Pseudomonadota bacterium. Lineage (GTDB taxonomy): Bacteria > Pseudomonadota > Alphaproteobacteria > Geminicoccales > Geminicoccaceae > JANXAZ01. The sequence continues at coordinate 493,467 of JAUQQO010000010.1, read as the reverse complement.
TTTGTTGGTTCTTAGTTATCGAACTCCTAAAGAACGGGCAAGGCCCACCCCCTTCGTTGTCGGATGGCCGTCGGCAACAGCGCGCCGCGGCGATCGCCGCTCGCGCGGCTTTAGCCTTCAGCTCTGGGTTTGACGCGGAAAGCCGAGCCGCGCGAGCGCCTCTTTGATCTCGTCGAGGATCGCCGGGTCGTCGATGGTGGCCGGCATGGTCCAGGGTTGCCCGTCGGCGATCTTCTTCATCGTACCGCGCAAAATCTTACCCGATCGCGTCTTCGGCAGTCGCTTGACGATGGTGACGAGCTTGAACGAGGCGACCGGTCCGATTTCGTTTCGCACTTTGTCGATCAACTCACGCTCGATTTCGGCATGCGGTCGATCGACACCGGCCTTGAGCACCACAAAGCCGAGCGGCACTTCACCCTTGAGTTCGTCGGCGACGCCGATCACCGCGCACTCGGCCACTGCGGGGTGCGCCGCTAACACTTCCTCCATTGCACCGGTGGAAAGCCGGTGGCCGGCGACGTTGATCACATCATCGATCCGGCTCATGATGAAGAGATAATCATCTTGATCCTTAAAGCCAGCATCTCCGGTCAAATAGTAACCCGGATATCGTGAAAGATACGATTGCACAAAACGCTCATCGGCGTTCCACAGTGTGGGAAGACAGGCAGGCGGCAACGGCAATTTGATGCAGATCGCCCCCAGCTGACCGGGGATGCATTCGCGGCCCTCATCGTCGAGGACGCGAACATCATAGCCGGGCATCGGCACGGTGGGCGAACCCGGCTTGATGGGCAATTTCTCGATGCCGAGCGGGTTGGCGCAGATCGCCCAGCCGGTTTCGGTTTGCCACCAGTGATCGATCACCGGCACGCCGAGCTGTGCCTGAGCCCACAAAAGCGTGTCCGGATCGCAGCGTTCACCGGCAAGGAAAAGAGCCCGAAAACGCGAAAGATCGTACTTTTTAATGTATTGCCCTTCCGGATCTTCTTTTTTGATGGCTCGAAAGGCAGTGGGCGCGGTAAAGAGCACTTTGACGTCGTGCTGGGAAATCACGCGCCAAAACGCCCCGGGATCCGGCGTGCCCACCGGCTTGCCCTCGTAGACGATCGTGGTGTTGCCATTAAAGAGCGGCCCGTAGACGATGTAGCTGTGCCCGACTACCCAGCCGACGTCGGAGGCCGCCCAGAAGACCTCCCCGGGCTGCACGCCGTAGATGTTGCGCATGCTCCACAAGAGCGCCACCGCGTGGCCGCCGTTGTCGCGCACGATACCCTTGGGCTGGCCGGTGGTTCCCGAAGTATAGAGGATGTAGAGCGGATCGGTCGCTGCCACCGGCACGCAATCCACCGGATGTGCGGCCGCGATCGCCTCGTTCCACTCGAGATCACGTCCGCGCACGAGCTCTGCTTCGAGCTGCGGCCGTTGCAGGATCACACAGTGCTGTGGCTTGTGCTGACACTGTTCGATCGCGGCATCGAGCAGGGGCTTATAGGCCACGATGCGCCCGGGCTCGATGCCGCAGGAGGCGGAGACGACGAGCACGGGCTTGGCATCTTCGATCCGCTTGGCGAGCTCGTGGCTCGCAAAGCCACCGAAGACGACGGAATGGATGGCGCCGATGCGGGCGCAGGCGAGCATCGCGATCACCGCCTCCGGCACCATGGGCATGTAGATCACGACCCGGTCGCCCTTGCGCACGCCCAAGCGGACCATGGCGCCGGCAAAGCGCGCAACCTGAGCCTGAAGCTCGGCGTAGGTGAGGGTACGGATCGTGTTCGTGACCGGGCTGTCGTAAATGAGCGCGATCTGGTTGGCGCGACCGGCGGCGACGTGGCGATCGACGGCGTTCCAACATGTGTTGAGCAGTCCGCCAACGAACCACCGATAGAAGGGTGGACGGGACTGGTCCAGGACGCGGTCGAAGCGACGCTCCCAAGAGATCGCCTCTGCGGCTTCCGCCCAAAAGCCTTCCGGATCGTCAAGACTGCGCTGCCAGATCTTGCGGTAAAGACTCATAGCCGGTCCTCCCTGCTCACCTCCTCGATCAGCTTACCGGGCCGGGAGAGACCGGCAACGCGGCGCGATGACCGGCGGCGCCCGCGCGCCGCCGGCCCTCGCCCCTCATCCGCGTGCACAGCCTGCTCGACGTTCGCCACGCCGCTCGCGCTCCTTCCCTGCCATAGGAGTGAGATAGCCGTCACCGTCGCGGTCCAAGCGGGTGAAGAGACGGTCGCTTAGGCGCTGGATCTCGGCGGTGGTGACGACCCCGTCGCCGTCGGCATCGAGGAACTGGAAGGCGCGGATGCGCATCGGGCGGGTGAGTTCGAGCCAGAAGGTCTCGAACTCCAGCTGATCGAGGCGGCCGTCGCCGTTTCGGTCGGCGTTGCGCACGCGCTCCGCCCGAAAGGCCTCCATCTCCGCCCGCGCGATCCGCCCATCACCGTCGTTGTCGAGCTGCTCGAAGAAGAGCCCACCCATCAAGCCTCCCGGGAACCAGGAAAGCGGGCGAAGCTCGTAAGCGCGCTCGGCCCATGCAACCCCCGCCCACAGAAGGCCGCCCGCGAGAAGGGCTCCGCCCAAAACAAGGGCAAATGTTCGCGTACGGCTTGCCGCCTGCGCGCGGGGCTGCTGCTCCATGCTCATGGCCAATCCCTCCGATCGGTTGACGAGCGGACTTGAAGCAGGCTCCTGTCGCACCCTTCTGTCGGCTCGGCGGCCTCTTGGTCGTCAATTGTGGGAGCGATCGCGCCTTGCGACGGCTCGTTACAAGCGATGAGGTGCGTGGAGCAAAGCAAAGGGGCATGGTCATGCGCATGGAGCCGGAACCCCATCTCCTCGTCGTCGACGACCACCGGGACATCCGCGAGCCGCTCGCCCGGTATCTCGCCAAACACGGCTTTCGCGTGAGCACGGCCGAGAGCGCCCAGTCAGCGCGCCGCATCCTGCAAACCTCGGCGATCGACCTCGTCGTCCTCGACATCATGATGCCCGGAGAAGACGGCCTTTCGCTCTGCCGCGACTTGCGTGCGACGAGCCAAATCCCCGTTGTCCTGTTGACCGCCCTGGACGAAGAAACCGATAGGATCGTGGGGCTTGAGATCGGCGCCGACGATTACGTCACCAAACCGTTCAACCCGCGCGAACTCTTAGCCCGCATCAAGGCCGTCTTGCGGCGCACCCACGCTCTTCCGCCCCGCCGGGGCCGACCCGCCGCCGATCGACTCAAGTTCGATCGCTGGATTTTAGATGTCAGCCGCCGCGAACTCATAGGTGAAGACGGCGTGGTCGTGCCGTTGAGCACCGGCGAATTCCTCCTTCTCTCGGCCTTCCTCGAACATCCCAAGATGGTGCTCTCGCGCGATCAGCTCTTGGATCTGACCCGCGGTCGTGAGGCCGCCCCCTTCGATCGCGCGATCGACAATCAGGTCATGCGGCTGCGGCGCAAGATCGAGCGCGATCCGAAGAAACCCGAACTCATTCGCACCCACTGGGGCGGTGGCTACAGCTTCGAGGCGGAGGTGGAGCGGGCGTGATCCGCTTGTATCCGAAGACGCTCGTCGGACGGCTAGTCACCCTCGTCCTGCTCGCGGTTGCCGCCGCGCAGCTCGTGGTATGGTGGATCTTCGTCGACGAGCGGCACTGGGTCCTCGCGCGCCTCGGCCGTGAACGCATCCTCGAGCAGCTCGTACCGGCGGTGCGTCTTTTAGCCGCCACCCGCCCCGAAGAACATGAGGCGGTCCTGCGGGCGTTCGCCACCCCCTCCCTCGCCCTTACGCTCGATCGCCAGCCGATCGTGGGCGAGGAGGGAAACCAGCGCCACCCGCTGGCTCGCCGCCTGGCGCGCGAGCTCGGGCTTCACCCGCGCGCGGTGCGCATCGAGCCGCTTGCCCGCGGCGGTCGCTTGTTTGGCGAGGAGGAGGAGGATGGCACACCCTGGCGGCGTCCGCGCGGCATCGCCGCCGTGTCCGTCGCTCTCTCCGACGGACGCTGGCTCAACGCCCGTCCGCTACTGCCTTTCGCCGTCCCGATCCTCGCCGGTCCCTACGCGGCGATGCTCGCGATCCTCGCGGCGCTTCTCATCGCAGCCATCGTCATCGGCACCCGCCGCGCCACCCGCCCGCTGGCCGAGCTCGCACGCGCGGCCGAGCGTTTCGGTCGCGGCGAATCGGGCCCCGCCCTTGCCGAACGCGGTCCGGAAGAAGTCAAGCGCGCGATCGCCGCCTTCAACCGGATGCAAGAACGCTTGGCGCGCTTCATCGCTGACCGCACGCGGCTTCTGGCCGCTCTCGGCCACGATCTGCGCACCCCCATCACGAGCTTGCGGCTTCGTGCTGAACTCCTCGAGGACGAAGAGGCGAAACAGAAGATCATCGCCACCCTCGACGAGATGCAGCGGATAGTGGAGAGCACCTTAGCGTTTGCGCGCGAAGAGGCACAAGTGGAGCCCGTGCGCGAAACCGACTTCGCAGCCCTTGTCGAGGGTTTGCTCGAGGACTTGGCGGCTCTCGGGTGGGAGGTGCAGCTCGTTTCGAGCGAGCCCCTGGTCGCCCGCATCCGCAGCGCCGCGATCCGCCGCGCCTTGCGCAATCTGATCGAGAACGCCGTGCGCTATGGCCGCCGGGCGCGCGTCATTCTCTTGCGCGACGGGGAGGACGCGGTGGTCCACATCGACGACGACGGACCGGGTATTCCACCGGATAAGCTCGAGGAGGTCTTTGAGCCCTTTGTGCGCCTTGAGACGTCGCGGTCCAGCGAGACTGGAGGTGTCGGGCTCGGACTGTCGATCGCGCGCAGCATCGCACGCGCCCACGGCGGCGACGTAACCCTCGCCAATCGACCGGAAGGCGGTCTGCGCGCATCGTTGCGCGTGCCTTTGGGGACTACGATCCGAAGCTCGCCGCCCCACTTCGCACATCCGAGGTGAGCCCGGCCTCGGCTCTGGTGGGCGCAGTGAGGCGCTCCCATTTCCCTATGCGTTGAGCGGAGCAGCACGATCGGAGCATGGAGCCCACGATTTTCCGTTTCATTCTGAAATATAGCTGGCGTCAACAGTTGATTATTTTAGCGTTGACGTTGCTGTCCTTTCCTCCGCTCTATTATTCGCTCGAGCTTCCCAAGCTCATCATCAATAGAGCGTTGGGAGATCCTGATGGACCTTGGGTTCTGTTTGGGTATGACCTCGACCGCACGCACTATCTGTTCGCGCTTTGCGGTCTCTTCCTCCTTTTGGTTTTAATCGGCGGCGGGCTGAAATATGTACTGAATGTTTATGCCGGCATCGTCGCCGAGCGCATGCTGCGACGCCTGCGCTATCAATTGTATCAGAGCGTCCTGCGTTTTCCCTTGGCACATTTCCGCAAAGTAAGCCAAGGAGAACTCGTGCAGATGATCAATGCCGAGACCGAGGCGCTCGGCGGATTTGTGGGTGATGCGGTCGCCGTTCCCGCGTTTCAGGGTGGAACGCTGCTCACCATCTTGACGTTCATGTTCATGCAAGATCCGACCCTCGGACTTGCAGCGATCGCCCTCTATCCTCTTCAGATTTACTTCGTCCCGAAGCTGCAGCGGCAGGTCAACGAGCTCGCCAAGCAACGGATACGACAGGTACGGCGCAACGCCGAGCGCATCAGCGAAACCTGCACGGCGATTCGAGAAATCCACACGCACGGGACGGCGCGCTACGAGCTCGCGCGCTTTTCCCGCCAGTTGGGCGAGATCTTCTGGATCCGCTTCGCAATTTACAAAAAGAAGTTCTTGATCAAATTCCTCAACAACTTCATCGCGCAGCTCGGGCCGTTCTTCTTCTTTTCGATCGGTGGCTGGCTGGTGATCCACGGCGATATCACGCTCGGCGCGCTGGTGGCCGTCGTCGCCGCCCATAAAGATCTGTCGGCACCGTGGAAAGAGCTCCTGACTTATTACCAAAACTTGTACGACGTGCGCGTGAAATACGAGCAGACGATCAGCCAGTTCGTTCACCCCGATTTGCAGCCGTTGGAGCGGCTCGTGGGCGAGAGCGGATCTTCCCCCTCCTTCTCAAACGGTGTGCTCAAAGTAACGGATCTTACTCTCAAAGAGGACAGCGGCGAAAACATTCTCGAGGGCATCGCGCTCGAACTCACCCTGCCCGCCCACATCGCCCTCATCGGTCCGGCCGGCGGAGGTCGCGAGGAGCTGAGCCTTGTGCTCGCCGGCTTGGTCTCGCCGAGCGCGGGTCGGGTGACGGTCAACGGCGTCGCGCTGCACGAGCTGTCAGAGCCGCTTCGGGCGGAAAAGATCGCCTTTATCGCCAATCAACCGATCCTTTTGAGCGGAACCATAGCCGATAACCTCGTCTATGGGCTTAAGCGACGCCCGGTGAGCGGGTCGGCGGGCAACCCTGCCCCGCATGGCCTTCAGCCGCGCGAGCGTCGCGAGGCCCTTGCGTCTGGTAACTCCCTCGATGATCCGAATGCCGAGTGGATCGATTGGGAAGCGCTCGGCTTGAGCGCGCCCGAGCAACGGCTCTCGGCGATGATCCACGCCCTGCGCGTCGTGGCCCTCGACCGCGACGTCTATGCATTGGGTTTAAAGGGCGTTTTGCCACCCGGGCGGGAAGAGCTCGCTTCGCGCCTACTCGAAGCGCGCCGTGCGATGCGCGCCCGGCTCGCATCCGACCCGCGGCTCAGCCGGCTCGTCGAGCCCTTCGACCCCGAGCGGTACAATACCAACGCTACCGTCGCAGAAAATCTCCTCTTCGGCCATCCCGTGGGACGCGTGTTCGACCTCCACCGCCTCCCAGCGCACCCCTACGTGCGCTCAATCCTGAACGAAGTCGGCCTGATCGACGACCTGGTTCGTGTCGGCTACCGCTTGGCCGAAATGATGGTCGAACTGTTCGCGAATCTGCCAGCCGATCATGAATATTATAGGCAGTTTTCTTTCATTGCGCCGGATGATCTACCTTTCTTCAAGAGCATCCTGCAGCGAACCACGATCGACCGTCTTGATCGCCTGAAATCGCACGAACGCGACCGGCTTTTAGAGCTGCCCTTTAAGCTCGTGGTCGCACGGCATCGCTTGGGGCTAATCGACGAAGAGTTGCAGCACCGCATCCTCTCGGCACGGCGTCGCTTCCGCGAGCGGTTGCCCCCGAGTTATGCGGGTGCAGTCGCCTTTTTCGATCCCGAGCGCTACAATCCAGCCGCCTCGGTGCAGGAAAATGTTCTTTTTGGCAAGATCGTTTACGGTCAGGCCCAGGCACACGAAAGAGTGCACGCTCTCCTTTTAGAAATTCTCGCGCAACACGATCTTAAGGACACCGTCATCGAAATCGGCCTGCAAACCGACTGCGGCGTCGGATGCTCACGACTTTCCTTGCCCCAACGGCAAAAACTCGCGATCGCACGAGAGATCCTCAGACGTCCGCAGATGCTCGTGCTTCACGAGGCCACGGCCGTACTCGATGCCATCGAGCGCGACGCGGTTCGCAGCGCCATCCTCAACGAGATGAAAGGACGCAGCGTGATTTGGTCGCTCGAGGATCACGCCGCGGCCCACCAGTTCGATCACGTGATCGTGCTCGAACGGGGGCGGGTGGTGGCGCAGGGAACCTTCGCGGAGGTGCGGGAGCATGCGCGGATCCCGCCGCCCGTGTTCGAGGCAGCCAGTTGAGGAGAAAGGCGGGAGATGACACTTCGGCGTGAGCTCGAGGCGTTGCGCGCGATCCCGTTGTTCGCCAAGGTCGATCCGACCCGCCTTAAACTCCTCGCTTTTACGAGCGAACATGTCGAGTTCGAGCCCGGAGAGCTCGTCTGCCGGCAGGGTGATCCGGGCGATGCCGCCTACATTCTCCTCGAGGGCGAAGCCGACGTCTTCGTCGACACACCAGAAGGTCAGGTGCGGGTGGCGCGCCTTAAAAAGGACGACATCGTGGGAGAGATCGCGATACTGTGCGGTGTTCCGCGCACCGCCACGGTCGTCGCCACCACCCACTTGCGCACCCTCAAGATCGCCAAGCAGGGCTTTCTCAACCTGGTCACCCAATTTCCCGAGGTCGCAGTCGAGGTCATGCAGGAACTCGCCACCCGCCTTTACCATACGACCCAGCGTCTGAGTGAGGTTTCCTTAAAGCTCGCTCAAACGAAGACGTCACGAGAATGAATGACGATCAATGGCCCAGCGTTCGTCTCTCCGTGCTCACTTGGCTCGCCCGCGAGAGCCACAAAGAACGCTTCCTTGAGGATCTGCTCCCGCGCTTGTGCGAGCAGTTGATCGCGGACGGCATCCCGATCGCGCGCTCGACCCTACAGTTGCGTACCCTGCACCCTCAGTTCGCCGGCGCCCGCCTTTTGTGGCGTCCGGGAATGGTGCGGGCCGAAGTACAGCTCTACGAACACGAGGCGATGGCCCGTCCGGCCTTCCGCAACAGCCCGGTTCGTGCCCTCTTCGAAGGTGCCGAAGCCATCCGCCAGCGCCTCGATCTGCCCACCCCGGCACCCAGCGAGTACCCCGTTTATGCCGAACTGCGCGCCGAGGGGATGACCGACTATCTCGCGATGCCGATGACGTTTTGTGATGGCTCGCGCCATGCGGTGACTTGGGCGACACGTCGCGAAGGCGGCTTTACGCGCGCCGAAATCCGCGCGTTGAGCGAGCTCTTGCCGATGCTCGCGATGGCGGTCGAGATCCGCTTAAATCGCCGCATCGCGCGGACGATCCTGGACACTTACGTAGGGCGGCACGCGGGGGAGCGCATCCTTGCCGGCGAGATCCGTCGCGGCACCGGGGCAACGGTGCGCGCCGCCATCTGGCAGAGCGATCTTAAGGGCTTCACCGAACTGGCGGAGCGCGAATCGCGCGATACGGTGATCGAAACCCTCAACCAATTCTTCGAAGCGACGGCCACACCGATCGAAGCGGAAGGAGGGGAAATTCTCAAATTCATGGGCGATGGGGTCCTCGCCATCTTCCCGCTTGAGGAAAACGCCGCCTGTACCCGAGCTCTTCGGGCTGCTATCGCGGCGCGCGGCCGCATGCGCTCGCTCAACGCGCAGCGGCAGCACGCCGGGCTTCGGCCGCTGCGGTTCGGCATCGCGCTCCACCTCGGCGATGTCATGTACGGGAACATCGGCACCGCGACCCGGCTCGACTTCACCGTCATCGGACCTGCGGTCAACGTCGCCGGTCGGCTGCAGGAACTCGCCAAAGAGCTCGATCGCGAAGTCCTGCTCTCTGCCAACTTCGGCGCTCTTTGCTCCTGTGCTGCATCCCATTTCGAGCCGCTCGGCAAGTTCCCGCTGCGCGGCGTCAAAGACCCGATCGAGGTCCTGGCCCTCGCGGAACAACCGTGAGACTTTTGCGCCGTATTGCCCGCGCGCTCGGGTTCGAACTCCTCCCGCTTGCCAAAGCGCGCGAGCCGATGCAGCGGCTCGTCAACGCGCTCAACCGCTTCGCCGTCGACCTGGTCGTCGATGGTGGCGCCAACGAAGGTCAATATGGCGCCGGGTTGCGCGCTTCGGGTTGGCAGGGGCCGATCCTGTCGATCGAGCCCATCCCAGAAGTCCACGCCCGCCTCGCGCACCGCGCCCGCCGCGATCCGCTCTGGTTCATTGCGCCACCCTGTGCGCTCGGGCCAAAAAGTGGGGAGACGCTCCTCAACCTGTCCGCCGAGAGCGATATGAGTTCCGTATTGCCGCGCAGTCCGTTTCTCGAACAGCTCTCGCCGAGTTCGCGCTGCGCGCGGCAGATCCGCGTGCCGATGCTGCGCCTCGACGAGCTCGAACCGATCCGCTCCGGCCCCTGGCAGCGGATCTTCCTCAAGCTCGACGTGCAAGGCTACGAAGCCGCGGTCCTCGAGGGCATCGGCGCGCTTTGGCCGCGGATCGTGGGGCTCCAGCTGGAACTCTCGCTCGTGCCGCTTTACGAAGGCGAAGCCGATTGGCGCACGCTGATCGACCGAGTGGGAAGCTTCGGCTTCGTTCCCTGGCTCTTCCTTCCGGGCTATTTCGAACCCAAAAGCGCGCGCCAACTCCAAATCGACGGGGTATTCTTCCGTGCGGACACCGCACCAGCCGGGATCACAGGGGCCGCCTATGGTCAGCACTGAGAAGCGGCTTTTAAACCTACCTATGCTCGTGCATCGCGAAGGGTGGAAATTCGTCGCCATCTTTTTGTCCGTGACGCTTTTCCTTTCGCTTCTCTTTCCACCTTTGTTGTGGCCGGGCGTCCTGCTCACCGCCTGGTGTGCGTGGTTCTTCCGCGACCCGAGCCGGGTGACCCCCCTCGATCCCAAGCTCGTCGTGAGCCCGGCTGACGGGCGAGTGGTCGCCGTCGGTCCCCGACGTCCTCCGCCCGAACTCGGCCTCGGTGAGGACCCCTTGCCCTGTGTGGGCATCTTCATGAACGTCTTCGATGTCCACGTGAACCGTACCCCGGTTGCGGGTCGCGTCCTTGCCCGCGTCTACCATCCCGGCAAGTTCCTCAACGCCTCCTTTGACAAGGCATCGGATGAGAACGAACGCCTCTCCTGGCTCATCGAGACTCCGCAAGGTGCGCGCGTGGGCCTGGTGCAAATCGCTGGGCTCATCGCCCGGCGGATCGTGCCACTTGCTGAACCCGGAGCGCTGCTCGAAGCTGGCGATCGCATCGGGATCATCCGTTTCGGCAGCCGCTGCGATGTCTATCTTCCTTCGGGAACCACACCCCTTGTGCTTCCCGGTCAGCGTACCATCGCGGGCGAGACGATTTTGGCTGAGCTGGGTGCGCTGCGCCCGGTTCGACAGGGACGCGTGACATGATGCTGCGCAACCGGCGACGGCACCGGCAGCGGACGCGGCGTCCGCTCCTGCACATGGTGCCCAATCTGTTCACGATTTTGAGCCTGTGCGCAGGTCTTACGGGTCTGCGCTACGGCCTCGATGGGCGCTTCGATCTCGCCGTGGCGCTCATCATCGCCGCTGCGGTTCTCGACGGCCTCGACGGACGCGCTGCACGTCTTCTCAACATTCAAAGCAAGCTCGGTGCCGAACTCGATAGCCTCGCCGACTTCTTCAATTTCGGCGTCGCTCCTGCCGTGCTCGTGTACTATTGGGCCCTTCAACCCATGCGCGGCCTCGGCTGGGCGGTGGCCTTGGTGTTCGCGGTCTGCTGTGCGCTCAGGCTCGCCCGCTTCAACATCGAATCAGAAGACCCCCAACGTCCGCGCTGGACCCAGCACTTCTTTACCGGCGTTCCGGCCCCGGCCGCCGCCGGCTTGGCCTTATCGCCGATGATCAGTTGGTTCGCCCTTGGGCACCCCATCTCCCAGAGCTGGGGCCTCAATGCCCTGGTTCTGGTCGTCGTCGCGGTGCTCATGGTCAGCCGCGTTCCGACCTTCTCGGCGAAACGGCTGCGGCTCGAACCCGACCAGATCGTCCCCACCCTCGCCATCGCCGGGCTCGTGATGGCGTTTCTCGTAACCGAACCGTGGCTCACGCTTTCCCTTATGGCCCTGCTCTACGTCATCTCGATCCCCATTGGCGTTGCCGTGGCAGCGCGCATGCGTCGGGAGGAGGCAGCTGCAGCCGCTCAGATCGCTGCCCAATCCCAGCCCGCAACTGAGCCCCCCGCCGCATCCTTCGGCGCCGACCAGGCACAAAAGGAACGCGTGGTTCCCTTCGAACCGCGGCAAGGCCGTTCGTGAACCGCTCCGTCTCGAGCGTGCCGCGCCGATGTTGGATGCCAGGCTTCGGCGAATAACCGATCCCGTTCTCGACCGAGTCGGTGTCCGGCTGGCGCGCCGCGGGATCAATGCCGATCAGGTGAGCCTGGCCGGTTTTCTTCTCGGCCTTGCCGCCGTTGCACTGACCGCGCTCGGCGCCTTCGCTGCGGGCCTTGTGCTCTTCCTGCTCAACCGCCTGGCCGACGGGCTGGACGGTTCGGTTGCGCGCGCCACCCAGCTCACCGACCGCGGCGGTTTTCTCGACATCGTCTTCGACTTCATCGTCTACGCCGGCATGGCCTGGGCCTTTGCCGCCGCCGACCCTCACGCCAATGGTCCGGCGGCGGCGTTCTTGCTCTTTTCCTTCATGGGCACCGGCAGCTCCTTTCTCGCCTTCGCTGTCATGGCGAGCCGCCGCGGTCTTGTGAGCGAGGCACGCGGCAAGAAATCGCTCTACTACCTGGGCGGGCTCACCGAGGGGAGCGAGACGATCGGTTTTTTCGTCGCTGTCGGTCTGTTCCCGAGCGCGTTCCCGCTTTTCGCCTGGGTCTTCGCGGGCATGTGCTGGCTTACCACCCTCGGCCGTATCGCTGCCGGCTGGCGGCTGCTACGCTGAGTGCTACCGATCGCTCGACCGCAGGGATCGCACATCCATGACCTACCGCACGATCGTCCTCCAGCTCGCCGACGACGCGGGCAACGAAGCGCGCCTGCGCGCCGCCTTGGCGCTCGCGCAACGCTTCGGGGCTCGGCTTCTCGCCGTGCACGTGACCCCGCCGCCCATCGTTCCCGTCGGCTATGGCGAGGGAGCAGCCTACGTCGGGCCCGAGATCCTCGAGATCCAGCGCGAAGCCGCACGGGCGGTGGCGGAGCGACTCGAAGCTACCTTCCACGCGGTGTGCGAGCCCGGCTCGGGGGCCGAGTGGCGGCATGTGCAAGGCGATCCGGGAGAGCTCCTCGCCCGCATCGCCCGCACCGCCGATCTCACCATCGGGCCGCGCTTTGAGGCGCGCGGTCTCGAGGCGCTCGCGCTGCAGCCCATCGAACAGGTCGCACTCTCAGCAGGTGGACCGGTGCTCCTCGTCCCGGTCGAAGGCTTCAGTCCCGAACTCGGCCGTACCGTGCTCGTCGGCTGGAACGGCCGCAAGGAGGCAGCCCGTGCGCTCAAAGACGCGCTGCCGTTTCTTTCGACGGCGCGCGAGGTGGAGCTTCTGGCCATCGGTGAGGAGGCGGGCCAGAGCCTAGACGATGCGGTGGCGATGCTCGAACGCCATGGCGTAGCGGCGCGCGGCCGGCAGGTCGCGGAAGAGGTCGATGCCGGTGGTCAACTCCTCGCCCGCTTGGAGGAGCTCGGTGCGGATCTGTTGGTGATGGGCATCTACAGCCACGCCCGGTTGCGCGAGCTCGTACTCGGGGGAGCCACGCGGCACGTGTTGCGCCAGGCGCGCGCGCCCGTCTTGTTCAGCTGTTGAGGGTGGGGCGGCTGCGGATCAGCACCGCAGCCGCCGACGCCGCCACAGCGGCGGCAGCGATGCCGTTCCACGCCGCAAGGGAAAGCCCGAAGATGCGCACAGCCACCCGATCGCAGGTGGGGCGCGCATTCAACAATTGTGCGCGCAGTTCTTCGATGGTGCTCGCGCTCGCGCCCGCCGCACAGCTCCCGGGAAGCTCGAACCAGCCGCCCTCGACCCCGACGTGGTAGCCGGAAAGGAGCGCATTCCCGCCGAGGAGAAGCACGGTGAGGAGGAGCGCCAGCCGCGTGTAGCCGGAATAGAGGCCGAGCAGGCCAACCGCGAGCGCGCCCCCCCACGGCCAGCGCTCCACGATGCAAAGCGAACAGGGTGCGTAGCCGCCGAGATACTCGAGACCGAAGGCTGTCGTAAGCGCGATCGCCGCGCCGAGCACGACGAGACCCAAAGCCGCTCGCTGTTCCCTTCGAGTGCGAGCCTCGACCCTCGGGTCGGCTGTCAGGGTCGACGCGGTCGCGCGCACCGGTCACCTCTCCATCCGCTATCGTTTCTCAAAGATAGCGCAGCACGACGAACCCGATAATGATTGCGACGACGAAGGCGGTGGTGACGAGCGTCAGGCGCTCCTCGACGAAGCGGCGGATGGGCGATCCGAATAGCCGCATGAGAACCGCTACCAGGAAAAAGCGCGGGCCGCGGCTCGCGATCGAAGCGAGGGTGAACAAAACGATATCGTAGGCAGCAAGCCCGCTTGCAATCGTGATCACCTTGTAAGGGATCGGGGTCAGTCCCGCGACGAGAACGATCCAAAGACCCCATTCGGCATAGGCGAGCTTGAATTGGTGCGCTTTTTCGGTGAGCCCATAGAATTCGATGATCCAGCGTCCGAGCGTCTCGTAGAGGAAATAGCCGATCGCATAGCCCAAGAGACCGCCCAGAACCGAGGCCACGGTCGCAACCGCCGCAATGCGCCAAGCGCGCTCCGGGCGTGCCAAGACCATCGGCACGATCATCGCATCTGGCGGGATGGGAAAGACGGAGCTCTCGAGAAACGCGACGGCGGCGAGTGCGCGCTCGGCTTGCGGCGAGGCGGCCAGCCGCATCGTCCAGTCGTAAAGGGCGCGCAACACGCCAGATCTCCCGCCACGCGGTCCGCAGCCCCGATAGACGACAGCGCGAACACGGACAAGCACGGGCCCGCTCGGCTAGGGGAAATCCGGCGCACCGAGGCGTGTTTATCCCGTCGCGCCGCTCCAAGCGGCCGCGCCCGGCCCGCCTGGATCCCGATTTGGCCCCTACCCATCTCAATGGCGCAGCGTTAGCGTTCGGTTCGCTCGCCCTCGGGCCCGGCTCGGGCAGCGGGTCGCGAGCGTGGACGCGGTCCAGGAGCTTTCGACCGTTGTCGCACCTTTGGGGTAGGCTTTTGGTGCACTGAGAAGCGCTCGACGCCTTGACCCCGCGGCAAGGGGGTTTTAGAGGCCGCGATCACGCCCCAGTGGCGGAACCGGTAGACGCGGCAGACTCAAAATCTGCTGCCCGCAAGGGCGTGGGGGTTCGAGTCCCTCCTGGGGCACCACAAGCATCTCCCGCAGCACGCACCGCCGCTCCGCTCCCCAAGACCGCTGCAGTGTCGGCCTTTGGAGCGGTCGTAGGGAGCGAGGCAGAGCACAGGTGCTGCGCACCGAGCCGAAGCGAAGCGGCTTGGGCGCGATCCGGATTTGGCGATGCGAAGCGCCTTCGACCTGCAGCTCGTCAACGGACCGACCGGCGATCCGGCCCTTTTCGCCGATGTGATCGGCGCCGGGCGCGCGGTCCTGATCGACCTCGGAAATCTCTCGTCGCTTTCTGCGCGCAAATTGTTGCGCGTGAGCGACGTCTTGCTGAGCCACGCCCATCTCGACCATTTCGCGGACTTCGAACGGCTGTTGCGCGTCGTCTTGGGTCGCGAGCGGGTGATCCGGCTCACCGGTCCAAAAGGAACCCTCGCACGCGTGGCTGCGCGGCTCGCTTCTTACGAGTGGAATCTGGCCGAAAGCTTCCGCGAGGCGGTCACCTTCGAAGTCTTGGAAGTACACGAGGACGGGACCCGGCGTCGGGCGCGCCTTGCGCTTAAAGAACGCTTCGCGCCGCAGGAGGTAGAGGAGTTCGTGGCGACATCGGACGTCGTGCGCGCCGAGCCGCGCCTTGTTATCCGCGCTGCAGTGCTCGATCACGGCGTACCGTGCCTCGCCTTCGCGCTCGAAGAGCCTGTACACGTGCAGGTGTTCCGCAACGCGCTCGAAGCGATGGGGCTCGGCACCGGTCCCTGGCTGCGCCGAGCCAAAGAACTCCTGCTCGAGGGGGCGCCCGATGATACCCCACTCACCGCCCAATGGCGCGACGGCACGCGCATTTTAGAGCGCACCGTGTTTTTGGGCGCGCTGCGCGAACAGGCCCTACGCCTCATTCCCGGCCAGCGCGTAGTCTATGTCACTGATTGCGCGTGGACGAAGCGCAACGTCGAGAAAATCCTCGAACTCGCGCAAGACGCCGACACGCTCGTGATCGAGGCGGCCTTTAGCCATGCGGATCGGGCTCAGGCCCGGGCACGACGTCACCTCACCGCCGTGGAAGCGGGTACGATCGCCCGCCTCGCCGGTGTTCGCCGCATGATCCCGTTCCATTTCTCGCCGCGTTACGAAGGGCGATTCGAGGTCCTCGAAGCCGAAGCGCGGGCGGCGTTCGAAGGAACCGATGGTTCGCTCGCTCTCCCGGAACCTCTCTGATTCGTCCTAATCCCCGGTGCGGGTCGAGACGCTGCGCGACGTTAGCGATCGATTAACGATTGCGCTTCTATAAACTTGTTTGGGCACGGGTACGCGTTACCCGCTGCCCCTGTCCTCCCTGACGTTGTGATGCCTCCCCTACCACTCGGCCGCCTTCAGGCGGCCTTTTTTTCGACTAGGGCTTTCCAACCACAGCTGCATATGAAAACCACAGCTGCACGTGCCGAAGCTTCCCCTCGCCTGAAGCGCGATCTTCGTGACCCGCTCGAAAAGCGCCGCTCCTCTTCCACGGTGCGCGAGCCGCGCAACGATCGGTCTGTCTTAGTCCTGATGGGTCGTTTGATCGCTTTGCTCAAAAGCGAATTGGCGAAGACGATGGGGCTCAGCACGTGAGAGTTGCCGTCTTGAGCGCTGCGCGCTTGCACACGAAGCTCCGCTTAGGTCTTTGCGTGCAAGTCCACGGTGCCAGCGGCGGAGCGTCAAGTTGCTTGACCCTCGCCGAGCGCGCCGCGAGGCTAGCGGGCGCGGGGAGGAAGCGATGGCGGAGCGAGCCCTAAGCGGTCGGATAGCGCTCGTAACCGGCGGCGTTTCGGGTATCGGTCTTGCCACCGCCGTGGCACTGGGCCGAGCCGGTGCGCAGCTCGCGCTCGTTGATCTCGACCCCACGCGGGTGGCGCAGACGGCAGAACGGCTCTCGCGCGAACTCGGAGTGCGGGTCGATGGCGAAGCCTGCGACGTCGCGGATCCGGATGCCTGTGCTTCAGCCCATGCGCGCTTGAGCGCGCGGCTCGGGCCGATCACCATCCTCGTCAATTGTGCCGGCATCAATGCCCAGGAACTCAAACCACTCCACGAACAACCCTTTTCCCATTTCGAGCGCATGATGGCAATTCACGTCGCCGGATCAGCGCGCATGGCAGCACT
The DNA here is from genome assembly GCA_030549795.1 of Pseudomonadota bacterium. Classification (GTDB taxonomy): domain Bacteria; phylum Pseudomonadota; class Alphaproteobacteria; order Geminicoccales; family Geminicoccaceae; genus JANXAZ01. Next base: position 476,623 of record JAUQQO010000010.1, on the reverse strand, counting down.
GTGCATTCCAGCCATGCGCGCTTTAGGCTTCGGTCGGATCGTCAACATCGCCTCGATCATGGGGTTGCAGGCCTTGCCCTGGCGGGTCGGCTACACGACTGCCAAACACGCCATCGTTGGGCTTACCCGCGCCCTTGCGCTCGAGAACGCGCGCTTTGGGATCACCGTCAACGCCGTCGCTCCGGGTTATGTGCTCACCCCCGTGCTCGAAGAGCGTCTCCGCCTCGGCATCCTCGATTATGCCCGCTATGCCGAGCGGACGCCGGTGGGGCGCTGGGGGCGACCGGACGAGATCGCGCGCGTCATCTGCTTCTTGTGTGAGCCGGCCTCCGCCTTCATCACCGGTGCCGTCTGGACGGTCGACGGCGGGTGGACGATCCGCGGGGATCCCGGCGACGATCTCGGACCGTCTCCTTGTGACCGCGGAGAAACAAGCGCATGAGCGTGACGGGAACCAATCTGCCGCGCCACGAGCTGCTCGCCCTTTATGAGCGGATGCTGTTGATCCGCCGCGCCGAAGAGCAGCTCGCGCAGGACTGTGCGGCCGGCAAACTTCCCGGTCCCGTCCATCTCTACGTCGGTCAAGAGGCGATCGCGGTGGGCGTGTGCGCGCATCTCGAGGATCGCGACTGGATCACGAGCACCCATCGCGGTCATGGCCACTTCCTCGCCAAGGGCGGCGATCTCGGCCGGATGCTGGCCGAGATCTACGGGCGGGCTGCGGGTATCTGCGGCGGCTTCGGCGGCTCGATGCACGTCGCCGACTTCTCCAAGGGGATCATCGGCGCCAACGGTGTGGTGGGCGGCGGTATCGCCCTTGCCACCGGCGCCGCGCTCGCTGCCCAGCTCGATGGGGACGGCAAAGTGGCGGTCTGTTTTTTCGGCGATGGCGCCGCCAATCAAGGGGTCCTCGCCGAGGCGCTCAATGTCGGCGCATTGTGGAAGCTGCCGCTCGTGCTCGTCTGTGAGAACAACGGCTTTTCGGAATTCTCGCCGACCGCGACGGTGACCTCCGGGCGGATCGTCGAGCGCGCGCGTCCCTTCGGTGTGCCGGGCGTCGAAGTCGACGGCAACGACGTCCTCGCCGTCTGGCAGGCGGCGAATGTCGCCGTGCGGCGCGCGCGGGAGGGTGGAGGCCCTACACTCATCGAGGCGCGCACCTACCGCACGCGTGGCCATGTCGAGTACGAGACGACGTTCATCACCGAGCCCTACCGCGAGGAGGCGGAGGTGCAGGCCTGGCGGGCTCGCGACCCCATACCCCGCTTCGCCAGCTGGCTGCTCAACCACGAGCTCGCGAGCTCTCAAGAGCTCGAGGCGATCGCGCAGGCAGTGGCACAACAGGTGGCGGAGGCGGTGCGCTTCGCCGAGAGCGCACCCGAACCCGACCCGGCGCTCGCGCGCGGATCCATGTTCGTGAACCCCCGGTGAGGTGCCGATGGCCCGCAAACGCCTCATCCAGGCGATGAACGAAGCGCTCTTCGAAGAGATGGAGCGCGATCCCGCGATCATCCTCTTCGGCGAAGACGTCAAAGCCAGCCTCTTTGGCGACACAAAGGGTCTGTGGAAGCGCTTCGGCCCCGACCGCGTGCGCGACACGCCGATCTGCGAGGCTCTCATCTCGGGTATGGCGGTGGGCGCCGCGGCTGCCGGTCGCCGCGTCATCTGCCATATGATGTTCGGTAATTTCGTCTATACGGGTATGGATGCGATCGCCAATCAGGCGGCGAAGCTCCGCTACATGACGAACGGCCAAATCAAGCTGCCGATCACCTTTCTCGCGGTCTCGGGCGGTGGACGGTCGGCGGCGGCCCAGCATTCGGATGCCATCCATCCGGTGCTCGCGAACCTGGGTGGGATCAAAGTCGTCATGCCGAGCTCGCCGGCCGATGCCAAAGGGCTGCTTAAGGCCGCGATCCGCGACGACGATCCGGTCTTCTTCCTGCAAGCGGCAGGGCGCGGCGGCGAGCCGGGAGAAGTCCCGGAAGAGGACTATGTGATCCCGCTCGGCGAAGCGGCGGTGGTCCGCCCCGGCCGCGAGGTGACGGTGGTGGCGATCGGATCCATGGTCCGCCCGGCGCTGCGCTGCGCCGATATCCTCGCGCGCGAGGGCATCGAGGTGGAAGTGGTCGACCCGCGTACGCTCGTCCCGTTGGACCGCGAGACCATTCTGGGCTCGGTGCGCAAGACCGGTCGCCTCGTGGTGGTCGACGAGGCGCGCGACACTTGTTCGTTTGCGAGCCACATCGCTGCACTCGCTGCCGAGCAGGCGTTCGATGCGCTGCGCGCGCCCATCCGTCGCGTCACCGTCCCCGACTGCGCGATCCCCTTCGCACCGGTTTTAGAGCGCGCCGTGCTGCCGGATGCCGAGCGCATCGCACAGGCGGTGCGCGATACGCTTGCATTCGGGAGGTCGGCGTGAAGGTCGTGCTCAAATTGCCGCGGCTGTCGATGAACATGCAGCAGGGCACGATCGTCGCATGGCGCGTGAGCCCGGGTGAGACCTTCAAGGCCGGTGAGGTCCTCTACGAGGTCGAGACCGAAAAAGTGACGAGCGAAGTGCAAGCGCCTTGCGACGGCACCCTTCTTGAGATCCTCGCGGAAGCGGGAAGCGATCTCGAAGTGGGCGACCCCGTCTGCCGCATCGAACGCAGCGACGGCTGAGCGCGGCTCAGCTCGCGCGCAGTAAGACGATCGCCATGATAAGACCGACGGCGATTCGGTACCAGCCGAAGACCTCGAAGGTGTGACGCTGGAGCCAGCGCAAGAGCCCCTCGACCACGATCATCGCGGTGAGCATGGCGCTCACGAAGCCCACCAGGATGATCTCGACGTCTGCGAGCGTCAAAAGCGCTTGATTCTTGTAAAGATCGTAGACAGTCGCTGCGAGCATCGTCGGGATAGCGAGAAAAAAGGAGAATTCAGCCGCCGCCCGACGCTCGAGGCCCAAGAGCACGCCCCCCAAGATGGTCGCCCCGGAACGCGACACACCGGGGATCATCGCCAGAGCCTGACAGAACCCGACGGCGAGTGCGCGGCCGAGCGGGATGTCTTCGGCGCGCGCGATGGACGCGTTTGGCCGCGCCCGCTCGATCAGAAGGATCGCCACCCCGCCGAGCACCAAGCTCGTGACCACGACCCAGGGGGAGAAGAGGACCCCCTTGATGAAACCGTGGAAGAGCGCCCCCAGCACCATTGCCGGCAAGAAGCCCAACAGAAGCGCGAGCGCGAAACGCCGCGCCGCCGGGCTCGTCGGCAAGGCGGCGGCGACCCGCCACAGGCGACGAAAGTAGAGAATAGAAACCGCCACGATCGCCCCGAGTTGAATCGCCACCTCGAACACTTTGCCGGGTGGGCCGTCGAAACCGAGAAGCCAGCCAGCGAGGATGAGGTGGCCGGTCGAGGACACCGGTAAGAACTCGGTGAGGCCTTCGACCACGCCGAGCAGGATTGCCTGCGCGATCGGAGAATCGAGCATCGAGGGCGCCGTCCCTGCGCTGTGCGAGCCGGCGCGGGCCGGCAGCGGGCATTGATCGGAGCGCGAACTGCCTCCGTCAAGCGGTAAGCGCGGGCGCGATCGGTTCAGATCCGCACGAGCGGGTTGAGAAGCCAGCCCAAGGGCCCCGTGAGCCGCAACGGCGCATCGGCGACCCAAAGACAAAGACAATCTTCCTCGGCCATCGGCGCGTGTTCGACCTCCGCATCGGCGATCACGAGATCGCCGCGGCGGTGCACGCCCGAGGCGTCGCGGAACGAACCCTCGATCACGAGGGTCAACTCATATCCGGCATGGGTGTGACGCGGCACTCCGGTTCCAGCGCGCAGCCGGATGAGGCGGGTGCGAAAGCCGCCGTCACCAACCGGCAACGCGACTTCGTACAAGGGCCCGTACTTGCGCCACGGCAGTTGCTCGAAGCCGTGCGGCACATAAGGCCGCAACGGTGGCGGAACGCGAGGATCGCCGCCCTTGTCGGTGGTCGGCGGAGCCGGTTCAACGCGCGCAAGAGCTCGCTCGAGCCTTTCCCAAGCGTCGGCGCGCAATGCCTCGGGCTCGATCGTTTCGAGGAGGGCGCCGCCTAGAGCAGCAAAGAACGCGTAGCGACGGCGAGCTTCGGCCGAGAGCGCGAGCTGCGTGCGCACGACGAGCGCGAGGGCTGCCGGCAGGTGACCGGCAGCGTAAGCCATCAGCAAATCGTCGTGCGTGATCTTCTCCTTCATGCACGATCCTCGCCGAGCATAGCTCGCAGTTTTGCAAGAGCGAGACGGAGTCGAGACTTTACAGTGCCGAGTGGAAGCCCGAGTTCCTCGGCGATCGTGCTGTGGCTCTTCTCCTCAAAATAAAAGATAGAGAGCAGTTTCTTTTGCTCGTCCGGCAGTGTTGCTATTGCGTTCCTCAAGACGTCACTCATGCGACTGAGCTCGGCCACCTCGGCGCCGCTCGGTGCGGGATCCGTTTCCAGTTCACTGAGCTCTTCCTCGCTCCCCGCAGCTTGGTCCCGCCGAAGGAGATCGATCCGCTTGTTGCGGGCGATGGTGAAGATCCAGGTTCCCACCGTAGCCTTGCGCGCATCGAAGCGGTCGGCGAACCGCCACACCGAGATGAACACCTCCTGCACGAGGTCCTCGGCGAGATCCTCATCCGCCCCAAGCCGGCGCAAATAGGCCTTGACGCGCGGGCCGTAGAAGGTGAACAGCCGGTGAAATGCAGCGCGGTCGCGACATTTCGCGACAAGCTCGAGGTCGCGAACCCGCTCCTGCTCGGCGTCCGGTTCGATTCTCTGTTCCGCCCGTCCCTCGGCCATGCGGCTAGTCAATCGCCGCCCGCGCCGGGTGGCAAGTACGAGTTCGCTCGCCGAATACACCTTTCCTACCGCCGCGCGAAGGCATCCGACTGTTTTTACGACCGGGCCCGCGCGGCGGATCAGCCGGACGGCACGCCCTGTTCTATTTGTTCGAGCCGCTTTTGATGAGAGCCATGATCCCGGCTCCTAGGGCGAGCAGGAACGCCGAGGCGATGCCGGTTGCGAGCGCCGAGACGAACTTGTGCTTGGCCGCTTCCCAAGCGCGCGCGAAGCGCACCGCCAGCCGCACCCCCTCGACGTCCTCGAGCCCCAGCCGCTGCATGAGCCGCTCGACCGCTTGCGAGACAGCCGCTTCGGCAGCGGCGCGCGAGATCCGTTCGAGCTCGCTGATGATCTGGCTGCGGCTGGCGGCAATGGTCTGGTGCACGAGCTGTTGCTGGTGAATAACGGTGCGCAACACGGCAAGTGCATCCTCGCGGTCGCCACGCGGCGCCCGCGTGAGCGCCTCGAGCTGGCGCTTGATCAACTCGGGCGAAAGACCGGTGCTCACGATAATGGGAACGCCCGCAGCGCGATGCCGCAGCCGCTCGATCGGTACCACCCCGGCGGCGTCGGGAAGATCGAGGCAGGTGACGATCGCATCGGGCAGCATCTCGCGCTGTTCGAGCAAGCGCTCGGCGTCGGCGAGCGAGGCAACCACCCGCACCTCGAAATGCGGCGCGAGCGCGCGTTCGAGCGCGAGCGCAGCGACCGCATCAACTTCCACGATCAGGACGCGCACGGACGTCGCCTCCTCTGACGACACCTGGGGGCGCAGGAGCTGGTTAGGATTTAAGGCCTTGAATGCCACCTGTCAAGGAATATGTTCTAGATCTCTCTACAGGCGCACGCTCGTAAAACCGACCCGCCGCAGCGCCTCCTCGATATCCCGCGCGTGCTGCGCGTTGCGCACCTCGATCGTGAAGTCGACGTCCGCCGCACGGGCCGAGCCGTGCGAGAACGCCCGCTGATGCACCACATCCACGATGTTGCCCTGCGCGGCCGCGATCGCGGCCGTGGCACGCGCGAGCCCGCCCGGACTGTCGGGCAGCGACACCCGCAGCCGCACCATGCGCTCGGAGCGCACGAGCCCGCGCAGGATCACGCTCGAGAGAAGACGGCTGTCGATGTTGCCGCCCGAGATCACCACCCCCACCTTTCGCCCGGCGAAATGGCTGCGGAAGACGTCGAGCGCGGCGATACCGACCGCTCCCGCTCCCTCGCTCACCGTCTTTTCGATCTCGAGCAACAGCACCACCGCGCGCTCGATCGCTGCTTCGTCGACAAGTGCAAGCGCATCCACGCGCGCGCGGATGATCGCGAGCGTGAGCTGCCCCGGGTGCTTCACCGCGATCCCGTCCGCGATCGTCGGCTCGGGACGGAAATCGGGCACAAGGCCCAAGGCGCGCGCGACACCGGGATAGCTCGCCGCCTGCACACCGATCACCTCGACCTCAGGACGTAGCGCCTTGACCGCGGTTGCGATGCCCGAGATCAGCCCGCCGCCGCCTACGGGCACGACGAGCGTCTCCAATTCCGGTACCGTCGCGAGCATTTCGAGCGCGATCGTGCCTTGGCCGGCGATCACGAAGGGATCGTCGAACGGATGGACGAAGGTGCGCGCGCTCCGGGCGCACAACGCGAGCGCCTCGTCGGCCGCATCGTCGACCGTCTCGCCGGCGAGAAGAACCTCCGCCCCCAACCGCTCGGTGTTGTCGATTTTCACAAAGGGCGTGCCCTTCGGCATCACGATCGTAACCGGCACGCCCAAGCGGCGGGCGTGGTAGGCAACACCTTGTGCGTGGTTGCCGGCCGACATCGCGACCACGCCGGCCCGGCGGCGCTCTTCTGGGATCGTCAACAGGCGGTTGAGCGCACCGCGTTCTTTGAACGAAGCCGTATATTGCAGGTTTTCGAATTTGAGCCACACGCGGCAACCGAAGATTTCGCCCAGCGTGCGGCTCTCGAGACATGGGGTTGTGACGATGTGTCCTGCCAGCCGTTCGGCGGCCTGCTCGACCGCGTCGAGGCCGAGCTCGGCTTTCGCGATTGGTTCAGCGCGCAGCGCAGCGAGCCGATAGAACCACGGCCCCGATCCTCGGGTTGCCTCGGCGCTCGTGCCAACCCTATCTGAGGCGAGATGGTCGTGGTTGCGGGATCGAGGCATGCGCATTCTCGTCGTCGGTTCGGGTGCGCGCGAGCACGCACTGTGCTGGTCGCTCGCCGCTTCTCCGCTCGTCAAGGAGGTGCTGTGCGCGCCCGGCAACGCCGGGATTGCGCGCGATGCGCGGCTGGTGCCGATCCCCGCGGATGCGATCGAGGAGCTCGTCCGCTTCGCGGTCGCCGAGCGCATCGATCTCGTCGTCGTCGGTCCGGAAAAACCACTCGTCCTCGGTCTCGTCGATCGCCTTAAGGAGGCCGGGGTGCGCGCACTCGGGCCGAGTGCGCGCGCTGCCCGTCTTGAAGGTTCGAAGGCGTTCGCAAAGGACTTCTGCCGCCGGTACGGGATTCCCACTGCGCCCTATCGCGTGTTCGCTCGACACCAACGCGATGCCGCGCGCGCCTGGATCGAAGCGCACGGCGCCCCGATCGTGGTCAAGGCGGACGGCCTCGCGGCCGGAAAGGGCGTAACCGTCGCTTCCTCGCTCGAGGAGGCGCTCTCCGCGCTCGATGCCGCCTTCGCCGGCGCCTTCGGCGAAGCGGGGGCTACGGTGGTCCTCGAAGACAAGCTCGAGGGCGAGGAAGCGAGCCTGTTTGCGCTCTGCGACGGCCATACCGCCCTTCTGCTCGGCACCGCCCAGGACCACAAGCGCGCCTTCGACGGCGATCAGGGGCCCAACACGGGCGGGATGGGGGCCTATTCGCCGGCACCCGTGCTCGATCCCGCCATGGTCGAGCGGGTCATGGCCGAGATCGTGCGCCCGACCCTCGCTGGCATGGCCCGCGAAGGTACACCCTTTTGCGGCATCCTCTACGCCGGGCTCATGATCGGGCCTGAGGGCCCCAAGCTGCTCGAGTTCAACGTGCGCATGGGCGATCCCGAATGCCAGGTGGTCCTGCCCCGGCTCATGACCGATTTCGGTCAACTCGCCTTCGGGGCGGTAGACGGGGTGCTCGCCTCGATGAGCGTGCGCTGGTTCCCGACCCACGCCTTGGGCGTCGTCTACGCTACCCGCGGCTATCCGGGCCCCACCGAGCGCGGCAGCGAGATCCGCGGTCTTGAAACCCTCGAGGGCCTCAAGGATACGCTCGTGTTCCACGCCGCCACGCGGCGCGAGAACGGGCGTTGGCTCGCCGATGGGGGTCGGGTGCTCACCGTCGTCGGCACCGGAGCGACGCTTCAAGAAGCGCACGATCGGGCCTATGCCGGTATTGCGCGGATCGATTGGCCGCAGGGCTTCTTCCGCCGCGACATCGGCTGGCGCGCGCTCGCCCGCCCCGCGAGCGCCTGAGGTTCCCTTGGTCGAGGTCCGCCGCCCGGATCCCGAGGCGATCGCTCGCGCCGCTGCGCTTCTGCGATCGGGACGGCTCGTCGCTTTTCCGACCGAGACCGTCTATGGCCTTGGCGCCGATGCCACGAACGATGCCGCCGTTGCGGCACTCTTCCGAGCCAAGCGGCGACCGGCCCACAACCCCCTCATCGTTCACCTCGCCGAAGCCGCAGCTGCAGAATCGTTCGCTTCGTTCGATGAGCGGGCGCGGCGTCTCGTCGCCCGCTTTTGGCCGGGACCGCTCACGCTCGTTCTCCCGCAACGGCCGGGCTCGCCGATCTCTCGCCTTGCCACCGCCGGTCTCGATACGGTGGCCGTCCGCGTTCCCGCCCATCCCGTAGCGCTTGCCCTTTTGCGCGCGGTCGCACGTCCGATCGTCGCCCCTTCGGCCAACCGCTCGGGTCGGGTGAGCCCCACGCGCGCGCAAGACGTGGTCGCCGAACTCGGCGAGGCAGTGGCCCTCGTCCTCGACGGCGGGCCGTGCGCGATCGGTGTGGAGAGCACGGTGGTCGATTTGAGCCGGCCCGAGGACGCGCGCATCCTGCGCCCGGGCGGGGTGACGCGGGACGAACTCGAGGCAATCCTCGGCCCGCTTGCCGAACCTTCGCGTGCGGAAGCAGAGGCACCGCGCGCGCCGGGAATGCTCGCGAGCCACTATGCGCCACGCCTTCCGGTGCGGTTGGATGCGCGCTCGGTCGCGCCCGACGAAGCGCTGCTCGCCTTCGGCACCAACGAGCCTCCGGGGGCGCTTTGGACCTTCAACTTGAGCCCCTCCGGCGATCTTTTCGAAGCCGCCCGCAACCTCTACCGAGCGCTCAGAGCGGCCGACGAGAGTGGTGCGCGGGCGATCGCGGTCGTTCCGATCCCCAAAGAGGGGATCGGCGAGGCGATCTGTGACCGTCTTGCGCGCGCCGCAGCGCCGCGACCCGATCGATCCTCCGCCCCCGAAGGGGTTTGAAGCCCAAAATCGCGCGCCGGCTGCCGAACCTGCCCGCGCACACCGTCGGGTGCTCGCCACCCCGCGTCCGCCGAGGCGATCGAGAGCGCGGCCTTATACGCCGGCCTTCGCGCGCGAGCGCGCGCGAAACCGCGGTCGCGCGCAGCGTCGTCTTGCGCCCGCGGACCGTGGCTAGAGCCGGGCGCGGCTAGCGCTGGAGCACGTAGCAGCCGGGTGCGGGCAAAAGCGGAGGGAAGCCTTTGTTGGCTGCGCCCATGGGCGGAGGAGGGATGGGATCGCCGCTGCGCTCATTCAGCCAGGCGATCCAAGCCGGCCACCAGGATCCCTGGTGAACGGGAGCCTGCGCCGCCCACAGATCGGGGGGCGTGTAGGGATCATTGGCGGCCATCGTGCTCATCCGATAGCGTCGATCGGTGCGGGTGGGTGGGCTCACGATGCCGGCGTTGTGCCCTCCGCTCGTGAGCAGGAAGGTGACTTCCGTATCGGTCAAAAGGCGGATCTTGTAGACCGATTGCCAGGGCGCGATGTGGTCGGTCTCGGTGCCGACGGCGAAGATCGGACAGCGAATGTCACTGAGCGCCACCGCACGCCCCTCCACCGCGTAACGGCCGCGGCTTAGGCGGTTGTCGAGGAAGAGATCGCGCAAGTATTGGCTGTGCATACGCGCCGGCATGCGCGTACCGTCGGCATTCCATGCCATGAGATCGGTGATCTGTTCGCGTTCGCCCAAAAGATATTGGCGCACCATGCGTGACCAAATGAGATCAGCCGAACGCAACATTTGGAAAGCCCCGGCCATCTGGCTCGTGTCGAGATAACCCTGATCCCACATCATATCTTCGAGATAGGCGAGCTGATTCTCGTCGATGAAGAGCATGAGCTCGCCGGCCTCGGAGAAATCGGTCTGTGCGGCGAGGAGCGTCATGGTGGCGAGGCGATCCTCGCCATCGCGCGCCAGCTTGGCGGCTGCGATGGAGAGCAGCGTACCGCCGAGACAATAGCCGCAGGCGTGCACCCGGCTTTGCCCAGTGATGGTCTCGATCACAGAGAGCGCAGCCTCGACACCGAGCCTGCGATAGTCGTCGAGGCTGATGTCGCGATCCTTGGCATCTGGATTCTTCCAAGAGATGCAGAATACGGTAAATCCGTTGTCGACGAGATATTTGATGAGCGAGTTTTCGGGGCGTAAGTCGAGAACATAGTATTTCATGATCCAGGCCGGAACGATCAGGACCGGCTCAGGGCGAACCCGTTCCGTGCTCGGGTAGTATTGAATGAGCTCCATGAGTTCGTTACGATGGACGACTTCACCCGGCGTGATCGCCAGGTTCTCCCCCACCTTCCATACTTCGGTGCCGGCCGGCGGGCGTCCGGTGAGCTTGCGCTCGACGTCCTCAATGAAGTGTGCGAAACCACGAACAAGGTTACGCCCCTGTTCCTCGATCGTTTTCTCGATGACCTCCGGATTCGTCCACAAGAAATTCGAGGGCGAGAACATATCCAGGAACTGGCGCCGCATGAAGGCCATCTGGCGGATGTGTTGGCGTGTCGGCCCGCGCAGACTCGTGGTCGCCGTCTCCCACCAGTTCTGGACGGCGAGGAAGCTCTCCGCCATGACGTTGAACGGGAAAGTACGCCATTGCGGAGCGGCGAACCGGCGGTCGTTCTCGGCAGTCATCGCAAAGGGCTCGTCATCTTGGCCCGATGCGGCTTTGAGCGCGTAAACCATAAGCCGCATGGCATCGACAGCGGCCTTCTGCGCAAGAGCGAGCTGAAGGCCTGGAGCGTTGAGGAAATGCGCCCACCAATCCATCCGCGCTGCCTGCACCGCAGCCGGCGAGATGCTGGCGGTAAGCCGCGCTTCAAACGCGTGCAGCAGACGATCGAAATTGTCGAAACGATGGATCGAATCGAGCGCCGGATCACGCAGCTGAGGGGCGATCCGAGCCGAAGATGCTCGCATTGTCGGCTTTTGGTCCTTTTGAGCCTGTTGTCCTGCCACCTCGACACGCGGCGGCCCTTTTTTCGCAAGAGCCTCGGTCATCGTCCTTTCCCCCTCGGTTCGATGCAAACAAAATAGGCGCCGCCTCGGCTGACTCCAGCGCGTCCACGTGAGGCAGACTGTCGTGGCCCCGCTCAGACGCCGGCTTGGCCGATCCGCATCGGACCGGTAAGCCTTGGATGACAGCAAACGAAGAGGTTGGGGCGATGAGACTGTACGACATCAGCCTCTTGATCATGCTCGCCGCCGTCGCCGCGGTGGCCGCGATGTTCGTCGCAAGCCAGCTCCTCGGCTGAGCCAAGCGCCCGCTTCCGCACATCCGGCAGATGCGCCATTGGCCCGAGGCCCTTGTCGCGGCGCGGATACCCCAACCGCTCGTGGCGCGAGCGCGACCGCTGTGCGGGAAGCTGGAAGCGGTCACGTCCCGGCGCTCAGCCATGGCGAGGGGCTCGTGAACGCGCATCACAACCGCTTTTTGTGGATCCGCGCGCGGCGGGGAACCCGCTCCGCTGCGTGGGTTTGCGCTGCGCCGCTATTCTTTTTGACCCGAAGCGCGCGCTTGGCTTGTGGCGTGTGGGCGTCGTTGGCCCGTGATCGAATGGGAAGCGTGCGGTGGCGATCCTCGTGGTTGATATCGGAGGGACGACCATCAAGCTGAAATGTTCGAGCGGAGACGAAGAGCGCCGGCTCCCCTCGGGCCCGGAGCTGACGCCGGATGTGTTCGTCCAGCGCGTTCGCGAGGCTACGGCGGATTGGTCCTTCGCGCGGGTGTCGCTCGGTGTCCCTGGTCCTGTGCGCAACGGCCGCTTGGTGCGTGAGCCGGTCAATCTCGGCCGCGGCTGGGTCGAGTTTGCGCTCGAGCACGCTTTTGGTGTGCCCACGCGCGTGATCAACGATGCGGCGATGCAGGCGCTGGGTTCTTGGGAAGGCGGCAAGATGCTGTTCTTGGGCCTCGGCACCGGCCTCGGCTCGGCGCTCGTGGTCGAAGGCGTGGTCATAAGCCTCGAGCTCGGCCACCTGCCCTACCGTGATGGCGAGACTTACGAGGATTGGCTCGGTGCCCGCGGGCTCGCGCGATTGGGCGAGGAACGCTGGTGCGCTGCGGTGTTCGACGTCGTCGCGCGGCTCAAAGCGGCGATGGTCGCCGACGAAGTGGTCTTAGGCGGCGGCAACGTGCACCGGCTCGCGCATCTGCCTTCTGGTTGTCGGCGCGGTGAGAACGCGCGCGCTTTTCTGGGCGGCGAGCGGCTGTGGGATCCCGCTTGGCGGGTCTTTTGAACCGTGCCTCCAAAGGAGGCTCAAGACGATCTCGCTCACGGATCCATCGCGCGGCGCCTGCGCGAGATTGCCCTTCCGAGCGCGACCGCGCTTACCTTTCAGACCCTCTTCAACCTCACCAACAGCTATTGGGCGGGGCTCTGGTCCACCGACGCGCTTGCTGCACTTGCCGTTTCGTTCCCGATTTTCTTTCTCGTCGTGATCGCGTTTAGCTTCGGGTTCGCACAGGGCACCGCGGCCCTCCTTGCGCACGCCTTGGGCGCCCACGATGTGGACGGTGGCGCGCGTCTTTGGGCGCAAGCACTCTGGCTCGCTCTGCTCGTGGGTAGCGCGCTCGCTATCGCCACTGTCACGACGGCTCCGTCGATCGCTACTCTTCTCGGCGCTTCGGGTCCGCTACTTGCGCTCACCCTCGACTATACCGTCCCTCTCCTCCTTGCGACGCCCATCTTCCTCCTCGGTGCGGCGATCCAAGCGGCATTGACTGCCTGCGGGAATACGCGAGCGCTGCGCGATGCGGTAATCGTCGCCACCATTCTCAATGGCGGACTCGTCCCCGTCCTTATGTTCGGCCTCGGGCCGCTTCCCCGCCTCGAGGTGGCCGGCATCGCCGTCGCGCACGTGATCTTGCAGATTGCCCAAATCATTTGGCTCGCCCGCTGTGCGGCGCGCACACCGCTGGCCCGCCGTCTGATGTTGGCCATGCTTCGACCCGATTTACGCCTCGCTCAGCGCATTCTGTTCCAGGTGGTACCGAATGCGCTTACGCTTGCCTCGACGGGTGTCGGCTTGGCGCTTTTTACGGGCTTCGCTGGGCGCTTTGGGGAAGTTGCGGTGGCGGCCTATGGGGTGGCGCTACGGATCGAGCAGCTCGTGCTGCTACCGACGCTCGGTCTGGTTCCAGCGATCGTAGCGCTCGTCGGGCAGAACCTCGGTGCCGGACGCATCGATCGGGTGCGCGCGAGTGCGTTGACTGCATTGGCCATGGGCATCGCGGTGATGAGCAGCGGTGCGGTGATCGTGTTCGTTTTACGGGAACCGCTCTTTCAGCTGTTTACCGCCGATGCCGAGGTGGTAAGCTTGGGGGCTGTTTATCTCGGCTTCGCCGTCCTCGCTTTCCCCGCTCATGCGGTCGTGGTGCTCGCAACCGCCGTCTTGCAGGGTCTGCGCAAGCCTTTGCCGGCGCTTGCGGTCGGAATCGGCCGCCATCTCGTCGGGCCGGCCCTCGTCCTTAGCGGCCTGGAGGGCGGGCTCAACTTGGGCTTTCTCAGCTTGGCGCTCGCCGTGCCCCTGATTGCTTGGCTGGCGGCGCTGGCGAGCAGCCTTCTCATTTGGTCCTATTTGCCGCGTCGAAAAGCTCACGCCGCGGCACGTTGACCCTCTGCTCGAACCCGCTCGGCGAGGGGATTTGAAGCGTGCACGAAGCGACGACCGCAATATTTGCACACCGCTTCACCTTTGGGGGCGAGCGTGATGTACTCGACGGGATGCCCCAAAAGCCCGTTGCCGTCGCAGCGGACCGCCCAAGAGCGGGTAATCACCACTTCGCGATCGTCGACGAGGTAGGTTTCATCGGCCATCTGGCGTTCTCCATGGTGGTCCGGTGGCCAAAAGAGGGGCAAGCCAATGCAAAAGGGAATAGATGCTGGCGCCGCACCCTTGGCGAACGCGGCCTGCGCTCGCTATATAGGCGGCGAGCGCCCGTAGCTCAGCTGGATAGAGCGTTAGCCTCCGGAGCTAAAGGTCAGAGGTTCGAGTCCTCTCGGGCGCGCCAACCCTCGCGCTTATGCCGCGCCTGTGCGCTTTCGGTCGAGCCGCGTGTCCGTTTGCGCCTTCGATCACCCCATACTCTCGGCGCTCGTAGGCGACGAACACATCGCGTCATTCTTTTCCTTCGAAGCCGAACTCGAAGCGATGCTCCGCTTTGAAGTGGCGCTCGCACGTGCCCAAGCGGCGGAAGGTCTGATCCCGCTTGAGGCGAGCGAGGCGATCGCGGCCGTTTGTGCGCGCTATAGCCCGAGTTGGGCCACCCTGCGAGAAGGCACCGCTCGCGACGGGGTGCTCGTGCCCACGCTCGTCCGAGAGCTGCGCGACACCTTGGGTGAGCCCTTCGCCCGCTATTTCCATTTCGGTGCGACGAGCCAGGATCTGATCGACGCGAGCCTTACCATGCGGCTCGCGCAGATCCTTCCCATCTTCGACGCCCGCCTCGCCGCGCTCGGCGCACGCCTGGGCGAGCTCGAGCGGGTCTGGGCCGACAAACGGCTGCAGGGGCGCACGCGCATGCGGCGTGCTCGCCCCATCTCGTGGGCGCACAAGATTGCGAGTTGGCGCGCACCGCTCGAGCGCCATCGCACGCGGCTCGGCGAGCTATTGCCGCGGCTGTTGCGCCTGCCCTGGGGTGGCGCGGTGGGCGATCGCGCCGAGCTCGCAGATCGCGCCGATGCCGTCGCCGCCCGCCTCGCAGCTGCGCTCGGCCTTGTCTTCGCGACCCGTGCCGGCCACAGCGAGCGCGACGGGATCGCCGAGTTCGCGAGCTGGCTTGCGCTCTTAGCCGGCTCATTGGGCAAGATCGGCGCCGATGTCACGATCCTCGCCCAAGACGAAGTGGCCGAGCTCGTGGTCGCAGACGGGGGCGGTTCTTCGGCGATGCCCGGCAAAGTCAACCCGATCGCCGCCGAAGTGCTCGTTGCGCTCGCGCGCTTTGCCGCCTCTCTTTCAGCCGGTGTGCACCAGGCGCTCGTTCACGAGAACGAGCGCTCGGGTCAGGCCTGGACCCTCGAATGGCTCATCGTGCCGCAACTCTGCGTTGCCGCCGGCGGCGCCACGCGCCTCGCCTTGCGCCTTCTTGAGAACCTTCGGTTACCCGACTCGCGCCAAGCTTGAGCCTATGCTCGATCTCGTCGACGTCACGCTGCGCCTAGGCGGTCGCACCCTTCTCGAGGGTGCCTCGCTGCACGTACCCGCCGGGGCGCGCATGGCGCTCGTGGGGCGCAATGGCACCGGCAAGACTTCGCTTTTGCGGCTGATCGCCGGCGAGCTCGAGCCGGATGCCGGCGCGTTGCGGCTGCAATCGAGCGTGCGTATCGGGACGGTGGCGCAGGAGCCCCCGAGCGGCGACCTCACCCCGCTCGAGGCAGTGCTCGCCGCCGATCGCGAGCGGGCCGCGTTGCTCGCCGAACGCGACACCGCCGAGCCGCAGCGGCGTGCCGAGATCGAGGAAAGGCTGCGCGCCCTCGCCGCTGACGCTGCGCCCGCGCGAGCCGCCCGCATCCTCTTCGGCCTGGGTTTCGATGCCGCAGCGCAGGGCCGTCCGCTTGCGACCTTTTCCGGCGGGTGGCGGATGCGGGTGGCGCTCGCAAGCGCGCTGTTCCTCGAGCCGGACCTTTTGCTCTTGGACGAGCCCACCAACCATCTCGATCTCGAAGCGGCGATCTGGCTCGAAAATTACCTTCGCAACTACCCCCGCACCGTCCTTTTCGTGAGCCATGACCGGGATTTCATCAATGCGGTGGCAGAGCGCGTCTGCCTTTTGAGCTGCGGTAAACTCACCGTCTATTCCGGCAATTACGACGCTTTCGAGCGCCAACGCCGCGAACAGATCCTCAAGCAAGAGCGACTGCGTGCTCAGCAGGAGGCGGAACGGGCGCGCATCCGCGCCTTCGTCGACCGCTTCCGCTACAAGGCGAGCAAGGCCCGCCAGGCCCAGAGCCGGCTCAAGATGCTCGAGCGCATGCAGCCCGTGCCCGAGCTCGTGGTGGAGCCGGAAATCCGCTTCCGCCTTCCCTGCGGACGCATCCCCGCACCACCTCTTCTCACCTTAGACGACGTCCGCGTGGGTTACGATGGACGAGTGGTTCTCGACCGGCTCGCGCTGCGCATTGATCCCGACGACCGCATCGCGCTCTTAGGCGCCAACGGAAATGGCAAATCGACCTTCGCGCGGTTGCTTGCCGGCGAGCTGCAGCCGATGGCGGGCACGCTCACCCGCTCGAAAGGTCTCGTCGTCGGCTATTTCGCGCAGGACCACATCGAGCGGTTGGATCCCGAGGCGACGGCCCTCGACCATCTGCTCCGGCTGCGGCCCCGCGCGTCTGAGCAGGAGTTGCGCGCGATCTTAGCGGGTTTCGGTTTGACTCGCGAGCGCGCCACCACCCCGGTGCGCTTTTTATCCGGCGGTGAAAAGACGCGCTTGGGTCTGTGCCTGGTGTGTCTAGACGGGCCCAACCTTTTGATCCTCGACGAGCCGACCAACCATCTCGACATCGATTCGCGAAGCGCGCTGGTCGATGCGCTCAACGACTTCGAGGGTGCGGTCGTGCTCATCAGCCACGACCGCTACCTCGTTCAGGCGACCGCCGACACACTTTGGCTGGTCGCAGGTGGTCGCGTGCGACCTTTCGACGGCTCGATCGAAGACTATCGCCGCTTGTTGCTCGAAACTTCCTCAAGCGAGGCGGAACGGTCGCAGCCGTCCGCCCCGTCCAAAGACGGAACGCGGCTGCGTCTTTCCGGTAGCGAGCGCCGCGCGCGTCTTGCGCCCTTGCGCGAGCGCGTGCGGGCCACCGAACATGAACTCGACCGCCTTCAGGCCCGGCGCGTCGAGCTCGAACGCGCCCTGAGCGATCCCGGCCTCTATCGCGATGGCCCCAAAGTGGCTCGCACCCGCGCTGAGCTCGATTCGCTCCTCGCCCGGATCGCCGAGCTCGAAACCACCTGGTTGGACCTCGAAGCCGAGATCGAACGCCTGAGTTCGGCATGAGAAGGGGGCGCGGTGCAACCGCGCCCCGCAGAAAGGACGGATTTCGGCGCCTCTCAGCGGCGGGTGAGGAAATCGCCGACATCCAGAAGAACGAACTCGTTCGCGTCTGCGACGTTGGGAAGACGCCCGGCTGAAAACGGTAGGTTGTTGTCGTTGGCCACGATGATGTGGCGCTCATCGACGATATCGACGTTTTCGATCGTTACGAACGGAAATGTGAAGCGCCCGTCGTGCGTTCCGGTCTTGGCGACACCCTTCGGATCGGCGATGTCTAAGAGATCGACATAGGCGATTTTCTTGACGAGACCGGCGTCGTTCACCTGGGCGAGATCGATGAGATAGACTCGCTTGAACTCCGCCGCTTTCGGGAAGCAACCGCTCTTCTGATCACCCCTGCACGCCAGGCGTGGATCTCCCTCATTGTTGTCGCGCTCGATGACGAGTGCGCGCGTGGCGTCGATCATGTTGAAATCGCCAATGTTGTTGCCGGCGACCTCGAGCGCGTAGCGCCAGCTGCGCCCGGTCCATTTGCGCGCTTGAACATCGAATTCGAGGATGCGCAGCACTTCCTTGCCGCCCACCGTCTCCACCGCGGGCGGATCGCCCACATAGAGCGGGCCTTCCAGCATCGCGTAGAGGAACCGGCCGTCCGGCGACGCCGCCATCCCCTCAAAGCCGCGCGAGCGACGCACCTCGAAGCGGACCGGACCGGGGGTGGCGGGCATGCTCACGGCGTGGTGGTCGGGCGAGCGCACCACCTTGCCGTCGACCTCGGTTTCGAAGAAGGCGACCACCTTGCCCGTGCGGTCGACCGCGAGCAGATAGGGTCCGAACTCGTCGCCGAGCCAGTGCAGATCGCCGATCGTTTGGATCGATTCGACATCCAAGTCGGCGCCGGTTAGATAGCGCTCTTTGGTGAACTCGTTGGTAATCCGGAATGGGATCACCTTGTCCGGATCGTGCAGGAACACGCTCTTGTCGATCCGCACCCGACCACTCGGCCAATCGATCGACACTTCGTGGAAGGAGAGCAAAGCGTCGGGCGAGTTCACTTTGTTGCCGAAGCCGTTGTCGACCAAGACACGATAGCGATCGCGCGCGAGCGTCTCGATACCCGAAAAGCCTTGAACCGGTTGGCCTACGAAGGGAAGCGCGATCCCGGTGGTGCGGCCGTCCAAGAACGACTTTCCTTCAACCGACGCGATTTCCTCCACGCGCCGGTTTGCAATCGCGGCGAAACGGCCCGACACGACGAACCCGGTCCCCGCTTCGACCGGCGGTGGCAAAAAGCTCTTCGCCGGCAACACCGCGTGTCCAATCAGCGTTGCCTTGACGGCCTCAGCTGCCAACACCGCACCCGAAAGCGCAGATCCCAAAACAAGACTAAGGCCGAGCTTCGCGGCCATCGCTCGCATGGCGCCCTAGCTCCTTCTCGTTTGCGACGCCCGCGGAGCTAAAGAGGAGCTGTTACGGATGCATGGCGCTTTCGCGACGGTTCCGGCGCGGATAAGACGCGCCGCTCAGTTGCGCCCGAGCTCTTCACGCAAGATCTCGAGCGCCATGCGCAAGAGATTGATGGAGGCCTCGCGAGTCATAAAGGCCGCATGCGGAGTCATGGTAACATTGGGCAGGCGTCGAAACGGATGATCAAGGGGCAAGGGCTCTTCAACGAACACATCGAGTGCAGCGTGCGCGATGCGGCCGTCCTCGAGCATGGCGATGAGCGCCTGCTCGTCGACGAGCGCGCCGCGCGCGGTGTTGACGAAGATAACCCCCGGCTTCATAAGGGAAAGTTTCTCGCGACTTAAAAGACCGCGGGTCTCATCGTTCAAGGCGAGGTGCAGCGAGACGACATCGGCGCGGCGCAAAAGATCATCGAGCCCGACTGGCTCGCACGGAAGATCGGCCGGAACGCCCGAGCGGTTCCACGCCAGTACCTTCATCCCGATTGCGGCACACAGGCGAATCATCTCGCGTCCGATGCCGCCGGTTCCGACCACGCCGACTGTCTTGCCCAAGAGCTCGATGCTGTTTTTGGGCTGAAAGGATCCGGCACGGATGTCGCGGTCCATCTCGGCGATGCGATGGGCGGCAGCGAGCATGAGCGCAAAGGCGTGCTCAGCTACGCTGCGATCGCCGTATCCCCGATAAGAGCGCACGGTAATACCGAGGCGCTGCGCAGCGTCCAGATCAATGAAGCTGCCCGCTCCGGTACCAAGGAACACGATACAGCGCAGATCGGGACAACGCTCGAGCACTTGCGCTGAGAAGCGGCTGTGGTCGTTGAGGATGTGCGTGCGGCCCTGGCACAGGCGCACGAGGTCCTCAGCTGAGGGATCGCCCACATGGATCTCGAGGTCGGGGACGAGCCGATCGAGCCCTTCTTGCTCGTAGAGTTCCTTGAGAAAGGGAGGGCAGTCGACGAACAGCGGAGGCATCGCTCTTCCCGCCTTTGGCTTCGCTCGGCGCCGAGTTTTGCCGGCTTTGCGCGCGCAAGGCCAGCCCCCGCTTCAACCGGTGGCCCTCGCTGGTCCCTTTTGCGCACGCGGTTTTGCTTCGCGCTCGCGCCGTGCACGGTTCTCCTTGGCGCGCGTGCCTTGCGCCTCAGCGGTTCCAGGGATTGCGCCGCCAGAGATCGCTTCCGCCGGCCTCGGGCACGCTGCCACGCCGCCGCGCGGTTGCCTCGATGCGGCGCGCCGCAGGTCGAACTCCCGCTCCCGCAGCCGTTCCCATCTCGCGGGCGAGCGCGAGCAGGGCCGCGATCCGGTCTTCGGTCGCCGGATGGGTGCGGAACAGAGTGTCGATTCCGCCCATGCGCAGCGGATTGACGATGAAGAGATGCGCCGTTGCCGGGTTGTGCTCGGCCGTAGGCATCACTCGGTTGCTCGCGATCGCCTCGATCCGCTCGAGAGCGGCTGCGAGCCACAGCGGATTGCCGCAGATCTGGGCGCCAAGACGGTCGGCGGCGTATTCGCGCGTGCGCGAAATCGCGAGCTGCACGAGGGTCGCCGCGAGGGGCGCGAGGATGACGGCCAACAATGTTCCGATCGCACCCAACGGATTCTGGCGATCGTCACGGCTGTGGGCGAACAGGAAGCCGAAGTTGGCGAGCATGCCGATCGCGCCTGCGATGGTGGCAGCGATCGTCATGATGAGCGTGTCGCGGTTCTTGATGTGGGCGAGCTCGTGCGCGATCACCCCCGCAAGCTCCTCGCGCGGCAGCGCCTCGAGAAGGCCGGTTGTGACCGCGACCGCGGCATGCTGCGGATCGCGACCGGTGGCAAAGGCGTTCGGCTGGTCGCTTGGAATGATGTAGACGGCCGGCATCGGCAGCTGCGCGCGACGGGCGAGTTCGGCGACCAAATTCCAAAGCTCGGGAGCGCTCGCCCGCGTGACCGGCTCGGCATGGTGCATCTGGAGCACCATTTTGTCGGAGTTCCACCAGGCGAAGGCGTTCATCGCCAAGGCTACGACGAACGCGATCACGAGCCCCGCCTCGCCGCCCAAGAGAAAGCCGACGGCCAGGAAGAGCGCGGTCATCGCAGCGAGCAACAAGCCTGTCTTGACGAAGTTCATCGCGGCGTTCCCGATTGCGCGGGTCGAACGACAGCGGTGAAGGTGGCCCGTGCGGCGCTGTGTGCAAGAGGCTGCTTGTCGGCCGCTCCGCAGGCGACAAGAATTCGCGGGCTAAGCCACACCGCACGCCGTTCTGGGGGGGAGCGAATGATGAGTGCGTGGGAGGAAGGCACGGCCGAGGTCGGCGGACCGATCACGGCGGAAGAAGCCCTCGCCCTGCACGCCAAGGGACGTCCTGGTAAGCTCGAGATCACGCCGACCAAGCCGCTTGCCACACAGCGTGATCTCTCGCTCGCCTACTCGCCGGGCGTCGCCGCTCCCTGTCTTGCGATCGCGCGCGATCCCGAACGCGCGTTCGACTACACGGCCAAAGGCAACCTCGTGGCGGTCATCTCGAACGGCACGGCAGTGCTCGGCCTCGGCAACCTCGGACCGCTCGCGAGCAAACCGGTGATGGAGGGCAAAGCCGTCCTCTTCAAACGGTTCGCCGACATCGATGCGGTCGACCTCGAGATCGCGACTGAAGACGTGGACGCCTTTGTCAATTGTGTGCGCTTACTCGCGCCGACCTTCGGTGGCATCAATCTGGAGGACATCAAGGCACCAGAATGTTTCATCATCGAGCAACGCTTGCGCGAGCTCGTCGATATCCCCGTCTTCCACGACGACCAGCACGGTACGGCGATCATCGCCGCTGCTGGTCTGATCAACGCGCTCGATCTGACCGGTCGGTCGCTGCGCGAGGTCAAGATCGTCATCAACGGCGCGGGTGCCGCCGGCATCGCCTGCGCCGAGCTCGTCAAGGCGATGGGCGTGCCGCACGATCACGTCATCCTCTGCGACACGCAAGGGGTGATCTACCGCGGTCGCGAGCGCGGCATGAACCAGTGGAAGTCGGCGCATGCGGTCGACACCGATGCCCGCACGCTCGCCGATGCCATGCGCGGGGCGGATGTGGCCTTCGGGCTTTCGGTCAAAGGCGCCTTTACACCCGAGATGATCGCATCCATGGCGAAGAACCCGATCGTCTTCGCCATGGCCAACCCCGATCCCGAGATCACGCCTGAACTCGCCCGCGAGGTGCGCAAAGACGTCATCATCGCAACGGGGCGCAGCGATTACCCCAACCAGATCAACAACGTCTTGGGCTTTCCTTACATTTTCCGCGGTGCGCTGGATGTGCGCGCCTCCGCGATCAACGAAGCGATGAAGATCGCAGCCGCCTATGCCATCGCAGCACTTGCGCGCGAAGACGTCCCCGATGAGGTGACCGCCGCTTACCGGGGTCGGCGGCTGCGCTACGGCCCCGAGTACCTCATCCCCACCCCCTTCGACCCCCGGCTGATCACGCACGTGCCCTCAGCGGTCGCGCAGGCCGCGATCGACAGTGGCGTGGCCCGACGACCGATCGTCGACGTCCAGCGCTACCGCGCGGAACTGAGGAGCCGGCTCGATCCCACCGCCTCGCGCATGCAGCTCGTCATCGACCGCGTGCGGGCGCAGCCCAAGCGCGTGGTCTTCGCCGAGGGCGAAGAAGAAAAAGCGATCCGTGCCGCGATTGCGTGGAGAAACCAGGGGCTCGGCACCCCCATCCTCATCGGCCGCGAAGAGAGAATCGCCCAGACCCTGCAAAACATGGGTCTATCGAGCCTCGAAGGTGTCGAGATCCACAACGCTCGGCTTTCCGAGCGCAACCGCGCTTATGCTGAATTTCTCTATCGACGTCAGCAGCGCAACGGACTTCTCTTCCGAGACTGCCAGCGGTTGGTGAACCAGGATCGCAACGTGTTCGCCGCCTGCATGGTCGCCAACGGTGATGCGGATGCGATGGTCACCGGTTTGACGCGCAACTATCACGATTGTCTCAACGACGTCTTGCGCGTCATCGATCCTAGGCCCGGCCACCGCATCTTCGGGCTCACCATCCTCGTCGCGCGCGGCCGCACGGTGTTCATCGCCGACACGAGCGTGCACGAGCTGCCCGACACCAATACCTTGGCCGACATCACCATCCAAACGGCGCGCGCCGTCCGTCGGATGGGCGTCGTGCCGCGGGTAGCACTTCTCTCCTTCGCCACCTTCGGCAATCCGCCGGTATCCAAAGCCGCGCGGATCCGCGAAGTGGTGCTCGAACTCGACCGCCGTCAGGTCGACTTCGAATACGACGGCGAGATGGGGGCGGACGTAGCACTCGATCCCGATCTTTTGGCTCTCTACCCCTTCTGCCGGCTGAAGGGCCCAGCCAATGTTTTGATCATGCCCGCTCTCCATTCCGCTAACATTTCGTACAAGCTCCTCAAACAATTGGGCGGCGGAACGGTGATCGGGCCGCTGCTCGAAGGCTTGGCGCACCCCGTACAGATCGTGCCGATGAACGCCACGGTTTCGGATGTGCTCAACCTGGCTGCGATTGCCGCCCATGATGCCATCCGCGAGCCGGAGCTCGTGCTCCAGCGCACCGCGGCGGAATGAGCGCGATCAGCCCGACTGCGGCAGGAATCGGCTGGGCTCGAGTCCCTTAAGGCTCGTGGCGCTGTGACCGTCGAGGATGAGCTCGGCGAGCACGGCTCCCACAGCCGGCGCGAGCATGAAGCCGTGGCCCGAGAAGCCGAAGGCGTGCCACGCACCCGGCACCCGCGGGCTCGGTCCTACGATCGGCAGACCATCGGGCGTGCCGCCCTCGATCCCCGCCCAGGAGCGGATGAGGTAAGCGCGGGCGAAGGCGGGGACGAGCCGCCGCAGCTCGGCGAGCGCAGCGAGCGTCGCCTCCATCGACGGGCGCGCGCGCCACTCCGCACCCTCGACCGTGCCCCGGCCACCGCCGAAGATCACCGATCCGGATGGGATCTGACGCAAGTAAAGACCGGGCCCGGCGGTTCCGAGAACGGGCTCGATGCGAAACGGCAGCGGCTCCAGCACTCCCATGTTGGGAGCGAAGGGCGCACAGGGCAGGTCATCGCCCAACAGTGCCGCGATGCGTCCGCCCCAGGCTCCCGCCGCGTTCACGACCGCCCGGCTCACCACCTCGCGGCCATCAGCGGTAGTCAGCCGAAATCGCCCACCCTCGCGTTCGACCCCGACCACCTGCTGGCCCTCGCACAGGGTGCAGCCGGCGGCGCGCGCGGCGCGTTTGAACCAAGGACAGGCGAGACGCGGATTGGCCTGTCCGTCGTCGCGGCAGAATGACGCGCCCGCGAGATCGCTGCCGAGCCACGGCCAGCGCGCGCGCAGATCAAGGGCTCCGCAGAGCTCAACGGTGATCCCGAAAGACCGCGCGGCCTCCGCCCAGCGCTCGAGTGCGGCCATTTCCTCTTCGCTGCGCGCAAGGCGCAGATGACCGGTGACCCGAAACTCGAGATCATGGCCGATAAGACGCCCGAGCCGCGGCCACAGCCGCCGCGCCCGCTCAGCGAGCGGCAGTTCGGGCAGAGCGCGGCCCTGGCGCCGCACGCCTCCGAAATTGACGCCGGAGGCCTGGCCGCCGCAGCGCCCGGCTTCGAGGAGCACACAGGGAACGCGCCGCCGGGCCAAAAAAAGCGCGGTCGCACAGCCGACCAGCCCGCCGCCGATGATCGCCACCTCGGCTGAAAGCGGCTCGCTCATCCGACCGACTCGGGGGCGGCTCGGCGGATATCCACGGGCAGAGGCAGGATCGGCGCCTGGGGACGCAGGCGACCGACCGCTTCGAGCGGGACTGCGCGCGCCGCGGCGAGGATCCGCGCCGCGGTGAGCCCACACAGCCTGCCCTGGCAGCGTCCCATGCCCACCCGGGTCAGAGCCTTAGCCTCGGACACCGTGCAGGCGTCGAGCTCCGCTACTGCGCCCCGAATCGCTCCCGCCGTGACACCCTCGCAGCGGCAGACGACGGTGTCGTCGGCAACCGCTGCCTCCAAGCGGCTCGGGAAGCGAAAAGCGCGCACAAGCCCGGATGCGAACTTCCGGTGGCGGGCGAGGGCAGCTTCGAGTTGTGCGATCCGCCGCGGGTCGACCGCCCGTCCCTCGTCTTCGAGCACGGCATAAGCGACGCGCTCACCGGCGAGAACGGCCGCCTCGACGCCGAGCGGCCGGGCTGCGTCTCCCGCGACATAGAGGCCTTGGATCGGCGTGCGTCCGGCCGCATCGACGGCCGGCAACCAAAGATCGCTCGCTCGATCAAAGCGCATCGGCGCCCCGAGCAACTCGAGCAGCTGCAGCTGGGGAACGAGGCCGAAGCCGAGGGCAACCGCATCGCAACTAAAGCGCCAGAACCCGTGGCGCCGCTCGAGGACGATCGCTTCGACCGTCCTGTGCCCCTCGATGCGCGCAGACCAGACGCCGCGAAGAACGGGCACGCGGGCTCGACGCAAGATACGCAGAGCGCGAAGACCCAGCGCAAGACGTGCGGCATCAGCGCAGAGTGCGGGCAAAGCAGTGGCGGCTTCGACCAGGCGGCTCGTATCGGCGACGACGGCCACCTCGATGCCGGCCGCGACGTACTGGGCTGCCGCGAGATAGAGGAGGGGACCCGTGCCGAAGAAGGCGACGCGCGCGCCCACCGCACAGCCGTTAAGCTTCAGTGCCGTTTGGGCGCCGCCGAGCGTAACTACACCGGGAAGCGTCCAGCCGGGTACGGGAAGGATGCGGTCGAGGGCACCGGTTGCAACAATGAGGCGGTCCCAAGGCGTGCAATCGATTTCTCCCGTGGCGGCGACCGCCCACAACCGTTCGCGGCTGACATCCACCACCACCGTCTCGGGGTAGAAGTCGATCCGCTCGCGCAGCTGTTGAAAGCGTGCGCGGAGCCGCTCCACTCGCTCCGAACCAGGGCTCTTAAGACGCACGCGGGTCCCGACGCTCTGGGATGGCATTCGCCAGATGGCACCACCAGGCTCCGATCGGCTCTCGAGGAGCATCGGTGCGAGACCGGCCTCAGCGAGGGTACAGGCGGCGGCGAGCCCGGCCGGCCCGGCGCCGACCACCACGACCAGAGGCTTGCGGCTCACCCGCCGTCTCCC
Organism: Pseudomonadota bacterium; assembly: GCA_030549795.1. Classification (GTDB taxonomy): domain Bacteria; phylum Pseudomonadota; class Alphaproteobacteria; order Geminicoccales; family Geminicoccaceae; genus JANXAZ01. Next base: position 450,721 of record JAUQQO010000010.1, on the reverse strand, counting down.
TCGAGGATCACCGCCATTTGGGGCTCGAGCCGCGTGGTACACGCCCGCACCCGCCGGCCGTCGGCCAAGTGCACCCAACAATCCTGACACAGGCCGATAAGACAGAAGCCCGCCCGCGGCCGAGGATCGGGTGGCAGCGCGCCGAGATCGCTGCGCAGCGTGAGGATCGCGACCAACAGCGTATCGCCGGCGCGGCCGACCGCGGGTGCGCCATTGATCGTGAAGTGAACGGGAGGCGCCGCTTCTTCCCCAAGACGCCGCCAACGCCCGTATTGCACCCCTACTCGCTCCCGGCTCGACGCTTTTGCCGATCCTCCCCGAGCACGCGCTCGAACTCGCTCGCGTGTGCTCGCCGTCTTCGGCTTTGCCGTCGATGCGACCGCACTAGGGCACGACGATCTGGCGGATCGCTTCGCCCCGCGCGAGCCGATCGAAGCCCTCGTTGATCTGGTCGAGAGAGAGCCGGCCCGAGACCAGCCGATCGATCGGCAGACGCCCCTTGCGGTAGAGGTGGATGAGGCGCGGAACATCGCGGGCCGGCACCGCGGTGCCGATGTAACTGCCCTTGAGCACGCGCTCCTCGGCGACGAGCTGCACGATCGGCACCGGAAGCCGAGCAGAGGGATGGGGTAGACCGCCCGTGATGGTCGTGCCGCCGCGCCGGGTGATCGCCCAGGCGAGCTCGAGCGCTTTGGCCGAACCCGCGAACTCCAAAGCGTAGTCCACCCCGCCCCCACTTGCCTCGCGGATCGCCTCGACGACATCCGCGGCTCCGGCATCGAAGGTCGCGGTGGCACCGAGCTGGCGGGCAAAGGCGAGCTTTTGGGGGAGGAGGTCGACGGCGAAGACCTCGCGCGCCCCCGCGGCTTGCGCGGCGAGCAGGGCGCACAGGCCGACCCCGCCGAGGCCGACGATGGCCACCGTCTCGCCCGCCTTCACACCGGCCGTGTTGATCACCGCTCCAGCGCCCGTGAGCACGGCGCAGCCGAAGAGTGCTGCTTCCTCGAGCGGCAACTCGGGGTCGATCTTGACGAGCGAGCGCCGCGACACGGTGGCGTATTCGGCGAAGGCGGAAACCCCGACGTGGTGGTTCAAGGGTTCACCGTCGCGGTGGAGGCGACGTGCCCCCGAGAGCAACGTCCCAACACCGTTGGCAGCCGCTGCCGGTTCGCACAGCGCCGGACGCCCCTGCATACAGGGAAGGCAGTGACCACAAGCCGGGACGAAGACGAGGACGACGTGATCGCCCTTCTTGAGATCGTCGACGCCGGGGCCGATCTCTTCGACCACGCCCGCCGCTTCGTGACCGAGGACCATGGGAAGCGGGCGCGGACGATCGCCGTTGATCACCGAGAGATCGGAATGACAGAGCCCGGCGGCTGCGATCCGCACGAGGACCTCGCCCTGACCCGGCGGCTCGAGTTCGATTTCCTGAACGCGTAAAGGTCTGCTCTCGGCATAAGGTGTCGGCAGACCCATCTGCTCGAGGACAGCCGCGCGGATCCGCATCGCGAGACTCCCGGCTTAGAAGACTTCGTAGACTTGTCCCGTTTGGGCGCCCTCGACACTCTTTGCATAAGCGCGCGCGACACGGGCGGCGGCAACCGGCACATGGCCGGGGAAGAACGCGCCCGCGCGGACCGCTGTCTCCTCAAGCAGGCCCGGGCTCACACAATTGATCCGCAGGCGCTCGGGTAAGAGCTCGATTGCCGCTGCGCGCACCCAAGCTTCGAGGGCTCCGTTGACGAGCGAAGCAACACTGCCACCGACCACCGGATCTTTGCTCAAGATCCCGCTTGTGAGCGTGAACGAGCCATGTTCGGCGATGAATTCGCGCCCGATGAGCACGAGCTGGATCTGGCCCATGAGCTTGCTGCGCAGGCCGAGCTCGAAGCCGGCTGGGTCGAGTTTGGCGACGGGCGCGAAGGTCACCTCGCCCATGGTCGAGACGAGCGCATCGAAGCCGCCGATACGGGCAAGGCCAGCACGGATGGAGGCTGGATCGGTGGCGTCGAGCTGCAGGTCACCGCCGCTGCGGGCAACGCGAATGACCTCATGCCGTCCGGCCAGTTCTGCCACCACGGCGCGGCCGACGGTGCCCGTGGCTCCGACCACAACGACCCGCACCTACGCCTCCCCGAAACGAATTTTGCGCCCGCCCGCACACCTCTTGTAGGAGTTCGCGGGCACGCCGTCGAGCAGGCGCGCGCGAGCCCTCAATGGCCACCGGTGAGGACCTTGACGATCTCTTCGGTGACTTTCTTGGCGTCTCCGAAGAGCATCATCGTGCGGTCCATGTAGAAGAGCGGATTGTCGATACCAGCATATCCGGGGGCCATCGAACGTTTCACGAAAAAGACCGCTTTGGCTTTTTCGACATCGAGCACCGGCATGCCGTAGATCGGGGAATTGGGATCGGTCTTGGCCGCCGGATTGGTGATGTCGTTGGCTCCGATCACATAGGCAGCGTCGGCCTGTCCGAACTCGTTGTTGATTTCCTCCATCTCAAAGACGACGTCATAGGGAATGTTGGCTTCCGCCAACAACACGTTCATGTGACCCGGCATTCGTCCCGCAACCGGGTGGATTGCGAATTTGACCTCTACGCCTTTTTTGGTGAGCGCTTCGTAGAGTTCGCGCACCGCGTGCTGGGCCTGGGCGACCGCCATGCCGTAGCCGGGCACGATGATTACTTTCTGCGCGTTTTCCAGGATGAAGGCAGCGTCTTCCGGCGATCCGGCGCGCACCGTTTTTTCGACCGCGGCCTCGGCTGCCGCGCCAGTCTCGCCGAAACCGCCGAGGATGACCGAGATGAAGGATCGGTTCATCGCCCGGCACATGATGTAGGAGAGAATGGCGCCGGAAGAGCCGACGAGTGCGCCGGTGATGATCAGCATCGGGTTCTGAAGCGTAAAGCCGATCCCGGCTGCTGCCCAACCCGAGTAGGAGTTGAGCATGGAGACCACGACCGGCATGTCGGCGCCGCCGATTGGGATGATCAAGAGCACGCCCAAGGCCAGCGCCAAGAGGGTCATGAGCACGAAGGCCCAGCCGCTCTCATGGAGCATGAAGAGAATGAGCAGCAGCGCGAGGGCCACCCCGATGCCGGCGTTGATGAGATGACGGCCCGGGAGGAGGATGGGACGGCTCGACATGGCGACCGCGAGCACGGGCTCGAGCGCGGAAGGGATCCACGCCTGCACGCGCGGCGGGAACTTGGCCTGCAGCTTGCCGAAGGCGATCACCGAGCCGGTGAAGGTCACCGCGCCGATGATCGTACCCAGCCCCATCTCGAGAAGTGAGAGCGGTTTGATCGAACCGTCGGGGCGGGTGATCCCGAACTCCTGCGGCTCGAGAAAGGCACCGGCGGCGACGAACACCGCCGCGAGCCCAACCAGGGAGTGGAACGCCGCGACGAGCTGCGGCATCGCGGTCATTTGGATGCGGCGGGCGATGACGAAACCGAGCGCGCCGCCCGCAGCGAGCGCTATGAGGATGGCGCCATAGCTGATCGGGCCGCTGCCGGCGAGCAAAAGAAGAGTGATCCCGATGGCGAGCGCCATGCCGGCGATGCCGTAGCGATTTCCGGCCCGCGCCGATGCCGGAGAAGACAAGCCACGGAGTGCCAAGATGAAACAGACCGCGGCGATCAGATATCCCAGCGCGGCGACATTGATCTTCATCGGCGTACGTCCTTCAGCCGCGCTTTTTGAACATAGCCAGCATGCGCTCGGTGACGGCGAAACCTCCGAAAATGTTCACCGCCGCCAAGAAGGTCGCGAGGAACCCGAAGAGCATCGCGACACCCCCGGCACCGGTGGCGATCAGCGCCCCCACCACGATTACCGAGCTGATCGCGTTGGTAACGCTCATCAACGGGGTGTGTAGCGCTGGTGTCACCGACCACACGACGTAATAGCCGACGAAGATCGCAAGGACGAATACGATGAGGTTATAGATCCCCGGGTCGATCGCGGCCATCGGCCACTCCTTTAGCTCGCTGTCTGGAAGTTCGGGTGGACGATCTTGCCTTCGTGCGTAAGGAGCGTTCCCTTGATGAGGTCATCCTCGAAGGGGACGGCGAGCTTGCCGTCTTTGGAAACCAATAGCTGCACGAAGTTCATGAGATTGCGCGCGTAGAGTGCGGATGCGACCGGCGCCAGACGCGAGGGTAGATTGCGCGCCCCGATGATCGTCACACCACCAAGGGTCACGGTTTCGCCGGGTCGGCTGCCCTCGATGTTACCGCCGCTTTCCGCTGCCATGTCGAACAGCACCGAGCCCGGCCGCATCGATGCGACCATGGCCGCGGTCACGATGCGCGGCGCCGGTCGCCCCGGCACCATCGCTGTTGTGACCACGATGTCCTGGCCCTTGATGTGCTCGGCGATGATCTTGGCCTGCTCGGCTTGTTCTTCTGGGGTGAGCGGACGCGCGTAGCCACCCGCTGTCGCCGCGTCTTTGGGAATGAAACCGACGAACTTGGCCCCCAAGCTCTCGATCTCTTCTTTGGCGGCGGGGCGCACGTCGGTGGCAGTTACCACCGCGCCCATGCGCTTTGCGGTCGCGATCGCCTGCAATCCGGCCACACCGGCGCCGACAATGAAGACCTTGGCCGGGGTCACGGTACCGGCTGCGGTCATCATCATCGGCAACACGCGGCTGTAGGCGGCCATCACCTCGACCATGGCGCGGTAGCCGGCGAGATTGGCCTGGCTTGAGAGCACGTCCATGGCCTGGGCGCGCGTGGTGCGCGGCAACAGTTCCATAGCAAAGCAGGTGAGGCCTTTTTGGGCGTAGAGTTGAACCTGATCCCGGTTCATGTAGGGATCAAGCATTCCGATGAGCACTTGCCCAGGGCGCAAACGCGCCAGTTCCTCTTCAATTGGACGTTGGACTTTGAGCAGGATGTCAGCGGTAAGCGCCTCTTCTGGTCCGTCGACCAAGCGCGCTCCGGCTTGTTCGTAGGCTTCGTCGAGGAACGCCGCCTCGATTCCAGCGCCCCGCTCGACCACCGGCTCGAGCCCCATCCCTTTGAACCGCTTCACCGTCTCCGGGCTCGCGGCGACGCGGCGCTCGAAGTCACGCCGTTCTTTGACGATGCCGATCCGCATGGGCGCTTGGTCCTCGGTCGTGGGAGCTGCACGAAATGATGGCCGGTGACGTGCCCCGAGTTGCTTAGGCAAGGATCCGAGCACTCGCAAGGCGACGCAAAGCGCGCTTGCGCGCGGGCCTTTGCAGAGGCGCGACGGTGGTTCTAGCTTCCTCGAGGAGGGGGAGGACGATCAGCAAAAGGGCGCGGGCCGATGTGTCGAATCTACGCGGGCACGGATCCGCGCGACTACGAGCCGGTAACCCGCTCCGTGCGGCTGCATGGAGCGGTGACGAGCATCCGACTCGAAGCGCGCTTTTGGGCAATTCTCGACGAGATCGCAGCCGCAGAGGGGATGAGCACCCCCAAGTTCATCGCCACTCTCTACGACGAGGTCATCGAACTCGTCGGTGAAGTGCGCAATTTTGCGTCTCTTCTGCGCGTCGCTTGCATTACCTACCTCATGCGCGAACGCGCCGCGGCGCGCCTTGCGGAAGCCCGCACCGATCAGGCCGAGGCGGCGTAGTAGCGCGCTGTTACCAAGGGCGCCCTGTTCGGTTGTAGGTTGCTCGGTCGTACACAGCCGTGAGATGCGGGAGAGATTCGATGGCTAAAGCCATCCACATGATGATCCGCGTGCTCGACCTCGAGCGCTCGATTGCCTTCTACCGCACCGCGCTCGGCCTCGAGCCCGCGGACACGCTGGACTTTGAAACGTTCACGCTCGTGTATTTGCGCAATCCGGAAGCCGATTTTGAAATCGAGCTGACCTTGAACAAGGGCCGCACCGAGCCCTACGCGTTGGGCGAAGGTTACGGTCACGTCGCGTTTTGCGTCGACGACCTCGATAAAGAACACAAAAGGCTCACCGAAGCCGGGCTCAATCCACAGCCGATCAAGGAATTCTATCGCGACGGTCAATTGCTCGCACGTTTCTTTTTCATCCAGGATCCGGACGGCTACAAGATCGAGATCCTCCAGCGCCACGGGCGCTATCGCTGAGCCCTCTCTCGCTGCGGCGCGCAGGTCGCACGGGGTGGCCCCCGTTCCCGTTCGGTTGCAACGCGTAAGCTGATTGCCGGCGCGCGCGATCGCGGCATGCGCGGCATGGCGCGTGCCGCGAGGGTCAGCACAGGTCGCCTCGACTTGACCGGCCGCACGGCCGGATTAGTCTTGGTCGTGGCCGAAGATCGCGCGTGGGAGAGACCGCGCCGGGCCCTGTCCCGAGTCGCGCGGCGCCGAAGGAGCAACCGCCCCGGAAACTCTCAGGCCAAAGGACCGCGCGCGAGGTGGCCCTCTGGAGAGCGGGCGCAGCTGCGCCCCACCGAAGGGGACACGCCCGCTCCGGCATCGGAGCGGAGGTGGAATCTCTCAGGTCGTGGACAGAGGGGGCACGGGACGCGACAGTGTGTCGCGTCGTCCCTTGTGCCCGGAGTCCACGCCGTGAGTGCGCTCGCGCGTACGCCTCTCTTCGATCTCCACCGCGAGCTCAGCGCGAAGTTCATCGCTTTTGCCGGCTTTGAGATGCCGCTGCACTATGCGGACGGCATCGTGGCCGAACATCGCTGGTGCCGGGAGCAGGCAGCGCTCTTCGACGTCTCGCACATGGGTCAGATCGCGGTGCGCGGTGAGGCCGCAGCGCGCGCCCTCGAGGCGCTCGTGCCCGGCGACATCCAGGGTCTGCCCTTGGGGCGCGCCCGCTATACGCTTTTCACCGACGATTCGGGCGGCATCCTCGACGATCTCATCGTCACCAACGCCGGCGACGAGCTCCTGCTGGTCGTCAACGCAGCCTGTAGAGCACAGGACCTCGCGCTGCTCGAGCAGCGGCTTCCTCCTTCTGCGCGCGCTGTTCTGCTCTCCGATCGGGCGCTGTTGGCGCTGCAGGGCCCTGCTTCTGCGACGGTGCTCGCGCGCCTTGCCCCGGGCTGTGCGGCACTGCGCTTCATGCACTCGGCGGAAATGGAACTCTGTGGCCTTCCCTGCCGCGTGTCGCGCTCGGGCTACACGGGCGAAGACGGGTTCGAGATCTCGGTGCCAGCTGAGGGCGCAGAGCGGGTGGCGCGGGCACTGCTCGCCGCCGCGGAAGTCCGCCCGGCGGGTCTGGGCGCTCGCGACACGCTGCGGCTCGAGGCGGGCCTGTGTCTTTATGGTCACGATATCGACCGCACGACATCGCCCATCGAGGCCGGCTTGGCATGGACGATCGGCAAGCGCCGGCGTGAAGAGGCCAACTTCCCCGGTGCGGCGCGAATCTTGCGCGAGCTGCGCGAGGGGCCCGCGCGCCGTCTCGTCGGCCTCAAACCCGAGGGCCGCGCGCCAGCGCGCGAGGGTTCGGAGATCCTCTTCGAGGGCAAGGTGGTGGGCCGCGTCACGAGCGGCGGTTTCGGGCCGACCGTCGGCGGTCCGATCGCGCTCGGCTACGTGCCCGCGCAGCTCGCGGTGCCGGGTACGCGCCTCGCCCTGTCCATCCGCGGACGGGCCGAACCCGCGCACATCGTTGACCTGCCCTTCGTTCCCCATCGCTATGTTCGCTAAGTCGGGCCCACGGAGGAGGCAATGACAGTCTATTACTCCAAAGATCACGAGTGGATCCGAGTCGAAGGAAGCCGAGGCACCGTGGGCATTTCCGAGCATGCGCAAGAACAGCTCGGCGATGTGGTCTATGTCGAGCTTCCTGAAGTCGGCCGCAGTGTGAAGGCAGGCGAAGCGGTAGCAGTGGTCGAAAGCGTAAAAGCGGCATCCGACGTCTACAGTCCGGTGTCGGGTACGGTTGTCGAAATCAATCGCGCGATCGTCGACAATCCCGCACTCGTCAACGAAGACGCCGAAGGTGCGGCATGGTTCTTCCGCATCGAACTCGCCGATCCTTCCGAGCTCGATCAGCTCATGACGGCCGAAGCCTATCGCGACTATCTCGCTACTCTCACCCAGGGTTGACCGCACGCCATGACCACTCGGGAGCGCCTTCCGCTCGCTGCGCTAGAGGATGCCGGCACCTTCGTCGATCGTCACATCGGGCCTGATCAGTCGGAAATCGCGCGGATGCTCGCCACTCTCGGGCTGAGCAGCCTCGAGGAATTGATCGAGCGCGCGGTACCGCCCGCGATCCGCAGCCGTCGTCCGCTCGCCTTGCCGCCCGCGCTCTCCGAACAGGCGGCGCTCGCCGAGCTCGAGCGCCTCGCTTCCGCCAATGCGCGCCGGATCTCGCTCATCGGGATGGGCTATTACGGCACCATTACCCCGAGCGTGATCTTGCGGAACGTGCTCGAGAACCCGGGCTGGTACACGGCCTATACGCCCTATCAGGCAGAGATCAGCCAAGGCCGCCTGGAGGCGCTCTTGGTCTGGCAACAAATGGTCTGCGACCTCACCGGCATGGAGATCGCCAACGCCTCGCTTCTCGATGAGGCGACAGCGGCAGCGGAAGCCATGACCATGGCGCGGCGGCTCTCCGGCTCGGCTTCTGCCGTCTTCTTGGTCGACGCTGACACCCACCCGCAGACCATCGCAGTCGTTCGCACCCGCGCCCGGCCGCTCGGGATCGAGGTGGTGGTCGCAGATCCGGCGCAGGCCCTCGATCGGCTCGAGCCGTTTGCCGCACTCCTCTCCTATCCCGGCTCTTCGGGTGCTGTGCGCGACCTCAAACCGTTTGCCGAGCGCCTGCACGAGAAGAAAGCGCTTTTGGTCGTCGCGACCGATCTGCTCGCCTGCTGTCTTATTACGCCTCCGGGTGAGCTCGGCGCCGACATCGTCGTGGGCTCAGCGCAGCGGTTCGGCGTGCCCATGGGCTATGGCGGTCCGCATGCGGCCTTCATCGCCTGTCGCGACGCCTACAAGCGGCAGCTGCCCGGCCGCCTGATCGGCGTGTCGATCGACAGCCGCGGGCGCCCCGCCTACCGCATGGCGCTGCAGACCCGCGAGCAACATATCCGACGCGAGAAGGCGACCTCCAACATCTGCACGGCACAGGTCCTGCTCGCCGTGGTCGCCGCCATGTATGCGGTCTACCACGGACCCGATGGCCTCGCCCGCATCGCCGAGCGCGTCCACAGGCTCACCGGCATGTTCGCAGCTGGCCTTGAGGGAAGCGGAATTTCGGTCGTCAACCGGGCGGGCTTTTTCGACACGCTCACCTTGCGCGCGCCCGCGCGCGCCGCCGAGCTCCTCGCCCGCGCCGCTGAGCAGGGGATCGACCTGCGCCCGATCGATAGCGATCATTTCGCGCTTTCCTTCGACGAAACGAGCACGCCCGAACTCGTTTGCCGGCTTCTGGCGATCCTCGGCGCGCCCGAGCGTTCCGTGGACGAACTGGATCAGCGCGCGCTTTTTGGCATTCCCGAGCGGCTGCGGCGAACGAGCCCCTATCTCGAGCATCCGGTCTTCCACGAGCACCGCAGCGAAACGCAAATGATGCGTTACCTGCGCCGGCTCATGGACAAGGACATCGCGCTTGATCGGGCGATGATCCCGCTCGGTTCCTGCACCATGAAGTTGAACCCCGCGACTGCGATGCGGCCGATCACTTGGCCGGGGTTCGCTGCCGTCCATCCGTTCACACCCCAACGCTATGTCGAAGGCTATCGCGAGCTCTTCCGTTCGCTCGAAGCCTTCTTGGCCGAGATCACGGGCTTTGCCGCCGTTTCCTTGCAGCCGAACGCCGGCAGCCAAGGCGAGTACACGGGGCTTTTGGTGATCCGCGCCTATCACGAAGCCCGCGGTGAGGGGCATAGGCGCGTCTGCCTCGTCCCTGCTTCCGCGCATGGGACCAATCCGGCCTCGGCAGTCATGGCCGGCCTGGACGTGGTGGTGGTCGGTTGCGACGCGCGGGGCAACATCGATCTCGCCGACCTCGAGCGCAAAGCCGATGTCCATGCCGACCGGCTGGCCGCGCTTATGGTCACCTATCCCTCCACCCACGGCGTGTTCGAAGAGCACATCAAGGAGGTGTGCGCGCTCATCCACGCGCGCGGCGGCCAAGTCTACATGGACGGCGCCAATCTCAATGCCCTTGTGGGCGTGGCGCGGCCGGCCGAGCTCGGCGCCGACGTCTGTCACATCAATCTCCATAAGACCTTCGCCATTCCCCACGGTGGCGGCGGGCCCGGCATGGGGCCGATCGCGGTGGCCGAGCACCTCGTTCCCTTCCTGCCGGAGCATCCGGTGGTCGCCATCGATCCCGAGCGCCACAGCCGCAGCATCGGTACCGTCTCGGCCGCACCGTGGGGCTCGGCTGCGATCTTGCCCATCTCGTGGGCGTACATCCGGCTCTTGGGTCCCTCGGGGCTGCGCAAGGCGACGGCGGTTGCGATCTTGGCAGCGAACTATGTGGCGCGTCGCCTCGAGCCGCACTATCCCATCGTCTATAAAGGCGCGAACGGCTTTATCGCCCACGAATGCATCATCGATTTACGCGCTATTCGCGCCAAGACCGGCATCACCGCCGAGGACGTGGCCAAGCGGCTGATCGACTATGGATTCCACGCTCCCACCATGTCCTGGCCGGTGCCCGAGACGATGATGATCGAGCCCACCGAGAGCGAGCCTTTGTCCGAGCTCGATCGGTTTTGCGCCGCCATGATCGCCATCCGCAACGAGATCCGAGCGATCGAAGAAGGGCGGATGGATCCGCGCGACAACCCGCTCAAGAACGCTCCCCACACCGCGGATATGCTCGTAGGCGAGTGGCGCCATCCCTACCCGCGCGAGCAGGCGGTGTTTCCTTCAGGGCGCAGTGATATCAAATACTGGCCGCCGGTGAGCCGGATCGACAATGCCTACGGCGATCGCCACCTCGTGTGCAGCTGTCCGCCCCTTGAGGCCTATCGTGCGGCAGCGGAGTGAAGAGCGTGCCCAAAAAGCGTAAGGGACGCCTGGTGTCCAGGCGCCGCCGCGCGATGTGATGCGATCGCGTGATGTCGGGTACCGATCAGCGGCGAATGACGATTCGCCCTTCAACGGTCGGTGCGATCTCGCCACGGGTCGTCACATAGTCGATGACCTGCGACGCCATCAAAAGCGCTGCTGCCGGATCGATGAGCGCCTTTGCGCGCGCGAAGACGGCATAGCCGTCGCCGCCGCGAGCCAAAAAGTCGTTGGTGGCCACAGTATAGGTCCGATCCGGCTCGAGCTCGGTTCCGCCAATGCGCACCTCGACTACGCGTTGACCTGGCGGGCGGGAGAGATCGACGGTCACGCGCATCCCGGAGATCTGGGGGAAGCGGCCGGCCCCCTGCTCAAGCTGGCTGAAGCCGTTTTCGAGCGCTTCTCGGATCTCCTTCCCGGTGAGTGCGAGCTTGACCGTCTTGTTGCCGAAGGGAAGCTCGGTGAGCACATCGCGGCGCGTGAGCCGGTGTCCGGCCGGGTATAGGCGGTCGCCGCGGATGCCGCCGCCATTGGTGATGGCGACATCGGCTCCAACCGCAAGGCGCATGGCATCCGCGATCATGTTGCCGATCGCCGCCTCCTCGCCACGCACCACCGCCCGCCGGCTGTCGAGCGGGGTCGCCGTCCCGCCGATGGTGACGTCGAGTTCGCGCGCGAGCCGCTGCGCGAGCGCGTCCGTAACCCGTTTGATCTCCGGATCGGGTTCCACGGTCGCGGTATCGATGGTGCGGAAGCTCGGTGTCCAGACCACCCGCGTGCGCTCGCCCTCTCCAACGCGCTCGAGCGCGAGATCGACGGCGGTCACGAAGTCTCCCTGCGCGCCGCTCTCGATGAGCGCGACCCGGCCATTGTAAAGGATCCGGATGTCGTGATCGTGGCCACTGAGGATGATGTCGACCGCCGCCTGGCGGTAGAGCGCGAGATCCTCATCAAAGCCCGTATGCGCCACAGCGATGATCAGATCTGCGCCCTCCTCGCGTAGCTTGTTGGCCATCCTGGGCGCGACCTCGAGGGGGCGCGAGAAGATTAGGTCGCCGGGAGAGCTAATTTCCTTAGTTTGCGGTGTCGTGAGGCCAAAGAAGCCGAGCTTGAAGCCGGACACCTCGACGATTCGGGTGGGTGGCACGCCGGCGAAGGGCGTGCCGTCCGGCTCTGTAATGTTTGCCGAGACGATCGGAAACCGTGCTTCGGAAAAGCGCTGTTTGGCGACTTCTTTACCGAAGTCGAATTCGTGATTGCCGGGCGTGAAGATATCGAGGGGCAGCAGGTTCAAAAGTTCGATCATGTGCGCGCCCTTATCGAAGCCAGAAAACAACGAGGGCGAGAGCGCGTCGCCTGCGTGCACGACCAAGACCTCCGGGCGGTCGGCACCTTCGTTTTTGAGCACGGAGGCGACGCGGGCAAAGCCTCCGCGCCCCCCGCTCTCTTCAAAGCGGTCCCAATCATTGACCTGAAGGATGGTGATCCGGGTCGGCTCGGCCTGCGCCAACGCCGCCCACGAGCACGCTAGGGCGGCAAGGAGCCCGCGCGCCCACCAGCTGGTCTTCACCATGGACGTCCTCCTTTGCCTCGGGGTCGGGACGCCCATGGTGTTTTAAGGGTTCAGCTTGACTGCGGCGTGACCGCGGGCTTGGGGCCCGCATCGGCCGGCCAGGGCTCGACCGGCAGGCCGCGCGCGAGCCATCCTGGCCCGAAGTCGCTGCCGATCATCCCCTCGGCGACGTCGAACACGTGAGCGAACCCCTGCGCGCGGAGCAATTGCCGCGCGAAGGCCGTGCGCCCACCGGTTCGACAGACGAGCGCGATCGGTCGGGTGCGGTCGCCGTCCACAAGGCGCTCGATCTCCGCGACGAACGCGCTGCGTACCTGGCCCGGTCCGGCGGTCAGACAGATGCATGCCGCACCGGCGGGAACGCCGGTTTGGCGCCATTCGGCCGGCGTTCGGATGTCGACGAGCAACAGGCGACCGCAGCGCGCGGCGGCGAAGGCGAGATCGGCAGCGATGCGCCCGTGCGCGTCGGCGGCCTGCGCGACCGCGACATCCCCGGGCGGAGATCGGGTCTCGTCCATGCGTTGTCCCCTCACGCCATGCCCAGCGCTGCCTTGTAGAGCTCGAGCAACTCTTCCTGCTCACTGCGATCGTGAGGTTTCATACGCCGCAGCTTGAGCACCTGGCGCAGCACGCGCAAATCGAACCCTTCGGCTTTTGCTTCGGCCATAACCTCTTTGATTTGCTCTGCTACCTCTCGCTTTTCGTCTTCTAGCTGCTCGATCTTTTCGACGATCTGTTTGAGACGATCGGCGGCGATGCCGTTCGCGTCGGCCATTCCTCTCCCTCGTTCGCAAGCGCGGTGCGAGCCTGCTTCTAGGGCCTGTCTTGCCTTCAGACCAGAGCTTCCGAAGACTGGCAAACGCGCGCGGTCGGCGCTATCGCTCGCCCTCGGCAACTGTTGGGACCCCTTTTGGTGTCTCCTTTGCGAGGCTGGATGCTCCTTGGCTTGGCGGCAGCGCTCGTCAGCTGCGCGCCTGCGCGGTCGCCGCCCGGCGATCAGGTCGAATCATCCGACCTCGAAGCGGAGTCCGAGGCGCCGGCCGAACTCGGCCGAAAGATCGCGACTTCGCTGTGCGCGCGTTGCCATGCGCTCGAGGGAGACCAACCGAGCCCGCACCCGGCTGCGCCGCCCTTTCCGGTCCTCGCCCGACGGTGGCCGGCCGAGACGCTGTTGACGCGGCTCGAAGAGGGCATCCAAGCGACTCATCCGGACATGCCGGAAGTGCGCTTCGCTCCCGCCGAGATCGACCCGTTCCTCGCCTTTTGGTCGAGTCTGTGATCCTGAGGCGCGTCAGCGGTGGACGTCGATGCGATTTTCGACCTCGTCCACCCCGAATAAGAACCAGGCGTCGTTTTCCGCTGCCCGACGCTCTTCTTCGGTCGGGACCACGCCGCTTAGGACCACCCGGCGATCGCGCACGCCGATGCGGATCTGGCTCGCGTTGACGAGGGGGTCTTTCTCGAGGACGAGGCGGCAAGCATCGGCGATCGCACCGTCGCTGTCTTCCTCCGGCGGCTCGACGGCGATGCCGTTGACGACGTCGCGCACGCCCGGGATCCACCAAGCGAGCACCCCGGCAAGGCGCTTGTAGTCGAGCCCGGGGACCGTACCGTCGAGGGTGACGATGCCGTCTGCGACGGTGATTTCGATGCGACCGCGTTGGTCTAAGGGCGAAGCGCGAAGCGGCACGAGCTGCTCGCCCTGGCGCTCGAAGAGCGCGAGCTCGGCGAAGGCTGGCTCGTTGATGAAGGCGTGCGCGAGGTGATCGCGGATCTCACGATCGCCCATCGCTTGCGCCGGCCGCACGTGCAGGCGATCGACCACTCCCTTGACCGCAGGCGAGGCCGCCACGGCCCGCAGCGCCCGCTTCTTAGCGGCCACCGATTCGACTTCGCCTTCGATCGTGAGCACCCCGTCCGCGAAGGCGAGGCGCGGATGGTCTCGCGCATATTCGGAACCGAGCACCGTACGCAGCCGCGCCCGGACCTCTTCGAGGACCTCGCTTTCAGGCGGCTCCATCCTCGGCTCTCCTACGCCTTTCACATCGCGGCCCGGAGCGCCCACTCCGGGAAGAGCGCGCGCAATTCCGAAGGCAGGGCGTGGATGACTTTGCTTACCTGACCGGGATCGATGCGCGCGGCGAGCACTTCGAGAACGGCACGAACCACAGTCTCGATATTCTCGGGTGGTTGCCGCACGAACACGCGCTTGACTTTCTCGAGGAACTCTTCGGCGTGCCGCTCGCGGGTCGGGGTGCCGGCGGGATGCCACTCTTCGTAGTAGAAACCGCGCACCAACATCGGCAGCTGGGCGCCAAGGTGCACGGCGAGCTCGGGCGGCAGCCGATCGCGCAGCGCGTGCAAGGTGCCGCGCAGCGCGAGATAGGCGAAGTGGCGGTCCTCGGTCCCCAGCCGTTCGGCGATCGCCTTCAGCCATAGGTTGGTCTGCTGCACGGTGGTATCGAAGACCTCGAGCCCGGTCGCGCTCATCTTGTCCTCCCCAGTTGGGCTGAGCGCCCTTTTAACCTGAAGCCCGGTTGAACCCTTTGATCCAGATCAAGGGCCCCACCGGCAAGGGTGCCCTACCACTCCTCTTCCTCGCCGGCGAGCTCGACCTCTTCGGCCATTTCTTGCTCGCTCTCGGCGGGCCCGCTCGCAGCCTCCGCCGGCGCGCCGAGAAGAGACGCCAACAGCGTCCCAAGCAGCATCCCGCCAGCGAGGCCGGTGACGGTCGCCGCGGCACCACCCAAAAAGCCCCCCGGCTGATTGAACAGACCGGGTCGATAACCGGGGGCGTGGACAGGCTCGGGAGGCGGAGCGGTGCGCCCACCGCCGAAAAGACCACCAAAGAATCCAGAACCTTTCCGGCTCTGCTCGAGCTCGTATTCGAGCTCACGGATACGGTTATTCGCCTCGGCTACCGCATGCTCGAGAAAATATGCCATTTGCGTGACATAATATTTCGTTTGCGGATGGCGCTCCATGAGCTCGCCGATGAGCTTCTCGGCCTCGGGATCGCGCTCGTTGTTGAGCGCTGCCAACCGTTCGAAAAAAGCGAGAATCGCTTGGCGGTCTTCTTGAGTCATGGCGCAGTTCTCTCTTGCCCCAGCTGTTAGCTAGACTGAGCCGCGGCGCATGCGAGCCGACGCGCGCCCGCCACGCTCACCCTTCGTCGCCCGCGCGCGCTCATCCGAACAGCCGGTCGCCTTGTTCGTCGATGAGCCGGCGCGCCTTGAGGATCGCGAGGGATTTTGCGTCCTCGGCGCTCATGTGGGTATCGGCGCGGATCAACTCGTGTCGCCGTGGCCCGTCGGGAAAATCCTTTTCGATGAGTGCACAGGTCAAAAATTGACCACTCTCGCGGCGAAGCACCGGCGTGATCCGATATCCTCGATATTCGATCGTCGCCGAGCGATCGATCTCTTTCTCTTCGCTTTCTGTCGCCCCGAAGAGCAGACGCCGCAACAGCTTACCGAACGCCATCGACGTGTACCGTGTCAGGTGGAGCGTGGTGCGCGCAGTCGCGCTACCGCCCATTTTCCCTCGCCCGAGCGCAAGGTGATAGCGCCATCTTGCTCGTGCAAGCCTTTGGGCACCCAACGCGTCGCGCGTCGGGGGCCAACGCGCCTGAGTTCGCCCTCACGTAAAGGGCTCGTGCGGGGTGCGAGGCCCGGTCGGCCTGCTTGTGAGGGCGCTCTTCGGTTTTGCCCCGCAACTCTTCGCGCGAAACGCGAAGAGCAATGTCTACGCATTGCGAAACGCTTTCTTGGCTCGTCGCCCGAGATCGCGCTTGCGCTGTCCTTAACCCTGTGCGGCGGCTCGCCGGCGGTTCGTCTCTTGGTGTGGGGTTGCAGCCGGGTCGCAACCCGGGACGGCGGGCTCGACCGGCCGCCCCGGGAATGTCACATCAGGTCCGATCCGAAGCGCCCACGCGCGAACGGTGCGAGTATCGAAGCTGCAACCCATAGCCGGACAGAACATGGCCTTTTTTTCGCATGGGATCGGCCAAGGCGCTGTGATGGAGATCACAAACGGCGCCGATTGCGGCGGAGCGAGGCCGTGCGGGGCACATCGCCCGCCCAGGCTCGAGCGCTCGAAGCGGTATGCGGGCTCACCTAACAGCGGCCCCCTTGGCGGCATCA
Source organism: Pseudomonadota bacterium (assembly GCA_030549795.1). GTDB lineage: Bacteria > Pseudomonadota > Alphaproteobacteria > Geminicoccales > Geminicoccaceae > JANXAZ01. The sequence continues at coordinate 434,049 of JAUQQO010000010.1, read as the reverse complement.
GAAGAGAACCCGCTGCAGACGCAGCACGTGGCGTTCGCTCTTTCATCGCGGCTTATGACCGCATGAGCTGTCGCGCATCGATCGGCCGAGCAGCGATCGGCTGATGTCCTTGCCTCTGTCCTCGGGCTCGGGAAGCGGGAGCATGCGAGCATCCTCAAGCGACCATCGCAGGCGATTTCTGCTATCCTATGCCGTCGTGCATCGGCTTAAGGGAGGAGCGGCTGCGCTCTCGATCGCGCTCAAGCCAGCTCGCGTGTGGAAGGACTCCAAAGGAGTGCGGCCGGGGCGCGGGCCTCGCGGTGCGGGCTTTTCGGGGCAGCGGCCGCATTCGGCTCTTCTTGTCGACGTCGTGTGTGAATGCTAGGTCGATCGCGTAACGAGGGCCGCCGAGTCGCGGATCGCGTCGGATGCCCTTCTCTTCTGGCTCGATGGATCTCCGAACAGCAATGAACGGCCAAGCGATTTCGACCGACCTCGTGATCATCGGCGCCGGTCCGGTAGGACTGTTCGCGGTTTTCGAGGCCGGCTTGCTCGGCTTGCGCTGCCATCTCGTCGATAATCTCGACAAGATCGGTGGTCAGTGTGCCGAACTCTACCCCGACAAGCCGATCTACGACATTCCGGCTGTGCCGCGCTGTACGGGCCAGGAGCTCATCGATCGTTTGCTCGAGCAGATCCGCCCCTTCGAACCGACCTTCCACTTGCGCGAGCAGGCCGAGCGGCTCGAGCGCTTAGACAACGGCCGTTGGAGGGTAACGACTTCGGCGGGCACGGTCTTCGAAGCACCGGCGGTGGCGATCGCAGCCGGTGCCGGTAGTTTCGTGCCGCGGCGGCTGCCGTTGCCGGAAGCGGAGCAATTCGAGGGGCGCTCACTCTTCTACGCCGTGCGGCGATCAGAAGCATTCTATGGTCATCGCATCGTCGTCGCCGGCGGCGGCGATTCGGCCCTCGATTGGGTGCTGGCGCTTCAGCCGCATGCCGCCTCGATCGCGCTCGTGCACCGGCGGGACGAGTTCCGGGCCGCGCCGAGCTCGGTCGAGCGCATGCGGCGGCTCGCCGCCGAAGGCGCGCTGCGGCTGATCATCGGCCAGATCGTGGGTCTTGAGGGGCGTGATGGCGAGCTCGAAGCGGTGCGCATTAAGACACAAGACGGTAAGGAAGAACGCGTCGCCTGCGATCGGCTGCTCGCCTTCTACGGCCTCAAGATGGAGCTGGGGCCGATCGCCCATTGGGGTCTTGACCTCGACAAGGGACAGATCAAAGTCGATACGGAGGCGTTCGAGACAAACTTGCCTGGAGTGTTCGCAATCGGGGATATCTGCACCTATCCCGGCAAACTCAAGTTGATCTTGTCCGGCTTTCACGAAGCAGCGCTGATGTGCCAGAAAGCATTCCGTTATTGCCGACCGAACGAGCGACTTATCTTCCGTTACACGACATCGAGCACTGACCTTCAAAAGAAGTTGGGTGTGATCTGAGATGCCGACCATTCGCGTTTTTGACCGTGAAGGCAAACTCCACGTCCTCGACGCACCGGTCGGATGGTCGGTGATGGAGGTGATCCGCGAGGCTGGTCTGCCCATCGAAGCGGCATGCGGCGGCTGCTGCGCTTGTGCCACCTGTCACGTGTACGTCGATCCAGAATGGCTCGATAAACTCGAGCCTCCGCATGCCGACGAGACTCTCATGCTCGATGAAGCATTCCAAGTGCAGGACAATTCGCGCTTGTCCTGCCAAATCAAAGTCACCCCCGAACTCGATGGTCTCACGGTCACGCTTGCCCCCGAGTTCTGAGGTGTGCAGCGCGCAGCGTCGCGCGTTCGTCAAGCGTCTTGCGCTCGGCTTCGGCGTATTTACGCGCGAGGTCTGCGCGCATCCGTTCGATCACCAATTCATACCGGCGCGCCGCGAGGTGGTGTTCGCGCACTTCGGCCTCGAGAGCAGCCCGTCGGTGCTCGAGTTCACCCAGTGTGCACGCGAGCGCGTAAGCGCGCTCGAGCGCAGCGGAGAACCACGCGCCGGAGGACGCCGGGCCCCCCGGCAAGGACAGAGCGGCCGCAAGCTCGCGGGGTAGTGCCCGCTCGAGCGCGCGTTTTTCTTCTGCGCGCTGCATTGCTTCGTGCGTGAGCGTGCGCAGCTCTTGGGAAGAGCGATCGAGTTCTGTACGCGCAAGGCGCGCGAGCAGCGAAAGCGCTTTTAAATGCGGTGGCCTAGGCACGGCGCGTCACCCCTCGCGGGCCCAGGCTTGGCCGAGCGCACGGGCGAGAAGCGCGAACGGGGATTCGTTTGAGGGCGGCTCGTCGGGGGCTTGGGTGAGCAGCTGTTCGATCGCCGGACGAACCCTGATGGCCTCGTCGAGGAGCGGATCGGAGCCGGCTCGATAGGCACCGAGCTGGACGAGTTCAGCCATCTCTTCCCAGCGCGCCATGAGCGTGCGGGCCCGGGCGACGAGAGCGCGCTCTTCCGGCGTGTAGACCCCTAAAGCGGCACGCGAGACGCTTTTGAGGATGTCGACCGCTGGAAAGCGTCCGGCCTCGGCGATGCGGCGGTCGAGCAGGATGTGGCCGTCGAGGATGCCGCGTACGGCATCGGCGATCGGATCATTGGTGTCATCGCCCTCCACCAAGACGGAGACGAGTGCTGTGATGCTACCCGGGCCGCTACCCGGCCCGGCGCGTTCGAGAAGGCGAGGGAGCTCGGCGAACACACCGGGCGGATAGCCCTTGCTGGTCGGCGGTTCCCCCGCCGCGAGATAGATCTCGCGCAAGGCCATGGCGAAGCGGGTGACGCTGTCGAGCAGGAGCAGAACAGAAAGCCCCTGATCGCGCAGCCCTTCGGCCACCGTCATCGCCACCTGGGCGGCGCGCTTGCGCATCATGGCGGGCTCATCCGAAGTGGCGACGACGACGACGCTGCGTTGCCGGCCCGTCTCGCCCAAGGTGTGCTCGAGCCACTCGCCAAGCTCGCGCCCGCGCTCGCCGATAAGGCCAATGACCAAAGCGTCGGCCTTGCTGCGCGCCGCCATCATCGCGAGCAACGTCGATTTGCCGACCCCGGAACCGGCGAAGATGCCGAGGCGTTGGCCACGCCGGCAGGGAGTGAAGAGATCGAGTGCGCGCACCCCGAGTTCGAGACGGGGCCCCAAAAGCGCGCGCTCGGAAGCCGCAGGAGGCCGGCCGCGCACGGGGTAGAGGCGCTGGCCCTGGGGTAGAGGTCCCCGGCCGTCGATGGGCTGTCCGAGCGCGTCGAGGACGCGTCCGAGCCATGAGCGGTCGGGTGCGAGCACCGGAAGGTCCGCATCGACCGCCACCCGCGCACCGACGCCAATACCGGTCGGCTCGTCATAGGGCACCAAGCGAACGCGCTCGCGATCGATGGCCACCACTTCGGCGAGCACGCTGGCTCGCTGCGCGCTCGTGCTTCTTCTCGTCGTTTCTCGGCTCCGCTCGATCCGACACAGGTCGCCGATGCCGACGCGGCCGGAAAGGCCGAGCGCTTCAACGAGGGTCGGCGAACAGCCGACCACCGTTCCACCAAAGCGCGGCCGCGCGAGCGGTTCGAGCGCAGCGCGCAAGGCAGCAAGCGAGTCGTCCGGCAGCAGGGCGGTGGAAGGCTGGCCGACCATGCGATTACAACTCTTGCGAGTATCGTTCGCCTCTTTGACGTGTTTCGGTTGCATCAGCGCGCGTCCTGGAGTTGAGCTCAGGGCGGGCGGCACGCCCTCAGCGTCTCGCCCTACCGAAGGGGAGAAAAACATCGACCCGCTAACGAAGGCTTAACGGTCGGGGCCTTAAGGTTACAGCCGGGTCGCTGCGGGCAGGAAAGGAGCGATCATGCGGGCACTTGTGATCGAGGACGATCCGGTCTCCACTCGACTGATCGAAGCTGCGCTGCGAAGCGAGAACATCGTCTTCGAGCCGACGGAGCGCGGGGAGGAGGGTGTCGAACTCGCAAGGCTCTACGATTTCGACATCATCATTCTCGACATCAGTCTTCCCGATATCGACGGCTACGAGGTCGTTCGGCGGCTGCGCGCCAACCGCGTGCGCACGCCCGTGCTCATCCTTTCCGGGCGCTCGGATCCGCTCGACAAGGTCAAAGGACTTACGGGCGGTGCCGACGATTTCTTGACCAAGCCCTTCAACAAGTTGGAATTGATCGCTCGGATCCAGGCCATCGTGCGCCGCGCCAAGGGCCATTCCGATTCGATCATCCGCACCGGCAAATTGGTCGTGAACCTCGAGACGCGTTCGGTCGAGGTCGCCGGCCGTAGGCTGCACGTCACCGGAAAAGAATACAGCATTCTCGAACTTCTGTCTCTACGCAAGGGGACCACGCTCACCAAAGAAATGTTCTTGGATCATCTCTATGGCGGCATCGACGAGCCCGAACTCAAGATCATCGATGTCTTTATTTGCAAGTTGCGGAAAAAGATCGCTGCCCTCTCGGGTGGCGAGAATTACATCGAGACGGTGTGGGGCCGCGGCTATGTGCTCAAGGAACCCGACCAGCCAGAAGCACCGCAATCGGAGAGTGCGCGGGCGGTCGCTTGAGGGTCGTGCGCCCGCTTTTTCAAGCGACCGCCGCACCGATCCTCTTTGCTAGGGCAAAAGCACGGTAGAGCCGGTGGTCGCGCGCGACTCGAGGGCACGATGCGCAGCTGCGGCTTCTCTTAAAGGAAAGCGTTGGTGGATCTCGATGCGCACAGCCCCCTTGGCGACCACGTCGAAGAGCTCGTTGGCACAGGCAAGAAGATCCTCGCGGGTCGCCGTATAGGTGTAGAGCGTCGGCCGCGTGAGATAGAGCGATCCCTTGGCGGCCAGGATGCCGATGTTGAAGGGTTCCACCGGGCCGCTTGCATTGCCGAAGGACACCATGAGCCCGCGCGGCTGCAAACAATCGAGCGAACTCATAAACGTGTCCTTACCGATCCCATCATAGACCACCGGGACACCGCGGCCGTTGGTGATTTCCTTGACCCGCCCGACCAGGTCGTCGCGCCCGAGGACGATGACGTGGTCACAACCGTGGTCGCGGGCGAGGGCCACTTTGCTCTCGCTGCCGACCGTTCCGATCACGGTGGCGCCGAGGTGTTTGGCCCATTGACAGGCGATCAGACCGACCCCACCGGCGGCGGCGTGGATCAACACCGTATCGCCCGGTTTGACGACATAGGTTTGCCGCAACAGATAGCGCGCGGTCATGCCTTTGAGCATCATCGCCGCCGCCTGCTCGTCGCTCACGCTGTCGGGCAGGGGCACGAGCAGACGGGCGGGAATGATGCGATGGGTGGTGTAGCTGCCGGGTCCCGAAGCGTAGGCGACCCGATCGCCCACCCGAACTTCGCTCACCCCTTCTCCGACCGCCTCCACCACCCCCGCCGCTTCGTTGCCGGGGACAAACGGCAGCCCCGCGGGCGGAGGGTAGAGGCCGGTGCGGAAATAGGTGTCGATGTAATTGAGCCCGATCGCGGTCTGCCGAACGAGTGCCTCCCCGGGGCCGGGGGACGTGGGTTCGAACTGCTCGACTTCGAGGACCTCTGGTCCGCCGTGGCGACGGACGACGATGCGCAGACCCATGGCGTTCATCTCCGGCTCTTCTCCGCGTACCCCGCTCGCGTCACGAGCGAAGCGACGTGGCCTCCAACAGACGCGCGGCAAGATCGGCCGGCGTGGAGGCCGGCGCAAGGCAGCTCGTACCGAGGCACACCTCCGCCAACGGCGGATCTGCGCTTCCTTCGGCAGGGAAATTGATGCCCGCCACGTTGATCGGTCGATCGAGGCAGAGGAGAACGCGGTTCGGCACCGCGGTTCGCGCCACCACCCGCTGCAACGCGCGCACCCGCCCATCCTCCCTACCCCCGAGGAGGAGAATCCGCAGCGGCCGTTCGAGCATCAGTTGCGCTGCCATGAGGGTGGCGTGCGCGAAGGGGTTACGGCGGATGTCGGCTGCCACCGCGGCGATGATCGCTTCCGCCCGGGTGCGATGCGCGCCATCGCCGGTAAGCGCCCACAGTCGCGCTGATTCGAGGGCGATCGTGCCGACGGCCGAGGGTGTCGGGCCGTCATGCGCGGTCATCGGCCGAAGGGGAAGGTCGGCGCGCGCCGGCGCGAACGACCAGCCGCCATTTAAGGCGCGGAATTCCGCTTCGGCGCGCGCCATCCAGGTGAGCGCCTGCTCGAGGTAAGCGCCTTCGCCCGTGACCTCGAACAGGCTCAAGGCGGCGCGGATCATCTGCGCGTAGTCGTCGAGGAACGCGCGATCGAGGCGACGGCCGGCGCGCGCGGAGTGCACGAGCCGATCTCCCGCACCGAGGTGCGCGCGCACCGCTTCGAAGGTCGCGCGGGCAAGCGCGATCCAGCTCGGCTCCTCAAAGCGAAACCCGCAGCGTGCAAGCGCAGCAATCGCAAGGCCGTTCCAGTCGGCGAGGATCTTGTCGTCGCGCGCAGGCGGCGGGCGATTGCTGCGCGCCGCCAACAAGCGGGCGCGACAATCGGCAAGGAACGCCTCGGTTTGCGGATCGGCGAGGCCGGGTTCGTGCAGGCGGTTGAGCACGTTGCGGCCTTCGAAGTTGCCAGCCCGGGTGACCCCATAGGCGAGCTCGAAGCGCTCGGCGTCCGCACCCAGCACCGCCCGGAGCTCCTCGCGCGTCCACACATAATACCGCCCCTCTTCGCCTTCGCTGTCGGCGTCGAGCGCGGCGGCGAAGGCGCCGTCCACCCGCATCTCGCGCACCAGCCATTCGATCGTCTCGCGCACCCGCGCTGCGAACAGGGGATTGTCGGTGGCGGCCCAAACCTCTCCCAAGAATTCGATGATCTGCGCGTTGTCGTAGAGCATTTTTTCGAAATGTGGCACGAGCCAGAATGCATCGACGCTATAGCGTGCGAACCCGCCTCCCACATGATCGAAGATACCTCCTTGGCAGATACGCGCCATGCTGTGAACGATGCGAGCGAGCAAACGTTGATCTTTTAGCATGAGCGCGGCCTGCCAGAGTAACGTCATGGCCGGCATTTGAGGGAATTTGGGCGCACCGGAAAAACCGCCGTGGACGGGATCGAGCTCCTCACCGATAGCGCGGGCCGCCTCGAGCACATAAGCGGTATCGATGGCGTCGCCCGCGTGCGGGCGGGCGAGCTCGGCGAGCGCGCGGGCAAGGGAGGCGCGGCTGGCCTCGATCGTGTGCCGCTCGTTCCGCCACAGCTCGGCGATGCGCTCGAGGACTTGCCGGAAGGAGGGCCGACCCCAGCGCGGCTCGGGCGGGAAATAGGTGCCGCCCCAAAACGGCATGCCATCGGGGGTCAAGAACATGGTGAGCGGCCAGCCGCCCTGCTGACCCATCAGAGCGAGCGCATGCTGATAGATCGCGTCGAGGTCCGGCCGCTCCTCGCGGTCGACCTTGATGTTGACGAAGAAACGGTTCATGAGCGCGGCGATTTCGGGATCCGAGAAGCTCTCGCGCGCCATCACGTGGCACCAGTGGCAGGAGGCGTAGCCGATGGAGAGCAGGATCGGGCGGTCGCTCGCGCGCGCGCGCGCAAGGGTTTCTTCGCTCCACTCCTGCCAGTCGACCGGGTCGTGGGCGTGCTGCAAGAGATAGGGGCTCGTGGCGTGCGCGAGTGCGTTCATCGTGCGCTCCTATGGCCCATTGGCTCCTGGCGGCTGAGCCCAATTGCTCTATAGTGGTACCGGGCGCGCAGAAGAGCTAGCGGGGCCGCGATGAAGTTCCATATCGAAATCGACTGTACCCCTGAGGAAGCGCGGGCGTTCCTCGGACTGCCCGAGGTCGCGCCGATGCAGCGGGCGGTCCTGCAGGCGGCAGAAGAGCGTCTGCTCGAGGCGATCAAGGCGATGGACGCCAAGACGCTCATGGAGCAGTGGCTGCCGCTCTCGTTACGCAACCTCGAACAATGGCAGAGTCTGTGGGCGCAGATGGCGGCCTCGGCGGCGAGCTTCGGCTCCAAGGCGCGCCGCGAGGGGAAGAGCTGAACCAAGCCGCGGGGGCGCCTGCGGCCCGGACGACGATCTGGGCCTGGGCGACCGCCCCGGGACGGGCAGCCGTTGCGGTGTTGCGCATTTCGGGGCCGCGGGCGCGCACCGCTCTCGAGGCCTTAACCGGTAAAGCGCCGCCGCCGGAGCGGCGGGCGACGCTTCGGATCTTGCGCGATCCGCGCAGCGGCGAGGCGATCGACCAAGGCCTCGTGCTCTGGTTTGCGGCTCCGCGCAGCTATACCGGCGAAGACATGGTCGAGCTGCACCACCACGGCGGTGCCGCGGTGGCGCGCGCCTTGGCCGACGCTTTGGCGGGTCTGCCGGGATTGCGCCCCGCGGGTCCGGGCGAGTTCACCCGTCGCGCCTTTCTCAACGGCAAGCTCGATCTCGCGGCCGCCGAAGCGGTGGCCGACATCGTCGCCGCCACCACCCGCGCCCAGCTTCGCCAGGCGCTGCGGCAGAGCGAGGGCGTGCTCGGGCGCGCCTGCGCGCGCTGGCGCGGCCGGCTGCTCGAAGCCTTGGCGCGGGTGGAAGCGGAGCTCGATTTCGCCGATGAAGAGGCCGACGTCGGCCACGATCAGCTCGCAGCACTCCGCCCGCTCCTTGCGGAGGTGCACACGGAAATCCGCGCCGCTCTCGCCTCGGCCGAACGCGGCGCCCGCTTGCGCGAGGGTATCGTCGTTGCCGTCGTTGGTGCGCCCAACGTCGGCAAGTCCAGCCTCGTCAACCGACTCGCCGGACGGGACGTGGCGATCGTTACCCCGATCCCCGGGACCACGCGCGATCCCATCGAGGTGGCCCTCGAGCTCGGCGGGGTGCCGGTGACGCTGGTCGATACCGCGGGCCTGCGCGACAGCGACGATCCGGTTGAGCGCGAAGGTGTGGCGCGCGCCAGAGCCAGAGCGGGAGTCGCCGATCTCTGCCTTCTCGTTATCGACGCCAGCCGTCCCGAGGCCGTCCCCGAGCTCGCGGTGCCGGCGGAGGACCGACTGGTGGTGGTCAACAAGATCGATCTCGCTCCCGTTCCGGCGGCGGTGGCCGGGTGCGGCGACGTGCTCGCCGTCTCCTGCCGCACGGGTGCCGGCCTCGAGGCCCTGATCGAGCGGCTTGCCGCGCTCGCGGCCGAGCGCTGCGCCGGAGGCGAGAGCGCGCTCGTCACGCGCGCCCGCCATCGCGATGCGCTCGCCGAGGCCGAGGCCGCCCTCGCACGCCTCCTTTCCGCACCCGCCCATATCGAGCCGGTGCTGTTGGCCGAGGAGCTGCGCACGGCTGCGTGGGCGATCGGCCGGGTGAGCGGGCGCGTCGACGTGGACGAGCTCTTGGATGAGATCTTCGCGCGCTTTTGCATCGGCAAGTGAGCCGCGAGCGCACCGCCCGCCTGCGAGATTCGGTGTTCAACGGGGGCCGTGTTTCACGTGAAACCGCAGCCGCCCGCCATCATGAAGCGGCCCGCCTGTGGGCTTCGCCCTCGCCTTTCGAATCGCTTTCGAGTTCGCCGCGGCTGTGGAGCCGTTTGCGGGCGATCTGCCGCAGACTTTCCCACAGTTCCGGATGCCGTCGCAGGAAACGCCGGAAAGCGTCCCGCCCCAAAACGAGCAACCGACAATAGCCGATCGCCACCACATCGGCGCGCCGCGGCTGATGGAGCAACAGCGCCATCTCGCCGAAGACGTCGCCCGTGCCGAGTCGCACGGTGGTTCCTTCGAGCTGCACCTCCACCGCTCCCGAGGCGATGAAATAGACCGCGTCGCCGCGCTCGCCGCGGCGCACGATACGCTCGCCGGGTAGCGCAAGGCGCGGCCGCAGCGCGCGGCGCAGCTCGGCCCGCCGCTCGGGCGGCAATGCCGCGAGCAGCGGAACACGGGCCATCAGCCGGTCCGGATCGAGGCCGAGATCGAGCGGCGGCGTGCGCTCGATGAGCCGCTGCCGGCGCTCGAGATCGGCGCGCAACAGGCGGAAGACCTCAGCCGAGAGCAGGCGTTCGGCGAGCAACCGCTCATAGTCGCGGGCTTCCAGTTGAAGCGCGAGGCGCGCCAGATAGCGGCCGGCGGCGCGCTCATAGTGATCCGGGAACTGCAGGCGCAGGGCGTCCAACTGGCGTTCGGTGCCCTCGAGCCGCTCTTCGAGCACCTGCGCCACGACGGCGGCGATCCGCTCGCCGAACAGACGGCGCACGCGGTTTTTGGTGAAGCCGAGCAGGTCTTCGAGCACCCGGCGCCGCGCGAGCAGAATCTCGAGGCGCGCTTGCAGGCGGCGGGCGAGCGGCTGCGCGACACCGAGCCGCAGGTGCAGCCACGCCGCCATCCGCGTCGCGGTGTCGGGTTCGTCCTGGCGGCGCGCGACGTGGCGGTAGCCGTGCACGCCTTGCAGCCGCAGCGCATCGAGGAGCTCTCCGCTGCGGCGCACGAGCGTCGTGCCGCTCGCCCGCGCCACCGTACCCTCGGCGAGTTCGGCGAGATAGAGCTCGATCTCGCGGCTGGTCACAGTTGCGAGCGCGGCGATCAGCTCGTCGCGGCGGCCCGCCCCGACCGCGCCCGCTTCCGGTGCCGGCTCGGCGGGCGGCAGCACTTCGGCGATCGCTTCGAGGCGGCCGAGCTCGAGGCCGTGGCGAATGGCCGCGAGCGACAGGCGATCGCGCAGCTCGGCGCGCGCGATCTCGAGCGCACGGGCGTGCAACAGCTGCTCTACGGGCCCCAGGCGATCCAGCCCGAGCCGATGGATGAGCGGCCGCAGGCTCGGCCCCTGCACGAGCAAGGTGAACAGCACGAAGCCCGTGGCGAGGGCGGAGACGAAGTGCTGCACTTCGGCGGGAACGCGCGGGTTCTCGACGATCGAAAGGGCAAGCGCAAGGGTCACTGCGCCCCGCAGACCGCCCCAGAGGATCACGAGCCGATAAGCGCGATCGAGCGGCGGCCGGCCGCTCGCCTGAGCGACCATCGGCATCACCGCGAAGACGACCAGAGCGCGCGCAACAAAGCTTCCCGTGAGCAGTGCCGAGAGCGCCAGCAGGTCGCTTCCCTGGAGATTGGCGAGGCTCTTTGGGATGAGGGCGGCGGCGAGTACGAAGACGAGCGAGCTCGCCCAAAAGCCGACCTGCCCCCAGATCGCCCGCAGCGCCTGCCATTCCTCGCCGGTCAGACGGCTGCGCGCCGCACTACCGAAGACAAGCCCGGCGGTGACCGTCGCCACCACGCCGGAGGCGCCGAAATAGGCGTAGCTCAGCGCATAGGCGAGGTAAGCGAGGGCTACGCTCATCGTCACTTCCGCTGGCCCACCACGGTCCAGCCGACCCAGGCAAAGGCTCGCAAGCCGCCCCAGCGCAGCGCCGAGCGCACCTCCGACCACGAAGGCGGTGGAGAACTCCAGCGTCGCCGAGGACAGGGCGAGATTGCCCGGGGCGAGGAGGGCACCCAAGAAGAGCGTGAAGAGGGCGATCGCAGCGGCATCGTTGAGCAGGCTCTCGCCCTCGACCAAAAGCGAGAGCCGCTGCGGCGCTCCGACCTCGCGAAAGATCGCGACCACAGCACTCGGATCGGTGGTGGCGACGATCGCGGCGAGCAGAAGACAGACCACGAGGCCGTGCCCGGACGCGGCATAGACCGCAAACCCGGCGAGGAGGGTGCTCACCACCACCGCGACCACCGCGAGGATGAGCACCGGCCCCAATTCTTCGATGAGTGCTCGGCCGTCGAGCGCGATCGCCGTCTCGAACAAGAGAAGTGGGAGGAAGACCCACAAGAAGAGGTCGGCGGTTACCGGCAGGGCGCGAAAGCCACCCACGAAATCGAACAGGGGCTCGAAAAATCCGCCGATCCCCCCAAGATCGAGTGATGCGATGAGCGCAAGGGCGACGCCGAGGGCGGCGAGCAGGACCGGGGCCGGCAAGCGCAGGGCCTGTGCCGCGCGCGGCAAGAGCGCGATCAGCGCGAGCAAGCCCCCGACTTCGAACACGAGCTGTGCGAGATGCCCCATCCGCGCGCCTGCTCCGTCTGCTCGAGCCTTCCCGCTGCGACCGTCGTGCGGCCGGCCGTGCGGCTGCCAAACCCGCTTGACGTCGTCGGCATCGAACGGGAACACAAGCAGCTATGCGAGTCTACGACGTGATCGTGGTCGGTGGCGGCCACGCCGGCACCGAGGCGGCGGCCGCGGCGGCGCGGATGGGAGCGCGCGTGCTCCTTCTCACCCATTCGCGCGCGTCGATCGGGGCGATGTCCTGCAACCCGGCCATCGGCGGGCTCGGGCGCGGACAGCTCGTGCGCGAGATCGACGCCCTCGACGGCATCATGGGGCGGGCGATCGACGCGGGTGGCACGCAGTTCCGCGTGCTCGGCACGGGAAAGGGTTATGCGGTGCGCGGGCCGCGGGCACAGGCCGATCGGCGGCTCTATGCGCGCGCCGTGCAGTCGCTTTTGGCCGCGCAGGCCGATCTGACCATCGCCGAGGGCGAGGCGGCCGAGCTCCTCCTCGCAGACGGACGGTGTGTGGGGATCGAGACTCTCGACGGGGAACGCGTGCGCGCGGGTGCGGTCGTTCTGGCGACCGGGACCTTCTTGCGCGGCGAGATCCATTTGGGCGCCAAGCGCTGGCCGGCGGGGCGGATGGGCGATCCCGCCGCCCAGCGCCTCTCGCACAGCCTGTTGCGGCACGGTCTTTCCCTCGGCCGTCTTAAGACCGGAACGCCGCCGCGCCTTGCCCGCGAGACGATCGATTTCGCGAGCCTGACCCGCCAGCCGGGCGACGATCCGCCCAAGCCTTTTTCCTTTCTTACCGAGCGGATCACGCAGCCGCAGCTCGACTGCTGGATCACCGGGACTACCGAGCGGACACACGAGCTCGTGCGGCGGCACCTCGACCGGGCACCGGTCTACAACGGCCAAATCACCGCCACCGGCGTGCGCTATTGTCCCTCGCTCGAGGACAAGGTGGTGCGCTTTCCGGATCGCGCCAGCCACCGCATCTACCTCGAACCCGAGGGCTACGAGGATCCGCTCATCTACCCGAACGGCATCTCGACCGCGCTGCCAGAAGAGGTGCAGCAAGCGCTGTTGGTCACCATCCCCGGGCTCGAGCGGGTGCGGATGGTGCGGCCCGGCTACGCCATCGAATATGATTACGTCGATCCACGCGAACTCGAGCCCACCCTCGAACTGCGGCGGCTGCCCGGTCTCTTCCTCGCCGGGCAGATCAACGGCACGACGGGCTATGAGGAGGCGGCGGCGCAGGGCATCATAGCCGGGATCAATGCGGCTCTGCGGGCCGGAGGTGGAGAGCGCCGCTTCGTCCTCGACCGCGCGGAGGCGATGATCGGCGTGCTCATCGATGATCTCGTAACCCGCGGGGTGAGCGAGCCCTACCGCATCTTCACCTCTCGCTCCGAGTACCGCCTGTCGCTGCGCGCCGACAATGCCGATCGTCGGCTCACCCCCAAAGGTGTCGCCATTGGCTGCGTCGGTGGCGAGCGCGCGCGGCGGCTCGCGCGCAAGGAGGCGGCGATCCGGGCCCTCGAGGCGCGGCTCGAGGAGCTCCGCTTGTCGCCCACCGCGGCACTCGCCCATGGCATTGCGGTCACGCCCGACGGCCGGCTGCGCAGCGCGCGCGAGCTGCTCGCCTTGCCCGGGGTCGATCTGCGCCGCCTCGCTGCGATCTGGCCCGAGCTCGCTGCGGTCGAGCCCGAGGTCGCCGAGCAGGTCGAGATCGAAGCGCGCTATGCGCCCTATCTCCGCCGTCAGGAAGTCGAGATCGAGGCCTTCCGGCGCGAGGAACAGCTGTGCCTGCCGCGCGATCTCGATTACGCGCGTCTGTCGGGGTTGAGCGCCGAACTGCGCGAGAAGCTCGAGCGAACCCGCCCCGCCACTTTGGGCGCGGCGAGCCGCATCCCCGGCATGACGCCGGCTGCGCTCGCCCTGCTCTGGCGCTACGCGCGGCGGGCAGCGTGAACCAGCCCCCGCTCGATCCCGAGGGCTTTGCGGCGCTCGTTCCTGTTTCACGTGAAACGCTTGCGCGTCTTGCCCTCTGGCTCGATCTCTTGCGCACCTGGCAGCGCCGCATCAACCTGGTCGGCGCTTCTACCCTCGCCGATCCCTGGCGCCGTCACATTCTCGACAGCGCTCAGCTCTTGCGCTTTCTGCCGGCCGGCACGCACCGCCTCGTCGATCTCGGCAGCGGTGCCGGCCTTCCCGGGCTCATCCTCGCCATCTTAGGCGTACCAGAGGTCCATCTCATCGAGAGCGATCGCCGCAAGGCGGCCTTTCTCCTCGAATGCAAGGGACGCCTCGGACTTGCGGGTGTGGTTGTGCATCCCTGCCGTGCCGAGACCTTGGCCCCTTTCGTCGCCGATGTCGTGACCGCCCGCGCTCTCGCCCCGCTTCCCCGTCTGTTGCCGCTCGCCGCGCGCTTCGCCGACGCCCACACACGCTTCCTCTTCCTCAAGGGGCGCGAGGTCGGCGACGAATTGACCGCGGCGCGCTCCGGTTGGACAATGACGGCACGGATCCATCCGAGCTTGAGCTCTTCTGAGGGACGCATCCTCGAAATCGAGGGCTTGGCGCCACGCGAGCCCCGCCGGGACGTCGACGATGACCCGTGAGCGCATCCTTGCCATCGCCAACCAGAAAGGCGGCGTCGGCAAGACCACGACCGCCATCAACCTCGGCACTGCGCTTGCCGCCACGGGTCGCCCCACGCTCGTCTTCGACTTCGACCCGCAGGGCAACGCCTCCACCGGCCTCGGTATTGACCGCGCCGCGCGTCGGCTCACGAGCTACGACGTGCTGCTCGGCCGCTGTGCGCTTTCCGAAGCGATTCTTCCAACCAAGGTCCCCGGGCTCTCGATCCTGCCTGCCACCGTCGACCTCTCGGCGGCGGAAGTGGAGCTCGTGGCCGATCCCCGACGGGTCTATCGTCTCAAGGATCGCCTCGCCGACTTTCGCGGCGGCTTCGACTTCGTGCTCATCGACTGTCCGCCCTCGCTCGGCCTTCTCACCGTCAACGCCTTGGTCGCCGCCCATGCGGTTCTCGTGCCCCTTCAGTGCGAGTTCTTCGCCCTCGAGGGCCTGAGCCTGTTGCTGCGCACGGTCGAGCGGGTCCGCCGCGCCTACAACCCGATGCTGCGCATCGAGGGGGTCCTGCTCACCATGTTCGACCGCCGCAACAATCTCTCCGAACAGGTCGAGGTCGACGTGCGCAGCTTTCTGGGCGATCGCGTCTTCGAGACCGTGATCCCGCGTAATGTGCGCGTCTCTGAGGCCCCCTCGCACGGCCTTCCGGTGCTGCTCTACGATCTCCGCTGTCCCGGGGCCAAAGCCTATGCCAAGCTCGCCGGCGAGATGCTGCGGCGCAATCCGGAGCTCGCCCCCGCTGCCTGAAGCCAAACCCACCCGCGCCATCCCAATCGAGGCCGCTCGCCCATGAGGGAAGAGGATCGTGCTCCCCGTCGCCGCAGCCTCGGCATGGGTCTTGCGGCCCTGCTCGGCGGCGACCCCGCTCTTTTGGACACCGGCACAGGCGGCAGGACCGCCCAGATGGTCCCGATCGAGTTCCTCCGCCCCTCGCCGCTTCAGCCCCGCCGGCAGTTTCCCGAAGCCGAACTCGAGGAGCTCGCTCATTCGATCCGCGAGAAGGGAGTGCTCCAGCCCCTGCTCGTGCGCCCCGCCCCGGCGGGCGCGCCGGGTTATGAGATCGTGGCCGGTGAACGCCGCTGGCGTGCCGCGCAACGCGCGGGGGTACACGAACTGCCGGTGGTCGTGCGCGAGCTCAGCGACCGCGAGGTGCTCGAGCTCGCGCTCGTCGAGAATCTCCAGCGCGCCGATCTCACCCCACTCGAAGAGGCGCGCGCCTTTCAGCGGCTGATCGAGGAGTTCGGTCACCCGCAAGAGGAGGTGGCGCGCATCGTCGGTCGCAGCCGCAGCCATGTCGCCAACACGCTGCGCTTGCTCGCCCTTCCCGAAGAGGTCGCGCACCTGCTCGAAGAGGGCCGGCTGACTGCCGGGCATGCCCGCGCCCTCCTCGCCGCCGAAGACCCGGTGTCGCTGGCGCGCGAGGTGGTTCGCCGCGAGCTCTCCGTGCGCGAGACGGAAGCCCTTGTGCGCGCCCGCGCGCGCCCCGGCCGTGCCGCCCGGGGTCGACGGCGCGATCCCGATCTCGTCGCCCTCGAACAGCGCTTGGCCGCCCGCCTCGGTCTGCCCATTGCCATTCGCCCGCGCGCCAAAGGCGGCAGCCTTACCATTCGCTATTCGAGCCTCGACCAGCTCGATGCCCTCATCCGCCGCCTCGCCCCCGACTGATCCTCGCCTGCGCGCCCGCGTTTTACGCCTCGTTAGGTGCGCCCCCCATAGGGATCCGCGGCGTCGCGGAGCCCATCACCGAGGAAATTGAAGGCCAGCACCACCACCACCACGGGCACGACGGGAAAAAGCAACCAGGGATAGAGAGCGACGGCATTGACGTTTTGGGCGTCGTTGAGGAGCACCCCCCAGCTCACCATCGGCGCGCGGACCCCAAGCCCCAAGAAGGAGAGCGCCGTTTCGCCCAAGATCATGCCGGGGATCGAGAGCGTCGCTGAAGCGATGAGATGGCTCGCGAAGGAGGGCAAGAGATGCCGCGCGAGGATGCGCGCCGGCCGCGCGCCCATGAGCCGTGCCGCTTGCGCGAACTCCTCCTCGCGCAAAGCCAAGATCTTCGAGCGCACGGCCCGTCCAAGGCCCGTCCAGTCGATCAGGCCCAGAATAATCGTGATCCCAAAATACACCCAAAGCGGATCCCACGTGACCGGCATGGCAGCCGACAGCGACAGCCACAGCGGAATGGTCGGAAAGCAGCGCACGACTTCGATCGTCCGCTGCACCAGGTTGTCCACCCAGCCGCCGTAGTATCCCGAGATCCCTCCGAGCACGATGCCGAGCACAAAGCTCACCGCGATCCCCACCAGTCCCACGGTGAGCGAGACGCGCGCCCCGTGCAGGATGCGCGAGAACAAATCGCGCCCGAGCCGATCCGTTCCCAACAGAAACACGGTGCCTCCGGGGGCCGGACAAACGAGCTTGCGCTCGGTTTCGACGAGCCCCAATAGCCGATAGGGCTCACCTCGACAGAAAAACCGCAGCGGCTGGACTTTGTTCGGGTCGGGTACATACTCCCGTCGCATGGTCGCGCGGTCTAAACGCACCGAATAGCCATAGACGAAGGGGCCGACGAAGCGCCCCTCGTGGAAGACGTGCACGCGCTGTGGTGGCGCATTGATGAATTGCGGATGGCGCGCGTGTGGATCATAGGGTGCAAGGAATTCTGTAATGAGCGTGCTCGCATAGAACAAGGCGAGCACCACGAGCGAAACTACTGCCAGGCGATGGCGGCGGAACCGCCACCACATCAAGCGCCATTGCGAGGCGGTCGCCAAGCGCGCCTGTTCGGCTGTGATCGGCTCTTCGCCTTTCTGCGGGTCGAAGGGTTCGGGATCGACCCAGTGCTCGGCGAGCAGACCTAGTCTGTCGTCGCGAACGGCGTTCATCGCGCCATGCCCCGGCCGAAGCGGATCCGCGGATCGAGCCAGGCGAGCGCCAGATCCGAGATCAACACGCCCAAGACCACCAAGAAGGATTCGAGCATCAAGAAGGACCCTGCTAAGTACATGTCTTGGGTCTGCAAGGCACGTACCAGCAAAGGTCCGGTGGTAGGTAGTGAAAGCACGACCGATACCAACGCAGAACCGGAGATGAATTCGGGCAGTAGGTTCCCGATATCGGCGATGAATGGATTGAGAGCCATGCGCAGAGGGTATTTAACGAGCGCCCGGCGGGGCGAGAGGCCCTTGGCATAGGCCGTGATCACGTAGGGTTTTTGCAATTCGTCCAGGAGGTTGGCGCGCAAACGGCGAATCATCGCTGCGGTCCCCGAGGTGCCGATGATGACCACCGGGATCCACAGATGTTCGAGCACCGAAAGGAACTTGGCCCAGCTCATCGGCTGATCGATGTACTCGGGATCGACGAGCCCTCCGATCGATGTTCCGAACCACACGTTGGCGAAGTAGAGCATGATGAGCGCGAGCAGGAAATTCGGCGTCGCAAGACCGAGAAAACCTAAAAACGTCAGACCGTGATCGCCCCAGCTGTATTGGTGCGTAGCGCTGTACACCCCGATCGGAAACGCCAACAACCAGGTGAACAGCACGGTCGCGAACGAGACGATAAAGGTCAGGAAGATACGGTCTCCGATCACCTCGGCGACCGGCTTGTCGTACTCGAAGGACCAGCCGAGATCACCGTGCAGGAGCCCCCATAGCCACAAGAGATATTGTTGCCACATTGGCTGATCGAGCCCATACAATTGTCGAAGATATTCGATTTTCTCTTGCTGTGCCGCTTCGCCTTGGGCTTGGAGTTCGGCGATATGCGCTGAGAGAAAATCACCCGGGGGCAATTGGATGATGACGAACGTCAAAAGACTTATCGCCAGGAGCGTCGGCACCATGACGAGCAGACGGTAGAGCAGATAGCGCAGCACGGCTGGGACCCTTTGCGTCGGCTGCCCTCGGGAAGCGTAGGGAAGCGATCGGGACGGATCGCCCGCTCGACCGCAAACTTTCCTTTTACGATTTCGTGCCAGGCTCTTCGGCGATGAGCAACCGTCGCAGCAGAGCCCCAAGCCGCGTGCCCGCTCGCTCGTGCGCCGCGTATTGGAGCCGGGATGGCAGGCGATCGTTCGAGCGTGCCGGATGCGCGAGCCCCGCGCCGCTGCCGGGTGCCACCGAGCGCCCTCCGCGGCCCGAGCGTCCCGCCGAGCTGCCGGGTGTTGGGACGAGCTGGTGGACGTTGGGATGCCTCGAGAGGCACGAGCGCACGCGTTACCCGGGCCGTTCGGCCTTGAAGCGCCGCATGCCTCGCCCACATCCTCGGGCGGCGGATGCCTTCGGGGTCCGCCCGCTACCGTGGCCCGCGGGTGTGGTCGCAATGACACACGCGGCGGGCCTGTCGCTCGCATGAGGACGAGAACGATGCGTAGTCTGGATCTCACGCCTCTCTTCCGCTCGACGATCGGCTTCGAGCGTCTCGACAAGCTGTTCGAGGCGGCACTGCGCGAAGCCCAGCGCGACACCTCCTATCCGCCCTACAACATCGTCAAACAGGGCGCCGACCGCTACCGCATCACCATGGCGGTTGCCGGCTTCGGTGAAGAAGATCTTGAGATCACTGTGCAAGACAATGTGCTGACGGTGAGGGGGCAGATCCGCGAGCCCGAAAAAGACGTCGAATATCTGCACCGCGGCATCGCGCAGCGCGCCTTCGAGCACCGCTTTCAGCTCGCCGATCACGTCCGCGTCATCGGCGCCACGCTCAACAAAGGGCTGCTCGACATTCGGCTGGAGCGGATCGTCCCGGAGGCGATGCGGCCGCGCAAGATTCCCATCAACCGCCCGGGCGACGGCGAGGCGAGCTCTTCTTAAGCGCCATGGATTGGACGTTGGAGCGCGGCTTGGGCTCGGAATCGGTCGCTTCGTGCGAAAGCCGCGCGCTTGGGCCGCTCATCGGGGTATCCGCCTGTCTTAAGCAGGGGGAGCATGCCCCCTACCACTCGGTTGTCGACCGCTATGTCGAGGCCGTGGTGCGGGGTACGGGGGGCGTGCCGATCATCGTGCCGGCGCTCGGACCGCTTCTCGATCTCGACGCTTTGCTCGACCGGCTCGACGGCGTTCTTTTAACGGGCAGTCCCTCCAACGTTTGTCCGAGCCATTACGGCGGCAAACCGCAACCCGATGATCTCGCCGACCCGCGGCGGGACGCGACCACTTTGCCGCTCATCCGACGCGCCATCGCCCGCGGCGTTCCCCTTTTCGCGATTTGCCGTGGCCTGCAGGAGTTGAACGTGGCGCTCGGCGGCACCCTGCACCCGCGCCTTCACGAGTTGCCCGGACGGATGGACCATCGCTCGGATAAAAGCTTGCCCTATGCGGCGCGCTATGCGCCCCGACATCCGGTACGCCTTGTGCCCGGCGGGCAGCTGTGGTCGTTGCTGGATGGCGTCGAGACGATCGTGGTCAACTCCCTGCATGCGCAGGGCATCGATCGGCTGGCTCCGGGGCTGCGCGTGGAAGCCCTCGCCGAAGACGGCACGATCGAGGCGGTGAGCGTCCCGACTGCGTCGAGCTTTGCTTTAGGCGTGCAGTGGCACCCCGAATGGGGTGTTCTGGAGGATCCGGTGTCGCGTCGGCTGTTCGCCGCTTTCGGCGCTGCTGCGCGCGCCCGGGCCCGCGCGCGGCGCTGAGAGCCTAGCGCGTGTCGTTTTTCTCTCGCCTGAGAGTGCGGTTGCGCCTATAATTTGTTTGGTGGTCAGCGTAGCAGAGAGTCGAGACGTCCCTTTCCATCGCTTCCCTGTTTCGAATGTCGGCGTCGAGCGCTGTGGTGATCGGGTACGTGGGTGCTTTGCCTCACTAATCCTCGTGGTACGTCGTCATCTCGGCGTTCAGGGTCTCGTTGGAACGTGGCCGGATCGGTTCGTCTCGGGCTGATCCCGCTTCGTCGTCAACGTACCCTGGACCGGATCGATGTCCCGTAAGCTTTTCGTTGCCAACTTCCCCTTCACCACTACCGTCGAGCAGCTGACTGACCTGTTCAGCGCCCATGGCGAAGTCGTCTACGCCAAAATCGCGACCGATCGCGACACGGGTCGCTCGCGCGGCTTCGGCTTCATCGAGATGGGCTCGCCCGAGCAGGCCGAGGCGGCCATCCGTGAACTCGACGGCTATCAAATGAACGGGCGCACGATCGCCGTCCGCCTGGCCGAGGAGCGCGGGCCCGGCGGTGCGCCGCGCGGTGCGCGGGGTGCGCGTTCGCACGAAGGCGGGTACGGTGGCCCGCGAGCCGGCTTCGGCGAGCGTCGCGGTCCGGGCGGGTTCGGTGGTCCGCGCGGCCCGCGCGGACCGCGCCACGGGGGCTACGGCGGGCCCCGCGGCGGCGACTATTAACAGCCCGCGCACGCTCGCGGAGAAGCGGCCGGTGGCGTCTCGAGACATGACGGCACCGGCCGTTTTCTTTTCACGCCCGCAGCGAGCCGGATAGGTAGGGTATCGCGCACCATCCACCGGTATGCGTCTAAAGCCTCTAGCCTTGCCCGCGTTTCCCCGTTCGTTTAGCCGGCAAGCGCCAGTGTTGTGACCGCCGCACGGTGATAAGTTCCGCGCGCTTGTTTGCAAGCGCGCTGCATTTCTCTCCAGTCTCGATGCCCCAGAGCCCCTTCCGCGCCTCGCTTTTACGTGCTCTCACCCCACGGCATCAGGATCGCACGAGGATGGTCGGTCGTGCCTTTCATCGTCACTGGCCGTTGTGCAGCGCCGGGCTCGCTTTTCGGAGTGTGGCTTCGAACTGTGCGCGCGCCATTCTGCTTCGAAGGGTGAGCGGGGGCTTTTGGTGATGCCGCGCTCCCCTTGTGGGGCGGGGGTAAAGCGTGTGTTGTGCGCGCACGCGAAGAGCTTCGAGCGGGGCGAGCGAGCGCGCACCGCCGCCTCTTGCCCGCGCCCCGCACCGCGCTTGGCGGGTGCTGCGGGCCCGAAGAGCGCGATCAGGCGACGCCTCGTCCCGGCAGTTGCTGCCACCGTTCACGGGCTTCCACGCCGTTTGTGTCGCCTCGCATCCGTCTTCAGTCATCGCCGCCGCTCGGCCCGTGCGCGAGCCGTGCTGCAGTGTTCCGGGCCCTGCGCCCTTCGACCCACCGTCAGCGCTGCTCAGTCTCTAAACCGGCGTGAAGGCGAAGAGGCATGAGCGCCCGAACCGATCTCGATACCTTCGCCGACATCGCGCGCGGCAGTCTGTTGCTGCTTATCGCCCGCGCGACGTTCTTTCTTTGTGGGCTTTTAACCGCAATCGTTGTCTCTCGGTTTTTAGGGCCGGTCGACTTCGGCATCTATGGGCTTGTCTTTACGTTGGTCACTTGGCTTCAGGTGATGCTCACCGGTGGGCTCGCCGGCGCCACAACCAAAGTGCTCACCGAACATGCGGATCGCCGTCATGCGGTTGAGCAAACCGTGCTCGCCGTCCTCACGGTGCTGGGAGCGATCCTCTTCGCCCTCGGCTATGCCGCGAGCGCGCCCCTCACGCGTTTTTTCGGCGCGCCTTCGGCTGCTCCAGCTCTCCGCATCGCCTTCCTCGACGTACCGCTTATGGCCCTCGTTGGAGCCTGGCAGGGCACGCTCTACGCGGCTGGTCGCTACGGCTTGCTCGCGCTCACCATCGCCGCGCACGGGGTCCTCAAAGCAACCGGGATCGCCGCCCTCGCGCTCATCCATGCCCTTTCGGTCGAGGCCGCCTTTCTCGTCCATGTCGCCTCGAGCCTGATCGTCATTGTTCTCCTTATGGCTGCGCAACCGCCGCGCGCCGTTTGGCCTTCAACCGACCTCGCGAGGGCTCTTCTGCGGCGGGCGATACCGCTTGCCCTCTACATCGGCGTCGCCCAGTTGCACCTCAATCTGCCGCTTTGGCTGTTGGCGGCGGTCATGACAGCCTCCCCGGCGACTGGCTTCTATGTCGCCGCGCTCAACGTGAGCCGGACTCTGACCCTCGTTCCCGCCGCGCTTTCCGCAGTGGCGTTCAGCGCGATCAGCCGCGCGATCGCTATGAGCGACGAAGCGCGCGCCCGCGAGCAACTCGCCTTAGCGCTCCGCCTCGCTCTTCTCCTCCTTCTGCCCGCGGTCGCACTCGTCTCGATCGAAGCGGAACCGTTGGTCCTGCTCCTCTTCGGCTCAGCCTATGGCGAGGCAGCGACGATCCTTCCCTGGCAGATGCTGGCCTTTTCCCTGTTCGCGCTGCTCGATGTGATCGTCAACGGACTCGCCGCGGCCGGTATGACGGTCGCCCCCGCTTTGAGCCTCGCGGGTCTTCTGCTCCCGGCTGCGGCTCTCTCCCTCCTGCTCATCCTAAGCTCCGCTGCGGTCGGCGCCGGCGTTGCACACGCGCTCTCGATGACCTTCGGGCTCGGCCTCGTTCTCCTCTTCGCGCTTCGGCGCTTTCGCCCCTTTCTCCCCTGGGCAAGTCTCGGGCGCGTCGCTTCGAGCACGCTTCTTGCCGCTCTCGTCTGTTTTCTTATGCCCTCTTCAGGGATTTGGGTCGTCGTCACGCTCGCCTTCGCTTTCGCCGTTTATCTCCTCGCCCTCTTTTTCCTTCAAGAACTCCGCTTCGCGGACTTCGCCGCCGCTGGCATTTCCCGACAGCTCGTGCGTCGGCCCCGAGCTTAGCTTGGGCTTTATCGCCCGCGGCCTCCTCCGTGCCCGCCAGTTCAGCTGGGAGCGCTGCGCGCGCGAAACCCTCGCCTTCACGACGGAACTGGTTCAGGGCTAGCTTCGCGCCTCCGCCGCGCTTCCCTGCGGGCGCTCGGGTTCGCCTTCGGCGGCTGCGCGCGCAACTCGGTTGAAGTCCCTCCCCTCACCCCCCAAATCTCGGCCGCCGAACCCTGTTCTTGGGAGACCATGATCGTCGAACTCAACGCCCGGTCGCGAGAAATCTTCCGCAAGATCGTCGACACCTACGTCGAGACGGGCGAGCCCGTGGGCTCGCGCACCATCTCGCGTCGCCTCGACGAGCAGCTGAGCCCGGCGACCATCCGCAACGTCATGGCCGATCTCGAAGAGGCTGGTCTTCTCTACGCACCCCACACCTCCGCCGGGCGGCTGCCGACCGAGGCCGGACTTCGCCTCTACGTCGACGGTCTTCTCGAATACGCCCCCTTGCCCGAGGAGGAGCGGCGCAAGATCGAGAGTCGGCTCGCCGGCACGGCGCGCAGTCTCGAAGCCGTGTTGCGGGAGGCCTCGGATCTCCTCTCCGGCCTTGCCCGCTGCGCCGGGCTGGTCGCCGCCCCCACCGCCGATCGCCCCTTCCGCCATGTCGAGTTCGTGCCGCTGTCGCCGGGCCGAGCCCTTGTCGTGCTCGTCAACGACAATGGCCTGGTGGAGAACCGGGTGATCGATATCCCGGTTGGGCTGTCGCCTTCGCTTCTCGTCGAAGCAGGCAACTACCTCACCACGCGCCTCGCCGGACGCAGTTTCGAAGAAGCCTGCCGGTTGATCCGTCAGGAGATCGAAGAGCGTCGCACCCAACTCGACGAGCTCGCGCAGAAACTGGTGGCGCAGGGTCTCGCCACTTGGGCCGAAGACATCCAGCGCGAGGGCGGTATCCTGCTCGTGCGCGGAACGGCGCATCTGCTCGAAGACGTCACCAACCTCGTCGAGCTCGAGCGCATCCGCACCCTCTTCGAATCGATCGAGGCCAAGAAGAACATCCTCAAGCTCGTCGAGGCGACTCAGAAGGCCAAGGGCGTGCAGATCTTCATCGGACGGGAGAACGAGCTCTTCGGTCTTTCCGGTTGCTCGACGATCGTCGCCCCCTATCGTGCCGGCGACGGACGGCGTAGTTCGGTGGTGGGTGCGATCGGCGTGATCGGCCCCACCCGTTTGGACTATGCCCGGGTCATCCCGGTCGTGGATTACACCGCCCGGGTGGTCAGTCGTCTGCTTGGAACACCAGAGAACGAGCTCGAGTGATGAACGAACCCAACGAAAAGGCCCTGCAACCTGCCGAAGCGACCGCGAGCGAGGCTCAGCTCAAGTCCGAGCCGGAAGCAGAAGCGCCGCGCGTCGAGCGCACGGTCGAGAGCCTGGAAGCCGAGATCGCCGCGCTCAACGATCGACTGTTGCGGGCGCTTGCCGATCTTGAGAACCTGCGTCGGCAGAAAGACCGCGAAATCGAGGAAGCGCGCAAATATGCGATCGCCAACTTCGCGCGCGGTCTTCTCGAGGTAGCCGACAATCTGCGCCGCGCACTCGCCGCAGTGCCGCCTTCGAGCGAGGTGCGCGATCAACTCCTGCAAACGCTCATCATCGGCGTCGAGATGACGGAGAAGAGCCTGCTGTCGCTCTTCGAGCGTCATCAGATCCGCAAGATCGAGCCCAAACCCGGCGAGCGCTTCGATCCCAACTTCCATCAGGCGATGTTCGAGGTGCCGTCTGCCACCCTGCCCGCGGGTTCGGTTGCCGAGGTCCTCCAGGCCGGTTATGTGCTCGCCGACCGCCTGCTCCGCCCGGCGCTCGTCGGCGTGGCCAAGCCTCCGCCCGCCGAAAGTGGTGAGCCGACCGCGGGCGGAGCGAGCGTCGACACCCACATTTGAGCGGTCCCCGCGGCGCGCGGGCGAAGCGGATCCGAGCGGAGCGCAAGGATGAAGGGTAAAGTCGAGCGCGTGGTGCTCGCCTATTCGGGCGGGCTCGACACCTCTGTGATCCTCCGCTGGCTGCAGGAAACCTACGGCTGCAAAGTCGTCACCTTTACCGCCGATCTCGGCCAGGGCGAGGAGCTCGAAAGCGCGCGCGCCAAAGCGGAGATGATGGGCGCGGAGAAAGTCTACGTCGAAGACTTGCAAGAAGAGTTCGTCCGCGACTTCGTCTTTCCGATGTTCCGAGCCAACGCCCTCTACGAGGGGGCTTACCTTCTCGGAACCGCAATCGCGCGGCCGCTGATCGCCAAGCGGCTGGTCGAGATCGCTGCGGAAGTCGGTGCTGACGCCGTAGCCCATGGAGCCACCGGCAAGGGCAACGATCAGGTGCGCTTCGAGCTCACCTGCTACGCCTTGAACCCGCACATCAAAGTGATCGCCCCCTGGCGCGAGTGGGATCTGACCTCCCGCGAACGGCTCATCGAATACGCCGAGCGCCACCAGATCCCGATCCCGCGCGGCAAACGCGGCGAGCCGCCGTACAGCACGGATGCCAATCTGCTCCACATCTCCTACGAGGGGCGGGCGCTCGAAGACCCGTGGGTGGAACCGGATGAGGAGATGTTCACCCGCACCATCAACCCGGAGCTCGCCCCCGACAAGCCGACCTACATCGAAATCGGCTTCGAGCGCGGTGACCCGGTCTCGGTCGACGGTGAGCGCCTCTCGCCTGCCAACCTGCTCCGTCGTCTCAATGACATCGCCGGGGCGAATGGGATCGGCCGCGTCGATCTGGTCGAGAACCGCTACGTCGGGATGAAATCGCGCGGTGTCTACGAGACTCCGGGCGGTACGGTCTTGCACCTCGCCCATCGGGCGATCGAGAGCATCACCCTCGATCGCGGTGCCGCTCATCTCAAAGACGAGCTCATGCCGCGTTACGCCGAGCTCATCTACAACGGCTATTGGTTCAGCCCCGAGCGCGAAATGCTTCAGGCTCTCATCGACAAGAGCCAGGAACACGTCACCGGAACCGTGCGGCTCAAGCTCTTCAAGGGCCATGCAAGCGTGGTCGGCCGCAAGAGCCCGGTGAGCCTTTACCGGCAGGAGTTCGCCACCTTCGAGGAAGACACGGTCTACGACCAGCGCGATGCCGCCGGCTTCATCAAGCTCAACGCCCTGCGCCTGCGCATCTTGGGCCTGCGCGGCCGTGCCTGATCGCGCGCTGCGCTCTAGCCCTTGGTCGCCCCGGCCGTAAGCCCGGCGATATAATAGTCCATTAAAAACGCATAGAGGAGGACAGGGGGCGCTGCGGTAAGAAGCGCCCCCGCCATGATCTGCCCCCAGTTGAACACATCACCCTTGATCAGGTTGGTGACGATGCCGACCGGCAGCACCAGTTGATCGAGTGATGTCGTGAATGCGAGCGGGTAGAGAAACTGCGCCCAACAGACCGTGAAGGCGAAGATGGTGGCAGCGATCAGCCCCGGAAGAGCGACCGGGAGAAAGACTTTGAACAGGATTTGCAAATAGGAGGCGCCGTCGACGATCGCGGCCTCGTCGAGCTCTTTGGGTATCGACGAAAAATAACCGATCAAGATCCAGGTACAGAACGGAACCGTCAGCGTCGGGTAGACGATGCAGAGCAACCACCACCGATTGATGAACTCGATGCCGGTGAGGTCTCTAAGCCACGTAAAAATCTGGAACTTCGGGATGAACAGCAGCGTCTCGGGAATCAAATAGGTCAAGAACACACCCGTAGCCAGCGCGGTTGAACCGAAGAATCGCATGCGCGCGAGCGAAAAAGCGGCGAGCGTGCTGATGATCATCGTCACGCTCACCACGATCACCGCCACGCGCGTCGAGTTCCAGAAGAACTGCAAGAACACAGGAGAGCCCAGCAGCGCCGCGTAATTCGCCAAAGTCGGTTCGCGTACGAACCAGGGGTTGCCTTCGAGTGCTGCGATCTCTTGGCTCGTCTTGAGCGAGGTGACGAGCGCATAAAGGGGAGGGGCCAAGAAGAACACACAGAATAGGGCTAGGCAACCATAGGCCGCCCACAGCGCCCAACGCCGAGGCCGGCCAACGCGGTACGGCGCTGCTGCCGCGTCAGCCCGAGACACCGGCGATCTCCCGCGAACGGCGATGCACATCGCGCAAGATGAACACCGCAGCCACGGCGAGGATGGGGAACATGAAGAGCGAGACACAGGCCCCAAGCGGAATATCGTTTGATTCGATACCGAGCTTGAAGGCATAAGTGGCGAAGACGTGCGTCATGTCACGCGGTCCGCCGGCGGTCAGGATCCGCACGATATCGAAATTCGCAAACGTCACGATGAGTGAAAAGAGCACCGTGATCGCGATGATATTCCGCAACATGGGCAGCGTCACATAGACGAGCTTCTGCCATGCGTTGGCACCGTCGATTTCCGCCGATTCATAGAGTTCAGCGGGAACAGACTTGAGTGCCGCCAGGTACATGATCATGAAAAAGGGCGCACCGTACCACACGTTGACGAGGATGACCGAAAAGCGCGCCCAGTACGGATCGCCCAACCACGGCACGGGAGCGAAGCCGATACCCATTAAGAGCCAGTTGAGCGCGCTGTAGGACGGCTCGTACATCCACCACCACACGAGCGTGCTCATCGCGGGTGGGATCACCCAAGGCACGAGGAGCAGCCCCCGCCAAGCGCGCTGCCCGCGCGGCGGCAAGGCGTGGAGCAGATGGGCGAGCACGAAGCCGATCAGCGCCTTGAAGATGACGGCACTCACCGCAAAGATGATCGACTGCTCGACCACCATCCAAAACGTCTCGCGCCGGAACAAGAACGCAAAATTCCCCAATCCGACAAAGCGGGTCATGCTCTTGTTCAGCGTCGCGAGGTAAAGCGAATAGAAAGCTGGATAGATGACGAGTGCCACCACCAAGAGGATCAGCGGCAGACAAAACAGAAAGGCGATACGGGCTCGCCTTGCGGCGAGCCCGCTACCCCTGTCCCTTTGAGCCGCCTCTTTGACCTGTGCTTCGACGACGCTCGCCTGAGCCATCGCCTTTTCCTCGCGGCCTGCCGGGAGCCGAGCTCAGCCGCGCATAAAGCCCTCGAGTTCGTTTTCTGCCCAGGCGATCGCCCGCTCGATCGTGTCCCCGCCTTGAACGATGCGCGCGATCATCTTGGTGATCGTGGCTTGATTGTAGATCTGCTCGGCGATCTTGTGCGGGGCGGGGGCCGCGGCGATGGAAAGGATCTGATCCGGGCCGGGCGGATAATGGCGCAGCGTACCTTTAGGCGGTCCCTCCTCCAGCCAAGTCTTGAAGTCGTTGAACGCCAAATAGCCGGGAATGTCGTAGCCTTGTGAGGCAGCGACCAGCTGCTCGGCAGCCTCGCGCGAGGAAAGATACAACAACAAGCTCTTCGCGGCCGCCTTATTCGGGCTGAAACTCCAAATCGCCCAATAGTAGGGAAGGTAGGGGCCGAAGCGCCCTTTCGGCCCGAGCGGGGCCGGATGGTGCCAAACCTTTTCGGCTACCTGCGGCGCGTCGCGCTTGGCCACCGCCCAAGCGGAGGGCGGATTGAAGATCAGCGCACCCTTTCCAGCGATCAGCCAGCGATTATTCGAGCCGTCGTCCCACGCGATCGCATCGGCGGGCAAGAATGCGGCCAGCCGTTTCGCGAAGTCGAGTGCGGCGCGGGTCTCGTCCGACCGCACGACGATATTGCCCTTCTCGTCGACGAGACGAGCCCCGAACGCATGGAAGAGTGAACCCCAAGTGTCCACACTGTCGGAGGTCGTCCCGAGCCCGATTCCAAACGGATAGCCGGCCTTGTGGCACTTCTCGGCCGCCGCGAGCAGAGCCTCCCAGGTCCAGCTCTTCGCCTTCTCCGCATCGGCCGGTCGATCGGGCGGATAGATCGCGAGGATGTCGATGCCCGCGTGTTCCTTAAGCAGGTCGAAGCGCGTCGCCGGCCCCTTCATCTGCGAGCCCGGTGTCGCCGGCACGGCCCGCCAGTGCCCATCCGGCTTGCCCAAATATTCGACCACCGGATTGGTCGGTCCGTTGCGGGCGATGACTTCTTTCATCACGTCATCGACCGGCTCCAGCCGCTCCGCGTAGCTGCCCGGAAGCCAGGTGTTCATCGCCAATATGTCGTGGCCGGAGCGCGCCTGTGCCTCGGCGGCGATGGTGAGCAACAGCTTGTTGCCCTGCGAGGGAATATAGTCGATCGTAAGATCGACCTTTTCTTTTTCGGCCCAGGCGCGACACAGACGCGTGAGGGTGTCGTTGGCGCCCGGGACCCAATGGTCCCAAAAGCCCACCGAGAGCTTTGCGGCAGAACGCGCGATGCCCGTCCGCGCTTTGAGCCCCACCGCGAGCGCTCCGGTTGCGGCTCCCGCAAGGAGGGTCCGACGCGACCATCGCCATTTCGTCATCTCGAGCCTCCCTTCTTCGAGCCTCCCTTTGCGCCACCCATCTCGGGGCCGCGTTTCTTGAACGGCGATGCTAACCGCGCCGACGCCAGGGAGCAACCATGTGCGCGGGGGACGGTGATGTTCTGTTAATCAAATCATGCTCTAACTCGACGCGACGCCGATCAGCGGGAGCGGAACCCATGGCCGATCTCGGGCCGGTCGATGCGAACGAATTGCTCGCCTGTGTGCGCCAGACGATCGACGAGCGCGTTCCCGAAGACGAGCGATCGCTCGTGCGCGGCTTCGTCGACCGCTGGCTCGCGGGCATCCCACCAGAAGACCTGCTCGGGATCGATCCCCTCGATCTCTACGGTGCGGCGCTCGCCCATCTCGCCTTCGGCCGCAAGCGCGTTCCCGGCACCGCGCTCGTGCGCGTTTACAATCCCGAGCTCGACCGCCACGGCTGGCAATCGGGGCATACCATCGTCGAAATCGTCAACGATGATATGCCCTTCCTCGTCGATAGCGTGACGATGGAGATCGACCGTCACGGCCTCGACGTCCACCTCACGGTGCATCCGGTGATCCCGGTTGCCCGCGACGAGCAGGGATATCTTCGCGCCGTCGGCGAACCAGCGCAGGACAAGGCGCGGCTCGAGAGCTTCATGCACGTCGAGGTCGACCGTTTGAGCGATCCCGAACGCCTCGCTGCGCTCGAGCGCGATCTATTGCGCGTGCTCGCCGATGTTCGCGCCGCGGTGCGCGATTTCGCCGCCATGAAAGCGGTTACCGCGCGCGCCGCTCGGGAATGCCGTCCCCCCGCCGAAGTCGTGCCCACCGAACTCGTAGACGAGATCCGCGCCTTTTTGGCCTGGCTCGCAGCCGACCATTTCGTCTTCTTGGGCGCAGCCAGCTACCGCCTCGTGGAGGGTGAGGACGGTCCCGAGCTCGAGCGTGAGGCGGGAAGTGCGCTTGGCATCCTCGCCCAGCGCTCGGATGCTGCGCGCTCGACCAGTTTCGCTGCGCTGCCGCGGCCGCTGCGGGAAGCGGCGATGGCGCCGCAGTCACCGATCCTGATCACCAAGGCCAATTCCCGATCGACCGTCCATCGTCCGACTTGGCTCGATTTTATTGGCGTCAAGCGATACGATGACACCGGTCGGGTGGTGGGGGAACACCGCTTGTTCGGTCTCTTCACCTCTTCGGCCTATGCTGCGAGCCCGCGCGACACCCCGCTTTTACGGCGCAAGGTGGCTTCGGTCCTCGCCCGCGCCCAACTACCCGCGGGCGGCCACGCCGCGAAAGCCCTCGCCCACATTCTCGAGACTTATCCGCGCGATGAGCTGTTCCAGATCGACGCCGACCAACTCTATGCGAGTGCGCTTGCCATTTTGCACCTCCAAGAGCGGGCGCGCGTGCGCCTGCTCGTACGCCCCGATCCCTTCGGCCGCTTTGTCTCCTTTCTCCTCTTCGTGCCGCGCGAACAGTACAACACCGCGCTGCGCGAACGCATCCAGCGTCTGCTCGAGCACGAGCTCGGCGGCGGCGAGAGTGAATATCAGGCTCTCGTTTCCGAATCGCGGCTTGCGCGCATCCTGCTCACCATTCGCACCCCCAAGGGTCTTCCCGCCGACCTCGATCCGGTGCGGCTCGAGCGGCTGGTAGCCGAGGCAGCGCAGGGCTGGAGCGAACGGCTGTGGGCGGCGCTCGTGCGCGAATGCGGGGAAGAGGAGGGCAACCGCCTGTTCCGCCGCTTCGGTCAGGGCTTTCCGGCCGCCTATCGCGAGAGCCGCCCGGCGCGCGCAGCCGTGCCCGACATACGCACTATGGACCAACTCGCGCGCGGCGAGATCGGTCCGCTCGCCGTGCGCCTCTACCGCCGGCTCGAGGACCGCGAGCTCCTGCGCGTCAAACTGATCTGTAAGGACAGCCCGCTCGAGCTCTCGGCGGTTCTGCCGGTGCTCGAGTCGCTCGGGCTCGAGGTCGTCTCGGAAGAGCCGGCTATTGTTCACGACAGCGAGGGCCACAGCTTCGCGATCCACGACTTTGGAGCGCGCGCGATCGTCACGGGCGACATCGACATCGAGAAGGTCCGTTCCGTCTTCGAGAGCGCCTTCCTCGATGCCTTTACCGGAGCGATCGAGGTCGATGGCTTCAACCGCCTGGTCCTCGCCCGCGGCCTCTCGGCGCGCGAGGTCATGGTCTTGCGCGCTTATTGCCGCTACTGGCTGCAGCTCGGCGTGCCGTTCAGCCAGAGCTACATCGAGAGCGTTCTGCTCGCCAATGCCGAGATCGCGCAAGCGCTCGTGTCGCTGTTTCGGGCCCGCTTCGACCCCACCATCGAGGATCGTCAAGCGCGCCTTTCCCGCATCGAAGCCGAGCTTTCCGGTGCGCTCGAGCGTGTGGCCTCGCTCGATGAAGACCGGATCTTGCGCGGCCTGCTCGAACTCGTGCGGGCGACGACGCGCACCAATTGGTTCCAGCGCGATCCCACCACCGGCACGGGCAAGGCCTACCTCTCCTTCAAGTTCGACCCGTCGCGCATCTCCGGTCTGCCCAAACCAAAGCCGGCGTACGAGATCTTCGTCTACGCCCCCTGGACAGAAGGGGTGCACTTGCGCGGCGGCAAGGTGGCGCGCGGTGGCATCCGCTGGTCGGATCGCCGGGAGGATTTCCGCACCGAAATCCTCGCGCTTATGAAGGCCCAGATGGTCAAGAACGCGATCATCGTGCCGGTGGGTGCCAAGGGTGGTTTCGTGGTCAAAAGACCCCCGGCAAGCGGCGATCGCCAGGCTCTGCTCGAGGAGGGGATCCGCTGCTACCGCACCTTCTTAAGCGGGCTGCTCGACCTGACCGACAATCGGCTCGCTGAGGCGGTCATCGCCCCGCCCGATGTCGTGCGCTACGACGATGACGACCCCTATCTCGTCGTCGCCGCCGACAAGGGCACGGCGACCTTCTCAGATGTCGCCAACGCGCTGGCCCGGGACTATGGGTTCTGGTTGGACGACGCCTTCGCTTCCGGCGGCTCCACCGGCTACGACCACAAGAAGCTCGGCATCACGGCGCGTGGGGCGTGGGAATCGCTGCGCCGCCACTTCCGCGAGCTCGGGCTCGACCCCGATCGGGATCCGTTCACCTGCGTCGGGATCGGAGACATGTCGGGCGACGTGTTCGGCAACGGCATGCTCCTTTCTGATAAGATCAAGCTCGTTGCGGCATTCGACCATCGCCACATCTTTTTGGATCCCGATCCCGACCCCGCATTGAGCTTCCAAGAGCGCAAGCGTCTATTTTCTCTGCCGCGCTCGTCCTGGGACGATTACGATCGTTCCAAGATCTCGCAAGGTGGCGGCGTCTGGCCGCGCACCGCCAAAAGCGTACCGCTTTCACCCGAAGTCCGCCGGGTTCTCGCCATCGATGCCGAACGGCTCACGCCCAACGAGCTCATCCAGGCGATCTTGCGGGCGCCTGTGGATGTGCTCTGGAACGGCGGCATCGGCACCTTCGTCAAGGCCGCCGCCGAGAGCCATGCCGATGCCGCCGACCGCAGCAACGATGCGGTGCGCGTCGATGCAGAGACGTTGCGCTGTCGGGTGGTGATCGAGGGCGGCAATCTCGGCTTTACGCAAAAGGCGCGCATCGCCTTCGCGCGACGGGGTGGTCGGATCAATACCGACTTCATCGACAATTCGGCCGGCGTCGACTGCTCGGATCACGAAGTCAACATCAAGATCCTCCTCGGCTCGGTGATGGCCGAGGGTCAGATCACGCGTCGACAGCGCGACGAACTCTTGCTCGAGATGAGCGAAGAAGTCGCCGCCCTCGTCTTACGCGACAATATCGTTCAAAACCTTGCGCTTTCCGTGGGTCAAGCGCTCGCTCCTGAGCTGTTAGATGCCCAAATCCGCCTTATGCGCAAGCTCGAGCGGGCCGGCCGGCTCGACCGCAAGCTCGAGCAGTTACCTGACGAGCGCGAGCTCGCGCGCCGCCGGGAAGCTCATGAGGGACTGGTGCGGCCGGAGGCGGCTGTGCTTCTCGCCTATGCCAAAATGACCCTGTTCGATCGGCTGCTTGCGAGCGACTTACCCGATCGTGCTTATTTCGCTTCTGCGCTCCTCACCTATTTCCCACGTCCGCTGCGCGAGCGGTTCCCGCAGGCGATCGCGCAACATCGGCTGCGGCGCGAGATCGTCGCGACCTATCTCGCCAACACCCTCGTCAACCGTGGCCTTGAGGTGTTCGTGAGCGAACTTGAGGATTTGACCGGGGCGAGTGTGGAAGAGATCGCGCTCGCCTTTGTCGTCGCTGACGACGCCTTCGGTCTTGGGGCGCTCTGGGCCGAGCTCGCAGCCCTACCGGCGGACGTGCCAGCGCAGCTGCAGATCGCCCTTTTGGCGAAGACGCGGCAGGCACTCGTCGAGGCGACCCGCTGGGTGCTCGCCAATCTGCCGCGACCGCTTGTGATCCGCGATACGGTCGCGGCCTATCGCCCCCTCGTCCACGCCGTCGTCGATCATCTCGAGGAGCTGTTGCCGGCCGATCGTGCGGCCGTCTTCGCGCGCGAGCAGGCGCACCTTGCCGCCAGCGGTCTTTCCCCCGTGCTTGCGCGGCGCGCCGCCGCCTTGCCGTTCTTGGGGCTCGCAGCGGAAGCCGCCGCGGTCGCACTCGCGCCCGCCTTGCGCGCGGAAGGGGGCGATGTCGCACCGCTCGCGGCCGCGCGCGTCTACGCTGCGCTCGAAACGGCTCTCGGCCTTGCTGCCTTTCGCGAGCGGCTGGCCTCGATACCCTTGCGCTCAGGCTGGGAGCGGATGGCGCTGGCCGGGCTTGAGGATCAGCTCGCGCGCGACTTGAGGCGGCTTACGGGCTGCGCGCTTGCCATCGGTCTTTGCCCCGCCGACCCGCTTGCCGCCGAACGCGACGTCGAGCAGTTCCTCAACGCCGAGGTTCGCGGCCTCGGGCGCTGGCGGGCTCTGCTCGCCGAGCTTCTCGCCCAACCCGCTCTCGAGCTGGCGATGGCGGTGGTCGCGGTGCGCGCGCTCGGCGAGATCTCATGTGCGCGCGCTCAAAAGTGCGAGCGCAACGTAACGGCAGTGTGACACTTCTGTGCTTGCGGCGCCGCGCACGCTTGGATATCGAGCGTCGACGCTCGCGAGCGGGTGCGCAGCGCAGCCCGCGCGGGCACGAGTTTCGGGGTGGTTCGTTGGGGAAGCCGGGCTCGCGTGAACGCCCCGGGCACCCGCCGGGAAAACCGATATGCAGCAAGCCGGCCTCGGCAGAGAGAATGAGCTGTTCTTCCGTCAGTGGTTGCGTTCGCCCCGCTCGGTCGGCTCGATCACGCCTTCCTCGCGCGCCCTGGCGCGGGCGGTCGCGGAGGCGGTGATCTGGCAACCGGGTCGCTTTGTCGTCGAGCTCGGTGGCGGAACGGGTGCCATCACCCAGGGTCTGTTGGAGCGGGGTATTCCGCGCGATCGCGTGGTGGTGATCGAGCTCGACCGCGAGCTCGCCGCCTATTTGCGACGCCGGTTGCCGGGCTGCATCGTGGTCGAGGGCGATGCCACGAAGCTGGATGTGATCCTGGCCGAGCTCGGTGTGCGCGATGTGGCGACCGTGATCTCCGGCTTGCCCATGGTGCGCATGCCCTTCACCTTTCAAAAGGCGATCGTCGAGCAGGGATTGAATGCCCTCGGCACGCCTGGAACCATGCTCCAGTACAGCTACGCGCCGGTGCCGCCGGTGCCCGCTCGGCGTCTTGGGATCCGCGCCGAGCTCGTGCGCTACGTCTTCCGCAATCTGCCTCCGGCCACGATCTGGCGGTATCATCGGTTGAGCGGCTGACCAAAAGCCGCGCGAGATCCGCGATCTCAGTGACCCTGCTATGCGTTCGCTTGCGGGCCTGCTATAGGCTCGGGGTGGGACGCTCGAGGAGAGGGGGTCCGCAGGGTGGCTCTGCTGGCGGAAGGGGATCGTCGCGCGGCGACCGCACGACCCGTAGATCATGAGATGAGCCCGAGTCGGTTCGTTGACCGCTTGGGTGAGCTCGATACGTTTCCGAAACTCCTCCTGCACAACGCCGAGCGCTGGCCGGATGCGCCGGCGATGCGCGAAAAAGAATATGGCATTTGGAACGTCTACACCTGGCGCGATTATCGCGACCGCGTGCGGACCCTGGCGCTCGGGCTGAAAAGCCTCGGCGTGCAGCGCGGCGAGGTGGTGGCGCTGCTTGGCCGCAACCGCCCGAACTGGGTGTGGTCAGAGCTCGCCGCGCACAGCCTCGGGTGCATGACCCTCGGCATCTACGAGGACGTACTCGCCCACGAAGCCGGTTATCTTGTGAGCTATTCGGAAGCTCGGGCAGTCGTGTGCGAGGACGAAGAACAAGTCGATAAGATCCTCTCGCTCGATGAAGCCGGGCGCAGTTTGCGCTGGATCATCTATCACGACGACCGCGGAATGCGGAAATACCGTGATCCGCGCTTGGTGTCGTGGCAGGAGTTGTGCGCGCGCGGTGAGGAGTTGGGGGCGAAGGAGCCCGACCTTTTCGAGCGGGAGATCGCGCAAGGGCGGGGCGAGGATGTGGCGATCCTGTGCACCACCTCGGGCACGACCGCCAATCCCAAGCTCGCCATGTTGCAGTTCAAGCCCTTTCTCTCGCACATCGCCGCTTATCTCGAAGTCGATCCGCGCGGCCCCGACGATGAATATGTGAGCATCCTGCCGTTACCCTGGATCATGGAGCAGGTCTACACGGTGGCGATGCCGCTTTTGTGCCGGATCAGGGTCAATTTTCCCGAAAGTGCCGAAACCGCGATGCGCGATCTGCGCGAGATCGGTCCCACCCATCTCTTGCTCGCGCCGCGGGTGTGGGAACAGACGGCGGCCGATTTGCGGGCACGGATCATGGATGCGGGCCCGCTCACCCGCAAATTGTTCGATTGGGCGGTACGTGTCGGTACCGCCGCGGTCGAACGGGGCCGACGGCATTGGCTCGCTGATTTGTTGGTCTTCTCTGCGCTGCGCGATCGGCTCGGCTTTTCGCGGCTGCGCTCGGCTGCTACCGGCGGTGCCGCTTTGGGTCCCGACACCTTCAAGTTCTTCCTCGCCATGGGCGTGCCCTTGCGCCAACTCTATGGGCAAACCGAGCTCGCCGGGGCCTATACCATCCAGCGCGGCGATGAGCTCGATACCGACAGCTCGGGTGTCCCGTTCCCCGATACCGAGATCCGGATCATGGATCCCGACGAGAATGGTGTAGGGGAGATCGTCACCCGTCACCCCGGCATGTTCAAAGGCTATTTCAAAAACGAAGAGGCGACGCGCGAGGCGCTTACCGCAGACGGTTGGATGCGCACCGGCGATGCCGGCTATTTCGACGCCAAGGGGCGGCTCGTGGTGATCGACCGCGTCAAGGACATCGCGCGAACCACCTCCGGTGTCCGCTTCAGCCCCCAGTTCATCGAGAACAAGCTCAAGTTCTCGCCCTATATCGGCGAAGCGGTGGTGCTCGGCAACCGCCGTCCGTGGCTCGCGGCGATCCTGTGCATCCGCTATTCCATGGTTTCGAAATGGGCCGAGAACCGTCAGATCGGCTTCACTTCATACCAGAACCTCGCCGCTAATCCGCAAGTCATCGATCTCATCGCCGGTGAAGTGGAAAAGGTGAACGCTTCGCTTCCCGAGAGCCAAAGGATCCGCCGTTTCGTCCTCCTCTATAAGGAGCTCGATCCCGACGACGGCGAGGTGACGCGTACGCGCAAGATCCGGCGCGGCGTGATCGACCAACGCTATGCCGACATCATCGAAGCGATCTACGCGGAAAAACCGCGCGTGCATGTGGACACTTTAGTCACCTTCGAAGACGGGCGCACCGCGCGCGTCGAGGCCGATCTCGAGATCCGCGATACCTCGGCGCACCGTCGCCTCGCCCGGGCGGCATAAGATGGCCACCGCAACCGTCACCCCGCCGCGCGAGGCCGCTGAGCGCAGCGTGCGCCGCGCGCGGCAGATCGGCGAGGTGCTGCTCGCGGTGGAGAACATCTCGCTGCGCTTCGGTGGTGTGCGCGCGCTCTCGAATGTGAGTTTCGATATCCGCCGCGGCGAGATCCGGGCGATCATCGGTCCCAACGGGGCCGGTAAATCCTCTATGCTGAATGTCATCAATGGCTTCTACCAACCTCAAGAAGGCCGGATCATCTGGAAGGGGCGCGCCCTTTCGCGCATGCGCCCCTATGACGCTGCTAAGGGCGGGATCGCGCGCACCTTCCAGAACATCGCGCTTTTCAAGGGGATGAGCACCCTCGACAACATCATGACCGGCCGCATCCTTAAAATGCGTGCTTCCTTTTTCGAGCAGGCTCTTTGGATCGGCCGCGGCAAAAGCGAAGAGCTGCGCGAGCGTGCCTTCGTCGAGCGCATTCTCGACTTCCTCGAGATCACCCACATCCGCCACGTTCCGGTCGGCAAGCTTCCCTATGGTCTGCAAAAGCGGGTGGAACTCGCGCGTGCCCTTGCGATGGAGCCGGAACTGTTGCTCCTCGACGAGCCGATGGCGGGCATGAACCTCGAAGAAAAAGAAGACATGTGCCGCTTCATCCTCGACGTCAACGAGGAGTTCGGCACCACCGTTGCGCTCATCGAACACGACATGAGCGTGGTGATGGACATTTCCGATCGCGTCGTCGTACTCGACTATGGTCGTCTCCTCGCCGACGGCACACCCGAGGAGGTACGCAACGATCCCGCTGTGATCGAAGCATACTTGGGTGTCTCCCATGGCTGAATTGGGCCCGGTTCTGGAAGTATTTTTGGGCGGGCTCATGAGCGGCGTGCTCTATGCGCTCGTCGCGCTCGGATTCGTGTTGATCTTCAAAGCCTCGGGGGTGTTCAACTTCGCCCAGGGCGCCATGGTGCTCTTCGCCGCTCTCTCGCTCGTGCGGCTCTCCGAATGGCTGCCCTTCGGCGTCGCGGTTCTGCTTACGATTGCGATCATGATCGCGCTCGCCTGGGCGGTCGAGCGCTTGGTGCTGCGCCCGCTCGTGGGCCAGCACGGCCTCATCCTGTTCATGGCGACCATTGGCGTCACCTTCTTCCTCGACGGCTTCGGGCAGACGATCTGGGGTTCCAACGTCTATCAGCTCGACCTCGGCATTCCCGCTTCGCCCTGGTTTCTCTTCGAAAACCTCTTTCCCGGCGGTATCCTCGTCAGTCCGATCGACGTGTTCGCTGCCGTGATCGCCGGCACGCTCGTGGTCGCGCTCTCCATCTTCTTCCACAGCACGAAGATCGGGCGCGCCCTGCGTGCGGTCGCCGACGACCATCAGGCGGCGCAGTCGGTGGGCATCCCTTTGAACCAGATCTGGCTCATCGTGTGGTCGACGGCGGGGATCGTGGCGCTGGTCGCCGGCATGGCCTGGGGGACGAAACTGGGCGTGCAGTTCTCGCTCTCCCTCATCGCCTTGAAGGCCTTGCCCGTGCTCATCCTGGGTGGTCTCACCTCGATCCCGGGCGCCATCATCGGCGGCCTCATCATCGGCGCGGGCGAAAAGCTCGCCGAGTTCTACATTGGCCCCTTGATCGGCGGCGGCATCGAGTACTGGTTCGCTTACGTGCTCGCGCTTGCCGTCTTGCTCGTGCGGCCGCAGGGACTCTTCGGTGAAAAGATCATCGAGCGGGTTTGAGCTGTGATTTACCGCGAGACCGGTCAGTTCCGGACGAGCTACGCTGAGGACCAGGCGATCTTCCGCCTGCGCGAGGACCGCATTGGTATCATCGTCATCCTCGCCATTGCCTGGGTGGGGATCCCGCTTGTGGCCGACGAATATCTTCTGCGTGCCATCCTCATCCCCTTTCTCATCCTCTCCGTCGCCGCTATCGGATTGAACCTTTTGTTGGGTTATTGCGGGCAGATCTCTCTTGGAACCGGCGCCTTTATGGCGGTGGGCGCCTACGCAGCCTACAATCTCGCCTTGCGGCTGCCTGAAATTCCGCTCCTTATCGACTTTTTGCTCGCCGGGCTGATCGCGGCCGGGATCGGCATCGTCTTTGGCCTGCCCTCCTTGCGCATCAAAGGGCTTTATCTCGCTGTTGCCACGCTCGCGCTGCAGTTCTTTGCCGACTGGGCGTTCCTGCGCGTGCATTGGTTCACCAACTATACGCCCTCGGGTTCGGTGACCGCGCCGCCGCTCGACATCTTCGGCTGGCTGGTCGACACGCCTTTGGAGAAATATTGGCTCTGTCTTGCCTTCGCTTGCGCGACCGCCTTGTTCGCCAAAAACCTCGTGCGCTCGCGCATCGGCCGCTCCTGGATGGCGATCCGCGACATGGACATCGCCGCCGAGATCATCGGTATTCGACCGATGCACGCCAAACTCTCGGCTTTTGCCGTCTCCAGCTTTATCGCTGGTCTTGCCGGCGTGTTGTGGGCCTTTGTTCACCTGGGCTCGTGGGAACCCCTCGCTTTTTCCATCGACATGAGCTTTCGCCTCTTGTTCATGGTGATCATCGGCGGCATGGGCTCGATCCTCGGCAGCTTCCTCGGAGCGGCGTTCATCACCATCCTACCCATCTTTTTGAACCAAGTGCCGGCGATGGTCGGGATCCAGCTGTCCACCGCCATGGTCTCGCATCTCGAGTTCATGATCTTCGGCACGCTCATCGTGCTCTTCTTGATCTGGGAGCCGCATGGACTCGCGCGGTTGTGGCAGATCGGGAAAGAGAAAATGCGCTTGTGGCCGTTCCCCTATTGAACGGCCCGGGGCTTACGAAGCAGGCAATCACGGGAGGTAGCGACGATGAAGCCACATCCATCGCTTGGGGCCTTGCTGGGCACGGCCCTGATCGCAACGCTCGCCGGATCCGCGAGCGCCGCTGAGACGATCTATTACCCCTCGCTCGTCTACCGGTCCGGCGCCTATGCGCCCAACGGGATCCCCTTCGCCAACGGCGTCGCCGACTATGTGGCGATGATCAACGCCCGCGACGGCGGGGTAGGCGGGGTGAAGATCGAATTCGAGGAGTGCGAGACTGGCTACGCCACCGACCGCGGCGTCGAATGCTACGAGCGCTTGAAGAGCAAGGGGGCTAAGGGCGCGATCGCGTTTTCTCCGCTTTCGACCGGCATCACTTTCGCGCTCACCGAGAAAGTTCCCAACGACAAGATCCCCTTGCAGACCATGGGCTACGGCCGCTCCGAATCCGCCGATGGGCGCGTGTTCCCGTGGAACTTCCCGCTCCTTGGCACCTATTGGAGCGCTGCCGACATCTTGATCCAGCACGTCAACAAGATCTCAGGCGGCCTCAAAGGCAAAAAGATCACCCTTGTCTACCACGACAGCCCTTACGGCAAGGAGCCGATCCCGGTTCTGCAGGACCACGCGCAAAAATACGGCTACACCTTCGAGGCCATCCCCGTCACCCATCCCGGCGTCGAGCAAAAAGCGGCTTGGCTCAAGATTCGTCAGACCCGCCCCGATTTCGTGTTCCTGTGGGGTTGGGGTGTGATGAACTCGACCGCGATTAAGGAAGCGGTGGCGGTGGGCTATCCGCGCGAGCGCATGTACGGCGTCTGGTGGGCGGCTGCCGAACCCGACGTGCGCCCCGCCGGTGACGACGCGAAGGGCTATCAGGGCCTCGCTTTGCACCCGGCCGGCGCCGATTATCCGGTTCACAAGGACATCCTCAAATATGTCTACGATGCCGGCAAAGGCGCCGGAAAGCGCGAAGAAGTCGGCGAAGTCCTCTACAATCGCGGCGTCATCGACGCCATGCTCAAGCTCGAGGCGGTCCGTAACGCCCAGAAGATCTTCAACGTCAAAGTGCCAACCGGCGAGCAGGTGCGCGAGGGCTACGAACGGCTCGAGCTCACCGCTGAGCGGATCCGCGAGCTCGGCTTCGAAGGCCTCATCACGCCGCTTAAGGTTTCCTGCCTCGACCACGAGGGCGCGCGCAAGGCCCGCATCCACCAGTGGGACGGGCAGAAGTGGGTCTTCGTCTCCGACTGGATCGAGGCCGACACCAGCTATCTGCGGCCGAAAGTCGAGGCGGCGGCTCTGGCCTACGCCAAGGAGAAAGGGATCACCCCGCGCAGCTGCAATTGAACCTCCTCGGCCGGGGCGCTCTGGCCCCGGCCGTCCCCGTCTTTAGGGTCTTCGGCGCCATGAACGCACGCGCTCCCTCCGCTTCCCTAGCGCCCGATGTGGCGTCGCGCACCGCGCTTGCGGTGCACAACATCGAAGTGGTCTACGACCATGTCGTCCTCGTGCTCAAAGGCGTGAGCCTCGAGGTCCCGGAGGGGTCGATCGTCACGCTCTTGGGCGCCAACGGGGCCGGCAAGACCACCACCTTAAAAGCGATCTCGAACCTCCTCCACGCCGAGCGGGGCGAAGTCACCAAGGGCTCGATCACCTTTTACGGCGAGGAAGTCCATCGCCTGTCGCCGAACGAGCTCGTTCGCCGCGGTTGCATCCAGGTCATGGAGGGCCGGCGCTGCTTTGCCCATCTTACGGTTGAAGAAAATCTGCTCACCGGCGCCTTCACCCGCAAAGACGGCAGAGCCGCGATCCAGGCCGACCTCGAGATGGTCTATTCCTATTTCCCGCGCCTTAAGGAACGGCGCCGCTCCCTCGCTGGTTACACTTCCGGCGGCGAGCAGCAGATGTGCGCGATCGGGCGCGCCTTGATGGCTCGTCCCCGGCTCGTGTTGCTCGACGAGCCTTCCATGGGCCTGGCCCCACAACTGGTCGAGGAAATTTTCGAGATCGTCGATCAGCTCAATCGCAATGAGAAAGTCACCTTCCTGGTCGCCGAACAGAACACCAACGTCGCCCTGCGCTACGCACGCTACGGCTACATCCTCGAGAACGGCCGCGTCGTCCTCGACGGACCGGCGGAAGCGTTGCGCGACAATGAAGACGTGAAAGAGTTCTACCTCGGCCTGAGCGCGACGGGGCGTAAGAGCTTCCGCGACATCAAGAGCTACAAAAGACGCAAGCGCTGGCTGTGAGCGTGCCGCGCCCCACACCCGTCTGTTCGGGTGTTCGCGCATCTTCGCACCCGACCGGTTACGCGCAGGGGCTGCCGTGCCTATAAGGTGTCCGTGGTCGTCGCGGGAAGGCGAGACGGAGGAAGCGGTCATGCCGGAAAGCGGAGCAGTGTTCTACGATCGCCAAGAGGTGCGCAAACCGGCCGAGCGCGAACAGGCGATCTTCCACGCCCTTCCCGGCCTCATTCGCCACGCGCTCGACAATGCGCCCGCCTTTGCCCGTCACCTCGGCGATATCGACCCCGATACGATCGTCGACCGTGCCGCCCTCGCCAAGCTCCCGGTACTCCGCAAATCCCAGCTGCACGCGCTGCAGCAGGCCGCCTTGCCGTTCGGCGGCCTCAACGCCACGCCGCCTTCGCGCCTTGTGCGCATCTTCGCTTCACCGGGGCCGATCTACGATCCCGAGGGTCCGCGCCTCGACTATTGGCGCTTCGCCCGTGCCCTCTTCGCTGCCGGCTTCCGCTCGGGCGATCTCATCCACAATACTTTTTCCTACCATCTCACCCCCGCCGGCTCGATGGTCGAAGGTGGGGCGCGCGCGCTTGGATGTCCCGTGATCCCCGGCGGCACTGGTCAGACCGAGCTTCAGGCCCGCATCATCCACGACCTCAAGCCCACGGGCTACGTCGGCACCCCCTCCTTCCTCCTCATCCTACTCGAGAAAGCCCGCGAGCTCGGCTATTCGACCGCCTCGATCAAGAAGGCGCTGGTCTCGGGCGAGGCCTTTCCCGCCTCCTTGCGCGAACGGCTGCAGCGCGAGTTCGGCATCGACGCCTATCAATGCTATGCTACGGCCGATGTCGGCCTCATCGCTTACGAGACCAGCGCCCGCGAAGGTCTTATCGTCGATGAGGCGGTC
This sequence comes from Pseudomonadota bacterium, assembly GCA_030549795.1. Lineage (GTDB taxonomy): Bacteria > Pseudomonadota > Alphaproteobacteria > Geminicoccales > Geminicoccaceae > JANXAZ01. The sequence goes on along the minus strand of JAUQQO010000010.1, from coordinate 390,547 downwards.
ATCCTCGAGATCGTCCGCCCCGGGACCGGCGATCCCGTGCCGGAAGGCGAGATCGGCGAAGTGGTGGTCACCGTCTTCAATCCCGATTACCCGCTCATCCGCTTCGCCACTGGCGACCTCTCCGCCGTCCTACCGGGGGAGAGCCCCTGCGGGCGCACCAACATGCGCATCAAGGGCTGGCTCGGGCGCGTCGACCAGGCGGTCAAGGTGCGCGGGATGTTCGTCTACCCCCACCAGATCAGCGAGGCCTTAAAGCGCTTCGACATGGTCCGTCGGGCCCGGCTCGAGGTAACGCGCGAAGACGAGCGCGACCGCATGCTGCTGCGCTGCGAGGTGGCGGGAGCGCCAAGCGGTCTCGAGCAGGCTCTCGCCGAGGCCGTGCGCGCCGCCACCGGGCTTCGGGCCGAGATCGAGCTCGTCCCGCCCGATACGCTGCCGCAGGACGGCAAACTCATCGACGATCGCCGCAGCGCGCCCTGAAGCACCCTTGCTCGCAGCGCGCGACCTCGCCTGCCGGCGCGGCGGGCGGTTGATCTTCGCCGACGTCGCCTTCTCCTTGGCACCGGGCGACGCGCTCGTGGTCGTGGGCGCCAACGGCACCGGCAAGACGAGCCTTTTGCGCCTGCTCGCCGGCTTCGGGCGGCCGGCTGCAGGTCAGATCCTTTGGGACGGCGAGGACATCGCTTTGGACTTCGCGGGACACCGCGCGCGCACTCATTTCCTCGGCTTCGCCGACGGCCTTAAGGCTTTGCTCACGGTCGGCGAGAACCTCGCCTTCCTCGCTGCGCTCCTCGGCAATCGCGATCGAGCGCCCCCTCCTGCCGCCCTTGCGCATTTCGGCTTGGATGCGCTCGCGCAGCGGCCGACGCGCGCGCTCTCGGCAGGCCAACGGCGCCGTCTTGCGCTTGCGCGCCTGTTGGCCGTCCCGCGGCCGCTTTGGCTTCTCGATGAGCCCGGTGTCGCCCTCGATCGCGAGGGCCGAGCCCGGCTCGAAGAGGCGATCGAGCGCCACCGCGCGCAAGGTGGCGTGGTGGCGATCGCGACCCATGGCGATGTCGCGGTGCGCGACCCCTTGGTCTTGGAGCTCGGCGACAGGTCCGCATGCGCGCTGCCCTGATCGCCCTTTTCGTGCGCGATCTGCGCCTGGCGCGAAGACGTGCAGGCGAGAGCTTACTTGTTGTCGCCTTCTTCGTTTTGGCGCTTACGCTCTTTCCCTTGGGCGTGGGGACTTCGCCCGATATTCTTGCCCGCATCGGCACCGGGGTGATCTGGGTGTTGGCCTTGCTCGCCGTGTTGCTTGGCCTTGAGCGGCTCTTCCAGCCCGACCTCGAGGACGGCTCGCTCGAACAGCTCTTGCTCTCGCCCGCTCCGCTTGAGCTTCTCGTTGCCGTGCGCTGCCTCGTGCATTGGCTCGGCACCGGTCTTGTGCTCGCGCTCGCTTCACCGCTCCTTGCCATCCTCACCCATCTGCCCAACGAAGCCCTGTGGGCTTTGCCGCTCTCGCTTTTAATTGGAACGCCGAGCCTTACCCTTATCGGTGCGATCGGGGCGGCTTTGCTCGCCGGTTCCGGTAAGGGTTCGGTGCTCGCTGCGCTGCTCGTGTTGCCGCTCGAAATTCCCGTCCTGATCTTCGGCCTCAACGCCGCCGAAGCCTTGATCATGGGGTTGGATGCGCGGGCGGCGCTTTTGTTTTTGGGCGCCTTTTTCTTGGGTTCGCTTGCGCTTGCGCCCTTTGCGGTCGCCGCCGCGCTGCGCCTTGCCCTCGAGTGAGGCGTCCTAGCCGAAGCTCACACACCGATAGAGAAAATAGCGTCCCTCCTCGACGTCGTGCGGCAAGGGCAGTGGTGAAAGCCAGCGCCCTTCAATCGGCTGATCGGAGACGATGACGGTGCCTTTGGCGACGATCGCCGGCAAATATCGCGCGAGCTTGCGCCGGTTCCGTGCGGTCGCAACCGGATCACCGCAGCCGATGTCGGCGTGCACGAGCGCCGCCCGTCGCTGCATACGCGCGAGCGCGGTAGGGAGTGTGCGCGCGATGTCGCCTACGAACAATTTGTCGGAAGGCGGCATGCACTCGGGATGCGGCTGTGGCTTGCGCTCGAAGACGTAGATCGGCCGGTCGGGGAACAGCTCCTTGAGATGATCATAGGTGCGGCCGTTGCCGAGCCCGATCTCGACGATCGGGCCGGGGAGATCGGCGACCAACCGGGCCGCTTCCTCAAGACAGGCACGTTGGGCGAGAAGCCGACGGATGAAGGAGTCGAGCCGGCTCATCGGTCTTGCCCGCTCCCAAATCGCGGCGATTGCTCTACCAACCCCGTATCCGCGATGCTACCTCTTGGCGCAAAAGGATCGGCCGCTTTCCATGCACACCTACGCCAATCCCCACCGTCTCGCACGCATCTTCGATGCCATCTATCCCTGGGCGCTTGCGGGAGTGCTCGCCCTCACCCCGATCGGCCTGTGGATGGCACTCATCGCCGCACCGCCCGACTATCAACAGGGCGAAGCGGTGCGGATCATGTACGTCCATGTCCCCTCCGCCTGGATGGCGCTCTTTACCTATCTCGTGGTCGCCGGCGGTAGTGCTGCCGCCCTCATCTGGCGCCATCCCATGGCCGAGATCGTCGCGCGCGCTGCTGCCCCGATCGGCGCGCTCTTCACCGGCCTCGCGCTTATCACCGGTTCCCTTTGGGGCAAGCCCATGTGGGGCACCTACTGGGTATGGGACGCTCGCCTCACCTCGGTGCTCATCCTCTTCTTCCTCTACCTCGGCTACATGGCGCTGCACGAAGCCTTCGACGATCCCGACCGCGGCGCGCGCGCGGCGGCGATCTTGGCTCTTGTGGGCGTGGTGAATTTGCCCATCATCAAATTCTCAGTCGATTGGTGGAACACCCTGCACCAACCGGCAAGTGTGTTTCGCCTCGACGGACCCACCATTCATCCGAGCATGCTCTGGCCACTTTTGACGATGGCCATCGTGTTCAAGCTCTATTTCATCTGCGTGCTCGTCTTGCGTGTGCGACTCGAGCTTGCCGAACGGCGGCTGCGCGCGGTGGAGCGGGGTTGAGGGCCGATGGCGGCTCGTGCGGTGAGCCTCGCGGATCGCCCAGCTGGTCGGCGGGCGCTCGATCTCGATGCCCTGGTCGAAGGCGTGCGCGCCGGCAACCGGACCATGCTCGCCCGCGCCATCACGCTCGTGGAAAGTCGCCATCCCGCGGACGAGGCGCTCGCGGAAGCGCTGCTCGACCGCCTTCTCCCGGCAACCGGACAGAGCCAGCGCATCGGCATCACCGGTGCACCGGGAGTCGGCAAGAGCACCTTCGTCGACGCCTTCGGCACCTTCCTCACCGGCCGCGGACATCGGGTCGCGGTGCTCGCGGTCGACCCGTCGAGCGTGCGCACCGGCGGCTCGATCTTGGGCGACAAGACGCGCATGGCGCGTCTTGCCAATGATCCCAACGCGTTCATTCGCCCCTCACCGAGCGCCGGCACACTCGGAGGTGTCGCCCGCACCACCCGAGAGACCATGCTCCTGTGCGAGGCCGCGGGCTATGACATCGTCATCGTCGAGACCGTCGGTGTCGGCCAATCGGAGACCGTGGTCGCCGATATGGTCGACATTTTCGTCGCTCTACTGTTACCCGGCGCCGGCGATGAACTGCAGGGGATCAAAAAAGGCCTGATCGAGCTCGCCGATCTCATCATCGTCAACAAGGCCGATGGCGCGCTGCGCGCTGCGGCCGAACATACAGCGCAGCATTACCGTTCCGCGCTGCGCATGCTCGAGCCGACAAGTCCGCTTTGGCGTCCTCCGGTGCTGACTGTGAGCGCCCGCGAAGGCCGCGGCATCGCAGAAGTTTGGGAGCTGATCGAGCGCCACCGGCGCCTGCTCGAAGCGAGCGGTGAGCGCGCCGCGCGGCGGCGCGCGCAAGAAGTGCGCTGGTTCCACGACCTGCTCGAAGAGCGTCTTATGGCGCTGTTGCGGCGCGATCGGCGCTTCGACGAGCTGCTTCCCGCCCTCGAAACGGCAGTGGCCGAAGGTCGTTTGGTCGCCCCGGCGGCGGTGAGCCAGCTTCTCGCGAACCTGAGCTTCGCCTATGCGGGCAGAGAGATGCGACCCCGGGTACGCAAAGGCGACTGCGAGGCCGAACGCGACCCCTGCTCGACAGGACCAACTCGCGGTAAGAACAACGGCACCGAGGGTGGCGGCTAGCGCCGCCCAACGCCTCAGGTCGGGGGGATGGAACGGGTCAAGACGCTCTATGCGGCGCTGCGCGCCCTGCTCACGCTCACCCTGGTCCAGGGCGCGAGCCCTTACGCGCGCGCGCAAGCCCCCGATCCGGAACAAGAATCCTGGGACCGCGCGGTCCGCGAGGGCACGCCTGAGGCGTTCCAGCGCTATCTCGACGACTACCCTCTCGGTCGCCACGCGAGCGAAGCTTTTCGCGAGCTCATCAGCCGCTCCCTGGGCGTCGAACCGGCGGCCGGTCCCCGGGCTGGAGCCAACCGTACGCCGGACCTCTATTGAACCGCCGGTCGCTTCCCAACCTCCTCGCCCTTTTGCTCGCGAGCCAACTCGTGGCGTGCGCGTCCACGCCCCCCGCCGCGCCACCGCGCAGCTTCGGCCGCGATCCGGTGGAGCGCAACTACCTTCCGCCGACCGAGCCGCCGCCGCGGCCGCCGAGCGTTGTGACCTCGATGCCGCCGCAGACCGCGATCGCCCAGCTCGCGGAAGCCCTGGGCGCGGAGACGAACCGCGCGCGGCGCGGTACGCGGGAAGACGGAACCGCCTTTCTTGAACTCACGAGCTCAGGCGATCCCGAACCTTTCGTGGATTGCGGCAGCTTCGAGCTTCACCAGCCGGGCACACCGCCCGAGCGCATAGCCGCAGCACGCCTCAACCTGCGGATCCCGCTCCTGCCGCCGGAGCGACGTGAAGTGCTCTTGCGCCAGCTCAGGCTCGACGGCCGTCTGCTGGCCATCGCTCATCCCATTCCAGAGGGAAGCCGGCTCGAGTTCCGCGCCACCTATGTTTTGACGCGCACCGTCGATCGCGTCGCCCTCGACGGACGCGTGCTCGAGACGCGGCGCGAGACCATCGCCTTCGACACCGGGAGCGTCGGCCGTTTCGCCCAGGGTCTCGTGTGCCAACCCACGGGCCGGCTCGAAGAGGCGCTCCTGCGCGCAGCCGAACGGTTGTTCACGCCTAGCGACGCATCGGCCGCCGCCGAGCGATGAGGAGCTCGAAGACGCCGCGGTAGAGATTGCCGAGCATGCGCCAGTCGAACAGCTCCGCGCGTTGCTCGGCCGCCGCTTCCAGAGCCTGCCGCTCTTCATCCGCGAGCGCGAGAAAGCGGGCGATGGCCGTCACAAGACCGCGAGCGTCGCGCGGGTCGTAGAGGATCCCCTCGACACCGTCGCGGACGAGTTCGGCAAGCCCGGGATGCGCGGGTGCGATCACCGGCCGCGCAAGGGTGAGCGCGAGCATTGCCGCACCTGAGGTGAGCACCCGCCGATAAGGAGCGACGAGCGCGTCGGCGGCATGGAAGAGAAGCGGGATCCGCTCCCGCGCAATGCGGCCCGGCTCGATGCGGATCCGCGCCCGCACTGGCTCCGGCAGTGCCGCTAAGGCCCGATCGAGCGGTGCGACCTGCTGACCGGCGATCACGAGCCACAGGGCATCGTGCGCGAGCCGACCAATCGCCTCGAGCAGCTCGAAGCCGCCCTTGTAGGCATCGAGCCTGCCGAAAAAGAGCAGCACGCGCGCCTCTTCGGGCAGCTCTAAAGCGGCCCTGCTCGCTGAGCGCGAGCCGCGCAGCGGAGCCACGTGCGGCCGATAGTTCCCGTGCGGCACCACGACCAGCCGCTCGGGGGGAAAGCCCAGCTCCGCGCGCGCAAACCGCGCCCCCGCGAGGTTGTGCACGTGCACGAGGTCGACAAGACGGTGCAGGACGGCGCGCAGCTCCACGCGCACCGCGGAGAAGCGATCGTCGTGCGGCACCTCGTTGTGCAGCGTCCACAGGACCATGCCTCCGCTGTCGACGAAACGCTCGAGCTCGAGGGCGAAGCGCTGCGCTGCGGCGCGCGCCGCCGTCTCGTCCGGTTCGTTGCGGTAGACCGCATCTTCCCAGTGCAGGTGGAAGATCAACCCGTCCTCGGGACCTTGCCGTTTACGCAAGGCGAGGGCTTCGGCGATCGAAGCCGGCTCGGGATGGAGCTCGGCGGCGCTGTGCGCATAAAGAAGGCTCTGATAGGGATTGGCGGCGCGATAATCGGGAAAGAAGACGAGACGATGCGCCATCGTGCGGACCTGAAAAGACGCCTTCGCGGCCGCCCCGCCGCTCCTAAAAGACCCTTTAAGAGTGGGCAATAGCCTCAGCCGTGCTCCAAGGGCTCGACTTCGATCTCGTCATCGCCGCCGATCCCTTTCGCGGTGGTGCGGTCGGCCGCCAGCTCGCTGGTCTGCTCGCCGCGGCGCAGGCTTGGGGGTGGCGCTGCGGCTTCCTTCCGCTCGCCTCGCCTCCCGTGCTGCCGGCCCGACCCGTGCAGCCGCAACTCTCCGATCTTCTTCAATCGCGCGCGGTCTTCTTGCTCGATCCCGAGCGTCCGGCGAGCTGTCGGCTCGCGCTGGCCTTCGAGACACTCCCCTTGCTCGGACTTGCCGTTCGGCCTGCCCGCGTCGTCGCCGAGCGCGCGCTGCTCAGGCTCGAGGCACCTCCTTCGGCCTGGTCGGTCCTCGTCCCAGATCCTCGAGCCCTCCTCTCGAGCGCAACACGCGTCTTGGGGGGGCCGGTGCGCCTCGTCCCCGCCGATCCCTTAATCGGTGACGCGCTCGCGCGCGATCCGCGCTGGTCACAGCTGCCGCGCACGGAAGAGCCTTGGCCCTATCTCGTCCAGCACTTTAAGCGCGCGCGCGAACCCCGCCCGGTTCGCCGCGTCGGCCGCCACGGGGAAGGGCCTTTGCTTCCCGAGGCGCCCTTGGGAGAGGTTTCCGCCGAGCTCGCGCTCGTTCTCGCCGAGGAGGCGGCCGAGCGGGCGTTGCTCGCATCTAAGACCCCGCCCGCGCTCACCCTGTTGCCCGGCGATCTGCCCGATCTCGACGGTTTTCTTAGCGAGCTCGACGCTTGGGTGCTGGTTGCTCCGCAAGGATGGGACCCGTGGCTGCCACCAGCGCTTCTCGAAGCGCTCGCAGCCGGCCTTCCCTGTCTTGTCCCGAGCGAGCTCGCCGGCTTGACGGGCGAGGCGGCGCTCGCGGTCCCCGCCTCAGCCACGGGCCGGACGTTGCGCGAACTCAATCCGCAGCGTTTGTGGGAGCTTGCGCGCGCCGCGCGCTCTTGGCTGAGCGCCCGCTTCGCGCCCGATGCGGTGCGCGCACGCCTTGCCGCCGAGCTCGGGCCGCCCCGCGCCCAAGCCCCTCGGCCGTGGCTTAAGCGCGATCACGAACGCGCGCGCCGCATCCTCTTTATAAGCCCAAACGGCATCGGCATCGGCCATCTCGTGCGGCTCGCGGCGATCGCCCGCCGTCTGCCGGCCGGGCTCGAGCCGATCTTCCTCGTGCTGTCGCAGGCGGTGGGGCTCTTGCGCGCGCTCGGCTTTGTGGCCGAGTACACGCCCGCCCAGGCGGCGAGCCGCGAGACCCAGGAAGGTTGGGCCGAAGGCTTTCAAGCGCGGCTGAGCGAAGCGATCGGTTTTTGGGATCCGGCCTGTGTCGTGTTCGACGGCAACGTTCCCTATCAGCCGCTCGTCGACTGCCGGCTCGCCTTTGCCGATCGGCCCTTTGTGTGGATCCGCCGCGGCTTCTGGCGCCCAGAGAGCGGACGCGACACCGTCGATCGCGCTCGCCATTTCGATCTCGTGATCGAGCCGGGAGATTTCGCAGCCGAGTACGATCGTGGCATCACGGTGGCGCGCATAGCCGAAGTGGTACGCGTCCCACCGATCGTACTCCTCGATCGCGACGAAATCCTCCCGCGAAGCGAAGCACGGGCCGAACTCGGCATCGATGAGGGCAGGACGGCCGTCCTCTTGCTCTTGGGATCCCGCAACAACTTCAACTATCAGATCGTCGACCACATCGTAGCGCAAATGCTGGTCGTACGGCCCGAGGTCGAAGTCATCGTCCTGGATTGGCCGATCAGCGAAGCCGAACCGAGCTTGCCGCGAGGCGTGCGCCGGCTCGTGCGCTTTCCGATCGCGCGCTATTTCACGGCCTTCGACTTCGCGATTGCCGCCTGCGGCTACAACAGTTTTCACGAATTGCTCGCGAGTGGAATACCCACGCTGTTCGTGCCCAACGAGAACCCCACCATGGACGAGCAAGAGCGCCGGGCGCTGTGGGCCGAGCATGAGGGTTTGGCCCTCCTCGGGCGGATCGGAGATCCCTACCGCATCGCCTGGGCCGTCGAGCGCCTCCTCGACCCCTCTTTGCGTGCTGTTCTTCGTGCGCGGCTCGAGCAGCTGCCCTATCCCTTGGGGGCGCGCGAAGCCGCGCGCCTTGTGGCAATGGTGGCGCGCAGCTGGCCGCGCGATCGCAAACCCGATCGGCTCGCTCCCGCGCTGGCCCGCGATCCGCCGGGCTAGCGCGCGCAGAGCGCCACAACACAAGCCTCGCGCGGACGCCGACCGAAGTGGACGACGGCGCTCGGCCGCCAGCGCCTGCCGATGAGGCCGAAGAGCCGCTCTTCGTAGAGCCAAACCGGAAGATCGGGGGCGCGCGCTGTCATCCAGCCCCCATCTGGAACCTGCTCGACGATCAATTTGCGCCGACGAAAGGGGGCGAAGTCACAACCGTCGGTCACGAACACGGGCTTACGCCCGAGTGCTCGACATTCCCGCTGCACCAGGTCGAGCACCTGCTCGAGCGCTTCCCCGCCGAGGCCGAGCACGGTCACCACCACCACCCCGCCCTGCGGCGTCGCCGGTTTCGACGGCGGTGCCGTGGCCGGAAGAGCGGGTGCTTTCTCCTTGTGCCGGCGCGCGAGCCAGGCCGCGATCCTCTTCATCCGCCTTGCCCCGCCGATTCGTGCAGCGCGCGCGCGCAGCGGCGGGCGAAGTCGAGCGCATCCATCCGCGTCAGGCCGGTTGCCAGCACGCGCTTCTCGCCGTCTGCGAACTCGAGCACGACCGCGAAGCGTTGGCCTTCGAGCCGCGGCGGCGCCACTGTCGGCTCGATGAGGATGCGGCGCACCTCTTCGCCTCGAACGGCCTCACCGTTGGGCAAGCTCACGAGCATGGAGGCTGTGATGATTTGATGATCAACGACATCGGGGCTCGCGCGCGGAACCTCCCACCCACGTACACCTCGACAACCGCTTTGGGTTGCGCGAGACCGCGCTCCGCCAGCGGAGAAGAGGGAATGGATCGGATCACGCTCGCGCTTTGGGCCGTCAATATGGCGGTTCCGCTCGCCGGTCGAGACGCTTTTCTGGCCTTGGTCCGCACGCAGATGGAGCGGGCGCGCGCGCAAGGCGCCGACCTTCTCCTTATGCCCGAGCATTTGGGCGAGTTGTGGCTGCAGTGGGCTCCCCCGGGGTTGCCCGAAACCGAGGAGGTCGCGTGGATCGCGCGCGAGGCGGAAGTAGTCTTGCCGCCGCTTCTCGATGCCGCGCAACGCATCGGCCTTGCCTGTCTTGCCGGCACCTATCCGGTGCGCTCGGGCGAAGGCTACCGCAATCGCGCGATCTTGCGCCTTCCCGATGGACGCACCTTCACGCAAGACAAGCTCACCTTGACCCCCGACGAACGCGATCCGTCGGCTTGGATGTTCGAGCCCGGTGACGAGCTCGGGCTCGTGAGCTGGAACGGGGTGCGCATCGCGGTGCTGATCTGTTTGGACGTCGAGCAGCCCGATCTCGCCGCGCAGCTCGTGAGCGATCCGCCCGATCTTGTGCTCGTGCCCACCGATACGGCGCGGCTTTCCGGCTACCATCGGGTGATGGCCTGCGCGCGGGCGCGCGCGGTCGAACTCTTGTGCGCAGTCGGTGTCGCCGGTGGTGTCGGAACCGTGCCGGTGCCGCCCGATCGCCCGAACGTATCGGGAGCGGCCCTGTTCGTGCCCTGCGAGACGATGTTGGGGTCGAGCGGTGTGTGGGCGGAGACCGGCCCGCTCGCGCACAGCTATGGACCTGGGCCCCTCTTGTTCGCGCGCGATGTGCCGCTTGGCGAGCTGCGCCGCCTGCGTGCGGGTGCGGCTGAAGTCTGGCCCGGCTTTCGGCGCTCCCTTCGCCAACGGCCGGCTCTGCGAACGCTCTCCGGCTCAAACCAGCCGGTCGCACACCAGCCCGCGCAGGAGACGATCGGCTAGCCGCGCGCGCCGCCGTCGCTCGCACGGGTGCGGCGGGGGCGGACGGTGCGCTTGCGCGCAAAGCCCGGCCAAGGCGCGGGCGTGATCGCCGGTTCGCGAAGCGGGCGCCGGTTCCGGCGATGCGGGAACGGGCAGGCGTGCACGCTCGTCCATGGCTCGCGCTCCCCAAAGGGACGCTTCGGTCGGTTGCGTCGTTGCTAAACCTTCCTTTACCAGACATGCCGCATGGATCGGGTGCGAGGCCGGGGGAACCGTGCGGCTGCCGCATCCCCGTGTGGCTCGCCCGTAAAGCATGGTGTGATCGAACGGACAGGTCCGATCCCGCATGGTTCGCAGACTCTTCGGAACCGATGGCATCCGCGGCACGGCCAACGTCGAGCCGATGACTGCCGAGACGGCGCTACGGTTGGGCCTTGCAGCAGGACGGCGGTTTCGCCGCGGCGAGCACCGCCATCGGGTGGTGATCGGCAAGGACACGCGGCTTTCGGGCTATATGCTGGAGCCGGCCTTGACCGCCGGGTTCATTTCAGCCGGCATGGACGTCATCCTCACGGGCCCCATCCCGACACCGGCCGTGGCCTTCTTGACCCGCTCGCTGCGCGCCGATCTCGGGGTGATGATCTCGGCGTCCCACAACCCCTTTGCCGACAACGGCATCAAGCTCTTCGGCCCCGACGGCTACAAGCTCTCCGATGAGGTCGAACTCGAGATCGAGGCGCTTATGGCCGAGAACGGAGCGGCCGGGCGGGTGTCGGCCGCCGAACTCGGCCGCGCCCAGCGCATCGAGGACGCGCGCGGCCGCTATCTCGAGAACCTCAAGAGCAGCTTTCCCAAGGGTTTGACCCTGCAGGGGATCAAGCTCGTGGTGGATTGTGCGCACGGCGCCGCCTACCACCTCGCGGGCGACCTCTTTTGGGAACTCGGCGCCGAAGTGGTGCGCATCGGCTGCCAGCCCAACGGCTTCAACATCAACGAGGGCTGCGGCTCCACCCATCCCGAAACGCTGCGCGCGGCGGTGCGCGAGCATAAGGCCCATCTCGGGATCGCGCTCGACGGCGATGCCGACCGCATCGTGCTCATGGACGAGCGGGGCGAACTCGTCGACGGCGATCAGATCCTCGCCATGATCGCGCGCGAATGGCAGCGCGAGGGGCGCCTTGCGCGCCCCGGGGTGGTCGCGACTGTCATGTCCAATCTCGGGCTCGAGCGCTTCCTCGCGAGCCTCGGCCTTTCGCTCGAACGTACGCGCGTAGGTGACCGCTATGTGGTCGAGGCCATGCGCGCCGGCGGGTACAATTTGGGCGGCGAGCAATCGGGCCACATCGTGCTCGCCGACTACGCCACCACCGGCGACGGTCTGCTCGCCGGCCTGCAAGTGCTCGCGGTGATGGCCCGCGCGGGCAAACCACTGAGCGAGATCGGCCGTGTTTTCACCCCCGTACCGCAGCAGCTGCGCAACGTCCGCACGACGCGCCCGGTCGACCTCAACGATCCCGCACTCGCCGCCTTCTTGGAGCGCGAACGGCAACGGCTCGACGGCCACGGCCGTCTGCTCGTGCGCCCCTCGGGTACCGAACCCGTCATCCGGGTCATGGTCGAGGCGGAGGACGAAGCGCTCTTGCACTCGGTGCTCGCGAATGTGACCGAAGCGATCGAACGCCGCGCCCGCGCCTGAGCTCTTCAACTAAAAGGCGAGCCACGCTACCCTCCCTTTGCATGGAGGTTGCGATGGCCCGCCTTCCCTCCCGCGCTGCCCTCCTTCTCGGCTGCCTCTCGCTCGGCCCGGCCGCCTGCACCGCTCCCTCGCCACCCTCCCCGACCACCAACGAACAGCCGGCCGCTGCCGCGCTCGCGCGCTGGCCCGAACAGGGGGATTGCCCGTTCCTATTGGCTTGGCTTGCGCGCCAGCTCGAGGAGGGAACCGCCCCCTTGAGCTCTGAGCAGGCACCCATCGCGCTTCTCGAACAGCCGGGTGCGGCGCAAGGCGGGCGCTGGGTGCTCGATCTCCCTTTGCCGCAGGCGAGCGCGGAAAACGCATCTCCCGCGCGTTGTCTTCTCGTCCTCGCACCGCCGCAGGTGGTGGTGAGCCAACGCGAGCTCGGCCGCCGCACGCTTTGGTCGCAGCGCGTGCGTGCCGTCCACCGCCGGCTCAACCCCGACTATGAAGCCGGTCGGCGGGCACTCGCCCGCCTCCAAGAACGCCACGAGCGCGAAGAGCGCGCGCATACGCGCGAGCTGCGCCGGCTGGGGGCAAGTGACGACCCCCTGGTCTCGCTCGCAAGCGTCTTAGGTGGGCTCGTTCTCGGCGGGCTCGGAGCCCTTGCCCGCGAAGAGGAGCTGCAACAGGCGCGAAGCGAACTCGCTGCTGTTCCCCGCTGGGTCGAGGAGGAAGAGATCGAATCTTACGAAGTCCCGGTCGTAGACATCGAGCTTCTACACCACTCGACCCTCAAGCTCGCGCTCGTCGACACACAGGACGGACGTTTTTGGTCCATCGCCGAGCCGCTCGAGATACGCAAAGTTTTTAGCGTTGCTGAGAGCGTCCATCCCAAAGACAAGCGCGTCTCGGCCGGGGATGCGCCTTTTCTCACCCGCGCGCACTTTGAAGAGCGTGCCCGCGCGCCGCTCGAGATCCGGCTCTCGGCTTTTCTCGCACCGCTCGCTACGGCCGCCGCGCGCGAAGCGGGTACGCGCGGGGGTGTGGACGAGCTCGCAAAGCTCTGGGTCGAGCCGGCCCTTGACCCCACCCCACAGGTCGGCTCGCTCGAGCCTGCGCCGGCCGCGCCGCGCCTTCAACCGAGGGCTGCCGATGCCGCCGCACTCGTGCGCGTTGAAGGGCAAGGCGGCAGCGCTTTCGGTTTCTACTTGGGACGCCATGCGGTTTTGACCCTGCGCCGCGTGCTCGGCGATTCGCTCCTTGCGCGCGTGATCACGCCCGATCAGTTCGTCACCTGGGGGGTGCCGATCGAGGACACCCCGACGCATCCCGAACTCGTGCTCCTGCACGTCCCGCGCGCAGGGCCACCTTTGCCGCTTGCCACGAGCGAGCCTTCAGTGCGCCCGCCCTTGCCGCCGGCAGGGGCGCCGGTGCTGATCGACGGCCGAGTCGCGGCGGTGAGCCTCGAACCCCGAAGCGGGCGCATCCTTCCTGCCGCCCATCTCGTGCCGCTGCTCCGGCTCGCCCGAGGTCCGCTCGATTAGCGCCGCCCGCTTCCCTTGCGGGCGCCGTCACTGCGCACAAAGGCATAGCCGAGCGCGAGCCAGCCGATAACGAACAGCGCCCCGCCAAAGGGGGCGATGGTCGCGATCCAGCGCGGCGCCCCGAACGCGAGCGCGTAAAGCGAGCCGGGAAAGAGAACGGCGCCCGCGAGCAGCAACAGGCGTCCGAGATAGCGCTGGGGAGCGAGCGCACTCGCAGCCAAGACCGCGATCGCGTGGGCGAGTTGATAGCGGCTCGCGGTCTCCACGAGTTCCACCGCGCGCGCATCGACGATCGTGCGCAGGCCGTGGGCGGCGAACGCCCCCATCGCCACCGCGAGCGCCGCCAGCACCGCGGCAACGACCAAGATGAGGCGATGGCCGGCAGAAGCGTTCACCCGCACCCTCGTCTGTTCCGGCTCGCCCCTCTATCCTGGTGCAAGCGGGCTGTCACGCGCGCGAAAAGGGGAAGGGCAACTGGTCCCGGTCGCAGTCGAAATCTGGCGCGCCGAGCTAGTCGAGAGCCGCCACCGGGTGAGCCTCGCGGTGGCCGACCGCGATGGCCGTCTGGTTCTGGCGGTGGGCGAGCCCGAGCGGGCGATCTACCCGCGCTCGGCGGTCAAGCCTCTGCAGGCGGTCGCGCTGGTCGAATCGGGTGCCGCCGCCGCCTTCGGCGTGAATGCCGCGGAGCTCGCGCTCGCCTGCGCCTCGCATGCGGGCGAGCCGGTCCACATCGAGCGGGTCGCGGCCTGGCTCGCCCGCCTCGGCTGTGATGCGCGGGCACTCGCCTGCGGGCCGCATCCGCCACTACATGTGCCTTCTGCGGAAGCGCTGATCCGCGCCGGTGCGCCTGCGAGCCGTTTGCACAACAACTGTTCGGGTAAGCACGCGGGCATGCTCACGCTCGCTCGCCACCTCGGCGCTCCGCTCGCCGGCTACGAAGCACCCGATCATCCGGTCCAACGCGCCATCCGCGCCGTCCTCGCGGACTTCACCGACGGGCAGCTCGTCGAGCCTCCCGCCATCGACGGCTGCGGCGTGCCGACCTGGGCGATGCCGCTGCGCGCCCTCGCCACCGCCTTCGCCCGCTTCGCAAGCCCCGATCGCCTCTCGCCGAGGCGTGCCGCCGCCTGCACCGCGATCGCCCGCGCCATGCGCGAGGAGCCGCTTATGGTCGCGGGCCAGGGTCGGCTGGGCACTCTTCTGCTCGCCCGCGGTGAGGGCCTGATCGCCAAGACCGGCGCCGAAGGGGTCTATGCTGCCGCGCGTTTGGGCTCTGGTCTCGGTCTTGCGCTCAAGGTCGAAGACGGAGCCGCACGCGCCGCCGAAGTGGCGCTCCTCGCTGCACTCGAGGCACTCGGCTGGCTCAGCGCTGCGGCGCGCGAGGCGCTCGCTCCCTTCGCCCGGCCACTTTTGCGCAACCACGCCGGGACGGTGGTCGGCCGCATCGCCCCCGTGCCCGGCTGGCCTCGGGAGTTCGCCCTATGAGCGCTCACGATGGCCCGATCGCCGGGGTCGACGAGGTCGGCCGCGGGCCGCTTGCTGGCCCCGTCGTTGCTGCCGCCGTCATCCTCCGCCGCCCGGTGGCCGGCCTCGCCGATTCCAAGACGCTTTCGCCGCGTGCGCGCGAGCAACTCGCGCGCGAGCTCGCGCATTCCGCCTGGATCGGGCTCGGAGCGGCATCGGTGCGCGAGATCGAACGCCTCGACATTTTGCGCGCCAGTCTCCTCGCCATGCGCCGAGCGGTGGCGCGGCTTCCCCTTCGTCCCGCGCTCGTGCTCGTCGACGGCAACCAGGATCCGGGTCTTCCTCTGCCCACCCGCTGCATCATCAAGGGCGACGCGCAGATCCCCGAGATCGCCGCCGCCTCGATCGTCGCCAAAGTCGTCCGCGACCGGCTGATGGCCCGGCTCGACCGGCGCTGGCCGGGCTATGGCTTTGCCGCCAATGCCGGCTATGGAACCGCGGCGCACCGCCGGGCATTGCTCGAATTCGGAGTGAGCCCGCACCATCGGCGCGACTTCGCACCCGTGCGCCAAGCCTTGGCGGTGCGCGGTCTGCGACGACCCGACCACGCCCCCGCTGGCCAAAGAGAGCGCGCGCCATGGAGCGCACTTCCGCACTCACCCGCGCGATCCTCGCGCTGAGCTTCGTCTTTACTTTCGCTTCTCTTTCGCGCGCGCTCGAGTTCATCAACTACGAGCTCGCAGCCGAACAGCCCAACCCCGCCATCTGCCTGGTCTTCGACCGCGCGCTTGTGCGCTTGCGGCAGGCTGAACTTGCGCCTTTCGTACGCGTCGAACCGCATGCTGATCTTGCGCTTGTCGCGCGCGGCGAGCGGCTGTGCGCGAGCGGCCTCGTCCACGGCGGGCGCTACCGCCTGAGCGTTCTTCCCGGTCTGCCCGCGGCGGACGGTGCGCGCCTCGAGCGCTTGATCGAGCTCGCCGTTACGGTTCCGGACCGTACTCCCTCCGTCGCCTTCAAAAGCCGCGGCACGCTCTTGCCGTTGCGCCCCGGCACCGGCCTGCCGCTTAAAAGCGTCAACCTGCCCGCCGCACAGCTCACGCTCTACCGCGTCAATCCGCGCAATCTGCCCGTGTTGCTCGCCGAAGGCCTGTTCGGCAGCGCGCTCGAGGCTTGGAGCGAGGAGCGCCTCGTCGACGCCTTGGGCGAACGCATCGCCCGAGTCCGGGTGGCCTTGCCGGTGCGCCGCAATGAGACCGTGACCACGCTCGTGCCGCTCGAGCAGCTCGTGCCGCAGCCGCAACCGGGTGTCTACGTCGCCTTAGCGGAGCCGGAGGGAGCCGCGCTCAAGCCCTGGGAGAGCCGTGCTACCCAGTGGTTCACGCTCTCCGACCTCGCCCTTGCGGCCCTGCGCGGCTCCGACGGCCTCACCATCCTCGCCCGCTCGCTCGAGGATGCGCGCCCGCTTGCGGACGTTCGCATCGAGCTCTTGGCGCGCAACAACGAGGTCCTCGCGGTGGCTACCACCGACGCGCGCGGCCTTGCGCGCATCCCGGCGAGCCGGCTGCGCGGGTCGGGCGGCCTTGCCCCCCTCCTCATCCTCGCGCAGCGCGGGGAGGGGGATCTCGCGCTCTTGCGCCTCGATGAACCCCCGCTCGATCTGGTCGAGCTCGGGGTCGAAGGACGCACCCCGCCCGGCCCGCTCGATGCCTTTTTGTGGACCGAACGCGGTGTCTACCGCGCCGGCGAGACCGTGTACCTCGGGGTGCTCGTGCGCGATCGCGAGGCGCGGGCGGTTCCCGATCTGCCCCTTACGATCCGACTGCACCGCCCCGACGGCCTCGAAGCGAACCGCTTTCTCCTCCCTGCCGATCCCAGTGGAGGAGGGGTGCTGAGCTTCCCGCTCGGAAGCGAAGCGGTAAGCGGGGTGTGGACGCTCAGCGCGCACGCCGGGGTGGACGCTCCGGCGATCGGGGTGACCCAGTTCGTGGTCGAGGACTTTGTACCGCCCCGGCTCGAGCTCGCGCTCGAAACGACCGAGACCCGTATCGATCCCGCTTTCGCGACCACGGTTCGCCTCGAAGGTCGCTATCTTTTCGGTGCTCCGGCAGCAGAACTCGCGGGTGAGCTCGAGGTTCTCATCCGCCCGGCGCAGGTGCCCTTCCCCGATAGCCCTGGTTTCGGTTTCGGCCTCGTCGGCGACGAGCCGCTGCCGCAGGCCCTTCCGATCTCGGCTTTCACCACCGATGCCGAAGGGCGCGCCGAACTCGCCCTCACGTTCGATGACATTCCCAAGACCACACGCCCCCTCGAGGCCCTTTTGCGCGCGCGTCTGTTCGACCTCGACGGGCGCCCCGTGGTAGCGGAAACGGTCGTGCCGATGCGCACGGGCGCGCGTTGGATCGGGCTTCGTGCCGCCTTTGCGGGCGCGCTCGCGGAAGGTTCCGCCCCGCTCTTCGAGCTCCTCCTCCTCGATAGCGACGGCCGCCCACAAGGACCTGCCACGCTCGCGTTCGACCTCTTCGCCGAAGAGTGGGACTATGTCTGGTTCCAGCGCGGCGGCCGCTGGGAATGGGAGGAGGTCGTCCACGATCGAGTGATCGGCTCCGGCACGGTCGCGATCGCAGCCGACGGGCGCGGTCGTCTGGAATTGCCCACCCTTGCCTTCGGCCGCTATCGGATCGAGGTCTTCGATCCCAACGGCGAGGCCGCTTCGAGCCTGCGCTTTTTCGTCGGCTGGCATATCGAGGCGCAAGCGTCCCAGCGGCCCGATCGGCTTCCCCTCGAGGTCCGTCCTGCCGAGCGCCCGGGCCAATTTTGGGTGCGCATCGAACCCGCGTTCGCTGCCCGCGTCGCTCTTTTCCTCGTCGACCACGCCGTGCGCGCGGTACATGAACTCGAAGTCCCCAAAGGCGGCGGCGAGATGCGGCTCGAGGTGGGGCCGATCGGGCCCGGTGGTGCGCATCTGCTCGCCGTTGCGGTGAGCGCGAGCGGTGCCGTGCTGCCGCGCCTTCCGGTCCGCGCCGTCGGTGTCGCGTGGCTGCCGGGTGCGCTCGCCGAGCGGCGCTTGGATCTTGTGCTCGAGACAGCCTCGGTGGTCGCCCCATCCACCACGCTCGAGGTCGTGGTGCGACTGCCCGGGGATCGCGATGAGCCGAGCCGGGTCGTCCTAGCGCTCGTGGACGATGCGATCCTTGCGCTTACCCGCTACACCGCACCCGACCCGGTCGCGCACTATCTCGGCAAACGGGCGCTCGGGGTCGAGCTGCGCGACCTTTATGGCCGGCTCATCGACCCAGAGGGCGAGATCGGCCGCGTTCAAAGCGGAGGTGACCGCGGCATCGCGCGCGCGCACCTCGATGCCACGCTCAAAGAGCGGAAGAGCTTCGCCCTTATGACCGCACCGCTCGCACCGGATGCCGAAGGTGTCGTGCGGGCGCGCTTTCCTCTGCCCGACTTTGCCGGCCGCGTGCGCCTGATGGCGGTGGCCTGGACACCTTTGCGGGTGGGAGCGGCTCAAACGACGGTCCTGCTTCGTCCCCCGGTGGTCGCCGAGCTCGGCCTGCCGCGTTTTCTCGCCCCGGGCGACCGGGCGCAGATCCGCCTCGAGCTTCCGCCCATGGCCGAGCGGCCCGCGGGAACCTACCGGCTGCGGCTGGTCGGCGAGGGGCCGATCGCACTCGAGCCGAGCGAGATCACCTTTCCCGATCTGCCGCCCGAGCGCCGCGGCTCTGCTTCGCTCGAACTTGCCGCCGGTCCCACACCCGGTGAGGCCACCGTGCGGCTTTTGCTCGAAGGTCCTAGCGGCATTCGACTCGCGCGGAGCTTCGCGCTCGCCGTCCGCGCACCGCGCCCGCAAGTGACCCGGCGAGCCCTGCACCTGCTCGAGCCGGGAGAGGGCCTTTCGCTGACCGCCGAAGCGGCGCGCGGGCTCGTCCCGCAAACCGTGCGCATGGAGCTCGCGCTTTCGCCCACCCCCGCCCTCGACGTCTCGGGCCTCCTCGCTCAGCTCGAAGACTATCCGTACGGCTGTGCCGAGCAGGTGGTGAGCCGTGCCCTTGCCGCCCTCGCTGCCGAGCGGCTCGGCATGAGCTCGCCCCGCATGGCCGAAATGGTTCAACATGCGCTCGGCCGGCTCGCCTCGCTCGAGACCGCAACCGGCGGCTTCGCGAGCTGGCATGCGTTTGCGCCGAGCGAGCTTTGGCTCACCGCCTATGCGCAGGACTTCCTGCTCGAAGCGAAAGCCGCGGGGGTGCCGGTCCCCGAGGGCATGCTCGCCCGCACCCGCGCCTTCTTGCGCGCGCGCCTCGCGGCGATCGGCGACGGCCCGAGCGAGCGCGCCGCCGGCGCCTATGCCGCCTGGGTGTTGGCGCGCGATGGCACCCTCGATCCCTCCCGTCTGCGCTGGTTCGCTCTGCGCAGCGAGCCGGATCTGCCCACCGATGCCGCGCGCGTCCACCTCGCAGCCGCGCTGACGCAATTGGGCGAACGGACACTCGCTGCGCGCATCGCAGCCGGGCTCGGCCACGGGCGGCGACTGCGCGCCAACGAGCGGCTCGACGATTTCGGTTCGCCGTTACGCGACGAAGCGCTCGTGCTCGCGGTGGCGGCGCACGCGCAACTCGTGCCACCCGAGCAGCTGTTCGCGCGCGCCGAGCAACTCGCCCGGCGGCTCGCTGCCAGCTCCTACCTCTCCACCCAAGAACAGGCCTGGCTGGTTCGTGCGGCAGCCGCCCTGCGCTCGCAGCATCCGGTCCTCGCCACGGTCGACGGGCATAGGCTTTCGGCTTCGGGAACAGTTGTGCATCGTCTGCACACCCCCGCCTGGCCCGTGCTCCTGCGCAACGAAGGGGCCGGCCGGCTCTGGGCTTCCGTCTCGATCACGGGCGTACCGGCCGCGCCCGCGCCGGCCGAAAGCCGTGGCTTTCGCCTTTTGCGCTCTGTTTTCACGCCCGAGGGAGGGGTGGCCGATCTCACCCGGCTGCGCCAGAACCAGCAGCTGCTCGTGGTGGTCGAAGGGCAGGCGGAAGAACCCGGCTTTCGCCGCACGCTGCTCGTGGTTCCCTTAGCAGCCGGTCTCGAGCTCGAACCCGTGCATCTTACGGGTGCGTCTTCGCCCGAGCGTTTCGCTTGGCTCGGCGCGCTCGATACACCCGCTTATCTCGGCCTGCGCGACGACCGCTTCATCGCCGCCTTGGAGCTCGAGCGGACAAATCCGACGTTTCGCATCGCCTTTCTTGTGCGCGCCGTCACAGCCGGCACCTTCGAGCTGCCCTCAGCCCAGGTCGAGGACATGTACGACCCCGCTCGCTTCGCGCGCACCACAGCGGCGCGGATCGTCATCGCCCCGCGCTGATGCACCTGATCCGGCGCGTACTCGTCTGTGCTCTTCTCACAAGCGGCGCGCTCGCCGCGCTCGTTTCGCTCGATCGGCTGTTCCCGCCGCCGCTTGCGCGGCTTGAAGACCTTTCGACCGTCGTCCTCGACCGCGAAGGTGAGCTCTTGCGCGCCTTTGCCACCTCTGAGGGTAGCTGGCGACTTCCAATTACCCCCGATGCGGTCGACCCGCTCTATCTCGCGCTTCTGCTCGCAATCGAGGACCGCCGCTTCTTCTTTCATCCCGGCGTCGATCCGCTGGCGCTCGCCCGCGCGCTGTTCCAGCTCCTGCGCTATGGGCGCGTGATCTCAGGCGGCTCGACCCTCACCATGCAGCTCGCGCGGCTGCTCGAGCCGCGGCCGCGCACGCTTTCCGCGAAATTCCTCGAGATGGCGCGCGCGCTGCAGCTCGAGTGGCACCTCGGCAAAGCGGGTGTGCTCGCCGCCTATCTCACGCTCGTGCCCATGGGCGGCAATCTCGAGGGCGTGCGGGCTGCGAGCCTCGCCTGGTTCGGACACGAGCCGCGGGTGCTGAGCCCGGCCGAGGCGGCATTGCTCGTCGCCTTACCGCAAGCCCCCACGCGGCTGCGCCCCGACCGCTTTCCCGAGCGCGCGCAAGCCGCCCGCGACCGCGTGCTCGAGCGCGGGCGCGCAAGGGGTATCCTCGATGAGGCCGATGTGCGCGCCGCGCGCGCCGCTCCCATCCCGCGTGTCCGTCGGCCGCTGCCGTTTCACGCCCCCCACCTCGCCGAGCGCCGGGCGCGCGCTGCTCCTGCGGGCGCGGTGGTGCGCACGACGGTCGACGGTGCACTGCAGCGGGCGCTCGAGCGGCTCGCGCGCAGCGAGCTCGACCGCCTGCCGCCGCCTGTCGACCTCGCCATCCTGGTGGTCGAGCACGGCAGCGGTCGCGTGCGCGCTTGGGTGGGTGCCGGCGACTGGAACGATCCGCACAGGCTGAGCAAGCTCGATCTCGTCCGTGCCGTCCGCTCGCCCGGCTCCACCCTCAAGCCGTTCGTCTATGGACTTGCCTTCGATGCCGGTATTGCCCATCCGAACACGCTCGTGCGCGATGAGGCGCGGCGCTTCGAGGACTATTCACCGCGCAACTTCGATGGTGGTTTTGTGGGCGATGTGAGCCTGCGCACGGCGCTGGTTGCCTCGCTCAATTTGCCGGCGGTGTTGCTCGCCGAGCGCTTGGGGCCGAACGTGATCGCCGAGCGGCTCGCCGCCGCCGGGGTCCAGCTCGTCTTCGCACGATCGCACGCTACGGCCGGTTTGCCGTTGGTGTTGGGCGGCGTGGGCACCCGGCTTTTCGATCTCGTAGCCGCCTATGGCGCCCTCGCGCGGGACGGGTCGCTGCGACCGCTTACCGACGATCCGGCGGCCCCACAGCCGGAGCCGTTGCCGCTGCTCGCTCCGGAGAGCGCGGCTGTGCTCGCTGCCATCCTGGCCGAAGCGCCGCGGCCGGCTGGAGTGCCGCCGGGAACCCGCCGCATCGCCTACAAGACCGGGACTTCGCACCGTTTGCGCGACGGCTGGGCGATCGGCTTCGATGGCGGCCACGTCGTCGGCGTATGGGTCGGCCGTGCCGACGGCGCCTTTTGCGCGGTGTGCAATGGTCCGGGTACCGCGGCCCCGATACTGTTTCGGGTTCTGGCGCTCTTGCCGGAGGTACCGCTCGTTCTGCCCCCACCCCGTGATCCTCTTCTCGGGCCGCCGCCGCCGGCACTTGCCCGGCTCGCGCCGCGCCCGCTCGCGCAGGCTCCCGAACGCGGGCGGGGACCGCGCATCACGTTTCCGGTCGAAGGGAGCGTGATCGTCGTCGAACCCGGGCAAGCGCTTCCGCTGCGCGCGAGCGGTGGTCAGCCGCCCTACCGGTGGCTGGTCGATGGACATCCTCTTCCCGCGCGCGCGCGTTCCCACCCCTTGTGGATGCCTGATGACGATGGCTTCGCCCAGCTGCGGGTGGTCGATGCCGCCGGGCGCAGCGATACGGTGACCGTCACGGTGGCGCGCCGCGTCGTGCAACCCGCCCTTAGCCCAACATCGCCGTCCAGAACGCGTCCCGCGCCATGAAGCTCTCGGCGGTGTCGTTGGGGCACAAGGTGAGCAGCAAGAAAGCATATCCGGGCAGGCGCGAGAGTTCGCGCTGCAGCTGCTCGGGTGTCGTTTCGGCGAGCCAAGCATCCACCAATCGGCGATGCTCCGCGGCGGCGGAGAGAAGACAGGTCAAGGCCTGGGGCGCGCAGGTGATGGGGCCCGCTTCTTCCAACAAGATCAGCACACCGGTGAGGATACTCTGGCACCAGAGCGCATAAGTTCGGCTCGGATGGCCGGGCCGGAACACTTCGGCATGCCGGTTGACCACCGCCGTCACGCTGTCGGTGGAAAGCCGTTCGCGCGCCTGCGCCCACAAATAGCCGTCGAGCACACTCGCCCGCTCGGACCAATTGAGATATCGAAGCCGCTGTGCGAGGTCTTCGGCCGCCACGAGCGCCGACCGCCACTCCCTCGGCAGCGCGGCCGCGAGCATAGCCGAGAGCTGCGCCAGATCGGCGCTCATCGCCCGTCGATCGTCGGCGACCGCGGCAACTTCGGTTCGCACGGATCCACGTTCGTCATGCGCGAGCACCCTTTCGTTGGCCTCTGGTCGCGAAGCGTCGCCGTTGAGCTGCCTTCGCCCACCTATTTCAACCGTTAAGCGAGTTCTGGTCAACCCCAATAGCCCAAACTCGAGGATCCGCGATTGTCGTGAGCGCTCAAGGACGGAACGGCGACGAAGGCGTGACCGCGCGCGCACCCACAGCGAGCACGCTCGGCACGCCGATGATCACCCAGTACCAACAGCTCAAGGCGGCCCATCCGGACGCCCTGCTGTTCTTTCGCATGGGCGACTTCTACGAGCTCTTCTTCGAGGACGCCATCGAAGCGGCACCGCTACTGGATATCGCCCTCACCCGACGCGGTCGTCATTTGGGCCAGGACATCCCGATGTGCGGGGTGCCGGCGCACAACGCCGAACCCTATATCGCCAAACTCATTCGCCGTGGCCGCAAAGTGGCGATCTGCGAACAGGTGGAGGATCCTGAGGAGGCCCGCAAACGCCCCGGCCGTAAACTCCTCGAGCGGGCCGTGGTGCGCATCGTCACGCCCGGAACGCTCACCGAAGATGGTCTGCTCGAAGCCCGCCGCCACAACTATCTTCTCGCCCTCGCCTTCGCCCAGCGGACGTGGGGCGCTGCCTGGGTCGACATCTCCACCGGTGACTTCTGCACCGAACCCACCGAACCGCGTCGCATCCCGGCGCTTCTCGCCCGCCTCGAGCCGGGCGAGTTGCTCCTCGCCGAACCGCTTTTGAACACGCCGGAAGTCGTAACAGCACTCGGCGAGTTCCGCGACCGCGTCACCCCGCTGCGGGCGGAGGCCTTCGGCTTGGAGGCGGCGCGGGCGCGGCTGTGCGCCTGCTTCGCCGTCGCCACGGTCGAATCCTTCGGCAGTTTCTCCGATGCCGAGCTGGCCGCGGCGGGCGCTCTTGTGGATTATCTCGAGCTCACCCAAAAAGGCAGCCTGCCGCGGCTTGCCCGCCCGCGGCGCATCGCCCCCAAAACGTTGCTCGAGATGGACCCGGCGACACGGCGCAATCTCGAGCTCACCCGCTCGCTTTCCGGAGATCCGGGGACGAGCCTGCTCGCGGTGCTCGACCGCACGCGCACCGCCGCAGGGGCGCGTCTTCTCGCCGAGCGGCTGATGGCGCCGTCTTGTGATCTCGAGACCATCCGCACCCGCCTCGATCGCATCCAGGCGTTTGTGGACGACCCGGCCTTGCGCGCCCATGTGCGCAGCGAGCTTTCCCGCGTTCCCGATCTCGAGCGGGCGCTTGCGCGGCTCTCCTTGGGTCGTGGCGGTCCCCGCGATCTCGCTGCCATCCGCGAGGGGCTTGGCACCGCGCGCAGCCTCGCTGCGCGGCTCGCCACGGCCGCTCCGGCGGTGGCTGCACTCGCGGCCGAAATCCCCGATCTTGAGGAGCTGCGCTTGCGGCTTGCGCAGTTCTTGGTCGACGAGCCGCCGCTGCATGCCCGCGACGGCGGTCTTGTGCGCCCCGGTGCCGATCCCGAGCTCGACCAGGAACGCTCGCTGCGCGACGAGGGACACCGGCACCTGGCCGAACTCGAGGCCCGCTATCGTGCCGAGACCGGCATCGCCTCGCTCAAGATCCGCCACAACCAAGTCTTGGGCTGGTTCGTCGAGGTGCCGCAAAGCCAGCTCGCCAAAGTACCCAAGAGCTTCGGGCTTCGGCAGAGCATGGCGGGAGCGAGCCGTTTTGGTACGCCCGAGCTCTCCGAGCTCGCCCACAAGATCGCCACCGCGGCCGAAAACGCGCTCGCCATCGAGCTGCGCATCTTCGAAGAGCTGCGCGCGCAGGTGGTGCAGGCGGCCGAGGCGCTCGCCCGCACCGCAGCCGTCCTCGCCGAGCTCGACGTCGCTTCGGCGCTCGCCGAGCTCGCCCATACCCGCCGCTGGTCTCGGCCGCACCTCGATGACGAGCCCCGCATCCGCATCAAGGGCGGCCGCCATCCGGTGGTGGAAGCGGCTCTTGAGGCCAAACACGTGCCCTTCGTGGCCAACGATCTCGAGCTTGGGCCCAAGGATCGGCTGTGGCTTGTGACCGGTCCCAACATGGCCGGCAAGTCGACCTTCCTGCGCCAGTGCGCGCTCATCCTCGTGCTCGCGCAAATGGGCAGCTTCGTTCCCGCGGAAGAGGCCGAGATCGGCTTGGTTGATCGGATCTTCTCGCGGGTGGGCGCTTCTGATGACCTTGCGCGCGGCCGCTCGACCTTCATGGTCGAGATGGTCGAGACCGCGACCATTTTAAATCAGGCTGGCCCGCGTTCGTTCGTCATCCTCGACGAGATCGGGCGCGGCACCGCCACCTGGGACGGGCTCTCGCTCGCCTGGGCGGTCCTTGAGCATCTGCACGATGTCAATCGCTGCTTGGGTCTCTTCGCCACCCACTTCCACGAGCTCACGGCGCTCGCTGCGCGGCTGCCGGCCCTTTCCAACCATACGGTCAAGGTCAAGGAATGGCAGGGAGAGGTGATCTTCTTACACGAGGTCATCAAAGGCGCAGCCGACCGTTCCTACGGCATCCACGTCGCACGGCTCGCGGGTCTACCTCTTTCGGTTGTGCGACGGGCCGAGCAACTGTTGCGGCTGCTCGAGGCGAGCGAGCCGCGCTCGCCGACCGCGCGCTTAGCCGAAGACTTGCCGCTGTTCGCTGCCGCAGCGGCGCGTTTTGTCGATCGCGATCCGCCTCCGCCGCCGGAGCCGTCGCCGCTTGAGAAGCTGTTGGCCGAAATCGACCCCGACGAGCTTTCGCCCAAAGCCGCGCTCGAGCTCGTCTATCGCCTCAAGGAGCTGCTCGGGCGCTGCAGCTGAACGGCGTCTGGGCAGCGCGCTCGGTGTCGCTTATCTAGGCGCATGCCGGCATCGGTCCGCGGAGTGACGGATCGTGGACAAAAAGCAACAGCTGAACCTGTGGTACGTGGTGGCGGCGGCCCTCCTCCTCCTGCTCTTCCAGGGCTGGTGGCGGGAGATGCGCACCACCGAAGTCATCCCTTATTCCGAGTTCCTCGAATATCTCGACAAGGGCCTCGTCGACCGGATCGCCGTCGGTGAGCAGTACATCACCGGCTTTTTCAAAGAACCGCAGGCAGGAAAGACGCAGTTCGTCACTCCTCGTGTCGATCCCGCCATCGCCAACGATCTCGCCAAACGCGGAGTACAGTTCACTGGCGTCGTGGAGAGCACGTTTTTACGCGATATTTTGTCTTGGGTTGTTCCGGTCCTCGTCTTTTTCGCGATTTGGGCCTTCATCTTCCGCCGTTTCGCCGAGCGGCAGGGGATCGGCGGCCTCATGTCGGTCGGCCGCTCCAAGGCCAAGGTCTATGTTGAAAAAGACACCAAAGTGACCTTCGACGACGTCGCCGGGGTCGACGAGGCTAAAGCCGAACTCAAAGAAATCGTCGAGTTTCTCAAAAATCCCAAAGAATATGGCCGGCTCGGCGCGCGCATTCCCAAGGGTATTTTGCTCGTGGGACCTCCGGGTACCGGTAAGACTCTGCTCGCGCGCGCGGTTGCCGGCGAAGCGGGTGTGCCCTTCTTCTCGATTTCGGGCTCCGAATTCGTCGAGATGTTCGTGGGCGTGGGCGCAGCGCGCGTGCGCGATCTCTTCGAGCAGGCGCGCAAGGCGGCACCGGCCATCATCTTCATCGACGAGCTCGACGCGCTCGGCCGCGCGCGCAGCACGCTCACCGGCATCGGCGGGCACGACGAGCGCGAGCAGACCTTGAACCAACTCTTGGCCGAGCTCGACGGCTTCGATCCGTCCGAAGGGGTGGTGCTGTTGGGGGCCACCAACCGACCCGAGATCCTTGATCCGGCTCTTCTGCGCGCCGGTCGCTTCGACCGACAGGTCTTGGTTGACCGGCCGGACAAGAACGGCCGGATCCAGATCCTCAAAGTCCACATCAAGAAAGTACTCTTGGCGCCTGATGTGGACATCGAAAAGATCGCGGCGATGACCACCGGCTTTTCGGGTGCGGATCTTGCCAACCTCGTCAACGAAGCGGCGCTTCTCGCCACCCGGCGGCGGGCCGAGGCGGTGACGATGGAGGACTTCACGCAAGCCATCGAGCGTATTGTTGCCGGCCTCGAAAAGCGCAACCGCGTGCTCAATCCGCGCGAACGCGAGATCGTCGCCTATCACGAGATGGGCCATGCGCTCGTCGCCCTCGCCCTTCCCGGCACCGATGTCGTGCACAAGGTCTCGATCGTGCCGCGGGGGGTAGGAGCTCTCGGTTACACGATCCAGCGGCCCACCGAAGATCGCTTCCTTATGACTAAAGAAGAACTACTCAATAAGATCTGCGTGATCTTGGGTGGGCGCGCCGCGGAAAAATTGGTGTTCGACCATCTCTCCACTGGTGCAGCGGATGATCTCGTGCGCGCTACCGACATCGCGCGCGCCATCGTCGCGCGTTACGGCATGGACGAGCGGTTGGGCTCGATCGCTTACGATGTCGAGCGCAGCCCGTTCCTGCAGCCGGCTCCCGGGCAGTTCACTTTCGAGCGCATTTACAGTGAAGATACGGCGCGCGAGATCGATCTCGCGGTGCGCAGGATCGTCGATCAGCAATTCGAGCGCGCGCTTTCGATTCTCTCGCGCAACCGTGAGATCCTCGAGCGTTGCGCTCAAGAGCTCCTGCAGGCCGAAACCCTGGACGAGGCGGCGTTGAAGCGGCTCACAGCCGGGCTCGAGCGGGAAAGCGAGCGTCAACGAGCAGCAGCGTGAGCGCTAAGCGCCGCGTGCGAAGCCGAGAGCCGCGCGCAAGTTGGCGATCGAGAAGGGGCGGAAGCGAAAAGTCACGTCATGGCGGCCGGGCGGCAACGCGACCGCCCGGAACAGCAGGTTGGCACGCAACAGTTCAGCCGGGCGACCGTCGACCTCGACCTCCCAGCCGGGATACCAAAGATCGTTGAGCACCAGGAAGGCGCGGTAGGTGGTGGCTGCACGCAGCTGGACTTCCGTTGTGCGATAACGCACGATCGCGACTTCGGGTTCGACGACCGAACCGTCGATCCGTGTCGCCCAGCGGTTCCACTCGGGCGGCTTGCGGTCGAGGATCACCGCCTGCTCGGGGTCTAAAGCCGGCCAGCGACCATGCGCGCGGATGCGTTCCTCGTCCAAGACGATGCCGCGGCGGATCAACATCGCCCGCGGCAAGGCCCAAGGGTTTTCATAGATCCGCACCGAGCCGTGGCGCGCAACGAGCGGCAGGCTCGCCGGTGGTAGGCGCGGGTCGAGCTGTTGGGGCTCGACCGTGGTGACGAGGAACCGGGGTCCCAAAAGCCGCATGAGGGGCGCGGTGTAACCGGGGGCGAAGCTCGTGAACCGGCGCACCGGACCGTGGCTGTTCTGCTCCACCCCCAACAGTTCGCCATAGGCCTGCAGCCGAAGCGGCCCATAACCGAGGGTATTTTCGATCCCCCACAGGATCGACGCCTTCTGCCAATAACCCCCGAGCCCGACCATCTCGACCCGCGGCCTCAGCGCACCGCCGCTCGCGTCCTCAACGAGCGAGGTCAACAACGGACCGAGCCCACCCGTTTCGATCGCGTTGAGTTCGCGGCGGTCTTGCGCCGAGGCGGCATTGAGCGCCGTGCCGACGTTGTGCAGGCGCAGATCGACCACCGTCGCCGCCACCAACAGCGCGGCGAGCCACGGCCGGCGCCACAACTCGAGGCTGCCGCGAACGGCGAGTGCGAAGAGCACGAGTGCGGTGGCGACGACGGGCCAGGTCCGTCCAAAGGCGTCGACCGTGTGGGCAAGGCCGAGCCCGGCAACCACGACCGCGGCGAGGGCGGCGCACAGGACGAGGGCGCGGCCCCGCGCAGCCGCGTGCGCGGGCTCCTCAAGAGCGCGGTTCAAGAGTGCGCCGGCGAGGACGGCGAGTGCGAACACGAACAGGAAGGCGGCATCGGCCGGCCGACGGAAGCGGTCGACTCCGGGCAACCAATCGAAGGCCAAGCGAAAGAGGGGCGTGTACGTGCCGAGCGCATACAAAAGGGCAGCGAGCGCGAGCAGCACCCAAAAGCGGAGCTCCCGATCGCGCAGGCGACCCAGCACGAGGCCGTGCCAGAAGAGAAGTGCGAACGGAATTATTCCCACATAGAGGAAGTTGGTCGCGCGGTCGGTGAGATCGCAGCACTGCCAGAAAAGGCTGTTCGGTCCCCAATAATTGAGATGGGAGCCCAAAGATCCGAGAAAGTCAGCGGCAAAGAGTGTCAAAAGATTGATGGGATGCAGCGAACCTTGAGCGGCTTCCGCGAACGCGATCGTCGGGCGATTGGAGAGCTGGACGAGCTGCAACGTCAAGAGAAAGGGGACGGCGCAGAGAGCGACGACGACCGCCCCCGCAAGCGCAAGCGCGCAAAAGCGTTCGCGCAACCAAGCAGCAGGCCGCTCGGCCTGCGCGAGGCGGTGCAGGAACAAGCCAAAAAGGGTCCAGCCACCCAAGAGCGCGAGCTGGTTGCGCCCCAAGAGCATGAGGGCGCAGACGGGGGCGAAGGCCGCCGCCGCGAGGAGCGAGGGGCGCTTGAGCAGCCGTTCGAGCAGCGCGAGCGCGAGAACGAGCCAGCCGTAGGTGAGGACGAGGCCGACATGCTGCAGCCGAGCCCCGACCACGCCTCCGATCATGGCGATGAAGGCGGCAAGGAGCGCACCTTCGGCACGCCAGTTGAGGGTACGAAACCACAACAGCACACCCGCCCCGGGCACCAGCAGGTGCACGAGCAGCACCGCGTCCGCCCGCTGCATGCTGGGTGCGGGATCGAGAAGAGCGAGCAGCGCGAAGAGAGGCTCAAGGAACAGCGATTGCGGATCGGCGACGAGCGGCCAGCCACCGAAGACAAAGGGATTCCACAGCGCCGACTGACCGGCGTGCCAGGCCGCGGCGAGGAAGCGGAGGGTCGGATAGAACTCGGTTTTGGCGTCCCACGGGATCACCGCCTCGCCCAAGATCCAAGGCGCGGCGAGCACGAGCCATCCCGTGAAGAGCGCTGGCCAGGCAAGCCACCAGGGACGCGCGCCGGCTCGGGCAACGCCTCTAAGACGCGCCGCCAGCGCCCGCGCCTCGCGCGCCAATGCCGCGCGCTCGGCTTCGCTCGCGATCGCTTGAGGGCGAAAGTCCGGGTTCTGCACGTCGGCTCGCACCTACCCGGACGAGCGCCCCCTGCCGTCCGCTCAGCAGAGCGGCCGGCTTTTCTTCGGCGTTTCCTCCGGGCCCGCGCGCGCTATGTCGCAAACGCGACACAGCTGCAAGCATGATGCATAGCTGAGAGCGCCACGCTGTGGTGCCGGCGCATCAGTACCAGCTGCCCGGCCAGTGCCAGCGCGGGGTCGCGTGGACGGTGCGGCGCGGCGGCGGCACGCTCAGCCGAGCCGGCAACACCAAAGCCGGCTCGAACCGTTCATAGAGATCCAAAAGCCGCTTGATCCGCTCCTCGGTGGGCGGATGGGTGCGCAGAAGCGAGGGTACCGGGATGCGCCGACCGGGGAGGAAGATCTCCTCCCAGTACCGGCCCTGATAGCGCTCCAGCTTGGCGAGCGCCGAGGCCAGACCCTTCGGATCTCCGGTAAGACCGGCGGCATCGAGATCGGCATCGAATTCTCGCGCGCGCGAGAGCGCCAGTTGCAGCAGGCCGACAATGGTCGGTGCGAAGACCAAGAGCAGGACCACATGCCAGGGAACCACGGCCTCGCCGGCGAGCACGAACGGCAAATTGAGCAAGAGCAACAATTGCCCCAGCCACGAGAGCAGGCTCGTGATCCGACTCACGAGATCGGCAAGGCCCATGATCCACAGATCGTCATTGCGAATGTGGCTCAACTCGTGCGCGATGACCCCGGCGAGCTCGCGCGGGCTCAATGCCCGCAACAAGCCATCCGAGAGACAGATCGCCGCCCGGTCGCGCCGGCCGGTGGCGAAGGCGTTCAAAATCGCCGAAGGCAGCCAATAGAGCCTCGGCACCCGCTCGAGCCCGGCACGCGCGCTCAGCCGCCGCAGGAGGTCATAGCCCTCCGGGAACTCGGCCGGGTGTATGGGCACGGCCCCATAGGCCCGCATCACCCATTCCGGTGCCACGCTGGGCGCGAACACAAGCGACACACCCGCCCACAACAGCGCCCAAAAGACCCCGCTCCACCCCCAGATCGCATAGGCGCACACGCCCAAGATCGCGAGCATAGCGGCGATCAGCAGCGCCGATTGGGCGAGGTTGCGCAGCTTGTGACGGCGGCGCTGGCGCTCGCTCAAAACATAGACGGGGACGCTCGCGATCATCCCTCCTCGGCTCATCCGACCCCGTGGTAGAGTGGCGGGCGTGGATGGGAGGTTGGGGGATGACGGCCAGCGGGGCAAGCCCGGACGTGCTGCGTCGGATGACGGTGGTCGAGGGCGACATCACCACGCTTGAGGTCGAGGCGATCGTCAACGCCGCCAACGAGCGGCTCGCGCCGGGAGGCGGGGTGTGCGGTGCGATCCACCGCGCCGCCGGTCCCGAACTCGCCAAGGCCTGTGCCAAGATCGGCCATTGCGCCACGGGCGATGCGGTCATCACGCCCGGCTTCGGCCTCAAGGCGCTGTGGGTCATCCACGCCGTTGGCCCAATTTGGCACGGCGGCTCGGCCGGTGAAGACGAAAAGCTCGCTTCCGCCTATCGACGGTCACTCGAGCTCGCGCTCGACCACGAGATCGAGAGCATCGCTTTTCCCGCCATCTCAACCGGCATCTACGGCTTTCCCGCGGAGCGGGCAGCTTCGATCGCGGTGCGCACGGTGGCGCGTTTTCTCGAGCGCGCGAGCTGGCCACGGCGCGTCCTCTTCTGTTGCTTTTCTCCCGAATCGGCCGCGTTGCACCGCGCCGCTCTCGAGCGCCTCGCCAAGGGCGAAGGCACGTGAGACTTGATCTTCTGTGCGTGGGCGAGCCTCTGGTCGAACTCAATCAGGCGCGACCCGAGGAGCCCTGGGTGCTCTTGGGCTTTGGTGGCGACACCTCGAACTGCGCCGTCGCCGCCGCCCGGCTCGGCCTTAAGGTGGGCTATCTCACCCGCATCGGCGCGGATGCCTTCGGCGATTTCTTGCTCGCGCTGTGGCGGCGCGAGGGGATCGACCATGCGGCCGTGATCCGCGATCCCACCGCCCCGACTGGTGCCTATTTCGTCCGCCACGGACCAGAGGGGCACAGTTTTTCCTATCTGCGCCAAGGATCGGCGGCGAGTCGGCTGGGCCCCGAGGACCTTCCCGAGGCCTATGTGCGCAGTACGCGCATCCTGCATGCCTCAGCGATCAGCCAGGCGATCTCGACCTCGGCCTGCGATGCGGTGTTCTGCGCCTTCGAGCTCGCCCGCGCAGCCGGCGCGCTCATCAGCTACGATACCAATTACCGGGCGCGGCTGTGGCCGGTGCCGCGAGCGCGCGCGATCGTGCGCGAAGCCGCGAGCATGGCTGATATCCTCTTACCCGGGCTCGAGGACATGCGCGCGCTCCTCGATCAAGACGATCCCGATGCGGTGGTCGACCGCTTGCTCGGCTGGGGGCCCAAGATCGTCGCCCTCACCTTGGGCGCCGAAGGGGCTCTCATCGCCACCCGGGATCGACGGGTACGCCTCGCCCCGCATCCGGTGCAAGCGGTGGATGCCACCGGTGCCGGTGATGCCTTCGACGGCGCCTTTTTGGCCGAGTATCTGCGCACGGGCGACCCCTTCGCGGCCGGCCGCTTCGCCAATGCCGCAGCGGCCCTTGCGACCACCGGCTTCGGCGCGGTGGCGCCCTTGCCCACCCGCGCGCAGGTCGAAGCCTTCCTGCGCGAGAGGGACCTCGAACATTGAGTGCACCCGTCCTCTTGGGCATCGACTGGGGCACGAGCTCCTTCCGCGCCTTTATGATCGACGCTCACGGCGCGGTGCAGGAGCGCTTGTCGAGCGAGGACGGGATCCTCACCGTGCCGCCCGGCGGCTTTGAAGCCACCTTCACGCGCCTTTTGGCGCCCTGGCTCGCGGCGCACCCCACGCTGCCCATCCTCGCTTCGGGCATGGTGGGAAGCCGTCAAGGCTGGCGCGAGATCGGCTATCTCACCTGCCCGGTGAGCCCGCAGGCCCTCGCCCGCGCGCTCGTGGCTCTTCCGACCGCAAGCGGCCGGCTCGTCCATCTCGTTCCCGGCCTCGCCACGCGCGATGCCGACGGCTTGCCGGATGTCCTGCGCGGCGAAGAGGTGCAGATCTTGGGGGCTCTCGAAGAACATCCCGAAGCCGAGATCCTGTGCCTTCCCGGAACCCACACCAAATGGGTCAAGATCCGCGACGGCGTGGTGGTGAGCTTCGCAACCTTCATGACCGGAGAACTGTTCGCATTGCTTAAGGCTCACTCGATCCTCGGGCGGATGAGTGTCGAGGCCGCGGAAGAGGAGGCAGCTTTTCTGCACGGGGCCGAGATCGGCCTTTCGCGCGCAGCCGAGCTCGGCGGGACGCTGCGACGGCTGTTCTTCGCCCGCACCCTGGCCCTTGTGGGCGAGCTCGCGCCCTCTTCGGTGGCGAGCTTTCTCTCTGGCCTTCTCATCGGCTGCGAAGTGCGCGAAGCGAGCGGCTGGATGGACCGCCACGCGACCGTCGTGCTCGTCGGCGAGCCGGCCTTGTGCCGGCGCTGGGGCTGCGTCCTCGCGCGCGCCGGATGGGCGTTCGCCGGCACCTCCTCCGAGGTCACCGCCCGCGGTCAGCTCGAGCTCGCGCGCCTTGCCGGACTCGTCGCCGCGTGACCATGAGCGCGCAATCGCCTGCATTCCTGCCCGATCCGCCGCTGATCGCGATCCTGCGCGGCCTGCGCCCCGAAGACGCGATCCCGGTTGGAGAAGCTTTGCTCGATGCGGGCTTGCGGATCTTCGAAGTGCCGCTCAACTCGCCCGACCCCTTTGCGAGCATCGCCCGTCTTGCGCAACGGTTCGGCCAACAGGCCCTCGTGGGCGCGGGCACGGTGCGGCGCGTTGCGGAGGTGGACCAGCTGCGCGCTGCCGGGGGTCGGTTGCTCGTCATGCCGCATACCGATCCCGCCCTGATCCGCGCCGGCGTGGCGCGGGGACTCTTCACCATCCCCGGGGTGGCGACGCCGAGCGAGGCGTTCAGTGCGCTCGATGCCGGAGCCCATGCTTTAAAGCTGTTCCCGGCCGAGATGTTGGGCCCTGCGGTGGTGCGCGCGTTGCGCGCCGTGTTGCCGGCTCAGGTGCCGCTTCTGCCGGTGGGTGGGATAACCCCGGACAATCTCGCCGCCTTTCGGGCCTCAGGCGCTGCCGGTGCGGGAATCGGCTCTGCCCTCTTCCGTCCCGGCGACCCGCCCGAGCTCGTCGCCGAGCGGGCACGCGCTTTTGTCGCCGCCTGGTGGGCGGCTCAAAGACCGGCGGCTTAGCGCAGCTGGAGGTTCAAGGGCGGCTGCCCCGGCTGGCCGGTCGCAGGAGCCGTCCGCGGCTGATTCGCCGGTCGCTGTTCGCGCGCCGGCTGCGCCGGTTGCTGGGGTCTTGTGGCGTTGGCGGGCGGCGCTGCGCGCTCCTGCTCGGCTTGCAGAGCAGCCTGGCGCGCCTCGAAGAACAACTTAAAGAGCGTCTCTTGGTCCGGCACTCCGGTCTTCTTGAGGCCAGAGCGCTCCTGATAGGCCTCAAACGCGGCCTGGGTCTTGGGACCCCAGGCGCCGTCGGCTTTGCCCTGTAAGAAGCCCTGCTTGATCAAGAGCTCCTGAGCGCGGCGCAGGGTCTCTTGATAGTGCTTGAGGGTGCGCTCGCCGACCTTGATCTCGATCACGGGCGAACGCTGGGCGAGCTTGAACGGCCGTATGAGCTCCTCGATCGCCTTGGCGGCGTGGATCAGGCGATGGTCCTCGTTCTGGCTGCAGTAGCGCGCGGTGAGCTCGAACAGGACCACCGGCGATTGCCAGGGGGCGATGTCGTAGGTTTGTGGCGTGGCGTCGTTGAGGCCGGTGAGATAGCCCTCAAGCCAATTGATCCACGCTTCCACCCCCGGCTTTTTCTCCTTAAACGCCTGCATGAGCGCCCCGCAGGTCTCGTTACCGAGCCCTTTGACCGCGAAGCTGCCCTCTTTGTCGCGAGCGTACAGCGGACTGATCGCCAGAAGAGAGAGCGCGAGCGCCGCCGCGCCGGCACGGATCGGGATGCTCATAGTCCTCCTCGGATCGGGAACGGAGCGCGCCGGAACCACCCCGGCCGTCCAACCTCGCGCGCGATCGGAAGCGACCCCGACCGCAGGCAATCAACGAGCATCATGCGCCGGGCGCGCCCCTTGTCCAGGGGGCCCTCACGCCGCAAGCGCCCGCTCGATCCGGTTCGCACGCGCCCCCGCTATTGATCGCGCATCGCCGGGTGCGGCCTGCCCGGAAGCTCGGTTCAGCCCCGCTCGAGCCAGCGCCCCGTCCATGGCCCGCGACGGCTCTTCGTTCCACCCGTCGCGACCAGCCTGCGCGATCGTTGTGACCGGCCTTTCGCTGTCCTCAGCAGGTGGCATCTCAGTATCCTCGACCGCCAATGGGCGCTCGCCCAGCGCTGCCGCCAAGCGTTCGAGCTCGCACAGCGCCTGTTCGAGATCCGCATTGGCTTGTGCGCGCTGGCCCTTGAGCTGTGCGAGCCGCGCTTCCGCGGCCTGAAGGTCGCGCTCGAGGCGGGCGCGGCAGCGGGCAAGCGTGGCAAGGCTCGGCATGCCCTGAAGCGGTTGGCCGGAGGCGAGAGCGGCAAGGACGCGCTCTTCGAGCACATCGAGCCGGCGCTGCCGCCAAAAGGCTGCGGCCATCGCCTCGACGATCAGCCGTTCGGCAGCATCGCTCGGCTCGAAGCGCGCTTCGAGGGCAGCGCGGAGTTCGGCGAAGGCGCGCGCTTCCTCGCCCTCGAGGAGATCAACGAGGCTCGTGACCTCGCGCGGGCGGGGCTGAGCGGGACCGGTGGAGGAGGCTGCGGACGAGGCCAGGATCTCGTTCCTTGCTGCTTGGGACATAGTGGGCTCCCGCGCGGTTTGCTGCGCGGACTTTTGGAGGAATCTAGGTATTTCGTCAAGAACCTTCGAGCTCACACCGTCGCTTCGGATCGTTTACCGAAGCTAAGATCAAAAAACCGCAGGACAGCCGCTTACCCGCCGAGCAGCGCGAGCTCGGCCGGATGGCCGATGCGCCGCAACAGCGCCGCCTTGAGTTTCATAAGCGCGCGATGCTCGATCTGGCGCACGCGCTCTTTGGAGATGCCGAGCTTCGCGCCGAGCTCTTCTAAGGTGCGGCCGTTCTCGCACAAGCGCCGCTCGCGGATGATGATCTGCTCGCGCTCGCTGAGCTCGGCGATCGACGAGGCGAGCCAGGCCGAGCGGGTCTGCGCGTCTTTGAATTCGGCCACTGTCTCCTCGGGATTCGGCCGCTCGTCCGCCAAAAAGTCCTGCCAGGCATCGTCGCTCTCCTCGCCGATGGTCGCGTTGAGCGACTGGTCGGGGGCGGAAAGCCGCATCTCCATGTCCTCCACATCGTTGCGGCTCACCCCGAGCTCCTCGGCGATCTTGCTGCGACCCTCGTCGTCGAGCCGACCCCCAGTCGCCTCCTCGATCTTGGCCCGCAACCGACGCAGGTTGAAGAACAGCGACTTCTGAGCGGCGGTCGTGCCGGTGCGCACCACCGACCAGTTGCGCAGGACGAAGTCCTGCATCGCCGAGCGGATCCACCAGGCGGCGTAGGTCGAAAAGCGCACCTCGCGCTCGGGCTCGAAACGCGCCGCCGCTTGCATCAAGCCGACCACGCCCTCCTGCACGAGGTCGGCGTGGGGCAGGCCGTAGTGCTTGAACTTGCTCGCCATCGAGATGACGAGCCGCATGTAGGATTGGACCAGCTCATGTAGGGCCTTCTCATCGCCCTGCTGCCGCCAGCGAATCGCGAGCTCGCGCTCATGGTCCCGCTCGAGCAAAGGCGCCGCCATCGAATCGCGCACAAGCTTGCGGTTCGCACGCGCGCTGTCCGCCATCTCCGACAACACCACCATGGTGCCTCCGTAACCGGGCGAGCATCCAAAAGCGCTTTCCTCGCCACTCGCCTCACTATACGGGACCAAATTGGTCCTGGATCAATCGGCTGAGCGCGCACATGAACGAAGACGCGCCATCCGCCGGCTGGGAGGTGGCGCTAACCCTTTGTTCAACAACGCCTGTGGGGGGCGCGGGGGCAGCGGCGCTGACGAGGATTTCACCCCCGCGCCATCATCGGCGACGGCTTAGAGGATCTGGCAGGCGCGCGCGAACGCCAGCCGCGGGTTGCGCGGGTGCAGCCGGCTGCGGTCACCATAACCGAGGTTGCACAGAAAATTCGACCGGAAGCGACCGTCGGGGAAAAATTCCCGGTCGACCAGCGCGTTGTCGAAACCCGACATCGGCCCGCAATCCAAACCCAGCGCCCGTGCCGCGAGGATGAAATAACCAGCTTGAAGCGTGGCGTTGCGGAAGGCTGTCGTAAGCGCTTTCTGCTCGTTCTGTGGCCCCGCGAACCAACTGATGGCATCGGGTTCGTGCGGGAACAACTCCGGCAACAATTCGTAAAAGCGCGTATCGTAGGCGAGGATGGCCGTCACCGGTGCCGACATCGTCTTTTCGACGTTACCCTCTGAAAGGGCCGGCTTCAAGCGCTCTTTGGCCTCCCGGCTCTTCACGAACACCACCCGCAAGGGCTGACCGTTGGCGCTGGTGGGTCCGAGCTTGACGAGGTCCCACAGTTCTTCGAGCAGCGAATCGGGCACATCCCGATCCAGCCAATAGGAAAACGTTCTACCCGAATAGAACAGAAGATCGCGCCCTTCTTGGCTCAAGACCCGATCGGCCATCGATCACCTCAAATCCTTTTGCGATGCGGAAAGCAAACTAGTGCGCCCGCGCGCTTCGGCGAGGGGAACGCGAGCTGAGATCACGCCTCCGCCCCCGATCTCGACGCCGGTGATGGCGTCTTGCGCTCAACGGGCGCACCAACGCACACCGCCACCGGTGCTCGTTGGCGACAAGACGAAGAGCAGGGGCGCCCTTGCACCCCTGCCTTGCGGGTTTCGCTGGCGCCTCGCCCGGCCTCCGCCCGCCTCTTCTGCTGCGCGGATTCTCTTTGTGCCGTTTCGCGCGGAGCGCGGCGGCACCTGCCGCGACGCCGCGCTCCTTGTTGTGTCTTCTTCAGGCGTGCCCGGCTGTGCTCTCGGCCAAGAGCATGCGCAGCACGTAGGGCAGGATGCCCCCGTGGCGCACATACTCGACCTCCTCAGCGGTATCGACCCGACAGCGCAGGGCGATGCGCTCTCGCGCACCGTCTTTTCTGTGGATGACCGCTTCGAGCGTCATGCGCGGGCGCAGACCGGCGGAAAGGCCGACGATGTCGATCACCTCGCTGCCGTCGAGGGCGAGCGTTTTGCGATTGTGCCCGTCCGTGAACTCGAGCGGCAGCACCCCCATGCCGACGAGGTTGGAGCGGTGGATGCGCTCGAAGCTCTCGGCGATCACCGCCCGCACGCCCAACAGAGCCGGGCCCTTGGCCGCCCAGTCGCGCGAGCTGCCGGCGCCGTATTCCTTGCCGCCGATCACCACCACGGGCACGCCGCGCTCCTTGTAGCGCATGGCGGCATCAAAGATCCACATCTCGACTCCATCGGGATGGAGGATCGTGCGACCGCCCTCTTTGCCGCCCAACATCTCGTTCTTGATGCGGATGTTGGCGAAGGTGCCGCGCATCATGACCTCGTGATTGCCGCGACGAGCGCCGTACTGGTTGTAATCTTTCGGCTGCACGCCGAAGCTCTCGAGGTAAAGGGCCGCCGGCGATCCCCGCGCGATCGACCCGGCCGGGCTGATGTGGTCGGTGGTGATGCTGTCGCCCAGAATCGCGAGGATCCGCGCTCCCTTGATGTCCTCCACCGTCGCCTTGGGCTCGCGGCTCATGCCGTCGAAATAGGGCGGACGACGCACATAGGTGCTGCGCTCGTCCCAGGCATAGGTGAGGCCGGCGTCCTTGGGGCCGATCCGCTCCCAATGCTCGTCGCCTTTGAACACCTCGGCGTAGGTCTTGCGGAACGAATCGGCCGATACCGCCGCGCGGATCGCCGCGTCGATCTCCATCGGGCTCGGCCAGACGTCGGCCAAAAAGACGGGCTTGCCGTCTTTGTCGACGCCGAGCGGCTCGCGGGTGAGGTCGCGGCGGATGCTACCGGCGAGCGCATAGGCGACCACAAGCGGCGGTGAGGCCAGATAGTTGGCCTTGACTTGCGGATGCACGCGGCCCTCGAAGTTACGGTTGCCGGAGAGCACCGCCGCGACCACGAGCTTGCCCTCGTCGATGGCGCGCCCCACCGGCTCGGGCAGAGGCCCCGAATTGCCGATGCAGGTCGTACAACCGTATCCGACAAGATCAAATCCAATCGCATCGAGATAGTCTTGAAGACCAGCCCGCTTAAGATAATCGGTGACCACTTTCGAGCCCGGGGCGAGCGAAGTCTTGACCCAGGGCTTGCGGTTCAGCCCCTTCTCGACCGCTTTCTTGGCCAACAGCCCCGCCGCCATCATCACGCCGGGATTGGAGGTATTGGTGCAGGAGGTGATGGCGGCGATCACCACATCGCCGTGGTGCAGGGCATACCCAGAACCGGCGACCGGAACCGCGGCGTTGGGATCGGCGCCGCCCAAGAGCTCCGGCAACGCCTGCTCGAAGGACTTGGCAACATTGGCGAGCGACACCCGATCCTGCGGGCGTTTGGGCCCGGAAAGCGAGGGTTCGATCGTGCTGAGATCGAGCTCCAAAAGGTCGGTGAACAGGGGGTCGGGCGAACTTGGCTCGCGCCACAGACCCTGCTCTTTGGCGTAGGCCTCGACCAGCTTGATGCGCGCCGGATCGCGCCCGGTGAGCGCAAGATACTCAAGAGTGATGCGATCGATGGGGAAGAAGCCGCACGTGGCGCCATATTCAGGTGCCATGTTGGCGATGGTGGCGCGGTCGGCAAGCGGCAAATGATCGAGACCTGGACCGCAGAACTCGACGAACTTCCCCACCACCCCTTTCTTGCGCAAGAGCTGCGTGATGGTGAGCACGAGATCGGTCGCGGTGGTCCCCTCGGGCAGCTCCCCCACCAAGCGCACGCCCACCACTTCCGGGATCAGCATCGAGATCGGCTGGCCCAGCATCGCCGCTTCCGCCTCGATACCCCCCACACCCCAGCCCAGCACGGCGAGGCCGTTGATCATGGTGGTGTGGCTGTCGGTGCCGACGAGAGTATCGGGATAAGCGATCGTGCGGTTGCCTTCCCGCGCCGTCCACACCACCTGCGCGAGATATTCGAGATTGACCTGATGGCAGATGCCGGTCCCGGGCGGCACGACGCGAAAGTTCTCAAAGGCCTGCGAACCCCAGCGCAAGAATGCGTAGCGCTCGGCATTGCGCTCATATTCGAGCTCGACGTTCTTCTTATAGGCGTCGGGAGTCGCGAAGACGTCGACTTGAACGGAATGATCGATGACAAGATCGACGGGAACGAGAGGATTGATCTTGCGCGGATCGCCGCCGAGTGCGACCATCGCATCGCGCATCGCGGCCAAGTCGACCACCGCGGGAACGCCGGTGAAATCCTGCATGAGTACCCGCGCCGGGCGGAAGGCGATCTCATGTTCGCTTCGGCGCTCGTTGAGCCAGCGCGCGACCGCCTCGAGATCGGCCACCGTCACCGTGCGCCCGTCCTCAAAGCGCAACAGATTTTCGAGCAAAACCTTAAGCGAGACCGGCAGCCGCTCGATCGGCCCCAACTGCTTTGCCGCTTCCGCGAGCGAGAAGAAATCGTACGCGACACCGTCGACCGCGAGTGTTCGGCGAACGCCGAGGCTGTCGCGACCCGTGATCTTCATCGGAACTCACCCCTCGCGCTTTTCCATCCAAAAAGCCGCGCGGCGGGGAGCGCCCCGGTCCGGCGGGGTCCGCCCCCGATATAGCCCCTCCGCCCACCCATTCCAACGCGACACCGCGGCCGCTCGTGCTTTCGCGCGCAGCGCCAACCGGCTAGGCGAAAAGCCCATTGAATCGGCACGGAGCATTGGGACCATGTTGCTCGCACATATCTCCGACCCCCACGTCACCACAGCTGACCGCAAAGCCTATCGCCTCGTTGACACTGCTGCCGCCTTCGCGCGCAGCATCGACGCCCTGCGGGCGCTCGATCCTCCTCCGGATGCGGTGATCCTCACGGGCGATCTCGCCTACGAGGGGCAGCAAGAGGAGTATGAAGTCGTCGCTCGCGAGCTCGCCCGCTTGCCGATGCCGGTCTTCGCCATTCCCGGCAACCACGACCGCCGCGCGCCTTTCCGCGCGCTTTTGGTACCGCGCTTCTGCCCGAGCGAGGATCCCGCCTTCCTGCACTTCGCGGTCGAGCTGGGCGATGTCCTGCTGATCGGGCTCGATACCCTCGCCGAAGCCCACGAAGGGGGTGAGCTCTGCTCGGCTCGTCTCGCTTGGCTCGAAAACAAGCTCAACGCGGCGCGCGGAAGACCCGTGGTCCTCGCGCTCCACCATCCCCCCTTCGCCACCGGCATTCCGTTTATGGATAAGATCGCGCTGCGCGATTGCGGCCCACTTGAAGCCCTCGTGCGCGCCCACGGCGGCGTGGAGCGCATACTCTGCGGCCATGTGCACCGCTCGGTGACCACCGTGTGGGCAGGAACGCTCACCACCATCGCCCCGGCCACCGCTCATCAGGTGAGCCTCGTCCTCAACCCGAAGAGCCCTTCCGCCTTCACCCTCGAGCCACCCGCCCTCCTGCTCCATCTGC
Source organism: Pseudomonadota bacterium (assembly GCA_030549795.1). Taxonomy (GTDB): domain Bacteria; phylum Pseudomonadota; class Alphaproteobacteria; order Geminicoccales; family Geminicoccaceae; genus JANXAZ01. The sequence goes on along the minus strand of JAUQQO010000010.1, from coordinate 348,784 downwards.
GGCTGTCACGAGGAGCCTGGGTCACCCACCTGGTGCCGGTGGGTGACTGGCCGGGGCCCTACCGTTTTGCCGAGTACGCCTCGGGTTAATGGCTATTCGGCGGGAACCGGCTGCGCACCCGCAGCGGCTGCGCGCTCGGCTTCGCGACGCTCGCGCTCGGCCTGCTCGCGCACCCAGCGCGGCAGCGTCCGCCGGGTGAACAGCGTGTAGGCGACCGGCACCACATAGAGGGTGAAGAGAGTACCGAGCGAGAGGCCGCCTACGATCACCCAGCCGATCGCCTGCCGGCCCTCGGCCCCAGCGCCGGTAGCGAACGCAAGCGGGATCGAACCCAAGACCATCGCACCGGTGGTCATGAGGATCGGCCGCAGGCGCAGTACCGCCGCCTCGAGGACCGCATCATGGATGCTGCGGCCGCGCGCGCGCAGCTGGTTGGCGAACTCGACGATCAGGATGCCGTGCTTGGTGATGAGGCCGACCAGCGTGACCAGCCCGATCTGGCTGTAGACGTTAAGGCTCTGGCCGGTGAGCTGAAGGGCCAGCAGCGCGCCGGTCATCGAGAGCGGTACGGTGAGCATGATCACGAAGGGATCGACCCAGCTCTCGAACTGCGCCGCGAGCACGAGATAGATGAAGACGAGGGCGAGCAAGAAGACGATCCAAAGACCGGTCGCCGACTGGCGGAACTCGCGGCTTTGACCGTCGAGGTCGGTGACGATCGCAGGATCGAGCTTGGCCGCTTCGGCGTCCAAAAACGCCAAAGCTTCGCCGAGCGAATAGCCGGGGGCGAGCGTCGCCGTGATGGTCGCCGAGCGCAGTTTGTTGAAGTGGTTGAGCTCTTTCGGCGCCACTCTTTCTTGGATGGTCACGAGGTTGGAAAGCGGCACCATCACCCCGCCTGCCCCGCGCACGTAGATCTGTGAGAGATCGTTGGGCGTGGCGCGGTCCTCTGGCTTGACCTGCACCACCACTTCATATTGTTTGCCGTCGCGCTTGAAGCGGGTGACCTGGCGCCCACCGAGCATGGTTTCGACCGTCTGGCCGATGGTGCGCACATCGATCCCCATAAGTGCCGCCTTCTCGCGGTCGATCTCGACTGTGATCTGCGGCTTGTTGAGCTTGAGGTCGGTATCGAGGTTGAGAAGACCGGGATTGCGGCGCGCAGCGGCCATCAGCTGTTCGACCGCGCGCTCGAGCACCGAATAGGGCTGCGAGGTCTGCAGCACATACTGCACGGGCTTGCTCACCGGGCTCTGACCGAGGGAGGGAGGATTGCTCGGGAAGGCGAGCAGACCCGGGATCTGGAACATCTTGGGCGCGAGCTCGCGCGTAACGTCCTGCTGTTTGACCGTCCGCGCGTCCCAATCGACGAGCCGTCCAAAGGCAATCACCCGCGCCACATCGTTGCCAAAGCCGATGACGACGAAGATGCGGTCGAAGAGCGGTTGCTCACGATAGGCCTGTTCGATCATGCGCGCGTAGCGGTCGGTGTAGGCGAGCGTGCTGCCCTCGGGCGCGATCCCGATCGTCACGACTGTGCCGCGGTCTTCCACCGGCGCCAGTTCAGCCGGGAGTTGCCGGAAGATCAAAGCGGCAAAACCGGCAACCAACAGCATCAAGACGACGATCGCCGGGCGAATCGAAAGCGCGAAAGCGAGGCTCGCGCGATAAGCACGCGTAAGGCCGACGAACAGGCTTTCAATCGCACGATAAAGGAAATTGTGGCGCTCCTCCTGTTTTAAGAGAAGTGAGCACATCATGGGCGAGAGGGTAAGGGCCACGAAGCCCGAAACCAGGACAGCGGCTGCGAGGGTGAGCGCGAACTCGACGAACAGACGGCCGGTGCGCCCGGTCTGGAAGGCGATGGGCGCATAGACCGCCGCCAAGGTGATGGTCATCGCCACCACCGCGAAGGCGATCTCGCGCGCGCCATCGAGCGCAGCGCGGAACGGCCGCTTTCCCATCTCGACGTGCCGGGCGATGTTCTCGAGCATGACGATGGCGTCGTCGACGACGAGGCCGACCGCCAACACCATCGCGAGAAGCGTAAGGGTGTTGATCGAGAACCCAAACGCCCACATGAAAATGAACGCGCCGATCAGCGAGACCGGGATGGTGACCAGCGGAACCAGCGTCGCCCGCAGCGAGCGCAAGAAGAAGAAGATGACCAGTACAACCAGGACAATGGCCTCGACGATCGCTCTATAAACGTTCGCGATGGCGCGTTCGATGAAAATCGTACTGTCGTAGCCGATCTCTGCGACGACACCTTCCGGTAAATTCTCGCGGATCTGCGGCAGAGCCTCGCGGACGGCAGCAGCGACCTCGAGAGGGTTGGCGGTCGCCTGCTTCACCACACCCACGGAGGTGGAAAGACGGCCATTAAAGCGCGAGGTCACGCGCTCGTTCAACGGCGCAATCTGCGCCTCACCGACATCTCTGAGGCGAATCAAATAGCCGTCGGCTTCGCGGATGATGAGATTGTTGAACTGCTCGACGGTGCGAAGGTCGGTTTCAGCTAGGATCTCGAATTCGCGCCCGCGGCTCTCGATGCGACCGGCTGGAACCTCGATGTTCTGCCGCCGCAGGGCCTCCTCGACGTCCTGCGGGGTGAGGCCGTAGCCGGCGAGGCGCAAGCGATCGAGCCAGATGCGCATGGAGGGCTGGCGCTCGCCGAAGATGCGCACTTCCGCCACCCCCGGCAGGTTCTGCAGCCGATCCTTCACCAACCGATCCGCCATCTCGCTCACTTCCATAGGACCATGCCGGTCGGAAGCGAGGGCGATGTAGATGATGGGCTGGGAATCGGCCTCGACCTTGCGGATCACCGGCTCATCGGCGTCATCCGGAAGACGGGCGCGCGCTTGCGCGACGCGATCGCGCACATCTGCGGCGGCTGCCTCGGGATCGCGGTCGACGCGAAAGCGCAGCGTGATCTGGCTGCGCTCGGGCCGACTGGAGGAGGTCATCACATCCAGCCCCTCGATACCCGAGAGCACTTCCTCGAGCGGCTGGGTGACCCGGCTCTCGATGATGTCGGCGGAAGCACCGCGGTAGGTGGTCTGCACCGAGACCACGGGCTCGTCGATCTTGGGATATTCGCGGACCGAGAGCCGGCTCCAAGCCATAAGGCCTACGAGCAGGATCACCAGGCTCAAGACCGAGGCGAAGACCGGCCGCTGGATGGAGACGTCAGAGAGTAACACGGCCGCGCTCCCTCAACCGCGACCACTCGGCGCCGCCGCCGGGCCGGCGGTGGGAACGCCGCCTTCGCCTCCGCGCCGCGGCGCCTCGCCGGGTCGGCGGACGAGCGCGAGCCCGCCATCGCGCACCCGCATGACCCCCGCCGTCACCACGAGATCCCCCGGCTTCAAGCCCTCCGTAATCTCGACCTCCCCCGGCCGCCGCATGCCGATCGAGACCGGCACGCGCTCGACCCGCTTGGGCTCGCCCGGGCCCTGGTCGACCAAGCGAAAGACGAACTGCGCGCCGCCTTGAGGGACGAGCGCCTCTTCCGCGATCCACAAGGCCTCCGGCTTGCTCGCGAGGGTGAGTTGGACGCGCGCGAAGAGCCCGGGGCGCAGAAGCTCGTCCTGGTTGGGGATGGCGGCGCGGACGACGAGCGAACGGCCGCGCTCGTCGAGGGCGGCATCGATCGCCACCACCCGGCCCTCGAAGCTGCGGTCGGGAAAAGCGTCCACCGTGATGCGGATGGGGTTGCCGACCTGAACGGCGGGGAGAAAGAGTTCGGGGACGCGGAAATCGACCTTGATGGGGTCGATCTGCTCGAGCGTGGTGAGCTCGGTGCCAGCGGTCACGAACTCGCCCACGCTTGCGCGCCTGAGGCCCACCCGGGCGTCGAAGGGAGCCCGGATCTGCCGCTTGGCGAGTTGCGCCTGGGCGAGCTCCACCGCCGCCTCGGCGATGCGGAACGCTGCCTCCGCTTCGTCGAGGGCGCGCTGGGTGCCGACGTTGCTGCGCCGCAGCTCGCGCGCCCGCTCGAGGTTGGTTTGCGCCAAGAACAGCCGCGCTCGCGCTTCGGCGAGGGTGGCGCGCTCCACTGAAGCGTCGAGCTCGACCAAGAGCTGGCCGGCTGTGACTTTGCCGCCCTCCTCGAAATGGAAGGCGGCGATACGCCCGGACACCTCGGGCCGCACGCTCACCCGCTCGTTCGAGAGCAGGCTGCCCACCGCTTCGACCGAGATCTCGGCCGGTGCGATCTTCACCGGCATCGCTTCCACCGGAACCGGGGCGTTCCCCCGCCCGGCGGCGGGAGTCTGCTGCTTTTGCTGGGCCGGCAACGCCACATACTGCCAATAGGCGCCGGCGGCGGCCGAACCGAGGAGGAGAACGACGAAGATCGAGACAAGCGAGCGCAACACGTCGGGCCTCCGCGGCTTCACGACCGCTTCAATATAAAAGGCCCCACGGCGCCGTGACAGCCCTCGTTCTGTAACGATCCGTCGCGTCGCGACCGCGTTGCGACGTCACTGATTCATCGACGCCCAGAACTCCTCGTTGGTCTTGGTGTACTTCATTTTGTCGAGGAGGAACTCGATGGCGTCGACCGTACCCATCGGGTTGAGAATGCGCCGCAGCACCCACATGCGGGCAAGCGTCGCCTTGTCGACGAGGAGCTCTTCTTTACGCGTGCCCGACTTTTGAATGTCGATGGCAGGGAAGACGCGTTTGTCGGCAACACGACGGTCGAGCACGATCTCGGCATTCCCGGTGCCTTTGAATTCTTCGAAGATCACCTCGTCCATCCGCGAGCCGGTGTCGATGAGCGCCGTGGCGATGATGGTCAAGGAGCCGCCGCCCTCGATGTTGCGCGCCGCACCGAAGAAGCGCTTGGGACGCTGCAGCGCGTTGGCGTCGACGCCACCCGTGAGCACCTTGCCCGAAGAGGGCACGACCGTGTTGTAGGCGCGCGCGAGCCGGGTGATCGAATCGAGCAGGATCACCACGTCCCGGCCGTGCTCGACCAGACGCTTGGCCTTCTCGATCACCATCTCGGCCACCTGCACGTGCCGCGTGGCCGGCTCGTCGAAGGTCGAGGAGACGACCTCGCCGCGAACCGTGCGCTGCATGTCGGTGACCTCCTCCGGCCGCTCGTCGATGAGCAGCACGATGAGGAACACCTCCTTGTGGTTGTGCATGATCGCGTGCGCGATGTTCTGCATGAGCATCGTCTTACCGGTGCGCGGCTGGGCGACGATGAGCGCACGCTGACCCTTGCCGAGCGGGGCGACGATCTCGATCACGCGGGTCGAGAGGTCTTTTTGCCCCGGGATTTCGAGGTTGAGCTTCTGGGTCGGGTAATAGGGCGTGAGATTGTCGAAGTGGACGCGGTGGCGCGCCACCTCGGGCGGATCGAAATTGATCAAATCCGCCCGCACGAGCGCGAAATAGCGCTCGCCTTCCTTGGGCGCCCGCACCAGACCTTGGACCGTGTCCCCGGTCCGCAGGCCGAAGCGGCGGATCTGCGAGGGCGAAACATAGACGTCATCCGGCCCGGCGACGTAATTGGCATCCGGCGAACGCAAGAACCCGAAGCCATCCTGCAGGATCTCGAGGACCCCTTCGCCGCGGATCGGAATCTCCGATGCTGCGAGCTGCTTCAAAATGGCGAAGACGAGATCGCCTTTTTTGAAGGTGCTGGCGCCCTCGATGCCGAGCTCTTCGGCATATTTGAGGAGTTCGGTGGCTGATTTGCGCTTGAGCTCGGTGAGGTTGATCGCGGGCGCCTCGGGAGGAAGCGGCGGTACTTCCGGCGGCTCTTCGATCGGCCGCGGCTCGACGCGCTCCGGCAGCCGCGCCTGCGGCCGCGCTTCGGGCTTAAGGGGCGGCCGTGGCGACAAGCGAGCCTCGCGGCGCTCGCGCGGCTGCGCTTCCGCGCTCGGCTGCGGTTGCGCTTCCCGCCCCGGCTCCGCCGCCCGCTGCGGCTGCTCCGGCGAAGGAGTGGCGGGCGCAAGCGTCTCCGCCGACACAGCGACCGCCGCGGCCTCGCGCGGTTGCTCGCGCGCCGCTGCAGCATCCGGGGCCTCCGTTCGCCGTTCCGTAGGCGGCTGCAAGAAGGCCGGAATATGTCCCATCTCCGGGGTCGGCCCCGGCTGCGCTTCGGCTGCCCGCTCCGCCCGGGCGCGCGTGCGGCGCCGGCGCGGCGCCGGCGCCTCGCCGGCAGGAGCAGGGTCCTCGGCAAAGGGCAACTTGCCCTCGGTCAGATCGCTATCGGCCAAGGTCGTCGTCCCAGATTGCCGGCACGCCCATCGAGCCGGCCTCAAAACGGCTTCAAGACGGCGAGGAGCACGATCCCGATGAACAACACCGTCGGCACCTCGTTGAGGATCCGAAAGTATCGCCCCGACCGTTCGCGCCGATCAGCGGCGAACTCCCGGACGTGGCGCGCGAGCAGACCGTGGGTCGCGAGCATCGCGAGGACAAGCGCGAGCTTGGCGTGCAGCCAACCGTCGCGCCATTGATCCTGGGCGGTGGCGAGCCAGACCCCCAACGCCACAGTGACGAGCATGGCGGGGGTGGTGATCGCCTTCAAGAGGCGACGTTCCATGACCTTGAAGAGCTCAGATGCCGGCGAACCGACCCCGACTTCGCTGTGGTAGACCATAAGCCGCGGCAGGTACCACATCCCCGCCATCCAGGCGGCGAAGGCCATGATGTGCAGCGCCTTAAGCCAGAGCAGGCCGCTCGTCATCTTCTGCTTGTCACGGAACCCGCCGACCGCTCGCCCGCCCGATCGGCGAGAGAGGGTAAAGCTGCCGGGATCGCCGAGGCGTGCCCGCAACCCGGCCGATCGGCCGCAGCCACGACACTCATGACATCGCCCGTTCCCGCGCGGATTTCAAGGACTCGATCAGTTGCGCAACGCGCTCAGGCGGCGTTTCGGGCAACACACCGTGGCCGAGATTGAACACGTGCGGCCTGGTCCCTGCCGCCTCGACGATGGCGCGCGCCTCGAAAATCAAAGCTTCCTTCGGGCCGAGCAAGGCTACCGGATCGAGATTGCCCTGAAGGGCGAGCGGGGTGCGCGCGCCGAGCACTTCCGCCGCCCAGCGCATGGGAACGCTCGTATCCAGCGAGAGCGCATGGGCGCCGAGCGCACAATAGTGCACGAGGTTGGCCCCCACCCCGCGCGGGAACAGGATCACCGGCACCCGCGGATGAGCGGCGCGCAAGCGAGCAACGATCCGCCGCGCCGGTTCGATGCACCAGCGAATGAGCTCGCGTTCGGGCAGCACACCCGCCCAGCTGTCGAACAGCTGCACGGCTTCCGCGCCGGCTTGGATCTGCCGCTCGAGATAGGCCACCACCGCTTCCTCAAGAAGTGCGATAAGCGCCGCGAAGAACGCCGGTTCGCGGCGGGCGAGCGCCCGCGCCCGCACGAACTCCTTCGAGCCCCCGCCCTCCACGAGATAGGCAGCGAGCGTCCACGGCATGCCGGAAAAACCGAGCAGAGTCACTTCTGTTGGCAACACAGCGCGCAGACGTCGAAGCGTTTCGTAAACCGGCTCGAGCCGCTCGTGCAGGCGCGCGAGATCGAGCCTCGCGAGCGCCTGTGGTCCGTCGACGGGTGCAAGGCGCGGTCCCTCGCCCTCGACGAAGCTGACCGCGACACCGAGGGCGTGGGGAACCACGAGGATGTCCGAGAAAAGGATCGCACCATCCAAGCGAAAGCGGCGCAGCGGCTGCAGAGTGATCTCAACCGCGAGGTCGGGATCATAACAAAGTTCCAGAAAGTCACGCACCCGTGCTCGTACAGCCCGGTATTCTGGAAGATAACGTCCCGCCTGCCGCATCAACCATATTGGCGGCGGATCGATTCTCTGACCGCGCAAGACTACAAGAAGCGGCTTGTTCGACGCTTGCTCTGCGCTTCTTCCACTCGCATTCGCCATCGAAGAGACTTTTTTTTAAGAGAGTGAGGGGTGATGAATGGGACGGGGAAAAGTGGGAAGGGGCGAGAGCCCACCGTTCATCCCCGCTTTCTTCGACCTTTCGTTCGCACGCCAGCCGACGCCGGACAAGTGGGCGGAGCAACGGTTGGAAAGGCGTGCAAAGCCTCCTTCCATGCCGACTTGCCGCGGCGGTGGATAATGGGGATAATTTTGCCACGATGGGTTATCCCGGCGCCACCCCAGCGCGTCGGCTGCGCGGTGCGAGGTGGTGGAGAAACCCCGGGGGATAAGGGGCATCCGCTGGGCACGGCGTGCGCTGCGGTTGCCCAAAGGGCGGATCCCCGGCTTCGTCCCCAGGCTTTTCCGGAGGGTTTCGGTGCGGCTCCACCTGCATCTGATTTCCGATTCGACCGGCGAGACGGTGACCACGGTGGCGCGTGCTGCCGTCTCCCAGTTCGAGGACGTGAGCCCGGTCGAGCACGTGTGGTTCTTCGTGCGCACACGCAGCCAGCTCGAGAAAGTGCTGCCGATCATCGAGACCTTGCCCGGCCTTGTTCTCTATACGCTCGTCTCGCCCGAGCTGCGCCATCTGCTCGAGGCGCATTGTCGGCGCCTCAGCATTCCCTGCGTTGCCGTGCTCGATCCGGTCATGGAGGCGCTCACGCGTCTTGTGGGCTCGGCGGGCAGGCCGCAGATCGGCCGCCAGCACGTCATGGACGAGGGCTATTTCGCCCGCATCGAAGCCATGAACTTCGCCATGCGGCACGACGACGGTCTCTTCGCCGAAGAGCTGGAGGAGGCGGATGTCGTGCTGGTGGGGCCATCACGCACCTCCAAGACCCCGACCTGTGTGTATTTGGCCCATCGCGGCATCAAGGCCGGAAACGTGCCGCTTGTCCCCGATGCGCCGCCGCATCCGGTGCTCGAGCGCTTGCGGCGGCCGCTCGTGGTCGGGCTCACGATTAGCCCCGAGGTGCTCGCCGAGATCCGCGCCAACCGCCAGCGCATGCTCGGCGTGCGGGCCGGCGATCGAAGCCGTTTTGGCGGCGATTATGCCGACCTCGAGCGGGTTCGCGCGGAGATCGTCGCGGCGCGGCGCCTTTACGCGCGCATGGGCTGGCAGGAGATCGACGTGACGCGGCGCTCGGTGGAGGAAACGGCGGCGACCGTGTACCAACTCTTACAAGCGCGCGAACGACCGGAGATCGGCGCCCTCGTGGGCGAGGCGAACGCCCTTCTCGCCGAACGTTGAGCCGCTTACGGTGTGGCGCGCGAACATCGCCGCCGGTTCGGGCGTCGCAGCACGCCGTCGTCAGCAGCGGCTGTGGCTGCTTCTCGTCGCCGTCGCAGCCGGGCTCGGGCTTTCCTTCCTGGCGCTCGGGACGGCCTATCTCGTCGGGCTCGCGCAAGGCGAACGCGAACGGCAACGCTTGATGCTCGAGCTCGAAGGAGCGCGCGAGGAGATGCGCGCCGCGGTAGCGCGGGCGGCGGCACTGGAAGAACGGCTCGTGCGCGCGACGCGAAGCGGAGCCGCGGTCGCACCCGCGCGTCCGCTTTTGCGGCCCGAACTCGAGCCCTTGGTGCCGCTTTTGGAGCAGCGGCTGGCCGAGGGTGTCGCACCCGAGCGGCTCGCGCGGGCGATCCGGGCTGTTCCGCGCGAACGGGTGTGCGACGTTCCGATCGAGAGCAAGACGGTCGCGGTCGCGATCACCCCCAACCGGGAGGCGGGCACCCGCAGCTTCGCCCAGGGTCGCTTCGTGGTGTCGGCGCGCGGCACTCCCGCCAAGAGCCCGAGCGGGCGAACCGAGGCGTGGTTCGATCCGGCGCAACCCGTGGAGCTCACGATCCGCGAAGCGGGCAAGGAACCACACACCGCCAAAGGCCCCTTGCCGCTTCAACACGCCTTCGTCGTGGAGCGGCGCGAATACCGCTTTCTCGCGCAACCGGGCGAGCGCCGAGGCACGCTCGAGGTCCAGCTCGAGATCTGCGATTACCCTTAAAAAAAACGCGCATCGGCACCTGTGTCGTCCGCCCCACGGCCCGCTGTTGCGGGCATACCGTGACGGCGCTTCTCGGTTGGTCTGCCTTGCCCGAGGCGGCGCGCCGACATTAGGCTTCAAGCAGGTGCCGAATAGGGGCCGCCCCCCGTGCCTCGGTGCAGCCGGGGACTTCGCTTGAGGAAGGGAGGAGGGTGCTTGCGTACCGTGCGGACGAGCCTGGGTGCACTGATCGCCGCGGCTCTTCTCCTCTGTGCGGCACCGGCGGCGGCTGAGACGCTCGAGGAAGCGCTCGTCGAGATCTACGCCAACAATCCGGAGCTGGCTGCGGCGCGGGCGCGGCTGCGCGCCACCGACGAGCTCGTGCCGCAAGCGTTGAGCGGCTGGCGGCCGACGATCACTCTCGACGGCGGCGTGCAAGGGGTCGCGGGGCAAAGCCGGTTCGCGGGTAGTGGGGTGGACCAAGACCTCGACCGCGCGACGCGCTCCATCGCCGCGACGTTGCGGCAGAACCTCTACGCCGGCGGAGCCACAACGGCTGCGACCAACCGCGCCGAAAATCTCGTGCGCGCCGAGCGCGCCAATCTCGCCGCGCTCGAGCAGCGCCTGTTCCTTGATGGGGTCGATGCCTATACCGCGGTCTGGCGCGACCGTGCCGTGCTCGATCTCGCGCTCAACAACGAACAGCGGCTACGCCGGCAATTGCAAGCGACGCGCGACCGCTTCCAGGTGGGGGAGGTGGCGCGCACCGACGTCGCGCAAGCCGAGGCTCGGCTGTCGCGCGCGCGCGCGGATGTGGAGGCGGCCAAGGCCAATCTCGCCGCCTCGGTGGCCTTTTACCAGCGGGTGGTCGGAAAAGAGCCGGGACGGTTGGCCAAACCGGTGCGGCCCCCGGGGCTACCGCGCTCGCTTGCCGAAGCGCGCAAGCTCGCTGAGAAGAACCCCCAGCTCATCGCCGCCACCTTCGCTCTTGCCGCCGCGCGCGACGACGTCGACGTCTCTTTGGCGGCGCTGTTGCCGAGCGTCGATCTTCTCTTGCGCGCCGAGCGCGCTTGGGAGCCGCAGGCGACGCTGAGCTGGTCGCGCCAGGCCTCGATCGGGGTGAGCGTGACCATTCCGCTCTACCAGGGCGGGGCCGAACATGCGCGGGTGCGGGCCGCCCGGCAGACGGTGGAGCAGCGGCGCAACGATCTCGAGGCCGCCCAGCGCAGTGTGCAGCAGACCGTCGCGACCGCCTGGGATCGCCTGCTCGCGGCGACCGCCGCCATCCAAGCCTTCCGCGCCGAGGTGCGCGCGAGCGACATCGCGCTGCAAGGCGTACAGGAAGAGAACCTGGTCGGCGCGCGCACCGTTCTCGACGTCTTGGACGCCGAGCAAGAGCTCTTTACCGCGCGCGTCAATCTCGTGCGCGCCGAGCGCGACGAAATCCTCGCCGCCTTTCAATTAAAAGCAGCGATTGGCCAGCTCACGGTCGAGGATCTCGGCCTCAAGGTCGAACGCTACGACGTCGAGCGGAACTATCGGAGCGCGCGCGAGCGCTTGTTCGGCGTCTCGATCGAACCTCCCTCTCCGCCTGCGAAAGCCGCGCCGCAATAACGCGGTTGCGCTCAAGCCGGCTCGGCCACGTGCCAAAGCCGGCCGCCCAAAACGATGCTGTCAACAACAAGGCGGCGATCGCCGATAAGCTTCTCACCGAGCACGTCTTCGAAGATGTGCTCGCCCTCGACCAAGCGCAGCACGGTGGCATCGCCGGTCGAGCCCGGCGCGAGATCGGCGAGGTCCGGCCGCCCGAGCAGGCGCGCGGGGGTGGCGGTGGCGGCGCGGATCACCGCGGCAAGCGGCATGCCAAGACACAGGAGTTTCGACATCGTCTCGAGATTGTCGTAGGCCGGACCGTCGACGCACAGCGCGTGCACATCCGAGCTGATCACATCCGGCCAGAAGCCGGCTGCCAGCATGGCGCGCGCGGTCGAAAAGGCGAACGAGCCCTTACCGTGGGCGATGTCGAAGAGCACGCCGCGTTCGCGCGCCTTGAGGACTTCCTCGCGGATGCGGCCATCGGACCAGCACGGCGCGTTGGGGAAGGGTTTGAAGCAGTGCGTGAGGATGTCGCCGGGCCGCAAGAGCGCGAGCACGTCGACGTAACGCGGCGGCGGCCGGTCGATGTGGCACATGAGCGGAAGGCCGGCGCGGTCGGCCGCCTCGAGCGCGAGATAAAGCGGCGCGAGGCCATTGGTGCCGGAGGCGACGGCACCGATGCGTACCTTGATCCCCTTGATCAGATCCGCGTGCTCGCGCGCGACTCGCGCGCAGGCTTCCGGTGAAAGCAGGCGAAGATCGGAGGATTCCCCGACCATCACCTCGCTCGAGAAGGCGAAGATGCCGGCGAAGGAGACGTGCAGGAAGGCGAGGATGCGGGTGTGCGATCGTTCGATGACGTGCTTGCGGAACCCGAGGAAATTGCCGGGACCGGCGGAGCCGGCATCCACCCAAGTGGTTGTGCCCGAGCGGGGCGCGATCCGATCCGCGTCCACCCCGAGCGACGTGCCGCCCCAATAGAGGTGAGCGTGGAAATCGATGAGACCGGGAGTGACGATGCACCCCTCCACCCGTCGTTCGACCGCTGCCACTCCAGCTGCTGCATCCGGGCCGATTGCCGCAACTTTGCCGTCGGAAAAGGCGATATCGGCGATCTCGTCCCGCCCGGTACCGGGATCGAGGATGCGCCCGCCGCGCAAGACGAGATCGAAGGATCGCATGGTGATCAACCCGGGTTCCTTGCCGCGCGTTACGACCCGCCTGCGCGGTGAGAGCGCGAAAAGCCGACCTCAGCTCTTGTTGGCACGCTCGACGAAGCGCCCATCGAAGGTCTTGGAGAGATCGATTTTCGCGTTGGCGAGCTCTTTGTCGAAACGGCTGAGCATCTCAAGCGCGTTGCGCATGCCCTCCGGCGGGATGAGACCGGTGCGCGAGTACATGGGTTTGGATTTGGCAACAGAAGCAAGGTAGATCTGTCTATCTCCAAGATAGTATTCCTCGGGCACGGCTTGTGCGATCTCCTCGGGCGTCGCTTTTTCGATCCAGCGCAGCGCGGCGAGGAAGGCATTGACGAGCGCTTGCACCGTATTCGGATTGTTCTGGATGAATTCTGCCTTCGTGTACAAGACGGCTGCGGGATTGGAGCCGCCGAAGATGGCTTTGGTGCCCTCTTCGGTGCGGCTGTCGGCGAGCACGAACACATCGCCGTCCTGTTCGAGCTTGGCAATCACGGGGTCGAGATTGGCGATCGCGTCGATTTCGCCCTTCTTCATCGCCGCGACGGCTGTCGGGCCAGCGCCGACACCGATGAACGCGACTTCTTCCGGCGCGACGCCCTCCTTGGCCAAGAGATAGTTGACGAAGAAGTTGGTCGAGCTGCCCGGAGCCGTCACACCGATCTTCATGCCCTTGAGGTCTTTGGGTGATTTGACTTTGTCCGCGAGGCTCTTGCGGACGGCGAGTACGATACCCGGGAAACGGCCGAGCTCGATCACGGCACGGATGTCTTGGCCTTTGGCTTGCATGCGGATGGTGTGTTCGTAGGCGCCGGTGACCACATCGACCGAGCCGCCGACCAGAGCCTGCAGCGACTTGGCCCCACCACCGAAGTCGTTGATCTCGACCTCCAGCCCCTGTTCCTTGAAGAAGCCCTTGCGCTCGGCGATGGTGAGCGGGAGGTAATAGAGGAGCGGCTTGCCGCCCACGCCCAAAACGATCTTGCTCTTCTCGAGCGAACCGGCGGCAAGGGGGGCGGGACCGGGCAAAAGAAGCGCCGCTGCCGCCAATCCGTGTGCGAGAACCGTCCGTCGCCGCATTCGTGATCCTCCCCGTTTTCTGTCGCGAGCTTGGCGGCTGTGGCCTGCGCCGACAAGCCTCGAGCGCGCCGTTTCAGCCCTCCGTTCCCGTGAGCGCGGCCTTGGGCCGCCAAACCAACAGGCGGCGCTCGATGATGCTCACGATCGCATCGATCACGAGCACGAAGATGGCGAGTACGAGCATGCCGGAGAACACGCCGGTGACATCGAAGCTGCCCTCGGCTTGCTGGATGCGATAGCCGAGGCCGGCGGCCGAGCCGAGATATTCGCCGACCACTGCACCGACGAGGGCGAAGCCGACGGCTGCGTGCAGGCTCGCGAACATCCAGGAAAGCGCGGCGGGGAGATAAAGGTGGCGCAACATCTGTCGCTCGTTCATCCCGAGCATGCGGGCATTGGCGACGAGCACCGGGTTCACCTCCCGCACTCCCTGATAGACGGCGAAGAAGACGATGAAAAAGACGAGGGTTACTCCAAGCGCAACCTTGGACCAGATGCCGAGGCCGAACCAAAGCGCGAAGATGGGGGCCAAGACGACCCGCGGCATGGCGTTGATGGCTTTCAAATAGGGCTGGAGGATCGCCGAGAGCAGTTCGCGGCGGGCAAGCCAAAAACCGGCGACCACGCCACCCACCGAGCCGATGACGAACGCCAAGATGGTTTCGAGGAGCGTGATCCACAGATGACGCCAGATCACCCCCGAAGCGAAATCCCGCCAGGTGCGTTCCAAGACATCGAGCGGGCGCGAGAAGAAGAAGGGATCGAGCCAACCGATCGCGGTGCCGAAATGCCACAAGGCCAGGAAGAGAACCAACACCGCGATCTGCCAGAAGAGGAGGATGGCGCGCGCTCTCAAGACACCGGCTCCTCCTTTCCTTCGCTGCGCGCATAACCTTTGAGGACTTCGCTGCGCAGCTGGTGCCAAAGGGTGCGGTGGATCTCGACAAAGGTCGAGGTCAAGCGCACCTCGTGGGTATCGCGCGGCCGCGGAATAGGAACCGGATGGTCACCGATGATGCGCGCTTCTGGCCCGGCCGACATGATGAGCACGCGATCGGCCAGGGCGATCGCTTCTTCGAGATCGTGGGTGACGAAGAGAACCGCCTTTTTTTCGGCGCTCCACAGTTCGAGCAAGAGATCGCCCATGATCGCCCGGGTCTGGGCGTCGAGCGGCCCGAAGGGTTCGTCCATGAGCAGAATGGCGGGCTCGCGGGCCAGCACTTGCGCGAGCCCGACGCGTTTTTTCTGCCCACCCGAGAGCTCGTGGGGGAAGCGGTCGGCGAAGCCGGCAAGTCCCACCCGCGCGAGCCACTGGCGGGCGCGCTCTTGCGCCTGTGCACGCGGTACGCCTTTGACCTCGAGCCCAACGGCGACGTTGGCGAGCGCCGTCTTCCACGGAAAGAGCGCTTCTTGTTGGAAGAGATAGCCGGCGCGGGTGTTGATTCCCAAAAGAGGTGTGCCGTCGACGAGAACGCGACCAGTGGTGGGAGTTACAAGCCCGGCGACGACATTTAAAAGCGTGGACTTGCCGCAGCCGGTCGGGCCCACGAGCGCGACGAACTCCCCGGGTGCGATCGCGAGATCGGTCGGTGCCACGGCCGGGTAACGCCGACCGTCGGGAAAGCGATAGGTGATCGACACGCCTTCGAGGCGAACGGCGGCCTGGTGCGCCTCCCCTCGCACGTTCGCTCCTCCTCAATAGCCGCGCGCGGGATCGACGAGGTAAAGGGGCGGCTCGCCGCGCTCGAGCCGGCGCAGCTGTTCGACGATCACCGCACTCGCGGTGCGCGGGTTGGTGATGCCGGCCGTGTGCGGTGTGACGAAAATCTTGGGATGGCGCCAAAGCGGCGAGCTCTTGGGTAAGGGCTCGTGGGCGAAGACGTCCAACATCGCCCCCTCAAGCCGCCCGGTCTCGAGCGCCGCGAGCAAGTGCGGCACCACGAGATGCTCGCCGCGGGCGACGTTCACGAGGTAACTGCCGCGCGGCAGTTGCTCGAACAGACGACGGTCGAGAATCCCCGTGGTCTCCGGGGTGAGCGGCAGCACACAGATGAGGATGCGGGTGCGCGCGAGAAAGGCGGGCAGGCCCTCATTGCCGACGAACACCGGCACGTCGGCCTCGGGATGCGGGCTGCGCGTCCAAGCCGCGACATTGTAGCCGAGCTGGCGCAAAAGCCGCACCACCGTGCCGCCGATCGCCCCCAGACCCATCACGCCCACACCCACTTCGGGCGGGTCGAGATGTTGGTGGCGCTGCCAGCGCGCCTGGGCGAGCTGGCGCTCGTAAAGGTCGAACTGACGGTGGAACCGCAAGGTGGCGTAAAGGCAATATTCCGCCATCCGCTGCGCCATGACGGGATCGACGAGGCGCGCGATCGGCACCGGTGGCAGGCTCGGGACCTGGCGCAGAAGACCATCGACACCGGCGCCGAGGACTTGGATCAGGCGCAGCTTGCGCATGCCGGCGAAGAGGTCGGGGGGTGGTTGCCAGCACAGCACGACATCGACTTGCGCCGGATCGCCGATCTCGGGCCACAGGCGCAAATCGATGTCGGGGGCTTGGCGGAGGAGCTCGGCGCGCCAGGCTGCGGCCGTGTTCCAGCTGGTCTGCAGGACGACCCTCATCACCTCCCTCCGCCCGCGGCGCGCGAGCTTTGCCCGCCGCGCGCCGCTTCGACAAGACGCAAGCGCGTGGGCGTTTCGGTTCTCACGGCTCCTCGGCGACGACGCCGCTCACGAGATTGACGGAGAGAAGGAACTCGGGATCGAAGCGACCCTCGCGCCCAAGCGGCCGCCGGCTTGCAAGCGCGCGCGCAAGCGCCGCGCGCGCGGCGCGGCGGGCTGAAAGCGCGGCGTCGAAATCGATGCGGCGAAAGCGCACCACGCCACCTGCCGGGATCTGGGCGAAACGGCCGATGTCGGCGGAGATGACGGTGGCGATCTTGGGATAGCCGCCGGTGCTCTGGCGGTCGGCCATCAAGACGATGGGCTGTCCTGAGCCCGGGACTTGGACCGCGCCCATGACGATGCCGTCGGAGACGATGTTCGGCGAGCGGCTGTGCTCGATGGCCGGACCCTCAAGACGGTACCCCATGCGGTCGCTGCGCGCCGCGACCCGCCATTCGGCATTGAGGAAGGTGGCGATCCCGGCTTCGGTGAACCAGGCCTCTTGGGGGCCGAGGAGCACCCGGATAGGAGCCTGCTCCTCGCGCGGCGGTTCGGCGAGCACCGTATCCGGTTGGGCATCGGCGAGGGGCACGCCGAAGAGCGGCAGGCGATCGCCGGCGCGCAGGGCGCGCCCTTCGAGCCCGCCCAGGGCGGTCAGCGTGTGGGTGGCGCGGCTGCCCATCACGAGCGGGAGCGCGATCCCACCCGCCACCGCGATATAGGACCAGGTGCCCCGGGTGCTCGGCCCGAGCTCGACCCGCGCGCCGGGGTGCAGCCGGACCGCCGACCACCAGGGAAAGGCGCGGCCGTCGATGCGCAGGGCTCGCGCGGCGCCGGCGAAGGCGACCCGCACCGGCTCCCCTTCGAGCACGAACCCGAGGCCGCCCGGGCCCAGCTCGAGCGCCGCTTCGCCTTCCGCATTGTCGAGCATGCGATTGGCAAGGCGAAACGCCCACGGATCCATCGGCCCTGCGGGTGTCACCCCGAAGCGTTGATAACCGAACCGCCCCGCATCCTGGACGGTGGTCAAGGGACCGCAGTGCGTGATCACAAAAGACGCGCTCGTCACGGTCGCTCCGGAGCGATCAAGGGGTCGTGGGCCGCGGCACGGCGGTCGAGCTCGTGGAAGGTGGCGGGATCGATGGGCACGAAGCGGACGAGATCACCGGGCTCGAGAAGAAGCGGGGGATCGCGCTCGGGATCGAAGGTACGCACCGGCGTGCGGCCGATGAGATGCCAGCCCGAGGGAATGGGGATCGAGGCGATGCCGGTCTGCATGCCCCCGATCGACACGCTACCGGCCGGGGTGCGCGGGCGCGGATCGGGCAGTCGGGGCGTGTGCAGCCGGGGATCGAGCCCACCGAGATAGGTAAAGCCGGGAACGAAGCCCACCATGTAGACCCGGTAACGGGGCGCGGTGTGCAAGCGCACGACCTCTTCGGTGGTGAGCCCGTGGCGCGCGGCGAGGGCTTCGAGGTCGATGCCGAACTCGCCGCCGTAGCAGACCGGAACGGTCCACAGCCGGCCTTCGGGGGGAACGCCGGGATGGTCGAAATCGAGAGCGGAGAGCCGGTCCAAGAGGGCGCGTCCGTCGACCCGCTCGGGATCGTAGTGCACGAGGAGCGAGCGGTAGGTGGGCACGAGCTCGACCACGCCCTCAAGCGCCAGCGCGCGGATGCGGGCATCAAGAGCGAGCACGGCGGCATTGATGGCGGGATCGATCGTCTCCCCGAGCTCGATCAGGATCGCGGTGTCGCCAACCGGCACCACGCGGGCCCGAAAGGGCTCTTTTGGCGTCTCGCTCATGGCTTGTGCGGGCTCAAGCGGAGGGGAGCTTGCGCGCCCTTGCGAGCGAGCGGAAGCGCTCTAGGCTGCAAAGGGGCAGTGCGCGGGGAGGGCGCGATGCAGGCCACGGTCGACCTCAACAGCGATCTCGGCGAGAGCTTCGGTGCCTGGACGATGGGGAACGACGACGCGATGCTCGCGATCGTGAGCTCGGCCAACGTCGCCTGCGGGTTCCATGCCGGCGATCCGCTCGTGATGTGGCGCACCTGCGCGAAAGCGCGCGAACTCGGCGTAGCGGTCGGTGCCCATCCCTCCTTTCTCGACCTCTGGGGCTTCGGGCGACGGCCGATCCTAGGCGAGCGGCCCGAGGACATCATGCGCGCGTGCGTCTATCAGATCGGCGCGCTGCAGGCGATCGCAGCCGCGGTCGGCCATCGCGTGACGCACGTGAAGCCGCACGGCGCGCTCGGCAACATGGCCGCCGAAGACGAGGCGCTCGCCGAGGCGGTGGCCGAGGCGACGCGGTTGTGCGGGCGCGATCTCGTGCTCGTGGCGATGCCGAAAAGCGCGCTCGAGCGCGCGGGCGAGCGCAAAGGGCTCAGGGTCGCGCGCGAGGTCTTTGCCGACCGCGCCTATGATGATCGCGGGATGCTGGTCTCCCGCAAACTTCCCGGCGCGGTGCTGCACGACGCGCACGAGGCGGCTCAACGCGTGTTGCGGATGCTCGAAGAGGGGGCTGTGATAAGCCAATCGGGAAAGAAGATCCCGGTTGAGATCGACACCATCTGCGTGCACGGCGACAATCCCGAGGCGGTGGCGATGGCGCGTGCCATTCGCAGTGCGCTCGAAGAGGCGGGCGTGAGGATCCGGCCCTTCGTCGGCTGAAGAGCGCTAGGGGCTCGCTTCCCGTCCGGCCAGGTCTACGGCCACAAGCGCCTGCGCTTGCCGGGCGGCGAGCTCGTCCATCGAAAAGCCGTCGATCAACTCCAAAAACAGCCGATGCCAATTGAGCTCGGAGCCGAGGTGGAGGAACACCGATCCCAAGCCGATCGCGGCGCGATCCATGAAGACGAACTCGCGCGGAATGGTAACCCCGCCGAGTTCGCGTAAGCGCCTGTGGATGTGCTCGACCACCCGCCGGCCGGCTTCGCCGGCATTGGTCTCGCTGATCCGGCGCACACGGTCCTCCATCAAGGGCTCGTAGAGAAAGCGCGCCCACGCGTTGAGCACTTCGATGAGCTCGAAGGAAAGATTGGAAAAACCCCAACGCTCGTAGGCCTGTGCGGCAAGATCGCGGTCCTCGCGCACGAGCGCCCAAAACAGATCGATGACGCCTTGGACGAACCGCGGCGGGAAGATGCGGATGCAGCCGAAGTCCAAGAGATTGACCGAAAGATCGGGTCGCACCGTGTAGTTGCCGAGGTGCGGGTCGCCGTGGATGACCCCGAAGCGGTAGAAGGGCACGTACCAAGCGCGAAAGAGCGCGCGCGCAAGACGATCACGGTGGCTCTGTTCGGCCTGACGGTAATCGAGCAGCCGTCGGCCCTCGAGCCAGCTCATGGTCAAAAGACGTTTGGTCGACAGCTCAGCTATGGGCTCGGGAACATGGATGTCCGGCTCGCGCGCCAACATGTGGCGATAAAGGCGCATGTGCCGCGCCTCGCGCGTGTAATCGAGCTCTTCGCGCAGCCGCGCCGAGATCTCTTCATAGATGCGGGCGGTATCGATGGCGGCATCAATGCGCCGCCAAATCGACAGGATCAGACGAAGCTGGGCAAGATCCGCTTCCACCGCCGCTTCGATCTCGGGATATTGGAGCTTGCAGGCGACTTCCCGCCCATCGCGCAAGCGCGCGCGGTGCACTTGGCCGAGCGAGGCGGCCGCCGCCGCGTCCAAAGGAAACGCGGCGAAGTGTTTCTCCCAATCGGGTCCGAGTTCGGCTGCCATGCGGCGGCGAACGAACGGCCGCCCCATGGGCGGGGCGTTCGCCTGCAGCTGAGCGAGCTCGGCGGCATATTCGGCCGGCAGCGCATCGGGGATGGTCGCCATCATTTGGGCGACCTTCATAAGCGGCCCTTTAAGGCCGCCCAAGGCTGCTTTGAGCTGAGCGGCATGAGTGGAGCGGTCGAGGCCGCCGAGAAGACTGGCACCCGCCAGTTTCGCCGCCTGCCCGGCGACGGTCGAGCCGACTTGAGCGTAGCGGCGAATGCGCCCGCCGAGGCTGTTCTCGCTGCGGCTTGAAGGCGCGGCCATCAGCTCCCCCTAAGCTGCGGCGGCAGTTCGGCTTCGAGCCGGTCGATCAGGCGCTCGATCAGGCCCAGGCCCTTGGCCCAAAAAGCCGGGTCGCTGGCATCGAGACCGAAGGGCGCCAACAGCTCGCGATGACGCAGCGTTCCGCCGGCGCGCAAAAGTTCGAGATATTTCTCTTCGAAGCCTTCGGGTTGTTGTTCGTAGACGGCGTAGAGCGAATTCACGAGACAATCCCCGAAGGCATAAGCATAGACATAGAACGGAACATGGATGAAATGCGGTATATAGGACCAATAAACACGATAGTCGTCTCGGAACTCGAAGGCGGGACCAAGGCTTCTGCTTTGCACGTCGAGCCAGATCGATCCGAGCTCTTCGGGGGTGAGCTCGCCCTCTTTGCGCCGATCGTGGACGATCGTTTCGAACTCACAGAAGGCGATCTGGCGAACGACGGTGTTGATCTTATCCTCGATCTTCGCGGCCAAGAGCACCCGCCGGCGCGCCGGATCGCGTTCTTGCGCGAGCAGCGCCTCGAAGGTGAGCTGTTCGCCGAAGACCGAGGCGGTTTCGGCGAGCGTTAAGGGCGTGCTCGACATCAAATAGCCCTGCTCGGCGGCGAGCGTTTGGTGCACGCCGTGGCCGAGCTCGTGGGCGAGGGTCAAAACATCGCGCGTCTTACCCTGGTAGTTCATGAGGACATAAGGGTGCAGCGAGGGCACGGTGGGATGGCAGAAAGCGCCACTGTCCTTGCCCGGCCGCACCTCGGCATCGATCCAGGGCCGATCGAAGAATTGCTCGACGATCTTCCCAAGACGCGGCGAGAAGCGCCGATAGGCATCGAGCACGATGAGCTTGGCCTCGCCCCAAGGCCGCCTGCGGTCGTCGTCTTCGGGCAGGGGGGCGTTGCGATCCCAATACTGCAATTTCTCGAGGCCGAGCCAACGCGCCTTGAGTGCATAATAGCGGTGCGCAATGCGCGGATAAGCCTCGCGCACGGCGGTGATGAGCGCATCGACGACCTCGTCTTCGACTTGGTTGGCGAGGTTGCGGGCGCTTATGGGCCGTGGGAATTTGCGCCACTGGTCCTCGAGTTGCTTGTCCTTGGCGAGGGTGTTGGTGATGCGCGCGAAGAGCTTGATGTTGGCGGCGAGCACGTTGCCGATGGCGGTTGCCGCCTCCTCGCGCAGCGCGCGGTCCTTGGCCTGCAACAGATCGAAGGCTTCTTGCGCGGTCAGATCGCGGCCGCGCACCGGAAACCGCAGGCTCGCCAAGGTCTCGTCGAACAGCCGCACCCAAGCGCTGCGCCCGGTGAGTTGTTTTTCGTGCAACACCCGCTCGACCTCATCCGACAGCTGATGCGGGCGGAAGGCGCGCAGGTTGCGGATCCAGGGCCGATAACGGGCAAGGCGCGCACTGCTTGAAAGCTTCGCTTCGAGGACATCGTCCTCGAGCTTGTTGAGCTCGAGCGTGACGAAGAGGAGCCGAGTCTCGATCGCATTCACCCGCTCCTCGACGTCTTGGTAAAAGCGCCCGATCTCCGGATCGTCGCGGTCGGCAGCGAAGAGAAGCGAGGCGTAGCTCGAAACGCGCCCCAAACGCTCTTCGAGCTCCTCATAAAAACGCACAAGGGCTGCGAGCTCTTCACCCGAAAGGCTCGCGAGCCGACCCTTATAGCTCTCTTCCAGCCGCGCCGCTTCCGCTTCAGCTTCCGCCAGCATCTCGGGGATGCGGGGATCGCGCGGACCGGCGAAGAGGTCGGAAAGATCCCAGCGCGGAGCAGGCAGCCGGGTCTCGACGAGCTCAGCGGTCGCAACGGCAGCGGTCGCGCTCATAGGCGGGACTCCCAGCTCTCGGCACCGGCTCATATAAGGCCGCGGCGATCGCGATCCAGCCGGAGGACGAGACCGCCGGAGAACCAGACGTGTCAGCACCCGATCTCGGCCCCAACCTCTGGGTGATGTTCGAGCGGATGGCGATCCGCAAGGGCCAGCGGCCTTTTCTGCACCGTCGGCAAGGCGGTGCGTGGCGGGCGTGGTCGTGGGCCGAAGTCGCCGAGCAAGCGCGCACGCTCGCCCGCTGCTTCGCTGCGCACGGCATCGGACCGGGCGATCGGGTGGTGATCGTGGCCGAGAACCGCCCGGAATGGTGCATCGCCGATCTCGCCTGTCTTGCGCGCGGGGCGGTGACCGCACCGGCCTACACGAGTTGGACGGCCGATGATCTCGCCTATGTCCTCTCCCATTGCGAAGCGCGGGCGCTCGTGGTGGGGGGTGGCGCCATACCCGAGCGGGTCGCGTGCGCCCTCGCTCGGGTGCCGCCGCCCGCGCTCGTGGTCGCACTCGAGCAACCGCCGCTCGTGCCGTCGCAGACGCGGCTCTTGGATTGGCGCGCCGCGCTTGCCGAAGGGGCGCAAAGCCCCGGCGATCTTTTGGGCGCGCGCGCGGAAGCAGAGGATCTCGCTTGCTTTATCTACACCTCCGGCACCGGCGGGCGACCGAAAGGCGTGATGCTGCCCCACCGCAGTATCATGAGCAATATCGAAGGCGTGTGGGGATTGCTCGAGGAGGTGGGCATCGGCGAGGATGCGTTCCTCTCGGTCCTTCCCTTAAGCCACGCCTATGAACACACGGTCGGCCAGTTCCTGCCGATCGCGATCGGAGCCGAGATCTGGTACGCCGACGGGGTCGAGCGGGTGGCGAGCGACCTCGTCGAGGTCCGCCCCACCATCTTCACCTGTGTGCCGCGTCTACTCGAGCTCATGCGGCAGCGGATCCTCGCTGCGGTCGCCCGCCGCGGCGGGATCGAGGCACGCCTGTTCCACGCCGCCCTCGCGCTCGGCCTGCGCAAGCTCGACGGCATGCGTTTCGATCCCGCCCGCGCGCTCCTCGATCGCCTGCTCGAGCGCCTCGTGCGGGCGAAGGTGCGGGCGCGCTTCGGCGGTCGGCTCAAGGCCATGGTCTCGGGCGGTGCTGCGTTGAGCCCGGAAGTGGGGCGCTTTTTTCTGGCGCTGGGCGTGCCGCTCTTGCAGGGCTACGGTCAAACCGAAGCAGGGCCGGTGATCAGCGTGAACCGACCGCGCCGGGTCAAGATCGAAACCGTGGGGCCGCCGCTCGACGGGGTCGAGCTCCGCATCGCCGAGGACGGGGAGATCTTGGTCCGCGGCAGGCTCATCATGAAGGGCTATTTCAAGGACCCAGAAGCAACCGCAGCGGTCTTGCGCGACGGCTGGCTCTATACGGGGGATGTCGGCACCCTCGATCAAGACGGCTATCTCTCCATCACCGACCGCAAGAAAGACATCATCGTACTCTCGGGCGGGGACAATGTGGCACCGCAAAAAGTCGAGAGCACGCTTCTGCTCGAGCCCGAGATCGCGCAAGCGGTGGTCTTCGGCGATGCGCGGCCGCACCTCGTCGCCTTGATCGTACCCGCAAAAGCGCTGCTCGAAGCCGCCGCCGCCCGGCTGGGTGTACAGGTGGGCAGCCCCGAACTCGCGGGCGATGAAGAGTTGCGACGCACGATTGAAGAAGCGGTGGCGCGCGCCAACGCCAAACTCTCGGCGATCGAGCGGGTGCGGCGGATCGCGATCCTAAGCGAGCCGTTTACCGTCGAGAACGGACTCCTCACCCCCACCCTCAAGCTCCGCCGCAGCCGCATCGTCGAACGCCACGGCGGGCTCCTCGAAGCGCTCTACGGCCCGTCCTGAGCTCTAAACGCGGGTTTCGCCCAGAAACGAAGCCGGCCACGCGGCGCGGCCGGCTTCGCAGGCGAGGTTCCGCGATGCTTATTTCGGGGGCAAGCGGGTCGATCGTATCGCTCGGCTGTGCCGTGCCGTCGACGGCGCAGCCGGGTCCGGGCACTCTCCTTGTGGTTCTCCTCGCACCCCTATCTTCCCAAGATATCGGCCGAGGTCAACCGCTTGAAGCACAAGTTCTAGAAGTTATCCACTGAAAGTTGTATCCGCAGGAGTCGCGGTTGCGGCCCAGCGCCTAGGCTTGCCGCTGCTTGTCCGATCGCGGGGCGATCGTGCGCCGCCACATACCGTCCGGCCCGCGCCGCCATCCCGCCCGCTTGAGCGCACCCCACGCCTGGCGAAAGCAGGATGCTTCATCGCAGCCGCGGGCCCAGGCCGCTTCGAACACCGCGAGGAACAGGCGCCGCCCTTCTTCCTCCGCGATGTGGTCGCGCACCGCGGGCGGCAGATCGTCCGTGCTCGCCCAAGGCATCTAGCCGTCTCCGGCGGCGCCCGCCGCCGTCCACGCCCGGGCGAGCGGCTGGCCCGAGAGTGGATCGGGAGGATCGGGCAGGGCTGCGATGTTCCGGCGCGCTGCTTCCCGCTCCTCGGCTCGACCGGAGCAGAGATCGGGAATATGGCCTTTGGGATAAGCGCCCACGACGAGAAGATCCGCGCTCGCTTCGAGGCGCTCGTGGCCGACACCGGCGGGGATGAACAGGACATCACCGGCCGCGACCGCGAGCACGACGCCGCGCGCGCCGCCGAAGCGGACCCGCGCGCGTCCACGGGCGATGCCGAGCACTTCATGCGCGCTGCTGTGGTAGTGCGGGAACGCGTAGATGCCGTTTCGCCAGGCCGGGAGCCAGCCGTTGCGTGCGAACAGCGCTTCGAGTTCCGCTGCGGGATCGGATAGGTGAGGGTCGATCACGCCCCGCCAGAGAAGAAGCGGCAAGCGCGGATGGTTGGGGATCGCCCCGTCGTCTTGGAACAAGAAGGCCAACGGGCACAAACCACTCGAGGAGCTCTCACTGCTGCGCATCGAAACCTCTTTTGGGTCTTGTCGGTGTGCCCAAAGCCGGTACCAGGGGCGAAGGCTCAGACGAAGGGCGCACCGCAAAAGCTCCTTCGGGCATAGGACCGCGAGGCGCGATTGCACCTTCGGGCGGCCGTGCGCGGATCGGTCGGTGCGGCCGCGCGCCTTGGGCGCGCTTTGCGGTGCGGGCCGAAGGTGAAGCGCGCGCGCCGGCCTCGCAGACGAAGCGCGCGAGCCGGCGCTTCTTACCTCGCGCAGCGCAAAGGGATCTTCTCCGCGCAACCGCCACGCTGGCAGCAGCCGCACCACGGGACGAGCGGAAACGGCATCCCAAGGAGACAAGGCCGGCCTTCACGTGGCCCCGCGCAAGGCGCAGCGGTTGCGCACGAAAAAGCCGAGCGGCTCGTGGATCCACCCTCACGCGCCGCTTCGCCGGCGGCTGCGCGCGCGCTTCATCGCTTGTGCTCTCTTGCGCTTTTCTTCGCGCAGGTCGCGCTTTTGCGGCAGCGGTGTGGTGGTTTTGCTCGGTTGCGGGGTGGACAAGCCGAGCTCGCCGCGTTCCAAGCGGCGGATCTCGTCGCGCAGCCGCGCCGCTTCTTCGAATTCCAATTCGGCTGCCGCTTCGCGCATCTTGCGCTCGAGTTCGGCGATATAGGCCGCGAGGTCCTTGCCCACGAGTGTTTTGGGCGCATCGGGGCCGATTTCGACCGTGACATAGTCGCGCTCGGCGACCGAGCCCAAGATGTCGTTGATGTTCTTTTTGACCGTCTGGGGGGTGATGCCGTGTGCTTCGTTCCAGGCGATCTGCTTGGCACGCCGACGGTTGGTCTCGCGGATCGCCGCCTCGAGCGAGCGGGTCATGTGATCGGCGTAGAGGATCACTCTGCCCTCGGCGTTGCGCGCCGCCCGGCCGATGGTCTGGATGAGCGCCGTCTCGGAGCGCAAATAGCCCTCTTTGTCGGCATCGAGGATGGCGACCAGCCCACATTCGGGGATATCCAGGCCCTCGCGCAAGAGATTGATGCCGACCAGCACATCGAACTTACCG
The DNA here is from genome assembly GCA_030549795.1 of Pseudomonadota bacterium. Taxonomy (GTDB): domain Bacteria; phylum Pseudomonadota; class Alphaproteobacteria; order Geminicoccales; family Geminicoccaceae; genus JANXAZ01. The sequence continues at coordinate 322,501 of JAUQQO010000010.1, read as the reverse complement.
AGTCTGAGGTCGCGGACGATCTCGATTCTTTCGAGCGTGTCGACATCCGAGTGCATATAGCGCACGCGCACGCCCTGTTCGTGGAGATATTCGGTGAGGTCTTCGGCCATTTTTTTGGTGAGTGTGGTCACCAACACGCGGTAGCCTTTTTCTCGGGCGATGCGGCACTCGGCCAACAGATCGTCGACCTGATTTTCGACCGGCCGCACGATGCACTCCGGATCGACGAGCCCAGTCGGGCGGATCACCTGCTCGACGAACACACCGCCCGTGCGCGAGAGCTCGAAGGGACCCGGGGTCGCCGAGACGAAGATCGTCTGCGGCCGCATCGCGTCCCACTCTTCGAACTTGAGCGGGCGGTTGTCGCAACAGGAGGGCAGTCGGAAGCCATATTCGGCGAGCGTCGACTTGCGGTGCCAGTCGCCGCGGAACATCCCTTGGAGTTGCGGGACGGTGACGTGGCTCTCGTCGACGAAGAGGATGGCGTTTTCGGGCAGATATTCGAAGAGCGTGGGTGGCGGTTCGCCCGGCTTGCGTCCCGTCAAATAGCGCGAATAGTTCTCGATGCCCGGGCACGAGCCCGTGGTGATGATCATCTCGAGATCGGCGAGGGTGCGCTGCTCCAACCGCTCGGCCTCGAGCAACCGTCCTTGCGCGCGGAACTCGGCGACGCGCTCGGCGAGCTCTTTCTTGATGCCCTCTACCGCCTGCTGCAGCGTCGGCCGCGGTGTGACGTAATGGCTGTTGGGATAAAGACGCACCATGTCGAGCTTGGCGATGCGCTCACCGGTTAAGGGATCGATCTCGACGATCCGCTCGATGACATCGCCAAATAAGCTGATGCGCCACGCCCGGTCCTCGAGATGGGCGGGGAAGATTTCGATCACGTCACCGCGGACACGGAAGGCGCCGCGCGCGAAGTCGTGATCGTTGCGACGGTATTGAAGCTCGACAAAAGCCCGCAAGAGCTGTTGACGGTCGATGCGCTGGCCTTCGCGCAACGTCACCGTCATTCGCGAATAGACTTCCGGTGAGCCGATACCATAGATACAGGACACGGACGCGACGATGATCACGTCGTCGCGTTCGAACAGCGCGCGCGTCGCGCTGTGCCGCATGCGGTCGATCTGCTCGTTGATGCTCGCTGTCTTTTCGATGTAAAGGTCGGTTTTGGGTACGTACGCCTCGGGCTGATAATAATCGTAATAGCTTACGAAATACTCGACGGCGTTGTTGGGAAAAAAGCTCTTCATCTCGCCGTAGAGCTGGGCGGCGAGGATCTTGTTGGGGGCGAGGATGAGGGTGGGCCGCTGCACCCGGGCGATGACATTGGCCATGGTGAAGGTTTTGCCCGAGCCGGTCACACCCAGCAGCACCTGGTCGCGCTCGCCCCGCTCGAGACCGCGCACCAGCTCCTCGATCGCTTGTGGCTGATCGCCCGCCGGCTGATAGTCGGAGACGAGCTCGAAGCGGCGTCCGCCCTCGGGGCGATCGATCAGGGCGAGTTCGGCTACCCGGCCCTGGAGCCGATCGAGCACGTTGAGCGCTTCGCTGCGCATCGCATCCGTTCCCTCGCACTCAAGCGGGGAGGATGGCGACGCAGACGCGCCACCTCAAGGGCGTGCGCGCGGTGACGGGTCGTGAAGAAAGCACCCGTCGAACGAAGGCCCGCGGTGCAAGCGCCGATAAAGCGCGTCGGCGGGGCCAAGAGACCGGCGCGTGAAGCCCAGGGTCCCGCGCCAAGGACGCTGCACGCGACCGCAAGCGGCGGGGCGTAAGGTGGATCCGCGCCGGTGCCAACGGAAGCGAGCCGCCGCCGCGCCGGAGAGAGAGCCCCGATCGTCACCGACCTGCTCCGAGCGCACGAGCCTGCACCGGCCCGCGCGAAACAGCTCGAAGGCCCACGAAGGCGGCCCACGCGGGCATCCGCCGTCCGACCGCGCGCGACGGTAGCGGCTGCGCTCACAGGAGCCAGCGCACGAAGGCGATGATCCCGCTCCAAAGAAGCGCCGAGCTCGTGAGCAAGAAGATCACCGTTTTATAGAGCGGCCAGCGCTCTTCCTCGCCGTCCTCGCTGGCCCACCGACTCTCCTCCCCGACGGGCCAATGCGTAGCGCGCTCGAGCTCGAGCGTGGAAGGGGGCTGCGCCATGGCTCTCTCCCGCTTCGCAGGCGGCGCTGCGGCCGCGACAGCGGGAAGCTTAGGCCCACCGTGTTAACAAACCCCTAAGACGGGCTTGATCCGGGCTCAGCCACGTCCGCGATAGGGCGGCACGCCTTGCTCGGGCAGCCACAAACCCGCCGGCGGCTCGCCGCTCTGCCAGAAGACGTCGATCGGGATGCCGCCGCGCGGATACCAATAGCCGCCGATCCTGAGCCATCGCGGAGCCGCCGCTTCCACCAAGCGACGGGCGATCAAAAGCGTACAGGCCTCGTGGAAGGCGCGGTGATCGCGGAAACTGGCGAGGAACAATTTCAGCGACTTGCTCTCGATCAGCCGCGCATCGGGTACATAGTCGATGACAAAATGAGCGAAGTCGGGCTGCCCGGTGATCGGACACAAGGTGGTGAACTCGGGGCAAGTGAAGCGCACGAGATAGACGAGTCCGGGCTCCGGATTGGGTACCGTCTCGAGCAGGGCTTCATCGGGGCTCTTGGGGATCGGAACCGGGCGACCGAGCTGGCGCAATCCGCTTGCGACCTCTTCGCTGATCATGGCTTGTCCTCCGGCACGGCGGCGCGGCTGTAGCGCGGGCCGTCTTTGCCGTCGAGCGACCAGCGAGCCGAAGCTGCGACCGAACGCCGCAGGGAGATGGCGGCCCTGCCTGCGCTCCGCGACATCCCCGGCACAGGAGTAACACGGGTTGCACGACCAAAACGAGATCATCGCCTTCATCGAGCAGGGCGGGCTCGGCCCCTCAGCCGAGCGCATCGAGACCCATGCCGCCATCGTCTTTTTGGTCGGCGAGCGCGCCTTCAAACTCAAGAAGGCGGTGCGCTACAGCTTTTTGGACTTCTCCACCCTCGAGCGACGCCAGCGAGCGCTCGAAGCCGAACTCGCGCTCAATCGCCGCACGGCTCCAGCTCTCTACCGCCGGCTCGTCCCGATCACCCGCGAAGCCGATGGCAGGCTCGCGCTCGCAGGCCAGGGCGAAGTGGTCGAGTGGCTCTTAGAGATGGTCCGCTTTCCCGCCGAGGCGCGTCTGGACCGCATCGCCCAAGCCGGCGGCCTCGAGCCGCGGCTCGCGGAACGATTGGGCGAGATCGTGGCCGAGCTCCACGCGCGCGCGGCGATCCGCCGCGACAAAGGGGGGGCGTCCGGTCTCGAAGCGGTGATCCGCGGCAATGCGGCAGACTTGCGCGCGCTCGTTCCCGACATCTTCCCGAGCGATGCGGTCGAGACCGTGTGTCGAGCGATCGAAGCCGGTTTCGCCCGGGCCGCCCAAGTCCTCGAGGCGCGCCGTGCAGCCGGCCTCGTACGCCATGGCCATGGTGATCTGCATCTCGAGAACATCGTGGTGCTGGACGGGGAACCGCTGCCCTTCGACTGCCTAGAATTCGACGAGAACCTGGCCTGCGTGGATGTTCTCTATGATCTCGCCTTTTTGCTCATGGATCTGCGCGCGCGGGGTCTTGTCGATGCGGCGCGATCGGTTTTGCAGGCCTGGGCCGATGCCCGCTTGGACGATCGCGATCTCCACCTGTTGCCGCTTTTGATCGCGGTGCGGGCGCAGGTGCGGGCGAAAGTGGAGGGCTTATGCGCCCGTAGTGCCCAAAGCGCCGCCGCGGCGCAAAGACATCGGGAGGCAGCGCGCCGTTACCTCGAGCTCGCACGCGCAGCGCTGACCTCGCGTCCTGTGCTCCTGCTCGCCGTTGGCGGACGCTCGGGGACCGGCAAATCGGGCCTCGCTCAGGCACTCGCCGCCACGCTCGGACCCCAACCGGGGGCGCTCGTGCTCCGCAGCGACGTCATCCGCAAGCGGCTGTTCGCGCATCGCCCGTACGAGCGGCTCGGCGAAGAGGCGTACCGATCCGAGGTGACGCGGCGCGTCTTTTCGACCATTGCGGCGCGCGCCGAGCTGCTCGTGCGCGCCGGCTGGGCGGTGGTGTGCGACGCTGTTTACGGTCTTCCCGAACAGCGCGCCGCGCTCGCGCAAGCCGCCCGTCGCGCCGGTGTGCCTTTTCGCGCCTTTTGGCTCGACGCCCCGCAAGAGGTGCTGGAAGCGCGCGTCGCACGGCGGGTCGGCGACGCTTCCGATGCCGATGTTGCGGTGGTGCGCCGGCAGGCCGAAACCGTGATGCCGCCCACACCGGAAGAGGGTTGGCTACGGATCGACGCTTCCGGCTCTGCCCAGCAGACCCTCGCGCAGGTTCAGGCGGCTCTCGCGGAGTTCAGCTGATGTGCGGTCGCTTCGCGCTCTCCATCCTTCCTTCCGAAATCCCCGATCTCTTGGGGGTCGCAGCCCCCGAGGGCTACCGGCCGCGCTGGAACATCACCCCCGATAGCCCGATCCTCGTCGTGCGTGCAGCCGGTTGTGCGCGGGAGGCTGCGATGCCGCGCTGGGGCATGCTCGCGCCCTGGATGAACGATCCCCGCGATCCCGGCCGGCAGATCAACGCCCGCATCGAGACCGCGGCGGAAAAGCCAATGTTCAAATCTGCCTTTCTCAAAGGCCGCTGCCTTGTGCCGGCGGATGGCTTCTTCGAGTGGCAGAAGCTGCCCAAAGGCCCGAGCCGACCTTTCTTCGTTCGCCCAAAGCACGACCGACTGTTTGCGTTCGCCGCACTCTGGCGACGCAATCGCCTCGCCGATGGGACGCTCTTTGAGAGCGTGGCGATTTTAACGCGCGACGCCGATCCGGAGCTCGCTGCGATCCATCCCCGCATGCCGGTTGTGGTGCCGGCACATTTGTGGGCGCGCTGGTTGGCACCGGAGCCCGCCGATGCCGCGCTCCTCAAGGCGCTCGCCCAACCCGTTGCGGTCGAGGTGATCGCGGTGAGCCGAGCGGTCAACGACCCGCGCAACGATGGCCCGGAACTCCTTCTTCCCTGTGCAGGTGCGAAGGCGCAAGCATCTTTGTTGGAGGACAGCGGTCCGTTGTTCGGGGTTTGAGGGCGCAAAGGGTCGGCGCGACGGGGGCCTTGCACCCTCTAGAACTCTTTTGTGCGATGCGAGAAAAGCGAGCGCGGGGCACGGGAACGCGCAGCACCGGAACTCGAAGGATGGACCGAAGCGCATACGAGCCTTTCGAGTTGGCAAGACCGTTCCTTCCGCTCGATGCGGAGGCGTGGCGCAAAGCCGCAGCCAAGGTGGCAGGAGAAGGCGGGCTCGAAAGACTGATCCGCCGCACCCTCGACGGTATCGCCATCGAGCCGCTCTACGCCCCGCCGCTCGGCAACGCCGAAGCCGACCGGGCTCCGCGCGGCGGATGGCCCTCACCCTGGACGATCGCGCAACCGCACGCCCATCCCGACCCGGCGACCGCCAACCGGCATCTGCGCGAGGATCTCGCAAACGGGGCCGATTCGGTGGTCGTCCGCGTCGATCAGGCGCTCGCCCGCGGCACCGACACGCCCGATGGCGTGCTCGTCTACGACGCGGCCGCACTCTCGCGGCTGTTGCAGGATATTCCCGGCCAAGCGGTGCTGCTCGAGGCCGGTGCGCGGGCAAAAGAACTTGCCGCTTTCGCTCCCGCTGCAACCGCAGCGATCGCCGCCGATCCCGTTGGTGCGGCGCTCGAAGGCTTGAGAATCGATCCGGAGCGCGAACTCGACAGATTGATCTCGCTCGTGCGCGAGGACGCGCGGATCAGACTGATCGCGGACGGGCGGCCGTGGCATGCGGCGGGGGCGAGCGAGGTCCAGGAACTAACAGCCGCGCTTGCCTGTTGGCTTTTCTATTTGCGCGCGCTCGAGAGCGCCAACTTGGCGCTCGAAGAGGCGGCGCGCCGTATCGAGCTCGTGCTCGCCGTCGACGACGATCTCTTTCTCTCGCTCGCCAAGATCCGCGCCGGGCGGCTGCTCGCCGAGCGCATTCTCAAGGCTGGTGGGATCGACGATCCGGCGCTTGTGCGCATCCGCGCCGAGACCGGCGAACGAATGCTGGCGAAGCTCGACCCGTGGGTCAACATCTTGCGCACGACCGTTGCCGGTTTCGCAGCCGTCGCCGGTGGTGCGGACGCCTTAAGCGTGGTGCCCTTTGACCGGCCGCTGCAACAGCCGAGCCTTCTTGCGCGCCGGCTGGCCCGCAATCTGCAGCTGATCCTGCGCGACGAAGTCGGTATGGCGCGCGTGCGCGATCCGGCGGCGGGCAGCTGGTACGTGGCGCATCTCACCCGCGCGCTCGCTGAGGAGGTCTTCGCGCGTCTGCGCCGGGTGGAAGAGGAGGGCGGCTGGCTGCGCGCGCTCGTGAGCGCTGGCCCGCAGGAGGAGGTCGCGCGCACACGGGAAAAGCGCGCGCAGCTGCTTGCGATCCGGGCACTCGAGCTTACCGGCGTGTCGGCGTTTCCCATCCTCGAGGAACGGGCTCCGCCACCGCCCGATCCTGTCGACCTCGAGCCGGCATTGGCCCGCGCGCGGGCGGCAGCTCGATCGCTTGAGCGTGCGGGCCCAGCGTCGTTCGCGATCGAACCCCTGCCGCGCCGGCGCCTGGCTGAGCCTTTCGAGAGGCTGCGGGCGCGGGCGGAGGAGGCGGCGCGGGCTCGTGGTACCCGCCCAACCATCCCAGTTGTGGCGCTCGGGCGCCCCTCCGAGCTGCACGAGCTGTTAACCTGGGTCGAGAATCTGTTGGCCGTGGGCGGTATTGCCACCGAACGGCTGGCGAGCGACGCGGATATCGCGGCCATCGCGCGGGCGCGCGCGTTTCGATGCGCGATCGTGAGCATCGGCGCGAGCGGGGTAGAAAAGGCGCGCGAGGTCGTGACCGCGCTGCGCGCGGCAGGCGTCGATCGGCTGTGGCTCGCAGGAACCGTTCCCGACGACATCGGACCGAGTGAGCGTCTCGTGCCGGGTCTGGACGTGCTCGCTTTTCACGACAAGCTGCACGGTGAGCTTGGGATCGCGGGCGCAAATGGGGAGGATCGGGGATGAGGAGCCGGATCCCGTCGTTGCGCGAGATCGACTTGTGGGCGGAGGTTGCGGAGCCGCGAAGCGACGCGCGCGAATCCTTCCATACCCCCGAAGGTATCGTCCTCCACCGCGCCTACGGCGCCGAAGACCTCGCGAGCCTCGATTTTATTGCGACTCTCCCGGGGCTGCCGCCTTATCTGCGCGGGCCCTATCCCACGATGTACACGACCCAGCCGTGGACGATCCGGCAATATGCCGGCTTCTCCACGGCCGAGGAATCGAACGCGTTTTACAAGCGCAACCTCGCGCAAGGCCAGCGCGGGCTTTCGATCGCCTTCGACCTCGCCACCCACCGCGGCTACGACAGCGACCATCCGCGCGTGATCGCCGACGTCGGCATGGCGGGGGTGGCGATCGATTCGATCCTCGATATGCGGATCCTCTTCGACGGCATCCCGCTCGACCGGATCAGCGTGAGCATGACCATGAACGGCGCGGTGCTGCCCGTGCTCGCGCTCTACATCGTCGCCGCCGAAGAGCAGGGCGTGCCGCCTGAGAAACTCTCGGGCACCATCCAGAACGACATTCTCAAAGAGTTCATGGTTCGCAACACCTATATTTTCCCGCCCGAGCCGTCGATGCGCATTGTCGCCGATATCTTCGCCTGGACGGCGAAACATATGCCCAAGTTCAATCCGATCAGCATTTCGGGCTATCATATGCAAGAGGCGGGTGCACCCGCCGATCTCGAACTCGCCTATACGATCGCGGACGGTATCGAGTACATTCGCACCGGAGTACGCGCCGGCCTTGACGTCGACAGCTTCGCACCCCGGCTCTCGTTCTTCTGGGCGATCGGCATGAACGTCTTTATGGAGATCGCCAAGCTCCGGGCAGCGCGCCTGTTGTGGGCGAAGCTCGTCCACGACGAGTTCAAACCCAAAGATCCGCGCTCGCTCATGCTGCGCGCCCACTGCCAGACTTCGGGGTGGAGCCTTACAGCGCAAGACGTGTTCAACAACGTCGCGCGCACCTGCCTCGAAGCGATCGCCGCCACCCACGGGCACACGCAGTCGCTGCACACCAACAGTTTCGATGAGGCGCTGGCTCTTCCGACCGACTTCAGCGCCAGAATTGCCCGCAACACGCAGCTGCTCATCCAACACGAAACCGGCATCGAACGCACGATCGATCCCTGGGGCGGTTCCTTCTACATCGAGACGCTCACCGCCGAACTCTGCCGGCGCGCGCTCACCCACATCCGCGAGATCGAGGCCATGGGCGGCATGGCCAAAGCGATCGAGGCCGGCTTACCCAAACTCCGGATCGAAGAGGCAGCGGCGCGCACGCAAGCCCAGATCGACAACGGCACGCGCGTCATCGTCGGCGTCAACCGCTATCGGCCCGAAAACGAGCCGCCAGTTGAAGTGCTCAAGGTAGACAATCGCGCTGTGCGCGAGGCACAGCTCGCCCGCCTGCGCCAGCTCAAGGCGGAGCGCGACGAGCTCGCGCTCAAGCGCGCACTCGATGCGCTCACCCGTGCTGCCGAAACGGGCGAGGGCAACCTCCTCGAGCTGTCGATCGAGGCGGCGCGAAAGAAAGCCACGGTCGGCGAGATGACGGCCGCGCTCGAAAAAGTGTGGGGCCGGCACGTGGCGCCGATCCGCGCCGTCAGTGGGGTGTACATGAGCGAGATGGCGCATGCCGAAAAGGTGCGCAAAGCGCGCCGCATGGTCGAAGCTTTCGCCGCCCAAGAGGGTCGTCGGCCGCGCATCCTGATCGCCAAGATGGGCCAAGATGGCCACGACCGCGGCCAAAAAGTGATCGCCACCGCCTTTGCCGACCTCGGCTTCGACGTCGACATCGGCCCTCTTTTCCAAACGCCTGAAGAGGTCGCGCAGCAAGCGGTCGACAACGACGTGCACGTGATCGGGGTGAGCTCGCTCGCTGCGGGCCATCTCACGCTCGTCCCAGCGCTCAAAAAAGCGCTCGAAGAGCGTGGCCGCGGCGATATCCTGATCGCCGTGGGCGGTGTGATCCCACCGCAGGATTTCGAGGCTTTGCGCGCTGCTGGTGCCTGCGCGATCTTTCCGCCGGGCACGGTGATCGCCGATGCGGCGATCGAGCTCTTGGACATCCTCGCCGGCGCGCTCGGCTACGAGCTCGCCGCGTAAGCGGGCTAGAGCCCGAGCACGTCGCGCATGCCGTAGCGACCGGGCGGCCGGCCGAAAAGCCAGCGCGCGGCAGCGAGCGCACCGCGCGCATAGATCTTGCGGTCCGATGCCAGGTGCTGGAGGACGATCCGCTCGCCCTCACCGGCGAAGATCACCGCATGATCACCCACCACATCGCCGCCGCGCAGGGTCGCAAAGCCGATCGTGCCGGGAACGCGCGGGCCCGTGACGCCATCGCGCACCCGCACCGCGGCCTCCTCCAAGCGCACGCCGCGGCCAGCCGCGGCCGCACGTCCGAGGGCGAGCGCTGTCCCGGAGGGCGCATCGACCTTGGCGCGGTGGTGCATCTCGAGGATCTCGATGTCGAACTCGGGCCCGAGCACGCGCGCCACGCGCTCGGTGAGCGCAAGCAACAGGTTCACACCCAAACTCATATTGGGCGCGAGCAAAAGGGGAAACCGCTCGGCCAACTGCGCGAGCTCGGCCTCTTGCGCGGCCGTAAAGCCGGTGGTGCCGAGCACGAGGGGCCGCCCGCGCGCGGCACACTGGCGCGCATGGTCGAGCGAGGCCTCGGGGGTCGAGAACTCGATCAATGTCTCGGCACGCTCGAGCAGCGCATCGAAATCGGCGCTCGCGGTGAGCCCGAGGGTAGCGACGCCGGCGAGTTCACCGAGATCGCGCCCGAGCTCGGGATGATCAGGCCGATCGATTCCGCCTGCGAGCGTGAGATCCGAGCTTTGGATGATCTCGCGGATCACTGCCCGTCCCATGCGGCCGCAACAGCCGATCACCCCGACCTTCACCGTCCCCTCCACCGTCGTTTGCACTCACAAGCTCGCTGCCCAGCCGCGCTGTCAAGGCGCTTGCGACCATTGAACCGAGGCCGCGGAGAAGCGATGTTTGAACCAATCAAGCGTAGGCGGGGGAGCACCATGAGCGGGGTCCAAAGCGTGCTTGAAGGCCTCGAGCGCGAGTTGCCGGTACGGCTGGTTCGCTACCGGCTGCCCGAGGAGGCCGGGCTGGTCATCGTCGACGAGGTCAATGGCTTTTGCACGGTCGGGGCAGGGAATCTCGCGCCCACGGCACCGGATGACCAAATCGCCCGCATGGTGGAGCGCACCGATGCGCTCGCCCGCGCCTTTCGGGCCAAGAAGCGGCCGGTCCTCGCATTCCTTGACACCCACGAGCCCGACAAGCCCGAGCCCCCCTATCCGCCGCACTGCATCCGCGGTAGCGGTGAGGAGAATCTCGTTCCTGAGCTCGCTTGGCTCGAGAGCGATCCGGATGTGACCTTGATCCGCAAGGACTGTATCAACGGCTTCGTCGGTGCCATCGAGCCGGCCACTGCGCGCGGCCAGCACGGGCTCTCCCACAACAAGCTCGTCGATTGGATCAACATGCACCGGCTCGAGGCGGTCGTCGTGGTCGGTATTTGCACCGACATCTGTGTCATGGATCTCGTCTTGACGCTGCTTTCGGCCCGCAATCACGGTCTTGTTCCGACCCTCCGCGACGTAGTGGTCTTCGAACCCGCCTGCGCCACCTATGATCTGCCGCGCGAGACGGCGGAAAAGCTCGGGTTGCCGGCGACTGCCGCCCATCCCAAATGGCCCGCGCATCACATGGGGCTCTATTTCATGGCCTCGCGTGGCGCCATCCTGGCATCCGAGCTCGAAGGGGTCTAACGCCAAGGTGGCGGAGCCCCGCCTGCTCGCGCTGGCTTCGGCCACTCCGCCGCACATCGTAAGCCAAGCCGCGGCCAAAGAAGGTGCCCGGCGGCTGTTCGCAGGTAGGATCCCAGAGCTCGACCGGCGCCTTGTTCTCTTCGACCATTGCGGCATCGCGAAACGTCATTTGGCGCTGCCGGTCGAGGCCTATCTGCAACCCATGGGTTTCGGTCACCGCAACGCGCTCTTCGTTGCGAGCGCGCTTGCTCTCCTCGAGGAAGCGACGGCGCGGGTGCTCGCTGCGGCCGATCTCCTCGCTTCCGGGATCGACGCCGTCGTCACGGTTTGCTCAACGGGCATCGCCACACCCTCGCTCGAGGCGCATCTCGCCGAGCGCATGGGGTTGCGCACCGATGTCGCGCGCACGCCGCTCTTCGGCTTCGGCTGCGCGGGCGGAGTTTTGGGCCTTGCGCGCGCGGCCGAATTCGCCCGCGCCCGGCCACGCGCCCGCATCCTGCTCCTCGTGGTCGAGCTCTGCTCGCTCGCCCTGCGCGCTTCGGATGCGAACCTCGCCAATCTCGTCGCCTGCGCGCTCTTCGGCGACGGCGCCGCGGCGGCGATCCTGTCGTGTGAGGGCGAGGGGCCGCGGATCGGGCCTACGGGCGAGGAGCGTTTTCCCGCCACGCTCGAGGTCATGGGCTGGCGGATCGAAGACGATGGCCTTGGCGTTCTCTTCGACCCTTCCATACCCGAGCTCGTGCGGACACGGCTGAGACCGGCGCTGTTGGGTTTTCTCAGCCGGCATGGTCTTTTGCTCGAAGATATCGATTTGTGGTTGTGTCATCCCGGCGGCGCCAAGGTGCTCGCCGCCCTCGAAGAGGTCCTTCCGCCGGGTGCGCGCGGCCTCCTGCACGCCCGCGCGGTGCTTGCCGAGTACGGCAACATGTCGGCCCCAACCGTGCTCTTTGTGCTGGATCGGGCGTTGCGCGAACCGGACTGGCGGCGGGCCCTTCTCATCGCGCTCGGGCCCGGCTTCACCGCCGCCTTCGCCGTCATCGAGTGGTGAGTTTGGGACCGGTCCACTTCCTCTTGCTCGTGGTAGCGGCGCAGCGGCTCGCCGAACTCGCCTGGTCACGGCGCAACGAACGCAGGCTTAGAGCACGCGGCGCCGTCGAACATGGCGCCCGCTACTATCCGGCGATCGTCATTCTGCACCTTCTCTTGCTCGTCGCCCTCACACTCGCAGCGCCGCCCGATCGCCCCCTCTCCTTTCCCTGGCTCATGATGTGGGCGATCCTGCAACCGCTACGGCTTTGGGTGATCGCGAGCTTGGGCGAGCGCTGGACGACCCGCGTATTGGTCCTGCCCGGCGCTCCCCTCGTGCGCCGCGGTCCCTACCGATGGCTGCGCCACCCGAACTATCTGATCGTGGCGATCGAAGTCCCGGCGCTTGCCCTCGCCTGCGGCGAGCCGCTGGTGGCGTTGGTCTTCGGCCTTGCCAACCTCGCGCTTCTCGCGCTCCGCATCCGGGTCGAGGACCGAGCATTGGGTCGGCGGCGGTCTGTGTCCTGACCGCCGCCTGCCTCAACGCGCTGCCATCGCCTCGGCGCGGCGGGCGATGAGATCGTCGACCACCGAGGGATCGGCGAGCGTGGTCGTATCGCCCAGCTGCTGGAACTCGCCCTCGGCGATCTTGCGCAGGATGCGGCGCATGATCTTGCCCGAGCGGGTCTTGGGCAGACCCGGCGCCCATTGGATGACGTCGGGCGTGGCGATGGGGCCGATCTCCTTGCGTACCCAAGCGATGAGATCCTTGCGCAGGGCATCGGAGGGCTCGATGTCCGCTTTGAGGGTCACATAGCAGTAGATGCCCTGACCCTTGATCTCGTGCGGGAAGCCCACCACCGCCGCCTCGGCGACTGCCGGATGGGCGACGAGCGCGCTCTCGATTTCAGCCGTGCCCAAACGATGGCCGGAGACGTTGAGCACGTCATCGACCCGACCGGTAATCCAATAATAGCCGTCTTCGTCGCGCCGCGCGCCATCGCCGGTGAAGTACATGCCTTTGTAGGTCGTGAAGTAGGTCTGCACGAAGCGTGCGTGGTCGCCGAAGACGGTGCGGCTCTGCGAAGGCCAGCTATCGAGGATGACGAGATTGCCCTCACCGGGGCCTTCGATGATGCGGCCCTCGGCGTCGACGATCGCCGGCTTGATCCCGAAGAACGGCAAGGTCGCCGATCCCGGCTTCAAGTCGATAGCACCGGGCAAGGGTGTGATGAGGATGCCGCCGGTTTCGGTCTGCCACCAGGTATCGACGATCGGGCAACGACCTTCGCCGACGACGCGATGGTACCACCGCCAGGCCTCGGGATTGATCGGCTCGCCAACCGTACCCAAAAGCCGCAGGCTCTTGCGCGAGGTGGCCTTGACCGGGCCCTCGCCCTTTTGCATGAGCGCCCGGATCGCCGTCGGTGCCGTGTAGAAAATGGTGACGTGGTGCTTGTCCACCACTTCCCAGAAGCGGGAGAAGGTGGGGTAGTTCGGCACGCCCTCGAACATCAGCGTGGTGGCGCCGTTGGCGAGCGGCCCGTAGACGATGTAGCTGTGTCCGGTGATCCAGCCGACGTCCGCCGTGCACCAATAGACGTCACCATCCTTGTAATCGAAGACATATTGATGCGTAAGTGAGGTATAGACGATGTAGCCGCCGCAGGTGTGAAGCGCGCCTTTGGGTTTGCCCGTCGAGCCGGAAGTATAGAGGATAAAGAGCGGATCCTCAGCGTTCATGACCGCGGGCGGACAATGTGGCTCTGCCTTGGCCATGAGCTCGCGGGCATCGAAATCGCGTCCGGCAACGACCTCGACAGCGAGCCCGGTGTGCCGGAACATCAAGACCTTGATGTTGGGGTCGCACTTCTTAAGAGCCTCATCCGTATTGGCCTTAAGTGGCACCACCTTACCGCCGCGCAGGCCACCATCGGCGGTGATCACGAGCTTGGCCTTGGCGTCGTTGATGCGGTCAGCCAGGCTCTCGGGCGAAAAGCCGCCGAAGACGACCGAATGGATCGCCCCGATGCGGGCACAGGCGAGCATGGCATAGGCCGCCTCGGGGATCATCGGCATATAGATGGTGACCCGATCGCCCTTCTCGACGCCGAGACTCTTAAGGACGTTCGCAAGACGGCAAACGCGATCGTAGAGTTCGCGATAGGTGATCTTTTTGTCGACCGCGGGATCGTCACCTTCCCAGATAATCGCAACCTGGTTAGCGCGGTGCGGGAGATGCCGATCGACGCAATTATAGCAGACGTTGAGCTCGCCGTCCTCGTACCATTTGATCGAGACGTCCCCTTCGAAGGTCGTGTTCTTGATCTTCGTCGGTTTCTTGAACCAAGTGATGCGCTCCGCCATCTCGGCCCAGAAACCTTCCGGGTCCTCGATCGACCGCCGGTACATGGCGAGGTAGCGCTCGCGATTGATGTGCGCATTGGCTGCCCATTGCGGATCGACCTTGTACACTTCGCTCATCGGTTCCTCCCCGATGGACCCGCTGCCTCGCCGGCAGAGCCCGTCCGACGCGCATCATTTTTCCGCCGTTCGAAGGCGTTCTCAAGCACGCGCGGACGTTATGCCGCAAGAGCTGCCTTCCGCGATTTATCCCCACAAGAATCAACAGCTTGTGAGTAAGTTTTTGGCAGAGCGAAGCGATGACGCGGTGGCTTAGGGCCGGGGCAGCACACCGCTTTCCCGCAACCACGCTTCGACCGTGGGCAGGATGCGCGCGACGATCTCTGCCACCCCGGCCGCGTTCGGGTGAATGCCGTCTTTTTGGAAGAGATCCGGCCGATCGACCAGTCCGTCCAAAAAGAAGGGGTAAAAGGCTAGTTGGTGACGATCCACCACCTTTTGGTAGGCCGCTGCAAATGCAGCGCCATATTCGGGACCGAGATTGGTCGGAGCCAGCATTCCTGCGATCATCACTGCGACGTTTTGATTTTTTGCGGCAAGAACGATCCGCTCGAGATTTTCCTCGAGCTGCTCAGGTGGCAAGGCGCGCAGCGCGTCGTTGCCGCCGAGCTCGACCAACAGATGGCTCGGCCGATCGGCCAGCACCCAAGCGATCCGCGCCGCCCCACCGGCGCTCGTATCGCCGGAAACGCCGGCATCGATGACCGCACAAGGAAAGCCGCGCGCGCGCAAGGCGGCCTCGAGGCGGGCCGGAAACGCCTCGCCCGCCGGCAAACCGAGGCCGGCTGTGAGCGAATCGCCCAAAACCGCGATCCGACACCCTTCCGGTGAGGAAGCAAAAGCGTGCAGAACGGTGAACGGAAAGGCGAGCGCAGCGAGAAAGCGGAGAAGCTTGCTCGGGCGTGCCATGCGATCCATGTCCTCACGCGGCTTCACATGTGAAAAAGGACGGCGCGCGTCGTGATCGATCTTAAAGACGTTCACCTGATCCTTAAGGGGCCTAGCGGACCGGTTGCGATCCTGTGCGGGATCGATCTTGCGGTCGAGGCCGGGACGGTGATGAGCGTCGTGGGTCCCTCGGGCTCGGGAAAATCGAGCTTGCTTGCCATCATCGGCGGCATCGAGCGCCCCACCCGCGGCCGCGTCGTGGTGTGCGGCCGGGAACTCAATGGCTTGAGCGAGGACGAGCTCGCGCGCTTTCGCCGGCGGCACATCGGCATCCTGTTCCAGGCCTTCCATCTCGTGCCATCGATGACCGCGCGCGAGAACGTCGCCTTGCCGATGGAACTGCTCGGTCGGCCGGATGCGCAGGCGCGCGCTGCCGAGCTCCTCGCCGAGGTCGGGCTTGCGCACCGGATGGACCATTTCCCGGCCCAGCTTTCGGGCGGCGAGCAGCAGCGCGTGGCCCTTGCCCGCGCGCTCGCGAACGAGCCCGACATCCTCTTGGCCGACGAGCCGACCGGCAATCTCGATCAGGCTACCGGACGCGCAGTGGCCGAGCTCCTCTTCGCCGTCCAGGCCCGCCGCGGTGCCACGCTCCTGCTCGTCACCCACGACCTCGAGCTCGCCGCCCGTTGCCGCCGCCGTTTTCGCCTCGACGGAGGTCGGCTCGTGGAAACGACGGCGCACACAGGCGCCCTTAAGCCCGAGCGGACACTCGCACGATGAGCCTCTTCGCTTTCGCCTCGAGGGTGGCGCGGCGGGAGATGCGCGGCGCCCTGCGCCCGCTTTCGATCTTCGTGATCGCGCTTGCGATTGGGATCGCGACGATCGCGAGCGTGGGCGTGCTCTCGCAATCGCTGCGTGAGACCGTCCGCCGCGACGCCCGCGCGCTTTTAGGCGGCGATCTCGAGCTCGAGAGCGCCAACCAACCCGTCTCAGAAGACGAACTCGCGCGTCTTTTCGGTCCCGAGAGCCGGCGTTCGACGATCCTGCGCACAACCGCCCTCGCCTCAGCTCCCAACGGGCGCAGGCTCGCCGTCGCGCTTAAGGCGGTGGACGAGGCCTGGCCGCTGGTTGGCGCGGTCGAACTCGACCCGCCGATCCCGATCAGCGAGGCCTTAAAAAACGCTGGTGCGGTGGTCGAACCCTCGCTCCTTCAACGGCTGGGCCTCGCCCTCGGCGACCGGCTGCGCATCGGTTCGCTCGAGCTCGAGATCCGCGCCATCTTGATGCGCGAACCCGATCGCTTGGGAAGCTTGGCGGGCTTCGGCCCGCGGGTCCTCGTGAGCCTTGCGAGCGCCGAGGCAGCCGATCTGATCCGACCCGGAGCGCTGTTGCGCTTCGAGCACCGGGCGGTGGTCGCGCCATCCGAGCTCCCCCAGCTCGTCGCGCAGTTGCGCGCGCGCGAAGCCGAAGCGAGCTGGCGGCTGCGCACCGCCCTCGCGGTCGAGCCCTCGATCGCCCGCTTTTCTGACCGTCTCGCGGGCTATCTCACGCTCGCCGGACTCGCTGCCCTGTTGTTGGGCGGTCTCGGCGTCGCCCTTTCCGTCTCAGCCTATCTCGCGAGCCGGCGGACGACGATCGCCATCCTCAAGGCGCTCGGTGCAACCTCGGCAGAGGTCGATGCCGCCTTCGGCATGCTCATCGGGGCCGCGCTGGCAAGCGCGGTGCTGCTCGGCCTCGCGCTAGGTCAGCTCCTGCCACTCTTTCTCGTGCCCATGCTCGAAGCGATGCTGCCGGTGCGCGTGGCGCTGGGTTTTCACCCCCTTCCGCTTCTCCACGCCGCTATTGCGGGCGTGCTCACCGCCGTGCTCTTCGCCAGCTACCCGCTCGCGCGAGCGCGCGAAGTCTCGGCTGCCGACCTGTTCCGCGCCGATATCCTGCTTCCTGCGCATCGGCTGCGGCTTTCTGGGTTGCTCGTGCCGGCGCTCGCTGCCTCGGGCCTTGTCGTGCTCAGCATGCTCGCGGTCGATCGAGCGTGGCTTGCAGCTCTCTTCTTTACGGGCGTACTCATAACAGCCGGTTTTCTCGGCACGATCGGACGGCTCTTGCTCGCGTTCTTGGCGCGCGCCTTGGCCAACGCGCCGGTAGCGCTTAGGCTTGCCGCCCGCAACCTCGCGCGCAGCGCAAGCGGGGCTCTGCCAGCGCTCTTGGGCTTAGGGACGGGCCTTGCGGCTCTGGTCGCGATCGCTCTTCTTGAAGCCAATCTCGCGCGCGAGATCCACGCCCGGCTCGCACAGCGCGCCCCCACCCATGTCGTCATCGACATCCAGCCGGATCAATGGCCGCGCTTCGAGCGCGTGGTGGCGCAGACGCAAGGAGTGACGTTGCTCCAATCGGCGCCGACGGTTCGCGCACGGATCACCAGGATCAAGGGCGAGCCCGTGGAGCGCGCAGCGATCGCCGATCACGTGCGCTGGACCATCGATCGCGATCGCGGCTTGAGCTGGAGCGCCCATCCGCCGCCGGGAACCGAGCTTTTGGCCGGCCGTTGGTGGTCGCCCGACTACGACGGTCCACCGCTCGTCTCGATCGAGGGCGGGGTCGCGCGCGGCTATGGCGTAGCGGTCGGCGACAAGCTCACCTTCAACCTGCTCGGCCGGAGCATCGAAGCCGAGATTGCCAATATCCGCCGCGAGGTCGATTGGACCTCGGGACGGTTGGATTTCGTCTTCATCTTGAGCCCCGGGGTGATCGACAAAGCACCTCATGTGCGCATCGCGGCGCTCAGCGTGGCGCCCTCAGCGGTCGCCCCGTTCCTCGAGCGGCTGGCCACTGAGCTCCCCAATGCGACGCCCATCGACGTGGGTGCGATCGTGCGCGCAGTCGAAGAAATCTTGGGCACCATCGATGCCGCCGTGCGTCTGATCGCTGTGATCTTGCTCCTTGTGGGTCTCTTGGTTCTCGCAGCATCGCTTCTTCTCGCGCGTCGCCGCCACCTGCGCGAGACCATTCTGCTCAAACTCTTAGGTGCGCCGCGGTCGCAGATCTTGGCGATCCTCGCCGCCGAGCATCTGCTTCTCGCCCTCTCCGCAGCGATCGTAGGAGTGGTTGCCGGTACGCTTGCCGGTTGGGCGATCAGCCGCTTCGTCTTGGCGATCGGATGGCAGTTCGCGCTCGCGCCCGTGCTGTTCGTCACAGCACTCGTCCTCGTCTCGGTGTTCGCGATCGCGGCGATAAGCGTTTGGCGACTTTTGGGGCGAAGCGCCGCGGTGGCGTTGCGGATGCCGTAGCCGCGGGACCGCAACCGCCGCGAGCGGAATCGACGTGATCGACGAAATGGCGCGGATCGGAAGCGATGGTGGGCGCTGCTGGGCTCGAACCAGCGACCCCCGCCGTGTGAAGACGGTGCTCTACCACTGAGCTAAGCGCCCTCATGCGGCATCTAGGAAGCGCGCTTCGGCCTTGTCAAGGCGAGGCTGCGAGCTCGTCGAGGGCTCGGAGGAGCTCATCGAAGCGATCGACCACCCGATCGGCGCCGAGCTCCCGCGCCGGAACGGGGGTGTAACCAAAGCTCACGAGCACGCAGGGCACACCCAGCGCGCGCGCGACCGCGACGTCGTTTCGGCTATCGCCCACCATCAAAGCGGCGCGCGCCGGTGCTCCAAGTGCCTCGAGGGTGGCCGTGAGGTGGCCGGGATCGGGCTTGCGCACAGGCACCACGTCGCCACCGAGGATCGCATCGAAGCAGCGCTTGAGCCCGAGAGCCGCGAGCAGCCGCTCGCTTGGGAGCTGCGGCTTGTTGGTGCATACGCCCAAGCGCAGGCCGCGCGCGCGCAGCGCATCGAGCGTCTCGGGAACTCCGGGGTAGGGAAGGCTCGCGCGCGCCGGCTCAGCCGTGTAGCGTTCCAAGAACCACCCGTAGAGCTCCTCGAGCCGCTCTTCTTCGAGCCTGCACCCTTGCCAGGCGTAGGCGCGGCGGATGAGCTCACGCGCCCCATCCCCGATCATGCCGCGCACCGCCTCAAGCGGCGGCACATCGAGCCCTTCGCGCACCAGGAGCTCGGCCAGCACGGCATGCAGATCCGGGGCCGTCTCGACGAGCGTGCCGTCGAGATCGAAGACCACCGCCTCAAGTTCCATGGTATGCCTCGTCGCTGCGTGCTCGCTTGCGGCGCCTCGGTCGACCCTTGCCGGAACGCGCTGCGCCGAGGAGAGATAGGCGCTCGTCGGATACCGACCAACCGGTGGAGGTTCCGTGTCGCAGAGGCCGCTCTCGATCGTCGTTCTCGCTGCCGGCAAGGGGACCCGGATGCGCAACGGACGCCCGAAGGTCCTCCATCCCTTGGCCGGCTGGACGCTCCTGCGCCACGTGCTCACGACCGCGCGGAAGCTCGAGCCCGAGCGGCTGGTAGTGGTGTTGGCGCCGGGTATGGAGGAGGTGGCCCGCGAAGTGCGCGACAGTGCGCCTCAAGCGCGGATCGCGGTGCAGGATCCTCCCCTCGGTACCGGCCATGCGGTGAGTGCGGCGCGCGGCGAGCTCGCCGAGCACGGTTCCGTGCTCGTGCTCTATGGCGATACCCCGCTTCTTTCGCGCGACACGCTCATGCGCCTGTTGGCTGCGCGTGATGAGGCGGATGCGGCGGTTGCGGTGCTCGCGATACGGCCGCCCGATCCCAGCGGGTACGGGCGCCTGCGCTTTGCGGGCGATGCGCTCGTCGAGCTCGTCGAAGAACGACACGCATCTTTCGAGCTCAAGAATTCCGGGCTGTGCAATTCCGGTGTCATGGCCTTCGATGCGGCACGACTTCAATCGCTGCTCGCAGCGCTGCCGCTTCGGGAGGAAAAGAACGAATATTATTTGACCGACACGGTAGCGCTCGCGGTGGCGCGCGGCTGGCGGTGCTGTGCCGTCGAAGCACCGTGGGTGGAAGGAGTGGGTGTCAACAGCCAGGCCCAGCTCGCGGAGCTCGAGCGGTTGTGGCAGGAACGGCGTCGCGCCGAGCTTTTGGATGCCGGCGTGGTCATGCCGGCACCGGAAACGGTGTTCCTGGCTGCTGACTGCGAGATCGAGGCAGGGGCGGTGATCGAGCCCTATGTGGTCTTTCGGCCCGGCGTGCGCATCCACAGCGGGGCGGTCATACACGCGTTCTCCCATCTCGAAGGGGCGGTGGTCGAGACCAACGCGGCGATCGGCCCCTTCGCCCGGCTGCGGCCCGGTACGGTGGTGAAAGCGGGGGCCCGCATCGGCAATTTCGTCGAAACCAAGGCGGCCGTCGTTGGCCCGGGCGCCAAAGCCAACCACCTCGCCTATCTGGGCGATGCGACCATCGGAGCCGGGGCCAACATCGGGGCCGGCACCATCACCTGCAACTATGACGGCTTTGCCAAGCACCGCACCGAGATCGGGCCGGGCGCCTTCATCGGCTCCAACGCGGCGCTGGTGGCACCGGTGCGGATCGGCGGCGGAGCGTTCGTCGCCGCCGGCAGCACGGTGACCGAAGACGTGCCCGAAGATGCACTCGCGATCGCGCGCGCACGCCAACAGACGCGGCCGGGACGCGCGGCCCTTTTACGCCAGAAGTTGCAGAAGCAAAGTCATCAACGTTCGAAAAGTTGAAAGATTTGCCGTGACGCATCGGCCGTGGCATAGCCCATGTGAGAACTAAGGGAACGCGATGCTGCGGGCTCTTGTGATTGCGGCCGCTGTGGCCTGGCTGGGATTGAAAGT
Source organism: Pseudomonadota bacterium (assembly GCA_030549795.1). Lineage (GTDB taxonomy): Bacteria > Pseudomonadota > Alphaproteobacteria > Geminicoccales > Geminicoccaceae > JANXAZ01. The sequence continues at coordinate 301,512 of JAUQQO010000010.1, read as the reverse complement.
AGCGGCGGCCGATCCGCTGGTTGAGATTCGCGCCGGCAATCAGGCCTTCGCTGAAGGTCGTCTCGAGCAAGCCGTCGGAGCGTTCACGCGGGCGATCGACAGTCCGGGATTGGATGCCGAAAGCCTCGCGCTCGCGCTCAACAATCGTGGGGTGGTGCTCACCGAGCTGGGCGACTTCGACCGCGCCATTGTCGATTACGAACGGGCTCTCGCGCTCAAGCCCGAGGATGCCAAGACCCGGCGCAATTTGCGGATTGCGCATTTGCGGCGCGGTCTCGCTGCCTACAAGAGTGGGGAATTCGAGCGCGCGCTTTTCGATTTCGGGCGCGCGATCGAACTCGAACCCGAGCACCCGACCGCTTGGTTGCGGCGCGGGGAACTCAGGCTCGAACGAGGCGAACTCGAGGCTGCGATCGGGGATCTCGAGACGGCGCTGCGCCTCGCAGGCGAATCGGGAGAGGCCAGAAAGGGCCTCGAGCAGGCGCGTGCCGCCTTGGCTGCGCGGCAGCGGGCGGACACAAACGCGAGCCAGCAACCGGTGCGCGCGAGTCCCGCGCCGCCGGCAACCGAGCGCCTGCCCGCGCCGGCCTCGCCTGTCGCCGTTCCTCCCGGCGGTCGAGCCGAGCAGACGAGTGTCGCTGCGGCTGGCGGCGCGAGTGGCAATGAGCGTGCATCGGGCGCGCGCTTTCGCGTGACCACCGACATTTTCGTGCGCGCCGAACCCGCAACCGGGAGTGCTGCGGTGGGCTCGCTGCGGCGTGGAAGCGAGGTCACGGTTCGCGGGGAAGAAAAGGGCTGGTACAGGATCGAGCTCGGAGGCGATCGCACCGGTTGGGTTTACCGAAGGTTCCTCGAGAGGATCGAGGAGAACCACGACTGAGAGGGCGGGCGAATCTAGCCATATGGTTGAATGTGCCCGGGTGGATGTGCGCAAAGCGATCGACAGCGCCGGCCAAGCGCGTTACTCTTTTCCTGTTCGGTCGGGCGCGAGCATCGCCGAGCTCGCGTGCAGCCGATCGCGCTTGGGGGCCCAAAGCGGCGGGAGGCGACCTCGTGAAGCGCGTTGTGAGAAGGTCGAGCGTTGTGGTCGCCATGGCAGCAGGCGCGCTCCTTTCCGTAGGCGTGCGCGCGCAGACCTTAAGCTCGATCGTTATTGATCATGCCACCGGCGCTGTACTCTTCGAGGATAAGGCGGACCAGCCCGCCTATCCCGCCTCGCTCACCAAGATGATGACCCTCTATCTCACTTTCGAGGCGCTGCGAGCCGGGCGAATCGCACTCAATACACCGCTTTTCGTGTCTTCCGAAGCCGCCGCCCAGCCGCCTTCGAAATTGGGCCTTAAGCCCGGATCGACGATCAAGGTGGATGATGCGATCCGCGCCTTGACGGTCAAATCGGCCAACGATGTGGCGCGCGTGGTCGCCGAGAATCTGGCCGGTTCGGAGCCGCGCTTCGCCCAGCTCATGACCTACCGGGCGCGCGAGCTCGGGATGACCCGAACCCGCTTCGTCAATGCGTCTGGCCTTCCCGACGAGGAACAGCGGAGTACGGCGCGCGATATGGCGACACTCGCGCGCCGTTTGATTTCGGATTTCCCAGAGTACTATCACTATTTCGGCCTCCCCTACTTCGTCTGGAGAGGCCGTACGCTCCACAATCACAACCGGCTCCTTGCCACCTACGACGGGATGGATGGGCTCAAGACCGGTTACACGCGAGCCTCGGGCTACAATCTCGCCGCATCCGCGGTGCGCAACGGTCGCCGCCTCGTCGCAGTGGTCCTCGGCGGCGCGACGTCCGCGGAACGCAACCGCGAGATGGTGCGGCTTTTGGATGAGGGCTTCGCGACCAAACCGGCGGGTTCGGAGCCGTTGCTCGCCGCGGCGGCGAGCGGTGGTGCGGTGAAATCTCCACCGTCGGCTCAAGATTCCCGGGACGGCTCGCGCGCTGTGGTGCGCGCCTCGCGCGCTGATGAGGAACGGTTCGCGGTCGCGCTCGGTACCTTCCGTGACCGCCACAAGGCCGTGGCTCATTCGCGCCGGTTGGCCGGGCAGGTCCCGGCCTTGCGCAAAGGCGAGCCGGCAGTGGGACCGGCCGGTTCTCGCTCGCGTCGGTTCGCCGCCCAGATCGTCGGTCTTTCCCGCGCGGACGCGCTCGCCGCTTGCTCGTTTTTACGGAAGAACAAACTGCCCTGTCGCGTCATTCAAATCGACGACCGCTCGATCGGCTCGGATTGATTCCTGCAGCACGCGGTAGCTCGACGCTCGCTGCGCGCGTGCCGTGCTGCTCGGATCGGATCAGAAGTGACGGTAACCCGTGCGCTCGAGCGCGAGCGGACGGCCGTTTGCATCCAACACGCGAAGTCCGGGCTCGGCTGTGATCCGCCCGATGACGCTCACCGCCACGCCCCCGCGCTCGGCGAGCGCCGGCAGATGCTGAGCATGCTCGGGTGGCAGGGTGAACAAGAGCTCATAGTCGTCGCCGCCGGTAAGCGCGCTCAACCGCGCTCCCGGTAGACCGCGCGCCGCCTCGGAGAGCGGCAGGTTCGCCATTTCGATCTCCGCACCCACCTTCGAGCGTTCGAGGATGTGCGCGAGGTCGGCCACAAGACCGTCGGAAATGTCGATGGCCGCGGTCGCAAGACCGCGCAGCGCGCGTCCGAGGGCGAGCCGCGGAACGGGCATGCGGTACCGCGCGAGCAGCGGTGGGACCATCTCCTCCGGCACCGCGAGGCCGCGCTGGATGCGCAGGGCCATCGCGGCATCTCCGAGCGTCCCGGAAACGCACACGAGATCGCCGGGGCGAGCGCCGCGACGTTGGAGCGCCGCTCCGCGCGGGACAAGCCCGAGGATCGTGAGCGAAAGGACAAGTGGGCCGGTTGTGGCGACCGTGTCGCCGCCGATGAGATGGATGCCGAAACGGTTCTGGTCTTCGGCGAGGCCGCTCACGAAGGCCTCAAGCCATTGGTCGCTCGTGCTCGCCGGGCGCGCGATCATCGTCAGGTAAGCGAGCGGATCGGCGCCCATCGCCGCCAAATCGCTCAAGTTCACCCGCAAGAGCTTGGCCGCGATCTGCTCGGGCGGATCATCGGAGAAAAAATGAACGTTTTCGACGATCGCATCCTTGGCGACCACGAGCTGACATCCCTCGGGCACGTCGACGAGTGCCGCGTCGTCACCGAGGTCCAATGAGCCGGGAAAACCTTGTGCGAGCGGGCGCAACAACCGCTCGATGAACTCGAACTCACCGAGAGTCACGCGTCCTCCCCGGAGCGGCGGAACTTAGCGGCGAGGCGATCCAAGACGGCATGGACAAAGGCAGGCTCGCCGCCGGCAGCGAAGAGATGGGTGATGTCCACATATTCGTTGATCACGACCCGCAGCGGCACCTCGGGCAGCTCGGCGAGCTCGAAGGCGCCGGCGCGCAAAATCGCGCGGGTGACGGCGCCCACGCGCGCGAGGGTCCAGCCCTCGGCGAGCACGGCGGCGATCTCGGGGTCGAGCCGGGCGCGCGCGCTCCACGCTCCAATGAGCACCTTGCGCAGCCACGCTTCCTCGATCGGTGGCGCATCGGAGGGCCGATGCTCGACGATTTCGCGCGCCACTTCTGCCGGATCGCCGCCTGCGAGGTCCAACTGATAGAGCCCTTGCACGGCCGCGAGCCGCGCTTCGCGGCGGCGGCGCATGGCGGCAGACGCGCGCGAGCCCCCGTTCACGGCCGGCTGTCCTCCTGCCAACGGCGGGCGAGAGCGAGCAGCGCGAGCGCAGCGCGCGCGGCATGTCCGCCCTTGTCCTGACGGGCGGGATCGGCTCGCTCCATGGCCTGCTCGAGGCTATCGACGGTGAGGATGCCGTTGCCGATTGCAAGCCGCTCGCGGATGCCGAGTTCGACGAGCCCGCGGCAGCTCTCGCTGGCGACGAGCTCGAAATGGATCGTCTCGCCGCGGATCACGCAGCCCAACGCCACATAGGCGTGGAAGAGCCGGCTCGCTGCAGCGATCGCGATCGCGCTCGGGATCTCGAGCGCACCCGGCACCTCTACGGTCTCGAACCTCACACCTTCCCGCGCGAGCACGGCCTCAGCGCCTTGCTGTAGGAGATCCGTCACCGAGCGATGGTAGGGAGCCACGACCAGGAGCACCCGAGCGCCTTCGACCGCGACCGGGAGCGTGAAGTTGGACGCCACTCCGGCCATCAGGAAGGCTCCTCGCGGCCGAGCGGCCGTGTCTCCACAACGCGAAGGCCGAAACCTTGCAGGCCCACGATCGTGCGGCCGGTGTTCGACAACAAGATCATGTCGCGCACGCCGAGCGCGCGCAGGATCTGGGCGCCGATCCCATAGACGCGGAGATCAGAGGCGGCCGCATGCTCCCGTTGGCTACCCGTCATGAGCTGCTGGGACACGCTTTTGGGCGAGGGTTCGCGCAGCACCACGACCACGCCGCGCCCGACTTGGCCCACGAGCTCCATCGCCCGATGCAACTGGTCGCCGCGGCCGCTCTCCCCCGCCCCCAAAATGTCCTCGAGGATGTTCACGGCATGGACGCGCACGAGCACCGGCTCGGGCGTGGTCACATCGCCCTTGACGAGGGCGACGTGCTCGACCCCGTCGAGGACGTTGGTGAACACTTCGAGGCGGAAGTCGCCGCCCCAGCGGCTGTGGAAGGGCGCTGCGAGCTCGCGCTCGACGAGCCGGTCGTGGCGCAAGCGGTAGGCGATGAGGTCGGCGATTTTCCCGATCTTAAGGCCGTGCTTGCGGGCGAAGGCGACGAGATCGGGCAGCCGCGCCATCGTCCCATCGTCGTTCATGATCTCGCAGATCACCCCCGAGGGGTCGAGCCCGGCAAGGCGCGCAATGTCGACCGCCGCCTCGGTGTGTCCGGCGCGCACCAGCACGCCACCGTCGCGCGCCATCAAGGGGAAGATGTGGCCGGGTGATGAGAGATCGTCCCGCCGCGTCGCCGGGTCGATGGCGACTTGGATGGTCCGGGCGCGATCGGCTGCCGAAATACCCGTCGTGATCCCGTGCCGCGCTTCGATGCTGACCGTAAACGCGGTGCTGCGGCGCGATTCATTGCCTTGCGCCATCAACGGCAAGCCCAAATGCTCGCAGCGCTGGCGGGTGAGCGCAAGGCAGATGAGCCCGCGGCCGTAGCGAGCCATGAAGTTGACCGCCTCCGCGTCGCAGAACTGCGCCGGGATGACGAGGTCGCCTTCGTTCTCGCGATCCTCGTCGTCGACGAGAATGACCATCCGCCCGCGCCGCGCTTCCTCGATGATCTCTTCGATCGGCGCGATCGGCGAATCGCTCTGAGCCGGCTCGCTCATCTCAACCACGGGGCGCTTCCCGAGAGCAGGAGAGCCAGCGCGCGACGTAGCGGGCAAGCATGTCGATCTCGAGGTTGACCCGGTCCCCTCTCCTGCGCTCGCGAAGGGTGGTGACCTTCCAGGTGTGCGGCACGATCACGGTCGCAAAACGATCGTCGTAGGCTTCGCTCACCGTCAAGGAGATGCCATCGAGCGCGATCGAACCTTTCACCGCTACGAGCGGTGCGAGCTCGGGGGGCAGCGAGACGAGGAGCCTCCAGCTCTCACCAAGTGGGTCGATCGCGAGGATCTCGCCCGTCGCATCCACATGGCCGAAGACCAGATGACCGCCGAGCTCGTCGCCCACCCGCAGCGCCCGTTCGAGATTGATGTGGGTGCCGGGGCGCCAGTCGGCTACGGTGGTGCGCGCGAGTGTCTCGGGCGACGCTTCGACGCGCCAGCCGCGCTCGGTGCGCGCGACCACCGTAAGACAGACGCCCGAATGGGCGATCGAGGCTCCCACCTCGACCGCGCCGAAGGGGCCGATCGGCGCGATGTCGAGGGTCCGGCTGTGCGTGCCCGCGATACGCTCCACGACCCCCAGATGGGTCACGATCCCGGTGAACATGCGATCCCTTCGCGCCCGCGCCCCGCTCGCGCTTCGCTCGGTTCGAGCAAGAGGAAGCGATCTTCGCCCAAGCGCGCCTCTTCGCGGACGGTCCAGCGCATCGCTTGCTCGGGGCTGCCGAGCCCGAGCTCGCCCGCCCACGCCAGCCCATCAGAACCGATCACGATCGGCGCCTGGAACAGTGCCAGCCGATCGACCCAGCCCGAGCGCAAGAACGCTCCGGCGAGCCGTCCCCCGCCCTCAACGAGCGCGCGCGTGATACCCCGTTCGGCGAGCAGCGCCAAGGCGCGGGCCAACCACGGACCGTCGTCCTCAAGCGCGAGCTCGAAAACGTTGATGCCGCAAGCGCGCAGAGCAGCCGCCCGTTCGCGGGCGGCCGGAGCACCGGTGAGTACCCACACCGGGCCGAGCGCCGTCGTGCGGGCGAGGCGGCTTTCCGGAGCGAGCCGCAGGCGACGGTCGAAGACGACGCGGATCGGCTGCCGACCCTTAAGACCGGGCAGCCGGCAGGTGAGCTCGGGGTCATCGGCAAGTGCTGTACCGCTGCCGACGATCACCGCATCGTGTTCGGCGCGCAAAAGATGTGCGCGCGCGCGCGCCGCAGCGCCGGTGATCCAGCGGCTGGCTCCGCTCGCGGTCGCGATGCGGCCATCGAGGCTGGTCGCCACTTTGAGGGTTACGCTCGGCCGGTTCCGTTGAAGGCGGCTTAGGAAGCCCGCGTGCGCGCGGCGGGCCTCTTCTTCGAGACAACCCACGTCCACCGCCACGCCGGCCTTGCGCAGCGTGGCCACACCGCGCCCGTCCACGCGCGGATCGGGATCGAGCATGGCGATCACGACGCGCGCGACGCCGGCGGCCAAAAGGGCATCGCAGCACGGGGGCGTCTGGCCGTAGTGCGCGCAGGGTTCGAGGGTGACGTAGACGGTTGCGCCCCGTGCTTCGGCGCCGGCGCGTGTCAGCGCCACCGCTTCCGCGTGCGGGCGGCCACCGGGTCCGGTCCAACCGCGTGCGACGATGCGACCGTCGCGGACGATCACGCATCCCACCGCCGGGTTGGGCCAACTCGTTCCAAGCGCCCGCTCTCCAAGGGCCAAAGCCAGGCGCATGAAGCGCTCATCGCAGGCGCTCATGGTTTCGGTTCACCGGCTCCGGTTTGGGCGGGCAGCTCGCGGATGAACTCCTCGAAATCGCGCGCGGTGGCAAAGTCTTTGTAAACGCTGGCAAAGCGTACGTAGGCGACCTGATCGAGGGCCGCGAGTTTGGCCATCGCGAGCTCGCCGATGCGCTTTGAGGAAATTTCGGTTTCGCCGCTCTGTTCGAGCTCGCGCACGATCTGGTTCACGAGGCGTTCGATCTGTTCTTCGCTGATCCCGCGTTTTCGGCTGGCGATGCGCAGCGAGCGGGCCAGTTTGTCGCGGTCGAAGGGAACGCGTCGCCCGTCTTTTTTGACCACGATGAGTTCGCGCAGCTGAACGCGCTCAAGCGTGGTAAAGCGCGCCCCGCACTTCGGGCATTGGCGGCGCCGCCTTATCGCCGAGCCGTCGTCGACGGGGCGGGAGTCCTTGACCTGCGTATCCTCAAAGCCGCAAAAAGGACAGCGCATCGGGAAAAGGAGTGCCTGAGCGGGCTCGCAGCCAGCTCTAGCTGAGCTTGCGCGCGTGGCAAAGCGCGCACGCGCCGCTCAGCCGAGCTTGGCGACCCTGCGCGCGTGGCGACCGCCGGCGAACGGCGTATCCAAAAACGCCGCAAGGCAGTCGCGTGCGGTGGCTTCGCCGATGATGCGGCCGCCGAGCACGAGCACATTGGCATCATTGTGCTCGCGCGCGAGGCGGGTAGTGGTCACATCGTGACAGAGTGCGGCACGGACGTGCCGGTGGCGGTTGGCGGCGATGGCGATGCCGATGCCGGTGCCGCAGATCAACAGCCCGCGCTGGGCACGGCCATCGGCAAGCGCCGCCGCTACGGCATCCGCCTGATCCGGATAGTCGGCGGGCTCGAGCGAATAGGTCCCGAGGTCGAGCACCTCGAGACCGCGCTCGATCAGCATCTCTTTGAGTTTTTCTTTAAGCGCGTAGCCGGCGTGATCGGCGGCGACAGCAATAGTCTCGGGCACGGGTGCTTTCCCTTCTGGATGGCAAGGCGAGCCGAACTATAGGCAAGCACCCAGCCGAACGCTACGCAGCCTGGCGCCGCACGCGCCGCGCCTCACCTGCGCGGGCAGCGCCTTAGTGCAAGTGGAAGATCCCGGCGGCGTGGGTCCAGCGCGGCGGTGTCAAGATCTGGGTGCGCCCGACGGTCACGGAATGCAGCTTGGCGTCGATGTTCTTTACCCAGAAATCGAGGAACCGGCGCAGCACCGGATAGTGGGGAGCGAGGTCGTAGTGCTGCCAGATGAAGGTCTGCAAGAGCCCGGGATGATCGGGCATGTGGTAGACGATCTCTGCCGTGGCGAGCCGCCAACCCTCGAGTTGGCGGCGGAGCTCTTCATGGTCGCGTCGCTTCATGCAAGGTCTCCGGCTCGATGCCGACGATGGCCATGATGCAGTTCGAGGCTTTCGCGTCAAGCCGCGTTCGGCGAAAAAGCGTATCGGAATCAAGGGGTTAGCAGCAGGTGCGGGGGGTGGCTGACAAATTCGCGGGCAGCCCCCCTTGAAGGCGCACCAGCCCGTCTCTACATCCGGGGCGGCTTTGGCACTCACCAGGCGCGAGTGCTAACAGGCGTCACACCAGAGATCGGGAGCAAGATATGAAGTTCCGGCCGTTGCACGATCGCGTCGTCATCAAGCGGATCGAGGAAGAGCCGCGCACCAAGGGCGGCATCATCATCCCCGACACCGCCAAAGAGAAGCCGCAGCAGGGCGAAGTCATCGCCGTGGGTCCTGGTGCCCGCAACGACAAGGGCGAGCTCATCCCCATGGGTGTGAAGGTCGGTGACCGGGTGCTGTTCGGCAAGTGGTCGGGCACCGAGGTCAAGATCGAGGGCGAAGAGCTCTTGATCATGAAAGAGTCCGACATCATGGGGATTCTCGAGCCCGACGTCGGGGCTGCCGCCAAGGCCGCCTGATCCGAAACCTTAAGATTGGTTTTCGAAGAAAGGTGGAACCATGGCTGCTAAGGAACTGAAATTCTCTACCGAAGCGCGCGCCAAGGTTCTGCGCGGCGTCCAGACGCTCGCCGACGCGGTTAAGGTGACGCTCGGTCCTAAGGGCCGCAACGTCGTTCTCGAGAAGAGCTTCGGTGCTCCGCGGATCACCAAGGACGGTGTGACGGTCGCCAAGGAAATCGAGCTCGCGGACAAGTTCGAGAACATGGGCGCTCAGCTGGTCCGCGAGGTCGCTTCCAAAACCAATGACGTCGCCGGTGACGGCACCACCACCGCCACCGTGCTCGCCGCTGCCATCGTCCGCGAGGGTCTCAAGGCGGTTGCCGCCGGCATGAACCCGATGGACTTGAAGCGCGGCATTGATATGGCCGTGGAGGCGGTGGTCGAGGATCTCAAGCGGCGTTCCAAGAAGGTCACGACCTCGGAAGAGATCGCCCAGGTCGGCACGATTTCGGCCAACGGTGACACCGAGATCGGCAAGATGCTGGCCGAGGCGATGCAGAAGGTCGGCAACGAGGGCGTGATCACGGTCGAAGAAGCCAAGAGCCTCGAGACCGAGCTCGACATCGTCGAGGGCATGCAGTTCGACCGCGGCTACATCTCGCCCTACTTCATCACCGATGCCGACAAGATGCGCTGCGTGCTCGAGGAGCCGTACATTCTCATCCACGAGAAGAAGCTCTCCTCGCTGCAGCCGCTGCTCCCGGTGCTCGAGCAGGTCGTCCAGAGCGGCAAGCCGCTGCTCATCATCGCTGAGGACGTCGAAGGCGAGGCGCTCGCCACGCTCGTCGTCAACAAGCTGCGCGGCGGCCTCAAGGTGGCGGCGGTCAAGGCGCCCGGCTTCGGTGATCGCCGCAAGGCGATGCTCGAGGATATCGCCATCCTCACCGGCGGCCAGGTGATCTCCGAGGACCTCGGCATCAAGCTCGAGAACGTCACCCTCGACATGCTCGGCCGCGCCAAGCGCGTGGTGGTCGAAAAGGAGAACACCACGATCGTCGATGGTGCCGGCTCGAAGGAGGACATCAAGGCGCGGTGCAACCAGATCCGTGCCCAGATCGAGGAGACCACCTCGGATTACGACCGCGAGAAGCTGCAGGAGCGGCTCGCTAAGCTCGCCGGCGGCGTGGCCGTGATCCGGGTCGGTGGCGCCACCGAGGTCGAGGTCAAGGAGCGCAAGGACCGCGTCGACGACGCCATGAACGCGACCCGCGCCGCGGTCGAAGAGGGCATCGTGCCCGGCGGTGGCGTTGCGCTCTTGCATGCGGTCAAGGCGCTCGACGCGCTTAAGCCGGCCAACGACGACCAGGCGCACGGCATCAAGATCGTGCGCAAGGCGATCCAGGCCCCGGCTTGGCAGATCGCCGAGAACGCCGGTGTCGACGGCTCGGTGGTGGTGGGCAAGCTCCTCGAGAGCAAGGACCCGAACTGGGGCTATGACGCCCAGGCCAACGAGTTCTGCGACCTCGTGGCGCGCGGCATCATCGACCCCACCAAGGTCGTGCGCACCGCGCTGCAGGATGCCGCGTCCGTGGCCGGCCTCTTGATCACCACCGAGTGCATGGTCGCCGAGAAGCCCGAGAAGAAGAGCCAGGGTGCTGGCGCCGGCGCCGGCGGTGGCATGGGCGACATGGACTTCTGATCCGAGCGGAAGCGAAGGCGGAGAGGGCCGCGGCCGACCGCGGCCCTCTTCTTTTTCGGACGCGCAAGGAACGGTGCGTCATGACGTGGGCGCTATGCGCCGAGGCCGGCTGACGGCCGCGCTAAGCCCTGCTAGGCACCGCGCCTGCCATCCCAAGCGGCTGATCTCCTTAAGGCGAAGACGATGACGGCTAAGCTGCCGGCGACCATGATCGCCATCCGCTGCCAGGGCTTCGGGCCGCCCGAGGTCTTAAAGCCGGTCGAAGTTCCGGTGCCGCGGCCCGGTCCAGGCGAAATCCTGGTCGAGGTCGTAAGCGCCGGGGTCAACCGCCCCGACGTCCTGCAGCGCAAGGGCGCTTACCCGCCTCCGCCTGGTGTTACCGACATCCCGGGCCTCGAGATCGCGGGCCGGGTAGTGGCATGCGGCCCGGACACGACGCGCTTTCGCGAAGGCGATCAGGTCTGCGCGCTCGTCGCCGGCGGTGGCTATGCCGAGTACTGTGTGGTGCCGGAGCCGCAGGCCTTACCGTTGCCGCCGGGTGTGCCGATCACCGAGGCGGGGGGTATCCCCGAGACCTTCTTTACGGTGTGGACCAATGTCTTCGAGCGCGGGCGCCTCAAGGCCGGGGAAAGCTTTCTGGTGCACGGCGGCAGCTCGGGGATCGGGGTGACCGCCATCCAGCTCGCCAAGGCCTTCGGGGCGACCGTGTTCTGCACCGTCGGCTCGGCTGAAAAGGCCGAGGCCTGCCGAGCGCTGGGCGCCGATCGTGCCATCCTCTACCGCGAGCAGGACTTCGTCGCGGTGGTCAAAGAAGCGACCGGGGGGCGCGGGGTGGACCTCATCCTCGACATGGTGGGCGGCGATTATGTCGCCCGCAACCTGGAAGCGGCGGCGCTCGAGGGCCGCATCGTCCAGATCGCCTGGCTCAAGGGCTCGACGATCACCGCCGACTTCACCAAGCTCATGACCAAACGGCTGACTTGGACCGGCTCCACCCTGCGGCCGCGCTCCATCGCCGAGAAAGGGGCGATCGCGCGCGCACTCGAGGAGAAGGTATGGCCCCTGTTCGCTAGCGGGCGGGTGCGGGTGCCGATCTATCGCACGTTTCCGCTCGCGCGCGCGGCCGACGCGCACGCGCTCATGGAATCGGGCGTGCACATCGGCAAGATCCTCCTGCTCACGGGGCGTTGAGCCCGAACCTCAAGGGGCGACCGGAAGAAAGGGAGCCTCGCCCGGCCGCCCCTCGGCGTGCAAGAAGACGGCTTCGCGATCGTTGTTCGAAGGCAAGGCGATCAGGCTCGAGCTCACCGTCCCGTAGGCGCCGTCGGTGACGATGCAGAGCGCATCGCGCGGATCGCCCGAAGCACTCGCCCGACTTGCGAGCAAGAGTTGCCAATCCGACCAGTCGCCGCGTTCGGGATCGGGAGGCGCGGCGGCGGCGAACAGCGGCCGGTAGCGTCGGATCCGCGCGCAGGCGGGATCATTCGGCCCCCGTGCGGTCAGCATGGTCAAGCCCTCGGGAAGGCGGGTGACGCGGATCGTCCCATCGCCGGCATGACAGAGGTAAAAGACATCCGAAGCGTCCGCCACCACGAGGTTGAACGGGCGGTAGGCCCGGGGATCGAGGTCGGCGAGCGCCGCTGCCGCCGCGCGGGCTTCGGCATGGTCGAGCGCTTCGAGGACGAGCTCGCCGCGCGATCGCTTGCCGTCTTCCGGTCCGAGCGTACCGATGCGGTTGAGCACCGCGGCCACGACACCCCAATCGTTGAGCCCGAGCCAACTCCCGCCGGCTAACAGATCCAGCCCGGCGCGGACCTCGGGCCGGTCGGGCCAGTGCCGGCCGGGGGGACGCGCCGGACGGGTGGCGAGCTCGTCGCGGTTGGCGGCGAGCAGAAGAGGCCAGCTGTGGTCGGGTCGATGGAGCAGAACGAGCGTACACAAGGAGGCTAGACTCGCGACACGAGAGCGGGTGGCGCTGTGGGCGTGCGCCCCCTATATGAGCGCGAGCGAGGTGGCGACCAAGGGGGCGAGAGCCGATGAGTGGCTTCGACGAGCGCGAGCGCACCGAAGAAGCGAAATTCAAGCATCAACAAGAACTCGCGTTCAAGATCCGCAACCGCAGAAACAAGCTTTTTGGCCTGTGGATAGCGGAAGAGCACCTCGGTCTTAAAGGCGAGGAGGCTCTCTCTTATGCCAAGGACGTAGTCATGGCAGATTTCGATCTGCCGGGTGATGAAGATATCTTCACCAAGGTCAAGGCCGATCTGGCGAAAGCCGGCAAGAGCCTTTCCGACCACCTTCTAAAGAAGCACTTGGACGAATGCGAAGAGATCGCCAAGCAACAGATCATGCAGGAGTGAGGGAGCCGGCGGCGCAACCGCAGCCGCAATCGCAAGCACCCTCCGAACCGCGTCCTCTGCGGGGGCCGGTCCAGCCGCCCGGGGAGATCGGCGGTCCAGCGGGCCCGGAACCCACCCGCTACGGGGATTGGGAGCGGGGCGGTCGCTGCATCGATTTTTAAGCCGCCCCGCTTCGCGCGCATCGCTGTCCAGCAGCTCGAACCGATCCGGGCGCAGCCGGATCGCGTTAGCCTGCGCTCGTTCGAAAGAGCAAGGGAGGTGCGCAGGATCCCATGCGGGGCCGGGCAGCATATGGCGAAGGTGCACAAACAACGGTGGAAAGCCGAGCCGGGATCGGCGCGCTCGTCCTCGCCGTGACCCTGCTCTGGGGGCTCAACTGGCCGGCGATGAAACTCGCCGTACTCCAGTTCGAGCCTTGGACTTTTCGCGTCGTCTCGGTACTGGGCGCCGGCGCGACGCTTATGCTCCTGGCCTGGCTTTCGGGTGAGCCCGTTCGTCTTTCGCGCCGGCTGATCGTCCCGCATCTTGTGATCTCGTTCACCGGTGTCACGCTGTGGCACATGCTCACCGCCTATGGTCTTCTGCTCGTGGGCGGGGGACGGGCGGCGATCATCGCGTTTACCATGCCGCTGTGGGCGACCCTGCTCTCGGTGGTGTTCCTAAAGGAGCGACCCTCCCGGTTGATCGTCGTTGCCCTTCTCCTCGGCATGGCCGGATTGGGCGTCCTCCTCGGCCCCGAGCTCGGCCGGCTCGGCGCCGAGCCGCTCGGTTCGCTCCTCATCCTCTTGGCGGCGATGGCGTGGGCGGTGCAGACCGTGGCAACAAAGGCCTTTGCGTGGGGGATCGGGACCATGGCGCTCTCGAGCTGGCAACTCTTGGTGGGCGGGGTGCCGATCCTCTTGGTTTGGTTCGCCCTCGGAGCCTGGCCCGATTTCGAGCGCATTACCGTGGAAGGGGTCGTAGCCCTTCTCTATGTCGTTTTCGTGGCACTGGTTTTCTGTTTCACCGCTTATCTGCGGATCGTACGCTCGTTGCCGGCGATCGTCGCGTCGTTGAGCACGCTTGCCATTCCGGTCGTGGGGGTTGCGAGTTCGGCTTGGCTTTTGGGAGAAGCGGTGGGCGCGCGCGAGCTGCTCGCGCTGTGCCTTGTGGTGGCGGCGATCGGACTTGTGCTGCTGCCGCGTACCCGGGGCTCTTTGACCCGCAGCTGAACCTTCGCCAAAGCGACCTTTTGCGGCGCGGCTGCACTGCTCATATAGTAGCTACACGCTTTTGATCGCACCGAGGATCCCTCATGGCCGAAGCTCTCGTCAGCCGCCGCGAAGGCAGCGACCGCCAGCGCGCACTCGAAGCCGCGATCGCGCAGATCGAACGCGCGTTCGGCAAAGGCTCGTTGATGCGCCTGGGCCAAGCCGAGCGCGTGGCCGAAATCGAAACCATCTCCACAGGCTCGCTCGGACTCGACATCGCGCTCGGTGTGGGCGGGCTACCGCGCGGGCGGATCGTCGAGATCTTCGGGCCCGAGAGCTCGGGCAAGACCACTCTCGCGCTGCATGTCATCGCAGAGGCGCAAAAGCAGGGTGGGACTTGCGCCTTCATCGACGCCGAACATGCCCTCGACCCGGGCTATGCGAAGAAGCTCGGGGTCGATCTCGACGCCCTTTTGATCTCGCAGCCGGATACGGGCGAGCAGGCACTCGAGATCGCCGATACGCTCGTCCGCTCCGGCGCCATCGATGTGATCGTGGTCGACAGCGTGGCAGCGCTCGTGCCCAAAGCCGAGCTTGAGGGTGAGATGGGCGAGCCCCTGCCGGGACTGCAGGCGCGCCTCATGAGCCAGGCGCTCAGAAAGCTCACCGCCTCCATCAGCCGCTCCAAGTGCATCGTCATCTTCACCAACCAGATCCGCAGCAAGATCGGGGTGATGTTCGGCAGCCCGGAGACCACCACAGGTGGCAACGCGCTTAAGTTCTACGCGAGCGTGCGTCTGGACGTGCGCCGTATCGGCCAGATCAAGGAAAAAGATCAGGTCATCGGCAACCAGACTCGGGTCAAGGTCGTCAAGAACAAGGTGGCGCCGCCGTTTCGGGTGGTCGACTTCGATATCATGTACGGGGAGGGAATCTCGAAAACCGGCGAACTCATCGACCTCGGCCTCAAAGCCGGTCTGGTCGAAAAGTCCGGCTCCTGGTTCGCCTGGAACGGCCAACGCATCGGCCAGGGTCGCGAGAACGCCAAGGCTTGGCTCAAGGAGCATCCGGAAGTCGCCGCCGAACTCGAAAAGGCGATCCGCGAGAAGGCCGGGGTGGGCGCGGTCGCCATGGGTCTCCTCGAGGAAGATCGGACCATCGAGGAGTAGGACCGATCGCCGCGAGCGACGCTGCGCGCGCTTGCGACGTGCGCCGCAAGCTGCCTGGCTTGGCCGCTTCGATCGCTTGCGGGCCATCGACGCCGCCCCGAAGATGCCGCTAGAGAAGGGGCGCGAGCAACAAGTGGCGAGCGATCGTGGCTGAGATCGATCTTCTCGTCATCGGGGCGGGATCCGGGGGTGTGGCGTGCGCGCGCCGCGCCGCCCACTACGGGGCTCGGGTGGCGATCGCCGAGGCCGGACGGGTGGGCGGGACCTGCGTGCTGCGCGGCTGTGTGCCCAAAAAGCTCATGTACTTCGGGGCGCATTTCCGCGAGGCCTTCCGGGCGGCGCGCGGCTACGGCTGGCGGCTCGGCGAGCCGATGCTCGACTTCCGCACCCTTCTCGAGAACCGCAACGCCGAGATCGCCCGCCTCAACCGCGTCTATGTCGAAATGCTCGAGCGTGCGGGGGTGCGCATCCTGCACGGGCGCGCGCGCATCCGCGCGAAAACGGCCCAAGGCTTCATCGTCGAGGTCGCAGGCACCGAGATCCTCGCCGACCGCGTGCTCGTCGCCGTTGGCGCGCGGCCGAGCCTGCCCGAAATTCCGGGTATCGAGCATGCCGTGACCTCCGATGGGCTTCTCGAGGAGGTCTATCCGTTACCGCGTCGATTGGCGGTTGTGGGAGCCGGCTACATCGGCGTCGAGTTCGCGAGCATCTTCCGCGCGTTGGGCAGCGAGGTCACCCTCGTCTATCGCGGCGAGCTGCCGCTTCGCGGCTTCGATCGCGAACTCAGGCAGGAGCTCGCCGCAGCACTCGGGCGCGCGGGCATCCGCCTGCTCCCGGGAGCGCGCCCGGAGCGGATCGCCCGCAACGGCGAGGCGTGCGTGCTCGAGACCTCGGCGGGTCCCGTGGAAGCCGAGATGGTCCTGCTCGCCACCGGTCGGCAGCCGATTCCCAATACGCGCGATCTCGGGCTCGAAGAACTCGGCATCCGCCTCGCGCCCGACGGCTCGATCCCGGTCGACCTCGCCTACCGCACCAAGGTCCAGGGCTTGTTCGCGGTCGGCGACTGTTCCGACCACGCCGGTCACCGTTTGGACGGTCTGCACCACGATCTCACGCCGGTTGCGATCGCCGAGGGCCGTGCGGTCGCCGAGCGCTTGTTCAACGCCAAGCCGATGACGGTCAATTACGCGACCGTGCCCACCGCGGTCTTCGCCTTGCCCCAGGTGGCCTCGGTGGGGCTCACTGAGGACGCCGCGCGCGCAGAAGGACGCCGGATCAAGCTCTTCAAGACGCGCTTTCGCCCGATGTACGAGACCTTAGGCGGCGGTGACGAGCGGATCCTCATGAAGCTCGTGGTCGATGGCGCGGACGACCGCGTGTTGGGGGTACACATCTTGGGCGGCGAGGCGGCGGAGATCATCCAGGGCTTTGCGGTGGCCTTGACCTGCCGGGCGACCAAGGCGCAATTCGACGCCACCGTAGCCCTCCATCCGACGGCCGCGGAAGAGCTCGTAACCATGTGGCGGCCGGTAGAAGAGTGAAGGGCTGCGCGAAGAGCAGCGCGGGTTGGGATGGGCGATGAGTGGGAACTGGACGCCGGATAGCTGGCGCGCGAAACCGGCGGCGCAGATGCCGGTCTACGAGGATCAGGCGGCGCTTGCCGCGGTCGAGCAGGAACTCGCGACCTATCCGCCGCTCGTGTTCGCCGGCGAAGCGCGAACGCTGCAACAAAAACTCGCAGAAGTGGCCGCAGGCCGTGGCTTTCTCTTGCAAGGCGGCGATTGCGCCGAAGCCTTCGCCGATTTCAACGCCAACAAGATCCGCGACTGGTTACGCGTATTCTTGCAAATGGCGGTGGTCTTGACCTTCGGTGCCGGGGTGCCGGTGGTCAAGGTCGGCCGCATCGCCGGTCAGTTCGCCAAGCCGCGCTCGGCACCCACCGAACGACGGGGCGAGCGCGAACTGCCCGCCTACCGCGGCGACATCGTGAATGCCGTCGAGTTCAGCGAACAGGCGCGCCGACCGGATCCGGCGCGGATGCTGCGCGCTTATATGCAAGCCGCCGCCACCCTCAATCTGTTGCGCGCCTTCACCGAAGGCGGCTACGCGTCGCTGACGCGTGTGCACGCCTGGATGATCGAGAGTGTCGCCCGCACCCCCTGGGGCCAACGCTATCGCGATCTCGCCGATCGGATCAGCGAGACGCTCGATTTCATGCGGGCCTGCGGCATCTCCGATACCAACACACCCGAGATCGCCCGTACCACCCTCTACACCTCGCACGAAGCATTGTTGTTGGGCTTCGAGCAGGCGCTCACCCGCGTCGATTCGACGACGGGCAAGATCTACGACACGTCTGCGCATTTCTTGTGGATCGGCGATCGTACGCGGCAACCGGATGGTGCCCATGTCGAGTTCTGCCGCGGCATCGCCAATCCGATCGGGGTCAAGGCCGGACCTACGATCACGGTCGATGAACTCTTGCGCCTGTGCGACATCCTCAACCCGAAGAACGAGCCAGGCCGGCTCACCATCATCGCGCGCATGGGGGCGGACAAGATCGAGAGCAAGCTGCCGCCCTTGATCCGTGCGCTGCGTCGCGAAGGTCGGATCGTGGTGTGGGCCTGCGATCCGATGCACGGCAACACGATCACCACCAATGGCTTCAAGACGCGCCGCTTCGACAGGATCCGAGCCGAAGTCGAGAGCTTCTTCGCTATCCACAAGGCCGAGGGCACGCACGCGGGAGGCATCCATCTCGAGATGACCGGCGAAGATGTGACCGAGTGCCTGGGCGGCTCGCAGACGGTGACCGAGGCCTGCCTCGCATCGCGCTACCATACGCAGTGCGATCCGCGCTTGAACGCCCAGCAAAGCCTCGAGCTCGCTTTCATCATGGCGCAGGCGCTTAAGGAAGAGCGCCGCGCGCAGCGGGTGGCTGCCGGCTCGTGAGCGCGCGCATCGAGCAAGAAGAGCCGGCGCGCGCTTCGGCACCGGAAGCCGACGCCGGCCGGCAGCGCGAACAGCTGGCGGTGACGCATCCCACGGATGCGGAGATCCCGCGCTACGCGGACGCCTATTTCTCCAAGACTAAGGCGATCATCGAGCGGTTCGGCGACTGCCGCGTCACTTACGCGATCTTCATGCGCCGCCCGGTGGTCTCGGCGCCGCGGCTGGCGCTCGAGTGGCTCGCTCGGGTCGCGCGCGAGCGCAACACGCACTTTGAAGTCGAGCTCCTGTTCGAAGAAGGCGATTGGGTGGGGGCCGGCGAGCCGCTCATGTACATCACCGGCTCGTTTCGCCATCTGGTCGATCTCGAGACCAATCTTCTACAGAAGATCGGCCCGGCCTGTGTGGCGGCATTCAACGCCTATTCGATGTGCACCGATCTGCCTTACGTGGCTTTTTTGGCCATGGACGCGCGCCATTGTGCCGGTCTCGAGATGGCGGAAATGATGGCCTATGCCGCAAGCGTGGGCTCCAAGCGCGCGCGCGCCGAGACCAACGCCATCGGGTTCATCGGTAATGCGACCGATGCCACTGCGCACTATTTCGGTCGCGAGCGCGGCCTCGGCACCATGCCGCACGCGCTCATCGGCTATGCCGGATCGACCGTGCGCGCAGCCGAGATGTTCCACGCCGCTTTTCCCGACGACCCGCTCTATGTGCTCGTCGATTACTTCGGCCGCGAGATCACCGACGCGCTTGAGGTCTGCCGCCGCTTTCCCGACCTCGCCCATTCGGGGCGTCTCGGCGTTCGCTTGGATACGCACGGCGGCCGCTTCGTCGAAGGGCTGGATGTGGCGAAGTCCTATGCTGTGCTCGAGCGGCATGCGCCGCAGGCGATCCGCACCTACCGCACGCCGGAAGAACTCGCCTGGCTTACCGGTACTGGTGTGACGGCAGCGGCCATCTTCCACATGCGCGAGCAGCTGGACGCAGCCGGGTTCAAGAACGTCAAGATCATCGCCTCCTCGGGCTTTTCGCCGCAGAAGTGCAAGCTCATGGCGAGCGT
This sequence comes from Pseudomonadota bacterium, assembly GCA_030549795.1. GTDB lineage: Bacteria > Pseudomonadota > Alphaproteobacteria > Geminicoccales > Geminicoccaceae > JANXAZ01. The sequence goes on along the minus strand of JAUQQO010000010.1, from coordinate 282,098 downwards.
TCGCGCGCCGATCGACATCATCGGCACCGGCTCTTATCTGCCGGAGCGGTGGAGCGAGACCTACGCGACGGCGGATGTCATCGCCTATGATGGAGTGCCGCGCGTGAAAGTGGGGCGCGAGTTCCTCTTCGAACGTCCGCGCACAGCGAACAGTCCGGCGCGCAAGTCGCGCTAGTCGCGACCTCGGGCGGGCACAAGGCTCGGTCGGGCGAGGGCGCGCAAGTGCCCATACCACCCGCTCACCGAGCGCTTAAGACCGCTGCGAAAGAGCTAAACGTGCTCGTTGAGCGGCGATGGCGTTGCAATTCCCGCACGCCTTTTGAGAATGCGGGTTCGTTCCGGCAAGCGCGTATCGGAGAGACGAGGATGAGCGAGCCGATCTGGCGACCGGATCCCGAGCGGGCGGCGCGAGCCTTGATCACCCGCTTCGCAGCCGACCATGGTTTCACCGGGCCCGATGCGGTGGCCGAACTGTGGCGTTGGTCGGTCGATCACCCGGCGCGCTTCTGGCAGGAGGTTTGGAAATTCTGTGGCGTGGTGGCTTCGCGCGAGGCGGATGAAGTCCTCGTCGATCCGGATGCCATGCCGGGGGCGCGCTGGTTCGTCGGGGCGCGGCTCAACTTCGCGCAAAACCTGCTGCGCCGCCGCGATGCCACACCGGCGATTTTGTTCGTGCGCGAGGACGGGCTGCGGCGCGAGCTTTCTTGGCATGCGCTTTGGGATGCTGTTGCGCGCTTCGTTGCCGGCTTGCGCGCCGAGGGCATCGGCCTCGATGATCGCATCGCCGCCTATCTGCCCAACATTCCGGAAACCGTGGTCGCTGCGCTCTCGGCCTCGGCTGTGGGGGCGATCTTCTCCTCCTGCTCACCCGATTTCGGCGTGCGCGGCGTACTCGACCGCTTCGGCCAGATCGAACCCAAGATCCTCATCACCGTGGACGGCTATCTCTATGGCGGCAAGCGCATCGACATCCGCGCCAAAGTCGCCGAGCTCGCCGCAGCACTACCGAGCCTCGAGCGCGTGGTGGTGATTCCCTTCCTCGAAAGCCAGCCGGATCTGAGCGCGATTCCGAACGCGGTGCTGTGGGACGCGTTCTGCGCGCGCAGTGGCGAACCGTTGCGGTTCGAGCAGCTGCCGTTCGACTATCCGCTCTACGTCCTCTATTCGTCGGGGACGACCGGCATGCCGAAGGCGATCGTGCACGGTCAGGGCGGAACCTTGATCCAGCATCTTAAGGAGCATCGATTGCATACCGATCTCCGCCCGGGCGAGCGGATTTTCTATTACACGACCTGCGGGTGGATGATGTGGAACTGGTTGGTCTCGGCGCTCGCAAGCGAAGCGACCATCGTTCTCTTCGATGGTTCGCCGTTTCACCCCGGGCCGCAAGCACTGTGGGATCTTGCGCAGCGCGAGCGGATCACGGTGTTCGGCACCAGTGCCAAATATCTCCAGGCGATCGAAAAAGCCGGCGTCGAGCCCGCGCGTACCCATGATCTGAGCGCGCTTAAAGCGATTCTCTCGACGGGATCGCCATTGCTCGCGGAATCGTTCGATTACGTCTATTCGAAGATCAAGCGCGATGTGCACCTCGCGTCGATCTCCGGCGGTACCGATATCGTTTCCTGTTTCGTGCTGGGCAATCCGGCCGGGCCGGTCTGGCGCGGCGAGATCCAGATGCGCGGGCTTGGGATGGCGGTCGCGGTGTTCGACGAAACCGGGCGGCCGGTGCGCGGCCAGCGCGGCGAGCTGGTCTGCACCAAACCCTTTCCCTCGATGCCGGTCGGCTTTTGGAACGATCCCGAAGGCAAACGCTACCGCAAGAGCTACTTCGAGCGGTTCCCGGGCGTCTGGTGCCACGGCGACTGGGCCGAGATCACCGAACATGACGGCGTCATCATCTACGGTCGCTCGGATGCCACCCTCAATCCTGGTGGGGTGCGCATCGGCACGGCCGAGATCTATCGCCAGGTCGAGCAGATCGACGAAGTCCTGGAATCGGTCTGCGTCGGTCAGGAGTGGGAGGGGGATCAGCGAATCATCCTCTTCGTGAGACTGCGCGACGGGCTTGTCTTGGATGACGCGCTGCGCGAGCGCATCCGCAAGAACATCCGGGAGAATGCGAGCCCACGGCACGTGCCGGCCAAGATCATCCAGGTCGCCGACATTCCGCGCACCATGAACGGCAAGATCAGCGAGCTCGCGGTGCGCGACGTGATCCACGGGCGACCGGTCGCGAACACCGAGGCACTCGCCAATCCGCAAGCGCTCGAGCTCTTCCGCGATCTTCCTGAACTTAGGAGCTGAGGAGGCGTGCCCGCGCCGCAGCACCTTCGCGGACCCGCATCTTCATTCAGCCAATCGCGCGACACAGCGGTCATCGCGGCCCCGACGCTGGTCGCAGCCGTCGTCTGGTTCGCGCTCGGCAGCACAGATCTGGTCGCGCTTGCGATCGGCCTCGCAGCTGGGGTGCTGTGCGCCTATCTCATCGCGCGCCACTGGATCGTGCAGGTGAAGGCGCTCGCGCGCTGGATCATCGGTCTTGGGGGTGGTGACGAGAGCCAGCGGCCGGCGGTGGTGTTCGGCTCGCCGCTCGAATGGATCATGTGGCCCACCCTCGATCTCGCGCGCCGGCTCAAACGTGCCGAGCGGCTGTCGACCCTTCACGCCCGCCGGCTGTCTACGGTCTTGGATGCACTTGCCGACCCCGTTCTCTTGGTCGATCAGCGCTCGATGATCGTCGAGGCGAATGCAGCGGCACAGCGCACCTTCAACATTGAGCGCGCGGGCGTGCCCCTAACGCGCGTCACCCGCGATCCCGGCGTGCTCGCAGCGCTCGGCTCGGTGCTGGCAACCAAGGTGGCAAGTAGCGTCACCTTCAGTCCCATCGACGATCGCCTCAAGCTCTTCGCCGCCTCGATCGCACCCCTTGAGAACCCGGACGGCGGGAACGGTGCGGTCATCGCGTTGCGCGAGCAGAGCGAGCAGTTGATGATCGAGCGCATGCGCTCGGACTTTGTTGCAAACGCGAGTCACGAGCTCAAGACGCCGCTCGCTGCGATCATCGGCATCATCGAGACGTTGCGCGGCCCGGCGCGAGACGACCCGGCAGCGCGCGAGATGTTCCTCACCACCATGGAGGAGGAGGCACGCCGCATGCAGCGGCTGGTCGAGGACCTCCTCGTCCTCTCACAAATCGAGCTCGCCGCCCGGCGACCGCCGGAGACTAGAGTCTCGCTGCGCGAGATTCTCGATGGCACGCTTGCGCGCATGCGGCCGATGGCCGAAGCGGCGCGGGTACGCCTCGTCCTCGACATGCCGCCGGATCTGCCGGAACTGATGGGGAATCCCGATCAGCTGCACCAACTGTTCGGCAATCTGATCGACAATGCGATCAAATATGGCGGGCCCGACAAAGAGGTTCGCATCGAAGTGCGCGTGCTCGAGGCGGCGCCGCCGAGCGCGGGGCCAGTCGCCAACCGGCGGGCGGTAGAGATCGCCGTGGTCGACCAGGGCGAGGGGATCCCGCCTGAGCATGTGCCGCGGCTGACGGAGCGCTTTTATCGGGTCGACAAGGGCCGCTCGCGCAAGATCGGCGGCACCGGGTTGGGGCTTGCCATCGTCAAACACATCGTGCGCCGACACCAGGGTCATCTGGCGATTGAGAGCGAGGTCGGTCGCGGTTCGCGGTTCGCGGTTCTCTTGCCGATACCCCCGGAGCCTTGTCACGAATCGGTCACGCAATCGTCATAAGCTAGGCATCGCGGTCGGTCATCGCAGCTGCGGTGATCGCTCTTGCAAGGAGGCATCGCGATGAAACCGCTCGTTGCAACCGCCGGGTTGGCGGCGGGGGCGCTCTTCGCCACCCAGCTCGCCTTTGCCGCTGCTCCCGAAATCAAGATCGACGGCTCGAGCACCGTTTATCCGGTTACCGAAGCGGTGGCCGAGGAATTCCAGAAGGCGAAGAAGGGAGCCGTGCGCGTGACGGTCGGGATTTCGGGCACCGGCGGTGGCTTTAAGAAGTTCTGCCGCGGCGAAACCGACATCTCCAATGCCTCGCGCCCGATTCTCGCGCAGGAGATGGAAGCCTGCAAACAGGCCGGCATCGAGTATATCGAGCTGCCGGTCGCCTTCGACGCCTTAGCAGTCGTCATCAATCCTCAAAACAGCTGGGCCGAGGTGATGACCGTCGAGGAGTTGAAGAAAATCTGGGAGCCAGCGGCCCAGGGTAAGATCACGCGCTGGAACCAGGTGCGCTCCGATTGGCCAGATGCCAAACTGTCGCTGTACGGCGCTGGTGCTGACTCCGGTACCTTCGACTACTTCACGGAAGCGATCGTCGGCAAGGCGAAAGCGAGCCGCGGCGACTTCACGGCGAGTGAGGACGACAACATCCTCGTGCAGGGTGTGTCGGGCGACAAATTCGCGCTCGGCTTCTTTGGCTTCGCCTACGTGCACGAGAATCCCGGCAAGGTGAAAGCGGTCAAAATCGTCAATCCCAAGACCAACCAGGCGGTCGAGCCGAGCATGGAGAACGTCATCAACGGCTCCTACCAGCCCTTGTCGCGGCCGCTTTTCATCTATGTGAACCGCAAGGCGGTGGACCGGCCGGAGGTTGCTGAGTTCGTCGAGTACTATCTCGTCAACGTCGCCAAGCTGGCGCGTGAGGTCGGTTACACGCCGCTGCCCGACGCCGCTTACAAGGCTGCCCGGGCGCGGTTCCAAGAGCGCAAGGTTGGAACCGTCTTCGGCGGCGTTCCCGAAGTCGGCGTTCAAATCATGGAGCTTTTGGAGCGTGAGCTGAAATCCTAACTGCACGAGTTCTCTCCATTCGCGCCGCCGGCCGAGCGGGCGTTCGCTCGGCCGGCTTTTGAGGACCAACGATGGCTCCATCGGCTCGGCCGCTCATCCGCCCGCGCATTCGGCACCGGGACATCCGCGAGCGCATCATCGAAGTGATCTTGTTCATGTGTGCCGCCTCGGCGGTCGCGGTCACCACTGCGATCGTCGTCGTTTTGCTGGTCGAATCGGCGGCTTTCTTCGAGCGGGTGTCGATCATCGACTTTCTTACCGACACGATGTGGACGCCGCTCTTTGCCGAGGCGCGCTACGGGATTCTGCCCCTTCTCTGCGGAACACTCTTGGCAGCCGGAGTGGCCTTGCTGGTGGCGGTTCCGCTCGGTCTTATGGTCGCGCTCTATTTGAGCGAATTCGCTCCCCCCAGGGTCCGGGAAACGGTTAAGCCATTTTTGGAGCTCCTCGAAGGGGTTCCGACCGTCGTCTACGGCTATTTCGCTCTGCTCTTCGTCACCCCGCTTCTGCAGAAGATCATTCCAGATTTGCCGGGCTTCAACGTGTTGAGCCCGGGTATCGTGATCGGGATCATGATCGTCCCCTATGTCGGCTCGGTGAGCGAGGACGCCATGCGGGCCGTGCCCAACTCTCTGCGCGAGGCCTCCTACGCCTGCGGGGCGACCAGGCTGCAGACGACGTGGCGCGTCGTCGTGCCGGCGGCGACCTCGGGCATCGCGGCCGCCTTCATGCTCGGCATCGCACGCGCAACCGGCGAGACGATGGTGGTTGCCATCGCCGCCGGCCAGCAGCCGAATCTCACGCTCGATCCGAGAGAGCCGGCGGCGACTATCACGGCCTACATCGTGCAGGTGGCGCTCGGAGATCTACCGCACGGGTCGATCGGCTATCAGTCGATCTTCGCTGCCGGTCTGGTTCTGTTGATCATCACACTTCTCTTCAACGTGCTCGCGCATCTTTTGCGCATGCGGTTCCGGGAGGCCTATTGATGGCCAGCCTGTCGCGTCCGATTACAGTCACCGCTTCCCCCTCGGCTCTGGGAGAACTGCGGTCCAACGTCGCGCGCCGCCGACGGTGGGACGTGGTCTTCGCGGCGGTCGGGGTGATCGCGACCTCGGTCGGGGTGATCACGCTGCTCGCGCTTTTCATCGATCTGCTGCTCGACGGCTACCACAGGCTCACGCTCGATTTCTTCTTAAGCTACCCTTCCCGTCGGCCCGAGCAGGCCGGCATTCTCTCGGCGTGGGTGGGGACCTGCCTTGTGATGTCGGTAACAGCGGTTGTAGGTGTGCCGCTTGCGGTCGCCGCTGGGGTATATCTTGAAGAATACGCACCGCGGAACTGGGTCACGACGCTGATCGAGATCAATGTGAGTAATCTCGCCGCAGTGCCTTCTATCGTATATGGCTTGTTGGCACTCGGTCTGTTCGTCTACGCCTTGAACTTCGGCCAGAGCATCCTCTCGGCCGGGCTCACGCTCGCGCTTATGATCATGCCCATCATCGTGGTGGCGACGCGTGAAGCGGTTCGCGCAGTGCCGCACGCCATTCGCGAGGCGGCTTACGCTGTCGGGGCCACCCGTTGGCAGGTCACGCGCGACCATGTTCTGCCCTACTCGATCCCGGGAATCGCAACCGGCGTGATCATCGGCCTTGCTCGTGCTATCGGTGAGACGGCACCGCTCATCACCATCGGAGCATTGACCTTCATCGCTTATCTGCCCGACCCGCCGATCACCACCACCCCCCCGTTCATCAACTTCAATTGGCTGTGGTCGGGATTTACGGTGCTGCCGATCCAGATGTTCAATTGGGTCTCGCGACCGGGCACCGCCTTCCACGCCAACGCTGCTGCCGCCGGCATCGTGATCGTCGCGCTCACACTTGTGATGAACGCGTTCGCGATCTGGCTGCGCTATCGCCTGCGCAAGCGCATCACCTGGTAAGACACCGATGAAGCCCTCGATCGCTCTTGCCTCTGCGACCGAATCACGGGTGCAGCCGATGGCGGACCCGAAGGTCAAGAGTCGTATTCGCAATTTGAATTTCTACTATGGCCAGATGCAGGCTTTAAAAAATATAAACATGGACATCTTCGAGCATGCAGTCACCGCTCTGATCGGACCTTCGGGTTGCGGCAAATCGACCTTACTGCGCTGTTTCAACCGTATGCACGATCTGACGCCGCACACGCGCTATGAGGGGGAGATCCGCCTCTATCCGGACGATGTGAACATCGTCGGTCCGGACATCGACCCGATCGAAGTGCGGATGCGGATCTCGATGGTCTTTCAAAAACCCAACCCGTTTCCCAAGTCGATCTACGAGAACGTCGCCTACGGGCTTCGCGTCCGCGGCATCAAGAGCCGCAGTGAACTCGATGGACGGGTGGAAGCGGCGCTGCGCGGGGCGGCGCTGTGGGACGAAGTCAAGGACCGGCTGGACGAGCCAGGAACCGCGCTCTCGGGCGGGCAACAGCAGCGGCTGTGCATCGCCCGCGCGCTTGCTACCGACCCGGAGATCATCCTTTTCGACGAGCCAACGTCTGCGCTCGACCCGATCGCCACCGCGAGCATCGAGGATCTGATCATTTCAATGGCCGGTAACGTTACGGTCATAATCGTCACGCACAATATGCAACAGGCGGCGCGTGTGTCGAACTATACGGCCTTCATGTATCTTGGAGAACTGATCGAGTTCGGGGCGACCAATGAACTGTTCACGCGACCGCGGCATCAACGCACGAGTGACTATCTGACCGGTCGTTTTGGCTGAGGATCGCACCATGCCTGGCAAACCCGAGGCGCTCGAACACCACCACATCGTGCGGGCCTTCGATGAGGAGCTCGCGCGCTTGACGAGTGCCATTGTCGAAATGGGCGGCCTCGCGGAGCGGCAAGTCGCCGATGCGATGCGCGCGCTTACGGAAGGCGATGTCGAGCTCGCAGCGCGGGTCATCGACAGCGATCGAAAAGTAGACGAGCTCGAGGAGCGCATCGATCAAGACGCAATCAAGCTCCTCGCTCTGCGCCAACCGATGGCGATCGATCTGCGCACCATCGCGATGTCGCTCAAGATCAGCAACGACCTCGAGCGCATCGGTGATTACGCGGTGAGCATAGCCAAACGCTCGCAACGGCTCGCCGAGCAGCCGGCGCCGAAGCCCCTGCAGCAGCTCGCGGTGATCGGCAACCTCTGTCTTGGTATGGTCAAGGATGTGCTCGATGCCTATGTCGAGCGGGACGCCGAGAAGGCAACCGCCGTGTGGCATCGAGACCAGGAGGTGGATCAGCAGTACACGAGCCTGTTCAGGGAGCTCGTGACCTACATGCTCGAGGATCCGCGTACGATAAGCACCTGCATCGATCTTCTCTTCATCGCTAAAAATATGGAGCGGATCGCGGATCATGCGACCAACATTGGAGAGAAGATCGTCTATATCATTTACGGCGCCGAAATCAATCGACCGCGACACGAGGTGGAGTGACACCGTGAAGCCCCTCATCCTGGTCGTCGAGGACGAAGCCGCGCTCCAAAAGCTCATCGCGTACAACCTGCAGGCCGCCGGGTTCGAGGTCGCCCAAGCCTTCGACGGGGAAGAAGCACTCACGCTTCTTGCCGAGCGCGCGCCCGACCTCGTGATCATCGACTGGATGATCCCGCGGCTGTCGGGTCTCGAGCTCTTACGGCGCATACGCCGTCGCCCGGAGCTTTCGCGTGTCCCGGTGATCATGCTCACCGCGCGCGCCGAGGAGCAAGATCGGCTGCGCGGTCTCGACAGCGGCGCGGACGATTACGTCACCAAACCCTTCTCTCCCGCCGAGCTGATCGCCCGCATCCGGGCCGTCCTGCGCCGCGTGCGCCCGGCCTTCGCAGATCAGGTGCTGCAGTTCCGCGATATCCGCATGGACGTGGCCGCCCATCGCGTGTTCCGCGGCAATCGCGAGGTCCATCTCTCGCCCACGGAATTCCGGCTCTTGCGCCACTTCCTCGAGAATCCCGGGCGCGTGTTCAGCCGCGCGCAGTTGCTCGATCGCGTCTGGGGAAACGAAGTCGACATCGAATTGCGCACCGTGGACGCAGCGATCCGACGTCTGCGCCGCGCGCTCAACGCGGGCGGTGAAGAGGACCTCGTACGCACGGTGCGCGCAGAAGGTTATGCGCTCGACGTGCGCTACGCCGCAGCGCCGACCGATAGTTGAGCCGAGACTCGTCGCCCAGCGGTATTTGCGATTGTAAAGCGCCCCAAAAGACAGCGCGAGACGATGGCAAATGCCCCAGCACAAGAGGCGCGCAGCCCAGCACCACAGGATGCACTCGCAACGCTTGGATAAAAAACGCGATCGAAGCGATCTCGAGTGTGCGCGAGCGGCGCCAAGCGCGGTCGGATCGCGATCTTTCCGGCAACACGCCTCTTAAACAAAAGCCGGGAGGTACTGCGTTTCCGGGCGATCGCATCGGAGCTCAAGAGCGTGTGATCGGCACACGGGCTTTCGCCTGCGCAGCGCGCAAGGACCTGAGGTCAACGCGAGCACGCAGCGGGCCGGTTTTCGGGGCGATGCGCGCGCTCGTCCCACGGTAGACCCAGAGCGCTTTCATCGATGTCCGCCGGACCCTAAAGCCGTTTTGCGATCGACCGTCCCTGCCGTGATCCGAGCGATCGCCGGATGCGATCCGACTTGAGCGCAACGGGTCATCGAACGTCGCCGCTTTCGCGCAGCCGCTCGAGCGTGCCTCGTTTGCTTGGGCGAGGGCTTAAGAAAAGCTGTTCACCTCGGCGATCCAGCGAACCGAAGGTTCACGACAATGCCGCCACGGTGGTGCGCAGGCGCGGCTCGCGGCGGCTTGAAGTTTTCAGTTGCCCGCACGCCGCCAGCACGTCGCGACCCCGCGGGGTTCGAATGGGGCTTGGATAGCCGCCCTCTTCCACGATTGCCGCGAAGCTGCGGATGCGGCTTTCGCTCGAGCATTCGAAGGGCGAGCCGGGCCAAGGATTGAAAGGGATGAGGTTGACCTTGGCGGGAATGCCGCGGAGAAGCCGCACGAGCTCTCGGGCGTCGGCATCGCTGTCATTGACGCCGCGCAACATGACATATTCGAAGGTGATCGGGCGGCGGCCCGGGTAAGCCCGGCACGCGGCCAACAATTCGGCGATTGGCCATTTGCGGTTGATGGGCACCAGTTCATCGCGCAGCTCGTCGCGCACCGCATGCAAGGAGATTGCAAGGCCGGTGCCCACCTCACGCCCCCAAGGCTCAATCCTCGGCACGACGCCTGAGGTCGAAAGCGTGATGCGGCGGCGCGAAAAGGCGAGGCCTTCACCATCGAGCGCTAGCTTTATCGCCGCTTTCGTCGCTTCGTAATTGAACAGTGGCTCGCCCATGCCCATGATCACGATGTTCGTGATCTGACGGCCCTCGCGTGCTGACGGCCAATCGCCGAGCGCATCGCGGGCTACAAGGACCTGCGCCAGGATCTCCCCCGCTTTGAGATTGCGCACAAGCGGCATGGTGCCGGTGTGGCAGAATCGGCAAGACAAGGTGCACCCGACTTGGGTCGAAAGGCACAAGGCTCCCCGATCTTCTTCAGGTATAAAGACAGTCTCGACCTCCTGACCATCGGCAAACCGCAACAGCCATTTGCGCGTTCCATCGCGCGACTGTTGCTCTGCGACGATCGTCGGACGCGCAAGCGACGCTTCATGGGCGAGCCTGCGACGCAGGTCCTTAGGCAGCGTGGTCATCGCTTCGGGGTCGCGGGCGCCGCGCGCATAGAGCCAATGGAAGATCTGACGCGCGCGCATGCGCACCGTCGATGGGGGTTCACCCAAAGCGAGCAGCCACGCTTCGAGTTCGTTGCGATCGAGACCGATAAGCGAGATCGGTCGGGAAGAAGAGGAGAAGTCAGCGGCGGGGACCACGGGCACAGATCTCCACCATCGCCTTCAACGCGGCGCTGAAACCGGCAAGCGAATAGGTATCCAAGGACCAGGTGTCGCGAACTGAGGTGCCGCGCACCGTCATCTGGTTTCCACGCCGCATCGCCGCGATGATCTTGGCATCGTCTTCCGAACTCCGCGCCCAGGCTCGATCGCGGTCGGTGAACAGCTCGAAGCGCGCGCCGTCGATGACGGCCTCGACCGTGCTTCCCTTGCGGTAGGTGTAGCCCGGATCAACCGAGACTTCCTGGCGCGGACGATTACCGCCGAACTGGGTGACGAAGAGGCGCGGGCGACCACGGCGCGCGAAGTTGCCCTCCTGTTTGATCGGCTCGGAGGTAACGAAACAGATTCGCCCCGAGGAGTCCTCGTGCACATAGACGCTCCAATCCCGGAAACGCTCAACAAAGCCTGCCCAAGCCGGGGCGAAGGGAACGAGGGCCACGGCGAGCGCGCACAGCGCACGCGGCAAGGATCGACGCTGTCGGCCCATGCTCACTCCTGCTCGGCCTCCTGCTTTTCCCGAGGAGCGAGCGCGCCAAGCTCGCTTGACGGCTCGACTCGGAACCGAGGGCTACCGTACACGTGAGGGGGCAGAGCTTCCCGCGGGCCACCGGTGGCGACCGGTCGCGGCGGAAAGCGACCGAAGGTCAACAAGCGATCGTAGAGGACGATCGCCGCCGCCACGCCGAGGTTGACGCAGAAGCGGGTGGGGATGCGGACTACCCAGTCGCAGCGCGCGAGCATCTCCGGGGAAAGGGAGCCGCGCTCGGGGCCGAAAACGTAACCGGCATGCAACGGATGACGGAAGCTCGGCAAGGGGATTGCCTCGTCGACCAGCTCGACGCCCACAAGCCGGCATCGCCGCGGCAAGGTGAGCGAGCGTGCATCGGGGAATTCGAAGAGAGGCAGGCTGAACTCCGCCTTCGAGGTGTCGGAAATCGCTTCCCGCAAGCGCCAATAGGCGCCGACGAGAAACAGGAAGCTGGCTCCAAAGGCATGAGCGGTGCGCATCAGCGTGCCGAGGTTGACCGGCTTGCTGATGCCCTCCGCTCCTATCCCGAAATAGCCACGCATCGCTTCGCTCACGGCTCCTAGGTAGGGGGTCCCCTCGCGCGCGACCAGACCCGCGCGCGGGCATTCCCAACGAGGTGCCGCCTCGCTACGAAGGGCTCCCAGGCAGCGAGAGGGAGTCCATGCGCGCGCTTCTGTGTCGCGAGCTCAAGGGCATCGAGGGCCTCGAGCTCGTCGAGTTGCCGCTACCCGAGCCCGGTCCCGGCGAGATCCGCATCGCGGTCGCTGCCGCCGGCGTCAACTTCGCGGACCTGTTGATCACCCGCGGCACCTATCAGGAGCGGCCGAGCCTGCCCTTCGTGCCCGGCTTCGAGGTGGCCGGCGTGGTCGACGCGCTCGGCCCGGGGGTCTTGGGACCGGCGCCGGGTACCCGCGTGCTCGCGGTGCTCGACTACGGCGGCTTCGCCGAATATGCCGTTGCGCGAGCGTCGGACGTGGTGCCGATCCCCGAGATCTTGGACGAGCGCCATGCAGCCGCGCTGCCGATCGTCTACGGGACTGCGCTCGGCGGTCTTGCTTGGCGGGCCGGTCTCAAAGCCGGGGAGACGCTCCTCGTGCATGGGGCTGCGGGCGGTGCCGGCCTCGCAGCGGTGGAGGTCGGCAAGGCGATGGGAGCGCGCGTGATCGCAACAGCGCGGGGCGCTGAGAAGCTTGCGATCGCGCGCGAACACGGCGCCGATCTCGTCTTCGACAGCGAGACCGAGGAGCTTGCGAAGTCGCTCAAAGAAGCGACGGGCGGGCGGGGCGTCGACGTCGTGTTCGATCCCGTAGGCGGCCGCATGTTCGAGGTCGGCTTGCGGGCGATCGCCTGGGAGGGGCGCATCGTGATCGTCGGCTTCGCCGCGGGCGAAGTGCCGCAGATTCCGGCCAACATCCTGCTCGTCAAGAATTGCGCGGCGATCGGTTTCTATTGGGGCAGCTACCGTCGCCACGATCCGGATCGCGTACGGCGCGGCTTCGAGCAGCTCTTGGACTGGTATGTCCGTGGTCAAATCCGCCCTCTCGTCTTGGAGCTCTTCAGCTTGGAGCAAGCGCGCGAAGCCCTCGCGCGCCTCGAACGCCGCCTGGCCCGAGGGAAGGTCGTAATTACGCTGCGCTAATTGCCATCCTCGCTTGAGGCGGCGCGATCGTCTGGCTCAATCAACGCTCGGTGAGAGCCCGATCGCGCGCCTTGATGATCGGCTTTAAGAGATAGTGCATGACGGTCTTGTTGCCCGTGAGGATGTCGACCTGAGCCGTCATGCCCGGGATGATCAGCAGCGGCTCATCGTCGGAGCCGAGATGGTTCTTGTCGGTTCGGATCCGCACCCGGTAGAAGCTCTCGCCGCGCTCGTTGGTAATCGTATCGGCGCTGATATCCTCGACTACCCCCTTGAGATCGCCATAGATCGAATAGTCATAGGCGGTGATCTTGACGGTCGCTGGTAAGCCGGGGCGGAGGAACGCGATGTCCGCTGGTCGGATGTGCGCTTCGATGAGCAGCGTATCCTCAAGCGGAACAATTTCCATGATATCCTGACCCGGTTGGATGACGCCACCGATGGTCGTAACCTTGATCTGCTTGATCGTGCCTTTAACTGGCGATCGAACCTCGGTGCGCCGAATGCGATCAGCGCCTGCTAACACGATTTCACGAATGCTTGCGAGTTCTGCTGTCTTTTGGGTCAATTCTTCTTGAGCTTGAGAGCGGAAAGCGCTCCACGCCCGCTCCACTTTCTGATGCGCTTCACGGATGGCGGTTTTGACACGTGCAATCGACGCGCGCGTACTCTCCACCGCCCCCCGCAAATCGTTGACTTCGCGTTGCAACTTGAGAAACACCGATTGCGAGACATCCCCCCGCCGCGCCGCTGGTTCAGCAAGGCGGAGTTCTTCGCGCGCGAGCTCCAACGAGCGTTCGTAGTGGGCGAGCTTGGCCTCCAATTCCCTGAGTTCGCTTTCGCGTTGCTGGGCCTGCGTGCGCAAAATCTCGATCTCTTTTTCGAGGTTCTCTTGCCGAGAAAGGAACAGTTTCTGTTCGCGTTCCGCGACGTCGCGGGCCTCGGCCAACACTTCCGGCGGGAAAACCAGTTTGGTGTCCTCGATTTCCGCCTGCAGACGGGCGATCGCCGCGAGCAGAGCCATATAGCGCGCGCGCTTCTCGCGATAGTCGCTCTCTGCACGAACGTTGTCGATCCGAAGTAGAATCTGGTCTTTTTCGACGACCTGGCCCTCGCGCACGAGCATTTCTGCGAGGATGCCGCCTTCGAGATTCTGGATGACCTGGATCTGGCGGGAGGGGATGACCTTGCCTTCACCACGGGTGATCTCGGCCACCCGGGCCCAACTCGCCCACAGCACGAAGACGACGAAAAAGGCGAGGACCGTGAAGAGCAGCGCGTGCCCCAGCCCGTGCGGCCGCAGTTGATCGGCTGCGGCGGCTCCGGCCACCATCTTCGCGAGTTCGTGATCGAGTGCTCGCCGGTGGGCTGGCGCAGAGAGCCGCAGGGCCATCACCCCTCTCCACGAATTTGGCCGGACGCAAGCGCCTTGAGCACTTTGTCCTTGGGACCGTCGGCGACGATCCGGCCATTGTCCATCACGATCAGGCGCTCGACGAGGGCGAGCAAGGAGGCGCGATGGGTCACCAAGAGCAACGTCTTGCCGGGCAGTTCCCGCGCGATCCGCTGCATGAACCGGCTCTCGGCGCCGTTATCCATCGCGCTCGTCGGCTCGTCAAAGACGAGGATCGGCGGGTCGAGAAGGAGCGCGCGGGCGATCGCGATCGACTGGCGCTGACCGCCCGAGAGGGCCTCGCCGCGTTCGCCGACGTTGAGGTCGTAGCCGAGAGGATGGCGCGAGACGAAGTCCTCAACGCCGGCGATCCTAGCGGCACGCAACACCGCCGCATCATCCACGAACGGTGCCCCCAAGGTGATGTTCTCGCGGATCGACCCTTGGAAGAGGATCACGTCTTGGGGAACGCAGCCGATGTTGCGCCGCAGATCAGCCGGGTCGATCTGGCGGATATCCGTGCCGTCGATGAGCACGGAACCCGTATCCGGTTCATAAAGACCCAAGATGAGCTTCTCAACCGTCGATTTGCCGGAGCCGACCCTTCCGATGAGGCCAACGCGTTCACCGGGTGCCACGCGAAAGGAAATGTCGTTCAGCGCCGCGAGCTTCTGGCCGGGATAGGTGAACGTTACGTTTTTGAATTCGATCGCTCCCTTAAGAAGCGGCCGATGGACGAACACCCGCTCGACCGGGCGCTCACTCGGCAGCCGCATGATGCCGTTGAGCGTATCGAGAGCGGTCTTGGCCTGATGATAGCGGGTCAACACGGCCGCGACCTGGCCCAGCGGTGCCATGGCGCGACCGGCGAGGATGCTGCAGGCGATGAGCCCACCCATGGTCAGGCGGCCGGCAGCGATCTCATACACCCCGACGATAATGACCCCGACATAGACGAGATTGCTCACGAGCCCGGCGAAATGCACGGTCAAGGCGGACAACAACCGGCTCTGATTGGCCGACTCGGCGGTCGCCATGACGAAGTTCTCCCAGGCGCGTTGCATGCGTCCTTCGGCCCCGACCGCCTTGATCGTCTCGAGCCCGTTGATCGCCTCGACGAGCACGCCGTGTTTCTGGGAGGCTTCTTTGAACGTCCTGCGGACCGCCCGATCGAGGGGGATTTGGACGAGCAGTCCGGCGCCGATGACGAGCGGGATGCCGAGGAGCGGCACCACCGCCACCACCCCGCCGATCATCCAGATGATCGCCACGAACAGCGCAAGGAAGGGAAGATCGACCAGGCTCGCGAGCGTGGCTGAGGTAAAGAAATCGCGTAAGGTTTCGAATTCCCGGAGATTGCTCGCGAACGCCCCTGCCGACCGTGGACGGCTCGCCATGCGCATGTTCATCACGTGCTCGAAAATACGGCTGGCGAGCTTGATGTCAGCGACTTTTCCGGCCGCATCGACGAAATAGCCGCGCAGCATTTTCAGCAGGAAATCGAATATCAAAACAATAAAGATTCCAAGCGAGAGAACCCAAAGAGTCTCGATCGCGTTATTCGGAACCACGCGATCGTACACGTTCATCGCGAACAGCGAGGTCGCAACAGCAAAGCAATTGATCAAGGCGGCCGCAAGCACGACCTCGGCATAGACCGGCCATTGGCGCAGGATGACGGACCAGAACCAATGCCCGCTCCGCTCGGCGAGGAGCTCGCGGTCGCGCTGCAGGAAGCCGAGCGCCGGTCGCGCGAAGAAGGCATAGCCGGTGTAGCGCTCGTCCAGTTCTTTCTCTGCAATAACGGTGGTGCCGTCGCCGCTTTCCGGGAGGACGATCTCAACCCCGCCCGCTCCGTCGCGGCGGACCATCACGACCGCGCGCCGATCTCGTAAGAGGAGCACGCAGGGCAGCACGAGATCGTCGATCGAGGCCAGCGGCCGACGCAGCAAGCGCGCGCTCAATCCGGCGCGCTCGGCGGCGCGCGCGAACAGCTCCGGCGTGAGTTTTCCTTCCGAAAGAGGCAAGCCGGCGGTGAGGGCCTGTGGCGAGGTCGGTCGTCCCAACAGCCGGGTCAGTGCCGCCAAACAGGACAAGAGGGGATCGTCGACCTCGGTCGATCGGCGACCGAACGTCCACTCCGCGACAACGGACCGGGTACCAGGGCTCTCCTCAAGAGCCGAGCCATTGTCCGGACGAGCCTCTTTTTCATCGACGGAGCTCGGCTCGGTTGCGCGCTCGCTCATCCACGAACCCCTTTCTTGGCGGGTCGCGAACCACCGCGATCGCGGCGACGCGCAGCACGAGGATGCCGCCGGAGCTGTGGTCTGGCGGGCACAGCTCTAAAGATAGCGCAGGTCACGACCTTTCTGCCCCTTTCTCGAGCCTCGTGATTGGCACAACTCTGGACGTGGCCTGCCCACATGCGTGTTCGGCCACGCCTTCGCCAACGCAGGGCCGACGCGCGGGTGCCGACGTTGACGGTTGGACGGCCCCGGATTATCAGGGCCAAAAGTTAACGTAGCATCTACAAAGAGTTCGGGCGGACCTCAAGCATCCGGGTTCAAGAACGATGAGGTTTCTCCCTGCCGTGACGATCGCGGGTCGTGCGAGCCTGTGGCTCCCCTTAGCCTCGACCATATGGTTGATCGGCGGAGAAGCCTCCTTCGCCGCATCGATCGCCGACACGGTGCGCGCCGCTCTCGCATTCAATCCTGAGTTGGCAGTCGTGAAGGCCGATCGGCGCGCCGTCGATCAAGAGCTCAGACAAGCGCAAGCCGGATTTTTGCCGTCCCTCGATGCCCGTGCGGCGATCGGCGGCGAGTTGTCGAGCACGCCGGCCACGCGCCGGCGCGGGCCGGGAAGCACCGATCGGGCGGAACGGATCCGCTCCGAGTTGCAGATCAAGCTCTCGCAAATGCTCTTCGACGGCTTTGCGACTCAGGCCGAAGTCGAGCGCCAGACAGCGCGCGTCGACAGTGCGTCCTATCGCGTACAAGAGGCGGCGGAATTCATCGCGGTCGACGCGATCGAGGCGCATCTCGAGGTGCTGCGAAACCAACAGATCGTCGCTCTCAATCGCGAAAACGTGGCTGCTCACGAGCGCATCTTGCGGCAGGTGCGCAGCCTCGAGCGCGCTGGCCGTGCCGACGTCGCCGACGTGCAACAAACCCAGGCCCGTCTTGCCAACGCTCAGGCCTCGCTTGCCCAAGCCGAAGGCGCACTCGCAGACGCGATCGCCTTTTATCAACGTGTCGTCGGGCGCGAGCCCCAGGGTCTTACGCTCGAGGCCGCCCCGGTCAAGGCGCTGCCCAAGGATCGGGAAACGGCAGCGCAGCTGGCCTCGGTCCAGAGCCCGACGGTGCTGATCGCCGCTGCTGATGTGGACGTTGCCGCCGCTGAGCTGCGCGCCGCGCGCGCGGGCTACTATCCGCGCATCGACGCCGAGCTCACGGCAGATGTGCTGCGCAACGCAGACGGCACCACGGGACCGGACGCGTCGGCCTCGGCCCTGCTCGTACTGCGCTACAATCTCTTCCGCGGGGGCGCCGACATCGCGCGCGAGCGCGAGGCCTTCCACCGGCTGAACGAGGCGCGCGCGGGCCTCATGAAGCAGCGGGTCAAAGCCGAGGAACTGGCCCGGCAAGCGTTCAACGCCTACGAAGCGGCCAAGGCCCGCGTGAGCGCGCAGCGGGCGCGCGTCGAAGCCCAAAGGCGTACCCGCGATGCCTACGCGTCCCAGTTCGAGCTCGGGCAGCGCGATCTGCTCGATGTGCTCGATGCCGAAAACGAATTGTTCCTCGCCCGGGTTCAGCTGACCACGGCCGAGTTCACCGAACGCTTTGCAGTCTACAAGATCTTAGGGGTGGTCGGCACGCTCCTCGACACACTCGAGGTGGCTCGACCCAAAGAACATATCAACATTTACCGATCGGCGGCGCGCCAGCAGACGCCGGCAGCGGTGACGAGCAAGTCCGAACAGTTGAGCGAGCCGCGCGCGGAGCCGCGCGCGCTGCGGGGTGCGGAAGCGGGTGAGCCGCCCGCCGCCCGACCCGACGCGGCGGATGCGATCAACGCGCCGATCAAGCGCTAACGCTTACAGAACTGCGCGCATACGCCGATACTCGGCGCTTCTCCGAGAAGTTCGCACGTTAACGGTTCTTGAACCGCATCCAGACTATCGCGTTGCGCGTCGCGAGAACGCGCAACGCGAGGCACCATGGCGCGTGAACGGGAGCAGTCTTCTGCAAAGGGCGGGGCCAAGCGCTTAGAGCGCTTAGAAAGTGTCGATTCGCTCGAAGAGCTCGCGCTCCGCTACCTGGAGCTCGCGATCGCGCCGGAAGAGCCGAAATATGGCGACGGACCGGTGCTGCGCCTTGAAGAGCTGATCGCCGACGAGAGCGGCTCGATCGTCTTCGAAGCGAGCGGAGTCTCCACAATATATCTGGAAACGTCGAGCCCTGTTTCTGCTCCTCAAGTGGAGGAAGCGCAGGCCGACCCTCAAGCCTGCGGGGCACAAAGCTGTGTCGTCTTGGGGCCGAGCACTGTCCTCTATTTCCCACCCGAGTTGGAGGTGCGGATCGTCACCTCCAGCGAGTAGAGGCTTCGCGGTCCATCTGGCCTAACGCTATCGTGCCGCCGCGGTTCGATTCGATAAAGCGGGAGCGACGGGCCCAAGACGTAAGGGACGCTCTCATCGTGGCGAGTTGACCCTGCGACCATCTCCCGCCCCCAGATTGCAGCGACGGCGCGCATCGCCAATTGTTCGTTAACCATCCGACGCTATACCGGCAGCCGCGACCGGCGCGGCGCGGGACAAGGACGCTGAGGTGCAGAGCGTGGACGTACGACGCAAGGCAGCCCGACCCGTGGTTCTCGTCGTCCTCGACGGCTGGGGTTGGCGCGAGGAGCGGACCGACAATGCGGTTGCACTCGCGCACACCCCCTGTTTCGATCGGCTGTGGGCGACGGGACCGCGCACGCTTCTTCGCGCGGATGGTCTCGCGGTCGGCCTGCCAGAGGGGCAGTTTGGCAACTCCGAGGTCGGGCATTTGAACCTCGGGGCCGGACGGGTCGTCATGCAAGAGCTCGTCCGCATCGACCAAGCGATCGCCGATGGCTCGCTCGCGCGCAACTCCGTGCTCTGCGAGCTCGCCAAAGCGACCAGGGAAGCCGGCGGGCAAGTCCATCTCATGGGTCTCGTTTCCCCCGGTGGCGTGCATTCCCATCAGCGGCACATCGCAGCCCTCGCGCGCCTTCTCGCAGGCGAGGGCCTCGCGGTTGCGATCCACGCCTTCCTCGACGGTCGCGACGCACCCCCGCGCTCTGCGGAAGAGTATCTGGCAGCCCTCGAGCGCGAACTCGCCGACCTGCCGCAGGTGCGGTTCGCTTCGCTCGTGGGGCGCTATTTCGCGATGGATCGCGACCGCCGCTGGGACCGAACGGCGCGCGCGCTCGCGGCACTCGTCGACGCCGAGGCCGAGCGGGTCTCTTCTTGGCGGGACGGTCTCGCCCGCGCTTATGGGCGCGGGCAGACTGATGAGTTCGTCGAGCCCATGGTGATCGGTGACTACGCCGGCATGCGCGATGGCGACGGTTTCCTCTGCGCCAACTTCCGCGCCGACCGCGTTCGCCAGTTGCTCGCCGGTCTTTTGGGTTTGGCCGCCGAGCTTTCCTCCCGTCGCCGCGTTCAGTTCGCCGCCGCGGTGGGAATGACGCGGTATTCGGAGGAGCTCGATCGGCATCTGAAGACGTTGTTCCCGCCGCAGTCGATGGAGCAGCTCCTCGGAGAGGTGATCGCAAGCCACGGGCTGCGTCAGCTCCGCATGGCGGAAACCGAGAAATATCCGCATGTCACCTTCTTCTTCAATGGTGGCGAAGAACGTCAATATCCAGGAGAAGACCGAATTCTCGTCCCCTCACCCAAAGTCGCCACCTATGATCTTCAGCCGGAGATGTCGGCGCGCCCGCTGACCGATCGCTTCGTCGAAGCGGTGTCAACCGACATTTACGATTTCGTGCTCATCAATTTTGCAAACCCGGACATGGTGGGGCATACTGGGGTTTTGGAAGCCGCGATCCGCGCGGTTGAGACCGTGGACGCGTGCCTCGAGCGCGTCGTTGCCGCGACCCTGCGCCAGGGCGGCACTCTCCTGGTCACCGCCGATCATGGCAACTGCGAGCTCATGCGCGATCCCCTAACCGGGCAACCGCACACCGCGCACACCGCCAACCCCGTGCCGTGCATCCTGGTTAATGGTCCACCGGGCGTGCGCCTGCGGCCGGGCCGGCTCGCCGACGTCGCACCGACGATCCTCGAGCTCATGCAGCTGCCCCAGCCACCCGCGATGACGGGCCGCTCCCTGATCGAGCGATGAACAAGCCCCTAACTCGGGCTCCAAACGCGCTCACGAGCAGCTCGCTTCGCAGAAGAAGGTACGGACCCACCGACGGCGCGCCTTCGCACGGGGCCCGCTGCAGCCTAAAAAGGGTCGCCCAGGTCTTCACCGCTTCGGGGACCTGCGCGCCAACCGAGGCGCGTGCCGAGGCCTGCGCAAAGCGCCGGCTTGAGAACCGGGCCGCAGCGGCCACGAGGCGATTCCGTTTTCGACGGCGCGCGACAAGATCCGCAATCGGCACCGGCGCAACGAGCTTCTACGCTCGCTAGGCGACGACACCATCTCTGGATCCGCGCGATAAGCCGAATTCGCCCTTTGCACCTCTCAGCGCGGCCAGGCCGCGAAACCCGCAACCACACGCATTCGTTCCGCCGCCAACCAGCCGCTTTTGCCCGCCCAACCCAAAAGCCAACTCGAAGCTACGAGTTGGGCCCTCCATGGTCCCTGTTCGAGCGAAGGGGACAGAGCTGCGCGGCCAAAACGGTGACTATGCCGTGTCGAATTGAAATGAGCGAATCCCTCTCGCTGCGGGCAGATCAGCAAGCGCGACGGCCCTTCGCCCGAGCCGCTCGTGGCGTGTTGCAAGGCGCGCGCACGCCTGCGAAAGCACCGATCAGGGTGCCAATGGTGCAGCATGCAAGCACAGCGAGCCGATCCATCCAGGTTCTTCTCTGCGCGGGGCGGGCAAGGGCGAGGCTTCGCGGTGCGAACACCCGTCGCGCGCACGCATGGGCCTTTTTGAGGCTCTCGCAGCGGCAGGCGGACGCAGATGGCTCGTTGGAAGGCGCTGGGCGTAACGTGCGCGGTGTGCTGTCGCTCGCGCACACGAGAAGCCCCGCGGGCACGACCCAGAGCGGCTCGTCATAGGTCTAACCGTTTCGGCCATCATGTCGCTGCTCTTGATCATCACGCGTACGCACGCGTATCTTTTCTCGGTGCTCGAAGCATCGAGGCTTGACGGCCAAGTCGGCGCGACACCCTCAAGATGCGCGATCGTGGGGGCTGGTCTCGGGGAAACAGGCTCATCTCGAGGCGTCGCCGATGGCTCTAAGAGCGGTGCTGAGGGCTTGCGAGCGTGGGATCGGAGCTTGATGCGTTACGGACTGCTCAAAGTCGGATTCGCCGCCGTGCTCGGAGCGGCTGTAGGAATTGCCTTCGCTCCCGGTATTCTGACCGGAGCGCCGAGCTCCTCTTCCGACACTTTCCGAGCGCTCAAGCTCTTCGGCGACGTGTTCGAGCGGGTGCGGAGCGAATATGTCGAGGAAGTGAGCGATCAGGTGCTGATCGAATCGGCGATCAACGGCATGCTCGCCGCCCTCGATCCGCACTCGGGCTACCTCGACGCCAACCGCTACCGCGACATGCAGGTCCAAACGCGCGGCGAGTTCGGCGGCCTCGGCATCGAGGTGACGATGGAGAACGGCCTTGTGAAGGTTGTGTCGCCGATCGACGACACACCCGCGCATCGGGCCGGGATCCAGGCCGGCGATCTCATCACCCACATCGACGGGGAGCCGGTAGCCGGCCTCACCTTGAGCGAGGCGGTCGAGCGGATGCGCGGTCCGGTCGACACCAAGATCCAGCTGCGCATCCTACGCCGTGGGCGCGAGGAGCCGATCGAAGTCACCCTCACCCGCGCGATCATCAAGATCTCCCCCGTCCGTGCGCGTCTTGAGGGCGATATCGCCTATATTCGCTTGACGACCTTCAATGAACAAACCGCCAGCACGATGCGGGAGAAGTTTGACGAGCTCAAGCGTCAAGCCGGAGGCAAGATCCGCGGCGTTGTTTTGGATCTGCGCAACAATCCCGGCGGTTTGCTCGACCAAGCAGTGGCCGTCGCGGACGCCTTTTTGGATCGCGGTGAGATCGTCTCGACGCGTGGCCGCCGCCCGGACAGCATCCAGCGCTATAACGCCCGTCCCGGCGACATCGCCGATGGTTTGCCGATGGTGGTGTTGATCAACGGCGGCTCGGCCTCGGCTTCGGAAATCGTCGCCGGCGCGCTGCAGGACCATCGCCGGGCCATCGTCATGGGCACGCAATCCTTCGGGAAGGGCTCGGTGCAGACCATCATGCCGATCGCCGGCCACGGAGCCGTACGCCTGACCACCGCCCGCTACTACACGCCCTCCGGGACTTCCATCCAGGCCAAGGGAATCGTGCCCGACATCGAGGTCCACGAGGCCAACGTCGAGCTCGTCGACGACACCCCGAGCCGGCGCGAAGCCGATCTGCGCGGGCGTCTGCGCAACGAAGGGGAGACGGGCAAGTCACCGAGCGCCGAGCGCGGTAAGCCCAACACGCTCGACGCCAAGGACTATCAGCTCGCGCGGGCGATCGATCTGTTGCGCGGGATCGCCCTCTACGAAGGTCGCAACACGGCTCAGCGCTAAGCCCGTGCCTGATGGCGGGGACCGAGCAGGGCTCGGTGTCGTGTCCTGAAGAGGACGCGCGCCGGTGACCGGCTGGGCGAGGCGACCCTGGTCTATTGCCTTAGGCTTGCTCGCCGGTGCGCTGATCGCAGCGATGCTCGTCGGCACATTCGGGGAGAGCGTGCCGCCGCGCTTCGAAGCCGCGAGCATCGAGCTCGCCCTGCCCCCTGACACGCAGCACACGGAAGGAGATCGCTACGCCATTCCGGCGCCCGTAACCGACCGCGATCGAGCGGGGTTGCCGCTCGTCGTCGACCTCGCTCTCTACGAACCCAGTGCGCACGGCTTCCTGCCACGCCCCGACGGTCATGGACGGAAACCGCGCGATCTCTTTGTTCGGCGCCAGGATCCCGCGCGCGGACCCCGTATCGCTGTCTTGCTCACCGAAATCGGGCTCGATGCGGCAGCCTCGAAGGCGGCCCTACTCACTCCGGGCCCGGTCACGCTCGTCGTCTCACCCTACGCCGAGTTCCCAGCCGATTGGGCGCGCGCCGCGCGCTGGTTCGGTCACGAGGCTTTGCTGGAAGTGCCGCTGCAGCCGGCCCGTTACCCGTTAGAAGACGCCGGCCCGCTCGCTCTCAGCCCCGATAAGGCCGATGTGGGCGCGATCCATATCATCCTCGCGCGGGCGGTCGGCTATCTCGGTGTGGCACTCGAACCGGGTCTGTTCGCCGCCAACCCGCAAGCCTTCGCTCCCTTTGCGATCGAACTCGCGACCCGCGGTCTTGCCGTGGTCGCGCTCGCTCCTTCTGGCCTTGGCGGGGTCGCCCGCGACCATGGGCTTCCCTATCTCGAAGCCATGGGTCCCATCGACGCGGAACTCGCACCCGCAGCGATCGACGAGGCGCTCGCGCGCCTTGCCTCACGCGCCGAGGCGGAAGGACGTGCGGTCGGGTTCGGCCGCCCGTTGCCGCTCACGCTCGCGCGCCTTGCCCTTTGGCAGGACACGCTGAGCGCGCGCGGAATCGCGCTCGTTGGGGTGGGTGCGCTCTTCGATGGCGATCATTCTCCCAGCGATTTGAAGCGATGAACCAGAAAAGCCCTTGTCGCGAGAGTACGGAGCCGCATCCCGGCTATCGCCCCTGCGTGGGCATCTTTCTGCTCGGTCCACACGGCAAGGTGTTCGTGGGCCGGCGGGCGGATGTGGAGGTCGAGGCCTGGCAGATGCCGCAAGGTGGCATCGACCCCGGCGAGACGGTGGTGCAGGCGGCGCTTAGGGAACTGCGCGAGGAGGTCGGCACCGACCATGTCGCCTTTTTAAAGGAGAGTGCGGTCTGGCGCGCCTATGATCTGCCGCCTGCGATCGCCGCCCGCATGTGGGGCGGCCGCTACCGGGGGCAGACCCAGAAGTGGGTAGCCTTGCGCTTCCTCGGTACCGAGGACGAGATCAAACTCGACGGTCCGCACCACGAGTTCGTCGCCTGGCGCTGGGTGGAACCGGAAGCGCTTCCCTCCCTGGTCGTTCCCTTCAAGCGCTGCGTTTATCTCAGCGTCGTCGCCGAGTTCCGGTCCCTATGGGCTTGAGGAAGGATCGGGAAGCCGCCTCGTCGCTCCGGCGCTCACGCGGCTCGAGCGCGCTTGCTGCGCCTGCCGTCCTTGGGCCCGGCTCATCCTCCTCAGCTTGCGCGCGGCCGGGCTCGCCCACCGCTTCCGCCTCGAGCCCCTTTTGGGCGAGCTGCACCCATTGCGCGAGCTCGGGCAAGTTCGTGATCGTCTCGACATAAGCCCGTGCCTCGCCGACGAGAGGCATACGGTTGTTCGCGAGCGCACAGCAGATCGGAGCGGCAGCGGCATCAGCAAGCGTGAAGGGCCCGAACAAAAAGGGGCCGGCCGAAGACCAACGGCCGCGACAGACCGAGACGAGCTCGAGGAAACGAGCGAGATCGCGCTCCACCCCGCGCAGAAGCTTGCCGGGTGGATCGAACACATGATTTAAATCGAAGGGCAGAAAGGTTTCAAGATCGCGAAGATCGTTTACAAATTCATGGGCAATCGCGCGGGCGATCGCGCGTTCGATGGGATCGAGAGGCAAGAGCTCGCGCACTTGCTCGGCTGCGAACTCGCCAATCGCGAGCGCGCCCCAGATCGTGACTTCGTCGACGAGGAGGACGGGAGGGCGCACAGGAAAAGCCCGAGCGCCCGCGGCCTTGGCAGTTTTGGCAACGCTCTCCCACACGGCGAGCTCGAAAGACGCGCCCGCCCGCCGCAAAGCCAACCAGGCCCGCAAGGAGCCGGCACAGATCGCCGGCGGACCGACGACCAGCACGAGCCGAGCCATTCTTTTTCTCCGATGCCGCACACGCTCGCGCCTGTTTCCACAAGCGTCCACACGAGAACCAAGCAAGATGGACGAAAATCCCCGGCCTGCGTTGCACGGCCAGAGGGTGCGTGTCGGTTGCACCGACCCTCGGCGATGCGTACAAGATCGATGGCACGACGAATGTCGGATGCAGGAGGGGAGGCACGATGCGCAAGACTGCGTTTCTACTCGCGCTCGGCGTGGCGATCGGGGGGTCGCTCGCCGGTGAAGCGATCGCCTGCAGTCCCGAGGACTGGAAAGCCTGCAAGGGGCGCCCGTGGGTCGACGGCGACGTCATGGAGACGCCGCTCGGCTCGAAATGGTGGCCGCATCCTCTGTGGGGGGCGGGCGATGAAGCAGGTTCCACCAACTGGTACACGAAGCCCGAAGTTGTCCTGCGCGCGATTAGGGAAATCGACAAGGGCAAGGTCTACAAATTAGCACATCCCTATGATGCTGAGATGCCCTTGTTCGGGTCGCGACGCTTCAGCCTGCGGATTCCCGGCTCGCCCACCGGTGGTCCCTTCGGCGCCAACAAGATCGTCTGGCACGACGAGTTCCTCTCCACCGAGATCGGCCAAGTCGGTACGCAGTTCGACGGCCTGGGCCATATCGGGGTTCAGATCGGTAGCCCGGGCGACAAAGCGGAAATGCGTTTTTACAATGGCTTCAGCGTCGCCGAAATGGCCGACCCCTACGGCCTTAAAAAGCTCGGTGTGGAGAAGCTGTATCCAATCGTAGCCCGTGGTGTGTTGCTCGATATCGCCGGCGCCAAGGGCGTTGAGATGCTCGAGGCGGGTTACGAGATCACCATGGCTGATGTTCGCCTCGCCCTCGAAAAACAGGGCATGAAGGACTTCAAGTTCGAGCCGGGCGACGCGATCCTCTTCTACACCGGCTGGTCAAAGCTCTGGAAAAAAGACAATGCCAAGTACAACAGCGGCGAGCCCGGCTGGGGCATGGAGGTCGCCCGCTGGATGGCCGAAGAGGTCAAAGCTGGTGTAACCGTCGCCGACACCTGGGCCGGTGAAGTCGTTCCCAACCCCGACCCGGCCTGCGCGTTCTGCGTCCACCAGTATCTGCAGACGCGGCACGGCATCGTTCACCAGGAGAACGCCAAGCTCGACGAGCTCGTGCGCGATAAAGTGTGGGTCTTCGCCTATATCTACAGCCCAGCGCCGATCGTGGGGGCGACGGGTTCGATCGGTGCCCCCTTGGCCATCGACTGACGTTGGCTGATCGAAACGATGCGCGTGCGGAGGGCGGTGCCGCACCGCCCTCCGCATCCCCTTCGTCGAAGCCCGAGGAGGCGGTGCGCGTCCGCGGGCTTGCCCTCGTCCGCAACGGCCGCACGGTGCTCGCTTTGGACGATTGGTCGGTACCGGCGGGCGGACGCTGGTTGATCGTCGGCCCTTCCGGAAGCGGCAAGACGAGCTTGCTGCAGCTGCTCGCGGGTCTTCTCCTCCCCACCCGGGGAAGCATCGAGGTCATGGGCGAGCGCATCGACGCCATGCCCGAGGCACGCCGCGATCGCTTTCGCGGCCGCACGATCGGCTTCGTTTTCCAAACCCTCCATCTCGTGCGCGCGCTCTCCGTGCTCGACAATCTGCGCTTGGCTGCGTTCGTCGTGGGCGAGCGCCGCAGCGAAGATGAACTCCGCGCGCTGTTGGAGGCCGTGGGCCTCGCCGATCGCGCGCGCGCCCGTCTCTTCGAGTTGAGCCAAGGCGAAGCGCAGCGGGTGGCGATCGCGCGGGCGTTGGTCAATCGGCCGCGTCTTGTGCTCGCTGATGAGCCCACCTCCGCGCTCGATGACGGCAATGCGCGCGCAATTATGGAGCTCTTGATCGCCCGCACGAGCGAGATTGGCGCTGCGCTCGTGATCGCCACCCATGATGCTCGCCTGGCACCCTGGTTCGAGCATAGGCTCGAATTGGGAGGAACGTCGTGAATCTCTTCCGTCTCGCTTTCGCTTATCTTCGAGACCGAGTTGCCACCACCTTCCTCAATCTTCTCCTTCTCGTTTTCGGTGTGACCACCATCACGATGGTGTTGCTCGTCGCGCATCAGTTGCGCGAGCGGGTCAACCGCGAGGTCGCCGGCATCGATCTCGTCGTCGGCGCCAAAGGTAGCCCCCTGCAGCTCATCCTCGCTACGGTATTCCAGATCGACGCCCCCACCGGAAACATCCCGCTTGAGGAAGCGGAGTTCATCCGCCGCCACCCGCTCGTCGCGAGCGCGATCCCTCTCGCCATGGGCGATTCGGTGAGCGGTTTTCGCATCGTCGGCACAGAGCCCGCCCTCTTTTCCGAGCGCGGCGCGCGCATGGCGCGCGGGCGCCTCTGGCAGCGACCGATGGAAGCCGTGCTCGGCGCCCAAGTCGCGCGCGTAACCGGGCTCGAGCTCGGCGCCACCTTCATCGGTGCCCACGGCCTTCAGGGTGGATTGGCGCATGCCGAACATCCCTACACGGTTGTGGGCGTTTTAGAACCCACGGGAACCGTTCTCGACCGCCTCGTGTTCACCGCCATCGAAAGCGTCTGGCTCGTCCACGAGCATCCGCGCCCATCGCGCGCACCCTCGGTCCATCATCGCGAGGAACATGAGGACGCAGGCCACGAAGAGCATGCGGAGCACGAGGACCACGCAAACGATGCGCGTCAGCACGGCGCCCACGCGGAGCGAGGCCCCTCTCCGGATGCCGAGATCACGGCACTGCTCGTGCGCTACCGCTCTCCACTTGCAGCGGTGCAGCTGCCGCGGCTGGTCAACGAGCGGCCGCGCCTTATGGCTGCTTCGCCCGCTTTCGAAGCCGCACGGCTGCTCGCGATCTTGGGTTTCGGTCTCGACACGCTGCGCTTGTTCGGACTTCTCGTGATGGCGGTGGCGGCGCTGTCCGTGTTCGTGGCGCTCACCAACGCCCTTGAGGAACGCCGCGGCGACATCGCCATCATGCGCGTGCTGGGAGCCACCCGGGGACTCGTCTTACGCGAGCTCTTTCTCGAAGCCCTGGTGTTGAGCGCCGCAGGCCTCGTCCTCGGGCTCGCCTTGGCCCATCTCCTCGTCGAGCTGCTCGCGCGCAGCTTCCGTCAAGCCTTCGAGGCCGGCCTGAGCGGTTGGGTCCTGGCGCCGGAGGAGCTCTGGCTCGTCCCGGCGGTGCTCGCCGTTGGTGTGCTGGCGGCGCTTTTGCCCGCTGTGCGCGCGTACCGCCTCGATCTTGCTTCGACCCTCGCCCGCGGCTAGCTCATGATCATGGCCATGATGCGCGCACTTGGGCTCGCCCTCCTTTTCCTCATCGGCGGGGCAGGATCGACATCGGCTTTTATGCTGCAGCCGGGCGGGGTGCCGGGTGTGCGCGACCACGACCCTGCCCGCCTCGCACGTGCCGGTGTGGTTTCCTGGGACGTCCTTCGCGAGCTCGACATCGTCTACGAGACCAAGGGCCCGGGCATGACCGATTTCAGAACAAAATTCACTTCCGCCCTCGAGGAACTCGACGGCAAACGGATCAGGCTCGCGGGCTTCATCTACCCCACCGAAGCGGCCGAGACCTACACCCAGTTCCTCTTTTCGGCTTATCCGCCCAACTGTCCCTTCTGTCTTCCCGGTGGCGCTACCGAGCTGGTCGAGGTTCGGGCTGGCGTGCCGATTCGCTTCACCTATGATCCGCTCGTGCTCGAGGGACGCTTCGAGCTGCTCCGCGACGACCCCTCGGGCTTGCTCTATCGCCTGCACGACGCGCGGCCGATACAGCTCGACTGACGCGCGCCGAGCTGGCGCGGACGTCACTTCACAGCTCCTCTTCTTCGCCGAGATAGGCCGAGCGGACGAGCGGGTCGGCGCGCACAGCCGAAGGTGAGCCGCTTGCGATCACCCGCCCGTTGACGAGTACGGTGATGCGGTCGGCGAGGCGGAAGACCGCATCCATGTCGTGCTCGACCAAGAGCATGCCCATTTCGGCCCGCAACGCCGCGAGGACGCCGATCAGGCGCTGTGCCTCCTTGTTGCTCACCCCGGCGAGCGGCTCATCCAACAGCAGCACCTGCGGACGGCAGGCGAGTGCCATGGCGAGCTCGAGCAAACGCCGTTCTCCATGGGCGAGGGCGGCCGCCGGGCGATCCGCGAGCCCTTCGATGCCGAGCCGTTCGAGGATCGCTAGCGCTGGCTCCTCAAGACGGGGGTCGGGCGAGGCGGGTTTGAAGAAGCGAAAGCTGGACCCGGCATGCGCCTGGATCGCAACCGCCACGTTCTCGAGCACGGAAAAGCTGGATAGCACCGAGGAATGTTGGAAGGTGCGCGCCAGACCGAGCCGGGCGCGCTCGTGCACGGCAAGCGCGGTCACCTCGCGGTCCGCCAGCCACACGCAGCCGGCATCGGGTCGCAGCTCGCCGCTCAACAGCCTGAGCACCGTCGTCTTCCCAGCTCCGTTGGGACCGATCAGCGCATGGATCTCCCCGGCCTCGACCGCGAGGTCGAGATCGGCTGCGGCGACGACGGCGCCGAAGCTCTTCGCGAGGCCTTTGGCTGCTAACAGCACCCTCATCGACGACCAAGGTTCTCGAGCAGCCCCACGAGCCCACCTCGCCCGAGGAGCACTAGCAAAATGAGAAACGGTCCGAACACCAAAGCCCAGTGCGTGGTGATGCGGGCGAGCGCCTCTTCGACGAGAACGAAGAAAAACGCTCCGATAATCGCTCCGTAAAGCGAGCCAAGCCCGCCGAGAACGACCATGGCGAGCAGTTCACCCGAACGGTGCCAGGACATGTAGGCTGGGGCTACGAATTCGGTGAGATTGGCGAGCAGCACGCCGGCAAGTCCCGCGAGCGTTCCAGAGAGCGTAAAGGCTACCAGGCGAAAGCGTGCGACCGGATATCCAAGCGCCTCCATGCGCCGCTCGTTGTCTTTGGCACCGCGCAGGACGCGACCGAACCGTGAGGCCACCACACGAGCGAGCAAAAGATAGGACAAAAGCAGAATAACAAAGCAGGTCCAGGCAAAGGTAGAGCGGTCGGCCAGCGAAAAGAAAGTGGCGAACTCGCTCCGGTTCCAGATGGTGAGACCGTCGTCGCCTCCATAGCGGCTCAGGGAGTTGGCCGCGTAATAGAGCATCTGGGCGAAGGCGAGGGTGATCATGATGAAGTGAACGCCCCGCGTGCGCAGGCTCAAGGCACCGATGACCAGCGCGAACGCCGCTGAGGCGAAAAGCGCGATCGGCCATTGGATCCACCCGCTCGTGATCCCGTGCTCGGCGAGGATGCCCACCGTATAGGCCCCCACACCGAGGAAGGCGGCATGGCCGAGGCTCACGAGGCCCGCCACTCCGACGACGAGATCGAGCGCGAGCGCGGCGAGCGCGAGGATCATGGCGCGGCTTAAGAGCTTGAGATAGTAGGGGCCGGCCCAGAGCTCCGCGCTGAGGATGGCAAGCGCGATGAGCACGAACAACAGGGGTGCAAGCCCGTGCCCACCGCGCGTGCGGACGGCGCTCATCCTCCCTTCGATCCCCTAGCGAGCCGCGCGGCGCACCGACAAAAGGCCTTGCGGCCGGATCAGGAGCACGATGGCCATCAAAAGGTAGATCGCCATCGAGGCGAGCGCCGGTCCGACTTCATTAGCCGCAGCAGGCGGCAAGAGGGTGCGCACGAGGTCGGTTAAGAAGGCGCGGCCGAGCGTGTCGACGAGACCAACGAGGAGCGCACCTAAGAGCGCGCCTTGGACCGAGCCCATACCGCCGGTGACGATCACCACGAAGGCGAGGATGAGCACATTATCGCCCATGCCCGGCTGCACGGCCATGATCGGCCCGGCGAGCGCCCCGGCGAAACCGGCGAGCGCCGATCCCGCCCCGAGCACGAGGAGGAACAGGCGGCGGACGTCGACGCCGAGCATCTCCAACATGCGCGCATCATTGGCCGCGGCACGCACGAGCATGCCGGCACGCGTGCGGTGTAGGATCCCGAACAATCCGGCCGCGAGGACAAGCCCGCCGGCGATGATGACAAGACGCCAGGCCGGATAGCTGGTTCCACCCGGCAAGGGCAGGCTCCACTCGAGCGAAGCGGGCAAGGGAAAGGGGAGCGCTGCCGGTCCGAAGAGCGTGCGAACGGCCTCGTCGACGAAGAGCACGACGCCGAAGGTGGCGAGAACCTGGTCGAGGTGGCTGCGCTCGTAGAGAAAGCGCAGCACCAACCGATCGAGCACGAGCCCCAACAAGGCCGCGGCGATGGGGGCAGCGGCGGCAGCCAAAAGGAGCGAGCCCGAATGCAGGAAGGTCGAAGCCGCTACATAAGCTCCCACCATGAAAACGACGCCGTGGGCCAGATTGATGACATCGAGGATACCAAAGACCAAAGTCAGACCTGAGGCCACCAGAAACAACAGGAGGCCCAATTGAACGCCATTGAGCAACTGTACAACGAGCAGAGCTGGGTCCAAGGCTGTCGCGCGATATTCGCTTTTCACCACCTCATTGGGCAGTCTTTGGCATATTCGTCACCATAATCGGCGAACACGAGCTCGCCTTTGACCATGGCAGGGGTTCCATCGGGGAGTTTGCCCGGCGTCACATAGTAGAAATCGTTGATCGGGATGTGGTTGGTGTTGAGCTTCCACTTGCCCTTGACGGATGGGAATTGCGCGCGACGCAGGCTGTCGCGAAGGGCGGCCTTGTCGTCGAGCTTGCCGTTCACGCCCTTGACGCCGGCATCGATGAACTGGGCTGCATCATAGGCCTGGGCGGCGAAGTAAGAGGGGACATAGCCGTATTTCTTGCGGAAATCGGCAACGAAGCGCTGGTTCGCGGGATTGTCGAAATCGGCCGCCCACTGCGAGGCCGAGATCAAGCCCTCGGCAGCGGCTCCGAGGGCGGGAAGCGAGGTGTCATCGACGGTGAAGGCGGAAAGGAGCGGGATCTGCCGGGTGAGCCCGGCTTGCGCATATTGTTTTACAAGCGCGATACCCGGACCACCGGGCATGAAGGCGTAGACGGCATCGGGTTTGGCGGCTTGGATCTTCGCGATCTCGGCAGAGAAGTCGACCGCCCCGAGCTGGGTGTAGACTTCATCGACAACCGTACCTTTAAAGTAACGCTTAAAACCAGTGAGCCCGTCTCTTCCCGCTTGATAGTTGGGGGCGAGGAGAAAGACGCGTTTGAAGCCCTTGTCTTGCGCGTATTTTCCGAGCGCGCTGTGGGTCTGGTCGTTCTGCCAGGAGGTGGAGAAGAAACGTTCCGAGCACTGGGCGCCTGCGATCTGCGAAGGCCCGGCGTTCGCGGAGATCAAGAACGCACCCGACTCGATCACCGGCTTGTAGATTGCAAGGAGAATGTTGGAAAAGACGACGCCCACGACGAAGTGAACTTTCTCTTTCTCGAGGAGTTTGTCGACTTCTTGCCGAGCGACGTCGGGCTTGAGTTGATCGTCGACGATGAAGAGTTTGGTCTCGAGCCCCCCGAGACGGCCGCCGAGATGGTCGACGCCGAGCAGGAAACCGTCGCGCAGATGCTGGCCCAAATTCGCGCCGGGCCCGGTAAAGGTCGCCATAAATCCCACGCGCAGCTCTTGAGCCTGGGCCGCTCCCAGGAAGAGCGCGGTTCCTGCAACGAGCGCGAGCGCAGACCGCATACCCCTCATCCCCCCATCGGCAACGCTACGGCCCGACCTTGCCAGAGCGGAGCGCGCATCTCCAGTCCCGAGATGGATCCGCGCGCACAAGGGGCTTAGGATCGCCACCGAGGCGCGCAAGCAAACGGAAAACCGCATGAGGAACGAGGAAGACTCGCTGCCCACCGAAGGGATGCTCGCCGGGATCCGCGTGATCGATCTCACCCGCGTGCTCGGAGGGCCATTCTGTACGCAAATCCTAGCCGATCACGGCGCGGATGTGATCAAAGTCGAACCACCGCAAGGGGACGAGGTGCGGGATTGGGGGCCGCCCTTTCTCGACGGAGATGCTTCCTATTTCATCGGCGTCAACCGCAACAAGCGCTCGATCGGCATCGATCTTACCACGCCCGCGGGCCGTGAACTGCTCCTTGCGCTCCTCGAAGGCGCAGATGTTCTGGTCGAAAATATGAAGCCGGGAACGCTCGAAGCCTGGGGCCTCGGGCGCGCTTTCTTAGCCGAGCGTTTTCCCCGTTTGGTGCATTGCAGCATCACTGGCTTCGGCCCCGACGGTCCGCTCGGCGGACGGCCGGGCTATGATGCGGTGGTGCAGGGGCTTGTGGGGATGTTCTCGATCAATGGCGCACCGCAGTGCGGCCCCACCCGCATCGGCGTTCCCCTGGTCGACATCGGCACCGGTCTTTATGCCGCGATCGCCATCCTCATGGCCTTGATCGAGCGCCAACGCTCGGGCCGCGGACAGCATCTCGACGTCGCGCTGTTCGACTGCGGCCATGCGATGATGCACCCGCATGCCGCCAATTTCTTCCTCTCCGGCAAGGAACCCGGGCTCACCGGCAGCGCCCATCCCAACATCAGCCCCTATGACACGTTTCGCACCGGTACGGTTCCGCTCTTCCTCGCCGTCGGCAACGAGCGGGCGTTTAAGCGCCTGTGCGAGATCATAGGCGTTCCCGAGCTCGCTCAAGACCCGCGCTTTGCCACCAACGCGGATCGCGTGGTGAACCGCGAAGCGTTGAAGGTCGAACTCGAGCGCGCGCTCGCCCGGCACGACGGGGCCCAGCTGTGGCAGCAGTTGATCGACGCCGGTGTTCCCGCCGGCCCGCTGTTCGGGGTCAAGGCGGCAGTGGAACATCCGCATACCGCGCACCGCAAGATGATCGTCGAGCA
The DNA here is from genome assembly GCA_030549795.1 of Pseudomonadota bacterium. Lineage (GTDB taxonomy): Bacteria > Pseudomonadota > Alphaproteobacteria > Geminicoccales > Geminicoccaceae > JANXAZ01. Next base: position 247,861 of record JAUQQO010000010.1, on the reverse strand, counting down.
AGGGCGCTATCGGGCGATGGCAACGCCCATCAAACCATCGCGCAGTCGTGCCCCCTTGCGCCGAGTTCCACCGCGTTTTGCCGAACACACCGAAGAGATCCTCGAGGAAGCGCGGATCGATCCCGCCTTGCGAGCGCGCGCCGAAGCGCAAGGGGCCCTGCCGCGCAGCCGGCGCCGGCAAGGCTGACCTCAAACTCCCAAATGGCGTTCGAGGATCGTGGAATCGGCGAGCAGGGCAGAAGGCGCGCCATGCCAGACGACCTGGCCGCGCTCGAGCACATAGAAGCGATCGGCCAGGCGCGCGAGGGCGCGCACGTTTTTGTCCACGAGCAAAATCGCCTGGCCGCGTGCTTTGAGCTCGCCGATCACCCGCCAGATCTCCTTGCGCACGAGGGGGGCCAGACCCTCTGTCGCCTCGTCGAGGAGCAAGAGCCGCGGATTGGTCATGAGCGCCCGGCCGATGGCGAGCATCTGCTGCTCGCCCCCCGAGAGCTGATCGGCTCGTTGCTCGCTGCGTTCGCGCAGGCGCGGGAAGAGGGCGAAGATGTCCTTAAGCGTGAAACCCGTAGCCCCATCGCTGCGCGGGCGCGCTACCGCGAGCAGGTTCTCGCGCACCGAGAGATCTGCGAACACGCGCCGACCTTCGGGTACGAGTGCGAGCCCGAGGCGCGCGATGCGATGCGGCGCAAGACCATCGATCTTGCGGCCATCAAGCCAAATGCTGCCCTCTAAAAGCGGCACGGCGCCCATGATCGCGAGCAAAGTGGTCGACTTGCCCATGCCGTTGCGGCCGAGCAGGCCCACCACTTCGCCTTGGTCGACCTCGAGGTCGACGCCGAAGAGCACGCGCGCGCTGCCGTATCCGGCAGCGATCCGGGAAACCCTGAGCAACATGGTGCCGATCTTATCGGGGCGGCGTGATTCGAACACGCGACATCCAGCTCCCAAAGCTGGCGCTCTACCAGGCTGAGCTACGCCCCGCCCCTTACCTGTGTAGGCGATCGCTTCCGACTTCGCAACGCAGCTCGCACCTCGAACTCCGGATCCACGCGCTTCTTGACAAAAGTGGCGCCGCCGGATGCTTGGCCGTCATGCAGCCCACACCCCTTTTGTTCCTCGAAGGCCCGTGGAAACTCGCCATGGGCCTGCGCGCGCTCGATCTCCCCAATTGGCTTTGGCTCGATGACCGCTGGGAAGCGGAGACGGCACAGCGGCGCCGGCTCACGGAAGAAAAGCGCGCGGAGGTATATGCCACCTTGCCGGGAAGCGAGGCGGCGTGCCGCGAACTGCTCGCGCTCGTGCTCGACTGGCTTCGGCAGTTTGCGCCCGAGCGCTTCGCATCAGTAGCCGACGGGCTCATCGTGCGCAGTTCCGGCGAGCATGTCGCCTATGATGAGGACGAGCCTTTGTTGGCGGCGGGGCGGCTCGTGCAAGAAGACCTCCTTTTGCTCGCAGCCGACGCGCACGGCACCTATCGGCTCGTAGCCGGGCACTTATGCTTTCCACTGCACTGGAAACTCGCCGACAAGCTCGGCAAGACCATGCGCGAAATCCACGCACCCGTACCCGGTTTCGCGGCGCGATTGGGGGCGCCGAGCGAGCGTTTCTTCGAGACACTGGCGGTCGAGCGGCCGGTGTGGCGGGCGAATTGGAGCTTGACTGCGACACCCGAGCTCTGTCTTTTCGACCGTTCCGACCACCCGCGCTCGCTCGATGCGCAGGAAGTAGGTGAACGGCTGTGGCTTCGGGTCGAACGGCAGACGCTGCGCCGCTTACCCCGCACAGGGGCGATCGTGTTCACGATCAAGACGCGGATCGTTCGGCTCGACGAGGCGACCCGGCAAAGCGGGGTCGCCGCCGCTCTCGCCGCCCGCCTCCGCGAGATGCCGGAGGAAATGGCCGCGTACAAGGGATTGCGCGCCATTCGCGCTCCCCTGCTCGCCTGGTTGGATGCGCGTTCCATCGGCGCGCAAGAGTTCCCCGCCGCGCGCCGGTAAGGTAGCGCCACCGAGCCCCCGCCACTGCAAGCGCCGCGGGTTTTCTCCCGGCATGACAATGTGCGGTGGCACGACCACAAAGCCGAAGCGGCGGTAATATTCAGGATCGCCTACGAGGAAAACGAGGCGCCAGTTGAGATCGGCAGCGCGCGCCAAGCTCTCGAAGATGAGCGCACGCCCGATACCCACCGCGCGGCGGTTCGGATCCGTCGCCACCGGGCCCAAGAGCAGGGCCGGTTGATCGTCGAGGCGAATCGGCCAGTAGCGGATGGTGCCGACGATGCGCCCCGCTTCCTCAGCGACAAGACAGAGTTCGCGGATCGGCGGGATGCCGTTGCGGTAGCGATAGGAGACCTTGCGTCGCCGGTCGGGACCGAACGCGAGATCGAGCAGGGTTTCGATCGCGTCTAAATCCTCAGGGGTTTCGAGCCGGAGATGGAGCATGGGTCGCGCGCGCTCGCACAGGACAGATCGCTTTCACCAGCGCTTCCCGCGGCCGCACGAGGCGCGCACGGCTGGGGAAGCTCTCAACGGGGCGAACGCACCCGTCGTCGATCGCGTGCGAGACCTGCGGATTCGTGCCGGCTCAACATGGATGCTCGCGTATCAGCTGTGTGGCAGCTGTCAAGGCTCGCGCGAGGAAGGCGCCGGAATCGGGTTGAATACCGTAACCAGCGGACCGTCTTGATCGCGTAGCGCCAACGCCCGCTCGAGCAGCCAGCGCACGGTGGGAAAGGCGAGTTCGTCCCAGGGGATCTCCGACCAGGAAAGGAGCCGTACCTCGAGGCTCTCCGGTCCGGGAGCCACCTCCGGCTCGAGCAGCTGAGCGCGGTAGAGAAGCTGCACCTGGCCGATGCGCGGCACGCTGTAGACGGCGAGCAAGCCCTCGATGCGAATGCGGGCGCGCGCCTCTTCCCAGGCTTCGCGTGCCGCCCCTTCCTCCGCCGTTTCACCGAGCTCGAGATAGCCGGCTGGTACCGTCCAAAAGCCCGCCCGGGGCTCGATCGCGCGCCGACACAACAACAAGCGGTCCTGCCAGAGGCAGAGGGCACCGACCACGATCTTGGGATTGTGATAGTGGATGGTTCCGCAGACGGTGCACACATGGCGCTCGCGGTCGTCACCGGGCGGCCGCTGCAGGCGCACGGGACCGCCGCAGCTGCTGCAATAGCGCATCGGACCTCACCGGGCCTCGTCCGTGCGGGGAGGACGGAAAAGCGATTCCGCCGCGCTGCGCAGCGCCGACCGCCGCGCGAGTTCGGCATCCACGCGGGCGATTTCTTGCACGAGGAGAGCGCGATAGGCCTCGAGCTCGGCGATCGACACGCCTTCGAGTGGTCGCGGTAGACCGAGTGCGGGCGCCGGGCGGCGGATGTCTTCGTCCATCGTTTGTGCCGCGTTGCACCGGTTCGCGCGCAGCGATGCCGGTAGCACGATGAAGCCCCAAGCGCCTCGTCTTGACAAGACGGGATAAGCTCCACACCTCGCCGTCCATCGTGGGAGACGCCCTTATGAGCGAGCGTACGAGCCGCTATTTCCCGGTCTCGTGGGAACAGCTGCACCGCGACGCCAAAGCGCTCGCCTGGCGTCTTTCGGATCTCGGCCCTTTTTCGCGCATCGTTGCCGTCACCCGCGGGGGCCTGGTTCCGGCGCACATCGTCGCCCGCGAGCTCGACATCCGCATCGTCGATACCGTTTGCGTAGCCTCGTACGATGAGACGGTCCGGTGCGAGGCCGTGGTCTTAAAGGGCGTGGAGGGCGACGGGGCGGGCTGCCTCATCGTCGACGACCTCGTGGATACCGGCCGCACCGGGCGCATCGTGCGCGCGATGCTGCCCAAGGCGCACTTCGCGACGGTCTATGCGAAGCCGGCCGGCCGGCCGATCGTCGACACGTTCGTCACCGAGGTGAGCCAGGATACCTGGATCCTGTTTCCCTGGGACACCGAGCCGCAGTACGCGAAACCCATCGTTCACACCCGCAACGCTCGGTGAAAGCGGGGTGCGCTCAGTCGACGACGACCTCGGCTGCGCGCTCGGCGAGCGAAGCGGCGGCGTTTGAGGGCGCCGCCCCTGAGCTGGCTCGCGCCCGCATAAGTTTGCCCTCGAAGCTCACTCGCCCGGCGCGGTCGTGGCCATAGAGATCGCTCAAGAGCAGCAATCGGCCCTCGGGGTCGAGCTCGACCGTGCGGTAGTCGAGGAATACCGGTACCGGTTCGGCGAGCTCGATCCGCCGCGTGCGCCCGCTGTCCAGCACTTGTTGCAACCGTTCGGTCGTCCAACCCTGTTCGGAGAGGAGCGCGAGTGCGAGCTCAAGTGGGCGTTCCACGCGAATGCAGCCGTGGCTTAGGGCCTGGTCGGCGCGACCGAAAAGGCCGCGCTGGGCGGTGTCGTGGAGATAGACGGCATGGTGGTTCGGAAACACGAACTTAAAGCGGCCGAGCGCGTTCTCCGGCCCCGGGCGTTGCACCAAGCGCACCCGTCCGTTCTCGCCGGTCTGCCAGACGAAGCCGGCACGCTCGAAATAGCCCGGTTCGCGGCTTGCCTTTTCGAGGATTTCTTTGACGATCGTGGCCGGTACGTACCAGCTCGGGTTGACGTCGATGTACCTGATCACGTCGTCGAAGACAGGCGTTGGTGTCTTGTCGTCACCCACGATCACGCGCGAGCGGAGTTTCAAGGTCCCGTTTTCGAAATAACGAAGCTCGAAAGCCGGAATGTTGACTTCGACATAGCGGCGAAGGCCGGAACGTGCAGCGCGTTCGCTCGCGCGTAAGACATTGACCTCGGCGCGGGCGATCTGCTCGCTTATGGGCTCATTTAAAGCCGCGAGCGTGCGCTTGCCGACCGTGCCGTCCGCGAAGAGCCCGTGCCGCCTTTGAAAGCGCATCACCGCTTGCTGCAGGACGCGCTCGGGAACCGGCACGGCGAGATAACGGGCCGAAAGATCGGCGGACTGCACGAGACGGCGTATGAGTTGCGTCCGCTCGGCCACCCACCGGCGTCGGCTCGCTGGGCCCTTCTCCATCCCTTGGGGCGTTTCGGCGGTGGGTGGAGCGGGCTCCTCTTCGAGCCGTGCCGAAACCGGCTGCCAGCCGCCTAGGGCTTCTACGATGCGCAGTTCGGTGACGGCGAGCGCGAAGGGTTCGGACGTCGATACGCTGTCGAGGAGGGCGAGAGTGCGGGCGACCATCGCCGGCTCGCCGAGCCGCAAGCCGCCCCGCCGTCGCACGAGATAATCGAGCCATGCCCGGGTGAGCAGAAGATCAGCCCGCCGCGCCCGCGGCGGATCGTCGCCGATCTGCTCGAGCAATTTGGGATCGAATGCCACGGAAGGATCGAGGCGCGCTTCGCGGGCCAAAAGCGCGAGCGCAACCGCGCGACGCGCCTGCGCCCGCTCGCTGCCGCTCCACAGCGAGCCGCCGTCCGGCGCGGAGCTCACATGAGCATCGCGCTTGGCGGGCAAAGGCTGCGCGCTGTGCTCCGAGCGATCGGAACCGGCTGCCGCGGCGACGGTTACCGTGCACCAGAACAGCAAAAGAAGCACGCCTAAGCTCGGCACACGAAACCCGCTCGGCACCCGCTGCTCCATCTAAGGGCGCGCTCAGCTAGACGCAGACGAGGCACCGCGCCAAGGGCCGTGTGCGCGTGCGCAAGCGCCTGCCGAGTACGAAAATGCAAGCGCGTGGGGTTCGCGCTTCCCGGCGATCGCGCTCAGCTCAGGGGCAGCATGACGTGCGTGCGATAGGCCGGGCGTTCTTTGAGCCGCGCGAACCACGCCTCCAGATGCGGCAGCTGCGGGCGCTCGATGGGAAGATTGACGTAGCGCCAATAGGCGCAGCCCACCGGTATGTCGCCCATGGTGAACTCCGCACCCGCCACGAATGCTCGTTCGCTGAGATGGCCATCGAGGATCGCCCAGATCGGCGCCAGCCGGGTCGCCGCCTCGTGAACGGCAGCCATGTCGCGCCGTTCGGGAGGGGTGCGAATGGTCTGCCAGAAGACGATGGTGAGGTCGGGCATGAGAGTGGTCAGCATCCAGTCCATCCAGCGGTCGGCCTGCGAGCGCTGGCCGGGATCGAGCGGCCATAGCCACCCTGCCCCATATTGAGCGGCGAGATAGCGCACACAGGCGTTCGATTCCCACACCACCACCTCGCCGTCGCGGATGGTCGGGATCTTTCGGTTGGGGTTCATGCGCCCGTACTCGGGCGTATCCAGCCCCCCGAAGGCGCCGCCGGCATCGATGCGCTCGAAATCGAGCCCGAGCTCGCCTACCGTCCACATCACTTTTTGGACGTTGATCGAGTTCGCTCGTCCCCAGATCTTGATCATTCCCGGCTCTCCGCTCGGCCGCTTCAAATGCAGCGCCCGCCGTCGACCTCGAGGGCGACACCAGTTAAGAATTCGGCTTCGTCGGAAGCGAGAAAGAGTGCGGCACGCGCTACATCGAGCGGGGTGGAAAGCCGGCCCAAGGGCACGGTAGCGCGGAACTTCTCGCGCAACTCCGGCGTGTCGCCGCCCATAAAGGCGGGCAGAAGCGGGGTCTCCCCAGCCACCGGGCACAGACAATTGACCCGGATCTTAAAAGGGGCGAGTTCGATCGCGAGTGCTTTAGTGGCGGTGATAGCCGCACCCTTCGAGGTATTGTACCAAACGAGACCGGGCCGAGGGCGAATGCCGGCGGTGGATGCCGTCGTCAAAATCACCCCACCACCTTGGCGCTGCATGATCGGCACGACGTGCTTGGCTGCCCAGAAGAGCGCTTTGACGTTGACCGCCATAATACGGTCGAATTCTTCCTCGGTGACCTCGGTGCAGGGCTTGTTGACGTGGGTGACGCCGGCGTTGTTGACGATGATGTCGAGCTTGCCGAAGCGGTCGAGGGCGGCGCGCACCATCGCCTCGGTACCGGCGTCGGTGCTCACATCACAAGCGACCGCGACCGCGCGGCCGCCTTCGGCCATGATCGCGCGCGCGACCTTCTCGGCCGTCTTGGGATTGATGTCGGCGACCACCACGCTTGCCCCTTCGCGCGCGAAGAGTGTGGCGATTCCCTCCCCGAAACCCTGACCGGCCCCGGTCACGATGGCGGATTTGCCGGCAAGACGCATCGTCCTTCCTCCCCGTTGTCCGCTCTTGGCCTATAGCGCCGCCGGCATGGGGCTTAAAACCGACCTATGCCTCACGGCGTCTTGCACGGGCTGCGGGGCGCGCGCTCAGGCGAGAAAGCGCGTCAAGGCAGCAAGTGTAGCTTCGGGGTCCTCGACCATCATCATGTGGCCGACGCGCGCGAGCTCATGATAGGTGCCAAAGCGCAACAGTTCGGCGAGCCGCCGGCCAGCGGCGGGTGGCGTCATGCGGTCCTCGGCTCCGGCGAGCACAAGGGCCGGACATGCGATCTCGCGTGCGCGGCGCTCGCCTTCCGCATAAGCGTCGCAGGCGGAAAGATCGTTTGCGAGCACAGCAGGGTCGCCGCGCAGCAGGAGCGCCCGCGCGCTGCCCACGAGCCAGGCGCCGGGTAAGGGATTGCCGCCGAGATGCGCGCGGGCTCCGAACCCCCAATCGCAGATGAGCTCGACCGCTTTGGGGTCGTGAGCGCGCGCAAGCGCGAGCAGCTCGGGATGGACCGGCATGCGGGCAGCGGCTCCCACGAGCACGAGCTTCTCGACCCACTTGGGATGGCGGGCGGCGAGGTCGAGCGCGACGAGCGCGCCCATCGAATGCCCAATTACCGTCGCAGGGCCGGTCCCGAGCTGCGCGATCAGTTCGGCGAGCCAATCCGCCATCGCCTCGATTGAGGGAAGAGCCGGCTCGCCGCGCGCGCGGCCGTGGCCGGGAAGATCGACCGCGAAGGCGTTCCAGCCATGGAAGGCGAGATAGCGACCCTGGAGCGTCCACACGCTCTGGTCCATGCCGGCGCCGTGGACGAGAACCGCAGCACGAGCGCCATGTACCACCGCTTTGCCGTAGGTCGACACATGCGCGCGCACGGCCGCCACTCCCTACAGCATCAACGCGCCGCACGCTGCGCGGCACGCAGCGCGCGGTCGAGATCGAGGATGATGTCCTCGGGATCCTCGAGCCCGACCGAAAGACGGATGGTATCGTCGCGCAAACCGATGGCGGCGAGCTGTTCCGGGCCGAGTTGGAGGTGGGTGGTGGAAGCCGGGTGGATGACCAGCGTCTTGGCGTCGCCCACGTTCGCGAGATGCGAGGCGAGGCGACAGGCTTCGATGAAGCGCGCGCCCGCTTCGCGCCCACCTTTGACCCCGAAGCTCACGATCGATCCCGCCCCGCGCGGCATCAGCCGTTTGGCGAGTTCGTGATCGGGGTGATCGGGCAGGCTCGGATGGACCACCCAGCTCACGGCCGGATGGCGGAGGAGGAAATCGAGGACTTTGGCGGTGTTCTCGATGTGCCGCGCCATGCGCACCGGCAATGTCTCGATCCCTTGCAGGATCAAAAAGGCGTTCTGCGGGCTCAAACAGGCGCCAAAATCGCGCAAGCCTTCGGTGCGCGCGCGTGCCGCGAAGGCGGCGGGTCCGAAAGTCTCGGCATAGATGACGCCGTGATAGCCTTCGTAGGGCTGGGTTAAGGTCGGGAACTTGTCGCTCGCCCTCCAATCGAAACGGCCGCCGTCGACGACGATGCCGCCGATCGCCACCCCGTGACCGCCGAGCCATTTGGTGAGCGAATGGATGACGATGTCGGCGCCGTGCTCGATCGGACGGAACAGCCAGGGGGTGGCAAAGGTGTTGTCGACGACAAGCGGCAGGCCGTGGGCATGCGCGAGTTCGGCCAAGCGCGGCACATCCAACACCTCAAGGCCCGGATTGCCGATGGTCTCGCCGAAGATCAAACGGGTGTTGGGGCGGATGGCAGCGGCGAAGGCATCGAGATCGCGCGGATCGACGAAGCTCGTCTCGATCCCGAAGCGCGGCAGGGTCAGCCGCAACAGGTTGACGCTGCCGCCATAGAGGTTGCGCGCCGCGACGATGTGGCCGCCGGCGCCGACCAGGGTTGCGATCGCAAGGTGCAGCGCCGCCTGGCCGCTCGCGGTGGCCACGGCCGCCACGCCGCCCTCAAGCGCCGCCACCCGCTCCTCGAGCACGGCGACGGTGGGATTGGAGATGCGCGTGTAGATGTGCCCGGCGCGCTCGAGGTTGAACAGGCCCGCAGCGTGGTCGGTGTCGCGGAAGACGTAGGAGGTGGTCTGATAGATGGGGACGGCACGCGCACCGGTGGTGGGATCGGGCACCTGACCCGCGTGCAGCGCGAGCGTGTCGAACTTCGGCAGTCGGGGCTCCGGCATGGCCTCGCTCCGCAGACGCGCGGTGAGCCTAGCCGGTCCCGACTGCCCAAGCCAGTCCTAAGCCTGCGCTGCGGTTGTCAGGAAGAGTGCACGGTATTGGGCAAAAGCATGGCGTGCAACCGCGCCACCACCGCCTCGCGGGCGTTGCGGTCGAGGCCCAGAAGGTCGGCCGAGAGCTGGATGAGGGCGAGTGACGCGCGCAGCACTGCCAAGAGCATGCTATCGCGCAGGATAGTCCAGATAGCCTTAAGGGATTTCGGCTCCATCGCAGGTTAACCTTCAATGTAAATCGAGTTGGGTTGGTTCGGATCGCTCGTGACCACATGCACGAGCACCACGCGCCCGACTTCGCTCACCTCGAAACAGGGATGGCCGGCGGGACTCGTGACGTTGCTGCGCCGTAAGGTCAGAAGCGGATTGCCGTCGGGGCGTGCCATGATGCGGATAGGGTTGTTGACCGTCACCAAACGGAAGCTGGCGGCGGAAAGACCCGAAGGCACGCTCGCCGCTTCGAAGGCGACGTAGCTCACCGGATCGGAAGAGCTGATCCGCAAGAGCTGGCCGGCACGGCTGGCGGGCACGATGTACGGGTTGGTCGGACCGTTGGTGCCCTGGCTGGCATTGGTCCATCCCACCGATACCTCATACGGCAGCTCGGCATCGGGAAATGTGGTGCCATAGACTTCGATCTTGCCGCTCGTCGGGTTGTAGCGGAGCAGGATCTGCACGAGCTGGTGCTGGCGGCGGATCACGAGCGTCGAGCCGCCCGCGGGATTGCGGATCTCGACATTGGCGTCACCCGCCTGCACCGTAACGCTGCCCGTGCCCTGGCGGATCAACCAGAAGGTGGCAGCCGGGTCGCCGGCCTGCAAAAGCGGTAAGCTCGTGCTCCCCACGGTATAGGTCGAAGCCACCGTGACGACGATCGGGCCGGCGTTGTTCACCCGGTGGACGCGCCCGAAATCGGCAGGCGAGACGGTGAAGTTGGTGTTCCGCTCGCGTTCGGGGACGCGCCCGATGAGGCTCACGCCCGGGTTCCAGCCGTTGGCGAGGCGAGCGTACCAGCCAGGCCCGGCCCAGGGCGTTCCGCTCGGCAGCGCCGCAGCACTCTCGCAATAGATCACGGAACCGTTGCGCGGCTGTGGCGGCTCGCTCGTGCGCGGCGGCAGATAGAGCGGATCGGCGATCTCGACCCGGTGCAGCGGACCGGCCGGATGGCCTTCGCCGTTGCCGATGGCGATGCGGCTCTCCTGACCGTCGGCATAACCGCGCGGGCGAAAGATGCGGGCGACGTTGAACGAGGTGAGGTCGAAGCCGAGCGCCTGGCGCGGGCTCGCATTTTTGATGTTGCCGTCGCGCACCGGGCTCGCACCGTCGTGGAAGTCGCCGGTGAGAAGGAGCTGTCCGATGTCGGGGGCGCGCAGCTGGATGGCCGCTTGACCGGTGTGCGGCTCATCGAGCCACAAGGCCGAGGGCAAAAAGAGATCGCCTTCGCCAGCGCGCGCATAAGGATCGTTGCTCGCCACACCGACCGGATTGAGCTGCCCAAAGCCGTTGCAGTTGGCGAAAAAGCAGCGCATCACGGAGCCGGGCAGGGTCGCGTTGCTGTCGACCCACGGTGTGTTGCAGTTGAGCACGTAACAATTGATGAAGCTCAGGTGGCGTACACTGCCGGCGCTGCCGCCGCCAGCTACGCCCTCAACCCGGAACGCCGTATCGATGAGCTCGATATCGCAGTTCAAGAATACACAGCGCATCGTGCGCTTGAGCCATATGCCGACAGTGCCACTTGGGATGCCGGCGCTGTTGACCTGAATGCGATTGAAGAGAATGTTGTTCATCACGTAATAGCGGCCGGACACGGGCGAGCCCGTGTGCTCGACCAGGATGCCGATCGCCCCCGGGGTCTTGAGCTTGATGGCGATCTCTTCGAGCAAGCTGTCGCCGTAATTGACGCCGGCCCCGGTCTGCGAGCCGTAGAGCCGGATGCCGTTGGCTAAGAGATCATGCTCGCCACCTCCGGGGCCGGCGGAGATCTCCTTAAGGCAGCATTCGTTGGAGTCCTCGAGCTCGAGGCACCAGAAGCCGGCAGCGCCTCCGGTGAACTTGAGCCGCTCGGCCGAGAACTCGTGCCCGTGGACGAAGATGCCGCCCTGGCTCATGCGCACGGTGAGGTCGGCGATCGCCGAGCGGTTCCAGTCGGTCGTGGCCTCGGGGTCGACGCGGAAGGCGCCCTCGTTGCGGTGGAAGACAAAGGCGCGCTCGGCCAACGCGTGGATCACGGTGGCATCGCGGCCGGCGCCGTGGATGTGGCGTCGCGGCGGAACGTGGACGACGCTCGCAAGCCGATAGCGGCCGGGCGGCACATAGACCGCCAAAGCGGCTTCGAGCGCCGCTTGGAAGGCGGGGGCGTCGTCGCTGATCCCATCGCCCTTGGCGCCGAAGTCGCGCACCGAGACGACATCGGCGAGCTTATCGCGGATAAGGCGGCGGGTCGCCGAGCCGGGCAGCGCGAAAGGTAGGGCCTCGATGCTCGCTCGGCGGGTGAGTCGGGACGTCGCGGTCGAGAGAACGAGTTGGTCGCCCGGCTGCACCTCGCCGGCAACCGGCAGCTCGTGGATCTGGCGGGTGATCATGGGGAAGGCTCCACGGCGAGCCGCTCGCCGAGCTCGGTGACGATCGGTTCGCCGAGTTCGGTGGCGAGAAGCGGGGGCGAAGCGGAGGGAGGGGCGCGTCTCACCTCGGGTCGGCGGCGGGCGGTCAAGGAAAGCCCGGCCGTGGTCGAAGCAAGAGCAAGCGGCATGGTTAAATGCGCCCGATGATATACGCGGTGCAGGGCTCGCCTTCGGCGACGAAGGCAACATAGCGCTCGCCGGCTTTAAGCGGCACGTCCACGTATTGGTTGGGGGCGAGGAAGGGGCTGGTGTCGGGGTCGGCGGTGACGGTGGCGTCGCCGAGTTCGAACCGGCAGGGGCCGGTGGCGTAGAGGGTGACGATCTCGATGTCGCTCGGGATGGGCGTCGGGTTGCGAACCGACTGCGAACCTACCGTGAGCTTCTGGGTGCCGCGGTAGTCGAAGCCGAGGACGGCGATCGGGTTACCGTTGTCGTCGAGAGGCAGGAGCAGGCTCATGGCGTCTCTCCGCTCGAGGTTCACGAGCGGATCCTAGGACCATAAGCCAATTCTGTCAACGCAACGGGGATAAAACGCCTAAAGCCCCGCTCGCCGCCCCATAGGGCCCCGACCCTGTGCCTATTGGCTCACCCACAGGATGCGCGCGAGCCAGGCGAGGCGGTCCGCCTCGATCGCCTGCTCGGCGCCCGAGACGAGATCGCTTAAGACCACGCGTTGTGCCGTGCGCCGCTGCACGAGGCCGAAGCTGACCTGGCCGTCGCGCAGGCGCGCCATCGCGCGATCGCCGCGGCGGATGCTGCTGCCGGGCGAGATCACGAGGATGTCGCCGGTTCGGTAAAAGGGAGGGGCGACGTCGCGGTCGAGTTCGACCGCGTAGGCATGCTCGTCCTCGATCGCCGGATATTCGATCTCTTCCCAGCCTCCCGGTTGCGGGAACCCGGCGGCATCCAAACAGCTTCCTTTTTCCACTTCGCTCAAGCTCGTGCAGCGCAAGCGGAAGCCGCGACCCACTGGGCTTCCGGGCGTGGCCCCCATCATGAGCTCGACGAATTCCTGCATCGAGGTCCCGGTCGCCTCCAGCACCTTCGAGATGCTCTCGGTGCTGGGCCAGCGCGGCTTGCCCTGTTTGGTGATGCGCTTGCTCTTGTTGAAGGTGGTGGGATCGAGCCCGGCCTTCTTGGCGAGGCCGGAGGCCGAGAGCTTGTGGCGCGCTGCCAATCGGTCGATGCCGTCCCAGACCTGCTTGTGTGTCAGCATTAGGATGCCTCTCCGCCCCTTCGCGGGCCGGACCCGCTTGCGTGCCTATTCTCTTGACAGACGTCAATCCTGTCAGTAGGCAAAAAGTCCGAACACGCCCTCCCCGCCGCAACCCATGCCCGCCCCGCCCCCCAAAGAACCCGCCACGCGGGCCGTCGTGGTGTTCGAAAACCGCCCCGGCTCGCCCTTGCTCACCTTTCTCCGCCCCGGATTTCGCCACTGCTTCTGTCTGCTCAAGCGACCGTGCGGCTGGATCGTCTGCGACCCCCTTAAGGCCGGGATCCGCCTCGAGGCCATCGCCAGCTACGACGAACAGCACCTTCTGCGCCACTACCGGTCGCTCGGCATGCTCGCACTCGCCGGCTCCTGCATCGCCGATCCCGGCGGTGTCGCGCTCCTGGCTCCCTTGACCTGCGTCTCCTTGGTCAAGCGCCTGTTGGGCCTGCGCGCGCCCCTGGTGTGGACACCCTATCAGCTCTACCGCGCGCTCTTAAAGCACGGCTTCACCGCGCACGAGCAGGGCGCCGGTTGGCCTGTTGACAATAATCCTATGACGGATTAAAAGCCTAGTACGCGCAGCCTTCGAGGATCGATCATGCCTTGCGAAAACCTCGCGCTGCTCGATGAGCGCGTGCGCCGCGCCCGCAGCCGCCGCGCGCCTTGGGAAGCTCTCTGGCGCGAATGTTACGCCTACGCCCACCCGCAACGGGGCTTTGGGCTCGGCGCCGAATTCGCTTCCGGCGCGCGCTACGCGGAACGATTGTTCGACGGCACCGCCGTCGATGCGGTCGAACAATTGGCCGCGAGCCTCATGGCGGAACTGGTCCCGCCCTGGTCCGAGTGGTTCGGCCTCCACCCCGGCTCGGACGTCCCCGAACCCGAACGCGGCGCGGTCGCCGAGATGCTGGAAACCGTCGCCCGCCGCCTGCAGGGCCATTTCGACCGTTCCAATTTCGCGGTCGAGATCCACCAGTGCTTTTTAGACCTCGTCACCTGCGGCACCGCGCATCTCTTGTTCGAGGAAGCACCGGTCGGTCATCTCTCGGCCTTCCGTTTCGCCGCCATTCCCCCATCCGAGGTCTACGTCGACGGCGAGCACGGCGAGATCACGCGCCGCTACCGCATCACCCTGCGCACGCTGGGTAGTCTGATCGAGCGCACGAATGCCGATCTTCTGCCCGAAGCGGTGCGCGAAGAGGCGCGCACGCGTCCCGATCAACTGGTCGAGGTGATCGATGCGCTCGAGCCGGCCGAACCCTCGGGCTTGCGCTATCTGCGCTATCTGCCGCCTGGCTCTTCAGGGGCACCGCACGGTCTCGTACTCGCCGAGGGACGCTTTGAGACCTCGCCCTTGCTCACCTTCCGCTGGAGCAAAGGCGCTGGCGAGCTCTATGGCCGCTCTCCGGTGATGGCGGCGCTTCCCGACATCCGCACCGCCAACAAGGTCGTCGAGCTCATCCTCAAAAACGCTTCCATCGCGGTCACCGGCATCTGGCTCGCCGACGACGACGGGGTGCTCAACCCGGCCAACATCCGCCTCCAACCGGGGGCCATCATCCCCAAAGCGCCGGGTTCCGCCGGTCTTACGCCGCTGCAAGCGCCCGGGCGCTTCGACGTCTCCCAGCTCGTGCTCGAGGATCTGCGCGCCCGCATCCGCCACACGCTCCTCGTCGATCGACTGGGACCTCGCCTCGGTCCGCCCATGACCGCAACCGAAGTGCTCGAGCGTGCGGTGGAGACCGCGCGGCTTTTGGGCGCCACCTTTGGTCGCTTGCAGGCCGAACTCCTGGTCCCGCTCTTGCGTCGCGGGCTTTCCATCCTGCACCGGCGCGGCGAGATCCCCGAGCTGCCGCTCGACGGTCGCCTGGTCGAAGTCGACTACCGTGCTCCACTCGCCCGCGCCCAAGCCCGCGCGGACGTCCAAAACACGCTTCTTTGGCTCGAGACGGTGAGCCGGCTCGGCCCTTCGGCACAGAGCGTGGTCGATGGCCGCGCTGCTGCGCTCTGGCTCGCCCGCGCGCTGGGCGTGGCAGGCGAGCTCGTGCGCGCCGATGCTGTCGATCCGGCTCCGCCAACAGCGTCCGAAGCCAACGACGGAGGCCGGTTGTGAGCGCGCACCGTTTGTTCGAGCCGTGGCTCGAGGGCGAGGAAGTGAAGCCTTTCGAGGATTCGGACGACCGCCTCGCGCGTGCCTTCGCGCGCTGCTTTCGCGGTCCCGATGGGGAAATCGTGCTCGCGCATCTCAGGCGCTGCTTCCTCGACCGTCGGGTTCCGCCCACGGCAAGCGACGCCGAGCTCCGTCACGTCGAAGGCCAGCGTTCGGTCGTCGCCCACATCCTGCTCTTGATCCAACGCGGCCAGGGCATGCCCTCTGTCCCGCCCGCGAACCGAGGATGAAAGACCTTGCAGCACGAGACCCCTGTCTCTTCCCCATCCGAGCCGGTCGACCACGACGTCCCGCCTGATGCTGCCGACCGCGAGGAGCGCGCGGCTACCCCGCCTGCAGGCGTGCCAGAGAAATTCTGGGATCCCGAAGCCGGGACTATTCGGGTCGACGCGCTCTTGCGCTCCTATCTCGAGCTCGAGCGCAAGCTCGGCCGCTCGCTTCCGCTTCCGCAAGGACCCGAGGATCGCGAGGCGCGCGAGCGTCTGCTCGCCGCGCTCGGTCGCCCCGAGCGACCCGAGGAGTATCAGATCCGCGCGGTCGAGGGTCTGCTCGAGCCCGATCCCGAGATCAACCGAAGGCTGCACGAGGCCGGCTTCACCCAAGAGCAGGTGCAGCTCGTCTACGATCTCGCCCTCGAGCGGCTCGCTCCGCTCGTGCGCGAACTCGCAAGCGAAGCCGAGTTCGCGCAGGCGCACGCGCGGCTCGTGGCGCATTTCGGCGGAGCCGAGCGATGGCGCGAGATCGCCCGCGAACTCAAGATATGGGGCGAAGCCCATCTCGAGCCCGAAGTGTTCACAGCACTCGCCTCGAGCTATCACGGCGTGCTCGCCCTTTACCGCATGATGAGGGCGGACGAGCCCAAGCTCTCCGGTAGCTCCGAGGCGCAAGAGGCGCGTCTGGATGCCAAAGTCCTCGATCAGATGATCCGCGATCCCCGTTATTGGCGCGATCGCGACCCCGAGTTCATCGCGCGCGTCACCGAAGGCTTCAAAGCCCTTTACGGCGAGTGACGCGCGCTCCCGGGCGGACAACCGCAACGGCCCGACCCGGCGGAACCGGCGTGGCCCGCACGGCCCGCAAGGACAACCTGCGGCCAACGCCTAAGCGCAGTCAACCATCACGAGGTCAACGATGTCGACGAGCATTGACCAAGCGTTCGTCAAACAGTTCGAGCGCGAGGTCCACGCCGCTTATCAGCGGCAGGGATCGAAATTGCGGCCCACCGTGCGCACCAAGAACAACGTGCGCGGCAGCTCGACCGTGTTCCAGAAGGTCGGCAAAGGCACGGCCGCGACCAAGGCCCGCCACGGCATGGTCCCGGTGATGAACGTCGAGCACAGCTATGTCGAAGCCGTGCTCGTCGATTACTACGCTGGTGAATGGGTCGACCGGCTGGACGAGCTCAAGACCAACATCGACGAGCGCCAGGTGTTGGCGGCAGCCGGTGCCTATGCGCTCGGGCGCAAGACCGACGAGCTGATCATCAACGCGCTCGCCCAGGCCAGCACCTCCATCGGCTCGCCGAACGAAGGCCTCACCAAGCAAAAGGTGCTCGCCGCCTTCGAGCATCTGGGCGAGAGGGACGTCCCCGACGACGGCCAGCGCTTCGCGGTGGTCGGCTGGAAGCAGTGGTCGGAGCTGCTCGCGCTTCCCGAGTTCGCAAGCGCCGAGTTCGTGGGCGACGACGTCCTCCCCTGGCGCGGTGCCCAGGCCAAGATGTGGCTCGGCACGCTGTGGATCGCCCACTCCGGCCTGCCGCTCGTGAACGGCGTGCGCACCTGCTTCTGGTACCACAGAAGCGCCGTCGGTCACGCCATCGGCCAAGACGTGGTGACCGACATCACCTGGCACGGCGACCGCGCCGCGCATTTCGTCGCCAACTGGATGTCGCAGGGCGCCGTCCTCATCGACGACGAGGGCGTCGTCAAGATCCCCTGCCGGGAGATGTGAGATGGCTTGTGATCCCCGCAACTTGAGCGCTCTCGCCTACGCCAACGGCTTTACGCTCTGGCACTATCGCACCTCCGATCCGATCTCGGAGCTCGCTACCGCCGGTTACTTCAATCCGGCCTCGGCGATGTTGCGGGTGGGCGACCTCGTCATCGCTCATGCCGGCATCGGATTGGTGCCGAGCTACGGCTTGCTGGTCGTGCTCGGCAACACCGGCACCACCGTCGATCTCTCCGATGTGACCCCGCTTGGGGCCACCAACGCGAGCTGAGCCTCGTCCCGGGCAGGGACGGCCGAGGCCGCGCGCCTCGGCCGTCTTCCCCGCCCGCAGCCGCGGAGTCCCCGCCATGACCACTTCCCGTTGGCGCGCCGCCAAGCTCGCGGCGTGGTTGGTCGTCATCCCCCCGGCACCATCCGGTGCCGAGGCCAATTGTCCGCTCCCGCTCGAGGCCTCGTTCGAGCAGCTCCGCGGGCAGCCTCGCTACGAGCTCGAGGGAGCGCTCCTTCCGGCGGTCGTCGCGCTCTGGCCGGTGCACCCGCTTGAGGCGCTGTTGGCTCGGCCCGATCGCGCCACCCTGTTCTTGCGCCCGGACCGCACGCTCGTCGTCGCCTTGAGCCGCGAGGGATGCCTTGTAGGCAGCTTCGAGACCGACCTCGCGAGCCTCCTCCACGCCCTGCGGCTGGCCGTGGGCCCAGCGATCTGATCCTCTTGCTCCAGGAGATGCCCATGTCGCTCACCGAGGCCGAGCTCTGCTCGACTGCGCTCGTCAAGCTCGGTGCACGGCCGATCACGTCGCTCGCCGAAGCGACCCTCGAAGCCGAGCTCGCAGCACGGCTCTATCCGATTGTGCGCGATTCGACCTTGCTCGCGCATCCGTGGGCCTTCTCTCTGGCCCAAGCCGAACTCGAGCGCGATCCCGTTCCGCCGGCCGGCGATTTCGCCGCCTCCTTCCGCTTGCCTGCGGATCTTTTGCGCACCGTCTCCGCCGGCTGCGGGAAGAGCGGCCGTGGTCTCGTCTACCGCGTGTTCGGAAATCGCCTGCACGCCGATGCCGAAGCGGTGCTCTTGACCTACCAGCGCCGGCCGGCTCCGGCGGAGTTCCCACCCCACTTCATCGCTGCGCTCACAGCCCGGCTCGCCGCTGAGCTCTGTTTGCCGCTCACCGAGAACGCCGCTCGTGCTGAAGTCCTGCAGCGCTTGGCGGCGAGCGAGCTCAAGCTCGCCAAGCTCATCGACAGTCAGCAAGCGACCCCGCGGGCCATCGAAGACTTCACGCTCATCGACGCGAGGCTCGGATGAGTCGCCAGCTCCTCATCAAGACGAGCTTCGCCATGGGCGAGCTCGATCCCTTGATGTTCGGTCGCATCGATCTGCGGGCGCAAGAAGATGGCGCGCGTCGGCTGCGCAACGTCTTCGTGCACCCGGGCGGCGGCGTAACGCGTCGACCGGGCACGCGAATCCTCGCCGAGGTGCCGGCTGCCCTGCGCTTGCTCCCCTTTGACGACAAAGACGACGCCTTCCTGCTCGTCCTCGCACCCTACCGCCTGGTCGTGCTGCGGGACGGAAGCCCGATCGCCGATCTCGAGGCGCCCTGGTCCGCCGCCCAGCTCCGCGAGATCGACTGGGCCCGCTATCGCGACCGCCTCTTCGTCGTCCACCCCGAGGTGCGGGGCATGGAGATCATCCGCCGCGACGGGATGGGCGGCGGCAGCTGGGAGCTGCGGCCCTTCGAGTTCGAAGCCACCGAACCGGAACCCGGCATCAAGCGCCCGCTCGCACCCTTCGCCAAGGTCGCGCCACCCGACACCGCCGTGCGCGTTCGCCGCGACGGCACCAATCCGCCGCCCGGCGCCTCCTTCGGCGACTTCGTGATCGTCGAAGCGCGCCATGTGGACGGTGCGTCGGCCGCACCGGTGTTCACGCCCCAGCACTATGGCGTCTGGCTGCGGATCAACGGTCGGTACGTGCGCATCCTCGCCTATCAGGCCCCGGATCGCGTGCTGGCCAAGGCTTACGACACCTTCCCCGACAGCGCGTGGACGTTGCGCTGGGAGGAGGAAGCGTTCAGCCCGGCCCGCGGCTGGCCGCGCACCGTCTCCTTCCACCAAGACCGCCTCGTGCTCGGCGGCTCGCGCGATCTTCCCGACTGGGTGTGGATGTCGCGCACCAGCCGACCGATGAACTTCGACCCCGGCAGCGGCCTCGACGACGAGGCGATCGCCTTCCGCCTCGCCGATGAAACGCGGCACGTGATCACCGCGCTCGTTCCCGGCCGCAATCTCCAGATCCTGACCACCGCCGGCGAGTGGATCGTCAAGGGTTTCCCGATCACCCCCAGTGGAACTCAGCTCGAGCGCCAGACCCGCATCGGATCGCAGGCGAGCCCGCGCGTGCCGCCGGTTGATGTCGACGGCGCCACTTTGTTCATCGGCGCAAGCGGTCGCGAGCTGCGCGAGTTCCTCTATACGGAAGTGGAGCAGGCCTATCAGGCCGCCGACATCGCCACCCTCTCCCGTCACCTCTTGGATGATCCCACCGATGCCGCCTTCGACGGGCGGCGGCGCCTGTTGTGGATCGTGCGCGCCGATGGTCGCAGCGCCACGGTGGCGATCGACCGCAACGCCAACATCGCCGCCTGGTCGCTGCAGGAGTTTGCGGGTGCCGCGCGTGCGGTCACGGTGCTGCGCGGTCGGCTCTATCTCATTCTCGAATGGGCGAACCGAACGCTCGTCGAGGTCCTCGAGGACGGGATCTGGGTCGACCACGCGCGCGTTTACACAGCTTCCACTCCGACCACGACATGGTCTGGCCTCGATGACCACCTCGGCCACGAGGTCTTAATCCTTGCCGATGGCGAGCCGGTCTTTCGCGGTACGCTCGCCTCCTCAACCGTTGTTCTGCCGCGTCCGGCCTCGCGCCTTCTCATCGGGATTCCGTATGCGCACGAAATCGAGCCCACCCCCACGGCGGCAGCGAGCCGCGGCGTCGCGCTCGATGCGGCACATCGGCCGATCCGCCTCACGTTTCGGGTCGCCGACACCTACCGACTGCGGGTGGACACGGGCGACGGCTTTCGTTCGCTTCCGCTTGCCGAACCCGGCGCCTCGCCGTTCTCGGGCGACGCTGCGTTGCGGGCGTGCGGCTGGCGCCGCGGCCAAAGCCGATTCCTTTGGCGCATCGAAGACGATGCGCCTACGCCCTTTACGCTCCTTGCCGTGCAAACAGAGCTCAAGGTGAACGACTGATGGGTGCGCTTACCAGCCTTGCCACGCTCGGCCTTGAACTTGCGCTCGCGCACAAAGCGCGCGAGGACCAAAAGGATCTTTTAAAGGCGCAGCGCCGCGCCGAAATCCGCCGCATCAAGCTCGCGGAAGCCGAAGAGCGCCGCCGCGAGCAAGCGGCGCTGGCGCGCCGGCTCGCGCAAGAGCGCGCCCGCGCAGGGGCGCTTGGGATCGCGACCACGGGCGGCTCCTTCGATGCCGTCCTGCGCGGCCTCGAGGAGGAGAGCCGCGCGCTGCGCGAAGCCCAGGACCGGGAAACGCGGGCGCGCATCGAGCTCGTGCGCGCGCGTCATGCCGCCCGCAGGCCGCGCAGCTTGCTTGAGGATACGCCGCTGCGCCTGCTCGAGCTCGCGCCTCGGCTCATGGACAGCGGGCGCGCCGAACGACGCAGCTTGCTCGAGTGATCCATGGTCCTGCTTTCGCCCCCAAAGCGCGGGCGCACACCGCCCAGCGCTGCGCCGCCGGCCCGTCGCCCGCTCTCGTTCAACCGCTTCGTGTGGCTTTGGAACCGCGATCAGGGCTTGAGCACGCCGTTGCTCCATTTGCAGGTCTGCCAATGGCTCGACGAACAGTGGCGCAACGGTGAGCGCCGGCTGCTTCTCTTGCTCTTCCGCAGCGCGGGCAAGTCGACGCTCGCTGCGCTCTATTGCGCCTGGCTCCTCTACGGGGATCCCGATCTGCGCATCCTCGTTGTGGCCGCTGACCAGGCGCTTGCGACCAAGATGACGCGCAACGTGCGCGGCATCCTCGAGCGCCACCGGCTCACGCGCGGGCTGTTGGAGAGCCGACCCGAATGCTGGGCCGCGGATCAACTCACCGTTCGCCGTCGGCGTGTCGGCCGCGATCCTTCGCTTTTGGCTCGTGGGATCGGTGCCAATCTCACCGGTTCGCGAGCGGATGTGATCATCTGCGACGACGTCGAGGTGCCGAACACCGCCGACACGCCGGAGAAACGGGAACTCTTGCGTGAGCGGCTGCGCGAGCTCGACTTCGTCCTGGCACCGGGTGGCCTCGTGATGTACCTTGGCACGCCGCACAGCGACCATTCGATCTACGCCGAAACACCGCGGCGTGACCTTGGCGAATCGGAGCCGTTCCTTGCCGGTTACGCGCGGCTCACGGTCGCACTCCTCTCGCGTTCGGGAGAGCGCCGCTGGCCCGACCGCTTCTCAGCGGAGATCGTGGACACGCTCCTCGAGCGCGCGGGTCCCGCCAAATTCCGCAGTCAAATGCAGCTCTTGCCCACGCGTCTTGAAGACGTGCGCTTGGATCCGGATCTCCTACTCCCTTACGAAGAACACATCGAGCTCGTTTCCGTGCACGGCCGGGAGTTCTTGGAGATCGGGGGGCGCCGCATGGTCTCCGCCGCGGCTGCCTGGGATCCGGCCTACGGTCGTCCCGATCGCGGCGATGCAAGCGTAGTCGCGGCCGTCTTCATCGACGCCGAAGGCCACTATTGGCTGCACGCGATCGAATATCTGAGCGTCCAGCCCAAGGAGGGTGTGGACGAAGCGACCTCGCTCTGTCGCGCCGTGGCGCGCTTTCTCGCCCGCAACCATTTGCCTTCATTGATCGTCGAGACCAACGGCCTCGGCGCTTTTCTCCCGGCACTGTTGCGACAGGAATTGCGCCGCATGGGGGTGGGAGCGGCGGTGATCGAGAAAGCCTCGACCATGCCCAAGGCACGGCGCATCCTCGAAGCCTTCGACCCTCTGCTCGCGGCGCGACGGCTGCACGTGCACCGAAGCGTCCTCGCAAGCCCCTTCCTCGACGAGATGCGCAGCTGGCGACCCAACGGTCGCGGCCGCGACGACGGGCTCGATGCCGTGGCCGCCTGTATTCTCGCAGAGCCGGTGCGGCTGCCGCAGATAAGCGCCCGTCCCGCGGGCCCGAGCTGGCGCAGCCAAGCGGTCTTCGCCGCTGAGAGCGATTTCGCGCTCTGATGCGTTGTTTTTAAGCGTTCCTGGGCTTCCGCAAGCGCTCCGCTCGCCTGGCAAGGCGGCGCGGCATAGGAGAGAAACGGAGCTGCCTGCGCACCGTGCGCAAACAGGGAAGACCGCAAAGACGATGAATGCGCTGTTCGCTGCTGCCGCTTGCGCCCGCGCCCATGCCTGGGCACCTTATTCGGGCTTTGCTGTAGGTGCCGCTCTGCGTGCGGCAAGCGGACGTATCTTCTCCGGCTGCAACGTCGAGAACGCCGCCTACCCGTTGAGCCAATGTGCCGAAGCCTCGGCACTCGGCACCCTCGTGGCGGCTGGTGAGCGGCGCATCGTCGAGATCCTGGTGGTCGGGGAAGGGCCGCCGCCCTGTCTGCCCTGCGGAGGTTGTCGGCAGCGGTTGGCCGAGTTCGCAACGAGCGAGGTTCCCATCCGCATCGCCGATCCGAGGGGGCGCGTGCTTGTGGAAACGACGCTCGGCGCACTTCTGCCCCTGCCCTTTCGCCTGCGCGGCGAGCCCCGAAGCGAAGCCTCGCACGCGCTTGCGCAGCTGCGCGAGGCTGTTTCGGCCGAACCGCCCGTTTTCGCTGTGGTCTTCGGCTCCGGCCTGTCCAAGCTGGCCGAGCGGATCACGCCGATCCTCTCGCTTGCGGTGCGCGAGCTGTCCGACCTGCCCGTTCCCGCTGTTGAGGGCCACCCCGGTCGCATCACCTACGGCCGCTGGGCGGGCGTTCCCGTCCTCTGCTTTTTGGGACGAGCGCATCTCTACGAGGGACATCCCGCCCGCGCGCTCGCTGCCCCGCTTCGGCTCGCCCGCGAATTGGGCTGTCGCGCCGTGATCCTCACGAGCGCAACCGGCTCCTTGCGCGCGCGCATCGGACCTGGACGGCTCGTGCTCGTAAGCGATCACCTCAACCTGCAAGGCAGCAACCCGCTTGTGGGGCCGCAGGATGCGCACGTGGGCCCGCGCTTTTTGGCCCTCGACGGTCTCTATGATGAGACCTTGCGTGCCGTCACCCGGCGCGCCGCAGAAAGGCTCGGCCTTGAGCTCGAAGAAGGCGTGCTCGCTGCCGTGCTCGGCCCGTGCTTTGAGACTCCGGCCGAGATCCGCATGTTGCGCGCGCTCGGTGCCGATCTCGTCGGCATGTCTTTGGTCCCGGAGGCGATTGCGGCGCGGCAGTGCGGCTTGAAGGTGCTCGGGATCGCGGTGGTCACCAACCTCGCCGCCGGCCTTTCACCGCACAGCTTAAGCCACGCCGAAACGCTCGCTGAGGCCGGCGCGGCGGCGGACAGGCTAGCCGCCGTTCTCGAAGCCGCGTTGCCGGAGCTCGCGCGCTGCGCTTGACCCTCTGTGGGCAAACGAGCCAGAGGGCACACCCTGTGCCCCTTTCTTTTCGGCCGGGCCGAGGGGTCGAGCTGCCCGCGCTTAAAAACGTCTTCCACGAAAAGATCGCGTGGCACGATGCCGGATCACCTCTGCCGTCGACGGCCGCATCCGTGAAAAGCTCGGGCCTGCGTGTTTCGGCCCTCGATCGAGAAGCTTGACGGTGCTGGCTCTCCCGCCTTATGGGGAGCGTCAGGGTCGGGCGGGCTGTCAAGTCCCGCCCTTTCTGTGTGCACAAGGGTTTGGCCTATGGCGCGACGCTGTCAACTCACCGGCAAGGGCGTGCTGGTCGGCCACAATGTGAGCCACGCCAACAACCGGACCAAGCGTCGGTTCTTGCCCAATCTGCAATACAAGCGGCTCTACAGCGAGGCGCTCGGCGAAACGGTGCGGCTGCGCATCGCCGTGAGCACTCTGCGCACCATCGAAAAGCGCGGCGGTCTCGATGGTTATTTGAAGAGCGTGTCGGAAGCCGAGCTGCCGGAAGAGCTCATCTCGCTCAAGCGGCGGTTGGAAGCGCGCGCGAGCGCCGGCTGAGGCTGCCAGCGCAAGAGCAACAGCAGGGTCCGCTGCCAACGGTTGAAATTGTCATCAGTGATGAGCCAGATCCGGATCGCGCCTTCTCGATCCGGCGGCTCGGCGGCGAGACCCTCGAAATTGTCGATCGCCCAGTACGGCGTAAAGCGCGCGAGTTCGCGCACCGCCGCGGTGTCGAAAGTGAGATCGGCGGCGCTGGCGGCTGGCCAAGCGACCAGCCGGGCCGCGAAGCCGCCCCACGGCGTAAAACGCCGCTCCAAGACCAAGAGGTACCCGGCCACCCACTCGGCCGCGGTCGGCGCGAAGCCCGCGCCTGCGGGGTAGGACAAGATCGAAACCTCACCGTTCGCGAGCACCAACGCCGGATGTCCCTCGCCGCGGCGTGTCTCGGCGAGCGCGAGCAAGCCGCCTTCGGGCAGGGCGGCGAGCGCTTCGATGCCGCCGTTGCGCGGCAGAGAAGCGATCGGCTCGGGCAAGTGCTGCGGTGTGAGTTCGAGGCGAACCGAATCCGAGGTGGGTGGAAGCGGCGCGAGCGCGTGATCGCCCTCGATCGCGACCCACAGCGTGCCGTCGCCTGTGCGGGCGAGGTCTTCGGCGTCGGGCTGTCGCCCGGCGATGGTGAGCGCGACGACACGCCAGGAGCTTTCGCGAAGAGGGATCGGTTGGTCGGGCGCGAGTGCGCCCGACCACAGATAGCCACGGTCGCTTAAGAGCAACAAACGGCCCTGGTCGACGAGAAGGCCCGAGAAACCGCCGAAGCGGGGGTCATCGCTCGCGAGCTCGAAGGCACCCAGAAGCGTCAGTTCGGCACTGAGCCTAAGGCTATCGGCGAGCGCATCGATCGGCACTGGCGCCACCCGTACCGCGGGCGCATCGCTTGGCTCGCGCAGCTGCCGCGGCTCGCAGGCGGAAAGGGTGAAGAGGGGCAGGAGCGCCGCTAAGGCCCGGCGCAGACGCGCGCAAAAGAGAAGGCCCGCCAGCGGGCGGGCCTTCTGCTTTGCCGGTCGGCGATGGCGGTGCCAGCTCACTCGCGGTTTTGGCCGAAGAGCTGGAGAAGCATCACGAACAGATTGATGAAGTTGAGGTAGAGGCTCAAAGCGCCCATGATCGCGTTCTTAGCGATCAGCTCCTGGCCCAGGCTCTCGACATACTCCTCCTTGAGCCGCTGGGTGTCCCAAGCGGTGAGGCCGGTGAAGACGAGCACACCAATCACGCTGATCGCGAACTGCAGCGCCGAGCTACCGAGGAAGAGATTGACCAGGCTCGCGATGACGATGCCAATTAAGCCCATGACCAAGAACGACCCGAACTGAGAGAGGTCGCGCTTGGTCGTGTAGCCGTAGAGGCTGACGGCACCGAAAGTCGCGGCAGTGATGAAGAAGACCCGCGCAATGCTGGTCCCGGTAAACACCAGGAAGATGCTGGCGAGCGACAGGCCCATCGCAATCGCGAAGGCCCAGAACGCGATCTGCGCAGCAGCGACGCTCATCCGGTGCACGCGCGCGCTCAAGAAGAACACGAAGCCGAGTGGCGCGAGCATCACCACCCACTTCAACGGCGTGCCGAAGATGACCGCCATGAGTGTGGGAGACGTCGCCACGACGAAGGCTGTTAAGCCCGTGAGCGCGAGCCCGAGACCCATATAGTTGTAGATCGACAGCATATAGCTGCGCAGGCCCTCGTCGATGCGCTCGACGGGGATGGCGTGCGCACGCGCGAGCCTCGGATCCATTCCGAATGCCATGGTCTTCGTCCCTCCGCGAGGAGCCGGATCTAATCCGACGCCACCTGCATATGGTCCAAAGCCGCTTCGAGGCAAGAGGGGCCGACTCCGCGCCTCCCGGATAAGGCACTGTTAGAAAACCAATTTTTTCGTTTGCTGGAGCATGAAACCTTCGTCATCTCGCCCTTTGCGTCCCTCGATGTGCGGTGCGCGCTGCGCGCGCGACGCAGGTTGGCCGCGATTTCAAATTTCCGTTGATCCTTTTTTGCTTATGAGCAATCATAAAGCGAAAGTGTTGGCAGGGAGGAAAGCACCATGGCACGCGAGCGCCCAGGCGAGCAGGACGAGCGCGGGGAGCCGAAGCCACAGGCTTTTGGTGGAAGTGGACTTGCCGAAGCAGCCGAACCGTTTGTGGTCGCGGATGCGGCCGAGAGCAGACGGCGTACGCTTTCGCCCGAAGCGCGTGCCTTGATCGTGCGCCACGAAAGTGGTGGTAAGGATTACTACGAAAAAGTGCTCAAGAGCCGGCCGCATTGGCCGGGTTATTTTTCGGGCATCACCATCGGCTTCGGCTGGGATCTCGGCTATCACACGCGCGCCGAGCTCGAACGCGCCTGGGGGCAGCATCTGAGCGCCGTGACCATCCTGCGGCTTTCGGCAGCGCTCGGTTTGCGCGCGGTCGAACCCGAGCGAGCCGAGAAGGTACGCCGCATCAAGGCACTCTTGCGCACGCTCGATGACATCTCCATCCCATGGCAAACGGCGCTAGAAGTCTTTGAAACCCACACGCTGCCCGAGTGGATCGCGCGTACCGAACGCGCCCTTCCCAACACCGATGCATTGCCCGATGACTGTTTCGGTGCACTCGTTTCGCTCGTCTTCAATCGCGGGGCGGGAGGCTTCGACGATTCCCGCGAGCGCTTTAAGGAGATGCGGGCGATCAAGGCCTGCATGAAAGAGCAGAATTTCGCGCCCATTCCCGATCTCATCCGCGCCATGAAGCGCCTTTGGCCGGATAGCGCGGGCCTGCAGAGGCGACGCGAAGAAGAAGCGGAACTCTTTGCGCGCGGCTTGGCAGAGGCGGCGGCGCGGGCGCCTGTGGTCGGTGTTGCCGCGATAAGCGAAGCGGCGCCACCCTTGCCGGTCTTGGATGCCGCGCCCGACCGCATCGATCTGCGCGATCTTCCCTATCGCGCGCCCCTCGTCCCCTTGCCTCCGCAATGGCCGCCGCCTGCGCTCATCGAGCAATATCTGCCGGCTTATTGCGCGGACGGGATGGTCCTCGACCAGGGCCGCGAGGGCGCGTGCACCGGCTACGGGCTCGCAGCCTGCATCAACTATCTCTATTGGACGCGGTGGGTCGCTGCGGGTCGACCGGAGTCGCAACGGCCGGTGCGCGTGAGCCCCAAGATGCTCTACGAGCTCGCCCGCCGCTACGATGAATGGCCGGGCGAGGACTATGAGGGCTCGTCCTGCCGCGGCGCGATGAAGGCCTGGCACAAGCACGGTGTCTGTGCCGAGCCGCTGTGGCCGAAGGACGGGCGCCCGGATCCGAATTGGATGATCGATGCAGCCGAGCGACCGCTCGGCGCCTATTACCGCATCGACCGCAGCTCGATTACCGATCTGCAAGCCGCGATCCACGAGGTCGGTGCGGTCTACGTTTCCGCTATGGTGCACCGCGGCTGGCGGCTCGGTTCGGCGGCCGAACTGCCGGTGATCCCCTGGCGCGGCCAACCGCCGGAAGGTGGGCACGCCTTCGCGCTCGTCGGCTACGAGCGCCGCGGCTTCATCGTTCAGAACTCCTGGGGCGAGCGCTGGGGCTATCGCGGCTTCGCCATTTTGAGTTACGACGACTGGCTCACGAACGGCATGGACGCCTGGGTGGCGGTGACGGGCGCGCCCGTGCTCCTCGCCGGGCGCCCGGGTGAGGCAGCGGGCGCGCTCGAGCTCGCGCCGATCGGCATCGACCGGCCGTTGCTCGCGCGTGCCGCGCTGCAACGTCGCCGCCCAGCCCTCGACGACCCGCGCTGGGACGAAGCGCGGGCGCGCCGACACACGCTCGTGATCGGCAACGACGGCCGTGCGGAGCGTCGCCATCCCGATGCTGCCGACGCCAAGGACGAAGTCGATCTCCTGCTCAATCGTTTGCCCGCCGAAGAACTTGCCGAGCTCGAGAGCACCAAGTTCGCCATCTACGTCCATGGCGGGCTCAATAGTGAAGCGGACGCCCTGCGCCGGGCTCGCGTCTTGGGGCCTTTGTTCTTGCGCAACCGGATCTGGCCGCTCTTTGTCGCCTGGCGATCGGGCGCGCGCGAGACGTTCAAGTCTCTTGTCGAAGACATCGCCCGCGAGGTGCGCGAAGGGCTGGAGCTCAGGGCCGGTCGAATGCCGTTGCAGCGGATCGCGGGCATGCTCGGCGAGATACGCGACCGCACCATCGAATGGCTCGCCGGCAACGGGCTCCCGCGCGCTCTTTGGGTCGAGATGAAGGAAAACGGCATGCTGGCAGGCAAAGAGGGCCGCGCGCTGTGGCTTGCCGCAGAAGCTCTTTCGCGCCTGCGCCAGAAGCACGCCGACCTCGAACTCCATCTCGTCGGCCATTCCGCCGGCTCGATTCTCCTCGGCCGCTTCTTAAAGCCGCTCGCGGCGCAAGGGCTCAAGGTCGCGAGCCTGCACCTGTTCGCTCCCGCCTGCACCATGGGCTTCGCGGCAGAGACCTTTGCCCAAGCAGCGCGCGGACGTCGCGGGCGGATCCTCGATCCGCGGCACACCGCGATTTGGGTGCTCAGTGACGAGAACGAACGGAAGGACAGCGTAGGACCTTACGGCAAGTCGCTCCTCTATCTCGTAAGCCGGGCGCTTGAGCGTGAACCCCGCGCACCGCTCCTCGGTCTTGAAGTGGCGTGGGACCCCTCGCGCGTCGACATCGGGCTCACAACCGAGCGCGAGCCCGTGGCGCTCGATGATCCCGGACGGTTGCGCTGGCTCGAGCTGTGGGCCGATGGGCCACCGCCCGAGGTCATCAGGGAGCCGCGGCTCAACACCGGCAAGGGCGAGATCGCCGCCACCCACGGCGCCTTCGACAACAGCGTCGAAGTGATGGGGGCGACGCTTCGCGCGATCCTCGGTCGCGACCCGCGCGTGCCGCCCACCGACCTCGCCGGCTTTTGATCATCCGCTGGCTTGCGCGAGCGCTTTGGCGCGCTCGCGCAGCTCGAACTTCTGGATCTTGCCGGTGGAGGTCTTCGGTAAGGGACCGAAGATCACGGTTTTGGGCGCCTTGTAATGCGCCAGGTGCTCGCGGCACCAGCGGATGATTTCCGCTTCATCGACGGGCGGTGCGTCCGGCTTGAGCGTGACGAAGGCGCACGGCGTTTCGCCCCAGAACGGGTCGGGCTTGGCCACCACCGCCGCTTCCATCACCGCTGGATGGCGATAGAGCACCTCTTCGACTTCGAGCGAGCTGATGTTCTCACCGCCACTGATGATGATGTCCTTCGAGCGGTCCTTGACCTCCACATAGCCGTCGGGGTGGACGACCGCGAGATCGCCCGTGTGGTACCAGCCGCCTGCGAAGGCCTCGGCGGTCGCACTCGGATTTTTGAGATAGCCTTTCATCACCGTGTTGCCGCGCAACAGGATCTCGCCCATGGTCTGGCCGTCGGCGGGCACAGGTTCGAGGGTCTTGGGATCGGCGACGCACAGCTCCGCCATGGTCGGATAGCGCACGCCCTGGCGGGCGATCTTGGCCGCGCGTTCC
This sequence comes from Pseudomonadota bacterium, assembly GCA_030549795.1. Taxonomy (GTDB): domain Bacteria; phylum Pseudomonadota; class Alphaproteobacteria; order Geminicoccales; family Geminicoccaceae; genus JANXAZ01. The sequence goes on along the minus strand of JAUQQO010000010.1, from coordinate 217,916 downwards.
CGCGGAGAAAGCGTGTCCCACGCCGGCTGCTCGACGCACACGGTGGCCGGTCCGTAGACTTCGGTGAGGCCGTAGAGATGGACGATATGAAAGCCCATCGCGGCCATCGCCTCGATCACCGCCGAGGGCGGGGAGGCGCCGCCGGTTCCCACCACCACCCGCTGCGGGAAGCTTCGCCGGACCTCGGCCGGGCTGTGGATGAGCATGTTGAGCACGACCGGGGCGGCGCACAAATGCGTCACCGCCTCTTCGGCCACCAAGCGAAAGATCTCCGCCGGATCGACTTTCCGCAAGCACACGTGCGTGCCGCCGATCGCCGTAACGCCCCAGGTGTAGGTCCAGCCGTTGCAGTGGAACATCGGCAGGGTCCACAAGTACACCGAGCACGGCGACAGACCGAGGACGAGAGCGTTGCCCAGCGCGTTCAAGAACGCGCCGCGGTGATGATAAACGACACCTTTGGGATTTCCGGTGGTGCCCGAAGTGTAGCAGAGCGAGATCGCATCCCACTCGTCGCGCGGCAACACCGGCTCAGCCTCCGCATCGCCCTCGGCCAAGAAGGCCTCGTAGTCGAGGCTGCCGATCCGCTCGCCGGGATGATAGGGGTCGATGATGTCGACGACCTGCGGCGGGCGGCTCATGCGCGCAAGTGCCGCGCGGGCGAGCGGAGCGAGCTCGCTGTCGACGAGGAACAGCTTGGCTTCGCCATGCTCGAGGATAAAGGCGATGGTTGCGGGATCGAGCCGGGTGTTGAGGGCGTTGAGCACCGCCCCCGCCATCGGGATGCCATAGTGAGCCTCGAGCATGGGCGGGATGTTCGGACACAGGACCGCAACCGTGTCGCCCCGACCGATGCCGCGCCGGCGCAGAGCGGAAGCGAAGCGGCGGCAGCGCGCGAACACCTCACCCCAGCTGTAGCGTCGCTCGCGGTACACGACACCCACGCGGTCGCGGAACACGCTACCGGCCCAGCTCAAAAAGTCGATCGGGGTCAGCGGCCGATAGTTGGCCCGCGTACGCTCGAGCGCCACGTCGAAAATGCTGACCTCCGGCTCGGTGCTCACCTTCGCCTCCCTTAAAGCCTCATCGCTGCCGACCCCGCTCTTTACGGCGCAGCCGGAAGCTTCGAAAGAGGGGCCGGCTCGCCGGCTGTGGCGCGCTCGAGCGCGTGTCTGGCTTCCGTTTGTTCGATCAAGACCACGAGAAGGGTGACGAGTGCCGTCGCATAGTAAATATTATTGAAATAATTTTGAAAGAGACACTGAGCCACCATATCAGCGGTGATCGCCAAGAGCAGAGCACGACGTTCGAGGTCGGACTCGACGCGCGCCGCCAAAAGAGCGCGCCGCACCAGCCAGCCGATCAAGAGCATGATAAATGCGAGCCCGAGCACGCCGGCTTCGACGAAAAAGCGCAGGAATTCGTTGTGCGGCCATTCAAGATGATGCGAGCCGTCCAAGGCCGGGCGACCGTCGCGCAACCACTCCCGCACCGCTCCGAAGCCGAGCCCGAAGGGCTGTTCCAAAGCGCGCGCAAGCCAAAAGAGTTGGCTTGCAAAGCGACCAGAAGACCAGTCTTCACCGCTGCCCGAGACGAGCCGCTCGGCGAAATCGTCGCTCACGAACAGAGAATAAGCACTGAAAAGCGCGAGAAAACCACCGGCTACGATCAAAAGGCGGGAGAGCTCACGCGCGCGTTGCTGCGAACTCCCAATCGCGAACAGCCCGATGAGCGCAAGGGTCGCAAGCGCAGTGCGCGTCCCCGTTGCGAACACCATCGCTGAGGCGAGAAGAACGAGCGCGAAGTGGACGGCACGCATAAACGTGCTCGGCGCACACGCAAGGCGCGCAACGGTCCAGACGGCGAAGATGGTGCACAGGCCCGCGTGGGCGACGAGCGAACCCGAGAAGTCGAGGCGAATGAGATCCTCGCGCCCGCGCACGAAGCCCTCGGGCAAGGCCACGAAAGCAACCGCGGCGCTCGCCACGAGATAGGTCGCCAACCACCACCAGGCGCGCTCGCGCAGCCGAACAGATGTCGCAAGGCGAGCGATATTGGGCGCGAGAACGAAGATCGGCAGCAAAAGCGCGATCCGGTAGTCCAGCGGATCGACCTCGCCCAACATCGGATCGAAGGCGAGGATGGCGGCGAGAAGGAGGGCGAGGACGAGCGGCACCGTGGGCGCGCGGGCGGCAAGCTGCGGCGTGCGCAAGAGCACGCAGAACAGCAAGGCTGCAAGCGCCAGGCCGAAGCCGAGCATGCGCAGCTGCTCGAGGCCGAAGAGCTGGGTGACCTCGGAGGAGAGAAAGGCGAAGGCGAAGAGGAAGACGAAGGCCACGCGCAGCTGATCTCTACCCCTGATTGCAACGCGCGTCACTTTATGGTTGAAAAAGGGCCATGTCCAGGAGCGCCTCCACCGCCCCCAAGGCCAAGGCCTTCCCGATCGCGCCGCGCAATCCGTGGCTGGCGGCGCTTTTGCAGAGCTGTCCGGCCATCTTGGCCATCAACTGGTGCTTTCAAGGGATGCGCGGGATGGACCGCGGTGAGCTCGCCTTTCGGCTCGCCCTCGAAGCGCTGCTCGCCCTTCTCCTTGCGCCGTTTTGGGGTTGGCTCACGGCGCTTTTGCTCGCGCACAGCGCGAACTTCCTCTTCAACGGACAGCTTTGGGTGTGCGTGCGCTATTGTCGCTTCTGGCGACGTTCGCCCGCCGCCTTGGATCGTTTTCTTAAAGAAATCGCCGCCTCGTTGCGCCGTTCGCCCTGGCTCGTCGAAGTCGTGTGCATCGGCTCGCAAGCTTTTGGCCGCGCTGCGCGCGGGCCGCGCTCCGATATCGACTTGCGGCTCGTGCGTCGGCCGGGTCCGCGCGGTTGGCTCGCGGCCAATCTTTGGGCGCTGCGGTTGCGCGCGCACGCGCTTGTTCGGCTCATCCCGCTCGATCTCTATGTCTACGACGATGTCGCGAGTCTCGACCGGTTCCGTCGCGATGAACCGCTGCTCGTGATCCTCGATCGCGACGGTCGCATCGCCCAGCGCTATGCCGCGCGCCTTAAGGTGAGCCTGCTGTGAGCGCGATCCTGCACGTCGAGCCGCGGCGCACTTGTCTTGCCTATTCCCGCGGCGGCCATCTCGCCGAACTCGAGCGAGCGCTCGAAGGAATTATGTTCCTCGATTGCTATCACGTCACTTACGGCGGGGGGCGGCCGACCAACTTGCCGGCGCGCCGCATCTACAATTTGTGCCATCCTCGGCGCTCGTTCCTCCGCACCCTTGTCAACGCTGTGCAGGCGCTCGTCGTGCTCTTGCGCGAGCGGCCCGAACTCGTGATCTCGACCGGTGCCGATGTGGCGGTGCCGACGGTGATCTTGGGCAAGCTCTTAGGTGCCAGAGTGATCTTCATCGACACCGCTGCCGCACCCAACGGATCTTTTTCTGCGCGCTTATGTCGAAGGTTCGCTGACCTTTTGATCGTGCAGTGGCCAGAACAAAAGGCGCGCTTTCCGGAAGCCGTGCTCGCGCGCGGGCTCCTCTTATGAACCGCGATCTCTTCGTTGCTGTCGGTACCATCGCCTGCGGTTTCGATGCGCTGATCGCCGCCGCCGACGAGGCCGCTTTTGCCCTTGGGCTTTCGGGCTTCGCCCAGATCGGCGGCTCGCGGGTCATTCCCGAGCGGCTCGCCTGGGCTCGCTGGCTCGCTCCGGATGAGCTTCGGCGGCGGATGGCGCAGGCGCGGGTGGTCATCGCGCACGGCGGTATCGGCATCTTGGGCGAGGCGATGCGGGCGCGGCGGCCGATCATCGTGGTGCCGCGCCGAGGCCGCCCGAGCCGATCTTTTCCCGGGGACGATCAGCGCCTGGTCGTGCACCGGATCGCCGCGCACTTTCCCATCCGCGTCTGCGAGGACTTGCGAGCGCTCACTGCCGTGCTCGGGGAAGTGTTGCGCGCCGGGCACGAGGTCGACTACCCGCTCGGCAGCGACGTGCCGCACATCGTCGCCGGTTTTCTCGCCCGAACCCTCCGCGCTCACGGCGGCTGAGCCGTATCGAGGCCGCGCAGGCGAAAGACGTGCGCGATGAGCCGAGCCACGGCTTCGTAAAAACTCGCGGGAATCGTCTGGCCGGGCTCCACCGCTGCGTACAAGGCGCGGGCAAGCGGCGGGTTCTCGAGCACCGGCACACCGTGCGCACGCGCGATCTCGACGATGCGAAGCGCGATCCGATCCACACCTTTGGCTACGACTTTGGGGGCGTGCATGCGCGTTGCTTCATAGCGCAGAGCGACGGCGTAGTGGGTGGGATTGGTGACGACAACTGTAGCCTTGGGCACTTCGGCCATCATCCGACGGCGCGCGCGCTCGAAGCGGAGCTGGCGCAACCGCTGTTTGACCTTGGGATCGCCCTCGGTTTCGCGGAACTCTTCCCGAACTTCCTGGCGGGTCATGCGCAGACGCCGGCGATGTTCGAAGCGCTGCCAGACCACGTCGAGAAGAGCAAGCAAAAGGAGTACCGCGAGAACAGACGCGATAAGACGAACGGCGCGCGCAGTAAGAAGTTCGACCCAGCTGAGTACGGCAAGTCCGGCGCTCGCTGCGAGCTCCTCTGAGAGGTCGGCGAGCGACAAGGCGGCGGCGCCGCCGACGAGCAGGAGTTTGGCCAGATTCTTGACGAACTCGGTGAGTGTGGCGGCGGAGACCAAGCGCCTCAAGCCCGCAACCGGCGAGATGCGCTCCAGCCGCGGGCGAAGCGGCTCGGCGGTGAAGACGACCGCATTCTGCACCACAGGACCGGCTAGGCCGGCGAGGAGCAGAGCCAAAAGCCAAGGCGCGAGCGCCCAGATCGTCGAAGCCGCCGCCCGCTGCCAGAGCAAATCGGCGCTTATGCCCTCGCCTGCCGCTTCGGCGAACAGTGCGCCTAAAGCCAAACTCAGCTGCGCTGCGGTATGCGGAGCGAGGAAGATCAACAGGACAAGGCCGGTTGCGAGCACAAAGCAATGGCCGATTTCGCGCGACAGCGCGATTTGTCCGCGCTCGCGCGCTTGCTCGAGCCGTCTTTGCGTCGGCTCCTCGGTGCGTTCCGCTGCCTCCCGTTCCTCGGCCATCGCTCATCCCGTTACCCACGCGGTGCCCCGATCGAGCAAGCGCAGGGCGAGAAGGAGGCTCGCGCCGAGCGAGAGCGCGAGCGCAGCGAGGCTCAACAAGAGCTGCATCGGCAAGGCGATGAAGAGTACGTGCAGGGTCGGGACCAGCCGCGCGAGCAAGCCCAAGGCGAGGTTCGTGAGCAAGGAGACCGCCAAGAGCGGTGCTGCCATCGCAAGCCCGGTCGCGAACATCTCGCTGCCGAGCCGTGCGCACAGCTCACCGACCCCGCCGACCCAGAGAACGCCGCCGATCGGAAGCCCCTCATAGCTCCCAACGAGCCGGCGCAACAGCACAGAGTGGGCGTCGGTGGCAAAGAGCAGCACCAAAAAGGTGGTCGAGAGGAAGGCGCCGGGAAGTGTCCCGGGAGTCGCTTCGGAAGGGTCGAAGAGCGCTGCTCCAGCAAGACCGGAATTGGTGGCAATGAGGCTGCCGGCAAGGTGCACGGCGGCGAGCGCGAAGCGGGCGGTGGCCCCGATCAGAAGGCCGATGCCGATCTCGCTTACGATCAACGCCGCAAACGAGGCGGGTTCGCTCGGCACCGGTGGGAGATCGAGGAGCCCCGAGCCGGCTACGAGCAGGCTCGTCATGAGCGCCAGTGCGAGGCGCAGCCGCGCTGGTACATAGGCTTCGGCGAAGCCGGGAAGGAGCAGGAAGGCCGAGCCGAGCCGGGCGAAGAGGATCCACACCGCGTGCGGCTCAAAAGGCGGCAACGCGAAGGGGCTCATAGCCGCCCGCCGCCTACGATCGCCGCAGGCGCCTTCACGGCCCGCCTCCTATGTTGGCGATGCGCGCGAAGAGCTCGGTTGTAAAGCGAGTGAGGACGCCGAGCGTCCACGGCATGGCGATCACGAGCGTGGCCGCTACGCCCAAGATCTTGGGAACGAAGGCGACGGCTGCCTCCTGGACCTGGGTGAGGGCCTGCAGGACGGCGATCGACAGGCCGACGAGGAGGGCAGCGAGCATGCCGGGCGCGCCGACCACCACCATGGTCCAAATGGCCTCGCGGCCGATGTCGAGGATCTGCTCCGGGCTCACGACACCGTCCGCTTCAAATCGGCATGCGCAGGATCTCTTGATAGGCGGCGATCACCCGATCGCGGATCGCCGTGACCCTTTGCAGGCTGAGCTCGGCGGCACTCACTGCCTCGACCACTTCATGCAGGCTCGCCTTGCCGAGAAGGCCAGCGACTGCGGTGGCTTCGGCCCGTCGCAGCGCCGATACCGCGTTCGCGAACTCGTTGCGCAGAAGCGCCGCAAAGTCGGCTTCTGGCGGGTGGTCGACCGCAGTCGTGCGCGGCTTGGCAGCGTCGATCGCAGCTGCCGCATAAGCGGCGAGGGCCCGAGTTGGGGTTGTCTTCACGGCATGGTCTCCCGAGCTCAGCGCAAGATGTCGAGCGTGCGCTCCAGCATCGCGCGCGACATCTGCATGACGTTGAGATTGGCTTCGTAGGATCTTTGTGCTTCGCGCATATCGACGAGTTCGATGAGCGGGTTGACGTTCGGAAAGGGCACGTAGCCCGCGGCATCGGCGGCCGGGTGATCGGGCATGTAGCGTTTGGGAAACTCGCGTTTGTCGGTGGGAAAGGCGCGGATCTGTACGAGCGCGACACCGCTTTCGCGGTCGCGCTTGCTGGTTACTTCGACCAACTTACGCCGGTAGGGCTCCTCGCCCATTACCCGCGGCGTCGATTCGGCGTTGGCGAGATTTTCTGCGATTACCCGTAGCCGTGCCGCCTGGACTTTGAGGCCGGCACCTGCAACGCGCATGGCAAGATCGAGATCCATCGTGGCTCACTCCTTCGAAGGTGGCTCTTCGTCGCTTTCAGGAGCCGGGCGGGGTCCCAAGAGCGGTCTTGAGCATCGCCAAGTGGCGCGCGTAGAGCTGGGTGGCGAGCCGGTGCTCGAGCTGGTTCTGTGCGAGCTTTTGCACTTCTTCTTCGAGCACGACGGCGTTGCCCGAGGGCGCGGTCTCATAAGACCCGACCGCGCGGCTGCGGGGGTCGGGCGAGAGCGCGGGGGCGCTGCCGGCAAGATGCCGGGCGCTCGTGCGCGCAAGCGTAGGCGGGCTGGGCCGCGGCGGTTCGCGAAGCGTGCGCACAAAGGGTATCAGATCGCTCGGCCGGTAGCCCGGTGTGTCGGCATTGGCTACGTTCTGGGCGAGGACGGTGTGCCGCGCACCGAGCCAGCGCAGACGCTCGGAGATGAGGGCGAACAGGGGGGAGGTGTGAGGAATGCGCATCTTGCCTCCGGGGTACCGGTCCGGCACCGCGATCGCGATCTACGCCGAGGACGGTTAAGAATTCCTCAACAGATGCGGGCGCATCTTCCGGAGCGAACCGGATCGCGAGGGGAGTTGAAGGGAATGCTCTATCTCACCCGCCGCGAGGGCGAGGCGGTGATCATCAACGACGAGATCACCGTGCGCGTGATCGAGCTCAAAGGGCGAAAGGTACGGCTCGGCTTCAGCTTCCCGCCGACCGTGTCGGTGCTGCGCGAGGAGCTCTATCTGCAAATCCGCGCCGCCAACGAGGCGGCCAGCCGATCGGCTGCCACCGCCCTCGAGCGGCTCGACGAGCGCGCAGCACCCACCTTGCTCGGTGGAGAGGATCGCTCGTGACGCCCTCCCCGCCGCGCGTCGCCGTCGTCATGGGCAGTCGCTCGGATTGGGCGACGATGCGCCATGCCGCCCGCATCCTCACTGAGCTCGAAGTGCCCCATCTGGTCCGTATCGTCTCCGCCCACCGCACGCCCGAGCGCCTCTACGCCTTCGCCAAGGGCGCAGCCGATGCAGGCATCCGGGTGATCGTGGCGGGTGCGGGCGGGGCGGCCCATCTCCCGGGGATGATCGCCTCGCTCACTCATCTTCCGGTGCTCGGCGTGCCGGTTACGAGCCGGGCGCTCAACGGGCTCGACAGCCTCTTGTCCATCGTCCAGATGCCCGGCGGGGTGCCGGTGGGCACGCTCGCCATCGGGGAAGCGGGAGCGATCAATGCCGGGCTTTTGGCCGCTTCCATCCTCGCCCTCTCGGATGCGGCACTCAGCGCCCGCTTGATCGCCTGGCGGGCGCGCCAGACCGCGCGGGTGGGCGAGCATCCCGAGGAGCCCGAGCCGAGCGAGGATGCGCGATGATCCCACCAGGTGCGACCATCGGGATCCTAGGCGGCGGACAGCTCGGTCGCATGACCGCGCTTGCGGCAGCCGAGCTCGGCTATTCCTGCCACATCTTCGCCCCCGAGCCGGACAGCCCCGCATTTGCGGTCGCCCGCTACACCTGCGCTTCGTACAGCGATGAGGCAGCACTCGATGCCTTCGCTGACCAAGTCGACGTGGTCACGGTCGAGTTCGAGAACATCCCGGTTGCCGCGCTCGAGCGGCTGTCGCGCAACCGACCGGTGCGCCCGGGCCCAAACGTCCTCGCGGTCGCCCAGGATCGCTTGGCCGAGAAGCGCTTTTTGAGCGCCCATGGGTTCCCGGTCACAGCGTTCCGCGCCGTGCGCTCGGCTGAGGAAGCCCAAGAAGCCGCTTACGCCTTGGGCCCGCGCGTGGTGCTCAAAACACGGCGCTTCGGCTACGACGGGCGCGGGCAACGGACGATCGCTTCAGCTGAGGAGGCGCGCGGAGCGTTCGAGGCGCTCGGTGGCGGCGAACTGGTTCTCGAAGCTTTTGTGCCCTTTACGCGCGAGATCTCGGTGATCACCGCGCGGCGGGCGGACGGTGCGCGGGCGAGCTTTCCGCCGGTGGAAAACCACCACCAGCACCACATCCTCAAGCAAACGATCGCACCGGCCCCGATCTCCTCTTCGCTTGCCCAAGAAGCGGTGGCTCTTGCCGAAGCGATCGCCGAGCGGCTCGAGGTCGTCGGTCTTCTCGCGGTCGAGATGTTCGTGGCACCGGGAGATCGCCTGCTGGTCAACGAGCTCGCTCCACGGCCTCACAATTCGGGTCACTGGACGCAAGACGCCTGTCCTGTGAGCCAATTCCAGCAGCTCGTGCGCGCCATCTGCGATCTGCCGCTTGGTGATCCGCGCCCGTTCGCGGCTGCGGTCATGGAGAACCTCTTGGGTGATGAGGTGCAGCGATGGCCGCAGCTGTTGGCCGAGCCGGGGGCGCGGTTGCACCTTTACGGCAAGCGCGAGGTTCGCTCGGGGCGCAAGATGGGCCACGTCACACGGTTGCGCTGGGACGAGCCGATCGAATTCAGGCGATGATGTCGGGAATGCGCTGGCGTTCGAGAAAGGCGATGCGGTCTTTAAGCGCGAGCTTCTGTTTCTTAAGACGCTGCAGCTCCAAAAGATCGGTCGTACCTTCGGCGATGAGCTGGCGGATGCGTTCGTCCAAGGCTCGATGGGCGGCCCGCAGGGTCTCGAGCCGGGTGTCGATGTCGCTCGGTGGCTTGTGCTCGCTCATCGCGGTCGACGCCCCATTCACACAGACGCATCCTAGCACGGATCGATCCCCGCATCACCCTTCGCCGTTCGGCGCACCGCGGTCGCATGCTGAGGGGAGAGCGCGATGCGCATCGGCATCTTGACGAGCGGAGGTGACTGCGCCGGGCTCAACGCGGTGATCCGCGCCGTCACCTTAAGGGCCGTGTTGGGCTATGGGTTCGAGGTCTGGGGGATTCACGAAGCGACGCACGGGCTGCTCAAACGCCCGGTAGCCGCCGAACGGCTGACCCCGGAGCGCGTGAAGGGCATCCTGCCGCTCGGGGGGACCATCCTTGGTACCACCAACCGCGGCAATCCCTTCGCCTATCCCACCCCCGATGGAGGCACGGTCGACCGCTCCGATGAGGTCATCGCCGGCTATTACGAGCTCGGCCTCGATGCGCTCATCGGCGTTGGCGGCGATGGCAGCCTGGCGATCTTAAGACGCCTGGCGCAGAAGGGCAAATGGAACCTGGTCGGCATCCCGAAGACGATCGACAACGACCTCGGGCATACCGAGCGCTCGATCGGTTTTTCGACCGCCGTCGACATCGCGACCGAGGCCGTTGACCGCCTGCACGTGACCGCTGCCAGCCACAATCGGGTGATGGTGCTCGAGGTGATGGGCCGCGATGCCGGCCACATCGCGCTCCACGCGGGGATCGCTGGTGGGGCGGATGTCATCCTCATCCCCGAGATCCCCTACGACATCGAGAAGGTGTGCGCGAAGATCGAGGAGCGGCGCGCCGCCGGGCGCAACTTCAGTCTCGTCGTCGTGGCCGAATCGGTGCGCAGCACGGAAGGCGAAGTGCAAGTCTACACCGATGCCCATGGCCAATCGCGCTATGGGGGCATCGGGCGGGTGATCGCCGAAGCGATCGCCCGCCGCACCGGCGCTGAGACCCGGGTCACGGTGCTCGGACACGTCCAGCGCGGCGGCTCGCCTTCCGCCCTCGACCGCACGATCGCTTCCGCCTTCGGCGTCCACGCCGTCGATCTCGTGGCCCAGCGCAAGTTCGACCGGGTGGTGGGTTGGCAGAACCGGCGGGTCATCGATCTGCCCATCGAGGCCGCCTGTGCCGCGTTCAAAGCCGTAGATCCGCTCGATCCGCTCGTGCTCACCGCGCGCGGGCTCGGCATCTCGTTCGGCGATTGAGCGCCTCACCCCACGCCAGGCCTGCCGACCCCTCGAGCCGAGGTTTACGGAACTATCCGATCGTGCTAGCAAGCCGCGCTTTTTTCCTGTGGAAAGGGGCGCGTTCGGTCATTACACTGTCATCGGTTCGACGCAGCCTGGGAGGTAGTGCGACGATGCCGATGCAGGAGCACATCGAGAGCCTGCGCGCCAAGCACGCACGCCTGGAGGAGCTGATCCAGGAAGAGTTGCACCGACCCCTTCCCGATCAGGCCGTCATCACCCGCCTCAAGAAAGAAAAGCTGCGGATCAAGGAAGAGATCGAGCGCATCCGCGCCTTAAGTCCGCGCACCGACGGCGCTACCACCCATTGAGCGGCGCGCTCCCGCCTAGTCGCTTGCCAAGAGGCCGCGGCGGGCGAGGTTGCGCAAGAGCGCACCGGTCCCGAACGTCCAGGGCTCGGCGCGGTCGCTCGTCGTCACCCGGTTGACCAGGCGACCCAAGCGCGGCGTCGAGATCGCGACGATGTCGCCGATCTCGTGGGTGAAGCCGCTGCCCGGCCCGCGACGGTCCTGCACCGGGGCGAACATGGTACCACAAAAGAGCACGGCGCCGTCCGGATATTGATGGTGAGGGCCAATCAGCTGGGCGACGAGCTCGAGCGGATCACGGCTTATTTCGCGCATCGACGACACATCACGAAGCTGAAAGCCGTCCGGCCCCTCGACCTCCAGCAACAGATCCGCTGTGCGCACGGCATCGAGGTCGAACGTCTCGTCCAAAAGGCGCAAGAACGGGCCGATGGCGCAGGAAGCATTGTTGTCCTTGGCTTTGCCCAAAAGAAGAGCGCTGCGCCCCTCGAAATCGCGCAAATTCACATCGTTACCGAGCGTGGCGGCAACGATCTCACCGCGCGAGTTGACGACCAGCACCACCTCGGGTTCGGGATTGTTCCACGAAGAAGCGGGATGGATACCGACTTCGGCGCCGGAGCCGACCGCCGACATCGGCTGCGCCTTGGTGAAGATCTCGGCGTCCGGCCCGATGCCGACTTCGAGGTACTGCGACCACAGCCCCTCGGCCAAAAGCGTCTCTTTGACCTTCGCCGCTGCCTTTGATCCCGGTCGGATGGCGCGTAAAGAACCCCCGATCGCTGCTTCGACTTTCGCGCGCAGGGCTTGTGCCCGGGCGGCATCGCCGCGCGCCTGCTCTTCGATCACCCGCTCGAGCAGGCTCTTTACGAAGGTCACGCCGGCCGCCTTGACGGCCTGCAGATCGATGGGCGCGAGGAGCCAGGGCGTGGGCGGCCGTCGGCGATCGAAGCGCGAATTGGCGAGCACCGCGGCGAGCGGGCCGAGCACCGGTGCTGGTGCTGCGCGCGCGATCGCCACTCGATCGGGGCGCTCGAGGAAGAGGCTCATGGTCGGCCCGAAGCGGGTGATGTCGACGAGCTCGTCACCGCGCACGGCGACGAGCGCCGGACCGTCTTCGCTCGGCAGCCACACCCGTCCCACGAGTACGGCGCGCTCGCGGTCCACCGGTAAGCTCGCTTGCAGGGTGAGATGGCGATCCACGACCCGTCTCCTGCGCCTTCGCTCTTGCGCGATCCTGCGCTGCGCGGGCGATCATTGATCAGCGCTCGGCAAGAGGGGAGACCGATCCGCGATGGGAGCCGACGATTTTTTTCGCACGCTCGCCCAAGACGTCCCACCCAGCGGGCTCTCGCCCGCGCTTGAGGGCCTTTGGTGGGGCCTTAAAGGGGATTGGGATCGAGCCCACGCGCTCGTGCAGCGCTTCGAGCGCGATCCCGACTGCTGTTGGGTGCACGCTTGGCTGCACCGGATCGAAGGCGACCTCGGCAATGCCGGCTACTGGTACCGGCGCGCCGGCCGCCCGATGGCGCGCGGCGCCACCGAGGAGGAGGGGCGAGCGATCGCCCGCGCACTCCTTCCCAGCTGAACCTCCTAAAGCTGTTTGGCGCGCTCGCGCAAGATGAACTTCTGGATCTTGCCGGTCGAGGTCTTGGGAAGCGGACCGAAGACGATGGTGCGCGGCACTTTGTAGTGCGCGATTTCGTTGCGGCAGAAGGCGATTAAATCTTCGGCCGTGGTCTTCGAGCCTTCTTTGAGATGGACGAAAGCGCACACGCTCTCGCCCCATTTCTCGTCGGGCTTGGCCACGACTGCCGCTTCGAGGACGTCGGGATGGCGGTAGAGCGCCGCTTCCACCTCAATCGAGGAGACGTTCTCACCGCCGGTGATGATGATGTCTTTCGAGCGATCCTTGATCTCGAGGTAACCGTCGGGGTGGACGACGGCGAGATCGCCCGAGTGGAACCAGCCGCCTTTGAAAGCCTCCTCCGTTGCACTCGGGTTCTTAAGATAGCCGCGCATGACGATGTTGCCCTTGAACATCACCTCGCCCATCGTCTTGCCGTCGCGCGGCACCGGCGTCATGGTCGCGGGATCGAGCACATCGAGTGCCTCGAGGACGGGATAGCGCACGCCTTGCCGGGCGAGCTTCTCGGCGCGGGTGCGGGCGTCGAGTTCCGCCCATGCGGCTTGCGGTTCGCACACCACCGCGGGCCCGTAGACCTCGGTGAGCCCGTAGACGTGGGTGACCTCGATCCCGAGCGCTTCCATCTTCTCGAGCACCGCCGCAGGCGGCGCAGAGGCGGCGGTCATCATGCGGATTTTCTGAGAGAACGGGCGCCGTGCCTCGGGCGGGGCGTTGATGATCATACCCATGACGATCGGCGCGCCGCACAGATGCGTCACACCATGTTCGGCGAACGCGGCGTAGATCGTCTCCGAGCTCACTTTCCGCAAGCAGACGTGCACGCCGGCTTGCAGCGTCACCGTCCACGGGAAGCACCAGCCGTTGCAATGGAACATCGGCAATGTCCAGAGATAAACGGGAGCCTTCGGCATGCTCCAGACCAGGACATTGCCGATAGCGTTGAGATAAGCGCCGCGGTGATGGTAGACGACTCCTTTGGGATTGCCCGTCGTTCCCGACGTATAGTTCAAGGCGATCGCCTGCCATTCGTCTTCGGGAAGAGGCGGCGCCCAATTCGGATCGCCCTCGGCCAAGAAATCCTCGTAAGTGAGCGCGCCGAGCCGCTCGCCGCCCGGACCCTCGGGATCGCAGATGTCGACCACGAGCGGTTTGCGCGCCGAGCGCACGAGCGCCTCTTTGATCACCGGTGCATATTCGGTGTCGGTGAGCAGAACCTCGGCTTCGCCATGTTCGAGGATGAAGGCGATCGTGCCGGGATCGAGGCGGGTGTTGAGCGCGTTGAGCACTCCACCGGCCATCGGCACGCCGAAGTGCGCCTCCAGCATTTCGGGGATGTTGGGTGCCATCACCGCCACCGTCTTGCCCGGCCCGATGCCGCGGCGGACGAGTGCTGAGGCCAAGCGCCGGCAGCGCTCCCGCAGCTCACGGTAGGAATACCGCCGGCGGCCGTGGATCACGGCTGGGGCATCGGGCCACACCGCAGCGGTGCGCTCAAGGAACAGGATCGGCGTAAGCGGCGCATAGTTGGCAGCGCAACGGTCGAGGCCCAGCGCGAAGATGCCCTCCTTCGGGTGCTCGCGTGACTCGCTCATCCTTCCCCTCCGGCACGCGATTGTCGATCATCCCTGGTCCGCGGGCGGCGCCGTACTTGGATGTCGCAGCTGTGATCGCGGGGTCAAGCGGGGCTGCGTGCTCGTCTTGCCGCGCCAGCGCACCGACGAATAAAAGGCCTGGGTAACAACGCGCGTTTTCGATTTCAGAGTTGGCAGAAAGTGGGCTATTCGACCTCCGATTTCATGCTCGTGCCCGTGCTGTTGGCGGGTGGCTCGGGCACGCGCCTGTGGCCGTTGAGCCGCGCCGACTTTCCCAAGCATCTGGTCGAGCTCGTAGGCGCGGAATCGTTCCTTCAGGCGACGGCCCGCCGCGTGCTCGCTGTCGCGCCGGCACAAAGGGTGGTGACGGTCGCAGCGGCGGGCCAGGCGATTCTCGTTCGCCGCCAGCTCGCCGCGATCGACCCCTCGCTTCTTGCCAATCTCTTGCTCGAGCCCTGCCCGCGCAACACCGCCGCCGCCGTCGGGCTTGCCGCCTGGTGGGTGCGGGCGCGGTTCGGGGAGCGCGCGATTCTCTGGGTGTGTCCGTCCGACCATCTCGTGCGCGCTCCTGAAGAGCTCTTGGCGGCACTTGCGCGCGCCGTGCCGGTTGCCGCCGAGGGCCGTATCGTCACCTTCGGCATCGCCCCCACCCGGCCCGAGACCGGTTTCGGGTGGATCGCTTTCGGCGCCGAGCTCGACCAAGCAGGTGTCTTTGCGGTCGCGCGCTTCATCGAAAAGCCGCCGCGCGCGCAAGCCGAGGCGATGTTGGCAGCAGGCGGCTACAGCTGGAACAGCGGCATGTTCGTGATGCGCGCGGATGTGCTGCTCGAGGAGCTCGCACGCTTTGAGCCCGAGCTCGCGGCAGGGCTCAAGCTCGCTGCCGAATCCCTCGGCCGTCATCCCGAGCGCCTCGCCGATCCCCAACTCTATGCGCGGCTTGTGGATCTGCCGATCGACAAGGCGGTGATGGAGCGTTCCGCGCGGCTGGCTGTTGTGCCTTGTGATCCCGGCTGGTCGGACGTCGGCTCCTGGCACGCGCTGTGGGAGCTTCTCGCCAAGGACGAGGCGGGCAATGCCGTAAGCGGCGACGTCGCGCTGTTCTCCGCACGCGACAATTACGTCCGTGCCGAGCACCGCCTCGTCGCGCTCGCCGGGGTGCGCGATCTCGCGGTGATCGAGACCGCCGATGCGGTGCTCGTCGCCTCGCGAAGGGACGGCGAGCTCGTCAAGGCGCTCGTCGGCCGACTCGCTGCTGCGGGGCGCAAAGAGACCCTGTGCCATCCCCGCGAGCTGCGCCCGTGGGGCCACTTCACCACGCTTTTCGAGCGTTCGGGTATGCGGATCCGCGAGGTCGAGCTCGACCCCAAGCAGAGGCTCGCGCTTCAGTGCCACCGCGGGCGCGACGAGCACTGGGTCGTGACGGCCGGGCAGGCGCGCGTCGAGCTCAACGGGCAGGCGCATGAGCTCTCTTTGGGCGGTTCGATCACCGTTCCGCGCGGCAGCTGGCATCGCCTGTCCAACCCCGGCGATGAGCCCTTGCGGGTGATCGAGATCCAGTTGGGCGACATCTCGGACGAGGGCACCGAGCGGCGGATCGAGCGCTGAAGAACTGCTGCGCGTTGCGGCATCGACGAGGAACCACCGCTCGGCTAGAGGGATTGGAACCGAGGTGCCGCCGGGGTCCGCAACGCCAGCTCGGCGGTCTTGTGCAAGCGAGCCCGAGAGCGCGATGAGAGAGCCGGAATTCCACCGTATCCGACGTCTGCCGCCCTATGTGTTTGCCGAAGTCAATGTGATGAAAGCGCGCGCGCGAGCGATGGGGCGCGACGTCGTCGATCTCGGCATGGGCAATCCCGACAGCCCCACGCCCAAGCACATCGTCGACAAATTGATCGAGACGGTGCGCGACCCCAAGACACACCGCTATTCGACTTCGCGCGGCATTCCGGGCTTGCGCAAGGCGCTCGCCAACTATTACGCCCGCCGCTTCGGGGTGAAGCTCGATCCCGAGACCGAGGTCTGCGTGACCTTGGGCTCGAAAGAGGGGCTCGCCAATCTCGCCCAGGCGATCACCGCCCCGGGCGACACCATCCTCGTCCCCAACCCTTCCTATCCGATCCACCCTTATGGCTTCATGATCGCCGGCGCGGCGATCCGGCACGTGCCCTTCGGCCCTGGCATCGATCTCATCGCCGAGTTCGCGCACGCCTATGAGCACACGGTGCCGCGGCCAACGGTGATGGTGCTCAACTTTCCCTCCAATCCGACGGCGCTCACTTGTGACATCCACTTCTACAAAGAAGCGGTGAAGTTCGCGCGCGAGCGCGAGATGTTCGTGCTCTCGGACATCGCCTACGCCGAGATCTATTTCGAGGGGCCGCCGCCGCCTTCGGTTCTCGAGGTGGAAGGAGCCAAAGAGGTTGCGGTCGAGTTCAGCTCGCTTTCCAAGACCTATTCCATGCCCGGCTGGCGGATCGGCTTCGCCGCCGGCAATCCGCGATTGATCGCGGCTCTTGCGCGCATCAAGTCCTATCTCGACTATGGTGCCTTCACGCCTATCCAAGTCGCCGCTACGGCTGCGCTGAACGGCCCGCAGGACTGTGTTGAAGAGATCCGCAAGCTCTATCGCGAGCGGCGCGACGTGCTGGTCGAGGGGCTCGAGAAAATCGGCTGGTCGGTCCCCAAGCCGGCGGCCACGATGTTCGTCTGGGCGCCGATCCCCGAGCCCTTTAAGGCTATGGGTTCGCTCGCCTTCGCCAAGCTTTTGCTCGAAGAGGCGGATGTCGCGGTGGCACCGGGTATCGGCTTTGGCGAATATGGCGAAGGCTATGTGCGCATGGCCTTGGTCGAGAACAAACATCGGCTGCGCCAGGCGGTGCGCTCGATCCGCGCGCTGTTCGCCCGTCACGGTTTGGCGACGAAACCAGTGCGCGCCCGCGGGCGCGAACTGGTAGTGGCGTGAACCATGAGCCAGGCCTTGCGCGTCGGCATCGCCGGGCTCGGCACCGTCGGTTGCGGCGTGCTCGATCTCGTTGCGCGCAACCGCGAGCTGCTCGCCCGCCGGGTCGGTCGGCCGATCGTCATCGGCGCGGTCTCCGCGCGCGACCGCGATCGGCCGCGTCCGGTGGCGATCGCGGACTATCGATGGGTCGCGGATCCGCGGGCGCTCGCCGAAGATCCCGAGATCGACGTCGTGTGCGAGCTCATCGGCGGTGCAGACGGGATCGCGCTCGAGCTCACACGGCGGGCGCTGCGCGCCGGCAAGCCGGTGGTAACCGCCAATAAGGCGATGCTCGCGGTGCACGGTGCCGAACTCGCCGCGCTCGCCGAGGCGCGCGGGACGACCCTCGCCTTCGAGGCGGCGGTAGCGGGCGGCATCCCGATCGTCAAAGCCTTGCGCGAAGGACTCGCCGCCAACCGGATCAGCCGCATCTACGGCATCTTAAACGGCACTTCCAACTACATCCTCACCCAGATGCGCGAGAGCGGCCGCGACTTTGCAGCCGTGCTCGCGGAAGCGCAAAGGCTCGGCTATGCCGAGGCCGATCCGAGCCTGGATGTCGACGGCATCGACGCCGCCCACAAGCTCGCGCTTTTAGCAGCCCTCGCCTTCGGCGGCCGGCCGCGCTTTGATGCCGTCTATGTCGAGGGTATTCGCAACGTCGCGCCGAGCGATATCGCCTACGCCGCCGAGCTCGGCTATCGGATCAAGCTCTTAGGTGTGGCGCGGCTCACCGAGCATGGCCTCGAGCAGCGGGTACACCCCTGCATGGTGCCCGCGGAATCCCCGATCGCGCAGGTGGAAGGCGTGTTCAACGGCGTGGTCGCGGAGTGCGAGGATGCCGGTCCCATGGTCTTCGAAGGCCGCGGGGCGGGTGCCGGCCCCACCGCTTCGGCCGTGGTGGCCGATCTCCTCGACATCGCGCGCGGTGATCGGCCGCCCGTATTCGGCGTGCCGGTGGATTCACTCGTCGACCATCGCCCGGCGCCGATGGCCACCCATCGGGGCAGCTATTACATCCGCCTCATGGTCGTCGATCGACCGGGTGTGCTCGCCGAGATCGCAGCCATCCTTCGTGATCATGAGATCTCGATCGAGGCGCTCATCCAACGCGGCCGCAATCCCGGCCAGGCGGTACCGATCGTATTGACCTCGCACGAGACCACCGAAGCGGCGATGACCTCAGCGCTCGCGCGCATCGGCGCGCTCGCTTCGGTGCTCGAGCAACCGCGGATGATTCGGATCGAACGGCTGTGAGCGGTTGACCGTTTGCGGTCGTCGATCGGGGGAGGAGGGAGGATGGACGACTATCAGGTGAGCGATCGCAACCTCGCGCTCGACAGCGTGCGCGTGACCGAGGCGGCGGCCCTCGCCTCGGCGCGCCTTATGGGGCGCGGCGATGAGAAAGCGGCCGATCAGGCCGCCGTCGACGCCATGCGGCGGGCCTTAAACGTGCTGGATATCGACGGCACGGTGGTGATCGGCGAGGGCGAGCGCGATGAAGCGCCCATGCTCTATATTGGCGAGAAAGTGGGCACCGGGCGCGGTCCCAAGGTCGATATCGCCCTCGATCCGCTCGAGGGCACGACCATCACCGCCAAAGGCGGCGCCAACGCCATCTCCTGCATCGCCATGGCGCCATCGGGAGGCTTTCTCAACGCCCCCGACATCTATATGGACAAGATCGCGGTGGGCGGCGGCCTGCCGCCCAAGCTCATCGACATCACCAAACCGCCGGCGTGGAACCTCAAGCGCCTCGCCGAGGCCAAGGGCGTCTCGGTCGAGGACCTCGTCGTGCTCATCCTCGATCGCCCGCGGCACCAAGAGCTCATCGCCCAGGTCCGCGCCGCCGGCGCCCGCATCCGCTTGATCAGCGACGGCGATGTCGCCGGCGTGATCGCCACCGCCCGCCCGGAAAGCGGCATCGACATCTACATGGGCATCGGCGGAGCGCCGGAAGGCGTGCTCGCAGCTGCCGCCCTGCGCTGCATCGGCGGCCAGTTCCAAGGCCGGCTCGTCTTCCGCAACGAAGACGAAAAAGCGCGCGCGCGCCGCATGGGGATCACCGACTTCGATCGCATCTACGACCTCGAGGACCTCGCCAAGGGCGATGTCATGTTCGCCGCCACCGGCGTCACCGACGGCACCATGCTGCGAGGGGTGCGGCGCATGGGTCACAAGGTGATCACCCATTCGATCGTCATGCGCTCGAAGACCGGCACGGTGCGGATCATCGAGGCCGAGCACAATCTGCCCCTTAAAACGCAGGTGATACCGGGCTTCGGTCTGTGAGCTCGGGACAGAGGCGGGCGGGGCTGGGGTGATCGTCGAAGGTACGGTTTCCGGGCGGAGCTGGCGATTGCGGCCGGCCGATCCAGCGCGGGTGGCGCGCATCGCCCAACACCATGGATTGCCCGAGATCCTCGCCCGCGTGCTCGCCGCGCGCGGCCTCGATGCCCCAGACGTGCCCGCCTTTCTCGAGCCGCGCCTTAAGAACACCCTCCCTGATCCCTCCCACTTACACGATCTCGACCGCGTCGCGGCGCGCCTTGCCGATGCGGTCGAAGCCGGCGAGCGGATCGGGATCGTCGGCGATTATGATGTCGACGGCGCGACCTCCACCGCGCTCGCCGCTCTCTGGCTGGAGGGCTTCGGCATTGCGCCGGTGATTGCCATCCCCGATCGGCTGCAAGAGGGCTATGGCGCGAGCGCGGCCATCCTCGACGGGCTCGCGCGCGCCGGCTGCCGGCTCGTGCTCACCCTCGACAATGGCACCAACGCCTTTGCTGCGCTCGTTGCCGCGGCGGCGCGCGGCCAGGAGGTGTTGGTGATCGACCATCATCCGGCAGACGCCGAACTCCCGCCCGCTTTCGGCATCGTCAATCCGAACCGGCCGGATCAGAAGAGCCCGCTTGGGAACCTGGCGGCGGTCGGGGTGACCTTCATGGTGCTCGCCGCCACCGCGCGCGAACTGCGCCGGCGCGGTGCGCGGTATACGGGGCCGGATCTGTTGAGCCTGCTCGATCTCGTAGCACTCGGCACCGTGTGCGACGTCGTGCCCCTCGATCCGATCAACCGCGCCTTCGTGCGCCAGGGGCTCAAGGTGGCAGCGCGCGGCGAGCGCCCGGGGCTTGCGGCCCTTGCCGCCCGTGCCGGGCTCGAGGCGGTGCGCGAGAGCTGGCATCTCGCCTATGTGCTCGGCCCACGCCTCAACGCCGCCGGGCGGCTCGGCGAACCCATGCTCGCAACGCGTCTTTTGCTCGCGCGCGAAAAGGAGGAAGCCGAGGCGCTTGCGGCGCGCCTTGAGGCGCTCAATGCGCGCCGGCAAGAGATCGAGCGGCGGCTTCTCGTTGCCGCTGAAGCCGAGATCCGCCCCCAGCTCGATGCCGACATGCCGGTGCTCGTAGCAGCCGGCGAGGCCTGGCACCCGGGTGTGCTGGGGATCGTCGCAAGCCGCCTCGTCGAGCGCTTCGAGCGGCCGGCCTTCGTGCTCAGCCACGCAGGCGGGCTCGCGCGCGGCTCGGGGCGCTCGATGCCCGGCTTGCACCTCGGCGCCCTGGTGATGGAAGCGCGACGCCTCGGCCTGGTGCGCGAAGGGGGTGGCCATGCCATGGCGGCAGGGCTCACCCTCGAGACCGAGCGGATACCCGCCTTTGCCGCCTTCGTCCGCGAGCGCGCGCAAGCGGTGGCGGAACTGCGCACCCCTGCCCCGCTCGACCTCGACGGGGCGCTCACCGTCTGCGGAGTCACCGTCGAACTCGCCTCTGCGCTCGATCGTCTCGCCCCCTTCGGACCGGGCAACGAGGCCCCGCGCTTCTGTGTCACCGATGCCCGCATCATAGAGGTGCGCGAAGTCGGCCAGGGCCATCTCGCCTGCATCCTCGCCGGCTCTGCCGGTGGGCGATTGCGTGCTGTCGCCTTTCGCGCCCGAGACGGCGCCCTTGCGAAGGCTCTGGGGCGCCGCGGCGAACCCATGCGGCTTGCCGGCCGCGTCAAGCTCGAACACTATCAGGGTGAACAGCGGGTCGGCTTCGCGATCGAAGACGCCGCCTTGGCCTAAAAAGCCTTGATCTTCGGGCGGTTCGCGATTAGCTCAAGCGCGGGTCCCCATCGTCTAGAGGTTAGGACACCACCCTTTCAAGGTGGAAACACGGGTTCGAGTCCCGTTGGGGACGCCAATGCGCGATCCGACTCGCCATCATCGTTCCGCCCCTCGATCGAAGCGCTCGCGCTGTGCCCGCGAGCTGATGCGTGCCCGCGGAGCCGAGCTACCACTGTCACCGGCTGCCGTTTCGAACTGCGGAAGCTGTCATGTCCGGTCTTAAAGTCGCGATCGTCCCGGTTACCCCGTTCCAACAGAACTGCACCATCCTCTACGAGGAGAAGAGCCGGCGTGGCGCAGTGGTCGACCCCGGCGGCGAAGTGGAGCGCATCGCAGGCGTGATCGCCGAGCGCGGGATCGTTGTCGAGCGCATCCTCTTGACCCACGGCCACATCGACCATGCGGCGGGGGCTGCACCGTTGAAGGCGACGCTCGAGCAGGCGCTGCGACCGCTCGGGGCCCCACCGGTTTCGATTCCGATCGAGGGGCCGAATGAGGCCGATCGCTTTCTGCTCGACGGGCTCGAAGAGCAGGGTCGGATCTTCGGCCTTGCCGGGGCGCGCGCCGTGGTTCCCGATCGCTTTCTGGTCGAAGGCGACGTTGTGTTGATCTCCGACTATGCCTTCACGGTCCTGCATTGTCCTGGCCACACGCCCGGACATGTCGTCTTCTTCTGCGCACCGCTAAAGCTCTTGATCGGCGGTGACGTGCTCTTTGCGGGTTCGATCGGACGCACCGATTTCCCTTATGGCGACCACGAGGCGCTTACGCGCTCGATCCGTGACAAACTCTATCCGTTGGGCGACGAGGTTACCGTGCTGTGCGGCCACGGGCCCTCGACCACCATCGGGCGCGAGCGGCGGACCAATCCCTTCGTGCGCGGCTAAGGCCTCGTAAAGATCGGGTGGCGCACGCGATCGCCCGGGCGGATCCCGAGCCGGCGGCTAAGCCCGCCGTTGATCTCGAGCACCGCGCGCACCGGATAGCGCGAAGGGATCGGCTCTTCGGAAAGTGGAACGGCGTTTTCGTGCAGGTGGCGGATGGTGCCGTCCGCACCGATGAAGAGCATATCGAGCGGGATGAAGGTGTTGCGCATCCAAAAATAAACCGGCTGCTCGAAGCCGAAGTCGAACAGCATGCCCTGGCGTTCGGGCAGCTCGCGGCGGAACATGAGCCCGCGCGAGAGCTCCTCCGGTTCGCGCACCACCTCGACCTCGAACTGTTCGACGCCCTTTTGCGTCAGGATCGAAAGCGGCTCGAGCGGCCGGCGCCGCGCGCCGGCACCGAGGCTCGGTGCGGCGAGCAGAGCACCGCCGGCGGCCAGGACAAGCGCGCGTCGGTTCGCCATCACATACCTCCCGCGCGCCGTTTGCGCAGCCGTTCGAGGGCTTTTAAGGCGAGCTCGTAGCCGGGTTCGTTGGCCAAAAGGCGCGCATATTCGCGCTCGGCGCGCTCGAGCTCGCCGAGTTCTTCAAGGGCGCGCGCTCGGTTGAACAGGAACCAGGGATCGCGCACGCCCTCGCGGATCGCCCGATCGAGGTCCAAAAAGGCGTTCTTCGCGTCACCGCGCTTTAAGCGCGCTACCCCGCGGCTTGCCCGCGCTTCCGCACGCGCAGGCTCGAGCCGAAGCGCTTCGCTCAGATCGCGAATTGCGCGCTCGTGTTCCTCGAGCCGCATCCAGGCCAGCCCGCGCAAGTGCCAGAGATCGGCGCGCTCGCGAGCAAGAGCAAGGGCACGGTCGTAGCTTTGGATGGCAGCTTGCGGCTCGCCCTTGGCGCTGAGGGCGCGGCCGCGACCTAAGAGCGCATCCACAGAGTTCGGCTCGGCCCGCAGGACCGCCTCGAAGTCGGCGAGCGCAGCTTCGGCCCGCCCGAGGCGCACGAGCGCGTTGCCGCGCGCAAGACGCGCATCGCGCGCATCTGGATCGCGGCGGATCACGGTATCGAACAGCGCCACCGCGCGTTCGGCTTGGCCCGCACGGGTAAGCGCCCGGCCGAGGGTGGTGGCGAGGTCGAGGCGGTCGGGAGCGCGGGCGTAAGCGGCGTCCAGATCGCGCACCGCCCTTTCGGCATCACCGAGTGCAAGGCGCGCTCGGCCGCGCGCAGCCAGGCTGTCGACGTCCTCGGGGGTGGCGGCGAGGGCGGCATCGAGCAAAGGAATCGCCTCCTGGTGCCGTCCGGCGCGGACGAGCGTGCGGGCGAGCGCTCCTTTAAGCGCCGGATTGTCGGGATCGCGGGCGAGTGCCGCGCGCCGGTCCTCGAGCGCGCCCTCGAGCTCGCCCAGCCGCTCGCGGATGCCCGCGCGCGCCGCCAACGCCGGCAGATCATCGGCGCGCAGGCGCAACAGCGCATCGAGGTCGGCGCGCGCAGCCGCGAAGTCGCCCCGCCTTCGGGCGAGCTCGGCGCGGGTGCGCAAGACCTCGATCCGCTGCGCCTCGCTCAGCCCAGGCTTGTCGAGGAGCCGGTTGCAGGCGGCCCCGGCGGCCGCCGCATCGGGGGTGCGGGTCGAGCAGAGATCGAGATCGGGATCGCGCGGCGGAGGCTTGGGCGCTGCGGCGCAGCCGGAAAGCCCAACAAGCACAAGGAGGAGCAGCCGAACCCGCACCAACGGATCTGCCGTGTCGTTTTGTTGGACCTCTAGCCCCTCACCGAGGGCTTTAAAAGAGCTCAACCCAGCCGCTGGATCCGTGCTTGTGCGGGCACGGGCGCCTTGAGGCTCTGCAGCACGACACAATAGCGCTCGGTGAGCGTGAGCAGCCGGTCGAGCTGCTCGCTCGAGGCATCGGTGTCGAGCTCGAAACTCAGCCGCACGGCGCGGAAGCCCACCGGCGCCTCTCTGTCCACAGCGAGCGTGCCGCGAACATCGAGCTCGCCCTCGACCCGCACTCGGCCCGAACGGATGGGGATATTCAGCGCGGTCGCCACCGCCTGAAGGGTGACCCCGGCGCAGGCGGCGAGCGCCTGCAAGAGCATATCGCCCGAGCAGGCCTTAAGGCCCGAGCCGCCCGTGGCCGGGTGCAGGCCCGCCTCGATCAGGCCTTTGGCCGTCTCGACGCGGCAAGCGAGCCCCTCTCCGAGCTCGCCTTCGGCCCGCAAGGTGATGAGGGCGGCCGAGGGATTCTCGCGGTAGCGGGCCTTAAGCGGTGCCTGCAGGGCTTTGAGTTCATCGGCGGTCATTTTTACCTCGCTTTTTTACGCGGCAGCATGCTCACAAGCGCTGAGCGTCTCGAGCAAGCGGGCGCGCAACATCTGAAAGGAGAGAGACCGAGGATCGCGCGGCCGCGGCTGGTCGTTCGTGTACACGGCGCGCACAATACCGGGGGGACCGCTCAAGACGAGGATGAGGTCGGCCAGGAGCGCGGCTTCGTCGAGATCGTGGGTGACGAGCACGAGGGTTGGCCGATCCTCGGCCCAAATGCGCAGCACTTCAGCGTGCAAACGGGCGCGCAGACGGGCGTCGAGGGCGCTAAAAGGCTCGTCCAACAAGAGCAGCTGCGGGCGCGTCACGAGCGCGCGGGCGAGCGCGGCGCGCTGGGCCATGCCGCCGGAAAGCTCTTTGGGCAAAGCGCGCTCGAAGCCGCTGAGCCCCACCCGCGCGATCGCGCGCAGGGCCATCGCCGTTCGCGCGCGGGCCGGCATCCGACGGGGCAAGCCGAAGGCTACGTTGTGGAGGACGTCGAGCCAGGGCATCAGCCGCGGTTCTTGGAACACCACGCCGATCTTGGGCGAGGGACCCTCGAGCGGCGCGCCGTCGAGCCGGATGGTGCCGGAGCTCGGCCGCTCGAGCCCAGCCAAAAGCCGCAAGAGCGTGCTCTTGCCGCAGCCCGAGGGCCCGACCACCGCCACGATCCGCCCCGGATCGATGACGAGATCGATTCCTGCAAGGGCGGCGGTTCCGTTGTCGTACCGTTTGCTCAAGCGCGTGATCTCGAGCACCTTAAGCTCCGCGTACAAAGGAATCCTGCCAGGCTGTCGCCCGCCGGATCACGATCACGAGCAGCGCGTCGGTGAGCTTTCCTAAAAGCGCGAACAGGAACAGGGCGCCAAGGATGATGGCGGCATTGCCGCTCATCTGTCCGTCGATCAGCAAATAGCCGAGGCCTTCGGAAGCCCCCATGAGTTCGGCTGCGATCACGAACATCCAGGCAAGGCCGAGGCCGCCGCGGATGCCGGTGAGCCAAGAGGGTAGCGCCGCGGGCACAAGGATGCGCAGCACGATCCCGACTCGGCCGAGATGGTAGATGCGGCCGACCTCGACGAGCTTGCGATCGACTGCGCGAATGCCGCTTTCGAGCCCGAGATAGGTCGGGAAGAAGGCACCGAGGGCGATCAAGAGGATCTTGGGCGTTTCGAAAATCCCGAACCAGAGGACGAAGAGCGGCACCCAGGCGATCGATGGGATCGCCCGCAGGGCTTGGATAGAGGGATCGAGAAGCCGGCGCAGGAGCTCGACGGTGCCGGTTAGAGCGGCGAGCACGCTCGCAACGGCAACGCCGAGCACAAAGCCGGACCCGACGCGGAAAAGCGTAGCCCTAAGGTGGCGCGTGAGCTCGCCCGACTGGGCGAGCTCGGCGAGCGTCGCGGCAACGGCCGAGGGAGGAGGGAGCAGCCGCAGCGTGATCCAGCCCTCAAAAGCTGCGAGTTCCCAGCTGAGTGCGAGGCTCGCGGGCAACAAGAACCCGAAAAGGGCCGGCGGGAGCTTAAGCGGGGACGCGGCTCGGAGCGCAGCCGCGCGCGCCGCCAACGAGGTCTCGACTGCGCTTGGCATCATTTAAGGGCCAGCGCGGCGGTGAAGCGACGCTCGAGGAGCGCGCGGGTTGCCGCCTCGATGTCGGCATCGGGCTTGATGAGGCCGGCTGTCTGCAGGGCACGGCCGGCAGCCGCGATCGAAGCCTCTTGGGCGTCGCCCACCCGCGGGTCGGAGAGATCGGTCCGCTCGAGCTGGCGGGCGGCCACGGCTTCGGGGATCCGCACCGCTTTCGCGAGCAACGCGCGCAGCTCCTCGGGGTGGGCGAGCGCGTAGCGGCGGCCGCGTTCGTAGAGGGCGATGATGCGCGCGACCAGCTCGGGATGGCGGTCGATCAGCGCCTCGGGCGCGTTGAGCACGCCATAACTGTTGGCCTCGGGGTCGCGGTAGAACAGGCGTGCCCCGCGCTCGAGCTCGAGTTGTGCCATCATCGGATCGAGCCCCGCCCAGGCATCGACATCGCCGCGCTCGAGTGCGGCTTTGCCCTGGTCGTGTTGCAAGAGCACGAGCTGCACGTCCTTAAGCCCGAGCCCGTGGCGGTCGAGCGCCCGCAAGAGGAAGACGAAGGGATCGGTCCCCTTGGTCGCGGCGACGCGTCGGCCGCGCAAATCGGGGACGGAGCGGATGCCGGTATCGGGCCGGGTGACCAGAGCCGTCCATTCCGGCTTGGAAAAGACATAGACGGTCTTGATGGGATTGCCGTTCAAGCGACCCAAGAGTGCTGCCGAGCCGGCGGTGGAGCCGAAGTGGAGCGAACCCGCATTCAAGAACTCGAGAGCCTTGTTCGAGCCGAGCGACTGCACCCAATGGACGCGTATACCTTCGCGGCTCAGCTCCTCTTCGACCCAGCCCTTCTCCTTGAGCAGGAGACTGACCGGATTGTAGGTTGCCCAATCGAGCACGAGATCGCGTGGAAGGGCAGCGCGAGCCCTGCCGATCGAGGCCAAGAGGGGCAATAGGGTTGCCGTGCCGAGAAACGAACGTCGAGAACGACGCATGCCGACCTCCGATCGCAAACCGGGACGAACCCGGATCGCTTGGCGTCGGTGGGCGGGGCTTCGGCGTTGCCCGTGCGCTTGCGGCATCGCAGCAGGCGCAGAGCAAGGCTTAAGGTCGGACATCTGGGCGGGCGTCCGACGCTTCCGTGAACCGTGCGCGCACCGACGCGGGGTCGGACCATGGTTTGTACGACGCGATCTGTCAATTTCTAAAAATATACGTCGCGAACATGTAAATTATTGTTTCGCCATCTCCTTGACGAAGGGTGGCAAGGTCCATCAGAAAATGCTCAACCAATCGGTTTTGAGGGAGGCTGAACCGTGATGCGCTGCTCACTGCAGTTCAACCGCCGCTCGCTGCTCGCGACCTCCGCAGCTGCCTTGGCTTCGCTCGCCGCGCCGCGCCTCGCCCGGGGTGCTACGGCGCGGGTGGTCGTGGTGGGAGGCGGCTGGGGTGGCCTCGGCGTGGTGCGCGCGCTCGCAGGTACACCCGGCATCGAGCTCACGCTCGTAGAGCCCAACTCAGCCTTCGTCTCTTGCCCGTTGAGTATCCATTACATCGTGGGCACGCGCCCCTTCTCGGAGTTCGAGCATTCCTATGCCGCGATCGACGCGCTGGGCGTGCGCCGGATCCAAGAACCCGTCATCGCCATCGAGCGCGACCGGCGCGAGGTGGTCACCAAGAGCACGCGTTTGCCTTACGATTTCCTCGTGCTCGCACCGGGGATCGAGTATGCGGAGGACGCGATCGCTGGCTTCGCCGAAGCGCGCGATCGGCTGCCGGTCGGCTTTCGGCCTTTCGAGCAGCACGCCGTCAAGGCCCTCGTCGAGCGCTTCTTAAGCGAGGGCGGCACCTTTGCGATTGCCGTACCCAAGCCGCCCTACCGCTGCCCGCCCGCACCGTATGAGCGCGCTTGTCTTGTGGCCGAACAGCTGCGCAAGCGTGGTAGTAAGGGCAAGGTGGTGATCGTCGACGCCAATCCGCAGCCGCTGCCACCGCCCATCGCCAAGCCGATTCTCGAAGCCATGCGCACAAACTACGGCGAGCTCATCGAATATCTGCCCGATCACGAAGTAAAGGCTGTCGATTTGGCGAAAGGAACGCTCGATTGCGGCGTGGCCGATGTTCCCTTCTCCTTCGCCAACGTGATCCCGCCCATGCGCGCTCCTGGGCTGTTGCGGCAGGCGGGTCTTGCCGAGCGCTGGGCGGCGGTGCGCTTACCCGACTTCCGCGCCCAGGCGGACGAGCGCATCTGGATCATAGGCGATGCCGCCGGCACGCCTTTGCCCAAAAGCGGGCATGTCGCGTTCAACGCCGGGGCCGTGGTCGCTCAGGCGATCAAGCGCGCGCTCGCGGGCGAGCAGGTGGCAGCGGGAGGAAGCGAGCTGCCGGCTGGGATCTGCTTTGCCGCCGTCACCCACGACCGCGCGATCATGATCTCGGTCGAATCGAGCTTCGTCCCGGGCGAAGGGGCCAAATCACGCTTCCATGTCGACCCGGCGCCGTCGCGCGAATCGAGCGAAGCGGCGATGAACTGGGGTCGCTCGATGTGGCGCAGCATGCTCGGCTGACGCCCCGCACGCGCTCGCCTGACCGCAGCCCCGTTCGCTACAACGCGCTCGGCGCGAGTCCTGGCGGACGGTGCGGTCGTGGAGCTTGCGACGCTCATCACACAAGAAGTCGAAGAGGTCTTCGCGAGCCTCGGTTCGTCGCCCGAGGGGCTTGATCCAGCGGAAGCGGCGCGTCGGCTGTCGCATTTCGGGCCCAACCGGTTGCAGGAGCGCGCCCGTGCGCCGCTCCTCCCGCGCTTGCTCGCCACCTTCACCCACTTCTTCGCGCTGCTCTTGTGGGGTGCTGCGCTCCTCGCGTGGATCGGCCACCGCTTCGATCCCCAAGCGGGGTTGGACAAGCTCACCATCGCCATCGTCCTCGTGGTCCTCATCAACGGCATCTTCGCCTTTGCGCAAGAATACCGTGCCGAGCGGATGCTGGCGGCGCTCGCGCGGCTGTTGCCGGCCAAAGCGCGCGTGCTGCGCGCCGGTCAGCTCGAGGACATCGCGGTCGAGGCGATCGTGCCCGGGGACGTAATCCTGCTCGAGGCGGGGGATCTTGTGCCGGCCGATGCGCGGCTCGTGGTCGCGCATGGGCTGCGTGTCGACCTTGCCACGCTTACGGGAGAAGCACGGCCGCGCGCCCGCTCGGCTGCGCCGGCGGCGGTCACCACTCCGCTTGAAGCGCCCAATCTCGTGCTCGCCGGCACCACCGTGGTCGCCGGCGAGGGCCGCGCGGTGGTCTTCGCCACCGGCCAACACACCGAGTTCGGCCGCATCGCCGCGCTCGTGCAGGCCGAACCCGAACCGCGCTCGCTCTTTCTTGCCGAGATCGCGCGCGTGAGCCGATGGATCGCCGTCCTCGCCTTCGCCTTAGGCGCGATCTTTCTGCTCGTGGGCCTAGGGGTCGGGCTCACGC
Source organism: Pseudomonadota bacterium (assembly GCA_030549795.1). Classification (GTDB taxonomy): domain Bacteria; phylum Pseudomonadota; class Alphaproteobacteria; order Geminicoccales; family Geminicoccaceae; genus JANXAZ01. The sequence continues at coordinate 188,292 of JAUQQO010000010.1, read as the reverse complement.
CGTTCGCTGCCGCCGTGTTCGCGCTCGGTGTGATCGTCGCCAACGTTCCCGAAGGCCTCCTTCCCACGGTCACCCTGGCGCTCGCCATGGCCGCGCAAAGGCTCGCCCGCCGCGGCGTGCTCGTGCGCCATCTGGCGGCGATCGAAACCCTCGGCGCTGCGAGCGTGATCGTCACCGACAAGACCGGCACGCTCACCACGGGCGAAATGGCCCTCCGCATCGCGCTGCCGGCCGGTGCCGCGCGAGCGGTGCCGATCGCAGACCTAACGCCGGATGATCCCGTGCACAGGCGTCTTCTCGAAGTCCCCGCCTCCTGCCACGGGCTCATCGCAGCTCCGAACGGGTTCGTCGGCGATCCCATGGAGCGTGCGCTCGTCAGCGCCGCCCGCGACCATGGCATCCTCCCGCTTCCCGTTGAGGGCACAATCCCCTTCGATGCCGACCGCAAGCGCATGGGCACGATCCATGCGGTGGGCGGGCAGCGGTTGCTCTTTTGCAAGGGCGCTCCTGAGACGGTGCTGCCGCGCTGTACCCACCGCGCGTCGAGGGACGGCGCCCAGCCGCTCGCCCCCGCCGACCGCGAGCACCTGCTCGCTCAAGCCTCGGCCTTGGCCGAGCGCGGCTATCGTCTTCTCGCCCTCGCCTTCCGGGCTTTAAAGGCGGGGGAGACACCCGAGGACGAAAGCGCGCTCGTCTTTTTGGGTTTTCTCGGGCTTGAGGATCCACCCCGCCCGGGGGCCGCCGAGGCGGTGGCGGCGGCGCGCCGAGCCGGTATCCGGGTGATCGTGGCCACCGGCGATCATCCGTTGACCGCGTTAGCGCTCGCGCGCCGCATCGGCCTCGTGAAAAGCGAACGACCGCGCGTGATCACCGGTGATCGGCTCGCGCGCTTGTCCAACGCCCAGCTGCAACTCGCCCTTGATGCCGAGGAGATCCTCTTCGCGCGCTTGGCCGCCGATCACAAGCTCAGGTTGGTTCGGGCCTTGCAGGCGCGTGGCGAGGTCGTGGCGGTGACGGGCGACGGCGTCAACGACGCGCCGGCTTTAAAGCGGGGTGACATCGGGGTGGCGATGGGCCGCTCGGGAAGCGACGTCGCCCGCGAAGCGGCCGACATCGTCCTGGTTGACGACGATTTCGCCGCCATCGTGGCCGCTGTCGCCGAGGGCCGGGCGGTGTTCGCCAACGTCCGCCGCTTCTTGACCTACATCCTCGCCTCTAACGTCCCCGAACTCGTGCCCTTTCTTCTCTTCGCGCTGTTCGGTCTGCCCTTGCCGTTGACCGTGGCACAAATCCTTGCTGTCGATCTCGGCACCGATCTCTTGCCCGCCCTTGCTTTGGGCGCCGAACCGCCGGCACCGGATGCGATGGATGAGCCTCCCCGGGGGCGCGATGCCCGGCTCGTTGATCTCGGCCTTATTGTGCGGGCCTATGCTTGGCTTGGGCTACTCGAGAGTGTGGGCTCTCTTTGCGCTTACGCTTCGGTACTAAAGCTGGGCGGATGGCACTGGGGCGATGCGCTCTTTTTTCGATCCTCTGTGGTTGCAGGCGACGAGTGCGACCTTCACCGGCATCGTGCTCGCGCAGATGGCCAATCTCCTCGTCTGTCGCCACGAGCGCATTTTTCCCTTCGCCCGCGAACTGCCGCGCAACCCCTTGATCCTCCCGGCACTTGCTTCCGAAGCCTTGCTCTTGTTCGCGATCCTCTACACCCCTTTGGGGCAGCTCCTCTTCGGCACTAGCCCACCCCCAGGCCTTGCCTGGATCGTTGCCGGTATAGGTGCGTTGTTGCTCTTCATCGCCGAAGAGGGGCGCAAGGCCCTCTCACGCCGGCTCGAACCGCAGCGGCGCATTAAAAGGCGAGATCGTTGACCGCGATCACCGCGGAAAGGATGGAGACCACGATCCCACCCACGAGCAAGCCGAGCGTCACGATCACCAAGGGCTCGACGAGCGCAACGAGGCGGGCGAGCCGGCTCGCGACCCGCTCCTCGAACGCCTCGGCCAGATATTCGGCGACCTCGGCGAGCCGGCCGCTCTCTTCGCCCACGCGCAGCAAGCGCACCGCGAGCGGTGCGAGCACGTCCGCTTCGCTGAGTGCGCGCCACAGCGGCCGACCCTCGCGGACCGCGCGCATGGTCTCCTCCAAGGCGGCCCGCACGGCGCGGTTGCTGACCAGCTCGCGCACGAGGGGGAGCGCCGAGGCGAGATCCAGTCCGCCTTTGAGCAGGGTCGCAAGACCACGCATGGCCTCTGCGCTCGCGCGCTCGCGGGCGAGCTTGGTCACGAGCGGCACGCGCAAAAGGGCGCGGTCGAGCACAAGACGAGGACGCGGCCGACGCAAAGCCACGAGCAAAGCGAAAAGAGCGACCGCCAAAGCCAGCGCGAGCTCGCTGCCCCAGGCGGCGAGAAACTCGGCGAGCGCCAACACAAGGCGTGTGCTCGCGGGCAAAGCCGCTTGCGCTTGCGCGAACAGCGGTGCGAAACGCGGTACCACCACGAGCAGCAAAATGGCGAGCGCGGCAAGCGAGGCGAGCAGCAAAAGGGCGGGATAGATCGCTGCGGATGCGAGCTTGCGCTCGACTTGTTCGCGCCGTTCTCGCGCGAGCGCGAGGATACGCAGCGTCTCGGGCAGCGTTCCCGCTGCCTCGCCGGCCCGCACGAGCCCCACATAGGCGCGCGGAAAGGCGTGCGGATGGTTGGCGAGCGCTTCGCTCAGCGATTTGCCGGTGCGCACCGCCTCGCGGACCTCGGCGAGGATGGCGCGCAAGCGCCGATGCTCGATCGTCTCGAGCAGAAGTCCGAGCGCCTCCGTGAGGGTTTGGCCGGCGCCCAAAAGCGTAGCGAGTTCGCGCGTGGCTTCGGTCACCGCGCGGGCGAGCCGGCGTCCGCCTAAGCCCGCGCGTGCGGGGCGCGGGGTGACCGGCTCGGCCGAGATCGGGAACAGGCCCCGCTCCTGCAGGCGGGCGACAGCGGCGCGCGCATCGGGTGCTTCGATCTCGCCCGTCACCCGCTCGCCGGCGGCGGTCAAGGCCCGGTAGGCGAACAGCGCCACGGTCCGCCCCCTACCAGTCTTCGGTGACGCGGGCGACCTCGGAAAGGCTCGTAAGGCCTGAAAGCGCCTTGCCGATCCCGTCCTCGAACATGGTCTGCATGCCGGCTGCGATGGCCGCTTCGTGGACCTCTTGGGTGGAGGCGCGAGCGCGGATGAGCTCGCGAATGCGATCGTCCACTTCAAGGAGCTCGAAGATGCCGATGCGGCCGACGATGCCGAGCCCGCTGCAGCGCGGACAGCCTCTCGCGCGGAACAGTTGCGGTTCGGTCAACGCGAGCTTGGCCCGCGCAAGCAGCGCACCTTCCACCTCTTGCGGGCGATAGGCCTCGCGGCAGTGGGGGCAGAGCAGGCCCACCAGGCGTTGGCCTACCACCGCGCGCAGGACCGAGGCCAGAAGATAGGGCTCGATTCCCATATCCAAAAGGCGCGCGATTGCGCCAGCGGCGCTGTTGGTGTGCAGGGTGGAGAGTACGAGATGGCCCGTGAGTGCAGCGTGCACGGAAATATCGGCAGTCTCTGGATCGCGCGTTTCGCCCACCATGATCACATCGGGATCGTGGCGGACGACCGAGCGCAGCACGCGCGCGAAATCGAGACCGATCTCGGGTCGCACCTGGATCTGGGTGACACCCTCGATTTGATATTCGACCGGGTCTTCGACGCTGATCACTTTGAGCGCGTTGCGATCGAGGCGCTGGAGGGCGGCATAGAGCGTGGTCGTCTTGCCCGATCCGGTCGGTCCGGTGACCAGTACCATGCCGTGGGGTGAGCTCAAGATCCGCTCGAGGCGGGTAACCAGCGGCGGCGCGAGGCCGATCTCGCTGAGGCTCACTCTCTGCCGGTCGGCCTCGAGCAAGCGGATGACGAGGGTTTCGCCGTGCACGCTCGGCGCGGTGGCAACACGCAGATCCACGGTGCGCCCGTTGAGTTCGAGCCGCGCGCGCCCGTCCTGCGGCAGGCGCCGCTCGGCGATGTCGAGCTTGGCGAGGATCTTGATGCGCGAGACGATAGCGGCGGCGTAGCGCGCAGGGGGTGATACGATCTCGCGCAGCCGACCGTGCACGCGAAAGCGCACCTGCAGCCGATCGCGGAACGGCTCGAGGTGGATATCAGAGGCCCCGAGCGCAAGGGCGTCGCTTAAGATCTGGTTGACAAGACGCACCACCGGCGCTTCGCGCGCGCTGTCGATGAGACGCTCGAGTTCGTCGCGTTCTTCACCCTTGTGCGCGTCGAGATCGCCGACCAAGTGGCGGATTGCGTCCGGCCCTTGTGCGAACCAACGCGCAAGGGCCGCCTCGAGCTCGTCGAGCGCGACCACCACCGGCACCGCTTCGCGCTGTGTTGCGAGCGCGATCGCCTTGAGGGTCGCCGCGTCGGCAGGATCGGCGATCGCCACCTGCACGCGGCTGTCGTCGAAGCCGATCGGCGCAGCCCGCATCCGGCGCAAAAACCGGGCCGAGATCTTTTCGGTGAGCACGGGCGCAACCGGCAGATCTTCGGCGCTCAAGCGGGGAACACCCAACAGCTGCGCAGCCGCCTGGGCCCAAGATTCGGGCTCGATCCCGCCGCGGCGCACCACGAGCACGACGAGCGGCTCGTTCTCCTCCCGCGCCGACCGCTCGAGCGCAACCGCGGTGTCGACCGAGAGGCGGCCGCTTGTGACCAAATGGCGGAGAATGGGATGGGCGAGCGCCTGCACCTCCGATCCCTCGCCTGTCGTCCCAGGCGAACGGGATGCGCGCGGGGCCGAAGAGAGTGCAAAGGACGCCATCAGGGTGATCCGAGCCGACGGGCGAGCCGCTGGGATACCACGGTCTTGTGCCACAAACCGGCAACAGATGCCAAATCGGACCCACGCGAGGGCGGGCTGCGTTCGGGCGCGCATGGGCCCGCATAGCGGTTCGGTTGCGCGCCGGGCTTTGCTCTGCCACCTGAGCCCAGCACCACAAGACGAGGAGGAGCCATGCCGTTTGTGGACGCCCCCCAGGTCCGCATCCACTACGAGCTGAGCGGGCCGGAGAACGCGCCCGTGGTGCTGTTCGCCAATTCACTCGGGGCCGATCTCTCCATGTGGGAGCCGCAACTTCCAGCGCTCAGCGGACGCTTTCGCGTCCTGCGCTTTGATATGCGCGGCCACGGAGCGTCCTCGGTCCCGCCCGGGCCCTATCGGCTCGAGGAGCTCGCTTTGGATGCGGTTGCGCTTCTCGACGCGCTCGGCATCGCGCGCGTGCATTTTTGCGGACTCTCGCTCGGCGGTGCGGTCGGCCAATGGCTCGGTATCCATCGTCCCGAGCGGCTGCTGTCGCTCACGCTCTGCGCCACCGCCTGCAGTTTCGGGCCGCGCGCCAATTGGGAGGAGCGGATCGCGGCGGTGGAACGGGGCGGGGTGGAGGCGATCGCCGATGCCGTGCTCGCGCGCTGGTTCACCCAAGCCTTCTTTGAACGCCATCCGGGCGAGGTGGCGCGCTTTCGCGCCATGCTCTGCGCGACGTCCGCCCAAGGCTATGCCGCCGCGGCGGCGGCGGTGCGCGATACGGATCTCTGCGCCGCGGTGCACCGGATCGCCGTTCCTACCTTGCTGATCGCCGGCAAGGCCGATCCCGCCACGCCGCCTGCGCGGCTCGAAGAACTGCGGGCGCAGATTCCCCGCGCCGAACTCGTGGTGCTCGAGGCGGCTCATATCCTCAACGTCGAGGCGGCGGAGGCGTTCAACCGCGCCCTTTTGGCCTTCCTTGAGGAACAAGAGCGGGCTGCGCTCGGCAGCTTCGGCGATCTTTATGCGCGCGGGCTTGAGATCCGGCGTGCGGTGCTCGGCGAGGAATGGGTTGAGCGTGCGCTTGCGCGCACAACCGAGTTCGACCGCCCCTTCCAGGAACTGCTGACCGCTTGGTGCTGGGGGGCGCTGTGGGGACGTCCGGGTCTGCCGCGCCGTATTCGCTCGATGCTCAACATCGCCTTGCTCGCCGCCCTCGGCCATCACGAAGAGCTCGCGCTGCACGTCCGCGGAGCGCTCAAAAACGGGGTGAGCGAGGCGGAGATCGCCGAAGTTCTGCTGCAGGTGGCGGTCTATGCCGGCGTGCCCGCCGCCAATTCCGCCTTCCGCATAGCCAAGGAGGTGTTGCGCGAAGTCCACGCGCCTAAGGCGGAGAACGGATCGGCCTGAGCGGGATGGTGGCGTCTGGGCGGGCGCGCTCTTTTGCGCGGTGCGCGCTTCGATCTCCTTTTCCCCTTTCCCCTTCGTCCCCTAAAGCGTATCAAGGGCTTGCGCGCGTTCGCCACCGACCGTCCACGGCGCCGCGCACAGCTTCGTCCACGGGAATGTGGAAAACAGGCGGCACCCGGCGCGCCCGCCTCATGAGCGGGCGGTGCAGTGGAACAGTCCAGTGAAGGCGAGCGCGCGCGACCGCCTCAAGCGCTGGGCGGCGAGCGCGAGCCTCGCCGCGGCCGCCTTTTTGGTGTTGCTCAAGCTCGTCGCAGCGCTCGCGAGCGGTTCGGCCGCCATCCTCTCATCGCTCGTCGATTCGCTTGCCGATGTCGCCGCCTCGGCCATCACCTGGCTCGCGGTGCGCGTAGCACAGCAGCCGCCCGATCGCCGCCACCGCTTCGGACATGGCAAGGCGGAATCGCTCGCCGCTCTCGGTCTGGCCGCGCTGGTCGCCGGCTCCGCTCTCTTCGTCCTGCTCGAAGCGGTTCCGCGCTTCTTCGATCCCCGCCCGCTGAGCGCGACCGGTCTTGCGATCGCGGTGATGGCGAGCGCCATCCTCGTCACCGCGGCCCTGGTCGCCTTTCAAAGCTATGTGATCCGGCGCACGCACTCGCAGGCGATCGCCGCTGATCGGCTGCACTATGCGAGCGACTTTCTCTCGAATGCCGCTGTGCTCGCCGCGCTCGTGCTGGTCGAGCGGTTCGAGCTGCTCTGGTTCGACCCGCTCGTCGCGGTGCTGGTGGTCGGAGCTCTTCTTGTGGCGAGCTTCCGTATCGCGCGACGCTCGATCGACACACTGATGGACCATGAGCTACCGGCGGCCGAGCGCGCCCGTATCGAGGCCATCGTGCGAGCGCATCCGGAAGTCGTGAGCCTGCACGATCTGCGCACCCGGGAAGCAGCGGGCGTACGCTTCATCGAGTTCCACATCGAACTCGATGGCTCGATGACGCTGCGCGACGCCCACCGCGTCACCGAAGTCCTCGAAAGAGAGCTGTTGGCGGCCTTTCCCGAGGCGGAGATCATCATCCACCAAGAACCGGCGGGGCTCGAGGATGCGCGGCTCGACCACCGCATCGCCGCCCGCGCTGGTGCCGGGCGCCGCCCCTAAGCGCGATCGGTTGTGCATCAACCGCCCTTCTTCCCATCGTTGCCGGCACTTGCCGGCGGGTGTTAAAGTCGGTTGCCGCGAACGATCGCCCGCTCTTGCCCGCTCTTTTTGGATCCCGCTACTCGCATGTGGAACCAGCGTCTGGACCGGCTGCAGGAGTTCCCCTTTCGCCGCCTCGCCAAGCTCTTAAGCGGGATCGATCCGCCTGCCGGCGAAACCTTCGACCTCGCGATCGGCGAACCGCAGCACGAACCACCGCCTCTGCTGGCCGAAACCGTGGCGCGCCATGCCCACAGCTGGAACCGCTATCCGCCGGTGGACGGCACGCGCGAGTTTCGCACCGCGGTGTGCAGCTGGCTCAGGCGCCGCTACGGGCTGCCCTCGGATGCGCTCGACCCCGACCGCCACGTCCTGCCCTTAGCGGGGACCAAGGAAGGTCTGTTTTTGATCCCCCAAGTCGTCGTACCCGAGGCGGGTGCGGGCGCCCGCCCGCTCGTGCTCGTGCCCAACCCGGTCTATGCCGTCTATGTCGGAGCGGGCGTGCTCGCCGGGGCGGAGCCGGTCTATCTCGCAGCAGAACAGAAGACCGGTTTTCTTCCTGATTTGGATGCGCTTGAACCCGAACTCTTGGCCCGCACTGCCGTTTTCTATCTCTGCTCTCCCGCTAATCCCCAGGGCACGATCGCCGATCGCGACTATCTCGCCCGTGCGCTGCGTCTTGCGCGCGCCTTCGACTTCCTCCTCGTGGTCGACGAGTGCTACGCGGAGATCTGGGACCGCGCCCCACCGCCTGGAGCGCTCGAGGTGGCCTGGGCGGAGAGCCGGAGCTTCGACAATCTGCTCGTCTTCCACTCGCTCTCGAAGCGTTCGTCCGCTGCCGGTCTGCGCTCCGGCTTCGTGGCCGGCGATCCCGAGGTGCTGCGTGGGTTCTTGCGGTTGCGCGCCTATGGGGCAGCCGTCCAGCCTCTGCCGCTTATGGCGGCGGCTACGGCGCTGTGGAACGATGAAGCGCATGTCGAGGCCAACCGGGCCCGCTATCGGCGCAAGATCGATCTCGCCGAGCGCAAGATCGGCAATCGGTTCGGCTTCTACCGCCCGCCCGGGGGCTTTTTCCTCTGGCTCGAGGTCGGCGACGGCGAGGCGGCGGCGGTTCGCCTCTGGCGCGAAGGCGGGGTGCGGGCGCTTCCCGGGGCCTATCTCGCGGTGCCCGACGCGCGCGGACATAACCCCGCGCGCGCCTATCTCAGGCTCGCGCTCGTCCACGAGGAAGCCCTTCTCGAGCGCGCGCTCGAGCGGCTGGTCGCGGTCTTGGGTTGAGGCGCGGGATCGCCACCATGGCCGTGCAAACCCTCAAAGCTGTTGAAGAGCCGCGGCTGCGGCATTGGCTGAGGGCCGGGGCGCGCCTGCTGCTCGGCTCCGCCCTTATCCTGCTCGCCGGCTGGCTCGCGCTCGCCCTTTTCGGTTTCGATCCCGCCGATCCCAGCCTCAACCATGCGACCAGCGGGGCGCGCAATGTTCGCAACCCCGCGGGGCGGCTTGGAGCTAGCGTCGCCGATCTCTTGCTGCAAACGCTGGGCCTTGCTGCCTGGTTGTTGCCGCTTGCCTTTTTCGCTCGAGGCCTGCGCCTTCTCTTCGATCGACCCTTGCGCTGGGCCTGGTTGCCCACCCTGGCGCTTCCGATCGCTCTTCTCGCGGCGGCTGCCTTCTTCGCCGACCGACCCGTACCCGAGCCGGCGGAATGGCCGTTCCGCGCCGGTCTCGGCGGGATCGTCGGCGATTTCCTCATGAACCATTTGCGGCTGTGGCTCGATGGCCGGTTTTACGGGTGGAGCACGGGAGTCCTCGCGCTCTGCGCCGGCATCGCCGCACTCGGGCTACGGGTGGGCGAATCGCGGGCCGCGCTCGAGAGCCTGGGCTCTGTGTCCAGCCGCGCCGGCCGCTGGATGGTGGTGAGAGCGCGCGCGGCCTTGGCGCGCGAACGCGCGCGTGGACACGGCAATGCGCGGGAGGACGAGCCGACAACGCCAACGAGCGCGGAGAGCGCTGCGCGCTTGAAGGGCGGCGCGCTCTTCGCTCGTCTCGTGCGCTGGTTCACGGGCGAGCCGAGGCCGGATCAGGATGAGCCGCTGCGGCCCTTACGGCGCCGTCCAGGAACTGTGCGCCCAGAAGAGCGCAAGTCGGCAGAAGTCCCGCGCCGTCGGCAAGCTGTCGTGCGTCCCCCGCTCACCGTCGAACCGAGCGAGCCGGAACGCGCGAGCGAGGTCGACGAACCGCAGCAAGAGCCGGGGCGGGCACAAGACGGCTTCGTATTACCATCGCTCGATCTCTTGGCGGCACCCAAAGCGACGGCCGATCCGGGCCTCTCGCGCGCGGTGCTCATGGAAACCGCCCGTCAGCTCGAAGCCGTGCTCGACGATTTCGGGGTCAAGGGGCAGATCATCGATGTCAAGCCGGGCCCAGTCGTCACGCTCTTCGAGCTCGAGCCCGCACCGGGCACGCGCTCGCAACGCGTGATCAGCCTCGCCGATGATATTGCCCGCTCGCTCTCGGCCGTATCCGTGCGGGTCGCGACCGTGCCCGGCCGCAACGTGATCGGCATCGAGCTGCCCAACGAGCGGCGCCAGACCGTCTATTTGCGCGAGCTTCTCGAATCCGACATCTGGCGGACGAGCGAAGCGCGGCTGCCGCTTGCGCTCGGCAAGGACATCGCCGGGCAGCCGGTGATCGTCGATCTCGCCCGCATGCCGCATCTTTTGATCGCCGGTACCACGGGCTCGGGCAAGTCCGTGGCGATCAACGCCATGATCTTGTCCTTGCTCTATCGGCTCACGCCCGCCGAGTGCCGGATCATCATGATCGATCCCAAGGTGATCGAGCTCTCGGTCTACGAAGGCATCCCGCATCTGTTGGCACCGGTGGTGACCGAGCCGCACAAGGCGGTGGTGGCGCTCAAATGGGTCGTGCGGCAGATGGACGAGCGTTACCGGCTCATGTCGCACTTGGGGGTGCGCGACATCTTCGCCTTCAACCGCCGCGTCCAGCAGGCGCTCGCCCGCGGCGAGACGCTCGTGCGTCGGGTGCGCACCGGCTTCGAGCCCGGCACCGGGCTGCCGATCATCGAGGACCAGCCGATCGACACCAAGCCTTTGCCGCTCATCGTGGTGATCGTCGATGAGGTGGCCGATCTCATGCTCACTGCCGGCAAGGAGATCGAGCACTGCATCCAACGGCTGTCGCAGAAGGCGCGCGCTGCCGGGATCCACCTCATCGTGGCCACCCAACGACCCTCGGTGGACGTGCTCACCGGTGTGATCAAGGCCAATTTGCCCTCGCGCATCAGCTTTCGCGTCTCCTCCAAGATCGACAGCCGCACGGTGCTGGGGGACTCGGGCGCTGAGCAGCTGTTGGGCCAAGGCGACATGCTCTATTTGATGCCCGGTGATCGCATCGTGCGCGTGCATGGGCCACTTGTGACCGATGCCGAGGTCGAAGCGGTGGTGCACCATCTCAAGGCGCAAGGACCGCCCGATTATCTCGACGGGGTGACGGAGGACGTCGGAGAACCCGAAGCCCCCGGCCCGGCCGGCCCGCTCTTCGCGGGAAGCGAGAGCAACGAGCAGGACCGTCTTTACGCGCAAGCGGTCGAGATCGTGATGCGCGACGGCAAAGCGTCGACGAGCTATCTGCAGCGGCGGTTGGCGATCGGGTACAACTCCGCCGCCAAGCTCATCGAGCGGATGGAGCGCGAGGGCCTGGTGAGCCCGGCCGACCATGTCGGCCGGCGCCAGGTGCTGATCGGACGGGGCGGGGTGGATGGCACGGAACCGACGCGTCTGTGAGCCTTTCTTTGGGCGGCGCGGGTTCGTGCTCGCCCTCGCTGCGCTTGCGGTGAGCAAACGGGCGCTGGCGGCGCTTGCCCCAGGCGACGAGGAGCTTCTCCGCCGCATCGAGGCCTATTTCAACGGGATTACCACACTCGAGGCGCGCTTCACGCAGCTCTCGGAGGACGGGCGGATGGCCACCGGGCGGTTGTGGTTGTCTCGGCCCGGTCGGCTGCGCCTCGATTACGATCCACCCTCGCGGGTGAAGCTCATCGCCACCGATTGGCGGGTCATCTTCATCGATGCCGCTGTCAAGCAAGTGAACACCCTGCCGCTCTCGCAAACGCCGCTCTCCTTCCTCCTCGATCGCGAGGTCAAACTCAAAGGTGACATCGAGGTGGTGGAGGTACGGCGCCGTGCGGGCGAGATCGCGCTTACCGTGATCCGCGCCGGTGCGCCCGAGCAGGGTCGGGTGGTGATCGTGCTCGCCGAGCGACCGTTGGAGCTGCGCCGCTGGTCGATCACCGACGCGCAAGGCTTCACCACCACCATCCTCTTAGACGAACTCCAGCTCGGCCGTCCGGTCGACCCAGCGCTGTTCCGCTTCCACGATCCCGAGATCTTCGGCTGGCCGGAGGGGTGGTAAGCGAAAAGATCATAAGGTCGAGCTTAAAGGTCTTGAGCGAAACCTTGCGTATTCAGCGCCGGGATTTATGTCGAAACAACTTAGCCCTGGGTCTCGGGTCTTGTGTCGTTGCAGCTAAGAGCTAACCCAAGTCTTTTGAGCCCACGAGGTATCTTAAGGTTTTGTCTTAAAGTATTGCCGCGTGCGGTCTGAGCAGACCGGCCCCGTCTTTCGCGTACTTTCCCGCTTGAGCTGACGCGCCGTTCTGTGAATTACCAAATCCGCTCGGCGAGGGTGTGCTCGAGCTCGAGCATGCGCGCCATCTTGCCGATCTCCTCATAGGGTAGATCGCGCGCCGAGACGATGCCGACGAGCTTGCCCCCCTCCACCACCGGCAAGTAGCGGAAGCTCCCCTCGTCCATGATCCGGATCGCCTCGCGCACCGGCGCATCCGGGGCGATCGTCACCGGGTCGATGGTCATCACCGCGCGCACAGGCGTGCTCTTGGGGTCCATCCCCTTCGCTATTACCCGGCGCACGAGATCGCGTTCGGTGAAGATCCCGACCAAACGTTCACCCTCGCACACCAGCACGCTGCCGCAGCAACCCTCGTCCATCTTGCGGCACGCGACCTCCACCGTGTCGTCGGGTGCGCAGCAGGCCATCGCCGATCGGGTCATGATCTCGCGCACGGGACGCTCGGGCACAGCGCCTCTCCCCATCGCCTTCGACACATATGCCAGCATGGCAAGGGCGCACGCTCCTGCCAATGGGGCGGCGCAGCGCAGCCGGGGCTCGCCGCGCTAGCTGCGGGTGCGCCGACGCCGCAGCCCTGCCGCCAAACGCAGCGCCCCATGGGCTGCGATCAGCAGCCCGAGCAGCAGGAGTGCGACCACCAGCAGCTGGTCGAGCCACGCCGGCCGGGTGGCGGCGAGCACATAGTGTTCGGCCAAAAGCCCGGCATTGGTGAAGCCGCCACGCGTTTCCGCCGCAGCCGGAATGAACCGCCACAGACCGCGCAGGAGGAAGCTGTCGCCGCGGTGGCAATCGGTGCAGCCTTCTGCCCGCGCCCTGTTCAAGAGATCGTGGGCGATCGTGCGGTCGCGGCTGGCATGGCAATCGATGCAGCGCACCGCCGCGAGATGGCGGGCGGCATAGGCAAGGGTGGCATGTGCCGCCACCGGATCCGGGCGCAGCGGGTCGGAAAGAGGGCCGCGCGCCTCCGCCCCGTGGCAGGAAAGACACGGCCGGTCGTGCTCGGCCCGCAGCCGCGCCGGGAGGATCAGCGTCGCGGACGTCTGCATGTAGTGCGGGTGATGGCAGCCCTCGCAATCGCGCGCACCGCGAAGTTTGCGGAACACCTCGGCATGTGCGGTAAGGCCGTGCTCGCGTTCGAGGCGGGGGAAATCATAGAGCGCATCGCGCGCTGCCGCCGCGGCCGGTTCGCTGCGCGGATGGCACTCGCGACAGGCGGGAAAGCGGCGCTCGGCGGGTGCGCGGTGGGGGAAGCGGTCGAAGCCGCGGCTGTGGCACTCGCGGCACGCCAAGCGCGCGTGCACACCAGCCTGCAGCCGTGCCAGTTCGACCGTGACGTCCTTGTGTTTGCCCGCGCGCGGATCGTGCACGATCCGGCGCGAGCCGGGCGTGCCGGAATGGCAGCCGACGCACTGCAGAGCCGGGGTCGAGCGGTCGAGGGCGATCTCTGCCGCCTGCGCAGTTGCCGCCGCGAGCGCGAGCAAAAGCGCGAGCACCACCCTCCATCTGGCAAACGGCAGGATCCGCCGCCAATCGGTCATGGTCGCCATATAGAGATGAACGAGGAGAAAAAGCGTGGCGAACAGGGCCAAAAGCGCGTGGACCGTGGCGAGGACGGCGCGCGCCTGCGGCTGCGTGGCGACGGCCAACCCGATGTTCGGCGCCAACAGCAAAAGGCCGCTCGCAGCGAGTGCGGGAAGGACGATAACGACGATCGGCAAATAGAGGAGCCGCTGCACCGGATTGAGCCGCGTGCCGTCGGATCCGCCGCCCGTCGGCGGCACGCCACGCCAGATCCCCACCGTATAGCGGCGGAGCTCGCGCGCCACAGCGCGCGCAAGACCGCGCACCGGCGGTAGGTAATCGCGCAAGCGGCCAGAAACGAAAAGGAAGAGTGGATAAGCGAAAGCGAGTATCGCTGCCGGCCATCCCAGGAGTTCGTGTAAGCGCAGCGAAAGCGAATAGCCCCAAAGATCGAGCTGGCCATAGTGCAGATGCCAGCCGGTAATCAAAAGTGGGAGGAAAAGAAGGGCGTGAACCGTATGCCAGAGGCGGATCCCGAGCGGGGCCTCGGCGATCGCGGCCGGCGTGTGATGGCGCGGGCTCACTTGCGCACCACCTCGCGCTCTGCCGGCGGCGGGCGCGAGAGGCTCTCGAGGAAGGCGAGCAGCAGCGCTTTCTCTTCCGGTGTGAGGCCGAGCGGTCGCACGAGCGGCGAGCGGCTCGGCCGCGCGATGCCGCCGCGATCATAGTGCTCGATCACCGCCCGCAGATCGGCGAGCGAGCCATCGTGCATATAAGGCGGGCGCTTGCCCACCCAGCGCAAGGAGGGGGTGCGAAAGGCGAAGCGGCTCGAGGGATCGGGATCGAAGCGGCCGCGCCCGAGGTCGTTTGTGGGCAAGCCGATGTCGTGGAAGCGGTCGTCGCTCAGCCGCCAGCCGAAATGGCAGGCGACGCAGCCGGCCTTGCCCGCGAAGAGTGCCAAGCCGCGTTGCGCTTCGGGTTCCAACGCCGCCTCGTCCCCCTCCACCCAGGCATCGAAGGCGGTGCGGGGGCTTTCGAGTGTGCGCACATAGCTCGCGAGTGCTTGCGCGAGGGTGTCGAGGGTGAGCCCGCGCTCGGGGAAGATCTGAGCGAAGGCTTCGCGGTAGAAGCTCACTTGGCCGAGTTGGGCGAGGAGCCGCTTCGCCGTCTGCCCCATCTCATCGGGATCGAGGATGGGCATCAGCACTTGGGCCTCGAGGTCGGCGGCGCGCCCGTCGCGCATGAGCGGACGCACGTTCGCGAGGTCGAAGAGCGAGGGTGTGCGGCGGGCGAGCGCGCGGTAGAAGACGCCGACCGCGCGCGGCCTGTCGTCCTGGAACAAGCGCGCCGGATCGTGGCAGGTCGAGCAGGCCATGCGGCCGGTTCCGGAAAGGAGCCGCTCGAAGAAGAGGTGACGGCCGAGCCGCGCGCGCGCCTCTTCTTCAGGCGCAACCACGGTGGCCGTCTGTTCCGGCCGGCGGAAGACCTCGCGCAGCGCGGCGAGATCGCGCTCTTCTCCGCGTGCCGGGGCGAGGCTCGCTGCCACGAGCGCGGCGGCTGCCAAAGCCATCCGCTGCAGCGTTCGTTTAGCTCTGCGTCGCATGCTCGGGATGGGTGCGCGCAAGGGGCGAAGCTTCGGGTGCGGCAAGGGCAGCGAGCAAGCGGAGTTCTTCGGCGAGCAGGCGATGGGCGATGAGATCGAGGAGATTGGCGGCGCTTATGAGCTCCCGCTCCGCCTCGAACGCGAACCAGGCTTCCGCCTCTTCGATCGGTCCCTCGGGCTCGAGCAGCGAACGGGCGCGCGCGACATGGGGGCGAAGCCAGTCGCGCACCCGCGCGAGCGCAAGCGGCGTCGGTTCGCCGAAAAGCGCGCGGCAGTCGGCGAGCACAAGATCGAGGCGGCTGACTTCGAGCGCGCTGCGGGCAAGGCCGCGGGCGGCAGCGAGCCGGTCGGTGGTGGCAAAAGGCTCACGCCCTTCGAGAAAGGCGGTGAGCACGCGCCAACAGGCGAGCAAGCGTAGAACCGCGCTGCGCCCGCGCCGCGCTTCCTCATAGGCGCGCAGAAGCAGCCGATGCGGTGGGCGCAGCGCGGTCGCTGGCAGCTCGGGGAGCGGTACCGTGCTCGGTTGGAAGGGGACCACCCGCCAGCGCGCGCGGTGTCGGAGGTCGGCGATGCGAAAACCGGCGACAGCGACACCGCGCCCGCTGGCCACGGTCCAGCGGCTGCAGGCCGTGCTCACAGCTCGCCAGCTGCGCGCCAGCGCTTCCTCAGCCGAGCGTGCCTCGAGCGAGAGCAGGATCTCGGCGAGACGACCGTTGCGCCCCGGGCAGAGGCGGGCGGGCAGGCGGCACCCATCGGCATCCGCAAGGAAAAGTTCGCGCTCACTGTTGAGCGCGAAATCGCTCTCGAGCTCGCGCCGAAACGGTGAGTCGAGGAGATAGGCGATGAGAAACGGGCGTTGGGTGCGGTCGCCAAAAGAGGCGCGCGCCGCCTCTTCGTCCCCTTCCACCTTGAGAGGACCGAGCGCGAGATAGGGTACCCACACGCCAGCCGCGCCCGCAGCCGCTCGCGCGCCGCTCAGGCAGCGCGGCCGATGACCGGCGAGATGGTGCAGTGATAGGTCATCGCCTCGTTCTCGGCGCCGAAGCACCAGATGATGTCGTTGCTGAATTCGGGCCGGTAAATCGGAAGCTCGCCGACCGTGTTGAAGCACCCGCAACGGCGGGCGATGTTCTTGCCACAGCAGTCGCGATAGGCGATGAGATAGCTCTGCCCGTCTTCCGGATTGAAGCAGCTCGCGACCCAGGAGCTGGGCGAGAGCGCGGTACCCGGCGGGCAGGCGGTGAGACTGCCACCCGCGCACAGGCACAAATAGCCGTCGAGCGAGCAGTGGCGCCAGTAATCGCAGGCCGCCGGGTCCTTGGTCTGCGGCTTCCAGCCTCCGAGATCGGCTGCTTGCGCGCTTTTGCCGCCGCGGCGATCGAGCGGCAGCAGCGGCACGAGGGAGGCACCGATGCTCGCGAGCCCGACGCGGCCGATGAAGCTGCGGCGCGAGGAGCGCGAGGCGATGCGGCGGGTGAGGGCTTCGAAGAGTTGGTCGAACTTGCTGCGTCCCAACATGGTCGGACTCTCCGCGCGAGATCGAGGTCAGCTGCCCGCCGGCGCGTGCGGGGTGGGTGCAGCCGCACCATTGGGCCGGCGTTGGGCAGCGATGAACTGTTGCAGGGTGGCGTAACCCGTGCGGTGTGCTTCGACGAGGCTTTCCAAATGCTCGCGGGTATTGACGAGGCCCTTCGCGCGGATGCGGCCTTCGTGATCGATCAAGACCGCATAGGGTACTTTTCCGATCTGGAACCGCATGCCAACCGAGGGCGAAACGACATAAGGAATGTCGCCGAGATCATGCTCTTCGAGGAAGCGGCGGTGATCCGCTTCGTCGCCGTCGCTCACGATCACGGGTGCGACGCCTTCGCCGGCTGCGAAGCTTTGCACCGTCGGCAAGAGTTTGGCGCACATGGGGCAGGTCGGCGAGAGAAAGAGAAGGAGTTGGAGCTCGCCGACCGACCGCTGACCGCCGATCTGGACCGGGCGGCCGCGGAAATCGCGCATGTTGAACAAAGGCGCCGGCTCGCCGACATCCGGCCCTTTGTCGGTAACGAGCGCGCCTAAGGGCGCCGAGCGCTCGTGCAGCACGCCCACCTGGCGGGCAAGACCCAAGAGCACCACTGCTCCGCTCACAATGGCCAGCCACTGCAGGAGCTCGGAAACGATCAACAGGCTGTTCACGAGACGCTCCCGGAAGCGGGTTGGGGTTGCTCGAGGACGAGCTCGTGGCGGGGATCGAAGGAGAGCTGAGCAGCGGCAAGCGAGAGCAGCACGAAGCTGACCGCCGCTGCGGCCCCGAGCGCGAGATCGAGCATCTGCGCCGGCCGCGGCTCGACCGTCGCCACGAGCGCCGCTGCTGCGACGAGCAGCCCGTTGCGCGCCACATGCCCCCAGCTCAAGCGTTCGCGCACGAGACTGCGAAAACAACCGCAGTCGATGCTGCGGCGGCCGCGCGCGAGGTTGAGCGCCACCGCCAACGCGAAGAGCGCGAGCATAAAAGCCGCGAGCACGGCCGCAGCCGCGCGCGTCGCGGGCCACAAGAGGCCGAGCACGACGAGGATCTCGCCTACGATCACGGCGAGCGCCACGGGTGTGCTCGCCCATGACGGCAGAAGACGATAGTTGCGCACGGTTGCGGCGAAGGCCTCGGGATCGCGCAGCTTACCGGGAAGCGCGAGCGCGAAGGTGGCCAACAGCACTAGCCACGCGGCCACATGCAGGGCCGGTTCGGCGAGAAGCGCGCTCGCCGCTGCCATCGCCTCAGCTCTCCTCCGGGGTCAACACGATGTAGGGCTCGCGGCCGAGCTCGCTCACCTTCTGGCGGAAGGCGCCGGTGCGGGCATCGTAGATCTCGAGCGTGCCGCCGTGCGCCTGCAGCGCGTAGAGAAGCGGCTCGGGATCCTGGCTCACCGCGATCGAGGTGGCCGGATGTTCGAGCTTGATGGTCTGCACCCGCGCGCCTGTGGTGGTGTCGTAGACGAAGACATGCCCGCTCGGATAGGCGTGCGTCCATTGCGCCCGTTTGTCGACGAGAACGTAGAGGCGGTCGGAGGTGCGGTGCCAGGCCGCCGGCAGCCATCCACCCGGAGCCCAACCCTCCTTTTTCTCGGCTTCTGAAAAGAGCGAGAAGGGTGTGCCGAACTTCGCTTCCGTACCGCTGATATCGACGGGATAGACATCGCCGTCATAAGAGAGGAAGAAGATCTTGCCGGCTTTGCGCGAGAAAGCCGGGGTGTCGAAGAAATGTTTGTCGGCCGGACGCAGCACCGGCGTATGCTGCATCTTGGCCTCGCCGCGCTCATCAAAGGACACCGAGAGGAGCGAGCCTTCCCGGCACAGCATGAAAAAGCTCTTGGGGCCGGAAGGGAAGATCAGATAGCAGTCGGGAACCGGTACGGTTCGGATGTGCTTTTGCTGAGCGAGATCGACGATTCCCACCCCCGGCTCGGGCGCGAACTGGAAGTAGAGCAGATAGCGGCCGTCGGTCGTGACGTCCGTCATCTGCGGCATCGTCATGACCAGAAAGCGACCTTCGGGAATATCGAAGTCGCAAGTGGTCGAGAAGGTCTTGGGGTCCTGACAGCGGATGAAGTCGTCTTGTGGGCCTTGGGAGAAGCGCTTGAACCAGGTCTCGGCGAGGTAAATCTTGCGCCCGCTGTCATAGAGCACGATATTGGTCAAGAGCCCCGTGTCGATCTGGCCGAGCACGCGTCCTGTGGTGCCGTCGAGACCGTAGATTTTGGTCACCACATCAAAGGCAGCGGTATCGTAGACATAGACCCGGCGTAGGTCGGGCTCGGGAGCCTGCAGCACGGTGACGTCGTCGATCGGCACGGCGACCGCGACGCCACCTTCGACCTGGCGCAAGAGCTCGGGGATCTGGCCATGCTGGGCGCGGCTTCCGGGCGTCCCGCCGAGGAGGAGTGCAAGGGTCACAGCACCGCTCAACACGAGCGTTCGAGACAGGCGCAAAGAGACGGGCAGCGAAGAGCGTGGGATCATGCTGGTCTCCCGAACCGATCGGAGCGCACGAACGGGGCTGAAGGCGCAGCGGCGGCTGCTCAAGCGAGCGCGCCCGCGAAAAGAGCGGCGCCGACGAGAAGGAGAGCGGCGGCTCCAGCTGCGACCGACGCCGCTTCCCGCTCGGCGAGCCACCGTTGGACGGCGCGATCGCTCACCGGGAAGGCGTTGATCAAAAGCGGCAGGAAGCGACCGAGATTGAGGGTGAGCACAAGTCCAATCGCAGTCGCAGGCGAGCCGGACAGCACCGCCGCTGCCACCACGAGGTAAAGGATCGGGGTGCGCACATAGGTGACGAAATTGAGGCCGAGCGCGAAGCCATACAGAAGCCCGATGCGCCACATCGGCCAGCGCAAGCGCACATCGTGCGGGACCTGCGCCTTGCGCTGCGGGTAGGGAAGCGCAAGCCACCCCAACTGGTCGAGCCCATAAGCGAGGGCGAGGGCAGCGAGGACGAGAACCGGCCAGCTCGCCTCCGCCGGCACCGCGATCAACCACGCAGCGAGCGCCAGAGCGCCGCCCAAGACGAGACCACCTAAGAGGTAGCCCAAGGCGTGGGCGAGCGCGGTGGGCACCCAGGCCACCACCCGCTGCGGGCTCCAGCTGCCCCATGGCCTAAGTGTCGCGAGCGAGGAGTAGCCGCAGGGCGACCACGTCGAAAGCAATCCGCCGATAAAAGCGATCGCGAAGAGAAGTGGCCAGGTGAGCACACGCGCACCCGGGACGAAAGCCAGCCCCGCACCGCTTGCAAGCGCGATCGATGCCAAAACGAGTTTACTCTTGGTGCAGAGCTCGCGGCTGGTTGGGAGGATGTCGGGAACCGAACGGAGCTCGTCGGCGATCGTCGCACGCGTATCGGTGGCGCCTGGTCGCGCAGTCACGAACATCCTTCGCCCCCTTTCGCCCCCTTCACCAACTCTCAATCGAAAAGACACAGACGGACGGGTGCGGTCAAGCGTCGCACCGCCTGCGACGCTATGTCGCTTGTGCAGAGCTGGGGCGCAGAGAAGGCACGTGCGTTTCTCTTAGTTCAACCAAAGGTGTCTGCGTTTGCAGCGCAGTGTGACCACTTTTTGCTCACAAGCGTGCGCGGCCCATCGCGAGCGGCAGTGGTCGCGGTTGCGGTGCGATTCTCTCGAGTGCGTTTTTCACGCTCGCAGCATGCGAGCTCCGGGTTGCTTTAGCGTGTCGTAAAAGCTCGCGGTTTATTTTTGCTCTTCCGTTTGCGGCTGGATCGGCGAAGGGGGTTGCGGTCGGCCACCGCTTGGAGCATGACGACCGACATGCTATTTTTGACGAAAGCGATCTGTGGGGGTGTGCCGTGTCGAAAGAAGAATGGCTTGAGCGCGCGATCCAAAAAGCGATCGCCGACCTGCGCGAGCTGTTGGCGCAGGCCTATGATGCGGGATACAATGCTGCGATCGCAAAAGTTATACAAACCGTGCGCGCTGAAAGCGTGACCAGCCTTGGCGAAGCAGAAAGTGCGCGCGCTTTGCAGGCGCGGGCGCAACGGGCGCGCCGACCCGATCGCGACAAGGCGATTCTCGATATCCTTTCGCTCGCCGAGCGGCCGCTCACCTTGAGCGAGATCACGCAAGAACTCTTGCAGCGCGGCGATATGGTGCTGCCGGGCTCGGTTGCCGGAGTGCTCAAGCGCCTTGTCGCATCCGGTCAGGTACGCCGAACCGGGATGACCTACGAGCGCGTAGCGAGCACGCCGTCGGTGGGTTCCGAGGCGTGAAACGCTTAAGCGTCGGAAGCCGGACGCGAAGGCCCGGGGAAAAGCGGCGAGTTTATTTTTTCAACCAGAACGTATCCGGCCGATAAAAGCCGAATTGCGCATAGGGCTCCCAGCCCCACACGCCTTCTTCAGGGAGGTTGACGAGGTTGTTGCGCGCCGCCACCGGCTGCAGAACATTGGCCACGGTTCCGATCGTCCAGCACTGCTGCGCATAGAGGTCCAACATCTCGCGCCAGATCGCGACGCGCTGGGTATCGTCGGTGGCCGCCATCCACGCCTTATAGAGCTCGAGCAGGCGCACCGCTTCGGGAAGATCCGGTGGTTCGCCGGCCTTTCCCTTGGTCTCGAAATATTGACCCCATTTCGGCCAGTGCGGCTGGTCGGCCTGGCTCGTGGGTGCGAACTCCCAAGGCGCCATGTTCGGTGTGATGATCCCATTTTCCTTGCCGAACCACACCACCATCAAGGCCTCGCCAGCGAAGATGCGGTTACGGAAGAGTTCGCGTTCGGAAGGACGGGAGTGAATCTTGATCCCGAGCGCGCGCCAGAAATCGCGCACGAGCTCCAGCAGATCGACCTGTTCGGTATCCTCTCCCGCGGTCTCGATCACGAGCTCCATCGGCCGTCCATCGGGCAGCTTGCGAAGTCCCTCGCGGGTGCGCTCTTTAAGGCCGAGTTCGTCCAAGAGCTGGTTGGCCCGCTTCGGATCATAGCCGAGACAGGCGTTCCCGATCGCTTCGCTGAAGAGCGGACTGTCGGGCAACAGCGTATTGTTGGAAGGTGTGGCGAGACCGAAATAGAGATATTGGTTGATCGCTTCGCGATCGAGGCCGAGCGAAAGCGCCAGCCGAAAGCGTCGATCACGAAAGAGTGCGCGCCAGACCGGATCGTTGGCGTTGAGATTGGGATAAAGGGCCAAGCGCGCGCCGCGACTCTCGCGCCACAGATAAATCTTGAGCCCGCTTCGCCCCTCGCTTTCCTTTAAAAACGTATAATCTTTCAAGGAAAGCCCGCGCGCCTGCAAATCGGTTTCTCCGGCTGCGGTCTTGATCGGAATGAGCTTGGCATCCACCACCTGCAGGATCAGCCGATCGAGATAGGGCAGCTGTTGGCCCTTGGCGTCGACACGGTGGAAGTGGGGGTTGCGCACGGCAATGAAGCGTTCGGCGGGCGGTGCGTTGGTCAACACCCAAGGCTGCAGCGTCGGCAGCTCCGGATTGTCGAACTCGCTCATCCGCTCCTTGCGGCGGAACAGCTGCATCCAATCGCGCGAGCGGGTCTCTTTGATGAGCCGCTCGAGCTCCGCCGGATCGGCATATTTGGCGTGGAAGCGCGCGAGATAGTGTTTGGGGGCGTAGATGAACTCCGGCGTCGCGGCGGCGTTGAGGGGTAAGAAGAAAGGGTTGGGCTTCGACCAACGATAGCGGATGGTAAGCTCGTCGATGACCTCAACGCTCGGCGGCTCGCCTTCCACGAGCATGCGCACGGGCGGGCCCATGGGCGAGAGCTTGGGGTCGAGCGCCACGTCCTCCCACCAGAAACGGAAATCCTCGCTGGTGAAGGGATGACCGTCCGACCAGCGGTGGCCCCTGCGCAGTCGAAAAGTAAAGATTCGCCCGTCTTCGACCTCGAAGCTCTTGAGGATGTCGGGAACGAAGTTGAGCTCGCGATCGAAGCTCACGAGGCGGGCATTGCCGTACACGTGCAAGAGCCGGGTGTCGCGGGCGCGCACCACGAGCGTGCGGATTTCGCCGCCGCGACGACCGATCTCGGGGATGTCGGTGAGCACGCGCGGTTCGGCGGGCGGATCGGCGAACGCACTCTGCGCGAGGGCAACAAGTGCGCCCACTGCCGCTACGACCACCACGCTCATAGCGGAAGCGAGGTTCATGCAGCGATCCTCACGAAGTGCTCTGGGCCCACTTCTTCGAGCCGGCCGCTGCCGCGTGTCAGGTTGAAGGGCTCGGGCCAGGCGGTGGGATCGGAGGCGCGACCGGCGAGCAGAGCTTCGAGGTCGAAGGGATAGTCGGGGTCCGGCTCGGGAATGGCGGCGAGAAGCGCGCGCGTGTAGGGGTGGCGCGGGTGGGCGAACAGTTCGGAAGTGGGGGCCAGTTCGACGAGCCTCCCAGCGCACATCACCGCGATGCGATCGGCTATGTATTTTACAACCGCAAGATTGTGCGAGATGAAAATGTACGTCAAATTCAATTTTTGTTTGAGATCTTTCAAGAGGTTGAGGATCTGCGCTTGCACCGAGACGTCGAGAGCGGAGACGGGCTCATCGAGGATCAGCAATTCCGGCTCGAGCGCGAGCGCGCGGGCGATGCCGATGCGCTGGCGTTGCCCGCCCGAAAAGCTGTGCGGATAGCGGGCAAGATGTTGCGGTTCGAGGCCGACCGCGGCGAGCAAGGCCGTCACTCGTTCCTCGCGTTCCGCGCGGCTGCCGATGCGATGGATGACGAGCGGTTCGGCGATGATCTCGCGGATCGTCATCCGCGGGTTCAGCGAGCCAAAGGGGTCTTGGAACACGTACTGCATCTTGCGCCGGAAAGTGGCGAGCGCCCGCTCATCAAGGGCGAACACGTCGATCGGCCCCTCGCCGCTGTGGAACAGCACCCGCCCGCGGTCGGCTTTGAGCGCCCGCAAGATGAGCCGGCTTACCGTGGTTTTACCGGAGCCGCTCTCGCCCACGAGCGCCAGACACTCGCCGCGCATGACCGTGAAGCTCACATCGTCGACGGCGAGGATCTCCTGCCAACTGCGACGCAACCAGCCGCCGCTGCGCAGCCGGAAAGTCTTGCGTAACCCCTCGACCTCGAGGATCGGCCCGGGCGTATGCGCAGCCTGCGGTCGCACTCTGCTTTGCAGGAGCACATCGATCGGGGTGGGCAGTTTGCGCAGAGGCTCGAGCGGCTGGTCGGCGGGCGTGTGCAGCCGCGGCACGGCGCGCAAAAGGCCCTTAAGATAGGGATGGCGCGGTTGGGTGAAGAGCGCACGGGTGGGCCCGCGCTCGACCACCCGACCGCGGTAGAGCACGACCATCGCATGGGCCATGGTCGCGACCACCCCGAGATCGTGGGTGATAAACAGGATGGCGATGCCGAACTCGCGCTGCAGGTCGACCAAGAGCTTCAGGATCTGAGCCTGAATGGTGACATCGAGGGCGGTTGTGGGTTCATCGGCGATCAAAAGAGCGGGTGCGCACATAAGCGCCATGGCGATCACCGCCCGCTGCCGCAGGCCGCCCGAGAGCTCGAAAGGGTACGAGCGATAGGCCCGCTCGGGGTCGGGGAAGCCGACTTTGGCGAGCATCGCGAGTGTTCGCGCGCGCACCTCTTCGGGGCTCAGCCGCTCGTGGACGGCGAGCGCCTCGCCCACCTGATCGCCGATGGTGTGCAGCGGTGAAAGCGAGCTCATCGGCTCTTGGAAGACCATGGCGATGCGCCCGCCTCGGATCCGGCGCCGCTCCGGTCGATCTGCAGGCAAAGCCGCGAGGTCGATCGTCGTGCCGTCGCCTTTTGGGTCGGTGAAGAGGATCCGGCCGCCGGTAATCCGCGCCGAGCGCGGCAGAATGCCCAAGATCGCCTGGCCGATGAGGGTCTTGCCGGCGCCCGATTCGCCGACCAGGGCGACGGTGCGGCCGGCCGCCACGTCGAAGGAGACGCCGCGCACCGCCTCCACCTCGCCGGCTTCGGTCGCAAGGGCGATGGAGAGATCGCGAACCGCGAGCAAAGGCGTCATGCGCCGGCCCCGATGAGCTCCTCCACCCCCATCAAACGGACGCCGGGATGGCGGCGCAAGACCGACCACAAGAGCGCGAGTTCGGCGAACGCGCGCGCGTCCATCTCGAGGTGATGGGTGACGATGCCGATCGTCTTTTGTCCGCGCCGAACGCGTGTGGCCAAGCCGTAGGCGAGTTGGGCGAGCCCGACCCAACGCCGGCCGTGCCGCCATGCGATGGGGTCGAGGTGGACATCGAGCCGCATCAGGCCCGCTGGCATCGGCCCGAGATCACCTTCGTCCCAGATCGAGAGCACGCGAAAGCCGAGATCCGGCAGGATCTGCGCCACATCCGGGGCGATCCGGTTCCACGGCGGCACGAGCACGGGCAAGGCGCGCGCGCCAAAGGCGGCGCGCAGGATCGCGCTTCCCGCTTTAAGCCGCGATGCCAGCACCGCGCGCGCGACCGCACCGCCCAGCTCGATCTTGCGCGTGCCGGCGGGCGCATGATCGGTGTGGGCAAAGCCGTGCTGCAGCACGCGGGCCTCGGCAGTGGTGCGGATGGCGCTCGCGACTTCGGGGGTGAGCCACGCCGGCACGACGGCAAGCGCGATCGGCGCGTGCAGCGCGCGCACGAGATCGAGCAGCGCGAACAGGCGCGGGTGCCCCTGGCCGGCATCGTCGTCGCGCCACCACAGCGTGATGGGCTCACTGCGCGCATCCAGCGCGCTCACAAGCGCCGTAAGCTCAGCCGGCACGCGCACCTGCGAGCTCCGCGAGCAGCTCTGTGGTGCGCTCGGCGCCGTCCAAGCGCACCGATGCCGGCTCGGGCCGAGGGGCGGCGAGCGCGGCGCGGATCGCCTGCACGAGGCGATTCGGATCGAGTTCCTTTTCGCGTACCAATTGTGCGAGCCCGCGCACGGCAAGGGCACGGGCGCGCTTGAGCTGTTCGTCCTCGCGCGCGGTTTCGAACGGGACGAGCACCATGGGCGTGCCGGCTGCGAGCGCCTCGACCACGGTGTTGTAGCCGGCCTGCGAGACCGAGACGGCAGCTTTGGCGATGAGCGCGAAAAGATCGGGACGGCTGCGCTCGATGCGAACATGCGCAGGGGCAGCGCGCATGAGCGCCGCGAGCTGAGCGGGCGGGAACATGCTGCCGGTAATGAGCCGCCACGGCCGCTCGACGAGCAGCCGCGCCGCCTCGAGGGCGATCGCGCACAAGCCTGCTCCGACCGCCCCGCCGCCGGCTGAGACCAGGATCTCGCTTCGCTCATCGGCAGCAAGCCGACCCGGAGGTGGCGCGACATAGCCCGTGTGCACGAGCTTGGCGCCGAGTTCAGCGGCGAAGGGAAAGCTCGCTTCAAACGGCAAGAGGGCCGGATCGCCGTGCACGAGGATGCGATCCAGGGCACGCGCGCGCTCGAGCATGGCGCGAAAGCGGGAAGGGTCGCTTTTGCTCACCAGCACCTCGCGCACGGAGCACACGACCGCGGCGCCCCGCGTGCGGGCATCGGCCAAGAGCGCGCTCACCTCGTCGGTGAAGGCGCGGCGACCGAAGGGCCAGTGTTCGACCACGAGCACATGGGGAGCAAAACGCGCGAACGCGGTGCGCAGCATCGCGCGCCGCTTCGCCCACAGTTCGGGCGAAGGCGGGCCGCCTCGGGCGTCGATGAGCTGCGTGAAGTCGGCATCGGCGCTGCGTATGGGCGGGAGTTCGAGCAGCTCCACGCCTCGCGGCGGGGCGAAGCCAGTAGGTGGGCCGCCCGAAGCGAGGACAACTCGGCCGCCGCGGCTGGCAATAGCCGCGGCGAGAAGGAGCGCGCGGCGCAGATGGCCGGTGCCGAGGAGGTGCTGGACCCAGAAGAAGACGCGCAGCGGGTTTTCGGGATCAGCCATCGAGCACAGGCCAAAAGGCACTATTGTGGGGCCGCCCCTCCGCATCGAGGGTGAGCAAAAGCGCGATCGGACCCTGGCGCGGCACGGGCGGCTCGCCGCGCATGTCCCAGCCTGAGGCCCAGGCATAGGCGGCCCGGATCACCCCTTTGTGGGTGATCGCGAGATGCTCGCCGCCCAGGGCGGCGAGGCGGGCGAGAAACGGGGCGAGGCGGGCGGCCACGGCGCGCGGACTCTCACCGCCTGGGGGCTCGAGGTCGAGGCCGAGCGCTTCGAGCGCGCGCACCCGCTCGGCATCCGCGCGGCGCAGCTCGCGCACGCTCCGCCCCTCCCAAAGACCCCAGCTCATCTCGACAAGACGCGGTTCGACCTCGGCCTCCGGCCGACCGAGCAGTGCTGCGGTCTCGCGCGCGCGCAGCAAGGGGCTCGTCCACGCCCGCGCGCGCAGAGCCCACTTCGGCAGCCGCCAGCTCGCGACCTCGGCCCGTCCTTCTGCGCACAAGGGCACGTCAGTGCGCCCCTGCAACCGCCGCTCGAGGTTCCACAGGGTGGTGGCGTGGCGCAGGAGCAAAACCCGGGTCATGCGGCTGCGCTCCGGCGACGCGCGTGTCGGGCGATCGCTTCAGCGATCGCCGCTTCGAGCCGGGTGCGCGCGATCGGCTGGTCGTGCTCGCAGGCCACCTTGGCGAGGGCGGCACGGCCGAAGCGGGCGCGGAGCTGGCTCGAGTCGAAAAGCGAAGCGGTAGCCTGCGCAAGCGCATCCGGATCGCGCGGGGAAACCAAAAGCCCGGTCCTCCCGTCGGCGACCACCGCATCGACGCCGCCTTCGCGGCCGGCTACTACGGGAAGTCCCGCGGCCTGGGCCTCGAGCAGGGCCATGCCGTAGGCTTCTTCGACCGCCGGCCAGAGGAAGAGATCCGCGGCGGCATAAAAGGGTGGCAGGCATTGAGGGGGGCGGGCACCGAGAAGGCGCAAGCGATCGCCGCACACGGCTTTAAGCTCGCCGGCGATCACCGCTTTGGCGGGGCCATCGCCGATGACGAGAAGCGCCCAGGGGCGGTCGCGCAGGCGCGCGAGCGTGGCGGCCAAAAGCGCATAGGACCGGCGCTTGGCACCCTCGCGCATCATCGCGACCACGAGGATCCAGGGGACATGGGGATCGAGCGCGAGCTCGTGCACAAGGGCCGCGCGATGCTCTTCGCGCCGGGCCGCGGCGGCGCGCAACGGCGCAGCGTCGAGAAAAGGCGGGAAGAGCCGCACCGCCTCTTCGGGCAGCCCCGCTTCGATGAGGCCCGCGCGGTCGCGCGCGCTCATCGCGAGCACGAGATCGGCGCAGGTGAGCGCAGATCGCACAAGCTCATGACCGTGCGCCCAGGGGCCCGCGGCCTGGCGGCGGCTGAGCGAGGCCTCGATCACGAGATAGGGCAGATCGAACCAGCGGCTCAGGCGCGGGCCGAGATGATCGGGCGCCTTGTGGTAGAGGTGGTAGGTGACCCAGAGCTCGGGTGTGGGCAGTACCCTCGTGCGGATGCGGCGCGCGAGCCGGGCGGCGAGCCGGGCACCCAGCCGCTCGAGCCGTCGCTGGCGCTCGCTATTACCCGTGCGGTCGAAGCTGCGCAGGCGCGCCGTCGGCACGAGCTCGTGGCCGCTCGCGCGGAGGAGATCCATCAGTGCACGCGCCATGGTGCGGTCGCCTGAGGGGACCGGATGGTCGGGGGGCTTTAAGGGGGCGTAGAAGGCGATGCGCATGGCGGAGCGAGGGGGACGGCCGTCTCCACGCGAGCGGCGCGGAAAAGTCTGCGGGCGAGGCGATCGAAGCCATCCTCATCGGCGAAGCGGGCGAGTATCGAGCGCCGGGCTTCGGCGCCGAGCCGCGCGCGCAAAGAGGGATCGGTGCTCAGCCGCTCGATGGCCTTTGCGAGCGCGCCCGCATCCTCAGGCGGAACGAGGATGCCGTTTTTTTCGTGCGCAACGGCCTCGGGGATGGCCGAGATCGGCGTGGCGACGACGGGAAGTGCAGTCGCCATGGCTTCAAGGAGCGCGTTGGGCAGCCCGTCTCGATCGCCGTCTTCGGCGATGCGCGCCGGCAGGCAGAAGAGATCGGCAGCGTGCAGGAGCTCGAGCACGCGGGTGCGCGGCTGCGCACCGTGCCAGGTGATGCGGGAATTGAGTCCGAGCCGCTCGGCGCGTGCGCGCAGTTCGCCCAAAAGAGGACCGGTTCCGACATGGTCGAAGCGCCAAGCGAGATCGGGCGGCAAGCGGGCGAGTGCTGCGAGGAGCGTATCGAGGCCCTTTTTGGGCAGAGCCCGCGCGACCGAAAGGATGCGCACCGGATCCGTCGCATCGCGTCCGTCGCGGGGCGGGCGGCCGGCAAGCGGCGGAGCGAAGGTGCGCGCATCGACGCCGTGGTAGCACAGCGCGATCTCGGCTTCGGGGGCGAGCGCGCGCAAGTGCTCGAGGTTGGCGCGGGTGCAGGTGACGGTAAAGCAAGCCTCGCGCAGCTTGCGGCGCTTTTCGGCAAGAGGTGTGGTCCAGATGTCCTTGGCGTGGGCCGAGACCGAATAGCGCGCGCCCTTGAGCAAAGCGGCATAGCGCGCGACCGAAGCGGGCGTGTGCAGGAAATGGGCGTGCAGGTGGCGCACGGAGCTCGGCAGTTCGGTTGCGAGCACGAGTGCTTGGCCGAAGCGGCGGCCGCGGTTGGCGCTAACGTCGCTTCGAAGATCCACAAGCCAAGCGAAAAGCGCGCGCATGAACCCCGGAAGGAGGAGGGCACGCAAGAGCGCGCGCAAAACACGGATGGGTTCTTGGTAGAGATATTCCGGCAGATAGAGCACTTGGGCTTGCAGCTGTTCGTGCTCGGGGTGCCGCGCCGGATCGGTCGGATGGCGCAAGGAGACGAGCAAAAAGCGCAGGCCGCGGGTTTCAAGAGCCACGAGCTCGCGGGCGATGAAGGTCTCGGAGAGCCGCGGCCAACCCTTGACGAGGATGGCAAGGGGCGGATCAGGCGAGCGCACGGACGAGGCGGCGGCGCAGCGGGGGTTGGATGCGGACACCATCGAGCCAGGGTGCGGTGAGCTCGGCGATGCGGTCGAGGCCGGTGAGCATGCGGGCGCGCACCGCCTCGGGCGCCACCGGCACGTGCGGCAGGGCGCGCAAGGCGGCTGCCATGCGCAGCGGGTCGCGCTGCGCATCGGCGGTCAACATGCGCACAAGGCCCAAGGCCTGGGCGCGCTCGGCTCGGATGTACTGTTCGCGGCGCGGTTCGGTGCGCGGGACGACGAGGGCCGGTTTGCCAAACGAGAGGATCTCGCAGAAGGTGTTGTAGCCGCCCATGGCGACGACGCCGAGGGCACGCTCGAAAAGGGGTTCGACGCGAGCTTCGAAGGTGATCGCCCGCAGCCGCGGATCACGCGCCACCCGCTCCTGGAATTGGCTGCGCTGATCGGCGGGCAAGAAAGGGCCGAAGAGGATCACGGCCGCATAGGGCAGCTCGGGGTCGGCTTCGTAGGCCTTGAGCACCCAATCGATGAGCTCGCCGCCGTCGCCGCCGCCGCCGGTGGTGACGAGCAGGAACGGCTCGGCTGGCACGAGAGGGGCGGCGTCGGCTCCGCCCTCTTCGGGAAGCCCGCGGCGCAAGTAACCGGTAAAGCGGATCTTGTGCGCCACCGTCTTAAGCGGTGGGATCTCGGCCAGCGGATCGAACAGCTCGGGAAGACCATACACCCAGATCTCGTCGAAGAGACGATCGAGTTCGGGGAAGACGCCTTTACGTTCCCATTCTTCGACGAGGCTTTTGGGCTCGTCCATCACGTCGCGCAGTCCGAGCACGCAGCGCGTACCGCGCGCCCGCAAGAGTTCGAGGGCTGGTTTGACTTCGCCGCGCAAGCCGAGCGGTTCTTTGTCGACGAGGAACATGTGAGGGTCGAAAATTTCTGCCGTATGTTGAATAATGGAGCTGCGTATTGCAATGGTCGTGTCGATATCGACATCGAGCTTGAGTGATGTGTATTCGCCATTGCGCAGTTTGATCACTCCGGGTACACGCACGAAATCGACCCGGTTTTTGAAATCGAAGCTGCCGATGATCGGCGAGCCCGAGAGGATGAGCACCGAGAGACTGCGGAAGCGGTCGACGAGGTCGTGGGCGATCGCGCGACATCGGCGGAGATGCCCGAGGCCGAAGCTGTCGTGGCTGTAGATCAAAAGACGGCTGCCCGACATGACGGCCCGGCCCCGTGGCGTTTCCCCGCCGCCTTATGGCAGATCCTGAGGGATGCGGGAATGTTGCTCGTGCGACAGCTCACCGCGCGATCGTAGAGTGTGGCTCAACGCGCCTTGGCCGAGCCGGATGCCGCCGGCGCTTCCAAGGTGTAGCCCATGCCCGCGAGGTCGAGTCCAAAAAGCGTGGCGAGCCGGCGGTTGTCCTCTGCCACCAATTGTCCGATGTCCGCCCGGATCGCGTCCGATACCTCGATGTGCACCGGCGGTCCTCGGTGCATCGGCATCCGCCGCGCCCATTTGCGGACGAGGCGACGGGGCAGCAACGAGCCGAAACGCCGCCAAAAATCATAATAGCTCTGCGACATCGAGGCGTTCTCGCGTTTGCCGGCCAAAAGGCGGGCAAAGGGCTCGGCTGCAATGCCGAGCGCCTCGGCGCATGCGCGCGCGAAGCGCGCGGGGTCCTGGCGCAACAGCTCGAACGGCACCACGTGCACCCGATTGTGCCCGAAACGTCGGCGATAGGCCTCGATCGTCACGGAGTAGCGCAGGTCGTCGAGGATGGAGCGGTGCGGTTCCCTCCGCTCGACCCAGTACCACTCGTCGAAGGGAATCCATGCTTTTCTTTTGATGCGTACGCGAAGCTTGGTGAGGTACCAAGAAACCACGAGCTCTTCTTGGCGTCGGATCGTGAAGAGTATCGTGGCCTCGGGGAACAGAGCAGCGAGCCGGTCGGCGACGAGACCGCGATCTTTGGATTCGTGGAGTGCGAAATTCTCATAAGAAATAAGTAACAAACGATCCGCCGGTGCTGCGTCGACGGCTGCGCGAAAAACCTCGTATAAACGCTCGCTCTCGTAACAAGTACTGTCAGCCTGACACAGGTGGCGGATCGCCCATTCGAGCTCGGGCGTCGGCGCGGGCAGGCCCAGAAAGGCTACTTCCGGATGGTGGGGGAAGACGTGCCGTTGCAGGGTCGAGGTGGCGGTCTTAACGAAGCCGGGATGGATGGCGACCCGTCGGCGTCCTGCAACCACCGGTCTACTCATCGTCCGTAACCCCAGAACGGATCGAGGGTCTCGCACACGAGACGGTCGAGCTCGGCGGCCTCCTCAGCCGTGAACTTCTGGCGCCAGCCACCTAAGCTGCCCTCGCGGACCTTAAAACGGCCCTCTTCCCCGGGGTCGCCGCCCGCAGCACCGAGTCGACCCGAGGCGAAGAAGCCCGCGCGTTCCTTGGCGCGCATGTTCTCGAAACTGGCGAAGCGCACCGCCGCTTCGAGATACGCCTTTGGATGGTCTTGGCCGAGAAAGCGCAATAGACGCGCGAGTTCGCCCACGGTGTCGGCGCGCAAATCTTCATAGCGCACAAAGGTGGCGTTCGGCATCGAGGCGAGTTCGCGCCGCCAGCGATTGTAAAAGCCGATCACGCGCGGCACCCCGAGGTGCGGATCAACAGCGAAGCGGAACAGATCCAGGGTCTTGGCATCAGAGGGGATCTGCTTGCGCGCGAGCTCGGCATCGGAAGCGCGATAGCGAATATGGTACCAAAAGGAGACGGCCACGTCGCGCGGATCGCGGATGAGGAAAATCACCTTCTGACGCGCGCGCGGGTAAAGCGTACCGGTTTCGGGCGGGAAGCGGGTATCGCGCGCAAAGTGTACGGCCGGGATGGCCGGGACGAGGCGCTTGAAATTGTCGCCGCGCACGAGCTCGTTGACCGGAACGCCATAGGCCAGGTGCCACAGATGCGAGAGCATCACCCTTAGCCAAGTGCGGCCGCTTTTGGTGTGCGAGACGAGGAGAACATCGGCGCCCTTGAACATCGCGGCGCGCTTGGCGAGGAAGCGGCGGCGCTGCCGCCAGGCTTCGAACCGGCGGACGAGCGCGATCACGGCTGGGCGCCTTCCGACGCCTGCAAAGGCGCTTCATAGCGAGCGAGGGAGCACGCATCGAGCGCACTTCCCAAGCGCGCGTGGAGGAACTGTCGCAGAGCTGCACGGCGCGCTGGATCCAGCCGGCGCGCGCGACGCCCGTAGTCGAGGGGATTGTCGCCGGTCTGCGGCAAATTCGGTCCCTGTGCATAAAGGGCGAGCGAGCGTTGGCGATGCGCTTCGAGATCGAAGCGCGTGAGGTCATAAGGAATCCCGAGAAAATCGAGAATGCGGGCGATCTCTTCCGTCTTGCTTACCACGTCTTCGTAATAGACGAGGAGTTTGTCGCGCCGACAGCGATCGAAGATCGCAATGTTGGAGGCGAAGCCGGAAAGTGCCTCCGGTCGGCTGGCCCGCACCCGCACATAGAGGTCGAAAGGATTGCGGACGAGCAACAACACCCGACGCGTGTGCACGATCGCGCGGATGCGCAGCTCTCGTTTGACGTGCTTCAGCCACCATCGCAAAGGCTGGGCTTGCGGGCTCAGCGATTGGACGCACCCTCGCGCACCAAAAGCGCGCAGAAGCGCCCGATCGGCTTTGTCGAGAAAGTGGGTGCGGTCGATGATCGGATCACCCTCGCGCACGAGCAGTTTGCGCTCGCTTCCCGGCGTGGGGCGCCCGGAGAAATACTCGATGCAATCGCGAACCCAATTCGAGCCGCTCTTCGGGAAGGAGCAGAGCAACACCTTATCGGACATGGATCGGGTCGGGGATGGGGGTCGACGGTAGGGCGCTGCGTGCATCGCAGAGCGAGAGCCGGTTGTGAAGGGGCTGCGCGGACTCGCCGGCACAGGGAAGAGGGTGATGTGCGGCTGCGACCCTGCGACCGTTTGTCGAACGAGCCCGGCGTGCCTATCTCTGCCGCGCCGTCGGCACGCGCCGACCCAACCCGGACCGGAACTCAGGTGGCATGGCTCAGGCTCTGTTCTCGCTCGAAAATCTTAAACTGCGCTACGAGCCCTTCCCGATCGGGCTCGCCAAACCCATCATGAGTGAAGAGCTCTACCAGCGTTTCCTGGACGCGTGGCCCCCGGCTGATCGCTTCCTGTATCTTCCCAAAGTCGGCCACAAATACGTTCTCTCGGAAAAGTATAATCCACAATATTATCACGACTGGATCCAGAGCCACTCCATTTGGAGAGATTTCCGGGACTGGATCAAGTCGGACGATTTCATTTGGGGCGTTTTGGATGAGCTCGATAAGCGGCACATAAACCTCGGCTTCAAGCGCCTGACCCCGGCGGGTCGCCTCAAGCGCAACCTCAAAAACCTCCTGCGCGGCAAATGGTGGAAGGCGCCGCCCAAGCTCTCGGCGCGCTTCGAGTTCTCCATGCTGCCGGCTGACGGCGGTTGCGTCACCCCGCACACCGACAATCCCGACAAGATCGTGACCATGGTGGTCTCGATGGCGCGCGAGGGTGAGTGGGACAAGAGCTGGGGCGGCGGAACCGAAGTCAACCGGCACATCAAGCCCGAGCTCAGCTTCAACCGCATGAACGAAAAGGCCGATTTCGAAGACATGGAAACACTCGAAGTCTTCGAGTTCGAGCCCAATCAGTGCGTGTTGTTCGTGAAGACCTTCAACTCGTGGCACTGCGTGCGGCCCATGCACGGGCCCAAGGGGCCCATGCGGCGCACGCTCACGATCAACATCGAGACCTCTCACTGACCGGGCCGCCGGGCGGCGGCCAATCGCCGGGGCGAGGTCTCAGCCGCGCGCAGAAGACCGGCAGCGCCGCAGCTCACGGCGAAGACCGAGGGCGGGGCTACGCAGGATCGCGAGCGCACCGTCTGGGGTAAGCGGACAGGGCGCAGCAGGAACCCTCGGCACGGCCGCATCGGCGCCTGCGCCCTGTTCCCGCCGTGGTCGCACTCGGTGCCCGCGTGCGATCTCGAGCGCATGCTGCACGGCGCGTGCGATTGAAAGAGAAGGCGAGCGCCGCCGGTGGGGTTCGGGCCGCGCTCGGGCTCGCGCTTAACGTGGCGAAGCGGGCGTTCGGCCGACCGCCGCGCTGTGCGCGCATTCGGTGCTGCGCAGGAACGCTTTTGGGGTGGGAACGAGCGGTCGGATGGCGCGTTTGCGGCGGGCTGGCCTAGCCGTCGAGCTTGGGGACCCAGGGCAAGGGGTGGATGTCGATCCCCTCCTCGAGCAGGCTCTCGACCTCTTCGCGCGTTGCTTCGCCATAGATGTCGCGCGGCTCCGCTTCGCCATAATGGATCTTGCGGGCCTCTTCTGCGAAGCGATCGCCCACATGTTCGAAGTTGGCCTCGACATGCGCCCGTAAGGCGCGCAGGAAGGCGAGCAACGCCGCTGTAGCGTTGGCTTGTGGTTTTTCGTTGCGGCCGCTGCGGGCGACGGCCGGTGCCATGATCGCTTTTTCGACCGCGCGGTCGCCGCAGATCGGGCACTCGAGCTGTCCTGAGCGTTGCTGTTCCTCGAACGCTTCGTTGCTCTTGAACCAGCCCTCGAACTCGTGGCCGAGGCGGCAGCGCAAGGCAAAGCAGATCACGACACCGCACCCGCGAGCAGACGGTCGAGCTCTCCAGCGCGCTCGAGCGCGGTTAGCTCATCGCAGCCGCCGATCGCGCGACCGTTGATGAAGATCTGCGGCACCGTGGTTCGGCCCTGGGCACGGGCGATCATCTCCGCGCGCCGCTCGGGCTCGCGCCAGAGGTCGATCTCCTCGAACGTTACGCCCTTTTGCGCGAGCAGCCGTTTCGCCCGCCAGCAATAGGGGCAGAATGGCGAGGTATAGATCTCGACCTTGGCCATCGCAGTTCGGCCCGTGCTCCGGCCGTCACGGTTCCGTGACACTCATATATGGATCGTGGCCGGCTTCACCACCCTCGCGAGCACGAGGACATCCACCCGTGCTGCTCCCGCATCGGCGAGCACGCGCGTACAGGCGGAAAGCGTGGCGCCGGTGGTTTGCACATCGTCGATCAGCACGATCCTGCGGCCCGCGACACGATGGCGCAGCCGCGCCGGCACGGCGAACGCCCGCGCCGTCACGTTGGCGCGGCGTGCCGCGGCGGAAAGGCCCTGTTGCGAGGCGGTGGCACGACGGCGCACGAGAACATCGGGCGACCAGGGAACGCCCGAGCGGCGCGCAAGATGTTTGGCGAGCAAGGCCGCCTGATTGTAGCCGCGCACGAGCAGCCGCAGGCGGTGGACGGGGACCGGGACGAGGAGTTCGGCTTCGGCGAGGAGCGCTTCGCCTGCGCTTGCCATCCACGATGCGAAGGTGGCGGCCGCCTCGGTGCGCTCGGCATGCTTAAAGCGCACGATCATGCCGCGGCTGCCCTCGTCATAGACGAGCGCCGCACGGCCGCACCGCCAGGGCGGCGGCTGCGCGCGGCATGCGGCACACAAGGCGGGCTCTAAGCCTTCGTGCGGCAGCGGCCATCCGCAGCGGTCGCACCAGGGCGGATGCAAAAAGCGCAAACCGCGCCAGCACTCGGCACA
Organism: Pseudomonadota bacterium; assembly: GCA_030549795.1. Taxonomy (GTDB): domain Bacteria; phylum Pseudomonadota; class Alphaproteobacteria; order Geminicoccales; family Geminicoccaceae; genus JANXAZ01. The sequence goes on along the minus strand of JAUQQO010000010.1, from coordinate 152,099 downwards.
GAGCTCACCTTGGCGACCGACGGGAGCGCGACAGGACAGGCACAGGGGCGGCAGGATCCAATCCAGAGCCCGCTCGGCCGTCCGCGCGAGCGTTCCCATAAGACGCGCAAGCGCGGGAGCCGCTACCGCCACGCCTTGTCCTCCGCCGGCTGGTCGGGCGTTTTCTACCATTAGTTGTTTTTGCTGTCAGCCTCTGCGCGCACACCGCTCGCCGCGGTCTCGGCTGCGAGCCAGGCGAGATAGTCGGGATTGCCCTCTTGGATGGGCAGCGCGATCACGCAGGGAACGGTGTAGGAATGGCGTTCCTTGACCGCGGCGATCAGCGGCTCGACCAGATCGGCGCGTGTTTTGAGGATGAGAATGGTCTCTTGGGCCGTTTCGATCTGCCCCTGCCAGCGGTAGATCGCGGTGGCCGGGCCGAAGAGGTTGGCACAGGCGGCGAGCCGTGCCTCCACGAGCGCGCGGCCGATCCGCTCGGCTTCCTCACGCGACGCACAGGTCACATAGCACAAACGGAATTCCATACGGCCTCCTCATTTTCGGTCGAAGGCGCCTTGTGCCCGCGGGTCGGCGCGCGCGGCGAGCGCATCACCCAAGGCATTGCAGGCGACCACGGCGAGCAGGATCGCAAGCCCCGGCCACAGCGCCAACAGCGGCGCCTGCCACACCACCTCCTGAGCGTGGGCGAGCATGTTTCCCCACGAGGCGGCGGGCGGACGAATACCGAGGCCGAGAAAGCTCAGCACCGATTCGGCCAGGATGGCTTGGCCGGCGGCGAGCGCGGTGGCGACGCTTAAGGGGGCGGCGAGGTTGGGAATGAAGTGGCGGCGCGCCAACCAGGCGGGGGACGCGCCGAGCGCGCGCGCGGCGCGCACGAACTCGGCACTCTCGAGCGAAAGGGTGCCGGCGCGCACGAGCCGCGCGGTCGTGGGCCAGCCGAACAGGGCGAAAAGGGCGACGATGCGCGCCACCTCAAGCGGTGCCGCGCCCCCGAGCTCGGCCGGCAATCCGAGCGCACCCGGATCGAGTGCCGCGAGCACCACGAGCAGCGGCAACAGCGGCAGAGCGAGCAGCACGTCGGCTATGCGCATGAGCAGCGTGTCGATCAGCCCGCGCGCGAGCGCCGCCCACAGCCCCAAGAGGCTGCCCAAAAGCGCTGTCGCGAGTGCGGCAGCGAGCCCCACCGCGAGCGAGACCCGCCCGCCCTCGAGAAGACGAACCAGGAGATCGCGGCCGAGCTCGTCGGTACCCAGGGGTGCCCTCGGGCTCGGCGGCGAGAGGCGGCGGCTGAGATCGATGGTCTCGCCATCCAACCCGAGCGCGCCGCACAGCGGAGGGCCGAAGGCAGCGGCGAGCGCGAGGGCTAAGAGGATCGCAACCGCACCGGCACCGCGCCGCCCGCTCGGGGCCGCCTCGCGCGGCGACTTCTCATGAGAGCCGGACACGGGGGTCGAGCCGCGCATGCACGAGATCGGCGGCGAAGTTGGCGAGCAGCACCGCCGCGGCGCCGACCAGAACCGCAGCGAGAGCGAGATGGTAGTCGTTGCCGAGGATCGCCTCGTAGATCAAGCGGCCCATCCCGAGCCAGGCGAACACGGTTTCGACCGCGAGCGCGCCCGAGAACAGGCCGCCGATCTGAAGCGCGAGGATGGTGATGAGCGTGGGCGTGACGTGCGGCAGGGCATGGATCAGGACCACGCGCGCGGTGCGCGCTCCTTTGGCGCGTGCCGTGCGCACGAAGGGTTCGCGCAGCGCTTCCAACAGATGAGCGCGCAGGAACCGAAACAGGGGGGCGAAAGCGAGGAGCGCGAGAGTCCCGACCGGCAGGACCATGTGCCGCAAATAAGGGAGGAGCCCGGGATCGACGGGTTCGCCCCCGGCCGGGAACCATCCGAGAAATACGGCGAAGAGCACGATGGCGAGAAGGGCGAGCCAAAACGACGGCACCGAAAGCCCGACGATCGCCACGAGGTTGAGTATCCGATCAAAAAACGAGCGCGGATGCAACGCCGACCAAAAGGCGAGCGGCACAGCCAGAAGGACTGCGAGCAGGAGACTCGCACCGAGCAACAGAAGAGTAGAAAAAAGCCGTGGCCACAAGATCTCGGCTACCGGTACCGAGTAAAGCCGCGAATAACCGAATTCGCCGCGCACCGCTTGCGCGAGCCAGGCCGCGAAGCGCTCGAGAAGCGGCCGATCGAGACCGTAAAGTGCTTTAAGACGGGCGATATCGGCGCTCGTGAGCCGCGGATCGGATTGCACCATGAGATCGAGCGGATCGCCCGGCATCAAATCGACGAGCGCAAAGAGCAAAAAGGCGACGAGCAGGATCGACACCAAGGTCTCGAATGCGCGGCGCAGGATAAAGACTGCCACCTCCTCGACCCGCTTTTCCCCTTACCCACCTGCTTGCTGAGCCGGCGCGCGGCTCGCACGACCGCCCTGCCGCAGGCTAGTGCGGTCGCGGGCGGCGAGGGAGGGGTGTGTTGGCGCGACGGCCATCTTGGGCCGCCGCTGCCGTCGGATTCCCTGCGCTGCGCCGCGCCCGCAGGTAGCGGGCGCATCCTGGTGTCGGTACTTAGCGCCGGCGAGGCGGGTCGAGCACGCTCCAAGGGCAGCCGGGATGCGCGAAGCCGCCCGCTCTCCCGGCTCCCTTCAAGAAGCGTGTGGTCGTCGGGCATGCCGGGCTCACTCGGCGCCTGCCATCCGCTTCGGCCTCGCGCTCGTCGTATTTCGCGCGATGCCGCTTCGCCGCTCGGTTTTTGGCGCGCTTCTCGCGCGGGTTCGGCGGTGCCCTCACGCGTTTTCCGGGTGGGCTCGCGGTGAGCGGTCCGCACCTCGCCGCCTTCGGCCGGCGGCTTTGGGCCCGAAGCGGGCGGGCGCTGGGATCGGCGCGCGCGAGGGTGTCGCTGCGTTCGAATAAGCGGCTCGCGCGGCTTGTCCGGGCGGCGGTCACAAGCCGAGGCGGGGTAGCGTCGGTTTTGCAGCGCCGCGCGCATCTTGATGCGGTCAGACGTGCAGCGCCAGTGCTGGTGTTGCACCGGGCGGGGGTGGAGCAGGTGGTGCGGTGATGCCCTTGCGCTTTGCGCTATCCGCTGCGCCATCGTCTTGGTCGAGCCTTACGGGTTCGCGGGTCGGGCGTTCGGCACCGGTTCGCGCGGGTGCTCGCGAGCGAGGATCTTATGCGCGCCAAACTCGCGCATATCGCAAGCGGGGCGATCCTCGCCGGCTCGGCGCCTTTGTGGTCCGCGATTCAGCCGTAGGATCGGGGCCGCAGGAGCGCTCAGCGTCGCGATCTCTCTCTTGCAGCTGGAACGGCGCTGACCGGGTTCGCCAGCTGGCAGAGAGCGCTCTGTGCCGGCCTTTTGATCGGCGGCACCTTCATGGGCGTCACTGCGCCCGCGCTTGAGCGGGCGCACGCCGTCGCTCCCCGCACGCCATCTGGGGCTTTTTCCTATCTCACCGTGCGCTTCGGCGCGGGACGGGTGCTGAAACCGCTTCTTGCGGGGATCTTGCGCGATCAAAGCGGTCCACTTCGGGCACGTCTCGTCCCGGCGGCACGCGCGGCGCTCGCTTGTGGGTTGCTCGTGCCCGATCGCTGCCCGAGGCGGTGATCAGGGTTCGAAACGCCAGTGCTCGACCCAGAGCGTGGTGGGTGCGAGATGGCCGGTCGGCTCCACACCCTTGAGCCATTTCGGCCAGATGTGCGCTTCGGCGCGGAAGAAGAGCGGCAGGGCGGGGAGATCGCGGGCATAGATGGCCTGCAACTGGTGCCAGAGCGCGCGCCGACGCTCGGCGTCGAGCTCGGTCTCGATGGCATCTAAAAGCGCGTCGACCTCGGGATTGACGTAGCCCGTGTAGTTCTGACCCGACCAATTGTTCTCGAGGCGCGGGATCTCGCGCGAGTGTAGAATCGAACGCGGAACGTTTTCGGGACTCGAGATCCAGGCGAACAGGACCATCCCCGAAAAGCGCCGTTTTCCCAGGGTTTCGGCGAAGAGCACGCGCGGCGGTTCGTTTTTGATCACCACCTCGATGCCCACCCGGCGCCACATGCCCTGCAGCACTTGCTGGACGAGCTCGCGCGAGCGGTTGCCGGCGGTGGTCTGGAACTCGAGGCGCAAGGGTTCGCCCTTCTCGTTGCGGCGGATGCCACCGGTTGCGAGTTTCCAGCCTGCTTCTTCGAGCAGCGCTGCGGCGCGCGCGGGATCGAAGGGCCAGCGCGGCACCCCTTCCGCGAGCATGCGGTCGAGCGGGCTCAAAAAAGAGTGGGCGACCGGCTGACGTCCCTCGAACAGCTCGCGCACCAAGAGCTCGCGATCTAAAGCGAGCAAGAGCGCCTGGCGCACCCGCACATCGGCAAGGATGGGATTGTCGAGCCTGAGATCGATATGTTCGTAGACGAGCCCAGGCTTATAGAACACGGTAAAGCGGTTTTTGTGTCGTTTCTCGAAAGCCAGGGCCTGATCGAGAGCGAGGCCCAAACTGCCCTCGATCATGTCGATCTCGCCGGAAAGCAGATTGGCCTCGAGTGCGGCGGTGTTCTCGATCGCCCGCACCACGATGCGCTCGAAGGCGGGCGCGCGGCCCCGCCAGTGCGGATTGCGGGCGAGCTCGATGCGGCTGCCCGGGACGACGTTCGTGATGCGATAGGGTCCCATGGCCAGCCCGGGCTCGGCTGGAGCCACATCGAAGAGCGTGCGGTTGCGGTAAGTAGCCGGATCGGCGGCGAAGATCGCCCGCTCGCGATGCGCGGGCAAGGGACCGAAGCCGATTGCGTTGTAATCGAAGGTGATGCGATCGAGGTGCAGCGTGAAGCTTCGCTCGTCGTGCACCTCGAGCTTCCAGATGCGCCGATAGAGCTCGGCGGCAGTGACGCCGGATTGCGGATGCCGACCGACTTCCCAGGCGAAACGCACATCTTCAGCCGACACCGGCACGCCATCGCTCCAGAAGAGATCGGGGCGCAGCCGGAAGGTGAGCGCCACGCCCGTACCGCCCTCGGGGGTGGTCTCGCGCACCGCCCCACCGTTTTCGAAGGTGGGCAGTTCGACGCAGAGCATGCACACGAGCCTCCACTCCCGGTCGTAAGTGGTGAGCGGGCGGTGGGTAAGGCCGAGGACATAGCTCTTAGCGGCCATCGAATCGATGTGGGGGTGGAGGTTCGCGGGGAATTGAGTGATCCCGACGCGCAGTTCGCGGGCGGCGGCTGAAGGTGCGGGCGCGAGCGCGATCGCGAGGACGAGGCTCAGAAGAAACGTCAACACTGCCCCCCTTTCAGTTCACGGCGGTCGCGCGCCTGGACACGGGCAAGGCCTCGGCCTAGCTTGCCGGCCACAGTGCGATGGAGCGGCCCCGGTGCGCGAGAACACACTTAAGAAGAAATGGAAGCAGGGTATTGCCACCGTCAACGGCTGGTGTGCCATCCCGAGTGCCTTTGCCGCCGAACTCATGGCGCATTGCGGCTTCGACAGCCTCACGATCGATCTGCAGCATGGCCTCGTCGACTATCAGGTGGCGGTGGGCATGCTGCAGGCGATCGGCACGACCGCGGTGGTGCCGCTCGCCCGCGTTCCCTGGCGGGAGGCCGGGATCGTGATGAAGCTCCTCGATGCCGGGGCGATGGGGATCATCTGCCCGATGGTCAACAGCCGCGCTGAGGCCGAGGAGTTCGTCTCCTTTTGCCGCTATGCGCCGGCTGGTCAGCGCAGCTTCGGGCCCACGCGGGCTCTGGTCGCGCTGGGGGCGGATTATGGAGCCAAGGCGAACGAGGAGATCCTCGCTCTTGCCATGATCGAGACGAGCGAAGCCCTCGATCGTCTCGACGAGATCCTTTCCACGCCGGGCTTGGACGGTGTCTACATCGGTCCGGCCGATCTCGCGCTCTCCATGGGCTTCACGCCCACCCTCGATCCGAGCGAGCCCGCGGTTGTGCGCGAAATCGAGCGCATCATCGCCGCGGCGCGTCGGCACGGGCTCTTCGTGGGCATGCACTGCGCCGCGCCCAGTTACGCCAAGGCGATGATCGCCAAGGGGCTGCATTTCGCCACGCTCTTGTCGGATGCGCGCATCCTCGCGATGAAGGCGAGCGAGCTCGTCAAGGAAATGGGGAGAGCGGTGGAGGGCCCGCAGAGCAAGACCTACTGAGGTTTCGATGCCGCGGGTGCTCGTACTCGGCACCATCCATGCCTCGGGCCTGGCGCGGCTGCGCGAACGGCCGGAGCTCGAGATCATCGTGCTCGAGGAGCGCGATGAGGCCGGCATCGATGCCGCGCTACCCACAGCCGATGCCGTGCTCGTGCGCACCGCGCCGTTGCCGGCGGCGCGGCTTGCGCGCGCGCCGCGTTTGCGGGTCATCGCCAAGCACGGCGTGGGCGTCGACAACATCGATCTCGCCGAAGCCTCGCGCCGGCGGATTCCGGTTGCCATCACCGCGAACGCCAACGCCACCGCGGTGGCGGAGTTCGCCTTCGCCCAGATGCTGAACCTCGCAAAGGAGCTGCGGGCTTTGGACGAGGCGGTGCGGGCGGGCGACTGGGCGGCCCGCCATCGCCTGGCGGCGCTCGAGCTCGCCCAAAAGACGCTCCTTGTCATCGGCTTCGGGCGCATCGGCTCGCGCCTCGCCCGCCGCGCCATCGCCTTCGAGATGAAGGTTTTGGCTTTCGATCCGTTCATCCCCGCAGAGACGATCCGCGCTGCAGGCTGTGCGCCGGTTGAGGATCTCGATGTAGCGCTCGGCGAAGCGGATGTGGTCTCGCTGCACTGTCCCTTGACCGACAAGACGCGAGGTCTTTTGAACGCGGCGCGGCTCGCTCGGCTCAAGCCGACGGCGATCCTCATCAACACCGCGCGCGGTGGGATCGTCGAGGAAACGGCCCTTGCCGAGGCCTTGCGGGCGCGCCGGCTGGCCGCTGCGGCACTCGATGTGTTCGCGTGCGAGCCTCTGCCCGCTTCCCATCCCCTGCTCGGGGTTCCCGGCCTCGTGCTCTCGCCGCACATGGCCGGCATCACCCAAGAATCGGCGCAGCGCATGGCGCTCGAGGCAGCGGCGAACCTGCTCGCCGGGCTCGACGGTCGGCTGGACCCGGCTCTCGTGGTGAACCCGGAGGTGCTCGCATGACGCGCGCCCTCAGGATCGGGCTCGTGGGCTCCGGCTTTATGGGCAGGAGTCATGCGCTCGCCTGGCGCATCGCGCCCCTCGTCTTCGACCTGCCGGTGCGGCCGGAGATCGTCATCCTCGCCGACCGCAACGAAGAGCTGGCAGCTCAGGCGGCACGCCAGCTGCACATTCCGCGTTGGACTGGCGATTGGGAAGACGTGGTGCACGATCCTGAAGTGGATCTCGTGGATATCACCACGCCCAATGCGCTGCACAAAGACATCGCGCACGCCGCCATCGAAGCCGGCAAAGCCGTGTATTGCGAAAAGCCCTTGGCACCTTCGGCGACCGATGCCCGCGAACTCGCCGAAGCGGCCGAGCGCGCAGCAATACCTACCTTCGTCGGCTTTCACTATTTGCGCAACCCCATGACACGCCTGGCGCGCGAGCTGGTCGCCTCGGGCGAGGTCGGAGAGGTGTGGAACTTCCGCGGCGTGCACGCCGAAGACTATATGAGCGATCCGGGCGTGCCCTGGTCGTGGCGCCTCGATCCGGCCGGCGGTGCGGGTGCGGTGGCCGATCTCGGCTCGCATGTGGTGGCGATGGCGCGCTACATCGTCGGTCCGATCGACGAGCTCGTGGCCGATATCGACACGGTGGTCACCGAACGCGCCATCACCAAGGGTGGGGCGCCGGTGCGGCCGGTGGAAGTGGACGACGAGGCGCGCGCGCTCGTGCGCTTCGCCAACGGTGCGCGCGGCACCATCGAGGCCTCGTGGGTGGCAACCGGGCGCAAGATGTACCTGGCCTTCGAGCTCACCGGCTCTAAGGGCTCCATTCTGTTGAACATGGAGCGCATGAACGAGCTCCGTTTGTTCATCAAGGGCCAAAAGGCCGGGCGCGAAGGTTACGTCGAGATCCCAGCCGGGCCCGATCACGTCGATTACGCCGCTTTTCTGCCGGCACCCGCCCATCAGCTCGGGTTCAACGAGATCAAGGCCATCGAGGCCAAAGACGTGGCGATGGCGATGGGCGGCGGCCCGGCCTTCCAGCCCGATTTCCGCGAGGCCTACGAGATCCAACGGGTGATCGACGCGATCCTGGTCTCGGCGCGCGAACGCCGCTGGGTGTCGATCGACGAGATCGGCTAGGCGGGGCCGGCGGTGGACGAGGATCGCTTCTTCGCCCTCGTCGCCCTGCTCGCTATCCTCTTCTGGTTGCTCGCCGGCCGGCGCGAGCTCGACCCGCGCTTGCGACGCTGGGCCTTGCCCGTCGCCTACCTCTTGCTCGCGGGCGGCCTCGCCTATGCCGTGCTGCGCACGCTTCTGTTCTTCACTTAAGCCCCATGCGCTGGCCTTGGCCGTGCGTACAAGCCCGAAAGCGCTCGGCCTCCGTCGCCGAAGGGATCCCGCCGTGAGCACAGCGACAAGGGCCATCGAGAGAAGTAGTGCGCCCAGAAAAAGAGCCAAGGCACCCTCGCCCGTTGCTTCGGCAGCGGAGAGTGGCAGGAAAAGGTTAAGGCTTCGTTAACGCTGTGGGCGCGGTGCCCCGAGCGCCGTCCTTGGGCTCAGCCGCGCGGGATCGCCGCCACTTCGAAGAGCAAGGGATGCAGCCAGATGAGGGCGAGATAGAGCGCAAGCGCCGCGAGTGCGCGCACGAATCCGATTTCGCGCAGAACCAGCCGTTGCCGGCCCTCCACGATGGCCAAAAAGGGCAGATTCGAGGTCCGCTGCACGAACACTCCCCACCCCGGCAGGCGCGCTTCCGTGCAGCGCGCATCGAGCGCCATCGAACCCAAAAGCGCAAGGATCGCAAAGGAACCGAAGAAGACAAGGGCGGCGAGATCGCCGTTGGCGAGGATATGACCGATGGCCCAGATCGCCACCGCCCACAAAAAGGGATGGCGCGTAATGCGCGTGATCCCGCGTGCGGGCTCGGAAAGATCGGGATCGGGTGCTTGGCCGATGGCCGTGGGATTGCGCTGGGTGAGCGCGCACACGAAGAGAAGGCAGGCCAAGGGCATGAGAACCAGGGGCACAAGGCGCAGACCCGGCCCCGGGGACCAAAGCGGCACAAAAGGTGCGGCTTTCCACGCGTGCACGAGCCAAGCGAGCGCGGCAAGCGCGAGCGCCGCGTAGAGGATGCGGTACGGACGCTCGCCGATGCTGGCGACGAGCTGCCCGCGCAAGGGGCTGTTCGGGATGCCGAGGTGGGTGCCGAGGAAGAACAGCGCGGCGATGAACAGATCGCGCATGCCCAAACCCCCGGTCGACGGAACCGATCGGCGACCACCACGGCAGCGTGGACATCGTCGCTGTACGCTCCATTTTCCACCCTGCGCGAATGGCGCCGCAACGGGCGCCCTTAAGTCCGGAGGAGAAAGAGGATGCGCGCAGCGCTGGCGGTGCTCATCGCTCTTGTCCTGGGGGTGGCTGCAGAGCAAACGAAGGCACGCGAAGACGACGCTTACGCCTTCAGCTTCGTCGCGATCGAAGGTAATCCCTTGCCGCTCGCGCAGTTTCGCGGCCGACCGTTGCTGGTTGTGAACACGGCGAGTCTTTGCGGCTACACCTACCAATATGCGGCGCTGCAGCGGCTTTGGACGCGCTATCGCGAGCGCGGGCTCGTCGTGCTCGCCGTACCCTCGAACGATTTCGGCAACCAAGAGCCGGGCACGAACGCGCAGATCAAGACCTTCTGCGAGACCAATTTCGGGATCGATTTTCCGATTACGGAAAAGGTGCGGGTACGCGGTCCCGATGCCCATCCCTTCTTCGCATGGCTGCGCCGCGAGCTCGGCGAACAGGCGGTGCCGCGCTGGAACTTCCACAAGTTCTTGATCGGCCCCGACGGACGCGCGCTCGCCACCTGGCCATCGCGCGTCGAGCCGGATTCGCCCGCGATCACGGAGGCGATCGAACGCCTGCTCGCGGGCTCGAGTTGAGCTTTTTTGCTCGGCTGCCTGGCGCCACGCCGGCAGTGCCGGCACCCTGCAACGCGGGCTAAAGTTGGGCTTTTTTGCTTTTGCTCGGCTGCCGCTGTCGCGCGCGAAAACGCTAAAAAATCGCGCGCACGCACAGGGTGAGCACGCGTATCGTGCGCGGCTGTCCGCGACTTGCGCGCCCGCAAGCGTATGACAACCAAAAGGCGGGATCGCACCGGCATGCCGGCGCGCGAGCTTTTCATCCGTTCGCGCTTAGCTCGCGCGCACAACCGCGGCTTAAGGCGGTGCGCACAACTGCGCCCGCTTTAAGCGCCAGTGGGTGGTCTTGGGCTCATCGCCGGTCGTGATACGGGTTCTCACCCACATCCATGGGCCAAACACGGCGGCGCGCGGCTTTTTTGGCTTCGGCTGAAGCCCGCGGGCTTTACCTGTTCGCTCGTCACCAATGGGGCGAGGCGCCACCCGCAAGCGGGTCGCAGCCGTTGCAACGACCAGCCGGTGCGACTGCCGGGAGGGAGTTCCGCGGCCCTACCGCGCAGGCGGCTCGTGCTGTGGAACGGGCGTTGCCGATGCGCGCTCGGTCTCGCCAGCACCTGTCCGACCGTCACCCGCTGCGGCATCGAGAAGGTGCCGCAGCTCCTCGGCGAGTTGCATCAGCGCCGGGCCCAAAGGCGAGCTCTTGCGCCAAACGAGCGCGAGCGTGCGCGCGGCTTCCGGATGGTCGAGAGGCCGCACGACGATCGCGGCACCCTGCGCGAAGGGCCCAACTGTCGCGAAGGCGGGCAGAAGTGCCAAACCTGTGCCGGCGCTCACCATCTGTCGTAGGCTCTCGATGCTGCTCGCGCGCACCTCCGCATGCGGGGTGAGCCCGAGGCGCTCGCTCAGCCTGAGCGCCTGGTCGCGAAAGCAGTGTCCGTCTTCGAGCAAGAGCAGCGGTTCGCCCGCGAGCTCTTCAGGCGCGAGCTGCGCGCGTGCGGCCAAGGGGTGTGCAGGCGGCAGCGCGACCACGAACGCCTCGCGGCCGATCGGCGCGCTCACGAGACCGCGCGCGTCAAACGGCGGGGAGAGGATGGCGGCGTCGAGCTCGCCTTGGTTGAGCTGGAGGAGCAAGCGGGCGGTGGTGGCCTCGCGCAGCAACAGCCGCAGCTTCGGATGGGCGCGTTTGAGGCCCGGCAAAAGCAGCGGCAACAGATAGGGACCGGAGGTCGGGATCACACCGAGCCTGAGCGTCCCCGCAAAGGGATCGCTTTCCCCGCGGGCGAGCTCCACAAGGCGCTCGACCTCGCGCAGCACGACCCGTGCTTGGGCGATGATCCGCGCACCCAAGAGCGTCGGAACGGCACCGCGCGGGCCGCGCTCGAAGAGCGGCGCGCCCAGCCGTTCCTCGAGCTTTTTGAGCTGCATGCTCAAAGTCGGCTGGCTCACGTGGCAGCGCCGCGCCGCCTCCCCGAACTGGCCGGTCTCGGCCACCGCCACGAGATAGGCGAGATCGCGCAGGTTCAACGGCACACTCATAGACGAACCCTATCGATCGATTAAAAACAATCGATTTGACCGAAAACCGTCAAGCGCGCAAATGAGAGCCTGTCGCGGCATCGCCGCCGGTGTCGGCGGCACGAGGGGTAAAGGGGGGAGGAATGTCTGGTCGGCCGACGCTCACCACCACGGCAGGCGCACCCGCAGCCGCGCGAACCCGCGACGTCGCAAGCGGCGTCCCCTTCTGGCGCGATCGCGCGCTCTTAGAGGAGCTCTTCACCTTCAACCGCGAGCGCGTTCCCGAGCGCGTCGCCTTCGCGGTGGGCTGTGGGGCTTTCGGCCATTTCACGGTCACAGGCGAGCTCGCACCCTTCACCCGGGCGGCGCTGTTCTCGAAAGTGGGCAAGCGCACGCCCTGCCTGGTGCGCTTTTCCGCCTTGAGCGGTGCGTGCGGGGCGCCGGATCTTGAGCGCGATTTGCGCGGCTTCGCGGTCAAGTTCTACACCGAAGAGGGAAATTTCGATCTTGTCGGCAGTAATCTGCCGGTGTTCTTCCTGCGCGATCCGGCCAAAGTCCCGGATCTTGTGCGCGTGCGCAAGCGTCATCCGCGCTCCAATCTCCCCTCGCCCACGGCGATGTGGGATTTCTTCTCGCTTTGTCCGGAGACCCTGCACGCCGTGCTGTGGCTTTTTTCCGATCACGGGATCCCGCGGGCGCCGATGTACATGGACGGCTTCGGCGTTCACGCCTTCGCGCTGTGGAACCGCAAAGGCGAGCGCTTCTGGGCCAAGTTCCGCTTGAAGAGCCTACAAGGGCAGCGCTTCTTCACCGATGAAGAAGCGGTGCGGATGATCGCGCAGGATCGCTGTGCGTTTGCGCGCGCGCTCTTCGAAGCGATCGAGCGCGGCGAGTTCCCGCGCTGGCAGCTGTGCGTGCAGATCTTAAGCGAAGCCGAAGCGAAGCGACTGCCTTTTGATCCCTTCGATCCCACCAAGCTGTGGCCGGAGCAACTCTGCCCTTGGCTCGAGGTCGGCATCCTCGAACTCGACCGCAATCCCGACAATTACTTTGCCGAGATCGAGCAGGCCGCCTTCGATCCCGGCAATTTCGTCCCCGGCATCGGTGCGAGCCCGGATCCGATCCTCGAAGCCCGCATTCTCCTTTACGCCGACGCCCAACGCTACCGGATCGGCACCCACTATGCGGCGCTGCCGGTCAACGCGCCGCGCTGTCCCGTGCATCACTACCACAAGGACGGTGCGATGCGCTTTTTCGATAACAACAGCAAGAACCCGGACGCCTTCTACGAGCCCAATTCCTTCGACGGACCGGTACCGAGCCCCGAACACGGCGAACCGCCCTCATCGACCGACTTCCCGCGCGGTTCGCGCGCGAACGAGGACGATTTCGTGCAGTCGCGTGCCTTCTGGCGTTCTTTAAGCGGCGAGGCGCGCGCGCGTTTGGTCGCCAACCTCGCTCGCGCTCTTGAGGGTGTGCCGGAGTTCATCCAGCGCCGCGAGCTCGCACTGTTCGCGCGCCTCGATGAGCGTTTCGCTGAGGCGGTCAACCGGGCGCTCGGCGGCCGCGCACCGCTCGCCATCGCCGCCGAGTGAGCGACCTTTCCGCTTGACACCGCCGTCCGCCGCTTCGAGCCTGGACTTGGCGATCCGGGCGCGGCCATGTCGGGCGAAGCAGCACCCGCACTCGAAGTCGAGGACATTCATAAGTCCTTCGGCGCAACCGAGGTTCTCAAAGGCGTTTCGCTTTGCGCCCGCAAGGGCGACGTGATCGCGCTTTTGGGTGCGTCGGGTTCGGGTAAGAGCACGCTGTTGCGCTGTATCAACCTCCTCGAGATCCCCGATGCCGGGCGCATCCGCATCACCGGCGAAGAGATCCGTCTTGTCCCCAAGCGCGGCCGCCTTGTTCCCGCCGACCGCCGGCAGGTGGAGCGGGCGCGCACCCGCCTGGGTATGGTGTTCCAGCAATTCAACTTGTGGTCGCATATGACCGTGCTCGAGAACGTGATCGAGGCCCCGATCCACGTTCTCGGCCTCTCGCGGCGGGAAGCGATCGAGCGCGGGCTCGCGCTGCTCGATAAGGTCGGCATCGCCGACAAGCGCGACCAGTTCCCCGCGCAGCTCTCGGGCGGTCAGCAGCAGCGCGCGGCAATCGCCCGCGCGCTCGCCATGGAGCCGGCGGTGCTGCTCTTCGACGAGCCGACGAGTGCGCTCGATCCCGAACTCGTAGGTGAAGTGCTCAAGGTGATGCGCGATCTCGCCCGCGAAGGGCGCACCATGGTGGTCGTCACCCACGAGATCGGTTTCGCGGCGGAAGTGGCGAGCGAGGTGGTGTTCCTGCACGAGGGCCGGATCGAGGAGCGCGGTCCGGCGGCCGAAGTGCTCGCTGGCCCGCGCTCGCAGCGCCTGCGCCGGTTCCTTGCCGGTCACAGTGCCCGCGCGCGCGGGCTCGCCGCTCTTGACGCAGCGTCCACGGGATAGAAAGGAACCGCGACGGTTGAGCGGAGCCTTCGCGATGTGCCGTGCTCGTTTCATGGCCCTGGCGGTCCTCCTCTCTGTTGCGCTTGCCCCTGCGGCGACGGTGGGCGCCGATGCATCCAAGCGGACGACCGAAAAGGCGACACCGGTCTCAAGCCGCGCGAGCGGGGCGGAGCAGGCTGCCCGGGCCAAGGCCACGCCCCCCAAGCAGGCCAAGGAGAATGCCAAGGGTCAAAAGCCGGTGCGCCAAGCGGCGGTCCAGCCCAGCGCTCCTTTGCCCTCTGGGCCCGTGCTGCGGGTGGCGGTAGAAGGAGCCTATCCGCCTTTCAGCGAGGTCGACGGCAAGGGACGGCTCAAAGGTTTCGACATCGACATCGCCAATGCGCTGTGTGCCGAGCTCGCGATGCGCTGTCAGTTCGTGCAGCGTCCGTGGGCGGTCATTCAAGACGCCGTGATCGGGGAAGATCTCAGGCTCTGGAACGAGGTCGATGCGATCGTCGCTTCGGTGTCGATCACCGATACGCGTCGACAAACCGCCGATTTCACCCAGAAATATTTCCACAGTCCGGGACGCTTTCTGAGGCGCACGGGAAGCGGAGTGGATCCGGAACGGCTGCGCGGACGCCGCATCGGCGTGCAGGCGTCGACCACCTACGACGAATTCGCCACCCTTCGCTTTGCAAACGAGGCGCAGATCGTGCGCTTTGAGACCCTGCCGCAGGCGCTTGCGGCGCTCAAAGAAGGAAGAATCGATCTCGTGCTCGCCGACTCGCTCGCACTCCAGCGCGCCGTGCTCGAGGGCAAGGACAAGGCCTTGTTCGAGCTGTGCGGACCGGCGTTTACGGATGCGCGCTGGTTCGGCTACGGAGCGGGAATCGTGGTGCGCAAGGGCAACCGCGAGCTGCTTGCCAAGCTGGATGCCGCGCTCGAGCGTCTTAAGGCCAAAGGCGAGCACGCGCGCATCGCCAAGGCCTATTTCGGCTTCGACGTCGATCCGCGCTGAGGCTGAGCGTGATGGACGTGCGCGGCGTGCACCTGCGCCGGTTCGAAAGCTGCTCGGGGAGGCTTACGATGATCCGCCGTTCGTTTCTGGTCGCGACGACCTTCGCCATGCTCGCCGTCGGGGCGCTCGAGGCCCGCGAATGGAAGAAGATCCGCATCGGCGTCGAAGGCGCCTATCCGCCCTTTTCCGAGGTCGGCCCGGACGGCAAGCTCAAGGGCTTCGACATCGACATCGCCTATGCGCTGTGCGCCAAGATCGGGGCGGAATGCGAGCTCGTCCTGCAGGACTGGGACGGCATGATCCCGGCGCTCTTGGCCAAGAAGTTCGATGCCATCGTCGCCTCGATGTCGATCACCGAAGAGCGCAAGAAGCGGGTCGATTTCACCGACAAATATTATCAAACGCCGGCGCGCTTCGTGCGCAAGAAGGGCTCGGGAATCGAGATCACCAAGGAGGGGCTCAAGGGCAAAAAGGTGGGCGTGCAGCGCGCGACCATCCACGACAATTATCTCACCGACAACTATGGTGATGTGGTCGAGATCGTGCGCTACGGCACACAGGACGAAGCCAATCTGGACATGCTCGCCGGCCGGCTCGATCTCTTGCTCGCCGATTCGATCGCTCTGCTTGAAGGGTTGTTGAAGACCGAGCAGGGCAAGGACTTCGAGTTCGTGGGGCCCGAGCTGCGCGATCCGCGCTGGTTCGGTGAAGGCGCCGGCATCGCCGTGCGCAAAGAAGATCAAGATCTCAAAAAACTTCTAAACGAGGCGATCAAGGCGATCCGTGCCGACGGTACCTACGACGCCATCGCCAAAAAGTACTTCGACTTCGACATCTACGGTGGTTGAGGCGGCGGGGCCGGCTTTCCCTTGCTCGATCTCAAGGGCTACGGTCCCGCCATCCTCGAAGGAGCCGTGCTCACCATCGAGGCGGCGCTCGCCTCCTTAGTCCTCTCTTTGCTCTTCGGGCTTTTGGGCGCTTTGGCCAAGCTCGCTCCGCTTCGGCCGCTGCGTCTACTCGCCGCCGCCTACACCACGCTCATCCGCGGCGTGCCCGAGCTCGTGCTCATGCTGCTCGTCTTCTTCGGCGGGCAGATGCTCATGAACGAGCTCGCGGCGCAAATGGGCTGGGGGCACGTCGATGTCGGGCCGTTTGCGGCCGGTGTGCTCACCCTCGGCTTCATCTACGGCGCCTATATGGCGGAGACCTTCCGCGGCGCCATCTTGGCGGTACCCAAAGGTCAGCTCGAGGCGGCGCGCGCCTTCGGCATGGGTCCGCTGCTCGTCCTGCGCCGCATCCTCATACCGCAGATGCTCAGGCACGCGCTGCCCGGCGTCGGGAACAATTGGCTCGTGTTGTTGAAGGCCACCGCGCTGCTCTCGGTCATCGGGCTCGAGGACATGGTGCGCAAAGCGGCGCTCGCCGCTGGGGCGACGCGGCAGCCCTTCACATTCTACTTTGCTGTTGCCCTCGTCTTCTTGGCGCTCACCACCGTTTCGACGTTGCTGTTGGCGGCGGCCGAACGCTGGGCGCGGCGCGGGGAGGGGCGCGGCCCATGATCGACGTCGAAATCGTCTGGGATAATCTACCGCTCTACCTGCGGGGTACCTGGACCACGCTCTGGCTTACCTTCACGGCACTTGCTTTTGGCCTCGTGCTCGCGGTGCCCTTGGCGGTGGCGCGCACCAGCCGCAATCCGCTCATCAATGGTCCCGTCTTTCTCTACACCTATTTCTTCCGCGGCACGCCGCTGCTCGTGCAGCTCTTCATGATCTACTATGGTGCCGGTCAGTTCGCGTGGATCCGCAACAGCGCGCTCTGGCCGCTTCTCTCCCAGGCCTGGTTCTGCGCGCTACTCGCCTTCACCCTCAATACCGCCGCCTATACGGCGGAGATCTTGCGCGGGGCGATCGCGGCGACCCCTAAAGGAGAAATCGAGGCGGCGCGGGCGCTCGGCATGTCGCGCGCGCTGATCTTTCGCCGCATCCTGCTTCCTTCCGCTTTCCGCCGGGCGCTTCCGGCTTACGGCAACGAGATCATCTTCATGCTGCACGGCAGTGCGGTGGCGAGCACGGTGACGATCGTCGATCTCACCGCTGCCGCACGCATCGTCAACGCGCGCTATTACAGCCCTTACGAGGCGTTTCTTACCGCTGCTGCCTTCTACATGGCGCTGACCTTTGCGATCACGGGTCTCATCCGGCTCCTCGAGCGCCGCTGGCACGCACATCTGCGCCCGCACCTGTCCTGATGTGGTATTGAGCGCGCCGCGCGCCCAAAAAGCGCGCGGATCAGCTCCAGATCTGGCCCTCGGGCGAGAAGGCCTTGAAGACGAAGGCAAAGGTCACGAAGTGAACGACGTCTTCGCGTTTCGAGCCCTTCTTGCGCTGCACCCGTACCGAGCCGACCTCGCGGCTGTCGACGAGGCGCTGGGCGTCGAGCGCCGAGCGCTGGCCGGGATGCCAGCTCAAGAGCAGATCGTCTGTCTCGATGCGGCCGCGCGCGCGCAGCGAAGCGAGAGCCCACGCCTGTTCGCCTACGACCACCACCCGCGCGAGGGGAGCGATGCCCTCCGGCATCGGTCCCGCGTAGGCGAGCGGGATCTGACCGCTGTCGTAGCCGGGGTAGGGGTTGAAGCCATAGGGGCGGAACCTGCGGTTCTCGGGCACGAGCACCTTGCCCTCGGGCGCGCGGGCGGCGAACTCGGCCCAGCTCTCGAGCCGGCAGGGCAACATGGCGAGCTTCGTGCCCGCGCGTGCGCCCACGATCGCGCTGCCGGTGTACTGCTGCCACCAGCTCTCGCTTGCGCGATCGTAAAGGATCGAATTGGCGTTGCGCAGCTTGCCGGTGCTGCCGAAGAGAAGAGGACGGCCGTCCACGCGCCGATCGAAGACGATGCCGGTATTGCACAAGGGGCTATAGGTGATCGCCACCGGCACCTCGCCCACCACGTCGTTCACGATTTCGTGCCACATCAAGTAGCGCAGCGGATAGGCGCGCAGATCGCCATCGATCTCAAAGCCGAGCACGGGCTCCTGCGGATCGAGGGCAGGCGGGCTCGCAACCGGCACGAAGAGCGGGCGATCGATGGGCGGAATGCCGTCCTTGGGCGGGCCGCCGTCGCGGATCTCGGCAAGACTTAAAAGCGAACGGCTGAAGTCGGTGCGCGGCCATTCCTTTCGCCAGCTTGCGGGCACTTCCGCCTGCGCCGCAGCCGACTTCGCAGCCGCCCACGCGGCTGAAAGGGCAAGGGCGAACGCGCGCCGCCGCCAATGACCGCTTCCCCGAGGGCACATCCCGTCGCCTCCCCGTCTTGTCTGCGCGATCGCTAGGCCGCCCTTCGCCCCATCGCAAGGCCGCCCGGCAGGAGCGCGCTTCCGTTGCACGACGCGCTCGGGCAGGCTCGCGCGCGCTTGCTCAACCCACCGCAGCCGGTCGGCCTCGTGCGCCAGCCAACCTTGTTCGCCTCGGCCAATGTGCGCGCAAGCGCGCTCGTGCTCGCCTCCTCGCTCTTCTTCGCGCTCGGCGATGCGCTCGTGAAGGCGCTCGCGCAGGACTTCCCGATCACTGAGCTCATCTTGATCCGCTCGCTGTTCTGTCTTCTGTTGCTCGCGCTCCTCCGCCGACGCGATCAGCCCGTCCTTCCGCGCGGGCTGTTCCATCCGCTGTTGCTCGCCCGCAGCCTCTTCGAGGTCGGGGTGACCGCCTTCTTCTTCCTCGCGCTCGCCCGCTTGCCGCTCGGCGATGCGGTCGCGCTCTTGTTCACTTCACCTTTGCTCTTGACCGCGCTTGCCGGACCTTTGCTCGGCGAACGGGTGGGCCCGGCGCGCTGGATGGCGGTGGTGGTGGGTTTTGCGGGCGTGCTGCTCGTGCTCCGCCCCGGCTTCGGTGGTCATGGCGCGGATGCGCTCTTACCGCTCGCCGCCGCGGTGTGCATCGCCGGCCGCGATCTCCTCGTCCGCCGGCTGCCGGCGAGCATCGACAACCGCACGGTGGTTGTCTCCACCACCCTCGCGCTCGTGCTCTTCGGTGCTGTTGCCGCGCCCTGGACATGGCAGCCGCCGACGCTCGCCTTCGTCTTGGGATCTTTTGCTGCTGCGGTGACCGTGACGCTCGCCTTTTGGACCTATGTCGCCGCCACCCGCAGCGCCGAAGTCGGTTATCTGCAGCCATTTAAATACGCATCCGTGCCCTTCTCCTACCTCTTGGGCCATCTCGTCTTCGGCGAGAGGCCGGACCCTTGGGCAGCACTCGGCGTCGCGGCGATCGTGTTTTCCGGCCTTGTCGTCTTCCGCCAGGAAGGGCGGCGGCTTGAGCGGGCGCGCGCGGGGAGCGGACCGTGAGCACCGCACGGGCCAATCTGCGCGGGGCACTCGTCATGGCCGGGGCGATGAGTGCCTTCACCCTCAACGACACGCTCGTGAAGCTGCTCGCCGAGCGGCTGCCGATCGGGGAGATCATGGCCCTGCGCGGGCTTTTCGTGCTCTTGCTCTTCGCTCTTTTGGCGCGGGCGCGCGCCTTTCTCTGGCGCGCCTGCCTGACGCCCTGGGTGCTCGCCCGAGCCCTGTGTGAGACGGTGACGAGCTGGTTCTTCTTGGCCGCCATCGCGGCGCTGCCGCTTGCCGATGCGATGGTGCTGTTCTTCTCCGCCCCCATCCTGCTGACCGTCGCCGCCGCGCTCTTCTTGCGCGAGCGCGTGGGCCTGCGACGGTGGGCAGCGGTGCTGGTCGGTTTCGTGGGCGTGGCGCTTGCCGCAGCACCGGAAGGTTCGCCAAGTGCAGCGGTGTTGCTGCCGCTTGCGGCAGCGGCGACGAGCGTCGTGCGCGATCTCGTCACCCGTCGCATTCCCGCGGGCGTGCCCACCGCTTCGGTTTCGATCGCCACATCCGCTCTGGTCGCGATCAGCGGCTTTTTCACCCTTCCTCTGGGTTGGCCGCAGCCGAGTGTCCCCGAGCTCGGCACCTTGATGGTGTGCGCCCTTCTCTACGCGTTGGGTGTGCAAGGTTTCGTGCACGCCGTGCGCGCGGCCGAACTCTCGGTCGTCGCCCCGATCCGCTATGTGTCGGTGCCGATCTCCATGCTCACCGGTTTTCTCCTCTGGCGGCACCTGCCGAGCCCCACGATGCTCGCAGGCGCCACCCTCATCGTCGGCTCGGGGCTCTTCATCCTCTGGCGGGCACAACAGCTTGCACAGCGCGAGCGGGCACAAGAGCGCGCCTTAGCCAGCTGAGCGTTCACCCGACGCCGCGACAAGATGCCGTGGCCCAAGGCGGTGCGCGATGGCGCCGCACCCTTTCGTTGGCGGGCCACAAGTGGCATATACAACTTACGCTGTTGAAGCGGGCAAACGCGCGCGATCGTCGCTGTCTCGGCCGCGAGGCGGGCAAAAGGAGCGGCGTGTCCTACGCGCGCGGCGCGCGAAGCCGAGGCCACCGCCGCCATGCGGTGGCAGGGTTGTCGCTGGCGTCGCCGCGGGTGTTGGTGCGAAGCGAATCGCTCTTGGCTAAGCTCGCCGGTTATGCGAGAGACCAGGATCGGCGCCCATCGAAGCCGAACAACCAAAAGATCAAAAGCACCAGCTTCCGAACGATGTTGCCATTCAACCGAAGCGATCTCGAACGTCTTTTCCCCTCCACGCTCTGGAAGAAGGCGGAGGAACTCGTCGCGAATGGAGCGGTGCTCGACGTCGAGGTCGAGCGCGACGGGCGTTCGATCACGGGCCGCGTCAAGGGCGACCGGCGCGTTCCCTATCTGACGCGGGTGAAGATCACCAACGGTCGGGGCGGCCGCCTTAAGATCACCTCGACCTGTACTTGTTCCGTCTATTCCGAGTGCGAGCACGCGGCGGCGGCGCTGTTGGGCATTCTCGAGCGCAGCGCCGTTCCCGGACCGGATGAGGTCGTAGGCTCGATCGATCAGGAACTCGAGGCGTGGATCGGCGCCGTCAACGCAGCCGCACGCCAGCCGGTGCTCAATGGCAGCGCCGAGGGGCACGAGACGGTGCTCTACCTCTTGGAGCCGGCGCAGCGCGCCTGGCGCGATCAGGGAATCGCGCAACCCATTATGGTCGTTACCGTGCGCGCGCGCCAGCTTCCCGGGGGAGCTTACGGGCGCGAGCAGCCGATCGCGATCGCCCATCTCGTGGCCGAGGAAGCGCCGAGCTTCGTGCAGCTCGAGGACCAAATCATCGGGCGCCTTCTGGGGGGCGTTCCCAACCACACCCGACGCTTGGGGGCCGCTGCCGATGGCGAGACCCTGCGGCGCATCCTCGCCACCGGTCGCTGCCATTGGCGCAACGGACAAGGACAGCCGCTGCGCTATGGCTCGCCCCGCCGCGGCCGCTTTTATTGGCGCTTCGATGCCGAGGGGCAGCAGCGCTGCATCTGCGAGCTCGAAAGCGGCGGTGAGGAGACGATCATCGTCGCCCTCGGCCAGCCCTGGTACATCGACGTCAAGACCCGCGAAGTGGGCCCGGTCGAGACCAACGTGCCCGAGCGGGTGGCTACGCTCTTGTTGCGCGCACCGGCGATCCCCGCTGGGGTGGCGAGTCTGGTGCGCCAGAAGCTGCAGCCGGCAGCGGAGGTGCTGCCGCTTCCCGAGCCGCTCAAGAAGCGCGAGCAGCTCGAGGTCAAGCCCGTCCCCTGCATCCACCTGCACTGTCCGCGCGTGGTGGTAAGCCGCGGATTGGGTTGGGACCGCCGCGAGGAAGAGGTCGATCTGCCGCTCGCGCGGGTCACCTTCGATTACGCCGGCTGCGAGGTGGGCTGGCAGGACGGCCGCACCGAGCTCAACCACGTGGTCGAGAACCGGCTGCTCGTGATGCCGCGCGACGCGGTCATGGAGGTGCAATTCATCGAGCGGCTCAATGCGATCGGTCTGCAGCCGCTCGGCCCCACCGGTCTCGGCCGCTTCGTGCCGGAGGCCTGCCGTCAGGATTTCACCTTCGAGGAGGACGAGGAAGACGGCGACGTGTCGATGCGGTGGGTGGAGTTCAACCACAAAGAACTTCCGCGTCTCGTCGCCGAAGGCTGGAAGGTGACCTTCGCCGAGAACTACCCCTATCGCGTCGTCCAAGCTGATGACGATTGGCGGGTCGAGGTCACTGATACGGGCATCGACTGGTTCGATCTCGATATCGGGATCACCGTCGATGGAGAGAAGATTTCGCTTCTCCCGGTCCTGCTCGATCTTTTCAAGCGCTTGTCGGACGAATTCGGAACCGATGCGCTCGTGGAGGCGGGCGACGAGCCGCTCTACGGCACGCTTCCGGATGGACGGCTGGTGCCGATTCCGGCCTCGCGGCTTAAGGCGGTGCTCGACGCCTTGCACGAGCTCTTCGCCGGCGGTCGGGTCAAGCCAGGAGAGCCGCTTCGGCTCTCGCGCGCCGAGGCGACGCGTCTTGTCACGCTCGAGAACGCGCTGCCGAGCGGGCAGTTGCGCTGGGTCGGCGGCGAGCAGCTGCGCGCGCTCGCCAAGCGTCTGTTGGAGACCGGAGGCATTCCCCTCGTCCCCCAGCCCACGGCGCTTAAGGCGCAGCTCAGGCCCTATCAGCAGCAGGGGCTCTCTTGGCTGCAGTTCCTGGCGAGCGTCGGTCTTTCGGGGGTGCTCGCCGATGATATGGGTCTTGGCAAAACCCTGCAGACCCTCGCCCACATCCTCATGGAAAAGCAGCTCGGCCGCCTCGATCGACCGGCTTTGATCGTGGCGCCGACGAGCCTCATCCCCACCTGGAAGAGCGAGATCCGCAAGTTCGCCCCGTCCTTGCGCTTGCTCGTGCTGCACGGCAACGAGCGCAAAGAGCTCTTCGACCAGATCGACGAGCACGATGTCGTGCTCACGAGCTATGCCTTGCTCATCCGCGACCGCGAGGAGCTGATCGGCCGTCAGTTTCGGCTGGTGGTGTTGGACGAGGCGCAGGCGATCAAGAATCCGACCACCAAGCTCGCCCGCACCGCTCTGCAGCTGCAAGCCGAACAGCGCCTGGCGCTCACAGGCACGCCGATCGAGAACCACCTGGGCGAGCTTTGGTCGGTGTTCAACTTCTTGATCCCCGGCCTGCTCGGCGACCGCGAGACCTTCCGCCGCGTGTTCCGCAACCGCATCGAGAAGGAGGGCGATGCCGAGCGGCAGGCGCTGCTCGCGGCGCGCGTGCGGCCCTTCATGCTGCGCCGCACGAAAGAACAGGTCGCCTCGGAGTTGCCGCCCAAGACCGAGATGGTGCGGGAGATCGAGCTTACGGATGCACAGCGCGATCTCTACGAGACGGTGCGGCTCGCGATGCACGAGCGGGTGAGGGCGGAGATCAAAGCCCGCGGCCTTGCCCAATCCAACATCGCGATTTTGGAAGCGCTGTTGAAGTTGCGCCAGGTCTGCTGCGATCCACGGCTGCTTAAGAGCTACAAGACGGACGAACCGGTGCCCTCGGCCAAATTCGAGATGCTGATGGAGATGTTGCCGAGCATGGTCGAGACCGGGCGCAAGATCATCGTCTTCTCGCAGTTCGTGGAGATGCTGGATCTGATCGACGAGGGGCTCACCGAGCTCGGGCTGCCCTTTGTCAAGCTCACCGGGCGCACCCGCGACCGCGAGACGCCGGTCAAGCGCTTCCAATCCGGCGAGGTGCCGATCTTTTTGATCAGTCTTAAGGCCGGCGGGGTCGGCTTGACGCTCACCGCAGCCGATACCGTCATCCACTACGATCCCTGGTGGAACCCAGCCGTAGAGGCGCAGGCCACCGACCGCGCGCACCGCATCGGCCAGGACAAGACGGTATTCGTCTACAAGCTGATCGCCGCCGGCACGGTCGAAGAGAAGATGGTCGAGCTGCAGAGCCGCAAGAAAGCCCTCTACGAGGGTGTCTTGGGTGGCGGTGGCGCGGGTCTCTCCTTCACTGAGGAGGACATCGAGAATCTCTTCGCGCCCTTGCCCAAGGATTGAGGCACTGGTCATCCGTGGCCTCCGCGGCTGCGCGCCAGCAAAGCGGGCGAGACGAGCGCGACCACGCTCGCCGCGAGCGGTACGAGCGCCAAGAGCAGTGCCGCAACCGCCATGCGCCGGCGATCGCCGCCCGCGAAGAGGGCCAAAGTCTCGGTCGCAAGTGTCGCCACGCGGCCACCTGCCGCCGCGAGCGTAGCCAGATATTGGGCGATGCTCACTGATGCGCCCACCGCGAGCGCCGCGCACAAGGCGGGAAAGAGAAGCGGCAGGACCACCCGCCACAAGACCGCGTTCGGACGCGCACCGAGGCTGCGGGCAGCCATGCGCAAGCGCGGATCGAACCCCGCCCAAGGACCCGCAAGGACGAGCCAAACATAGGGCAAGACGAAGACGAGATGGGCGAGGACGACGGCAACGAGAGGGCGATCGACGACCCCAAAGAGCGTCCAGAGGATCTGAAGCCCGAAGACGAAGCCGATCGGGGGAAGGACGAGGGGCAGCCACAAGAAAGGCGCCCAGCGCTGGGCATCGGGACGCTCGAGTAGGCCCACGACGAGCACGGCCGCAACGAGCGTCGCGCTCGCCGCAACCGCAAGGGTGGCGGTCAACGGCTCCGCCAAGATAAGTGGTGCCGAGCGCCAATGTTCGCCGGTCATGCGCTCGGGCAAAAGAGCCGGAAAGCGCCAGGAGCCCGCCAGCGACCACAAGAGCAGAACGAGCAGGGCCAAAAGCGCAAGAGCTGCCAGCACGACCGCAGCCAGCCGGCCGAGCCACGCCCCGGCGCGCGCGAGCCCAAGGGGAATCGCGCGCTCGCGCACAACGCACCCGATGAGCCGCTCGAGGAGCCGTCCGGCCATAACGAGCAGGGCGGCGAAGACGACGAGCAGCAAGGCACCGGCGCTTGCCACAAGGCGGCGATCGAGGTCGGGATCGAGGAATTCGCGCAGGAGCAGGACCGCGAAGACGGGCGGTGCGGTGGGGCCGAGGACGAGCGCCACCTCGACGGCGGAAAGGCCGTAGGCGAGCACGGCCACAAGCGGCAGCCGCAAGGACGGCCAAAGCGCAGGCAGGGCCACTTCCAGCCAGGCCTGCACCCGCTCGCGGCCCAAGCTGCGCGCCGCAGCAAGACGCCGATCGAGCTCGGCGCGCTCAGCAGCCGCCCACAGCACGAAGAGCAAAAACGGGGTCTCGCGCAGCGCGAGGGCAAAGGTGAGCGCGAGCGCCCAAGGGTCGTTGACGGTGGGCAGATCGGGCGGCCGCGCAAGCCCCAGAAACGGAGCGGCGAGCCGCACGAGAAACCCGGACGGGGCGAGGAGAAAGGAGAAGGCGACCGCCCAGGCGGCATGGGGTATGGCGAGCAGAAAGGGGAGCAGGGCTTTAAACCGGGCCTCCGCCGGGCGGCCATAGAGGGAAGCGGCGATGGCCACCGCCAACACAAGCGCAAGGAGTGTCGAGCCGAGGCCGCTTAAAAGCGCGAGGAGGAGGGCGCGGCCGATGCCGGGCGTGGCGAAAAGGCGGCGGAACGGTTCGAGGGAAGGCTCGTGATGGCCGAGCACCGGCAGGATCCCGAAGGCCGGAAGCGCCGTGCCGGCGAGCCCGAAGAGGGCGGGAAGGACGACGCAGAGGACAACGGCAGCGGCGGCAAGACGGCTCATCCACGGCCATAGCGCGCAAGCCACAGCTCCTCGAGGAGCTCCATCCAGCCCGGATGCGGCTCGGGGAGAGCCGGCTGCAGGGCTTGCGGCGGTAAGGTGGCGGGCCCACGCGGCAGCGCCTCGAACAGCGCCCGCTCCTCAGGCGCAAGACGGGAAAGATCCAACACCGTCGGATCGCCCCAGATGCGCTCGTCCGCTTTGCGCGCCTGGGCGAGCGGGGAGAGGAGGAAATCGATCACCACCATCGCTCCTTCCTTGGCCGAGGCGTTGAAGGGGATGGCGAGGAAATGGGTGTTGGCGATCGTCCCGCCCTCAAAACAGAAGCTCCGCACCGAAGACGACAGGCGGCCGGCGAGGATGAGACTCGAGGCCTCGGAGGGGTTGAAGGCCATGGAGAAATCCACCTCGCCGTCCTCGAGCAGCTGGTGCAAGGCCTCTTTGTTGCGCGGATAGCTGGTCCCGCTGCGCCACAAGTGCGCGCGCACGGCATCGCACCAGGCCCACACTCCAGCTGTGTCGGTAGCCGCACGGCTCGGCTCCGGCGGGGCGAGCAACCGCGCCGGATCGTCGATGGTCGCATAAAGGACGTGCTTAAGAAAGGTCGAGCCGATGAAGTCGGGCGGGGCGGGATAGGTGAAGCGGCCGGGATGGCGCTGGATCCACGCGGCGAGGGCCGAAATCGAGCGCGGTGGGTCGGGCACGCGCGCCGAATCGTAGATCATGATGAACTGCGCCATGCCCCAAGGAGCTTCGAGCCCGTCGGTGGGAATGGTGAAGTCGAGGAGTGTCGTGGGCTTTCCCACCGTATCGACGAGGGCGAAATTGGGGAGAAGCTCGACGAAGGGACCGAAGAGGAGGCCGTTTTTCTTCATGGCGGCGAAGTTCTCGCCGTTGATCCAAATGAGATCGACGGTTCCGCCGCTTAGGCGGCCGGCTTGCTTTTCGGCCAGCACACGGCCCACCGCTTCGGCTGTGTCGGCGAGCTTGACCGAGACGAGGCGGACATCGAAGCGGGCGCGCACTTCTTCCGCCGCCCAGGCGATGTAGTCGTTGATCTGGGGCGAGCCGCCCCAATGGTTGAAATAGACGGTCTGACCGCGGGCGCGCGCGCGGATCTCGGCGAAATTCCCACCGCGCGCTAAGGGCACGAGCGCAAGACCGGCGAGGCTTCCAACGAGCGAACGGCGCGTGAGGAACATAGCCGGGTCAACCCATTTGGACTGCTCACCGGCCATCTAGAGTCGCTCGGCGCGCCGGCAATCAAGGGCGCATGTGCGCGCTCCTTCCTCGGCTTTCGGCGGATCGCCCCTCAGGCGGCCCGGGCGCGCTCCATCGCGGCCAAAAGATGCTGGTTGGCGTACCACTCTTCGGGCGGCAGATGCGGCACCCGTCGGTAGGGCTTCAACCCTTCGCGCGCCGCTCGCTGCGGATCGGCGCGGTGCTGGCAGAAGGGCCACAGCTCCGGCTTCAAGCCCGGTACCGGCAAGACGGTATCGGGATCGCGCCCGAGCGCGCGCAACAAGGGCGTATCGAGCGGGTTGCGGGCCTTGCGCTCGGCATCGCGCAAGGGCACGCGCTGCGGCTGCGCCGCTCGCTGCGCCGCGCGATCGGTAAGGACGTCGATTTCGTTCGTGCAATCTCGTGCATCCGTCGCCGCGTCGAGCCGGGCGCGCAGCGCACGATGGCGCTCGAGCGCGCGCTGGGCCCGAGCGAGCGCGAGCTCCACTTGGGCGCGATAGCGCATGAGGGTGAGAAGCCGCGCGCGCTTGTCCTCGCTTTCGAGATCGGTGCCGCAGGAGCGGGAATCGTCGGCGGGCGGGATGTCGGCGAGCGCTTCGGCTTCCAGCCGATCGACCCGCATCTGCCGCCACAGCGCCACCGCGATCGCCTCCACGAGCTCGCGCTCGATGGGATCAGTGGGTGCATAGGCGGCGCGGGTGGCCTGCGCGAGGGCCTCGAACTCGGCCGGATCCTCGTGCGGGAGAAGACAGAAGCGTCGGGCGCGCAAGCCGTGGCGCAGCGCGTTGAGAGCGGAACGCGCCTTGCCCTCGGGCGTACGCGGCCCACGGCGCCCGGAACCGGCAACGGACATGGCAGGGGCTCCGCGGAAGGATCTTGCCCGCTTATGCCGCATGTATAGGAATATTGTCAAGAGCGCGGCGGACAGATGCTCAGCGCGCGAGCTGGAGGGTGGCGAGCCAGGCGAGGATGGCCTCGAGATCCGGCCGCGCGGCCGTGTCCTTCCACGCCGGCATCACAAGGCCCGATTGGGTTTGCAGCCGGCCCTCGAGCACCGTTTGCCAGTAGGTCTCGGGCCAGCTCGCGCGGTAGCGGATGCGCATGCGGCGCAGATCGCGGGCCTTATCGGGCCCCACCGCATCCGGCCCGTGGCAGTGCGCGCATCCCAAGATGGAGTTGAACAGTTCGCGGCCGCGCGCGATGACCGCCGGGTCGGCGGCTTCGGCCTCAGCGGCCGCGGGAACGATGGCGCTCGGGCGCGCCCCACGCCGCTCCCCCTCCAAAGGCAGCCAATCCCAGCGCAAGGCGCCGTCATAGCGCAGGCCATAAGCGCGCCGGATCGCTGCGATCTCCTCCCCCATCGCGGCGATGAGGGCGTCGAGCTGGTCGCGCAGCGCCCGCTTCTCGCGCGCAAGGCCGGCGCCCACCTGCCAGCGCAGGCGCGGCCCGTCGAGGCGGAGGATCGCGAGCCGCTGCCCGCTTTCCCGTTCGACAGCGACCGCTGCCGGCTCCCAGACCATGGCGGCATCCACCGCACCCGCAAGCAGCGCGCGCACCGCCTCTTCCGGCTGTCGGAAGGTCACGGGCTCGACGCCCTCGAGGGTGGCAAGCGCGCTCTGGGCTTCGGAATTGAAGGCGACGCCGATGCGCCGGCCGCGCAGATCCTCGATCTGCGCGAGGCTTTCGCCGGCCGGCAGGACGAGCACATAGCCGAGCTCGAAGAGCGGCCCCGCCACCAACAGGCGCGGGCCCATGAGCCCTTTGACGAAGGGCACGCCCAGCATGACATCGCAGCGATCGGCGAGCACGGTCAAGCGGATGGCGCGTTTGCCGAGATCGGTCGGCCACCAAACGACCGCAAAGGGTCGCGCAAGCGCATGTGCCAAGCGTTGGCCGATCTCGTAAAGAATCCCGTGTTCGGGGCCGGCCGCCGAGCTCAAGGGCGGCACATCGGGATCCAAACAGACGCGCAACGGCTCGCTTGCGAAAACGCTCCCGTTTATCGCGAGCGCGGGCAACAGCGTTGCGAGCAACATGCGGCGCACGGGCGCGGCTCCTCGACAAGGCGGGCGGTCAAGCGACCGCCCGCACGCCAGCGCTTATTCGATCGCAAAGGCAAAGAGCATGCCGCCGGTGGGCTGGGCCTCGATCATCTGGCGGCCGATCTCACCTAAGAAACCGGGGATGGTCTCCGAGCGGCCGACCGCCACCACCACATATTGCTTGCCGCCCGCTTCGTAGGTCGCAGGGGCGGCGTGGATGCCCGAGCCCAGCTGTTTTTTCCACAGGATCTCACCGGTCTTGGCATCGATGGCGCGGAACTCGCCCGCGTAGTTGCCGGCGAAGACGAGCCCACCGGCGGTTGCGAGCACCCCGCCATTGAACGGCCACTTCTCTTTGATGCTCCACACCTTCTTGCCCGCTACCGGGTCCCAGGCGATGAGCTCGCCCAAATATCCACCAGGGCCGGGTTTGGTCGGGAAATCTTTGCCGAGGTAGAAGGAGCCGCGCTTGTATTCGACCTCGCTGTCCTCCATGTCCATGCAGAGATTGTTGGCAGGAATATAGACGAGCTTGGTATCCGGGCTCCAGGCCATCGGCATCCAGTTCTTGCCACCGATGAGATTGGGGCAGATGTCGACAGCCCGTTTTTTGAGCCCGGGGCGTTTGGCCGGATCTTCGATCGGACGCTGGGCGGCGAGGTCGAAGCCCTTGGCCCAGTTGGTATAGACGAACGGATCGGCTTTAAGCGCTTTGCCGGTGATGCGGTCGAGGACGAAGAAAAAGCCGTTGCGGTCGGCCTTTAACCCGACCGGATCGGGGCGTCCGTCACCGGTGACGTCGATGTCGACGAGCACAAGTTCGTTGACCCCGTCATAGTCCCAGGCATCGTGCGGGGTGCCCTGAAAGCCCCAGACGATCGCGCCGTTGTCGGGGTTGATGGCGATCGTCGCCGCCGTCCATTTGTTGGTGAAGGGGCCGTAGTCCGAAGTGTTGGGACCGCGCACATGCGCCGCCCAGGGTGCGGGATTGGAGGTGCCGAAATAGGCGAGGTTGCGCTCGGGATCGTACGAGCCCACGAGCCACACCGTGCCGCCGCCATACTTCCAAGAATCGCCCTTCCAGCTCTCGTTGCCGGGCTCGCCGGGGCCGGGAACCGTCCAGGTCTTCCAGCGCTCTTTGCCGGTCTTTTTATCAAGCGCCACGATATAGCCGCGCGCCCCATATTCGCCACCGCCGAAGCCCGAGATGACGAGGTCCTTGACGACCAGCGGAGGCGAAGTGATCACGGAACCTTGTTTGTAGTCGACGATCTCCGTCGTCCATTTTTCTTCGCCGGTCTTGGCATCGAACGCGGAAATCGCGCCGTCGAGTCGGCCGACGTAGATCATGCCGTCGCTATAGGCCACACCGCGGTTGACGACACCGCAACAGGCGTATTGTTGCACGCCGGCCGGCATCTCGAGCTCGACCTTCCAGCGGATGGCACCGGTGGCGGCATCGAGCGCCATGACGTACTGGGGTCCGTTGGCGCTCGTCACGAACAGCGTATCGCCGATGACCAGCGGCGTCGTCTCTTGTGAAAAAGCGTTGCCGAGCGAGCGCGCCCACGCAAAAGACAACCTTTTGACGTTGTCCTTATTGATCTGGGTGAGCGTGCTGTAGTGCCAGTTGGCGTAATTACCGCCGTAGATCGGCCATTCTTTGTCCATGGCCGAGGCCGCCCCGGCACTGGCGAGCAGGGCCCAAGCGGCGCAGCCCGCCAACAATTTCTGTGTTGAGCTCACGATCGCCTCCCGATCCTCTCATGATGGACTATTGGTAGCGTCGGCTTGGATGGATCTGTCAAGTGTGGGGACTTTTGAAGAGATCACTCGGCCTTGCCGGTGCGGGCGGTAAAGCCCTTGACCGGGTCATAGCCGCGGAAGGCGAGGGCGAGGAAGACGACGGTCCAAAAGGCCGTCCAGGCACAGTCGGCGGCTGCGAACTTCTCGTGGAGCGCGAAGCGGATGAGCTCGACGGCGTGGGTGAAGGGGTTGAAGGCGCAGATCTCGTAAAGGATTTGCGAGGACTCGCGCACCTGCCACAAAGGATAAAGGGCCGAGCTCGCAAAGAACATCGGGAAGATCACGAAGTTCATCACCCCGGCGAAGTTCTCGAGTTGGCGAATGAGCGAGGAGAGCAAAAGGCCGAGCGCACCCAGCATGAGCCCGCCCAAAAGGATCGCCGGCAGCGCGTAGAGGTAACCCAAAAGGGGCGGATCGACCCCGTAGATACGGGCGATGAGCAAAAAGACATAGGCTTGCAGGGTGGCGACGAAGACGATCCCCAAGAGCTTGGCCGAGAGCAAAAACCAGCGCGGCAAGGGGCTCACGAGCAACACGCGCATCGAGCCCATTTCTTGATCATAGACCATCGAGAGGGCGCCTTGCATGCCCGAGAACAAAAGGATCATGCCGACGAGCCCCGGGGTGATGTAGAGCTCGTAGAGTACGTACGTCGAATAGGGTTCTTGGATCGAGACGCCCAAGACGTTGCGAAAGCCGGCAGCGAAGATGAACAGCCACACAAGCGGCCGCACCATGGCCGAGAAAAAGCGCTCGCGCTGGCCCAAAAAGCGCAACAGTTCGCGCAGCGCGACGACTTCGAGGGCGCGCAAGGCATGGGCGAGCCGGTTCGGCCGCGGCGCTGCCGGGGCCGCCGGTGCGAGGTCGCGGATGAGGCGGGGCTCGCTGCTCACGCGACGCGCTCCCCAACCGGGAGGTCCCGCGTCACCCGGCCGAAGGCGCGCGCGAGATCGGGCTCGCCCAAACGGGCGAGCACCGCGCGCAGCGGTCCTTCGGCGACCACTTTGCCGCGGTGGAGAACCACGAGGCGATCCTCCGGCCACACTTCGTCGACGAGATGGGTGGCCCAAAGCGCAGCGATGCCCTGCTCGCGGCACAGCGCGTGGACGTGCTCGACGAGGGCGCGGCGGCTCTCGATGTCGAGCCCGACGGTCGGCTCGTCCAAGACGAGCAGGCGCGGCTCGTGCAAAAGTGCGCGGGCGAGCTCGACCCTGCGCCTGAGGCCGCCTGAGAGCGTGCGCACCTTGGCCTGACGGCGATCTGTAAGGTTGAGCTGCGCGAGCACCGCCTCGATGCGCGCCCGCGCCCGCGCCCGATCGAGGCCGTAGAGACCCGCGGCATAGGCGAGGTTGCGCTCGACCGAAAGGTCGAGGTCGAGGGTGGGGCGCTGGAAGACCACCCCCATGGAGGCGAGCGCCGCCAAGGGCTCGCGATAAAGATCGAAGCCGCACACCACGATCCGCCCCTCGCCGGCGAAGAGCCGGGTGATCAGCCCCAAAAGGGTGGTCTTGCCGGCGCCGTTGGGGCCCAACAGGGCGGTGAAGCAACCTTGCGGCGCACAGAAGGAGACGCGGTCGAGGGCGCGGCTGCCCTTGCTGTAGGCGAAGGAGACGTTCTCGACGAGAAGGGCCGGAGCGCTCATGCGGCCTCGGCGGCTATAGGTTCACGGAGATCGGGGAGCAGAGCGCGGGCGACCGCCTCGATCCGCGCCTGCTCGCGTCGCTCGTCGAAGCTGAGCGGCACGGCGAGCTCGGCGCGCAGCCGCGCCGGGGCGGCACTTAAGAGCAGGATGCGATCGGCGAGCATCACCGCCTCGCGCGGCTCGTGGGTGACGATCAATGTGGTGGTGCGGTGGCGGGCCAAGAGCTCGAGGAGCAACAGCCGCAGCCGCCAGGCGGTGGGCTGGTCGAGCGAGACGAAGGGCTCGTCCAAGAGCAAAAGGCTCGGGCGGACCACGAGCGCACGGGCAAGCGCCACCCGTCGCGCCATGCCGAGGGAAAGGCGCGAGGCGTAAACGGGCCCCACCTCGGGCAGCTCGACTTCGCCGAGCGCGGTGCGGATGCGCGCTGAGGCATCGGGCACGCCGTCGAGTACAAAACGCAGATTGTCTTCGACCGTTCGCCAGGGAAGAAGGCGCGGCTCTTGAAAGACGAAGGCGAGCCGGCCGGCCGGGCGCTCGATCCGGCCCTCGAACTCCCTATCGAGCCCAGCGATCAGGTTCAAAAGCGTGGTCTTGCCGCAACCCGAGGGCCCGAGCACGGCCACCGTCTCACCGGCTGCGACGCGAAAGCGCAGATCATGCAGGACGAGCTTTTCGGGCGCGGCGCCCACGGCCGGGAACCGCTTGCGCACCACCACCACGCTCAGCGCCGCCACCGCTCGAGCCTCCGCGCGAGCGGTTGGAATCCCGCCCATTCGATGAGCTGCACCACCGCCATGAAGGCCAAGGCGTAGGCGAGCACGGTGGCGACGTCGAACAGCTGGAAGGCGGAGTGGATCTGAAAGCCCACTCCGTTCGGGCGGCCCAAGAGCTCCACCACGAGCACGATCTTCCACACGAGCGCCAGACCTGAGCGCGCAGCAGCCAAGAAATAGGGGGCGAGCTGCGGGAGCACGATGTGCTCGAGCACGAGGCGTTTGGGAACGGCGAAGACCTGTGCCATCTCGAAGAGCGCCTGATCGAGGGCCTTGGCTCCTTCGCGCAGGGTGACCGCGACGTTGGGGATCTTGTTGATGGCGACCGCGACCACGGCGGCGACTTCGCCCAGGCCGAGCCAGATGTAACACAGGACGATGGTGACGAGCGCTGGCAAATTGAGGAAGAACAGCAGCCACGGGCGGCCGAAGTCGTCGATGAGTGCCATGCGGCCCATGGCGATGCCGATCGCCGCCCCGATCGCCATGGCGAGCAGGAATGCCACGGCCACCCGCATGAGCGTCCAGCCGAGGTGGATCAGGAGCTCGCCGGCTCGGAACTCGCGCAGGATCGCCTCGAGCACGAGCGCGGGACTGGGAAAGAGGCGGGGGGAATCGAGGAGCCAGGCGGTCGCCGCCCACAGGCCCGCGAGCACGAGGACCGAAAGGGGGGCGAGCAGGCGCCGCGGCTCGAAGCGGCGCGAGCGGGCGGCTGCGGCGGAAGAGGCCGCGGCGGCGAGTTCAGTAGCGGACAAGGGGCCAGAAAGTCCCATCGACGAGGGTCTTGGACTTGCCGACCAGCTGTTCGCCACCGAGCTCGGCGAGCACCGCATAGAGCTTGGCCGCAGCAGCGCGCTCGGCATCGCCCCAGCTCGTGACGATGCCCTCGCGGTAGCGGTCGCGCAGCATGGCGAGCGTGGCATCGTCCTCGGCGCGGGTGAGCGGCCGGATGCGCTCCCATTCGGCGTCGCTTTCCTTCATGATGGCCTTGGCGGCGCGCGAGGCGCGGGCGAAGGCGGCGATGCGCTCGGGCGCGGCTTTGGCCCAACTCTCTTTGAACACATAGCCGAGCTGGGGGGTAGAAGCGGGCACACCGAGGGCTTCTTGCGCCTCGGCGACACCGATCACCTTGGGATAACCCTGCGCCTCCAGCCGCGCGGCGAAGTGCCAATACAAAAGCGCGGCATCGAGCTCGCCCTGCTTGAGCTTTTCGGAGAGCAAGGGCGGTGCGCCGTAGACCACTTTGGCCGCCTTGGCGAGATCGATGCCCTGTTTGCGCGCGAGCGCCTGCACCAAAAGCCAGCCCTTGTCGAGCGCGCCCCCGGCCACACCCAGGGTCTTGCCGGCAAGATCGGCAAGCGAGCGGATGCCGCGCTCGGGACGGGCGACGACAAAGCCGACGTTGGAGGAATAGGGAATGAAGGATAAGAGCACCCCTTCGGCGCGCTGGCGGCTCACCCACAGCCAGTCCTCGACGATCATGTCCACGGCATCGCCCAACAACGCCACATCCGCGGCGTCGTTGGAGGCGAAGGCGGTAACGTCAAGGGTGAACCCTTCCTTGCGGTCGAGACCGTGGTGTTTGAGAACGTCGAGTTCCCAGCTCACCGTGCCGAAGCGCAACACGCCGGCGCGGATCACCCCGAGATCAGCGGCACGAAGTGCTGGGCTTAAAAGGGCGAGCGCCGCCGTGCCGGCGGCGAGCCGAAGCGTGGTTCGTCGGTCCATCCCCTGCCTCCCCCGTATGATCGCTCGTGAGATGAGACGCCGTCGCGAGCCCGACAAGAGCTGGCACGGCTGCGTAGGCTTGACACCCTTCTAAGCTGTGCTTATTGCTTCCATAAGTTAAACTTGAGACCGGCAGGGAGGCGAGGTGATGCTGCGTCGGGCTATGCTGCTCGGATGTGTCGGGCTCGCGGTCGTGGGATCGGCGTACGCCGCCGGCAACCTCGCCACCCGGCCGACGCGCCTCGAATTGGCGATCGACAAGGACCTCCAGTTCTCCAAAAAAGAATTTCAGCTCGAGACCGGCAAATACTATCGGCTCACCATCGATTCGAAGGCCGGTGACGAAGTGATGTTCGTCGCACCCGATCTTTTCCGCAACGCGTGGATCTCCCAGATCGTCATCGCCGGCATCGAGGTCCATCCCATCGGAGGTATCGAGGGCATCGAATTCGACGAGGACGGCAAGGTCGATCTCTATTTCGTGCCCATCCGCCCAGGCGACTTCACCTTCGCCCTCAAAGGACACGAGGCCCGCGGCGCCGTCGGCAAATTCGTCGTCCGCTGAGCCTGGCCGGCCGAGGACGACGTCCGTGCGCGCGCTCTGTGCCGCTCTTATCGCTCTGTTCCTCTTCGCCCAGCCGGCGGCTGCGCAGACCGGGCAAGCCCCGACCCGGGTCACCCTCGGCTACCTCGGCCTCGAGGACGACCCCCGCCACCGGGCGCTCAACACCTATGCCAACGTGCCCATCCGCCCGGCCATCGTGCCCTTGGACGGAGCGAATGTGGCGATGCGCGATGCCCGCGCCATCGGTCGTGCGATCGGCGTCGAACTCGTGCTCGAAGCGGTGCGGGCGAAGGACCTCGAGGGCGTGCTGGCCGGGCTCGATCGGCTCGCGAGCGAAGCCGGCTCCCGCTTCTTCCTCATCGACCTCCCCGACGAGATGGTGGCCGAACTCGCTGCCCGCACGAGCGGGCGCGAGCTCGCCTTACTCAACATCTCCGCGCGCGACGACCGGCTGCGCGGCGAGGCCTGCGCGCCGCATCTCTTCCACATCATCCCGAGCCGGGCGATGCTCGCCGATGCCCTCGCCCAGCACCTCGCGGTCATGAACTGGCGCGACGCTTTGCTCTTGGTCGGACCAGAAGCCGAAGACGAGCGCTGGGGCGAGGCTTTCGCGCGCGCCATCCGCCGCTTCGGCGGGCGCATCGTCGAGACGCGCCGCTTCGTCTCGGGCCGCGACCCGCGCCAGCGCGAGCAGAACAACCCCCGCCTTTTGACCCAGGGCGTCAGTTACGACGTGGTGGTGATCGCCGATACCGACGGCGAATTCGGGCGCACGCTTCCCTACCAGACGGTGCTGCCGCGCCCGGTGGTGGGCACCCACGGGCTCGTGCCCGCGGCCTGGCACTGGGCCTTCGAGCGTCAAGGCGCACCGCAGCTCGAGCAGCGCTTCGAGCGGGCGCTCGCGATCCCGCGCAAGATGCAGGATCCGGAATTCGCCGCCTGGGCGGCGATCCGCGCCGTCCTCGATGCCATGACCCGCGCCCGCTCGGTCGACTACGCCAAGGTGCGCACCGCGCTCCTCGACCAAAACGCGACCATCGATCTTTATAAGGGGGCGCCCTCGACCTTCCGGCTTTGGGACCGGCAATTGCGCCAGCCGATCCTGCTCGGCACCGCCGATGCCGTGATCGGCCGCGCGCCCTACGAGAAGTTCCTCCACCAGCGCAACACCCTCGACACGCTCGGGGTGGACGAGCCGGAAAGCCGCTGCCGCAGCTGAGCTGCGGACGCGTCGTCGCAGGCGCGCTTAAGCGCTTGCTGATAGAAAGGGGCTTGGCTATCCGGCAGCAAGCGGTGTGCACCCGCGTCGGGGAGGAGCGATGCTGCGTCGAAGCCGGACCCCGCTGACCACGATCCTCCTGCTCACTGTTGCGCTGAACGCATTCGGCGAGCCAGAGGCGGCTCGCGCACAGACCATCAAGGGCACGCATCTGTCGGCGGACTTGCGCTTCGTGACACAGCGCATGCTCGATCTCGCTGAAGGTGACGGCAACAACTTCTTACACCCCAATCACAACTACAAGCAGACGAGGTTTTATCCGAACGCACAGATCAATACGTCCAACGTCCGCCGCTTGCGGCCGGCCTGGTTGTTTCAGGTGGACGTGCGCGAATCACTCGAGACCACGCCGGTCGTGGTCGACGGTGTGATGTACGTGACCACCGCCTACAACCACGTCTACGCGCTCGATGCCGCCACCGGCGAGCAGCTCTGGCACTTTAAACACCGCCTTTCGCCCGTGACCTCCTATTGCTGCGGCCCCAACAACCGCGGCGTGGCGGTCTATGAAGACCTCGTCTTTATGGGCACGCTCGATGCCAAGCTGATCGCGCTCGATTCCCGTACCGGCAAGCTCGTGTGGGAGACGCAGATCGCCGATCCCGAACTCGGCTATTCCGAGACCATGGCGCCGGTTGTGGTCGAGGGGAAAGTGCTGATCGGCACAAGCGGTGGCGAATACGGCATCCGCGGCTTTCTTAAAGCCTTCGACGCCAAGACCGGCAAGCTGTTGTGGACGTTTTACACCACGCCCGAGAACTCGGTCGGCGTGTGGGCCACCAAGGACGCCACGGGGAAAGACCTCCGCCGCGACATCGCCAAAGAAAAGGAGACGCTCGCGCGCATCGGCGATCCCTACCGCTGGCTCGGCGGCCCGGTCTGGCAGACGCCGGCCATCGACCGCGCCGGGCGCAAGATCTTCATGGTGGTGGGCAATCCAGCACCGCCGCTCGACGACTCGCAGCGGCCGGGGGACAACCTCTACACCAACAGCCTCGTAGCGGTGGACCTCGACACCGGCCGCTACCACTGCCACCTGCAGTATGTGCCGCACGATCGCTGGGACATGGACGCGGTGAGCCCGCCCGTGCTCATCGAGGCGCCGGACGAGAATGGGCAGACGGTTCCAGCCGTGCTGCACGCCGGCAAGACCGGCTATATCTACATCCACCGGCGCGAGGACTGCTCGCTCATCCGCTTTTCCGAGCCGATCGTGCCGCAGGAGAACATGTGGGCCTTGCCCACGCCTGAGGGCACGCGCATGGCACCGGGCGCCAACGGTGGGGTGGGCTGGTCGCCGGTGGCGATCCATCCCGGGCTGGGTCTGGTCTATGCCCTCGCCATCCACCAGCCGATGACCTTCCATCTGCAGAGCACGCCCTACCCCGGCGGTAAGCTCTGGCTCGGCGGCGCCTTTCGCGTCGCTCCCGCGGACGAACATTGGGGCGCGCTGGTCGCCGTCGACTACCGGACCGGGGCCATCCGCTGGGAAGTGAAGACGCCGCAGCCGCTGATCGGGGGGGCACTCGCCACCGCCGGTGGGCTCGTGTTCTTCGGCGAGGGCAACGGCCGGTTCAATGCCGTCGATGCCGCGACCGGGGCACGGCTGTGGAGCTTCCAGGCCGGCGCGGGCGTGAACGCGCCGCCGGTGAGCTATACGGTCGACGGCAAGCAATATGTCGCTGTCGCCGCAGGCGGCAGCGCGCAACTGGATTTCAAGCGCGGCAACGCCATTATCGCATTCACGTTGGTGGAATGACGAGGTTTTCAGGGAGGGACCGCGCGCGGAAGGGCCGCGGGCGGGCGGTCGCGAGGATGGACAGGCACACCCAACGAGCCCGACGCTGGTTCTCGGGCATCGCCGTAGGAGCGACGCTGACCCTCGGCGATCCCGTGAGCGCGCAGGAGATGCGCCCGCGGGCGGCGGAACCGATACCCGAACCGCAGCTCTCGGAACGCTTGGCCGAGCTCGTGCCCACCTGCCTTGCCTGCCACGGTGAAAATGGCGTGCCGAACTATGCCGAATCTCCGATCGTCGACGGTCAGCACGAGGGCTACCTCTTCATCCAACTGCGCGATTACAAAAACGGCGCGCGCAAGCACGAGGTGATGAACGAGGTCGTCAAAGACCTCTCGCGCCAGGATTTGCGCGAGCTCGCCGCCTATTTCGCTGCGCGACCCTGGCCGCGCGTCGATCAGCCGCCGGTTGCAGACGAAAACGGCGTCGTCGAGCGGTTGCTCGCAGAAGGCCAGTGCCGCGAGTGCCACGGCGCCGACTTCATGGGCGACGGCACCATGCCCCGCCTCGCCGGCCAGCTCACCGCTTACCTTGTGAGCACCATGCGCGCCTTCCGGCTCAAGGAGCGCACCAACAACGCCGCCATGGGCTCGCTGCTCGACACCTTCTCAGACGAGGAGATCGAGGCGATCGCCCGCTATCTGGGCGCGCTTTGAGGAGCCAAGGCGGCCGCGGGTCGCGCGCGCAACAGCTCGGCCAGTCCCTGTCCAGCATGATCGCGCCGCGCGGGGTCGGCTCCGCGCGCCAGCAGGACGTCGACGATCCGGCGATGGCCGCGCTCGGCCGCGATCAAAAGAGCGGTGCGCCCGCGATCGTCGGCGAGATCGATCGTCGCCCCGCGGGCCAAAAGCAGCTCCACCGTCGCAAGGCCGTCCGCCTCGGGGACGTCGTCGGCGTGCCCCGCCGCCCACATGAGCGCGGTGAGCCCGTGACCCGTGCGCTGGTCGACGGGCGCGCCAGCGTCGAGCAAGCGACGCACCACCTCGCTGTGGCCGCGCGCAGCGGCATAGACGAGCGGGGATTTGCCGGTGGCGTCAACAGCGGCGGGATCGGCACCGCGGGCGAGCAGCAAAACCACGAGTTCGAGGTTGCCGGTGAAGGCCGCTGCCGCAAGTGGGGTCGCGCCGCTGCGCCCGGGCTGATCAGCGGGCACGCCCTGGTCGAGCAGGAAGCGGGCGAAGGCGGTCCGACGGGCCTCGGCGGCGAGAAAGAGCGGGGTCGCACCCTCGAGGTTGCGCTGGTTCGGGTCGGCGCCGGCCTCGAGCAACAGGCGCGCGGTTGCGATGTTGCCGCTGCGGGCGGCGTGGTGGAGCGCGGTGTCGCCGCGACGGTCGCGCGCCAAGGGCGAGGCGCCGCGCTCAAGGAGCGTCTGCACGAGCGCGCCACAACCCTTTGCCGCCGCCTGGGCGAGCTGGCGGTCGAGCTGGCGGCGCTCCTCGGCCGGCTCCTGCGCGAACGCCCGCGCGAGCGCCTCGCAGACGCGATCGCCGGCCGCGGCCGGGAGCGCAAGGCCGAAGCAGACGAGCGCGGCGGCCGCCGCGCCGCGCGCGAACGGGTGCTCAAGCATTGCCGATCCTCCCCGATGTGGGGGCATGGCGCGCGGCGGAGCGAACGGACAAGCGGCGGCGATGTCACACCCCGGCTTAGGACCTTTCGTGCTCTGCGAGTATGCCTTATGACCTTCATTCAAGCCGATTATGTCTGGGGGGAGGCACGGATGTCGGGCAGATCGCTCGGGCTCGCTTCGGCACTGGCGGCGCTCGCGCTGAGTTTGGCCTACGCGGCCCAGGCGAGCCAGGGCTTCGCGATCGTGAGCAACGAGAAGAGCGGCAACTTCACGGTCTTCGATCTCGACGGCAACGTGCTGCGCACGGTGCCGGCCTGTGGTCGCCCGCGTGGGATGGTGTTCACGCTCGATCGCCAGCAATTTTTGGTGTGCTGTGCGGAAGACAATATGATCGGTGTCTTCGACACGCACACGCAAAAGCTCGTGCGACGGTTGCCCAACGTGCTCTATCCCGAGGTGCACTATTTGCATCCCAACGGCCGTTATCTGCTCGTCTCGAACGAGGAGGACAGCCAGGCGTCGCTCTTCGATCTCGAGACCGGACAGCAGATCGCCGCCTTCGATACCGGGCCGGAACCCGAAGGTGCCATCATCACGCCCGATGGCAAGCTCGCCTTCGTCGTCTCGGAAGCGGCCAATCTGTTGCACGTCATCGATCTCGAGAAAGGGGAGATCATCAAGGATCTGGTGATGAACACCCGCCCCCGCCGGCTCGCGCTCACCCCGGACGGCAAAGAGCTCTGGGTTTCAGCCGAGATCGCCGGCATGGTGGACATCGTCGACGTCGACAAGCTCGAGCTCGTCCATACCATCGAGTTCGAGTATCGCGGACTGCGTAAAGAAAATATTACACCTGTGGACGTGATCATCGACAGCAAGGGCGCACGCGCTTATGTAGCGCTCGGCCGCGCCAACCATGTGGCGGTAGTGGACGTCAAGACGCGCAAAGTGACCGATTACGTGCTCGTGGGTCGACGGGCGTGGGGGCTTGCCCTCAACCGTGACGAGACGCGACTTTGGGTGGCCAACGGGCTCTCCGATGATATCACCATTATCGACACGAGGACGCTCAAGCCGCTCAAGAGCGTGCCGGCGGGCGAGGTGCCGCACAGCATTCTGATCTTTGAGCCCTAATCGATCGCGCGCGCATAGCGCGGCCGCGCCGTCGCGCCATGCGGCGCCGGCGATCAACTTTTGGCTGAACAGCTTTTCGGGTACGCGCCTTACCCTAGCGATTCTCGTGCCGGCTTCGAGCGCCCGCGCCGGCGCCGCGAATGCTGCGCTGCAGCAAAGACGATCGTTCCCGGGCAGACGCGCTTGACGCGGAAGAGGGTGCGACCTACGAGTGGGTGCGACCGGATGCCTCACCAGGCGCAGGTGGAAGAGGGACCCGCAACGGGTGCAAAGCTCCCTCTCCTCCCTCCGGTAGCGCGCAAAAAAAGGGCCGAGTCTCGCGACTCGGCCAAGTGGATCAGGGAGGCTAACGTCTGGGAGGAAGGGATCCGGAGATCCCGACCCGCAGGCGTCGCACCTGCGGAGCGCGGCTGCCGCCGCGCTA
This sequence comes from Pseudomonadota bacterium, assembly GCA_030549795.1. Classification (GTDB taxonomy): domain Bacteria; phylum Pseudomonadota; class Alphaproteobacteria; order Geminicoccales; family Geminicoccaceae; genus JANXAZ01. The sequence goes on along the minus strand of JAUQQO010000010.1, from coordinate 110,493 downwards.
GCACGGACACCCAGAGCCGCCCGTGCTGCACCGCATCATTTAGGCCCGGTGGCCCGCATCAGCTAGTGCGCTCTTGCAACAGAGCTATGCAAAAATGCGCGGCTAGCCGGTCGGCGCCCCTCACCAGACCGGCTGGGCGGCCACCTTCTCGAGCAGGAAGTCGCGGAACACCGCTACCCGCTTGGAGTTCCGCAGCTCCTCGGGATAGACGAAGTAGCCCGTAAAGCTGGGACCTTCGAGTTCGGGCAGCACCCGCACGAGGTTGCCGGCGTTGGTGGCGAGATAATCCGGAAGCGAGGCGAGCCCGAGCCCGCTCTGCACGGCCCGCAGCATGCCGTAGACATTGTTGACGGTAAGGGCCGCGCGTCTGGGGCGCTCCTCGCCCTCCTCGCGCCCGGCAAAAAGGATCCAGTTCAAGGGCTGGGCGGCGAGGTTGGGATCGTCGCTGTAGGCGACGAGCCGGTGGTGGTCGAGATCGGCCACCGAGGTCGGCACACCATAGCGCTCGAGATAGCTCTGGGCGGCGTAGATGTGGGTGTGCACCGTCATAAGCCGTCTTTGGATGAGATCGGCTTGGGTCGGCCGTTGCATGCGCACCGCCACATCCGCCTCGCGCATCGAGAGATCGAGTTCGGCATCGGTGACGATGAGCGAGATCGAGATCTCGGGATAGCGGTCGAGGAACTCGGCGAGATGGGAGGCAAGCCACACCGTGCCGACGCCAACGGTCGTGCACACGCGCAGATGTCCCGCGGGCACTTCCCGGCTCTCTTTGAGCGCGGTTTGCGCCGCGGCCATCTTGCGCGCGATCTCGCGCGCCGCTTCGAGCAGGATGTCGCCTTGCTCGGTGAGCACGAGCCCGCGCGCGTGACGGTGGAACAATGGTGCGCCCAGATCTTCCTCGAGCGCGCTGATCTGCCGGCTGATCGCCGACTGCGAGAGGCCTAAGCGATCGGCGGCGCGGGTAAAGCTGCCGGCCTCTGCGACGACGTGAAAGATCCGCACCCGGTCCCAATCGAGCATTCCCGAAGGCTTCCCCCGAAAAGACGAACCGAACGCGTCAAGTCGCCCCCAGTTCGGCGAGCCAGCGGTCGGCTTCGAGCGCCGCCATACATCCGCTGCCCGCAGCGGTCACCGCCTGCCGGAACCGCTTGTCCTGCACGTCCCCACAGGCGAAGACGCCCGGCACGCTCGTCTGCGTGCTCCCGGGCGGGGTCACGATATAGCCCTCGGCGTCCATGTCGAGTTGGTTCTTAAAGAGCGCAGTGGCGGGATCGTGGCCGATGGCGACGAACACGCCTTCAACCGCCAGCTCGCGCCGCGCGCCCGTGTGCACATGGCGCAGCCGCACGCCCGTGACCGCCCGCGGCTCCTCGCTGCCGAGGATCTCTTCGACCACATGGTTCCAAACCGGCTCGATCTTGGGCTCGGCGAACAACCGCTCCTGCAGCACCTTTTCCGCCCTGAGCGCGTCGCGGCGGTGGACGAGGTAGACCTTCGCGCACAACCGCGAAAGATAGAGCGCCTCTTCCACCGCCGTGTTGCCGCCGCCCACGACCGCTACGGTGCGCCCGCGGAAGAAAAAGCCGTCGCACGTGGCACAGCTCGACACCCCAAAGCCGCGAAAGCGCGTTTCACTTTCCAAGCCGAGCCAGCGCGCTTGCGCTCCGGTTGCGATGATCAGGGCATCGCAAAGGATCCGATCGCCGCTGTCGAGGAGGATGCGGAACGGCCGCTCGTGCAGCGCGACCGCGACCGCGACATCCGCCACGAGCTCGGCTCCGCAGCGGCGGGCCTGCGCGGCCATCCGCTCCATGAGCTCGGGGCCCAAGATCGGCTCGGGAAAGCCCGGGAAGTTCTCCACTTCCGTGGTGATCGCGAGCTGTCCGCCGGGCTGCAGACCCTGCACGAGCAACGGCGCGAGGCCGGCGCGCGCGGCGTAGATCGCCGCCGTGTAGCCGGCCGGACCGGAGCCGAGGATCGCGAGCCGGACCCGTCGCTCGGCCGCCATCGTTCCCGCTCTGCTCTGCTCAGCCGTATTTGACTTCGAGGATGGTGAAGTAGCGAATACCGCGCGGCGTGTTCACCTCCACCGATTCTCCTGCCTCCTTACCGAGAAGGGCTTGCGCGAGCGGCGAGTTGATCGACAACAGCCCGAGCGAAATTTCCGCTTCGTCCGGGCCGACGATCTGATAGCTCACTTCCTCCTCGGTCTCCTCGTCGACGAGGCGCACTTTCGCCCCGAACATGATCTTGGAGCCGGAGAGCTTGGAAAGATCGATGATCTCAGCACGGTTGAGCTTGTCTTCGAGCTCCATCACCCGGCCTTCGATGAACCCCTGGCGTTCGCGGGCCGCGTGGTACTCGGCGTTTTCCGAGAGGTCGCCATGCTCGCGCGCCGCCGCAATGGCCCGGATCACCGCCGGTCGCTCGACGGTTTTGAGCCGTTTGAGCTCGGCGCTCAACCGTGCATAGCCCTCGGGCGTCATCGGTATCCGGTTCGACATCCCCTGACCCGTGCGTCACTCGAGCGGAAAAGAAGAGCCGGCGATCGCCGGACCGCCGGCTGCATCTTTGGCCGGCCCCGAAAAATAAGCCTGCAGCGGCCGTACTTCAAGCGCGCCGTGGCGCAGCCGACGCAATCCTTCAACCATCGCGCGCGCACCCGCCATGGTCGTGTAGTAGGGCAAGCGCGCGGTGAGCGCCGCCCGCCTGAGCGAATAAGAGTCGGCGATCGCCTGCGCGCCTTCGGTGGTGTTGATCACGAGCGCGATCTTTCCGTCCTTGATGAGATCGACGATGTGCGGCCGTCCCTCGAACACCTTGTTGACCGGCTGCACCGGCAGCCCCGCGGCGGCGATCGCCGCTGCGGTGCCGCGCGTGGCCACGAGCTCGAAGCCGAGCGCGTGCAGGGCTCGGGCGATCTGACACGCTGCCGGCTTGTCTTTTTCGCGCACCGAGATGAACACGCGCCCCTGTGCGGGCAGTTCGGTGCCGGCGGCGATCTGCGATTTGGCAAAGGCACTCGGGAAATCGGGTGCCAGCCCCATCACTTCGCCGGTCGACTTCATCTCCGGACCCAAGATCAGATCGACACCGGGAAACCGCGCAAAGGGAAACACCGCTTCTTTGACCGCGACGTGATCGAGCGGGCGGGCCTCGAGCCCGAAATCGGCGAGCCGCTCGCCGGCCATGATCCGCGCCGCCACTTTGGCGATCGGCTGGCCGATCGCCTTGGCGACGAAAGGCACCGTGCGGCTCGCCCGCGGGTTCACTTCGAGCACGTAGATGGTGCCGTCCTTGACCGCCATTTGCACGTTCATAAGGCCTTTGACCGCGAGCGCGCGCGCAAGCGCTTCCGCTTGCCGAGCGATCTCGGCCACGGTCGTGCTCGGCAGCGAATAGGGCGGCAGGGAACAGGCGCTGTCGCCCGAATGGATGCCGGCCTCCTCGATGTGCTCCATGATCCCCGCGACGAAGACCTGCTCGCCGTCGGCGACCACGTCCACATCCACTTCGATCGCATCGGCAAGATAACGGTCGAGCAACACCGGCCCGATCTCGGAGGCCGCCCGCGCCTCGGCGAAAAAGCGGCGCAGCTCATCGAGGCTGTGCACGATCCGCATCGCCCGCCCGCCGAGCACATAAGAGGGGCGCAACAGAAGCGGCAGACCGAGCGCTTCCGCTTTCGCCACCGCTTCGGCTTCGCTCATGGCGACGTCGCTTTCCGGCTGGCGCAGCCCCAAGCGCTTTAAGAGCTCTTTGAAGCGGTCGCGGTCCTCGGCGAGATCGATCGCCTCGGGCGAGGTGCCGAGGATCGGAATGCCGGCCGCCTCAAGCGGCTTGGCGAGCTTAAGCGGCGTTTGCCCGCCGAGCTGGACGATCACCCCCAAAAGCTCGCCTTTGCTCGCCTCGACCCGGCAGATCTCGAGCACGTCCTCCACGGTGAGCGGCTCGAAATAGAGCCGATCGGAGGTGTCGGGATCGGTCGAGACCGTCTCCGGGTTGCAGTTGACCATGATCGTCTCGATCCCGGCCTCCTTGAGCCCGAAGGCGGCGTGCACGCAACAATAGTCGAACTCGATGCCCTGACCGATGCGGTTGGGCCCACCCCCCAAGATGACGACTTTGCGCCGATCGGACGGCTGCGCCTCGCACTCGGGCTCGGGATCGTCGAGCGTGCCGCTCTCATAGCAGCTGTACATGTAGGGGGTGAGGGATTCGAACTCGGCCGCACAGGTGTCCACCCGCCGAAACACCGGCCGCACCGCAAGGCGCTCGCGCAGAGCCCGCACCTCCGCTTCCGAGCGGCCGGTGAGCTGCGCGAGCCGCCGATCCGAAAAGCCCTTGGCCTTAAGCGCCCTTAAGGCCTCGCGATCCTCGGGCAGTCCGAGCTGCCGCAGCTGCTCTTCCGTGCGCACGAGATCGCGGATCTGCTCTAAGAACCAGGGATCCCAGCGGCAGGCGCGATGCACCTCCTCGATGCCGAGGCCTTCGCGAAAAGCCTGCGCGATCAACCGCAGCCGGTCGGGGGTGGGCTTGGCAAGCGCAGCTAAGATCACCTCTTTGGGGCGATCGGCCCCCGCCAAACCCGGGATCTCGATCTCATCGAGCCCACTCAGCCCGGTCTCCAGGCTGCGCAGCGCTTTTTGCAGCGATTCCTGGAAGGTGCGGCCGATCGCCATCACCTCGCCCACCGACTTCATCGAGGTGGTGAGCACCGGCTCCGTCTCAGGAAACTTCTCGAAGGTAAAGCGCGGGATCTTGGTCACGACATAGTCGATGGAGGGCTCGAAGCTCGCCGGGGTGACGCGGGTGATGTCGTTGCGGATCTCATCGAGCGTATAGCCCACGGCCAACCGAGCGGCGACCTTGGCGATCGGAAAGCCGGTAGCCTTGGAGGCGAGCGCAGAGCTGCGCGAAACACGCGGGTTCATCTCGATCACCACCATCCGCCCCGATTCGGGGTCGACGGCGAACTGGACGTTGGAGCCGCCGGTATCCACCCCGATCTCGCGCAGCACGGCGATCGCCGCATCGCGCATCCGCTGATATTCCTTGTCGGTGAGGGTGAGCGCGGGGGCGACGGTGATCGAATCGCCGGTGTGCACCCCCATCGGGTCGACGTTTTCGATCGAGCAGACGATGATGCAGTTGTCGGCGCGGTCGCGCACCACCTCCATCTCGAATTCTTTCCAGCCCAGGACCGATTCTTCGATCAATACTTCGCCGATCGGGGAGGCTTCCAGGCCGGTGCGAACGATCTCTTCGAACTCTTCGCGGTTGTAGGCGATGCCGCCGCCGGTTCCGCCGAGCGTGAAAGAGGGGCGGATCACCGCCGGCAGGCCGACCTCGGCGAGCGCCGCGCGCGCTTCCTCGAGGTTGTAGACGGCGCGCGAACGCGGCAGATCGAGGCCGATGCGCGCCATCGCCTCGCGGAACAGCTGGCGGTCCTCGGCTTTGTCGATCGCTTCGAGCTTAGCGCCGATGAGCTCGACGCCGTATTCCTTGAGCGTGCCGTCTTCGGCCAAGGCCTTGGCGATGTTGAGCGCGGTTTGCCCGCCCATGGTGGGCAACAGCGCATCGGGTCGCTCGGCGGCGATGATCTTGCGCACGAAAGCCGGTGTGATGGGCTCGATGTAGGTGGCGTCCGCCACTTCCGGATCGGTCATAATCGTGGCGGGGTTGGAATTGACGAGCACCACCCGATAGCCTTCGGCCTTCAACGCCTTGCAGGCCTGGGTGCCGGAATAGTCGAATTCGCAGGCCTGGCCGATCACGATGGGGCCAGCACCGACCACGAGGATCGATCGCAGATCGGTCCGTTTGGGCATGGGCGCGGTCCTTATCCGTCAGCGCGCTCGGCCTTCGACGAGTGCGCGGAAGCGGTGGAAGAGATGGTGGGCGTCCTGTGGCCCCGGTGAAGCCTCGGGATGGTACTGCACGGAAAAGACCGGCCGCTCTTTGAGCCGGATCCCTTGGATGGTGCCGTCGAAAAGCGAGCGGTGCGTGACCTCGATCGTCTCCGGAAGCCCCTCATCGGCGATCGCAAAGCCGTGATTTTGGCTCGTGATCTCGACCCGCCCGGTGGTCAGATCCTTAACCGGGTGGTTGGCGCCGTGATGGCCGAAGCGCATTTTGAAGGTGCGCGCACCCATCGCGAGGCCGAGCATCTGGTGTCCAAGACAGATGCCCATGATCGGCAGCCCGCTTGCGACGAGTTTGCGGATCTCGGGCACGGCGTAAACGCCGGTGGCCGCCGGATCGCCCGGGCCATTGGAGAGCACCACCCCAGCCGGGCGCATCGCCAAAATCTCTTCCGCGGTCGTGGTGGCGGGAACCACCGTCACCTCGAAGCCGACCGAGACGAGCGAGCGCAGGATGTTGCGCTTGACGCCATAGTCCACCACCACCACCGGCGGCCCGCCGGGCTCGCCCAACACATAGCCGCGTCCCCACTGCCAGCGCCCCTCGCGCCAGATCGCCCGCTGCCGCGAGGTCACTTCCGGCACGAGGTCCATGCCGACGAGCCCCGGCCAGGAGGCGGCGCGCGCCTTGAGCTCCTCGATGTCGAGCCGGCCCGCGGGGTCGAAGGCGAGGGCCGCATTCTGCGCCCCCTTCTCGCGCAAGATGCGGGTAATACGGCGGGTATCGACACCGGTGATGGCGGCGATTCCGTGGCTTTCCAGCCAGGCGGCGAGATGGCGGGTGGCGCGCCAGGACGAGGGCGGGGTGACTTCGGCCCGGAACACGGCACCGCGTGCGACCGGTGTGGTCGATTCGAGGTCTTCCTCGTTGGCACCGACATTGCCGATGTGCGGGAAGGTAAAGGTCACGATCTGACCGGCGTACGACGGGTCGGTGAGGATCTCTTGGTAGCCCGTCATCGCGGTGTTAAAAACGAGTTCACCGACGTGCACGCCCGGGGCGCCGAGCCCGAAACCGAGGAAGACGGTGCCATCCTGGAGCGCGAGGGCGGCAGTGGCCGCGCGCCGAGGGAACATGTGGTCCACGGCTGTTGATCCGCTGTTGGCAGCGCTGGGTAAAAACTCATGGCGCCGCGCGCCGGTCAAACGGCCCGGGTTCTATCAGTCCAAGGCCGCGCGTCAAGCGACGCGGCGGCCCGGGAGGGAGCCGGTCGAAAGGGGGCGCCTGAGGGCGGGTCGGGCGCGAGGGGTTGAAGCGAGGTGTTGCGTCAAAAGCTGCAAACGGCGCTTAAGGAAGCGAGCGAGCAGGCGGACGAGCGTGCAGCCGCCCTGTTGCGCCTCGTCCTCGCCGCCATCCACGAGCGCGATCGTGCGGCGCGCGCGCAAGGCGCGCGGGAAGCGGTGGGCGACGCCGAAATCGAGGGTCTGTTGCGCGAGATGGTCGCCGATCGCGAAGCCGAGATCGCCCGCTGCGAGAGCCGAGCCTGGCTCGAGCGGGCCGAGCAGGAAGCGCGCGAGATCGCCGTCCTGCGCTCCTTTTTGCCGGCTCAAATGGGCGAATCGGATGTGCGGGCGGCGGTGGAGGAGGCGATCCGAGCGGTGGGCGCGGAAAAACTCAAAGACGCCGGCAAGGTGATCAGCTGGCTCAAGCAACGCCACGCAAGTGGGCTGGATTTCGCCCTCGTTCGGCGGCTGTTGTGCGAGCGGCTGCACTAAAAGGGGCGGGCGGGGCCGCGGCACCAGGTGAGCACCGGCGCCAGTGCTTCGCTTGAGGAATTCCGCGCGCGCTTGCCGCTCGTTGAGATCATCGGGCGGTGGGTGAAGCTCTCTCGGCGCGGCCGCGAGTGGGTGGGCTTATGCCCCTTTCACAAGGAAAAGACGCCCTCTTTCACGGTGGTGCCGGACAAGGGCTTCTACCACTGCTTCGGCTGCGGAGCGCATGGTGATGCCATCGCCTTTGTGATGGCCATCGAGCGGTTGGAGTTCCGCGACGCGCTTCTCCGGCTGGAGGAGCTCACCGGCATCCCGGCGCCGCGGCGGGCGGCGGCTGTCGATCGCCTTGACCGGGCGCTCTTCGACGTCAATGCCGCCGCCGCACGGTGGTTCGCAGCCCGCCTGAACGAGCCGGAAGGCGAGCCGGCGCGCGCCTTTCTCGCCCGCCGCGGGCTCGATCCCGCGACCATCCGCGCCTTCGGGCTGGGCTGGGCGCCGGCCAACGGCTCGGCACTCGGCGCAGCACTCGCCGCCCAAGGTTTCTCTGAAGAGCTGCTCGTGCGCGCCGGGCTGTTGCGGGTTCCGGAAGGCGGCGGAGCGCCCTATGCCCTATTCCGCGCGCGGGTCACCTTCCCGATCGCCGATGCGCGGGGGCGCATCGTCGGCTTCGGCGCTCGCACCCTCGGCGACGGTCAGCCCAAATATCTCAACACCCCCGAAACGCCGCTCTTCCACAAAAGCCGCCTTCTCTACGGGCTCGATCACGCCACAGCGCGGGCCCGCGCGTGCAACCAGCTCGTGGTGGTCGAGGGCTATTTGGATGTGATCGCGCTCGCCTCGGCCGACATCGCTGCGGTGGCGCCTCTTGGCACCGCGATGGGGGAAGAGCAGCTCGAGGCCTGCTGGCGCTTGGTGGCGCGGCCGATCATCTGTCTCGACGGCGATGCCGCCGGGGTGCGCGCAGCTGAACGGCTGGCGCTGCGCGCCGCACCCCTCTTGCGCCCCGACCGCACGCTCGCCTTCGTCGCGCTTCCCCAAGGCGAGGACCCCGATAGCCTGGTGCGTCGCTACGGTGCTGCGACGATGCGCGAACTGATCGCCAAGGCCGAGCCGTTGAGCGATTTCCTGTGGCGCATTTGGCGCAGCGGCCCCTTTGCCGATCTCCGCGACGTCGACGTGCGCGCGAGCTTTCGCCGCAAGCTGCGCAGCTTCATTGCCGCGGTGGCGGATGCGGATCTGCGCGCGAGCCTCAAGGAAGAATTCGCGCGCCGGCTCGAGGCCGATCTCGAGCGGCTGCGCTTGCGCGCCAAAGCGAGCGGGCGTGGGAGCGAGCCCGGGGCAGTCGCGCGGAAGGTGGCACCGAGCGCGCTCGCGGCGGCCCTCAAAGAGCGCGAGCGCTGGTGCGAGGCGCCGCTTCTCGCCCCCATCCTCGAGGACCCCGCGATTTTGGGCGCGCAAGGCGAGTTTGCGACGGTGGACGAAGAATTGGCCGAGTTCACCTTCAAAGAGCCGAGTCTCGAGCGCATGCGCCAGGAGATCCTGCATCTTTGGGCGCGCGGCGATCGCCTTGACGCCGAAGGGCTCGCCACCCATCTCGCTCGCTGTGGCTTGGCCGAGCCTTTGGCGCGGGTGCGATCGGCGGGCGGGCCCCGGGAAGGGTCCGAGACGGGGGAAGTGAGCGCATCGCCTCTCGAGCGATGGCGGGCAGCGTCGGCGCGTCTGCGCCGGCGTCTGTTGCGCGAACGCGAACTCGAAGGTTTGCGCACCACCGACGCGCGAAGCGAGCCTACGCGGCCACTGGACGGCCTCGATCGCTTGTTGAACGCACAAGACGAGGGATGATTTCGAGCGACCGGCGCGGGCGCGGCGTCTGCGGATCGGTGAGCCCCGCGGCAGGGCGAGGGCGCGTTGCCGTGCCGCGCGGTCGCGTCTGTGCTGCCAACCGCTCAGCGAATCGCCGCCTGCGAGGAGACCGCGTGTATGGCCAAGAGCCAATCGACGTCCGTAAGTAATTCTGCGGCCGTCAAGAAGAGTGCGACCGCCAAGGTCAACAAGCCGAATGACGGCTTCGAGAGCTTGCTCGCTCGCATGCCCGCCCTGCGGCGTCTTTACGCGCAGGGCAAGGAGAAAGGCGCGCTCACCTTCGATCAGATCAACGCTGTGCTGCCGGCCGATTTCCCGCCCGAGCAGGTCGACGAGCTGCTCTCCGGGTTCGAGGCGCGCGGTATCAGCATACTGCGTGACGATCCGTTGAGCGAATCTGAGCCGACGGGCACGCGCGTCGGCTCCGAAGACGAGAGCGAGCGGGTGGCCTCGGTGATCGACGACGAGGACGGCGACGATGCCGCCAGCGTGATCGACGAGGAGCTCGGCCGCACCGACGACCCGGTGCGCATGTACCTGCGCGAGATGGGCTCGATCGAGCTGCTCTCGCGCGAGGGCGAGATCGAGATCGCCAAGCGCATCGAGGCCGGCCGCAACATGGTCTTGGAGGCCCTGTGCGAGAGCCCGTTGACGATGCGCGCGGTGATCGGCTGGCGCGATGCCATCCGCGAGGGCCGTGCGCTGTTGCGCGACATCGTCGATCTCGAGGCGACCATGGGCGGCGGTCCGGGCGCGGGCGAGCCCGGGCCGTTTGAGGCCGGGCAAGGCGCGGCGGGCGAAGCCGGCGCAACGCCCGTCGGCGAAACGGCGGGAGGCAGCGGCTCGGAAGAGGAGGACTTCGACGAGGACGTCCTCTCGCTCGCGGCCCTTGAGGCCAAGCTCAAGGAGCCGGTGCTCGCCACCTTCGACCGCATCGCCGAGGCCTATCGCGAACTCACCGCGTTGCAGGAAGAGCGCCTGGCGGCGGTGCAGGCGCAGCGCCCCGTCGATCCCGAGCTCGATGCCAAGTACGAGGCGGCGCGGGCCAAGGTCGTCGAGCTCATGGCGCAGGTCCACCTGCATCCGAGCCGTGTCGAGGCTCTGGTCGAGCAGCTGTTCGACATGAACAAGCTGCTGCAGAGCCTGGAAGGCAAGCTCTTGCGCTTGGCTATGTCGTGCAAGGTCTCGCGCGAGAGCTTCCTCGAACAGTATATGGGTCATGAGCTCGACAAGGATTGGCTGGAGCGGGTCAGCAAGCTCAAGGACAAGGGCTGGTCCGAGTTCGTGACCAAGCACCGCCAGGAGATCGAGCAGCTGCGCGAGGAGATCGCCGGCATCGCGGAAGAGACGGGGCTCACCATCGCCGAGTTCCGGCGCATCGTCTCCAAGGTGCAAAAAGGCGAGAAAGAGGCGCGCCAGGCTAAGAAAGAGATGGTCGAGGCCAATCTGCGCCTGGTCATCTCCATCGCCAAGAAGTACACCAACCGCGGCCTGCAGTTCCTCGACCTCATCCAAGAGGGGAACATCGGGCTTATGAAGGCGGTCGACAAGTTCGAGTACCGCCGCGGCTACAAGTTCTCCACCTACGCGACGTGGTGGATCCGCCAAGCGATCACCCGCTCGATCGCCGATCAGGCGCGCACCATCCGCATCCCGGTGCATATGATCGAGACGATCAACAAGCTCGTGCGCGCAAGCCGACAGATCCTACACGAATACGGCCGCGAGCCCACCCCCGAAGAGCTCGCCCAAAAGCTCAATATGCCCTTAGATAAGGTGCGCAAGGTCCTCAAGATCGCCAAAGAGCCGATTTCTCTCGAGACGCCGATCGGCGATGAAGAGGACAGCCATTTGGGCGATTTCATCGAGGACAAGAACGCGGTGCAGCCCTTCGAGGCGGCCAATCTCGCCAATCTGCGCGATGCCACCACGCGCGTGCTGGCTACGCTCACGCCGCGCGAGGAGCGGGTGCTCAGGATGCGCTTCGGCATCGGCATGAACACCGACCACACGCTCGAAGAGGTCGGCCAACAGTTCAGCGTGACGCGCGAGCGCATCCGCCAGATCGAGGCCAAGGCTCTGCGCAAACTCAAGCACCCGAGCCGCTCGCGCAAGCTGCGAAGCTTTCTCGATTGAGCCGCACCCGTCCGCGGGTGCGGCCTGCGGGCCCGTAGCTCAGTGGTCAGAGCTGGCCGCTCATAACGGTCTGGTCGCAGGTTCGAATCCTGCCGGGCCCACCACCGCGCGGGCGGGCGCGATCAGCGCGCGGGCGATCTCGGCAAGGGCAATGCGCTCCTCAAGCCGCCCATAGGCCCCGCACAGCAAGAACACCACTTGGTTCTCGACCACCGTGCGGTCGCCGCGGGCGTCCGTCTTAAGCGGCAAGGCGTCGAAAACGGCGCGCCCGGTGGCGGGTGCGAAGCTGTAGACCGGACGTATGGGGGCGGCGAGGGTTCGCTCCAGCCGGGCCGCGATCGCCGCCTCGGCTTGCTCGAGGTCGAGCGGGATCTCGGGTGGGCCGTGCCAGCGCAAGGCGCGCGCGACCACCGGGCGCAGCCGATCGGCGCTCGCCGCCGCCTCGAAGCCGCCGCGCCGCAACAGGATCTGCAGCATCTCGGCGAGGTCGGCGAGCACCAAGGGAAAGGTCATCCAGCGCGCGCGCTTCATCTCGCGCGCGAACTCATCACCCGCGAAGAGCTTATCCCAGTTACAGCCTGCGCGCGCGCGGCAATATTCGATCGTCGACTTCTGGGCGACGAAGGCCGCCTCTCCCGCCAACAACCCGGCCAGTTGTTCGAGATCGCGGCAGCGCGGGTTACCGCCGCGGCGCCAAATGTTCGCGATTCGTTCGAAAAGTGCGGCAGCATGTCCCAGCACGGCTGCGTTCCCGCCTCAAGGCTGCGTCCTTGCGCGCATCTTACGACGGATTACGGTTTGGCAACACCGCGGCGCAGGTCGAGCCTGAGGGCTCCGCGGCGCGCGGCTGCGCAAGAGTCGTGGGAGCAACGCGGTTCGTCGGGTACCGTTTGCCAGAGTGCCTCCTGGCGAGCAGCCCGGCGATCGGCTGGGAGGTGAGGTATGCAGGCATCGCCACGTATGGAAGAGTACTGGCGCAAAACGCGCAATCTCATGATCACGTCGCTCGTGATATGGGCGATATTCAGCTTCGTGATACATTTCTTCGTTTATTTCCTCAACCAGATCGTCATCGGCGGTTTCCCGCTCGGTTTCTACATGGCGGCGCAAGGCTCGCTCATCGTCTTCGTGATCCAAATCTTCTGGTTCGCCTGGAAGCAGAACAAGATCGACGAAGAATTCGGCGTGGCCGAAGAGGAATGAGAGGGGAGCGGCCATGGCACAGCAAGCAAGTCAAGACGTATTCGTCGCTAATCTAGGGAAGATTTATGGTTATTACACCGGGGCCTTCCTCGCATTTGTCGTCGTCCTTGCCATCCTCGAGCAGCTCGGCGTTCCGGGATACGTTCTGGGCTACCTATTCGTTCTTTTGACCATCGCGGTCTATGCCGGTATCGGCTACCTGTCGCGCACCGCGCAGGTCTCTGAATACTATGTAGCCGGACGGCGGGTCCCGGCCTTCTACAACGGCATGGCCACCGCCGCCGACTGGATGAGCGCCGCCTCCTTCATCGGCATGGCGGGCTCGCTCTACGCCCAAGGCTATGACGGCCTCGCCTTTATCTTGGGTTGGACCGGCGGTTACGTGTTGGTGGCCGTGCTCGTTGCACCGTATTTGCGCAAGTTCGGTGCCTACACCGTGCCCGACTTCCTGGCGGCGCGCTACGGCGGCAACTTCGCCCGCTTTATTGGCGTGATCATCTTGGTGAGCTGCTCGTTCATCTATCTGATGGGCCAGCTCACTGGCACCGGTCTCGTGGCGGCGCGGCTGCTCGGCATCCCCTTCGAGTATGGTGTGTTCGTGGGCCTTGTGGGCATCCTCGTCTGCTCGATGCTGGGCGGCATGAGAGCTGTGACCTGGACACAGGTGGCCCAGTATATCGTTTTGATCATCGCCTATCTCATCCCGGTCGTGATCCTCTCGACCCAAAAGACGGGTATCCCGATTCCTCAGATCGTCTATGGCTCGATCTTGCAAGAGATCACGACCCTCGAGCGAACCGCGAGCTATCTCGCGCCGTTCGTGGGCGAGGCCAAGGGTCATGCCACGCCCTTCTGGTTCCGTGATCCGCTCAACTTCTTCGGCCTCATCTTCTGCCTTATGGTTGGCACCGCCTCCTTGCCGCACGTGATCATGCGCTTCTTCACCACGCCGAGCGTGCGCGAGGCGCGCCAATCGGTGGGCTGGTCCCTGCTCTTCATCTTCATCCTCTATTTCACCGCACCGGCCTATGCTGTGTTCGCGAAGTATGAAGTGTTCACGAACGTGTTGGGTAGGGATCTGTCCTCACTGCAGGCGGTAGCCGCCTTGCCCTCCTGGATCTTCACCTATGGCAAGATCGGGATGGTGAAGATCTGCGGCGCCAACGCGGCCAGCCCCGAGGCGGTGTTCGCGGCGTGCCAGGCGGTCAAGGATGCGGCCGGCAATCTCGCCCCCGTGACCACCTTGACCTTCAACCAGTTCTCGATCCTGCCGGACACGGTGGTGCTCGCCACCCCGGAGATCGCCGGCTTGCCCTATGTGATCGCCGGGCTCGTCGCCGCCGGCGGCCTGGCCGCGGCGCTCTCCACCGCAGATGGCCTCTTGCTCGCCATCGCCAACGCCTTGAGCCACGACATCTACTACAAGATGCTCGATCCCCAGGCGCCGACGGCGCGGCGGCTCATCGTCGCCCGCGTCCTTCTCATCTTCGTGGCTCTGCTTGCGGCCTATACGGCCATCACCTTGCCGCAGGGGATCTTGATCTTCGTCTCCTGGGCCTTCTCAGTGGCAGCCTCCGGATTCTTCCCGGCGCTCGTTTTGGGTGTCTTCTGGAAGCGCTGCACGACCGCGGGGGCGATCGCCGGCATGATCGCCGGCTATGCGATCTGCGTGTTCTACATGTTCGGCACCGAATATTATGGAATGGCGCGCTGGTTCCAGGGTACCTGGCTGTCCCGGCAGGGGCTCTCCAACATCGCTTCCGGGGTGGTCGGTATCCCGGTGGCGTTCCTCGTCACCATCGTGGTGAGCCTGTTGACCAAGCCGCCATCTAAGGAAATGCAGGACTTCATCGACCAAATCCGCATCCCCAAGGGCGGACCGGTGATGAGCGAAGAAAAGCCAGCAATCGCGCACTGATCTACACGGAAGATTGAGGGCGGGGCGCTTATGCCCCGCCCACCTTCTTCGGATGCCGGCAGTGGATCAGCTCATCGAAGCTCTTGCATATTATTTTTTCGCGGCGCCCATCTTCGGGATCGGCAATTTTCTTCTCGCCGCCCTGATGTGGACCATGCTCGGCCGTTTCGTGCTCGGCCTGTTCGTGCCCCATGACTGGGACTTCTACATTTGGCGGGCATTTCGCCGCCTCACCGATCCGGTTCTCGATCTCGTCCGCCTCGTCACTCCTTCCTTTATGGTCGAGGCGCTCTTGCCGCTGGTTGCCGTGTGGTGGATCATCGTCGCCCGCATCGGCTGGTGGGTCTTCTGTCGCGCCCTCGGCCTCGCACCCGAAATCTGACGGTCGGGGCAACCAGCCGTGCCCGGTGACCCCTTCGACCCCATCGAGCGGGCGACCGAACTCTCCGTCCTGCGCGGCGTCGGCTTTGCCACCCTCGCCATTCTCTGCACCTGTCTCGGCCTTGCCGCCTATCCGCTTGCCGCTCTCTATTGCGCGGCCGCCGGCTCGCTCCTCATGGCCGGGGTGCTCGCGCTCAAGGCGCATCGAGCCCCCCACCACCCCTACACCCGCACCGAGGCTTGGCTTTTGCTCGACCCCCGACCGCAGCTCGCGCCCGCCGTCGCCCAGCGCTTGGTGAGCGCTGCGCGCGCCCGCTGCTTCCGCCGCTACGCTTGGATCGCCTTCAAAGCGGCGCTTGGCCTTTGGGTGGCGGCGTTGATCGCGCGGCTGGTCGGGCTCGGGGGGTGAAAAAAAGAGCGCGGCCGAAGCGGCCGCGCTCCTGCGCGCAACGGTTCGCGCCGTCTCAACGCTGACGGATCTCCACCCGACGGTTGCGCGGTTCGCGGGTGTTGTCGGGGGTCGGCACCGCAAGCCGCGTCTCGCCATAGCCACGCACCGTCATGCGGTCGCGCGACACACCCTTGCGCTCGAGATAATCGGCCACTGCCTTGGCCCGGCGCTCCGAGAGACGCTGGTTGTAGGCCGCAGGACCGGCGGTATCGGTATGGCCCGAGACCTCGACTCGGATGTTGGTGTTCTTGACGAGAATCTCGGCTACCCGATCGAGTACCGGGAAGAAGGCCGGCTTGATCACCGCCTTGTCGAAGTCGAACAAGACATCGGCGTCGATCTTGATCGTCTCCGGCGCACCCGGAGCTGCGGTCTCGATGGCCGCGAGCGCCTCGAAGAACTGGTTCTTGCAGTAGGCGATGTCGCGCGGCTGGAAGTTCTCTTCCTGCTGCTCCATCCAACAATTGAAGCGTGCCACCGCCTTGCCGGCGGCATCGGGATTGCGGGTGGCACCGCCGGCATTGAGCGCCGCCACCAGGCGGTTGCGGGCGCTCGTGAGCTCGTCGACCTTGTCGGCGGGGAGCTGACGGGAGCTGATCGGCGCCGGTTCGGGAGCAGCACCGCCGGCGGCCGCCATCGCATTGTTGGCGTGATAGACCGCGCTCCTGTAATGCTCCATGACGTTGAATTCGTACTCGGCGTGTTCCATCGAGTACTTGTAGTAGGCGGCGCGATAGGGATCGGCGCCGGGGCTCGTCGCACGGGCCCGCTTCATCGTCTGCGCCGCTGGCGCTGCCTCCATCATGCGTCCGAAGATATCGGTGTGACCGGGCGGACGATCACCGCAGCCGGCGAGAAGCGCCAGACCGCTCACTGCGGCTGCCAGCCGAAGATGCCTGAGCATGCGACCTTGCTCCCTTATGCTCTGCTCCCTTGGCTTCCCCTGATACCGACATCCGTTGCTCATGGGAACGCTCGCCTGACCGCCATCACGGCGCGAACGCGGCAATCGCGCGATCCTGTTGTGCGATTCCTACAGTTGGCCCAAGCACGCAACGGGTCGGGAATATGCGACCTCCCGTCGGCTGTCCGTTCTCGCCACCGTCGCTAGCCTTGCTGCACCGAGACGCAAGCGGAGGGAGAACCATGCAGGAGAGCGAAGGTCTTGGGACCCTGGGTTGGGTGCTGCTCGCCCTCCTCCTCCTGGGCGTGGTGGTGGCGCTCGCCTTCGGCTTCGCGAGCCTCGTCTACATCGCACTTCCCCTTACTGTTGTGGTCTTCGTGACCATCGTCGCGCTCTGCACCGGCACCAGCCGCAAGGCTGGCGCTTAAGGCTCGCCCGCGCGCCCGGCGCGCGACGCGAGCTCGGGCAAAGCGGAGCAGAGTTCGCGCCACTCGCGCGCACTCAAGCCGAGGGCTTCGGGATCGACCGTCTCGCCGCGCAGCGCCCGCCGCACCGCTTCGCGCGCTGGAGCGGAAAGGGTGAACGCCCGGCGCCGGTAATCCTCGAACGCTTCGTAAGCGAGCGGCACCCAGCGCTTGACCACCTCCAGCAACACTTCGGCATAGGCGCGGATCTCGGCCTGGGCGTGCGGATCGGCCCTGAGCTCGAGGAAGTGCAGGAGATTGTGCAGGTCGATTTTCCAATACCATTGGGTGTAGGTGGAAAGCGGAAGCACGAGGCGCGCGAGCTCGCGCGCGATCCCGAAGCCTTCGATCCCCTCGCCGCCCTCACCCAACAGCCGCTCATAGAGGGTGAAGTCGGTCTCTGCCGCCCGTTTCATCCGCCGGATCACTTCCGCCGCGACCTCGGCGGCGAGCGCACCTTCTCGGCCCTGCTTATTGGTGGTCGATTGCGCGGCGATGTCGTGCACTTCTGGTTCCGGCAACGCAAAGAGCTGCGTTTGCTCGACCGTGCTCTTGCGCTCGATGCGCACGAGCTGCAATAACTCCCGATCCGGTAGATAGAACTCGCGATCGAGGACCGAATAACGCGCCGAATATTCGTTGACGTTGGCGGTGCGGTGGCGGATCCACTGTCGAGCCACGAAGATCGGCAATTTGACGTGCAACTTGATCTCGCACATCTCGAACGGGCTCGTATGCCGATGGCGCATGAGATAGCGGATCAGCGCGCGATCGGAGCTCGGCTTCTTCGTGCCCTTGCCGTAAGAGACCCGTGCCGCCTGCACGATCGCCGCATCGTCGCCCATGTAATCGATCACGCGCACGAAGCCGTGGTCGAGCACGGGCAACGGCACGCCCAAGATCTCCTCGAGGGCGGGCACGGTCGCCCGCCGGGTGGGCTGCTTTTGCGCGCGCGCTGCCTCGATCTCGGCCAGTTTCTCGGGCTCGAGCCGCATGCAAGGGTTCTCCCGTCGGCTGACGGAGGGTTGTTGTGAGCGCCCCGCATCGGCCGTGCAAGTCGGGCGATCGGGGCCGAGACCGGCCTCTTCCCCGCCGGGCCCAGCTCTTTCCCCGTCGCTCTTTCTCGCCGGGGTGGTTGCGGCCCGGTGACGAGTGCCTATATTGGGGGAGCCGGCTTGAGCCGGAGATGGCGATGAACCCTGCCCGGAATAGGCGTCGCGGACCCGGGGGCAGAGCCCGGCGCCTCCACCAATGGCGAGCCGGATCACGCGCGGTGCGCGGGTCCGGCTGTTGAGGGGGCGAGTTAGGTTCGACGCGCGCAGTAAAGGGGCAGCTTTCGCCCGGCATGGTACCGCCGTTATCGGGCCAAACCCACAAGTGCCAACGACAATCGTCTGGCGCTCGCTGCCTGATCTCGATTAGGTAAGCGCGGCTCGGGGGGCGCCGGGCAACAGAAGCCCCCCACTTCCGATCCGCCCGATGCGGAAGGGAGCGACCCCAACCAGCGATCGCGGGAACCATGGCGCGAAGCGCGATCGATTACGGCCGTATGGTCGAACAGGCGTTGCGGACGGTGGTGCGCGACGTGCTGCGGCGTCTTGCCACCGAAGGCCTGCCGCCGCCACACCACTTCTACATCACCTTCCGCACCTCCGACCCGGGTGTGGAGCTCCCCGATTATCTGCGCGAGCGCTACCCGACCGAGATGACCGTGGTGCTCCAGTATCAGTACTGGGACCTCGAGGTTGACGATGAGGGTCTCTCGGTCACCTTGAGCTTCAACGACGTCCCGCACCGCATCCGCATCCCCTTCCACGCGATCAAGGTCTTCGCCGATCCGGGAGCGGAATTCGGCCTTCAGTTCACGCTAGAGCCCGAAATCGTGCCCTTGGCGCAGCCCGAGCGCAAGCCTCAGCCGGCAGGGCGCAAGGCCGAGGAGCGGCGCGAGGGCCAGCCCGAAGGCGGAGCCGAGATCGTCGCCCTCGACCGATTCCGCAAGAAATAGGCCTCGGCCTGCGCGCGTTGGCGCGTAAGGGCCGGCTTCGGCTCGCGCGCACAGCCAACGCGCACCTTTTGCGCGCGTCGACAGACCCTTCGCCCTGCGCTAGGCGCGGGGCAACTCAAAGCGCGGAGGAAGGCGATGAACGGCGAGCGCAACGTGCGCGTTGAAACCGACAGTTTTGGCCCCATCGAGGTGCCGGCCGAGCGCTATTGGGGTGCTCAGACCCAGCGCTCGCTCCAGAACTTCAAAATCGGCGGCGAGCGCATGCCGATCCCGCTCATTCGCGCGCTCGGGGTGATCAAGCTCGCCTGCGCACGGGTGAACCTGCGCATGGGCCTGCTCGAGCCGCGGATCGGCGAGGCGATCATCAAGGCCGCCAACGAAGTAATCGACGGCAAGCTCGACGATGAATTCCCGCTCGTCGTCTGGCAGACCGGCTCGGGCACCCAGACCAACATGAACGCGAACGAGGTGATCGCCGGGCGCGCCAACGAGCTCTTGGGTGCCGGGCGCGGCGGGAAAAGCCCGGTGCACCCCAACGACCACGTCAACCGCGGCCAATCCTCCAACGACACCTTCCCCACCGCCATGCACGTGGCGGCGGCGCGCGAGATCCACGAACGGCTGTTGCCGGCGCTCAACCATCTGCACGCGGCGCTTGCCGGCAAGGCCAAAGCGTTTGCGGATGTGATCAAGATCGGCCGCACGCACCTCCAAGACGCCACCCCCTTGACCCTCGGCCAGGAGTTCTCGGGCTGGGCGCATCAGGTGGCGATGGGGATCGAGCGCATTCGCGCGGCGCTGCCGCGGATCTACGAGCTCGCCCAAGGCGGCACCGCGGTGGGGACCGGACTCAACACCAAAAAAGGCTTCGCGGAAGCGGTAGCGGCCGAAATCGCCCACATCACCGGCTTGCCGTTCGTGAGCGCGCCCAACAAGTTCGAAGCGCTGGCGAGCCACGACGCGCTCGTGGAGCTCTCCGGCGCGCTCAACACGGTGGCGGTCAGTCTTACCAAGATCGCCAACGACATTCGCCTGTTGGGCTCGGGCCCGCGCTGCGGGCTGGGTGAGCTTCAGCTGCCCGAGAACGAGCCCGGCTCCTCGATCATGCCCGGCAAGGTCAACCCGACCCAAGCCGAAGCGCTCACCATGGTCTGTGCGCAGGTGATGGGCAACCATGTGGCGGTCACCGTGGGTGGCCTGCAGGGCCATCTCGAGCTCAACGTCTTTAAACCCTTGATCGCCTACAACGTCTTGCAGTCGATCCGGTTGCTCGCCGACGGCGCGCGCAGCTTCGCCGACAATTGCGTGGCCGGGATCGAGGCCAACCGCGAGCGGATCCGTGAGCTCGTGGAGCGCAGCCTGATGCTGGTTACCGCCCTCGCCCCCAAGATCGGCTATGATGCCGCCGCTAAAGTGGCAAGAAAAGCGCACGCCGAAGGCAAGACCCTCAAGGAGGCGGCACTCGAGCTCGGGTTCGTGACGAGCGAAGAGTTCGACACCATCGTGCGGCCGGAGACCATGCTCGGGCCTTCGGATTGAGCGGGCGAGCGCGGGAGCAGCGGCGCGGGCTCGGCGCGCGCTCATAGCGGCGCAGTGCCTCGGGCGGGCCGAACAGGCGCAGCCCGCGCGCCGCGTCGGTCTTAAGCTCGAGGTCGAGGATCCAGGCTAAAAGGTCGAAGAGCGCGCGCGCCTGCCCGACTGCCCCTTCGCGGGTCTCGAGCAAAAGCGCCGGAGCGCGCGCGATCCCGCGCGTCACGGTGAAGGGGCCGTGGAGCACGAGCTCTTGAGTAGAAGCGGGCAAGCCCAGGGGCTGCGAACCAGCGGGCGTGCGCAGGGTCAAGCTGCCCTCGCCCTCGAGATTGCCAGCAAGATCAGCGAGCGAGCCGCCGATGCTCTGCGCCGCGAGCTCGAGATCGAGGACGCCCTCGACATCCTCGCGGATGCGCAGGGCCGCAGCGAGTGCGGCGAGCTCGGCACTTGCGAGCGCGAGCCGTCCCTCGAGCCGTGCCATTTGCGGCGCGAGCTCGATCCAAAGCGCACCGCGCAACCGGCCGCCGGCAAGCGGCATATCGAGCTCCTCCACCGCCAGGAGATCGCCTGCGAGGGCAAGGCGCAGCCCACCCGGACCGAGCGGCGTCCCATCGCGGCCCAAAAGCGAGAGGGAAAGCGCGAGGTCGAGGTCGATCGGGGGGAGAATAGGGATGCCGAAGCGCTCTTTGGGCCAAGCACCCGGCCAGCTGGCCAGGGGGCCGCGCGGCAATCCGAGCACCGGCTCGGCGAGCGCGTAGAATGTGGAAAAGCTCGCAGCATCGAGCCCGGCGAGGCTCACGCGGCCGCGCAGAAGTGGGGCTGCCGCCGTCTCGATGAGCTCGAGCGCGGCACTTCCCGAGATCCGCCCGAGCGCGAGTGTCCCCTCGATCGTCCAGGTGCGCTCGGCGCGCCAAAGGCCCTCTCCCTCGAGCCGAAACGGGCCGGAAAGGCCCGCGGCCATGGGCACGCCCGGCATCAAGCGGGCAAGGAGCGGTCGGGTATCATCCACCGCTGCGGCCACGCGCAGGGCGCGCGGGGCCAGGCTCGCGCGATCGAGGCGCAGAACCGCATCGAGGCGCCCATCGGGTCCCATGAGCGCTAGCGCAAGCTCGGGCCCTTCGGGCGACGCCTTGAGCCCGGCTCGGCCCAAAAGCGGTCCGTCGAGGAAGAAGAGCGCGCCGGGATCCAGGCCCAGGCCGCGGGCGAAGGGGGCAGGTTCCGGGACCTCGAGCGCGAGATCGAGATCGACCGCGCCACTTGGCCCGAGGCTTCCAGAAAGCCGCGCCTTCGCCCCGCTCGCATCGGTCCAACGCGCCTCGCGGAGGAAAAGCCGCCCGCTCGCGAGCTCGCCATTAAGGTGCAGCGCCTCCGCCCGAAGCGCGCGCCAGCTCAACCGCGCGATCGAAAGGTCGAAGGCGAGCTCGGGTTCCGCGGGCGGACCGTCGACGAGCCAGCGCTTCAGGGGAAGGGCAGCGGGCTCGACAAGCCAGGGATCGAGGACGAGCCGGTCGACGGCGGCGCGCAGCTCGAGCCGCAGCGGCGGCCCGCCGATCACCGCGAGCTGACCCCGGGCGCGCGCGCCGGCGGCGCGCACCTCGGCTTCCCTAAGCGCGAGGGCATCCGGTGCGGCCACCAGCTCGCCCTCGAGCGCGAGCCCGGTAAGCGCAGCCGGCCAAGCTACGGGCTCGAGGCCGAGCCAGCGCGCGAAGGGCCGGACCTCACCGAGCCTGAGCGCGAGATGGCCGCGGAAGGTGGGACCGGCCAGCTCGCGGTGCGCGCGCCCGCTGAGCGCGAGCTCGCCGCTCCCGGGCAGCTCGGCGGCCAAGCGCTCGATCACGAGGCTGCCGTCGCCCGGCAGGCGTGCGTTGAGCTCGAGACCGCGCATCTCTTCGCCGGCGCGCGCAAGCGCCCGCACCCGCGCGCGCACTTCCCCTACGAGATCGCTCGGAAGCTCCCGCTCCATCCAAGCGGCAAGACGGGCCAGCATCGGCTCGTCCGGCAGGGCAAAGCGCGCGCTCTCAAGAGCCAATGAAAAGCGCGCCGGTGTGCCGAGTTCGGCTTCGAGCCGCGCCTCGGCTTCGCCCGCCGCGGTGGCAAGGCGCAGCCCCTCGAGCGCGAGCTGGCGACCACGAAGCTCGAGCCGGCTGCGCAGGGCGAAAGCGCCGAACCCCGCCAGCCGGTCGAAGCCCGCAAGCGCGAGCACATCGGCCAAGCCGGCGAGCGTCGCCCCGTCCCCCGAGAGCTCGAGCTCGCCCACAAGCCGCGGTTCGGCTGCCGCGGCCACGAGATTGCCGCGCCAGCCCAAGCGCAGCGCTCCCGAGCCGGAGCCGAGCGTAAGCTTAAGGTTGAGCGCGGCCGCACCGCCGAGCGGGCGCAGCTCGAATGTGAAGGCGAGCGGCAGATGGTGCAGGCGCGCCTCGCCGCTCGCTGCCACCACCGCGCGCTCGGCTTCCCGCGCAGCCTCGAGCGTCACCTGCGCGAGCTCGAGCGGGTGTGCGAGCTGCGGATCGGAAAGCACGAGCCGGCCCTCGAAGATCGAGAGAGTCTCAAGCGCGCGCGCGTCCACGCGGGCACCCACGAGCGCCTCGAGGAGCGGGGCAAGCGCCGTGATGCGGGCAAGCCGCAATTGCGGGCGGATCAGCCGCAGCTCGCGCACATGCGGCGCAAAGCCCAATAAGCTCGGGTAGGAGAGCAGGATCTCGGCGCGCTCAATTTTGGCCGCGCCCGCGGTGCCGGCTCGCGCATCGCCCACCACGAGCTGGGCGAGGCTCAGGCGCGGCTGCGGCAACAGCGTGAGCCGGCTTTCGCCCTGCACCGAAAGCGATTCACCGAGCGCCGTTTCGAGATGAGCGAGCACGCGGCGCGCGAGTGCCGCTTCGTCGACCAGTTGCGGCACGAGCAGAAGTGCTGCGA
The DNA here is from genome assembly GCA_030549795.1 of Pseudomonadota bacterium. Lineage (GTDB taxonomy): Bacteria > Pseudomonadota > Alphaproteobacteria > Geminicoccales > Geminicoccaceae > JANXAZ01. The sequence continues at coordinate 87,085 of JAUQQO010000010.1, read as the reverse complement.
GCGCAGCGGCAAGGGAAGCGAGGAGTGCTAAGAAGAAAAGGCGCACGCGCGTGGGTCGCCCGGACTTCGCGACAACCGATCAATCGCTCACGCCGGGTCTTAGGGGCGGCGGCTCGGCACCGCAATCCTGCCGTTGCGGATCGGATTCGACCGCGCGCGGATGGAAGGCGTTGTAGAGCGCGAGCAGGCGGCTGGCGTCGACGGCGGTGTAGCGTTGGGTGGTCGAGAGACTGCGGTGGCCCAAGAGTTCCTGAATAGCGCGAAGATCGGCGCCCGCACTTAACAGGTGGGTGGCGAAACTGTGGCGCAAGGCATGGGGTGTGGCCGTCTCCGGCAAGCCGAGGGCGATTCGCAGCCGGCGCACGAGCGCCTGCACGACCCCGGCCTGCAGGGGGCCGCCGCGCACGCCGCGAAAGAGCGGCCCTTCGGGTGGAAGCGGCCAGGGACAAGCCGCCACATACTCGGCGAGAGCGCCCGCCACTTCGGGCAGGATGGGCACGAGACGGGTTCGTCCGCCCTTGCCGCGTACCCGCAGCTCGCGCAACGCCGCCGGTTCGGCACCCACGGCGGCGCGCGTAAGAGCGAGGGCTTCGCCGATGCGCAAGCCGGCTCCCCAAAGCAGTGCGAGCAGCGCGCGGTCGCGTGCGGCTACCCACAGCGCCCGCTCCGGCACAGCAGCGGCGGCGAGCAGGCGTTCGGCCTCCTCGGGGGCGAGCGCGCGCGGCAGCATGCGGCGCAGCCCGCCGAGCCGGATCGCCCGCACCGCCGCGCTCGCTTCCACCCCCTGCCGCTCCAGGAAGCGGAAGAAGCCGCGCACCGCCGCCATCGCGCGCATGGTCGAGCTGCGCGCGTAACCGCGGCGCTGGCGCTCGGCGAGCCAGGCGCGCAGATCGCGCGGAGCAAGCGCGCCGAGCGCCCGTACATCCGCCGGCCCTCCGAGATGGCGCGCGAGAAAGGAAAAAAAACCGTCGAGATCGCGGCCATAGGCCGCAACCGTGCGGGGCGCGAAGCGGCGCTCGAGAGCAAGCCGATCCAGCCAGGCGCGCGCAAACCCGGCGAGTTCAGCATCGACGGTCGCGAACATCGCTCCACCTTCGCCTACGCACGGCGAGCATGCTATGCGCACGAGCGCCGTCAACCGGGGCGTGCATGCGGGGCCCCGTGAGCGCTCGGGAGACCCATGGCCGTTACCCTCGTCCCGGTGCTGCTGCCCGTACCGCTCGACCGTCCGCTCGACTATCGCGCCGAAACCCCGCTCGCTGCGGGCAGCTATGTGCGCGTCGGGCTCGGCCCACGCGAGCTTGTGGGCGTGGTCTGGGACGGGGCGCCCGAGGGCACGCGGTCGCCCGAGCGGCTGCGGCCGGTGCTCGCCGTTCTCGACCTACCGCCGCTTCCCGAGCCGGTGCGCCGTCTCGTCGAGGCCGCGGCGAATGAGACGCTCGAGCCTTTGGGCGCCATCTTGCGGTTGGTCTTAAGTGTGCCGGCGGCACTTTCCCCAGAACCGCCGGTTGTGGGTTACCGACGCGCGGCGCCGCCTCGGGAGCCGCGCACGGCGCTCGAGCGGCGCGTGCTCGCCGCCCTGCCGGAGGATGAGGCGATCTGCGCTCGCGCGCTCGCAAAAGCAGTGGGTGCGAGCGTGCCTGCGCTCGCCCGCTTGGCAGAGAGCGGTTTTCTTGAAGCGGTTGCGCTGCCGCGGCGGATGGAACCGCAACCCGACCCCGAGCGCCCGGGGCCGACGCTCGAGCGCGTGCAAGCGGCGGCAGCGCAGCATCTGCGCGCCGCGGTGGCGGCCGGTGCGGGTGTTGTTCTGCTCGAAGGCGTGCCCGGCTCGGGTAAGACGGAGGTCTATTTCGAGGCCATCGCCGCCGCGTTGCGCAAGGGGCGGCGGGTGCTCGTGCTGTTGCCCGAGATCGCGCTCACCGCCCAGTGGCTCGAGCGCTTTTCCACCCGCTTCGGGGCCCGACCGCAGCTGTGGCATTCCGGCCTTACGGCGGCGCAGCGGCGCGAGGGCTGGCGGCGCATCGCGCGCGGGGAGGCGAGGGTCGTGGTCGGGGCGCGCTCGGCGCTCTTTCTGCCGCTTCCCGAGCTCGGGCTGATCGTCGTCGACGAGGAACATGATCCGAGCTTCAAGCAGGAGGAGGGCACGTCCTACCACGCCCGCGATCTCGCCCTGTTGCGCGGCCGCCTCGAGGGCTGTCCGGTGGTCTTGGTCAGCGCGACACCCTCGCTCGAGAGCGCGGTCGCAGCCGGAGGTGTCCCCGGTGGGCCGCCCGCGCGGCCGGGCTGGTCGCGCCTGGTCCTCGCTGCCCGGCACGGATCGGCGCCGCTGCCTAAGATCGAGCTCGTCGATCTGCGCCGCGCCCGCCCGCCGGCCGGGGCCTTTCTCGCGCCGCCGGTGCGCGAGGCGCTCATGGCGACGCTTGCGCGCGGCGAGCAGGCACTACTCTTCCTCAACCGGCGCGGCTTCGCACCGCTCACCTTGTGCCGCGCCTGCGGTCATCGGCTGCGCTGCCCCAACTGCACCGCCTGGCTCACCGCGCATCGGCTGCGCCGGCGCTTGATGTGCCACCATTGCGGTTGGTCGATGGCGGAACCCGAGCATTGTCCGGCCTGCGGGTCGGTGGGCGCGCTTGCCGTCTCCGGCCCCGGGGTCGAGCGCATCGCCGAGGAGGCGCAGGGGCTGCTTCCGCAGGCGCGGCTGCGCATCGTCACGAGCGACACGGTGGGAGGCGCCGCGGCGGCAGACGAGCTCGTGCGCGCTGTGCTCGAAGGAGAGGTCGACATCCTCGTCGGCACCCAGATGTTGGCCAAGGGCCACCATTTCCCGGCGCTTACGCTCGTGGTCGCGGTCGATGCCGACCTGGGTCTTTCCGGGGGCGACCCGCGCGCCGCCGAGCGCAGCTTTCAGCTGCTCTTTCAACTTGCGGGGCGGGCCGGGCGTGCCGAGCGGCCGGGGCGGGTGCTCGTGCAGACCCACGACCCCGAGCATCCGGTGATGCGGGCGTTGGCGCGGGCCGACCGCGACGGCTTTCTGGCCGCCGAGCTCGAGGAGCGACGGATCGGCCGGCTGCCGCCCTTTTCCCGCTTGGCGGCGCTCGTGGTGAGCGGCGCCGATACCGAGGCGGTGCGGGCGTGCGCACGAGCGCTCGCGCGCGCCGCGCCGATCGAAGACGGCATCGACATCCTCGGGCCCGCCCCGGCCCCGCTTGCGCTCTTGCGCGGGCGCTGGCGCGAGCGGCTGCTCGTGCGGGCCCAACAAGGGGTGGATCTGCCGCGGTACTTGCGCAGTTGGCTTTCCGGGCGGCGTCTTCCCACCAAGGTGCGCCTTACCGTCGATGTCGACCCGGTGAGTTTTCTTTGAGGCTTAAGGGCGCATCGGCTCTTTACAGACACCCGTCGATCGCGCGATATGTAGGGCCCAGCGGTCGGGTGACCGAGGCTGGTGGTCGCCGGCTGTTTCCGTGGAGAAGCGATCGTTGCGCGAAGCGAGGCGGGCGAGGAGCGAGCCGACATCCGTCGCAAGAGCGGCGGCTTTGGGTCGCCGGCGCCACGTGCTGCGCGCTTGCCGCCTCGGACTGCGACTTAGCTGCCCCTGAGCGCCGGGCCGGGCACCCCGGCCGTGGTCGTTCAGGGGTCGTCTCGCAAAGTCGCAACATCTCAGTAGTCCGAGGAGCTCACGATGTCCGTCAACCCCGTTCAGATTTTGGCCGAGAAAGCTTCGGAAGCCGCACAAGGCGAACGCGTTTACATCTTCGATACCACCTTGCGCGACGGCGAGCAGTCGCCCGGCTGCTCGATGACCGTCGAAGAGAAGCTCAAGGTGGCCGAAGTGCTGGAGGCCATGGGGGTCGATATCATCGAAGCCGGCTTCCCGATCGCCTCCGAGGGTGACTTCCAGGCGGTGCACGCCATCGCCAAGAAGGTCAAGAACAGCGTGGTGTGCGCGCTCGCCCGCGCTTCCGCCGGCGACATCGACCGTGCCGCAGAGGCGCTCGCCCCCGCCGAGCGCAAGCGCATCCACACCTTCATCTCGACCAGCCCGCTCCACATGAAGTACAAGCTGCAGATGGACCCAGAAGAGGTCCACAGGCGGGTGATCGAGAGCGTCAAGCGCGCTCGGCGCTACACGGATGACGTCGAATGGTCGTGCGAAGACGGCTCGCGTAGCGAACGCGATTTCCTGTTCCGCTGCATCGAGAGTGCGATCAACGCCGGCGCCACCACCATCAACATCCCCGATACGGTCGGCTATGCCTATCCGGAAGAGTTCGCCGACCTCATCCGGGCGATCAAGAACAACGTTCCCAACATCGACAAGGCGGTGCTCTCGGTGCACTGCCACAACGACCTCGGCCTTGCGGTGGCCAACAGTCTTATGGCGGTCAAAGCCGGGGCGCGGCAGATCGAGTGCACGATCAACGGCATCGGTGAGCGCGCCGGCAACGCTGCGCTCGAAGAGATCGTGATGGCGATCCGTACCCGCCACGATCTCTTGCCTTTCTGGAACCGGATCAATACCCGCGACATCATGAAAGCATCGCGGCTGGTTTCCGCGATCACCGGCTTCAACGTCCAGCCCAACAAGGCGATCGTGGGGGCGAATGCCTTTGCGCACGAGAGCGGCATTCACCAGGACGGGATGCTCAAGCACTCCGGTACTTATGAGATCATGCGACCGGAGGACGTGGGCCTGGTAAAGTCGACGTTGGTGCTCGGCAAGCACTCCGGCCGGCACGCGTTCCGCAAGAAGCTCGAGGAGCTGGGTTATCATCTGGGCGAGAATGCCCTCGAGGATGCCTTCGTGCGCTTCAAGCGGCTCGCCGACCGCAAGAAAGAGATCTTCGACGAGGATCTGATCGCGCTCGTCGACGACCAGATCCAAAGCGAAGATCACCGCGTGCGTCTGGTGAGCCTCAAGGTGGAGTGCGGCACCGAAGTCAAGCCGCAAGCCGACCTCGTTTTGGAAGTGGACGGCGAGCGCAAGGCAGCGCGCGCCTTCGGCGATGGCCCCGTGGATGCCATCTTCAAGGCCATCCGCGCGATCGTGCCGCATCGCGCGAGCCTGCCGTTGTTCCAAATCAATGCTGTGACCGAGGGCACCGATGCGCAAGCGGTGGTCACCGTGCGCCTCGAGGAGGACGGCCGGTCGGTGAACGGTCAGGCGGCCGACACCGACACCATGGTCGCCTCCTGCCGTGCCTACATCGCGGCGTTAAACAAACTTTTCACCAAGCGTGCTAGGAGTGCGCCGGCGGCGCTCTCGGCCTGAATTCGGCGGGTCGAGCGGCGGCGTCGGCGCCTCCGCGGGCCTCGCAGGAGCTCGACCCTTTCGATGCTGTCGCGACTGTTCGGTCTCTTCTCGAGCGATTTGGCGATCGACCTCGGCACCGCCAACACGCTCGTCTACGCCAAAGGCCAAGGCATCGTCTTAAACGAGCCCTCGGTGGTGGCGATCACCACCACCCGCGGCAAACGCCAAGTGCTCGCCGTCGGCGAAGAAGCCAAACAGATGGTCGGCCGCACGCCCGGCCACATCGAGGCCATTCGGCCGCTGCGCGACGGCGTCATCGCCGACTTCGAAGTGGCCGAGGAGATGATCAAGCACTTCATCCGAAGGGTGCACCCTCGGCGCAGCTTCGCCGCACCGCGGGTGATCATCTGCGTGCCCTCGGGCTCGACCGCGGTCGAACGGCGCGCCATCCAGGAGAGCGCGGAAGCCGCCGGCGCGCGGCGCGTCTATCTCATCGAAGAGCCGATGGCGGCGGCGATCGGCGCCGGCCTGCCGGTCACCGAGCCGACCGGATCGATGGTGGTCGACATCGGTGGCGGCACCACCGAAGTCGCCATCCTGTCCTTGGGCGGCATCGTCTACGCCAAATCCATCCGCGTCGGCGGCAACAAGATGGACGAGGCGATCATCAACTACATCCGCCGTAACCACAATTTGTTGATCGGCGAGGCAACCGCCGAGAACATCAAGAAGAAGATCGGCTCGGCCTGTCTGCCCGAAGACGGCAACGGCGAAGTGATGGAGGTGCGCGGCCGCGACCTCATGCACGGCGTGCCGAAAGAGATCGTCATCAGCCAGCGGCAGATCGCCGAGGCCCTGGCTGAGCCGGTCAACGCCATCGTCGAGGCGGTCAAAGTGGCGCTCGAGCACACCGCGCCCGAACTCTCCGCCGACATCGTGGACAAGGGGATCGTACTCACCGGCGGCGGGGCGCTCTTGGGTAACCTCGACCTCGTGTTGCGCCACGCCACCGGACTGCCGGTGAGCCTGGCTGATGAGCCCTTGACCTGCGTGGTCTTGGGTACCGGTCGCTGCCTCGAGGAGATGAAGACGCTGCGCCACGTCCTGCACGCCGCTTATTGAGCCGCGGAGGCTTCACCCGATGAGCCCCGGCCCGCGTTCGGCTGCCACGCCCTGGCAGCGGCTGAAGTCCTTCGCCCGCGCCCACGCCAACGGCCTGCTCGCGCTTACCGCCCTGCTCATGCTGCTGATCGGCAAGCTCGATCTCAAGATCTTCACCGCCATCAACGAGCGCGCCGCCGATCTCGTGGCCTCCGTCTCCGCCTGGCCCACAGCCCCGCTCGCCGCGCTGCGTCGCGGCGCCGAGAGCCTGGGTTCCTTCCTCGCGCTCGTCGAAGAGAACCAGCGCCTGCGGGAGGAAAACCGCCGCCTCGTGCACTGGCAGAACGAGGCGGTGCGCCTTGCGGTGCAGAACGCCGCCCTGCGCGAGGCGCTCAAGATCCCCGAGGTCCCCGCCGCCCGCCGCCATACGGTGGCGCGCATGGTCGCCGATCCCGGCAGTCCCTTCGTGCAGACCCGGCTCATCGATGCCGGCCGTGACCGCGGCGTGGAGAAGGGCATGCCGGTGGTCGACGCCTATGGTCTTGTCGGACGAGTGGTGGAAGTGGGCGAGCGCAGCGCGCGGGTGCTCTTGGTCACCGACTTCAATTCCAAAATTCCGGTGGTGGTGGCCGGCTCGCGCGACCAGGCCATCCTCGAGGGCCGCAACGGCCCCTTAGCCGAACTCAAGTTCCTGCCCATGGACCCCGAGGTGAAGGTGGGCGATCGCGTGCTCACCTCCGGTCGCGGTGGGCTTTTGCCCTTCGGGCTTCCGGTCGGCGAGATCGTGCGCATCGAAGAGCGACGCGTGTTCGTCCGCCCCTTCGTCGACTGGGACCGGCTGGACTGGGTGAGCGTGCTCGCCACCGAGCCGGTGCCGGCGCCGAACGGCCAGAACCCGACCGTGGAAGCGGTGCCCACGCCCATGCGCGCCGCGGGACTGCCGTTCCGATGAGCGACATCTCGCTCGCCGGGCTCGCCCTCGCGCTCAAGCGCTCGCTCGCCTTTGCGACCGCGCTCGTTGCCGTCGCCCTCGACCTCCTGCCGTTGCTCGGCGCCGCTCCCGACACCGTCGCGCCGCTCCTCGCCCTCGCCGTGGTCTATCAGTGGACCATCCGGCGGCCGGATCTTTTTACGCCCGGCTCGGCTTTTCTGCTCGGCATCGTGCGCGATCTTGCAGGCGGGCTGCCGTTGGGCCTGCACGCGCTTACCTTCCTTGTGCCCGCACTTCTGCTCGGTCGTGCCCCGCGCGCCCTTCTGCGCCAGTCTGTGAGCCTGGCTTGGCTCGTCTTCTTACCGGTGGTGGCGGCGACCGCGCTCGTGCGCTGGGGCCTCGGCTCCTTGGTGTGGATGCAGCCCTTGCCGATTTCGTCCTTTCTCGGCGAGGCGCTTTGGACCGCCGCCGTCTATCCGCTCGTCGCTTGGACGCTCGTTCCGGTCGAACGCCTTCTGCCGAGAGCCGACCGTGTACCAGGAAGCTGACCGCAGCCGCTGTTTTCGACGCCGCCTGCTCGTCGTCGGCGGCGCCCAGCTCGCGCTCATGGGCGGTCTCGTCTGGCGCTTGTGGCAGCTGCAAGTGCGCGATCACGAGAGCTACGCGCTCCTCGCCGAGGAGAATCGCATCAACCAGCGCTTGACGGTGCCTCCGCGCGGCGTGCTCGTCGACCGCCGCGGGCGGCCGCTCGCCGTCAACGTGCCCACCTATCGGGTGCGGATCGTGCGCGAACAGGCCAAGGATCCGCGCCGGGTGCTCGAAGCGCTGGCCCAGATCATCACCCTTGATGAGCGCCGCATCGAGGAAGTGCTCGAACAGTTGCGCCTCCATCGGCCCTTCGTGCCGGTCACGGTGCGCGAGGATCTCTCCTGGGAGGAGGTCGCCCGCATCGCCGTGCGCGCCCCCGAACTGCCCGGCATTCTCCTCGATTCCGGCCTTCTGCGCCGCTACCCGCACGGGCCGGTAACCGCTCATGTGGTGGGCTATGTGGGCCCGGTGAGCCAAGCCGAGCTCGCGCGCGACGACGATCCACTGTTGCGGCTGCCCGATTTCCGCATCGGCAAGAGCGGGGTGGAGCGCACCTACGACCGCGAGCTCAGGGGTCGCGCCGGACTCTCGCGGGTGGAGGTGAACGCGGTCGGCCGCGAGATCCGCGAGGTCGATCGCCGCGAGGGCGAGGAGGGCGCCGATCTCCAGCTCACCATCGACCTCGAGCTGCAGCGCTTCTGTATGGACCGGCTCGCCGATCAAGAAGCGGCCGCTTGCGTCGTGCTCGAGGTGAGCACGGGAGCCGTGCTCGCCATGGCCTCGGTGCCGACCTATGATCCCAACGCCTTCACGGGCGGCCTCTCAGCGACGCTCTGGCGCCAGCTGGCCAACGATCCCCGCCATCCGCTCGTCAACAAGTGCATCCGCGGCCAGTACCCGCCCGGTTCGACCTTCAAGATGATCACCGCGCTCGCGGCACTCGAGGCGGGTGTGGTCACCCCCACAAGCGAGGTCTTCTGCCCCGGGCATATGAGCCTGGGCAACGCCCGCTTTCACTGCTGGCGTCCCGGCGGCCACGGCCGGATGGGGCTCGTCCAGGCGCTCGCTCAGTCCTGCGACGTCTACTTCTATGAGATCGCGCGTCGGGTGGGGATCGACGCGATCGCCGCTATGGCGCGCAAGTTCGGCTTCGGCGAGCGGCTTGGCCTCGACCTGCCGGGTGAGATGCCTGGCCTTATGCCCGATACCAAGTGGAAGCGCGAGCGCTTGAAACAGCCCTGGCAAAAAGGCGAGACGCTCGTGTGCGGCATCGGCCAAGGCTTTGTGACCGCCACCCCGCTGCAGCTCGCGGTGATGACCGCACGCTTGTGCAACGGCGGCCGCGCCGTCCGCCCCTGGATCGTGCGCGGCCATCTCGCGCATGTCCAAGAGGGACGCGGACTGGCCCCGCCGCCCTTGGGCGTGCGCCGCGAGCATCTCGAATGGGTGCTCAAGGGCATGTTCGAGGTGGTCAACGGCCCGCGCGGCACCGCCAAGGCGTCCGCGTTGCCCCTTGCGGGGGTGTTCATGGCCGGCAAGACCGGCACGTCGCAAGTGCGCCGGATCACCCGCGCGGAACGGGCGATCGGGGCCCACAAGCGCAAGGACCGGCCGCGCGAAGAGCGCGACCACGCCCTCTTCGTCTGCTATGCGCCCTATGATCGACCGCGCTTTGCGGTCGCGGTCGTGGTCGAACATGGCGAGAGCGGGGCCAAGACCGCCGCGCCGATCGCCCGCGACGTCATGCTCGAGGCACTGCGCCTCGATTCCGCGCCCGAGGCCCCGACCGGCGGTCGGCTCGCCTTGGTGGAAGGCCGCTGATGCGCGCCCGCTTCGACCCGGTCGCGCCGAGCCTGGGCGAGAAGCTCGCCCGCCTGCACTGGCCCTTGGTCGCGCTCGTCACCCTCCTCGGCCTGGTCGGCTACGCGCTCCTCTACTCGGCTGCGGGCGGTGCGCACAGCCCGTGGGCGTTGCGCCATGGCATCCGGCTCATAGTCATGCTCGTGGTGATGGTGGCGCTCGCGCTCGTCGACCTCAGGCGTATCTTCAAGCTCGCCTATTCCATCTATTTCGCCGTGCTCGCCCTTCTTTTCATCGTCGCGCTGTTCGGCGAGATCAACAAGGGCGCGCAGCGCTGGATCGATCTCGGTTTCGTCCAGCTTCAGCCTTCCGAGCTCATGAAGCTCGCGCTCGTGCTCGCGCTCGCTCGTTATTTTCACTCGGCCTATCTCGACGAGGTGCGCAGGCCTCTCTTCCTGCTGCCGCCCGTGGTGATGATCCTCCTCCCAGTCGGGATGGTCTTAAAGCAGCCCGATCTCGGCACCGCGGTTATGATCGCGGCTGTGGGAACCGCGATGCTGTTTCTGGCCGGAGCTGCGCTGTGGAAGTTCGCGCTCGCCGCTGGTCTCGGTGGAGCCGCGCTGCCGATCGTCTGGTCGCACCTGCACGACTACCAGCGCCAGCGCGTGCTCACCTTCCTCGACCCCGAGAAAGATCCCTTAGGCGCCGGCTATCACATCATCCAATCCAAGATCGCCATTGGCGCCGGCGGCCTTTGGGGCCGCGGCTACATGCGCGGAACACAAGCCCAACTCTCGTTTTTGCCCGAAAAACACACCGATTTCGCCTTCACCATGCTCGCCGAAGAGAGTGGCTTTTTCGGGGCGGTGGCGGTGCTCGTGCTGATCGCGGCGATCCTCTTGGTGGGCTTCTCGGTCGCTCTGCGCGCCCAAAGCCATTTCGCGCGGCTGCTCGCCGCCGGTGTGACGGTCAACTTCGCGCTCTACGCCCTCGTCAACATCGCTATGGTCACGGGTCTGATCCCGGTCGTGGGCGTGCCGTTGCCGCTCGTCTCGTACGGGGGCACAGCGATGCTCACGGCGATGCTCGGCATGGGCCTGCTTCTCAACGCACAGGTCAACCAGGACCTGTCGATCCCGCGCTTTCCTGTCGAGCTGTAGCGAGCACGCGCAGCGCCACGCAGGCAGCACCGTAGCCATTGTCGATGTTGACGACCGCGATGCCCGGCGCGCAGCTCGCAAGGGCGCTCTGAAGCGCCACCCGACCGCCGTCCGCCACCCCGTAGCCGTTGGAGACCGGCACCGCCACCACAAGTCCAGGAACGAGGCCGCCCAGAACACTGAAGAGCGCCCCTTCCATACCGGCACAGGCGATGACGATTGGAAATCGGGCGAGCCGGTCGCGCCGCTCGAGAAGCCGCCAGAGGCCCGCCACCCCCACATCGTAGTGCCGCTCCGCCGCCTCGCCGTGGAAGGCGAGCGTGCGCACCGCCTCTTCCGCGACCCGCTGGTCGCTCGTGCCGGCGGCGACCACCGCCACCCGCGCAGGCAGGCGCGGCGGCGCAACGAAGCCCAAAAAAGCGGTGCCAGAGAGCGGATCATAGTCGAGCAAGCGCCGCAGGCTCTCCGGCAAAGCGGCGTACTGCTCGCCCAAGAGCCGGGTCAACAGCGCCCGCTCGCCCTCATGGGCGAGCTCGGCCAGGATGGCTGTCAGCTGCGCGACCGTTTTGCCGGCACACAAGACAGCTTCGGGAAGGCCGATGCGCTGCCGCCGCGCGTGATCGTGGACGAAGAACCGGCTCACCGCGGCCCCGGATGCACAAAGGCGCTGCCGCGCCGATAGGGCGCGACGGTCACCGGCATCGCAAGGCCGGCTTGGGCGAGCAGCGCTTCGACTGCCCGCAAAAGTGCCGCGCGGGCGGGAGCATCGAGCGCAAGCAAACGTTCAGGCGGCAGTTCGAGCTCGATCCCGCGCGCCCGCAGCCGACAGCGCTGGTCGCCCGGCCCGAAGCGCTCGCTGAGCAGCCGTTCGATGCGGGCTATGAGCGCGAGCCGCTCGGGGGTGACAGCGATCCCGGTCTCAACGCGGCTCGCAAGACAGGGCGAGGCCGGCAGTTCGGCGAGCTCGCCGAGCCCGAGGCTTCGGGCGAGCGCGCGCACCGCCGCTTTGTCGAACCCCGCCTCGAGATAGGGATGGCGCACACCGGCCTCGCGGGCGGCCCGCAGGCCCGGTCGAAAGTCGCCGAGATCATCGCAGTTGGTTCCGGATGCGATCGGCCCATCGAAGATCCGCGCGATCGCGGCATAGAGATTGTGTTTGCAGAAATAACAGCGATCGAGCGGGTTGGCGCGGTAGCGGGGATCGGCGAGCTCACCCGCGTCGATCTCGCGCAAGGCGAAACCTTCTCGTTGGGCTAGGGCGCGCAGCCGCGCGGTCGCCTCTTGAGGTACGGCCGGCGAGACGGCGTGCACAACCAGCACCCGCGGGCCCAGGACGCGGTGCGCGAGCACAGCGAGCGTGGTGCTGTCGACCCCGCCGCTGGTCGCTACCGCGAGCCGGGGGAAACTCAGGAGAATGGCGCGCAAGCGCGCGGTGCGCTCCTCGCTCATCCCTCCTTCTCCTCTTCGCCCAGTGCGCGCGCTTCGGCGCGCCGGCGCAAGCGCGCCCGACCACCGGCATCGAGCCCGCTTTGGGCGAGATCGCGCAGCTCGACTTTGGCCGTGAGCGTACCATCGGGCCGCGCCGCGCGCTTGATCCGCAGCGTGCGACCATCAACCGATACGGTTTCGACCGTGCGGGGCAACACATAGCGCTCGAGCAGGGCGATGCGCACCCCAAGCGTCGTGGTTTCCAATAGACAAGCGCGCGCCACCGCGTCCGCTTCCTCCGCAGTGCACAGGATCTGGACGGCGCTCGCAAGTCGGCCGGCCTTGCCGACCACCGGCCATTGGCAGACATCCAGCACCCCGTGATGGCCGCGCAGCCGCTTGAGGCCCAAGGCGAGATCCTCGCCCGTCTGGTCGTCCACCTCAAAGCGCAGCACCGCAAGCCACTCGCGGTCGACTTCCGAACGAACGGAAGCGGAGGCAGCGAACAATCGCGCGCGCAACACATTGGGTTTGCCCGCGAGTTCCCGACTGCCGAGCCCATAGCCGCACGCTGCAAGGCGCAAGGGCCGCGCCGGCAAACGCGCAGCGGGCGCGAGCTCGGCGAGGATCGCGGCACCCGTGGGTGTCACCCGCTCGCCGTCGATACCGTCGTCGAGCCAAGCGAAGCCTTCGAGCAGAGCCAGAGTCGCCGGCGCCGGGACGGGAAGAAGACCGTGTTCGCTCGCAACGAAGCCTGCACCGGTAGGCAAAGGACCCACTGACCAGCGCGCCTTAGGCAGCGCCTCGATGATCGCCGCAGCCGCGAGGATGTCGACGAACGAGTCCCACCCGGCGAGCTCGTGGAAGTGGACGGCGTCGAGCGGAACCCCGTGGACCGCGGCCTCGGCTTCGCCCAGCCGGCGATAGATCGCACGGGCCCGGTTGCGGACGGGGCAAGGAAGCGGGGTCTGCGCGAGCCGCTCGAGGACGGCGCAAAGCGCACCAGCAGGCGGAGCCGAATGGGCGACCCTTACAGAAAAGCGCATTCCGGCGATGCCGCCGCGTCGATCCGGCACGAATTGCACCTGCACGCCTTCGGGAAGCGCGGCGCGAGCGAGTATCCCTTCGACTTCAGCGCGCAACTCGGGGCGGGCGTGGCAACAGGCGGCGACGAACATGTCACCGGCCATCCCGCCCACCGGATCGAGGTGGACGAAGAGTTCGGGCTCAGCCGTCACGGCACACCGGCACTACATAGGGGCCTTCGGGAATGAAAGCGATTTCCGGATCGCCGTGACGCCGCAGGCTTTGCGCGAGCGCGGCGTCGAGATCGTCGACCAGTTCGACGCCGGTCAGGCGCCGCTCCTCAGGGCTCAAGCCGGTGGTATAGAGGAACACCCGCCCGCGCCGCATCGCCTCGAGCTGCTTTTGCGTCTGCCATTCGTCGATGTCGGCGCGCGGTTTGCTCGCGATGCTCCGAGCGAAGCCCTCGATCCCGAGTGTGACCAGCCGCCGTTGCGCCTCGGCGAAATGGGGCGAGCCCAAGCCTTCCGAGCAGGCGGAGACGACGAAGAGATCGCCGCCGGGCTCGAGGATGCGCAGCGGCCCGACCATGCCCTTGACGGTCTGGTAATAGGTCTTGTCGAGCGGATGGCCGGCCGCCGAGGCGACCACGGTGCGGAAGCGGCGCGGCACTTCAACCACCGCATAGCGTTCGCAAAAGCGCACCGCCTCGAGATGGCTCGCAATGATCTCGCCGAAATTGACAAAGGCGAGGCGGCGTTGGTCGTCGATCACCGTATTGAGCGCGAGCGCACCACCCAGCATCTTGACGATCTCGATTTGTTCTTCGTGCAAGGGATTACCATCCAAGATGCAGTTGGCGGCGCGCGGATGGCTCATGAAGGCGGCGTTGTGGAAGGTGGTGATGGTCTCGGCGTGGGCGATGCCGGGTGCGATCACTTTGCGCCCGCCCGACCAGCCGGCCATAAAGTGCGGCTCGACGAGCCCGGTTGCGATCTTCACCTCCGCTTCGACGAAGCGGCGATCCAAGCGCACCACCGTTCCGCGGGTGGGGGTTCTCCCGAGCGTGACATGGTCTTCGTCGCGGGTGGCGACGTGGTTCTCGATGCGCAGCTGCGCGAGCACCCAGGGATCGCCGATGATCTCGGCGAGCTCCGCACCTTCGTTGGGGCGGTGCAGGCCGGTTGCGATCAGGATGGTGATCCCCTCGCGCGGCACACCGGCTGCGAGCAGACGCTCGATCAGAGGGCGCAAGAACAGCCGGTTGGGGACCGGCCGGGTGATGTCGCACACCAGAATGCAGGCCGAGCGCTTGCCGCGCGCGAGCACATCAAGCGGCGGACTGTTCACCGGCGCGGCGAGGGCGGCTTCGACCGCGGCCACGGGATCGGGCAGGATCGGCATCGGCCGCTTGCGGATGACGGTCGGCTTCGATCCCGGCGGCGGCCGCACGGCGATGGTTCCGCGCCCGAAGAGCAGCTCGATCGGCTCGCTCATCCTCGCCTCCCCCTTTCCGACTGGGATGGTAGCGCGCGCAAGCGCCGCGGCCAGCGCCCGCACCGGTACGCGCAGTCCTGCGCGCCCGGCCCTGGCTTAAGGCGCATAGGCGGATTATGGCAGAGCCGCACAAGCAACGGGACCCGAGCGATGGGCGAACGGCACGGTGGCACGATCCTCGTCGACCAGCTCGAGCGGCAGGGCATCGCGTTCTGCTTCGGTGTTCCCGGCGAGAGCTATCTTCCGGTTCTCGACGGCTTTTACGGCCGCAACCGGCCACGCTTTATCGTCTGCCGCCACGAGGGCGGTGCGAGCATGATGGCGGAGGCGATGGGCAAGCTTACCGGCAGACCCGGCATCGCCTTCGTCACCCGCGGTCCCGGGGCGACCAACGCCGCATCCGGCGTGCACGTCGCCCAACAGGACAGTACGCCCTTGATCCTCTTCGTGGGCCAAATCGAGAGCGGGACCCGCGAGCGCGATGCCTTCCAAGAGATCGACTATCGGCGGATGTTCGGCGGCATCGCCAAGTGGGTGGCGGAGATCGACCACGTCGCGCGCATCCCGGAGATGGTCCACCACGCCTTCGCCGTCGCGCTCAGCGGCAGGCCCGGTCCGGTCGTGCTGGCACTGCCGGAAGATGTGCTGCACGCCCGCGCGACGGTCGAAGACGCACCCTTTGTCGAGACCGTGCCGATATGGCCCGATCCCGTCCGCCTCGAGGCGCTGCGGGAGCGACTTGCGCGCGCCGAGCGCCCCTTCGTGATCGTCGGCGGCAGCGGTTGGACACAGCAGGCCTGTGCCGATCTCGCTTCTTTCCTCATGCGCTTCGAGCTGCCGGTGGCAGCCGGCTTCCGCCGCCAGGACATCGTCGACAACGAGCATCCCTGTTATGTCGGCGATCTCGGCATCGGGCCCAATCCGGCGCTGATCGAGCGGGTGCGCAGCGCCGATCTCTTGCTCGTGTTGGGCTCGCGGCTCTCCGAGATGACCGCTCAGGGCTACACGCTCTTGGGCATCCCGAAGCCCGAAGTGCCGCTCGTCCATGTCCATCCGGATGCGGGCGAGTTGGGCAAGGTCTATGCACCCGAGCTCGCGATCTGCGCCACCATGCCGGCGATCGCTGCGGCACTCGCGGCCTTTCCCCCGCCCGAGCGGCGGCCTTGGGCTAAGGATCGGGCGCGGTTGCGCGAATCTTATCTCGCCTGGCGCACCCCGCCCGAGCATCCCGGTGCTTTACAGATGGGCGAAGTGATCCGGCAGTTGCGCGCGCGGCTGCCCAAGGATGCGATCATTACCAATGGTGCCGGCAACTATTGCGCCTGGCCCAACCGCTTTTGGCCCTATGGTCCCTTCCGCAGCCAGCTCGCGCCCACTTCAGGCTCGATGGGCTACGGCTTGCCCGCGGCGATCGCCGCCAAGCTCATGGATCCCGCGCGCCCGGTCGTGTGCTTTGCCGGTGACGGCTGTTTTCTCATGACCGGGCAGGAGCTGGCGACAGCCGTCCAATACGGGATCCGCGGCCTTGTCGTGCTCGTGGTCAACAACCGTATGTACGGCACCATCCGCATGCACCAGGAGCGCGAATATCCCGGGCGGGTATCGGGAACCGAGCTCGTCAACCCCGATTTCGCGGCTTATGCGCGGGCATTCGGCTGTTTCGGCGCGCAGGTGCGGACATCGGCAGAGTTCGCGCCGGCGCTCGAGGAAGCACTCGCCTTCCCCGGCCCGGCGGTCATCGAACTGCAGATCGATCCGGAAGCGATCTCGCCGCGGACCACGCTTTCGGCGATCCGCGCGGCTGCGCTGGCGCGCTGATCCTTAAGCGACGCTCTGCTCGATCCACTCGAGCAGCTGGCGCTTGGGAAGTGCGCCCACCTTGGTGGCGACCGCGGCGCCGTTCTTGAACACCATGAGGGTGGGAATACCGCGCACGCCATATTTGGTGGGTGTGAGCGGGTTCTCGTCGATGTTGACCTTGACGATCTTCACGCGGTCGCCGAGTTCCTCGGCGATCTCGTCGAGATAAGGTGCGATCATCTTGCACGGACCGCACCATTCGGCCCAGAAATCGACAACGACCGGACGGTCCGACTTGAGCACGTCCTTCTCGAAGCTCGTATCGCTCGCATGGACCACTGCCATGGGCCCGTTTCCATCTCGCTGTTCCGAGCGGCCACAACCGCCTCCTACCAAAAGCTAAAGTTCACGCCACGCCACCGTCAAGCCGGGGCCGATAACGCTCGAGGAGCCCACCGTCCAGCCAGTGCAGAGCGCCACTTGCCGTCCACAACAGCCCAACCCGCACCGGACGGTCGGAAAAGCGCTGCGCGAGGAGGGCATAATAGAGCGCCATTTGGCGCAGATAGCCCCGGGGCGTCTCCTCTGCGCGCGCAGGCGGCTTGTGATCGGTCTTAAGGTCGAGGGCAAGAACCTCCTGCTCGCCTATGAGCAAGCGGTCGAGCCGACCGGAGACCGGCATCCCATCGACGAGCCCCACGATCGCCACTTCCGCCCGCGCCGAGGGGCCGAAGAGCGGGGCGAGGTCGGGCCGCGCCAAGAGGCCGCAAACGCGCGCGGCGAGCTCCTGCCGAAGGCGGTCGTCGAGATCGGGGGCGAAGCGGTCGAAGAAGGTGGCCAGCGCCTGCGGTCGATGAGCTTCGGGCAGACTCGGCAAGAGCTCGAAGAGACGGTGCACGAGCGCGCCGATCCGGCGCGCCTGCGCCGCCTCGGCGCTCGCGGGTGAGATGCGGGCTTCTTCCGGCTCGGGCAGAACCCGCGAGGGTGCGAGCGGGCGCGGCGGGCGGGGCTCTTGTGGGGCAGGACGGCGCGCCCATTCGGGAAGCTCGGGGCGCGGCGCGGGCTCAGCCGGCTCCTCTTCGCGCTGCCGCGTGAGGCCGGTGGCATAGCGCAGGATGGGGCCGGGAAAGGCGCGCCCGAGCTCGTGCTCCGTCTTCTTCTCAAACTCGGCCTCGCCTTTGAGACCGGCTAAGCTTTCGAGCGCGCGGGCGAGGATTCCGTGCCAGCAGTCGTCGGCGGCCGAAGAATGATCGCACACTTGTGCGGTCGAAGCGGAGTGCTTTTGGGATGAGGGCTCGCTCTCGGACGATGCGCCGGTCTCGTCTTTGGCTGCCACTTTGGCGGTACGGCGGTTGTGCCAGCCGGTGACGATGAGCCATTCGGCGGCGCGGGTGAGCGCAACATAGAGCAGGCGGCGCTCCTCTTCTTTCGCAAGGGTGCGCTCAGCTTCGACGAGGCGGTCGGTGAAGGGCTCGCGTTCGCCGTCTGCTGCCCGCCAGAAGGGAAGCTCGGGACCCCGTCCGTCGGAATCCCCCCGGCCCCATATGAGGCGGCCGTCGTTGCGGCCCTGGTAGGGTCCGGCATCGGCCAAAAACACGATCGGAGCCTCAAGGCCTTTGGCTCCGTGCACGGTCGTCACGCGCACGACATCGCCCGATTTCTCACTATCGCGCTTGAGCTCGTCGGCCCCCAGCCGGAACCAGGACAAAAAGCCCTGCAGAGAAGAGGGATGCCCGCGCTCGTAGGCGAGTGCCTGGCCCAAGAAGGTCTCGATCGGATCGGCAGCTTCCGGCCCGAGCCGCGCGAGCAGGCGCATCCGCCCGCCATCGGCGCCGAGGATCCAATTGAAGAGCTCAAAAGGCGGCATGAAGTCGGCGCGCCGGATCCACTCCTCGAGCCGCGCATAGGCCGATTTGAAGGGACCTTCCGGCGCGTCGCTCTCCGCACGGGCGCGCAGCCGCTCGAGAAGCGAGGTCTTTTCGCGTCCATGAGCGAGTTCGAAGAGATGCTCCTCCTCAAGACCTAAAAGCGGGCTCTTAAGAAGGCAGGCGAGTGCCATGTCGTTTTCGGGCAAAACGAGCACGTCGCCCAAGGCGAGCAGGTCTTGCACCGCGAGGTGACGTTCGAGATTGAGGCGGTCGACCCCGGCTACGGGCACGTGGCGCCGGCGCAGCGCGCGCACGAGCCGCTCTTGGATGGTGCCGCGCTTGCGCACGAGGATGAGCACATCCGAGGGCCGGATCGGTCGACCGGAGCCGGGCAGGCGCTCGTTGCGCGCGAGCCACCCCGCGATGCGGTCAGCGATCGCCTCGGCGACCGCCTGCTCGGGATCGTCGCTACTGCGCCGGGCATCGGGAAGTGGCCAGGGCTTGTCCGGCTCTGCGTCCTTGCTGGGCACGGCAAGCGGCCACAGCTCGACGATCCCGCGCTCGCCCATGCGCTCGCTTCGATGGACGATCGGTTCATCGGCGACGCCTCGGCGCATCTCGTCGTGCGCGAAAACCGCATCGACGAGGGTGAGGATCGCCGGCACCGAGCGGAAGGAGCGGGTGAGCGGGCAGCGCTTAAAGCGCTCACGGTTCGAGCCTGCGCGCGCACACATGCGGTCGCGCACGGCACGGAAATTCGCAAGATCAGCGCCTTGGAAGCGGTAGATCGATTGTTTCTCGTCGCCCACCACGAAGAGGGTGCGGTTGAGGGGGCGCGCACCCTCTCCGGCGAGGAACTCTTCTGTGAGTGCCTCGATGATCGCCCACTGATCCGGGCTCGTATCCTGTGCCTCGTCGACCAGCACATGGTCGATGCGGGCATCGAGCCGATACAGCACCCACGCGCGCCGACTCGGATCGCACAAGAGTTTCCTGCTGTAGACGATCAGATCATCGAAATCCAAAGCTGCTCTATGCTGCTTGAGTTTTTCGTAGCGGTCGATCACCGCGTAGCCCAAGCGCAACATCGCTTCGGTCTTGGCATAGATCATCTGTCGGCGCGTGTTGTCCAAGACCTCTGCGAGGCGAGCCTGCTCGTTGATCAGGGCACGAAAGAGCTCGTCGTGATGCCCGGAGAGCGCCTTCGACATGAGCGACTGCTGCTCGAGGGGTTTGCCGTCTTGGTTGAAGAAGGCGCGCCGATAGTCTTCGAACAGCCACTCGCGGTCGCTTGGCGCGGCGTTGAGCCAGGCAGCGATCCGCGCCGCCCGCTCCCGGTCTCGGATGCCACCATCGCGCATGACCTCCGCGGCGCGGGCAAGGCGATCGGCGTCGAACTCGCCCGCAGCACAGGCCTTCTTGATGTGGGCATGCGGATGGAGCTCGGGGTCGGCGCGCAGGGCGCGGGCGATCGCCTGAAGGAGGGGTTCGAACCCGCCCGCTTCCTCGCGCGCCCGCACAAGGCGCGTGCGCGCTGCCAACAGCTCCGCGATCAACTGCTCGATCGAGCCGTCGGCGAGCCAGATCGCGAGCTTGCTCACCGCTTGCCCGAGCGGCCCCGTATCGTTGGACGCTTCCGTTAGCACGGCGGCGGTGGCCTCGCGGCGCAGCTCGGCCGCATCGCGCTCGTCGATCGCTTCGAAGTGGGGGGCTACGCCCGCTTCGAGCGGGAAACGGCGCAACAGCGTCTGGCAGAAGGAGTGGATGGTGGCGATCGCAAGCCCGCGCGGCAGATCGAGCACGGTCGCGAGCAGGCCCCGGGCGCGGTTGCGTTCGTCCTCTTGCGGTTCCCGCCCGAGCAGCATCGTGAGATCGGCTGCCAAGGCTTGCTCCGAGGCGGTCGCCCACAGCGTCAACCGCTCCTCGATGCGGCGGATCATCTCGGCTGCCGCCGCCTTGGTGAAGGTGATGGCGAGGATGCCTTCCGGGTTGGCGTCGGCCAGCAACAGGCGCAGGAAGCGGTCGGTGAGTACCCGCGTCTTGCCGGTGCCGGCATTGGCGGTGACCCACACCGAACAGCGGGGGTCCGCGGCTTCTCGCTGTTCGGGGGTGGGCGCCAGCATCACGGGTTCGTCTCCGCCGCCTCGGCACTCCACCATTCGGCGGTGCGGGCGAGGTGATCGAAGGGATCATCGCGCCGCGCCGGCTCCGGCCGCGGGATCGGGGCGAAGGGCGTATCGGCGCGCGCGAAATGCTCGAGAAGACGGATGAGGCCGTCGCGCGCCTCTTGCGCGAGCTCTTTTGGGGTGCGGCGGTCGCGCACGCGCGGATTGCCGCTGCCGTCGGCCGCAAAGCGCAGCTCCTCCGGTGCCGCACCGTCGCGCGGGGTCAAGGACAAAAGCAGGGCTTCCACCACCTCGCCCCGGGGAACGTCGGCAAACCCGCCCTCAAGGGCGATCAAGGTTTCAAGAGCGAGCTGAGGCTCGCGGCCCAAGACGACCTCTTTGCGCTGCGGCAGCCGGCCGCTCTTGTAGTCGATGATCCGAAGCGCACCGTCGTGGCCGAGCTCGATGCGGTCGGCGCGGGCACGGATCGTGAACGAGCCGTTGCGTCCTTTGAGCGTCGTTGCGCCCACAAGTTCCGCCCAAATGCGCTTGGTTGTGGCGCGGCGTTGCTCTTCCCAGCGGTTAAAGGCCTGGGCGAGCTCGACGAAGCGCGGCCACCAGAGCGCAAAGACCTGCGGGTGATGCGCGATCTGTTGGAACTCTTGCTTAGCGAGCGTGTGCAACGCCTTGGACACGTCTTCGGGCAGCCGGTCGGGGTATTTACGGCACCACAGTGCCAAAATCTCGTGCAAGAGCTTGCCGCGAAAGGTGCCGTCGGCTGCGGCATCGATGGGCTCGAGCGGCTTGAGGGCCAAGATCGTGCAGGCGTAGAAGCGGTAGGGATCGTGCATCAGATCGCGCACATCGCTCACCCAAAGCGTGCGCGGACGCAAAGCCTCGGGCGGGCAGGGACGCGGACGGGCACAGGGGCGAGGCCAGCTGCCCTGCGGCTCATCCAGCCGGCGCGGCCAGGAGGCGCGCTCGCGCGAGGGGCGGACGGACTCCTGCGCCCGGGCGCGGGCGAGCACCGCTTGCAAGCGGACGAGCCAGCGCGAGGGCGCGCGCGGCTGGCCGAGCTCGTCCTTCTCCGACCAGGAGAGCACGACCTCGGGCGCGCTCGCGGCCTGCACGAAATCATGGGCGGCAAAGCCGATCGCCTGTTCGACCGGAGGTAGTTTGAGCGCGGCGCGCATGCGGCGGTCGAGCCAGGGACCGCTCTCCGCCGCTTCCGGCCAGCTGCCCTCCACGAGCCCGCCGACGCACACGAGATCGGCCGAGACCAAGCGGCTCTCGAAGCGCCCGAGGATGGCAAGGCGCGGATGGGCGGGAACGCGGCGGCGCACCGACCGCCCGGCCATGAGAACGGCGAGGAAGGCCGGCCAGGCAGCCGGCACGATCGTCTTCAAGACCGGCAGGGCATCGCGCAGCTCGGCCAAAAAGGCGAAAAGCGCTTCCCCCGCCTCGCGCGCCCACAACAGCCCCGGCCCGCCCTGTGGATCGCGCGCGAGCCACTCGGCGAAGGCGAGATGTGCATCCAGCAGTGCGATCGGTTCGACCGAGGGACGGGCGGCGAGCGCGCGAGCAGATCGCGCGGCAGCGCACAGCGCTTCGAGCCAGCTGAGGAGCTCCGCTTGGGGAACCGGCGCGTGCCAGACCTCGGGATCGGCCGGCCTGGCGCGCAGCTCGTCGAGAAGGCCATCGAGGCCTCCGGCCACCCGCGGACCGCGCAAGAGCGCGCGCTCGAGCGCCCGCACATAGCGGCGGAAGTCGCGTTGGCCCACCCCACCTTGCGCGAGTGGATGCTTGAGCGCGGCAAGAAGCGGCACCGGCGGGGCGTCTTCGACCAGAACGCGGGCGGTGAGCAAAAAGAAGGTCCCGGGCGGGGTCTGGTCGAGCGGCACACCCGCGCTGTCGTCGATCGCCAGGCCCCAGCGCGCGAGCTCGGCCGCCACGCGACGGGCGAGGAAGCGGTCGGCGGTCACAAGCACCGCGCGCTTGCCCGGTGTTTCGAGCGCTTCGCGCAAGCGCAGAGCGATGGCGAGCGCTTCTTCGGATTGATCGCGCGCTTGGACGAGCTCGAGGCGGGAGAGGCTGGTGGCGGGCAAGGGCGGCTCATCCGCATTGACGGCTTCCGCCCCGGCAGGGCGCATCACCCGCCGCCACAAAGGGGCGCGGTCGACCGCGGGCTCGCCCGCAGGGTCGGGCAGCTCGCGCACCTCTTCCGGTGCGATTCCGAGCCGCTCGAGCAAGCGGTAGAGCGCCCATTGCGGGTGAACGGGACGCAGCGCCGCGCGCTCCATTGGCGAGAGCGCGCCATCGAGGCCGGGCAGCACGACCAAACCCCGAGGCAGCTCGGCGATCACCGCCAGAAGGCGCGCAACCGCGGGGATGGTGCCGGTGATCCCGGCTGCGACCACGGGTCCTTGGGGAGGCTTCTTCTGCCAGCGCGCGGCGAGCGCATCGAGCAAGCGCCGGCGGCGCTCGGCCGGTTCGATGGCGCGCTCTTCAGCCAGCACCTGCGGCCAGTGCGCGCGCAGGATGGAAAGAAAGCGCAGCACCTCCTGCCAGTGCTCGGCGAGTTCTTCGGGGACGAGGCGATCGAGACCGTCGAGCGCCACCTCCTCGGTCTGCAGTTCATCCAGGAAGCTCTCGAGCTCGCCAGCCAGGCGGACCGCCTGTTCGAGGGTGAGATCGCCGCGAGCGATGAGGAGGCGTGTCAAGAGCAGGCGCCGGCGCAGAGGCGGAAGCGGCGGCGGGAGCGCGAACTCGATTTCGGGATCGAGGAGGAGCTCGGCTTCGTCCGGTTCGCCCACTGGTACAAGGCGCGGCAAGAGCAGCGTGCGGCCGTCGCTTGCGCGCAAAAACGCTTCGCGCGCGGCAAGACAGGCGCGTCGGCTCGGCAGCACCAAGAGCGTGTCGACGAGCCGCTCCTCGTTCTGTTCGAGGAGAAAGCGGGCGAGGCTGTCGAGAAAGGGGCGGTGCGGAGGGATGGTGAGGACCGTGCCCACTGCGACTCACTCCAAAAAGGCGATCGCTTTTGCGTGCGCGTTCCACCAGCGAGCGAGCGGCGCCAGGGCGGGATGGGTGAGATTGCGCGCGAGCCGCGCCCGCACGCGCGGCAAGAAGCGCCGGTAGGCGGGTTTGCCGCCGGGACCGGCAAGGCGGGTGAACACGCCTAAGATCCGAAGTGCGCGCTGCGCTCCGAGCACCGCCATCTGCAGCTCGGCCTGCTCGGGCGGCACACGGGGATGGGCGGCGAGCACGCGCGCAACAAGTTCCTCTGCGACCATAGGGTCCAGATCGCGTCGAACATCCTGCACGAGCGAAACGAGATCATAGAGAAGCGGGCCCTCGAAGGCATCCTGGAAGTCGATGACCACAAGCTTGTCGTCATCGAGTACCATGAGGTTGCGGGCGTGCAGGTCGCGATGGACGAACCGTTGTGGCCCGGCACAGGCGGGCGGCAAGAGCGCGCGCCAGATGGCGCGGAACTCCTCTTTGGCGGTTTCACAAAGCGCGCCGGCGACTTCATCGAGGAAGAGCTCGAGCTGGGCGCACAGGGTCGGCGGATCGAGCGGCGGCAGGCCGCAGGTCGGCACGCTGCGCAGCGCGCACAAAAGCTCGGCCGCTCGTCCATAAAGCCGTCGCTCGTCGTCGCGGTTCTCGATCGCCTCATCCAGATGACGATCGCCCACGTCCTCGAGCAGGAGCAGCCGCGCTAGCGGGTCGGCGGCGAACAGCGCGGGGACGCGAATGCCGCTCGCTGCGAGCTTCTCGCGCACCAACAGCCAGGGTTCGACCGGCTGGGTGGCGGAATCGACGAGCACGGCGCGGCCGCGGCGCGGATGGAGGAGGCGAAAATAGCGCCGAGTCGAGGCATCGCCGGCGATCGGGTGCAGTTCGGCGCCCTGCCAGCCGGTTTGGGCAAGAAAGGCCGCGACCGCACCTTCGTTCGCGCTCATCCGGCAAGCGCTTGAAGCCGCGCGCGCCAGCTGGGTCCGGCTTCGAGCTCGACGATGCGGGCACCGGGCGGGCCGGCGGGCGGCTCGCGCAGGCGCACGGTCAAGCGGTCGGCGGGTAAGCGATCGCCCGCCCGCTCGGGCCATTCGACCATGAGCGCCCCTTCGCCGAGCGCTTCATCGAGGCCGAGCTCGTCCACTTCGCCGGGATCGGCGAGGCGGTAGAGATCGGCATGGGTGATGACGAGCCCGGCGAGCTCGTAGCGTTGGACGAGCGTGAAGCTCGGGCTCGGCACCTCCAAGGGCATCCCCGCGCGCGCGCTGATCACCGCGCGGGCGAATTCGGTCTTTCCCGACCCCAGCTCCCCTTCAAGGGCGACGAGATCGCCCGCGCGCAACAGCGCGGCCAAGCGGGCGGCCAGTTCGCGCGTCGCGCCGAGATCCGGCAAGAAGAGACGGAGCCGGCCGTTCGTCGCTTCAGTAGCGGTAGTGGTCGGGCTTGAAGGGGCCGTCGATCGGGACACCGATATACGCCGCCTGCTCGGGGGTGAGTTTGGTGAGCTTGACGCCGAGCTTGGGCAGGTGCAGAGCTGCCACTTTCTCGTCCAGCTTTTTGGGCAGGGTATAGACCTTGTTCTCGTAGCGGTCGTGGTGCTTCCACAGCTCGATCTGGGCGAGCACCTGGTTGGAAAACGAAGCCGACATGACGAAGCTCGGATGACCGGTGGCACAGCCCAAATTGACGAGTCGACCTTCGGCAAGAAGAATGATGCGCTTGCCGTCTGGGAACTCGATCTCGTCGACTTGTGGCTTGATCCTGTGCCAGCGGAAGTTGCGCAGAGCGGAGACCTGGATCTCGGCGTCGAAATGACCGATGTTGCAGACGATGGCGCGGTCTTTCATCATCCGCATATGTTCGAGGGTGATGACGTCGATGTTGCCGGTGGCGGTAACGAAGATGTCACCGCGCGGCGCTGCCTCCTCCATCGTCGTCACCTCATAGCCTTCCATCGCGGCTTGGAGGGCGCAGATGGGGTCGATCTCGGTGACGATCACTCGGGCCCCGGCACTGCGCAGGCTCGCAGCCGAGCCCTTGCCGACGTCACCGAAGCCGCACACGACCGCCACTTTGCCGGCGATCATGACGTCGGTGGCGCGGCGGATGCCGTCGATCAGGCTCTCGCGGCAGCCGTAGAGATTGTCGAACTTGGACTTGGTGACCGAATCGTTGACGTTGATGGCCGGGAACGGCAGCTCGCCCTTGCGCTGCAGCTCGTAGAGCCGGTGCACGCCGGTGGTCGTCTCTTCGCTCACCCCGCGGATGGACTCGCGGATGCGGCTGTACCACCCCGGCCGGGTCTCGAGGCGCCGGCGGATGGCGGCGAAGAGGATCTCTTGTTCCTCGTTGCGCGGGTTGGCGAGCACGCTTGGATCGCGCTCGGCGCGCGAGCCCAAAATGACGAGCAAGGTGGCATCGCCGCCGTCGTCGAGGATGAGGTTGGGCGGCTCGCCATCCGGCCACTCGAAGATCTTGTGTACGAATTCCCAATATTCTTCCAGCGTCTCGCCTTTTTTGGCGAACACCGGCACGCCGCGGGCGGCCATCGCCGCCGCCGCATGGTCTTGGGTCGAGAAGATGTTGCAGGAGGCCCAGCGGACCTGAGCGCCCAGATGCAAAAGCGTCTCGATGAGCACCGCGGTCTGGATGGTCATGTGCAGACAGCCCGCGATGCGCGCTCCAGCGAGCGGCTTTTGCGGCCCGTACTCTTCGCGGATCGCCATAAGGCCGGGCATTTCGCTTTCGGCGATGGCGATCTCCTTGCGGCCCCACTCGGCGAGGCCGAGATCGGCGACGTGGAAGTCTTGGGCGAGGGTCATCGCGTTCTCATCCGCGCTCGAACCTTGGGGATGGGGTGTGGGTGGTGGCGCGCTCTGCCGACGCCTTAGGGCGCAGCGCCGGCTTAGACCACGCAGCGCGCATTCGGCAAGGCACCGCTGCCCGCCTCACTCCTCCTCAAAGCCGCGGGCGACGAGCTCGGCCAGGGCGCGCAGCGCTTCTTCCGCTTCCGGCCCGCGCGCTTCAAGGGTGAGGACGGATCCGGTGCCGGCGGTCAACATCATGAGGCCGAGAATGGAGGTCCCCGCCACTTCGAGGTCGTCTTTAAAGACGCGGATCTCCGCCTGAAAGCGCTCCGCGAGCTTGACGAAGCGGGCAGCCGCCCGCGCGTGCAGGCCCAGACGGTTGACGATCACCACCTCGCAGCGGAGAGCGCGCGCCTCGCTCATTCGATTAGCTCCGCTCGACCACGAGCAGGCGGCTGGCGACGTTGATGTACTTGCGCCCGGCTTCTTGCGCCGCGGCGACGGCAGCGGAAAGAGGCAAGCTCGCGCGCACGCTCGCGAGCTTGACGAGCATCGGCAGATTGACCCCGGCTACCACTTCGACCCCCGGCCGGTCGAGGGTGGAAAGCGCGAGGTTGGACGGTGTGCCGCCGAACATGTCGGTGAGAATAACCACACCCTCGCCCGTATCGACCTCGCGCACCGCCTGCAGGATCTCGGCCCGGCGCCGCTCGATATCGTCGTCGACGTCGATGCAGATGGCGCGGGTCTGTGGCTGCGGTCCGACCACATGTTCGAGCGCGGCCAGAAACTCGACCGCGAGCCGCCCGTGGGTGACGAGCACGATGCCGATCATCGTCCGCCTTCCTTGGTCGTCCACACTTCGCGCGCGAGATCGCGGTGCACGACCGCCGGTTCCCAGCCTCGATCGCGCAGCCGCCGCGCGAGCTCTTCGACGAGTGCGACCGAGCGGTGTTTGCCGCCGGTGCAGCCGATGGCGATGGTCAGATAGGTCTTCCCCTCGGCGCGGTAGCGCGGCAGGAGCGGCACGAGCAGAGCCTCCAAGCGCTCGAGCACCTCAGCCCAGGCGGGGTCCTCGGCAATAAAGCTTCGGACCTCCGGATCGAGCCCGCTTAGGGGCCGTAACGCGTCGACATAGTGCGGATTGGCGAGGAAACGAGCATCGAAGACGATATCGGCCTCGCGCGGCAGGCCGTAGCGGAAGGCGAAGGAGACGAGGGTGAGCGTAAGACCCGCTCCACCCTCGCTTCCGAACTCGGCGAGCACTCGCCTTCTGAGCTCCGCGAGGCTCATCTGGCTCGTATCGATGACCAGATCCGCCGCCGCCTTGATGGGTGCCATGAAGATCCGCTCGCGCGCGATCCCGTCCGTAACCGGGCGATCGCCGGCGAGCGGATGGCGCCTGCGGCTCTCGGTATAGCGCCGCTGCAACACTTCGTCGTCGCACTCGAAGAAGACGAGGGTGAGCGGGGTCGTCGCCTCGGCGCGAAAGCGCGCCACCTCGCGCACGAGCTCGCTCGGCACAAGGCCGCGGGTGCGGCTGTCGATGCCGACCGCAAGCGGCCGCTCGGGTTCTTCGTTGGGGCGCAAAAGGCGCGTAAGGAGCTGGAAGGGAAGATTGTCGACCGCCTCAAAGCCGGCATCTTCGAGGATCTTGAGGCAGGAGCTGCGGCCGGCGCCGGACATGCCGGTCACGATGACGATGCGGCTCATGGCCCAA
The DNA here is from genome assembly GCA_030549795.1 of Pseudomonadota bacterium. GTDB lineage: Bacteria > Pseudomonadota > Alphaproteobacteria > Geminicoccales > Geminicoccaceae > JANXAZ01. The sequence continues at coordinate 58,991 of JAUQQO010000010.1, read as the reverse complement.
GACCCAGCGGACGAGCGAAGAGGACGAGGCGGATGCGCGCCACCGCCGAGGGATCGCGGGCCAAAAGGGCGATCTGCGGCAACGCGACGCCCAAGAACTCGGCGCGTTGTGGCTCCGGCAGCCGGGGGCCCGGCCGCTCGAGACATTCGATCACGAGATCGAGCACCTGCTCGGGCAAAGCCGGCAAGCGGAAGAGCCCCTGGCCACGCGCTTCGATCGCCCCTTCAAGCGCGACCGGGCGGGCAACGAGCTGCGCCCCGCGTCGCTCGAGGCGCAAAAGATCGTCCGCGACGAGATCGGCTCCCGCTTCGATCAAGCGCAGCGCGAGATCGGATTTCCCACTGCCGGGAGTGCCGCGCAAGAGTAACCCGCGGCCGAACCAGCGCACGCACACGGCCTGCACGGTTGCTTGCGCGGACGGTGCGCTCATCGCCCGGGCTCCGCCTTCCCGCACAAGAGCGCGAAGATGCGCGCGCGATCCTCGCTTCGCCGCAGCTCGGCCAAAAGATCGGGATCACGCAACAGCCGCGCGATGCGCGCGAGCACCTTGAGGTGATCGGCACCGGCGCCTTCCGGAACGAGGAGGAGGAAGACGAGGTCGACCGGCTGATCGTCGATCGCCTCGAAGTCGACGGGTTTGGCCAGACGGGCAAAGAAGGCGGTGGGTGCGGCGAGATCGGCGATGCGGGCGTGCGGGATGGCAATCCCACCGCCAAGGCCGGTGGTGCCGAGCCGCTCGCGCTGGACGAGCGCATCTAAGATGACGCTGGTATCAACACCGGTCACCCGTGCCGCCGCTTGCGCCAGGCTCTGGAGGACCTGGCGTTTGCTGGTTGCGCGCAAGCCCAAAAGAATGCGCTCGGGAGTGAGCAGGGAGGCGAGATCGGTCACCGACGAACCTCCCCTCTTGTCCTGTTCGGGCAAGCGGGGCGAATGCGACAACGACCGCCGCTCACGAGATCAAAGCCTTCGCCCGTCGGCGCTCAACCGAGGAGGGGATGCCGAGCGATTCGCGGTATTTCGCGACCGTGCGGCGGGCAATGACGACGCCGCGGGCGCGCAACAAGGCCACGATTTGGTCGTCGGAGAGCACGGCATCGGCCGGTTCGTTGTCGATCATGCGGCGGATCTCCTGGCGGATCGCCTCCGCGCTGTGGCCCTCTCCGCCCGCCGAATCGGCAAGGGCGGTAGTGAAGAAATAGCGCAAGGGCAGCGTCCCGCGCGGGGTCGCGACATATTTGTCGGCCGTAGCCCGGCTCACCGTGCTCTCGTGCAATCCCGTGGCTTCCGCGATCTCGCGCAACACGAGCGGCTTAAGGCCGCTTGGACCTTGCTCGAGGAAGCCGCGCTGGCGGATGAACACGGCGCGCGCCACCTTAAGGAGGGTGCGGGCGCGTTGGTCGAGGGCTTTCACGAGCCAGCTCGCCGCCTGATAGCGCTCGCTTAAGAATTCCTTCTCGCTGCGCAGCCGCGATCGCCGATTGAGCTCGACGTAATAGTCGCGATCGACGAGGACTTTCGGCAGCGTCGCTCGGTTGAGCGCGATGCGCCAGCTGTCGCCGGAGCGATGGACCAAAAGATCGGGAACCACGGTGATCGGCTCGGAGGGAGCGAAAGAGAGACCGGGGCGCGGATCGAGCGCCTTGATCTCGGCGATCATCTCCTTGATGTCCTCGAGCCCGACCCGACAGACCCGCTGTAGGGCAGCGAAGTCGGCGCGCGCTACAAGCGGTAGATGGTCGAGCAAGATCGCCATCGCCGGATCCAGCCGGTTGCGCTCTTTGAGCTGGGCGGCAAGACATTGGCGCAGATCGCGCGCACCGCAGCCCGTGGGCTCACAGGCCAGAATCGCAGCGCGCGCCGCCGCCACATCATCGGGACGCGCAGCGAGCGCAGATGCGAGCTCCGCGTCGTCTTCGCGCAAATAGCCATCGGCATCGAGCCAGTCGCAGAGCGTGCGGGCGATGGCCGCCACCGGGGCGGGCAACGGCAAGCGCACGAGCTGGGCGCGCAGATGCTCGGCGAGCGTGGGCGGGCGGGTGAGATTGGCCTCGCGCAAGAGGCGGTCGTCGTCCTCGGCGGGGTTGGTGCGCGCGACCCGCAGGCGGCAGTCGGCAGCCGGTGTCGCCGGCGGCGGGCTCCACCCGTCCTCGTCCGAAGCGGCGAAGGCGGGCGGAAGCTGACCCGAGAGCTCAGCTTCGCGCTCGCGGCGCGCCGATGCTGGAATCATTTGCTCGTCGGCGCGTACAAGGAACGGATTTTCGACCAGCTCGCGCGCGATGAGCTCGCAAAGCTCGAGATTGTTGAGCTGCAGAAGGCGCAGCGCCTGCTGCAGCTGGGGGGTCAACACGAGCCCTTGGCTCTGCTTGAGCTCGAGACGGAGGCCGGCGATCGACATGGCGCAAGGGCCCTACAGGGTGAACCGGTCCCCGAGATAGACGCGCCGCACCAAGGGGTCGGCGACGATCTCGGCCGGAGTTCCTTCGCGCAAGACCTTGCCCTCGTGCAGAATATAGGCGCGGTCGACGATCGAAAGCGTATCCCGCACATTGTGGTCGGTGATCAGCACGCCGATCCCGCGCTCTTTGAGGTGCGCGACAAGGTCACGGATCTCGCCCACGTTGATGGGATCGATCCCGGCCAAGGGTTCGTCGAGCAACATGTAGCGCGGATCGGCGGCGAGCGCGCGCGCGATCTCGGTACGCCGCCGCTCGCCCCCGGAGAGCGCGAGTGCCGACGAGCGGCGCACATGCGCAAGACCGAATTCGACGAGCAGCCGTTCTAAACGGGCGCGACGGCGCTTCTTGTCGGGTTCGTGCAACTCGAGCACGGCGAGGAGATTGTCCTCCACCGACAGACCGCGGAAGATCGAGGACTCTTGCGGCAGATAGCCGATGCCGAGCTGGGCGCGACGGTAGATGGGAAGGTCGGTGACATCCACCCCATTGAGGAGCACGCGCCCACTGTCGGGGGCCACAAGGCCGCTTAGGATGTAAAAACAGGTCGTCTTTCCCGCCCCGTTGGGACCCAAAAGGCCCACCGCCTCGCCCGGGGCCACGAACAGGCTCACCCGATCGACCACGAGGCGGCCGCCATAGCTCTTCGAGATCTCGGCGCAGCTGAGCGCGTGTGATGGAGCGGTGCGCGCTCTTGGCGGGCGATCCGCCTCCCGATCCTCAACTCGATCGACCCGTTGCGCGACGACCGCCGCCACTGTTCGCCCGCTCCTTTTCTGCCGCCCCAGGGATCGGCGGCCGTTTTCCCGGCTCAGCGCGTGGGCGCGCGCCCGCCCTCGCCCGACCCGCCACGCCGCTGTTCGGGGACGAAGAGGGCGCGTACCCGCTCGTCCGGAGGTCCGCCCGCTCGTGCCGCTCTGACCACGGCGATCCCGGTGGCAAGATCGAGCTCGAGCCGGCCGCCACGCACAACATTCTCACCCCTGGTTAAAATGACGTTACCCTCGAGTGTGACTTTGCCAGCAACCGGATCGTAGAGGCCGCGGTCGCCGCGCGCGACCTGGCCCGGTTCGGCCACCACCACTCGGCCGACCGCCTCGATCTTGCGGATGGACTGCCCGCCCGCCTCCTCGCCGTAATAGACGGTGAGCTCATCGGCGCGCAGCGAGCGATCGCCTTGGGTGGCATCGACATTGCCGCTGAAGATCGCGATGCGCTCGTTTTGGCGGACGGTGAGGCTGTCGGCGACGATCTCGATGGGCGCTCGGCTGTCTTTACCGCCGAGGCCGACCTGGGCCGCTGTCTTCGCGGCGAAGAGGGCAACGGCAACCGCCGCGAGCCCGCAAACCAGGCGAAAGTTCGTTCTAGACAACACCCGCCCTCAGGCAGTCGTGCAAATGCAGCGCGCCCACGGGACGGCCCTCCTCGACGATGAACAATTGGGTGATCGGTTGCGCCGGGTCGTTCATGAGCGCTACCGCTTCGACCGCGAGCGCGCGCTTGTCGATCGTCTTGGGATGACGGGTCATGACGTCTTGGGCTCGCTGCGCGAGGAGATCGTCGGCGAGATGGCGCCTGAGGTCGCCATCGGTGATGATCCCGACCAAGCGCCCCGCCGCGTCGACCACGCCCACGCAGCCCATGCAGCCGCGCGTCATCTCGAGCACCGTCTCGCGCATGCTGGCATCTTCGCGCACGAGCGGAATCTGGTCGCCGCGGCGCATGATCTGCTCGACGCGCAACAATTGGGCGCCGAGCTTGCCGCCCGGGTGGAGGACGGCGAACTCGCGGGCGGTAAAGCCGGAGCGATCGAGCAGCGCGATCGCGAGCGCATCGCCCAAGGCGAGCATGCAGGTGGTCGAGGTGGTGGGGGCGAGACCCATGGGGCAGGCTTCCGCCACCGGCGGCAAGACGAGCGCGAGATCGGCCGCATCGGCGAGCGTGCTCGGCACCCGTCCGACGATCGCGATCAGCGGAATGCGAAACCTGCGGGTGTAAAGCGTCAGATCGCGCAGCTCGCTCGTCTCGCCGGAGTTGGAGAGTGCGAGCACGGCATCTTTGGCGGTGATCATGCCGAGATCGCCGTGGCTCGCTTCGGCCGGGTGGACGAAGAGCGCCGGGGTGCCGGTGGAGGCCAAGGTGGCGGCGATCTTGCGGGCGATGTGCCCGCTCTTGCCCATCCCGGTGACGACGATCCGTCCTTCAACCGCCGCCAACAGTTCGACTGCCTGTGCGAAGCGCTCGTCGATCGCCCGCTCGAGCGCAGCCAAGCCCTCGCGCTCGGCGCGGATCGCGCGTTGGGCGGCCGCGATCGCGCGCGATGCCGCGGGCTGCGGGTGAACGGCAGCGTTGGCAGGGTGGGCAGAGCGCTCGGCGGGCGAGCTGTTCCCACGCAAGGACGCGTTCCCTTCCAAGATCCCCCGTGACGACCGCTGATTTTAGATCGCGGCGGAGTATGGGAAGGCGGCCCGAGGTCGTCAACGCGACCCGCGGTCAGTGGGTGAAGGGATCGAGATCGGCAAAGCCGGCGAGATCGAGCGCGACGCGGGTAGGCAAAAAGGCCATGCAGGCCTCGGCCAGGGCGCGGCGCTCTTCGCGCTCGAGCATGGCTTCGAGCCGCTCTTTGAGGGCGTGCAAATAGAGCACGTCGCTCGCCGCATAGCGCAATTGGGCTTCCGAGAGCTCCTCAGCTCCCCAATCCGAACTCTGCTCGTTCTTCGAGAGCTCGACGCCCAACAGTTCGCGGCAGAGATCCTTAAGGCCGTGGCGGTCGCTGTAGGTGCGGGCGAGCTTGCTTGCGATCTTGGTGCACCAGACCGGCTGGCAGAGGATGCCGAGCTGCCGGCGCAGCATGGCGAGGTCGAACCGGGCGTAGTGGAAGAGCTTGAGCCGGCTCGGATCGCTCAAGAGCGCGGCAAGACGGGGCGCGGCGCGCTGGCCGCGCTCAATCTTGACGAGATGGACCGTACTCGAGCCATCGCTCAACTGCACAAGACAGAGCCGATCGCGGTTGAGATCGAGGCCCGTGGTCTCGGTGTCGATCGCGACTACCGGTCCGAACTCGACATCGTGTGGCAGATCGCCGCGATGGAGGAGAAGCTTCACGACCGCCTTCCGTTCGCCCGACCGTGCGCTCGCGCACTGCGCGCGCCAGCGGCGGGTGTGGTGCCCAGGAGAGGACTCGAACCTCCACGCCCTTGCGGGCGCTAGCACCTGAAGCTAGTGCGTCTACCAATTCCGCCACCTGGGCTCCAGGCGGTACTCGTTAGGCGCGCGGCGCCCGACCGTCAATCGGAACTGAGCGGCTCTGCGCGCCTAAGCGGACGGACTTAAGATCGGATGCGTTGCGATGCGTGACAAGGTCGTCACCGTCTTCGGCGGCGCCGGGTTCATCGGTCGCCATCTCGTCCGCCGGCTGGCGGCGCGCGGGGCGGTGATCCGGGTGCCGACGCGCTTGCCCGAAGCCGCCGTCCACCTGTTGCCGATGGGCGATGTGGGCCAGATCGTGCTCGCCCGCTTCGCCGACGACGAGGCCACCATCCGGCGCCTTCTCGAGGGGGCGTGGGCGGTGGTCAACCTCGTGGGCATCCTCTTCGAGCGGCGGGCGGGCGATTTCATGCGGGTGCACGCCAAGTTGCCCGAGACGATCGCGCGCGCGGCGGCGGAGCTCGGTGTCGCCCGCATGGTGCACGTCTCGGCGATCGGCGCCGATCCCGCCTCGCCGAGCCTCTATGCCCAGAGCAAAGCGGCGGGCGAGGCGGCGGTGCGGGCGAACTTCCCGCGCGCCGTGATCTTGCGGCCGAGCATCGTGTTCGGACCGGAGGACAGCTTCTTCAACCGCTTCGCGGCGATGGCGCGGATCGCCCCGGCGCTGCCGCTCGTGGGTGGCGGTGCGACCCGCTTCCAGCCCGTCTATGTGGGCGATGTGGCGGATGCGGCGGTGGCGGCGCTCGAGCGCCCGGAACTCGACGGCAACATCTTCGAGCTCGGCGGACCCAAGGTCTACACTTTCAAAGAATTACTGGCTTATACCTTGAAGGTGACGGGAAGGCGCCGGCTGTTGGTGCCGTTGCCGTTCGCGATCGCCCGCTTGCTCGCCCGCGTCTTGGAGCTCTTGCCCACTCCGCCCCTTACCCACGACCAGGTGAGCCTGCTCGAGCGCGACAATGTGGTGACGCCGGGGATGCCGGGGCTCGAGGCGCTCGGGATCGCGCCGACGCCGTTGGAGGCGGTGGTGCCCGGGTATCTGCGCATCTACGCGCGCTGGATGCCGACCATGCCGGTCGCGTGATGGTCTCGTTTGGGGACTGAGCCCCTCGGGCCCGCGGCGGCGAGAGCGGGAGTTGCGGCGGCCGCGGTGCAGGGATGCGAAAAAGAGGTCTCGAAACGAGACTGATTTCGCGATCGGCCGTTTACAAGCCGTGCCCGAGCGGGTAAGCGCGGGCGACAAGCGCGCTCTGCGCGTTCAGCCGCTCGCGTCCGCTTGGGGATCCCATGCCCGTCAAGATGATGCAGTTCGTCTCGGTCGAGCAGCGCCAGCCCGACAAACGGGCAGTGGGCGAGCGCATCCACGACTTCGCCGAGATCTTCGCCTCCTTCGCGCCCGAACAGGCGCGCGAGCAGGCGGCGCGCTGCGAGCAGTGCGGCATCCCCTTTTGTCAGGTGCACTGCCCGCTGCACAACAACATCCCCGACTGGCTCCTGCTCACCGCCGAGGGCCGCCTCGAAGAGGCCTACGAGATCGCCTCCTCGACCAACAACATGCCCGAAATTTGCGGCCGCATCTGCCCCCAAGACCGCTTGTGCGAGGGCAACTGCGTGCTCGAGAAGGGCTTCCGTTCGGTCACCATCGGTGCGGTCGAGCGCTTTATCGTCGATACCGCCTTCGCGCGCGGCTGGGTAAAGCCGGTACGGCCGCTGCGCGAGCGGCGGCTGTCGGTCGGGATCGTTGGCGCGGGGCCAGCCGGTCTCGCAGCCGCCGAGCAGTTGCGGAAAGAAGGCTATCAGGTCGCGGTCTACGACCGCTACGATCGGGTGGGCGGGCTGCTCATCTACGGAATCCCGGGCTTTAAGCTCGACAAGGCGGTGGTGCAGCGGCGCGTCCGCCATCTCGAGGATAGCGGCATTCGCTTCCACCTCGGCGTCGAGGTCGGCCGCGACCTCTCCCTTACCGAACTCAGACGGCGCCATGCCGCGGTGCTGATCGCCACCGGCGTTTACCGGGCGCGCGATGTCGACGTTCCCGGCGCGCAGCTTAAGGGTGTGGTCAAGGCCCTCGACTATCTCACCGCCTCCAACCGCAAGGGCTTGGGCGATGTGGTGCCGGCTTTCGATTCCGGCGAGCTCAATGCCCGCGACAAACATGTGGTGGTGATCGGTGGCGGCGATACCGCCATGGACTGCGTGCGCACCGCCATCCGCCAGGGCGCCAAGAGCGTGCGCTGTCTCTACCGGCGCGACCGCGCCAACATGCCGGGCTCGATGCGCGAGGTGCAGCACGCCGAGGAAGAGGGGGTGGAGTTCGTCTGGCTCGCCGCACCGGAAGCCTTCATCGGCGCCGAACGCGTCGAGGCGGTGCAGGCGCACCGCATGCGCTTGGGCCCGCCCGATGCCACCGGCCGGCAGGTGCCGGAGCCGATCCCGGGCTCGAGCTTTCGGCTGCAAGCCGATCTCGTCATCAAGGCCTTGGGCTTCGACCCCGAGGACCTGCCGGGCCTTTGGGGTGTGCCCGAACTCGCGGTGACGCGTTGGGGCACGCTGCGCATCGACTGGTCGACCATGATGACGGCGATCCCGGGCGTGTTCGCCGCCGGCGACATCGTCCGCGGCGCCTCGCTCGTCGTGTGGGCGATCCGCGACGGACGCGATGCCGCCGCTGCCATCCACCGTTGGCTGGAAGGGCGCGAGCAGAAAGCGGAAGAGGTCCGCTCCCGCGCCCTTGCGCTCGCTTCTTGAGCACTCGCCTTTTGAGGTCGGAGAGACCCCGTGATGTCCGAACCCCGCGAGAGCGCCAGCGCCTTCCTTGAAGCCTACGAGCGCGGACTCGCACGGCTGCGCGAAGCCGGATACGAGGATCTCGAGCTCGGCCGCGACAGCTGCGGGGTAGGCTGCGTCGTCGCCATCGACGGCAAGCCGCGGCGCGAAGTGGTCGAAAAAGCCATCCAGGCCCTAAAGGCGGTCTGGCACCGCGGGGCGGTCGATGCCGACGGTAAGACCGGCGACGGTGCCGGGATCCACATCCAGATCCCGCAGGACTTCTTCCGTGAACAGGTCAAAGGCCGCATACCCGAGACCGGTCCGCTCGCCGTCGGCATGGTCTTTCTGCCGCGCAACAACTTCGCTCAAGCCGAACTCTGCCGGACGCTCGTGGAAAGCGAGCTCTTGCGCTTCGGCTACAGCGTGCTCGGCTGGCGGCAGGTGCCGATCGACGCGAGCGTGATCGGCGAAAAGGCGCAGGCGACGCAGCCTGATATCGAGCAGATCATCGTCGGCAATCCGCGCGGGGTGCCGGAAGAGGAGTTCGAGCGCGATCTCTACGTCATCCGCCGGCGGGTGGAGAAGCAGGCGCTCGCCGAGAACGTGACCGATTTCTACGTCTGCTCGCTCTCTTGTCGCTCGATCATCTACAAGGGCCTGTTCCTCGCCGAGCAGCTGGACAATTTCTATCCCGATCTCAACGACCCGAGGTTCATCTCGAGCTTCGCGATCTTCCACCAGCGCTATTCGACCAACACCTGGCCGGCCTGGCGCCTCGCCCAACCCTTCCGCGTCATCGCCCACAACGGCGAGATCAACACGCTGCGGGGCAACATCAACTGGATGAAGAGCCACGAAACGCGGCTCTATTCTCCGGTGTTCGGCGAGTACAACGAGGACATCAAGCCGATCATCCAACCCGGCGGGTCCGACAGCGCCGCCCTCGACAACGTCTTTGAAGTGCTGGTGCGCGCCGGGCGGCTGTTGCCGCTCGTCAAGACGCTGCTCATCCCGCCCGCCTGGTCGAACCGGATCGCGATGCCCAAAGCGCACCGCGATCTCTTCAACTATTGCAACTGCGTGATGGAGCCCTGGGACGGCCCGGCGGCGATCGTCGGCTCCGACAGCCGTTGGGTGATCGCCGGTATGGACCGAAACGGCTTGCGGCCGATGCGCTATGCCCGTACCCGCGACGGACTCCTCGTCGTCGGTTCGGAGACCGGCATGGTGCCGCTTTCCGAACAGGACATCATCGAGAAAGGTCGCGTCGGCCCGGGCGAGATGATCGGCGTCGATCTCAAGGCCGGGCGCTTTTACCACGACGAAGAGCTCAAAGACTTTCTCGCCGCCCTCAAGCCCTATTCGAAATGGGTCGAGCACATCACCAAGCTCGACACACTCGCAGCCGAACGGCCCAAGCGCTTCACCACCTTCCCGCGCTCCGAGTTGCGCCGGCGCCAAGCGCTCTTCGATCTCTCGATCGAGGACATGGAGCTCGTGCTCGCGCCGATGGTTCTCGACGGCAAGGAGCCGGTGGGCTCGATGGGCGACGACACCCCGCTTGCCGTGCTCTCGAGCCGCTACCGCGGCCTGCACCATTTCTTCCGCCAGCAGTTCAGCCAGGTCACCAATCCGCCCATCGATCCGTTGCGCGAATGGCGGGTGATGAGCCTCAAGACCCGCTTCGGCAACCTCGGCAATATTGCCGATGAAGATCCCAGTCAGACCCGGATCCTCGAGCTCGAGAGCCCGGTACTGTTGACCTGGGAATATGATGCGCTCGTCGCCTATTTCGGCCAAGACCTCAGGATCATCGACTGCACCTTCGCCGCCGAAGGCGAGAGCCTTAAGGATGCGCTCGAGCGCATCCGCCGCGAAGCCGAGGAAGCGGTGCGCGAGGGCGCGCGCGACATCGTGCTCACCGATGAGCATGTGAGCCGCACGCGCGCACCCATTCCCATGATCCTCGCCGCCGGCGCCGTGCACAGCCACCTCGTCCGCCAGGGCCTGCGCTCCTTCAGCTCGATCACCGTGCGCTCGGGCGAGTGCTTGGATGTGCACTATCTCGCGGTGCTGATCGGGGTAGGGACCACCGCCGTCAATCCCTATCTCGCCGAGGCGGCGATCGCCGATCGCCACGCCCGCGGCCTCTTCCCCGGACTTTCGCTCGAAGAATGTCTCGCCCGTTATAAGGAGGCTCTCAACCAGGGCCTTCTTAAGATCATGTCGAAGATGGGGATCTCGATCCTCTCGAGCTACCGCGGCGGGCTCAACTTCGAGGCGGTGGGGCTCTCGCGCTCCCTGTGCCGCGAATATTTCCCCGGATTGGTCACCCGCATCTCCGGCATCGGTCTTACCGGGATCACCAACAAGGTGCTCGCCATGCACCGCCGCGCCATGGGCGAAGCCGAGCCGCCGCTTGCGATCGGCGGCTTCTACCGCTACCGCCGCGGCGGCGAGACACACGCTCTTGAAGGACGCATCATCCACCAATTGCAGTTGGCGGTGGCCACCGATTCTTATCAGGCGTACAAGAAATACGCCGAAATGGTCTACAGCCAGCCGCCGATCGCCATCCGCGATCTCTTGGACTTCAACCGCAAGCTGCCGCCGGTTCCCCTCGAAGAGGTCGAGAGCATTACCGAGATCCGCAAGCGCTTCGTCACACCCGGAATGTCTTTAGGCGCCCTCTCGCCGGAAGCGCACGAGTGCTTGACCATCGCCATGAACCGCATCGGCGCCAAGGCGGACTCGGGGGAGGGCGGCGAGGGACGCGAGCGCTACCAGCCGCGGCCCAACGGCGACAATCCGAACTCGCCGATCAAGCAGGTCGCCTCCGGCCGCTTCGGCGTCACCGCCGAATATCTCAACGCGGCCAAAGAGCTCGAGATCAAGATCGCACAAGGTGCCAAGCCGGGCGAAGGGGGCCAACTGCCCGGCTTTAAGGTCACGCTCGAGATCGCCCGGCTGCGCCACTCGACCCCCGGCGTCACGCTGATCAGCCCGCCGCCGCACCACGACATCTACTCGATCGAAGACTTGGCACAGTTGATCTACGACTTGAAGCAGATCAACCCGGACGCCAAGGTCTGCGTCAAGCTCGTCTCCGAAGCCGGCATCGGCACCATCGCCGCCGGGGTGGCCAAGGCCAAGGCCGATGTCATCTTGATCTCGGGACATGTGGGCGGCACCGGCGCTTCGCCTCTCTCCTCGATCAAATACGCCGGCACCCCCTGGGAGCTCGGGCTCTCGGAAGCGCACCAGCTCTTGAGCCTCAACCGGCTGCGCCACCGCGTCGTCTTGCGCACCGACGGCGGCATCAAGACGGGACGCGATGTGGTCATCGCGGCTCTTTTGGGCGCCGAAGAATATGGGATTGGCACCGCGGCGCTCGTCGCCATGGGCTGCATCATGGTCCGCCAGTGTCATTCCAACACTTGTCCGGTTGGAGTGTGCACGCAACGGCCGGATCTGCGCGCCAAGTTCGAGGGCACGCCCGAAAAAGTCGTGAACCTCATGAGCTTCATCGCCGAGGAGGTGCGCGAGATCCTGGCTTCGCTCGGCTTGCGCTCGCTCAAAGAAGCGATCGGCCGCACCGATCTCTTAAAGCAGGTGAGCCGCGGCTCGCCCGATCTCGACGACCTCGACCTCAACCCCATTCTCGTGCGCGCCGATCCCGGCCCCTACCCGCCTTATTGCGTGCTCGAGGGAAGAAACGAAGTCCCCGACACGTTGGATGCGCAAATGGTCAAAGACGCCCGTCCGATGCTCGAGGACGGGGAAAAAATGCAGCTGCAGTACAACGTGCGCAACGTGCACCGGGCGGTGGGCACGCGCATTTCCGCCCACATCACCCGCCGCTACGGGATGGACAAGCTCAAGCCCGGGCATCTCACCGTGCGGCTGCGCGGCTCGGCCGGCCAGTCGCTCGGTGCCTTCGCCGTGCAGGGCTTGAAGCTGGAAGTCTTCGGCGATGCCAACGACTATGTCGGCAAGGGCCTCTCGGGCGGCACCATCGTCGTCCGGCCGATGGTCTCCTCGCCCTTGGTGGCGAGCCGCAACACCATCATCGGCAACACCTGCCTTTATGGCGCCACGGCCGGGCGGCTGTTCGCCGCTGGACGCGCCGGCGAGCGCTTCGCCGTGCGCAACAGCGGGGCGGTGACGGTGATCGAGGGCTGCGGCGACAACGGCTGCGAGTACATGACCGGCGGCGTGGCGGTCATCCTCGGACCGGTGGGCGACAACTTCGCCGCCGGGATGAGCGGCGGCATGGCCTATGTGTGGGACCCTGAGAACCTGCTCCCGATCCGCATCAACGACGAGATGGTGATCTACCAGCGGCTCGAGGTCGATCACTATATCGCCGAACTGCGCGCGCTCATCGAAGAGCATGTGCGGGAGACCGGAAGCGAGCTCGGCCGCCGCATCCTGCACGAGTTCGACGAGGAACTGCCGCGCTTTTGGCAGATCGTGCCGAAAGAGCTGTTGGATAAGCTCGCCGTGCCGGTGCGCCGCGAGGCGGCGGCGACGCGGGTCGCTTAAGCCCCATCACTCGGCGCGGGGCGGCTCGGCGAGCGCCTTGCGCAGCTGCGCAAGGCTCGGCGGCTTCTCGGCGGTAAAGGGCAGAGGGCGCAGCGCCCGCATCGCTTCGAGGCCCAGCCGGGCGAGCAGAATCGCGTTGCCCGCACCCTGACCGGCGCGCAGCGACAAGGCGCTCAAAAGCGAAGCACCCGCCTGCTCGAGCGCGGCTTCAGAGGCCAGCTCGGCTAGGCCGGCGAGCGCGACGTTGCGCAGACCGCTGCGCACAAGCGCGAGCACGACGAGCGGCGAGGGGGTAACACCATACAGTCGGGCGAGGGTCTTAATAAGCTCGAGGCTGCGCCAGGCGACGAAGAGACCATCGAGGAGGCCCACCGGGCTCAGCGCCGTCAACAGCCCAACGTCGCGGGCGCTTGTGAAGATGCAGCGATAGGCTTGCCGGTCCAAGGGCGCGAGGACGCTGCGCTCGAAGAGCACGATCCGCTCGCGATCGGCGAGCGCATCGTGCGCATAGGCGCGATAGCGGGCGAGATTGGCGGTCGTCTGCGGCGTGGGGGGAAGCTCGCGCGCCACCTCGGCGAGCAAAGCTGCCGCCTCCCGCGGCAGCTCGGAGGCGATGAGCCGCGCGGCCCGCGCGCGATGGCGGGCGCGGCCGTGCAGGCGGCGCACGGCGCGCCAGCTCCGCAGGACGAGGAGCGCTGCGCTTGCGCTCACGAGCGCAAGCAGAAGGGCGAACACCCCTCCCATGATGGGCCGCGCGCGCACGAGCTCCTCGACGAAAAGCGCCGCTTGCACAAGGAGAAGGCCCAACAGTCCGAAGCCGAGCACCCAGGGCAGGCGTGAGGGCGGGGGCGGGGTCGAGGCGGCTGTCTCGGGCTCGCGCGCGAGGGCGAGCGGTTCGGGATCGGGCTCGGGAAGGATGCGCGCGGTTGCGGCATCGAGTTCGAAAGGAGCGGGCTCGGGGCGCTTGGCGCTCATCACAGCTTGTCACCGAGCAGGAACTCGAGGGCCTGATCGAGGTTGATGTGCGGCGCGGGCCGGCCGGGCACGAGCCGACAGGGCGCGAAGGCGCGAAAGCGGAAGCGACCGCTCGTCCAGTCCTCGGGCTCCGGCAAATCGGGTGGGATCTCACCGGTGTACAGCACCACCTCGCGCTCGCTGTCGAGCGGCCGACCCTTAAGACAGGAGAGGATCTGTCCTCCGTGATCGGTGCGCACGACTTCGGTCGCGCGCAGCGCGCTCAAGGCCAAAAAGGCCATCTCGACCCCTTCGAAGCGGGCGGCCCGGTGGGCAGAAACGACGAGCCGCTCAAGGAGCTGTTTTAAGGCCGCGTGCTGGCTCGGGGCGACGTGATCGGCCTTGCTCGCCGCGAACAGCAGCCGATCGATCTTGGGCGCGAACAAACGCGCGAGAAGGCCATTGCGGCCATAGCGGAAGCTATACATTACCCGCTCGAGGGCGCGTCTGAGATCGGCGAAATGGGCCGGCCCGGCGTTGAGAGCGGTCAAAAGATCGACGAGCACGATCTGGCGATCGAAGCCGGAGAAATGGCGAGCGAAGAAGGGGCGCACGATCTCCTCGCGATAGCGCGTGAAGGCTTCGATCATCGCAGCGCGCAAACTGCCTGGAACCAAGGGCGCGGGCGGCAGTGGCGCGAAGCACAGCGCGGGGTGCTCGGCGAGCTCGCCCGGCGCGAGAAAACGGCCGGGCACGAGGTAGAAGAGGCCGAGCCGGTCTCGGCAGGCGCCGAGATAGTCGCGATAGGCGCGCACAAGCGATGCGATGGCGAGCGGATCGGCGGGGCCCGTCTGATCGACCTCATGGGCGCGCGCAAGCCACGCAGATGCGAGCTCGGCGCGCGGCTTGGCGCTCGCGAGCGCAAAGGCCTCGTAGCTGAACTCCTCGAAACTCTGGATTAAGAGGGGGAGGTCCAAGAGCCACTCGCCGGGATAGTCGACGATCTCGAGCGTGAGCTCGCGATAGGGCTTAAGCCGCCGGCTAAGTGAAGCGGGGCTGCGGACCCTTATCGCTATGCGCAAGCGAGAGAGCCGCTCGGTGGGCTCCGGCCAGCGCGGCGGATCGGTGCTTAAGGCTTCCTCGAAGCGGTCGAAAGGGAACGCTTCCTCTTCTCTTAAGGGCAGGATCTTGGCGCCGAGATAGCGGCCCTCTCGAGCCGCCGAGAGGAAGGGAAGCCCGCTTCCATCCAAGAGATGCCGGACGAGCAGGGTCGTGAACACCGTCTTGCCGCTGCGCCGAAGCCCGGTGACCGCGAGCTTGAGTTCGCGATCTCGAGCGCGTCGCGTGAGCTCGGAGGCGAGTTCGAAGAGACGTCCAGGCGAAAGACGATCGCGGTTTTCGTATCGCATGAGGGCTCAGGCGGTACCGCGGCTTACTTCGCCGGCCATAAGCGCCGCGGTGACGAGAATCCCGGTGAGCCGGTTCATGCGGAAGCGGCGGATGCAATCCTGCGGATCATCCAGATCCAAGCGCACGAGCTGGCGCAAAAGGCTCCATGCGACCAGGGGTAACAGGAGCCAAAAGCCGAAGCCCTTCCCGGCAACCAATGCAGAGGCGGCCAGCAGCAGGAGCATGCTTCCATAAAAGACGATCAGCCAGGGCACGGTGCGCGCCCCGAAGAGAAGCGCGGTCGAGCGCACGCCTACGATGCGGTCGTCCTGTTTGTCCTGGTGCGCGTAGATGGTGTCATAGCCGAGTGTCCAGGCGACGCCGGCCAGGTAGAGGAGGATCATGGCGAGATCAGCGGTGCCGGTCTCGGCTAAGTAGCCCACGAGCACGCCCCAATTGAAGGTCACGCCCAACACCGCCTGCGGCCAAAAGGTGATCCGCTTCATCAAGGGATAGACGATGATCAAGGGCACGCTCAAAAGACCGACCCAAACCGCTTCGCGCGGCAGCTGCAGGAGCACGAAGAGGCCCACAAGCGACTGTGCGGCGGCAAAGGCCAAGGCTTCGCCGATGCGCACGCGGCCGGCGGCGAGCGGGCGGTTGGCGGTGCGCGCGACTTTGCGGTCGAATTCGCGATCCCAAAGATCATTGATGGTGCAGCCCGCACCGCGCATGGCTACGGCGCCGAGGGCGAACAGGAAGGCGTACCAGGGATCGGGCAGTCCGGGAGCGAGCGCTTGACCCCAAAAGCAGGGAAGGAGCAGCAGCCAGGTGCCGATCGGTCGGTCCCAGCGCGCGAGCATGGCGAGATCGCGCAGGCGCGGGGGCAGTCGACCGACCCAACCGAGCTGCTGATCGGCGAGCAGGAATTCGGGCGATTGGCTGCGCATGGCCCCTCTTCTACGTCACCAAAGGCGGCGAGCAAGCCGATCGCGGCTCTCGCCCGCGCGCCGCGCTTTTTCATCGAAGGCGAACTCGACAGCGGTGGCCATGTCCTGCTCGATCGCGCGCGCACACACCAGCTCGTCCATGTGCTGCGCCTGCGCCCGGGCGATCCCGTGCGCCTATTCAACCCGGCGAGCGGCGAATGGCTGGGGATTCTCCTGCGCCTCGACCGCCGCAGCGCGGAAGTGCGGCTCGCGGAGCAGCTGCGCGCTCCGATCCGCGAGCCCGGGCCGCAGCTCGCGATCGCCCCCATTCGCGCCAATCGCCTCGATTGGCTCGTGGAAAAGGCGGTCGAGCTCGGCGTCGCGCGGATCGCGCTTGTGACAACGCGGCGCTGCGTCGTGCGGCTCGAGCGCAGCGAGCGGCTGCGAGCGATCGCGATCGAGGCGGCGGAACAGTGCGGACGGTTGAGCCTGCCCGAATTTGCCATCTTTGGCGATCTCGCGCGGTTTCTCGCAGCGCTGCCGGCGGATGGCACCCTCGTCGTAGCGGACGAGGCGGGAGGCGAACCGATCGCCTCGGTGCCGCCGATTCCCCCTGATGCCGCGCTCTTGGTCGGCCCGGAAGGCGGATTTGCGCCCGAAGAGCGGGCACTGTTGGCGGCGCGATCCGGTACCCGCCGGGTGAGCTTGGGTCCGCGGATCTTGCGGAGCGAGACGGCGGCACTCTTTCTTCTGGTTGCCTACGCGCTCGCGCAAAGGCCGCGCTAGCGCCGCAAGCGGGGGGCTTGCGGGAGAGGCCGGTTCGCGGCAGTGCCTTTTTTAGCCCTGTGCGAACAGAGAGCAGCGATTTTGCGACAATCTGTCACGCGCGAGGGGGGACGGCGCCGCCTATCCTCGAAAACACCGGTTCGCCGAAGGGAAGGCGGCGAGACGATCGTCCGGCGGCCGTTCGCGCCGTCGAAGTTAGGGACTCCGAAGGGCATGTTGGCGAAACTCTCAGCTTCGGTGATCGCCTTGTTGCTCGCGGCGGCTGCCCCTGCTCACGCCGCGGCACCGCAGCCATGGCAGATCGGTCTGCAGCCGGCGGCGACGCCGATCATGGAGCGGGTGGCGAGCTTCCACGAACTCTTGTTGTGGATCATCACCGCGATCACCCTGTTCGTGCTGGCGCTTCTGCTCTATGCGAGCTGGCGCTTTCGTGAAGACCGCAATCCCGTGCCCTCGCGGGTGACCCACAACACCCTGCTCGAGGTGGTGTGGACGGCCGTGCCCGTGCTCATCCTCGTCATCATCGCGGTGCCTTCCTTCAAGCTCCTCTATTACCAAGACGTACTGCCGAAGACGGAGATGACCATCAAGGCGATCGGCAAGCAGTGGTTGTGGACTTATGAGTATCCCGACCACGGTAACTTTACCTTCGACGCCTTGATGCTCGAAGAGGAAGAGTTGAAACCTGGTCAGCTGCGTCTCTTGGACACCGACAACCCTGTTGTGCTCCCAACTGAAACCTACATTAAGGTTCAGGTCACGGCGAGCGACGTCCTGCACGCATGGACGGTGCCCGCTTTCGGGGTCAAGATCGACGCCGTGCCCGGGCGATTGAACGAGGTTTGGTTGTACATCAAAGAGCCGGGCACCTATTACGGTCAGTGCTCTGAGCTCTGCGGCATCCGTCACGGCTTCATGCCGATTACCGTCAAAGCGGTGCCGAAACCCGAATTCGAGGCTTGGGTCGCAGAGGCGCAAAAGAAGTTCGCCCGGGTCGGCGAGCCGGTGCGTCTGGCTGCGGCTAGTTCGACCGCGAACTAAACGGAGAAACGCGAGTTAGGAGAGCGAGGAGATGGCCCACGCCGCCGCTCACAGCGACGACCACGGCATTCCTACCGGTTGGCGTCGCTGGCTGTTCTCGACCAACCACAAGGACATCGGCACGCTGTATCTCGTGTTCGCCTTCGTGGCGGGCGTGATCGGCATGCTGATGTCGGTGTACTTCCGGGCCGAGCTGATGCAGCCCGGTACCCAGCTGATCGCCGATCATCATCAGTTCAACGTGCTGATTACCGCGCACGGACTGATCATGATCTTCTTCTTCGTCATGCCGGCGCTGATCGGCGGCTTCGGTAACTGGATGGTGCCGCTGATGATCGGTGCGCCCGACATGGCGTTCCCGCGCATGAACAACATCAGCTTCTGGCTGATCGTGCCCTCCTTCATCCTTCTGGTCGCAAGCCTGTTCGTGGGCGGCTTCGGCGGCGGCTGGACGGTCTATCCGCCGCTTTCGGCGGCGATCGGCCATCCGAGTCCGGCGGTCGATCTCGCCATCTTCTCGCTGCACCTGGCAGGTGCGAGCTCGCTTTTGGGGGCCATTAATTTCATCACCACCATCCTCAATATGCGCGCCCCGGGCATGACCCTGCACCGCATGCCGCTCTTCGCCTGGGCGATCCTGGTCACGGCCTTCCTGCTCTTGCTCGCCGTGCCGGTGCTCGCGGGCGCGATCACCATGCTGTTGACCGACCGGAACTTCGGCACCTCGTTCTTCGATCCGGCGGGCGGTGGTGATCCGGTGCTCTTCCAGCACCTGTTCTGGTTCTTCGGCCATCCCGAAGTGTACATCATGATCCTGCCCGCCTTCGGGATCATCAGCCACATCGTTTCCACTTTCTCGAAGAAGCCGGTGTTCGGCTACCTCGGTATGGCTTATGCCATGGTGGCCATCGGCTTCATCGGCTTCATCGTCTGGGCTCACCACATGTACACGGTGGGCATGGGCGTGAACCTGAAGGCCTACTTCACCGCCGCGACCATGGTCATCGCCGTGCCCACCGGCATCAAGATCTTCAGCTGGATCGCCACCATGTGGGGTGGGTCGATCCGCTTCACGACGCCGATGTTGTGGGCCGTCGGGTTCATCTTCCTGTTCACCATCGGCGGTGTTACCGGCGTGGTGCTCGCCAACGCCGGCATGGACCATGTGCTGCACGACACCTACTACGTTGTCGCGCACTTCCACTACACGTTGAGCTTGGGCGCCGTGTTCGCGATCTTCGCCGGCTTCTATTATTGGGTCGGCAAGATGACCGGTCGCCAGTATCCGGAGAATCTCGGTCGCATCCACTTCTGGGTGACGTTCATCGGCGTCAACCTGACCTTCTTCCCGCAGCACTTCCTCGGCCTTGCCGGTATGCCGCGGCGCATTCCGGATTATCCGGACGCGTTCGCCGGCTGGAACATGATCTCCTCGGTGGGGTCGCTCATCTCCGCGGCGGGTGTGGTCCTGTTCCTCTACATCCTCTACCGCACCTTCACAGCGGGTGAGCGCTGCCCGGCCAATCCGTGGGGCGAGGGTGCGACCACGCTCGAGTGGACGGTGAGCTCGCCGCCTCCGTTCCACAGCTTCGAAGAGCTGCCGGTGGTCACCGCTGAGCGTCATTGATCGCAAAAGGCCTGGGCGAGGTCGAGGATCGGAGCGGATGGAGCAGGGGGCGCGTGCGGCGACGGTCGGGATCGCGGGTGAGGTCAAGGGCCTCGCCCGCGATCTCTTCGTCCTCTTCAAGCCCGGGGTGATGCAGCTCGTGCTGTTCACGAGCTTAGTCGCGCTCGTGCTCGCGCCGCGCTCCCTGCATCCGCTGCTCGCGGGCGTGGTGATGCTCGCGCTGGCTGCCGGCGCGGCTGCCTGCGCGGCGATCAACAATTGGTTCGATAGCGATATCGATCGGGTGATGGTTCGCACCCGCGGCCGCCCGACCGCGGCCGGGCGCATCGCCCCGCAAGAGGCGCTCGGCATCGGGGTGATGCTGGCGGCTTTCGCGGTCGCGGTGATGGGGCTCGCTGCGGGCTGGTTCGCTGCCGGCTTGTTGGCGGCGACGATCGCTTTCTACGTCTTCGTCTATACGATGTGGCTCAAGCGGCGCACGCCGCAGAACATCGTGATCGGCGGGGCCGCAGGGGCGCTGCCGCCCGTGGTCGCCTGGGCGGCTGCGACCGGCAGTATGGACGTGCTGCCACTCGTTCTCTTCGCCATCATCTTTCTTTGGACGCCGGCGCATTTCTGGGCTCTCGCGCTCTATCGCACCAAGGATTACGGGCGCGCCGGGATCCCCATGTTGCCGGTCGTCTCCGGGCGTAAGGCGACGAGCCAACAGATCCTGCTCTATGCGCTGTTGACCGTCGGCGCGTCTTTCCTTCCCTGCGTGAGCGGGGAGCTCGGGCCTCTTTATGGCGCAATTGCTCTGGTTCTCGGTGCGCGCTTCGTGTTCCTCGCCGTGCGGGTGTTGCGGTCTGGTTCGGATGTGCTCGCCAACCGGCTCTTCCGCTATTCGATTGTCTATCTGTTCGCGCTCTTCGCGGCGATGTTGGCAGATCACGCAATAGGCGCAGGAGCGCTGGGCTGGTGGTGAGCAGGATGAGTGAAGAGGAGCTGCGGCGCCGACGAGCGCGGAATCTACTGATCGCCGGAGCGCTCGTGCTCCTCGTCGTCCTCTTCTATCTGCTTACGATCGTGCGCATCTCGGGAAGTCTCGGATGAGCCGGACGGGACGTGTGCGGGCAACCGCTCTTGGCGCGATCGCGGTGATCGCCGTGATGATCGGGCTCACCGCGGCAGCCGTCCCGCTTTACGACCTGTTCTGTCGGGTCACCGGCTACGGCGGGACGACACAGCGTGCCGAGGCGCTCCCGGGAAGCACCGCCGAAACCACGGTGACGGTGTACTTCAACGCCGACGTGGCACGCGATCTGCCGTGGCGGTTCCAACCAATGCAGCGGCGCGTAGAGATCCGCCCCGGCGAGCAAGGGCTCGCTTTCTACGAGGCCGAAAACCGCAGCAATCAGCCGGTGGTGGGCATGGCGACCTTCAATGTGACGCCGCACAAGGTCGGGATCTACTTCCACAAAATCGCCTGCTTCTGCTTCGAACAACAGACTCTCGAGCCGGGTGAGCGGGTCGAGATGCCCGTGTCCTTCTTCGTCGATCCGGCGATGTTGGAGGATCCGGCGACCCGCGAAGTGCGGCAGATCACGCTCTCTTACACCTTCTTCGTTGACCGCGAGGCGACCGAGGCGCTGCGGCGTCAGCGCGGAACGGCAGGCAACAGCTGATGTGATCTCGAGTATGGCCGAAGGAGACGGGGGATCATGGCCGGAAGCATAGCGGTGGGGGCCCATCACGAGGCGGCGCACGCCCACAAACATCCATACCATCTCGTCGATCCGAGCCCTTGGCCGCTGGTCGGGAGCCTCGGGGCTCTGCTGCTCACCGGCGGTGCGGTGATGTGGATGCACCGCTGGGCAGGTGGCGCATGGGTTACGCTCGCAGGTGCGCTCGTCGTCGCCTTCACCATGGTCATGTGGTGGCGCGATGTGCTGCGCGAATCTTACAGCGGTGCCCACACGCCCGTGGTGGCGCGCGGGCTGCGCCTCGGCATGTTGCTCTTCATCACTTCCGAAGTCCTGTTCTTCGCTTCCTTCTTCTGGGCTTTCTTCTGGGGCGCTCTGGTCCCGCCCGAGACGGTGCCCGTGAGCTGGCCGCCGGAGGGCATCGAGCCGGTCTACACCTGGGGCGTTCCGTTTCTCAACACGCTCATCCTGTTGACCTCTGGTGTGACCGTCACCTGGGCCCATCACGCCATCAAGGCCAACGACCAACAGACAGCGTTCAAAGCGCTCTTGCTCACGGTCGTTCTCGGCCTGACCTTCACTGGCTTTCAGGTCTATGAATATATTCACGCCTGGCATCACGGGTTCACGCTGCAATCCGGGATGTTCGGATCCACGTTCTACATGGCAACCGGTTTCCACGGGCTGCATGTGCAGATCGGCACCATTTTCCTGATCGTCATGATGATGCGAGCCTGGTATGGCACGCTTAAGCCGGAGAAACACGTTGGCTTCGAAGCGGCGGCTTGGTACTGGCATTTCGTCGACGTAGTGTGGCTGTTCCTCTTCGTCTGGGTCTATTGGTGGGGCGGTAGCCTGCGGTGGGCGACGACCGGCTTGGGTTGAATGCGGCAAGTGAGACCGGCGAGCTGTCGCCCTGGGCGGCGGGCCTCGCCGGCCGCTGTCCGCGGTGCGGGCGTGGATCACTGTTCTCCGGGTTCTTGAGCGTTGTGCCGCGCTGCTCGGTGTGCGGGCTCGATCTGAGCGCTCAGGATAGCGGCGACGGACCGGTTGCCTTCATCATCCTGCTCGTCGGCTTCGCCGTGGTGGGCGCCGCGCTCGTGGTCGAAGTCGCCTATGCCTGGCCGATCTGGCTGCACCTCGTGGTCTGGCTGCCGCTCGGGCTCCTCCTCTCCCTTGCGCTCATGCGTCCGCTCAAGGCGACGCTGATCGCGCTTCAGTACCGCCACCGCCGCGATACCTTGGGTGGCGGGGCATAAGGGGCGGTGCGGCGCTTCCGTCCCGGCTTAACCCTTACGCTCGCCTGGGCTTTCGCGACGGCGGTGCTCATCGCGCTCGGGAGCTGGCAACTTGCGCGGCTCGCATGGAAGAATGAACTCGTAACGCGCGCCGAGGCGGCGCTGCGTGCACCGGCCGAGCCTCTGCCGCCGTCGCTTGGCGATGGAGAGACATTCGAGTTTCGCCGCGTGCGGGCAAGCGGCGCCTATCTCCCGAACACAGCGCTCGCGCTCGGCTTCGTCGTACGCGGCGGGCAGCCGGGGGCCCGACTGCTCAACGCCTTTCGCCTCGAGGACGGCCGCGTTCTCTTCATCGATCGGGGCTTTGTGCCGGAGGAGCGGCTCGTGGAGGCGTTACGGCGGCCGCCGCCCATGGGGCCGCGGGTGCTCGAGGGCGTGCTCCGGCGCGGCCCGCAGGGCGGGTGGGCAACTCCGCAACCCGACCGCAGCTTGCCGCGCTGGTACGCGTTCGACCACAAGGCGATCGGCGACCATTTCCAGCTCGACCCCGAACCGCTGCTGCTCGTGCTCGAACAGCCGGAAGCGGGCGCGGAGTCGCTCGCACGGCCCGAGCCGGTGGTGGTGGACCTGCCGAACCCTCATCTCGGCTATGCTGCGACATGGTTCGGCCTCGCCGCGGCGCTTTTGGTCTTCTACATCCTCTTAGGCCGTAACGCCGCCGAGGGATCCCGATGACCGCGATCCGCCGATTGGCCTTGATTACCGCGCTCTGCGCCTTCGCCCTGATCGCTCTGGGCGCGCTCGTGCGCGCTACCAACTCGGGCCTTTCGTGTCCCGATTGGCCCACCTGCTACGGGCAGTGGGTCCTGACACCGTCAGAATTCGCCCGCATTCCCGACCCCGGCTACACCTATGGCCAGGTGATGCTGGAATGGGTGCACCGGCTGATTGCCGGTGTTGTCGTGGGACCGCTCGTGCTCGCGCTGCTCGCCCTTCTCGTGTGGCATCGGCGCGCGCGACCCGGTCTTTTGGCCGCGGGCTTCGTGCTCCTTGCGCTGTTGATCGTGCAGAAGCTGTTGGGCGGGATCACCGTCCTCGACCGCAACAGTCCATGGTCGGTGGCGCTCCATCTCGGCAATGCGCTTTTCGTGTTGGCCACGCTCTTGTGGATCGCGGCACGCACCTCCGACCCGGCGCGCGCGGAAGGGGCCACGGGTCTCGTGCCGCTCGCGGCAATCAGTAGCGTCCTCGTCTTCGCGACCATCACCTCGGCGGCGGTTGTGGCCAAGAGCGGCGCTTCGCTTGCCTGTTCGACTTGGCCCTTGTGCGACGGTGCGCTGCTCCCCGATCTCCTCGATCCCTTGATCCGCGCCAACTTCACCCATCGCCTTTTGGCAGCGCTCGCCGCCCTTTCCCTCACTTGGCTCGCTGTCAGTGCGCTGCGCGCCAATGCGGCGCCCGAGCTCAAGCGCCTCGCCCGGCTCGCGGCGCTCTTGGTCTGGGTGGAAGTGCTGCTCGGCGCGGCTACGGTGTGGAGCGAAATCGCAACGGCGCTGGCGGTGCTGCACCAAGCCGTCGGGGTCGCGGTGTTCGCCGCGGTCGTGTTCCTGCTGTGGCGCCTGCGCGAGGCGTTCCGCGTAGCACCGCTTGGGGCGCGCGATGGGCTGGCACTACGCGGCGCTTGAGGAGCGCCTGGCGCGGATCGGCCACATCGAGGGGGCGCTCGCCGTTCTTCACTGGGACACCGCGGTGTGCATGCCGGCGGGCGCGAGTGCCGCGCGCGGTGAGCAGATCGCAACGCTCAAGCGCCTCGCCCACGATCTGCTCACCCACGACGAGACCGGCGAGCTCATCGCCGGAGCGGAAGCCGAAGCCGACCTCGACCCTTGGCAGCGGGCGAATGTGCGCGAAGCACACCGCCGCTTCAGACGCGCCCGCGCCCTCGAACCTGCACTCGTCGAAGCCCTCGCGCGTGCCGCCAACAGCTGCGAGATGAGCTGGCGGGAGGCGCGCCGCCGCTCCGATTTCGCCCTTTTGCGCCCTGAGCTCGAAACTCTCCTCGGGCTCGTGCGCGAAGCCGCGACGCGGATCGGGGGTGCCCTCGGCCTCAGCCCTTATGATGCGCTCTTGGACGAATATCAGCCCGATCTGCGCGATTCCCTCATCGCCCCCCTGTTCGAGGAGCTCGCCCGAGCGCTCCCGCCGCTTCTCGAGGCGGCGCTTACGCGCAACCGGCCGGCGGTTCGACCGAGCGGGCCCTTTCCCGAACCGGCTCAAAAAGCCTTTCTCGAGCAGCTCATGGCCCGGCTCGGCTTCGATTTCGCGCGCGGCCGGCTGGATGAGAGCGCGCACCCCTTTTGTGGTGGCACAGCTGCCGATATCCGCGTCACCACCCGCTGGCGCCGCGACGATCTCGCAAGCGCGCTTATGGCCGTACTGCACGAGACCGGCCATGCCCTCTACGGGGCCGGTCTGCCGCGGCGCTGGTTCGGCCAGCCGGTCGGGGAAGCGCGCGGCATCGTGGTGCACGAAAGTCAGTCGCTGTTGCTCGAGATGCAGGTCTGCCGCTCGCCCGCATTCTTGCGCTTTCTCGCGCGCGCGCTCGCCACCGCCTTCGGGCCCGATCCCGCCTTTGCCGCCTCCAACCTCGAGGCGCTGTGGCATCGGGTCGAGCGTGGGCTCATCCGCGTCGATGCCGATGAGGTCTCTTATCCGCTCCACGTGATCCTGCGCTGGCGGCTCGAAAAGGCGCTCCTTGCCGGCAGCCTCGCGGTGGCCGATCTTCCCGCCGCCTGGAATGAGGGCATGCGCGAACTTTTGGGTGTGGTGCCGCCCGATGATGCGCGCGGATGTCTTCAAGACATCCACTGGCCCTCGGGAGCTTTCGGCTATTTCCCCTGCTATACCCTTGGCGCGCTCTTAGCCGCCCAGCTCTTCCGCGCCGCCCGCACGGCCCTTCCCGAGCTCGATCGCGCGCTCGAACGCGGCGAGATCGGCGATCTCCTCGCCTGGTTGCGGGAGCGTGTCCACGCGCGTGCTTCGCTTCTTTCCTTCGCCGAGCTGGTTTGCGAGGCGAGCGGCGGACCGCTTGGGGTCGAGCCTTTCCTCGACCACCTCCGCACCCGTTACGGAGCGCATTGACCCGCCGCTCGCTGCGGCCGCCTCAACGGCGCGCGAGCGCCGCGTCGAGATTCTCCTTCACCTTCTCGAGGAACTGGCGGGTGGTGAGCCAGGGCTGATCGGGGCCGATCAACAACGCCAGGTCCTTGGTCATAAAGCCCGCCTCGACGGTTTCGATGCACACCCGCTCGAGTGTGGTCGCAAAGCGCTCGACCTCGGGCGTACCGTCGAGCCGCGCGCGGTAAAAAAGACCGCGTGTCCAGGCGAAGATCGAGGCGATGGGATTGGTCGAGGTCTCTTTGCCCTTTTGCCACTCGCGATAGTGGCGGGTGACGGTGCCGTGCGCAGCTTCCGATTCGATCGTCTTGCCGTCTGGAGTCATGAGCACGGAGGTCATTAGACCGAGCGAGCCGAAGCCTTGCGCGACGGTGTCGGATTGCACGTCGCCGTCGTAATTCTTGCACGCCCACACGAAGCCGCCCGGCATCTTCAGGGCGGAAGCGACCATGTCGTCGATCAGTCGGTGTTCGTAGAAAAGGCCGGCTGCTTCGAACCGCTCTTTGAATTCGCGCTCGTAGACCTCTTGGAAGATATCTTTAAAGCGCCCGTCATAGGCCTTGAGGATGGTGTTCTTGGTGGAAAGATAGACGGGATAGCCGCGCTGCAGCCCGTAATTGAAGGAGGCGCGGGCGAAATCGCGGATCGAATCGTCGAGGTTGTACATGGCGAGCGCCACGCCCGAGCCGGGGAAATCGAACACCTCGAAATGCAGCGGCGCGCTTCCATCCGCCGGGGTGAAGGTCATCGTGAGTTTGCCGCGGCCCGGGACTTTGAAGTCGGTGGCACGGTACTGGTCGCCGAAGGCGTGACGGCCGATCACGATCGGCTTGGTCCAAGCTGGGACGAGGCGCGGCACGTTGCGGCACACGATGGGCTCGCGGAAGATCGTGCCGCCCAAGATGTTGCGGATGGTGCCGTTCGGCGACTTCCACATTTGCTTGAGGTTGAATTCCTTGACCCGCGCTTCATCGGGCGTGATCGTGGCGCACTTTACGCCGACATTATATTTCTTGATGGCTTCGGCGGCCTCCACGGTAACCCGATCGTCGGTGGCGTCGCGGTTCTGGATCCCGAGGTCGAAATAGACGATCTCGACGTCGAGATAGGGCAAGATTAGCGATTCCTTAATCATATGCCACATGATGCGCGCCATCTCGTCGCCGTCGAGTTCGACGATCGGGTTCGCTACCTTGATCTTGCCCATCGACACAACTCCGAACTTCTGGAGCGATCCGCCTCTACCTAGATCACCGGCCACCCGCCACGCGTTGATCGGTCGCAGCGGCACTCACCGTTTCCATATCGGATCATCGAGCCGCGCCAAGAATGCCGCGTGCGCGGCGAGCTCCTCGGGGCTCGCCGCGTGCGGGCGCGGTGGCCGCAGCCGGCGCGCGGTCGGTTTCGTGGCACTCGATGTCACCGCGGCCTCGGTCGACACGAGGGCGAGTCCGGCCTGCCGGCCGCCCATGAGATGCAGGTACACTTCGGCCAACAGCTGACAGTCGAGAAGCGCGCCGTGCAGGGTGCGGGCGCGCGCATCCACCCCGAAGCGGCGGCAGAGCGCATCGAGATTGACAGGTGCGCCGGGAAAGCGGCGTTGCGCGATCACCAGCGTGTCGATCACGCGGCTCGCGGCGATGGGCGGCCGGCCGATGCGGGCAAGCTCGGCATTGAGAAAGGCGAGGTCGAAGCTCGCATTGTGGATGATGAGCGGGCTATCCCCCAAAAACGTCAACAGGCGATCGACGATGCCCGCAAAGGTCGGAAAGCCCGATAAGAACTCGCGGGTGAGCCCGTGCACCCGGCGCGCGTCCTCGGGCACGTCGCGCTCGGGATCGACATAGCTCTGGAAGGTCTCTCCAGTGGGCAGGTGGTTGACGAGCTCGACGGCAGCGACCTCGACGATGCGATGGCCTTCGGCCGGGTCGAGACCGGTGGTCTCGGTATCGAGCACGACTTCCCGCAGCATCACCGCGTCCTTGCGTGCGTTGGCGCGCTGGTCAACCAGGCCTGCGGCCAAACCCGACCGCGCGTCTTCCCGAAGCGCTTGATGAGCTGCGCTACGGCCTGAGCGGTTCTGCCGCGATCGGCGCCCGAGGCGATCACGAAATCGGCGCGCCGCCGCTTAACCGCATCGGGGAGCTGTTCCGTGCGGATCTGCACAAGCCGCGCGCGCGTCATGCCGGGGCGCTTGAGCGCGCGTTGCTCCTGCAGGAGCGGATGGGCGCTCACCACCACCACCGCATCGAAGCGCCGCGCCGCACCGGTCTCGAAGAGCAGCGGCACATCCAGCACCACAAGCGGCCGGCCGATACGGCATTGAGCTTCAAGAAAGCGTTTTTGCTCGGTGCGCACGAGCGGATGCACGATCGCCTCGAGGCGGCGCAGCGCTGCCCGGTCGCCGAGCACACGCTCGGCGAGCCGCGCGCGGTCGATGCCGCCCTTGCCGTCCGCGGCTTCGGGAAACGCCTGCAGGACCGGACCGACCGCCGCGCCGCCGGGGCGGAAGAGCGCGTGAACCAAGGCGTCTGCGTCGCACACCGGTACCCCCATGGCGCGGAACAGCCGCGCGGTGTGGCTCTTACCCATGGCGATCGAACCGGTAAGGCCGAGGACGAACATCGGCTCACTCGAGCAAAACCCGATGCTCGCGCAAAAACGCGAGCAGGGGCAGAAGCGGAAGGCCCTGGATGGTGAACTGATCGCCCCGCACGCGGGCCATCAATTGCGCTCCTTCCGCCTCCAAGCGGTAGGCCCCACAGGAACTCAAGATGCTCGTCCCACAGCGCGCGAGATAGGCCTCGAGGAAAGCGTCCGAAAACGGCCGCACGAGCAGTTCGGCGCAATCGACCTGATGCCAGATGCGCGCTTGCGCGCGCACGACCACAGCTGCGGTGACAAGACGGTGCGCGCGCCCGCGCAGGCGCAACAGCTGCGCCCGCGCCGCTTCAAGATCCACCGGCTTTTCGAGCCATTCACCATCGACTTCGAGGATCTGATCGGCGCCAAGGACCAGATCCTCCTCGCTCACGGATGCGGACACCGAACGCGCCTTGAGTTCGGCTAAAAGCACGGCTGCGTCCTCGGCCGCCGCACCCTCGGCGCGCAGCGAAGCCAAAACCGCACTTTCGTCCACCGCCGGGCGGCGGGTCTCGAAGGTCAGGCCGCAGGCTTTAAGGAGCGCGGCGCGCGCGGGGCTCGTCGAAGCCAGGACGAGCCGTGGCGTTTTGGCTTGCCAGATCGGAGCGGAGTCCATGGCGCGATCGGCGCTCAAGGGAAAGCCAAGGGCCAGGTGCCGAACGCACCTCAATGCGGCCGGGCGAGCTAGGCTTGTCAAGCACCGCTGCGCGCGCTTCTGCCCTTCACCGGGCGACGTGTAAGGCGAAGCCCGGGTGCCGTGCGGGTCGATGCGGCGCAGATTTCGGCGAACAGCGCGCCGCAGCCCTAAAGCGGCAGCCGCACGAGCGCCTTGAGCCCGCCTCGAGGCGAGCGGTCGAGGCGCAGCTCGCCACCGTGGCCGAGCACGATGTCGCGGGCGATCGCAAGGCCCAAGCCGACGCCGCCGGTTTCACGCGAGCGCGACTGATCGAGCCGCACGAAGGGCTGCAGCACCCGCTCGCGCTGGTCTTCGGGAATGCCCGGTCCGTCGTCTTCCACCGCGATCTCGACGTGATTGCCGTTGCGCGCCGCTTTGATGCCGACCCAGCGGCCGTAGCGGCAGGCGTTATCGACGAGATTGGCAAGGCAACGCCGGAAGGCGAGGGGCCGCACCGGAGCGGCGAGATCGGGCGGCACCTCGACATCCGCCTCAAGACCGCAGCGCTCGATCCGCTCGCGCATCGATTCGAGCACCGGGGCAAGGGGCGTAAGTTCGATGGCTTCGCGCCCCTCGCCGCGCGCAAACGCGAGATAGTCCTCGACCAATTGCGCCATCTCATCGACATCGGCCTTGAGCTCTTGGATCGCGGGATCGCGGCCGTCCATGAGCTCGAGCGCGAGCTTCATGCGGGTAAGCGGTGTGCGCAGATCGTGGCTCACCGCCGCCAGCATCTCGGTGCGCTGGGCCACAAAGCGATTGATGCGCTCCCGCATCTGGTTGAAGGCCTGGGCAGCGGCGCGGACTTCGGCGGCACCTTGCACGCGGAAGGGGCCGGGATCGCGCCCCTTGCCGAAGCTCTCGACCGCGCGGGCGAGCCTGCGGATCGGGCGGATCTGCAGCCGCATGAAGTGCACCGCGATCAAGAGCAAGACCACCGAAGCCCCCACCATCCAGGCGAGGAGCAGCCCCGTGGTCGTCGAGGTGACGCGTTTGCGCAGGCTCAAGATGCGCAACAAGCCATCTTCGAGTTCGACGTAAACCGCGATGCGCTCGGGTTCTGCTGGACGGAGATCGATCAGAAAGGGACGATCGAGAGCCGATTCGAATGCTTCGAGGATCTTGTTGTCGATGTGGGCGAGCAGGCCACCTTGCAGGCCCACCGCGCGCGCCGCTCCGGCGAGCTTGCCTTGCGGTTCGAAGGAGATGCGGAAGTCGAACTTCCGCCGTGCCCGATCGAGGAGCGCTGCCCGCTCGTCCGGGTCTTGCGTCTGTTCGAGCATCTCGACCAGAAACGCCACCTCGCCCGCGACCCCGGTGGCGAGCCAGCGGGTGACGACGTCCCAGTGCCGGTTATAAAAGACGATGGTGAGCAGGACCTGCAGGAGCACCACCGGCAGGACGACGATCAAAAGCGAGCGGCCGTAGAGCGAGCGCGGGACGATCGTGCGGTGCAAAAGACGCCGAAACGGCCCCATCACTTAGTTGTCGGTGCGCAGAACATAGCCCGCTCCGCGCAGTGTGAGCAGCCAGCGCGGTTGGCGGGGATCCTCTTCGATCTTGCGCCGGAGCCGTACCATCTGCACGTCGACGGCGCGATCCGAGCCGGAAAGACCGGCGCGCGCGGCCAGTTCGGCCCGGCTCATGGCGCGTCCCGCGCGCAAAGCCAGGCTTTTTAAGAGCGCCGCTTCGCTCGCGGTCAAGCGAACCGGGGTGCCGTCGCGCTCGAGCTGGAGCGTTTTGGTATCGAAGCGAAAAGGACCGAAGCGCACCACGCCGCCCGTCGCCTCGAGCGCAGCCGGCGAGCGCCTGAGAATGCTCGCGATGCGCAGCAAAAGCTCACGCGGTTCGAAGGGTTTGACGAGATAGTCATCAGCACCCGACTCCAGTCCCCGGATGCGGTCCTCGGGTTCACCGCGTGCGGTCAACAGCAGAATGGGTACACTAAAATCGCGCCGCAGTTCGGCCGTGAGCTCGATGCCGTCACGATCCGGCAACATCACGTCGAGCACGAGCAGGTCGAAGACCATGCGCGAGAGTGCTGCGCGCGCCGAAGCGGCGTCGGCAGCAAGCGACACGAGATGCCCGTGCTGCACGAGATAGCGCTGCAAGAGTTCGCGCAGCCGCGCGTCGTCGTCGACGACCAGGATGTGGGGTGTGGAGATCGGCGTCATCGGCGCATTGCTACCTTTCGCTGCGCTCTACAACGCGCTTCGCGGTGAGCTCGGCGAGCTCGCCGAGTACCCGCGCGAAGCCCGCCACCGCTTCCGGTCCGGCTCCTTGGAACGCTCGCCGCAAGGCGAGTTTTCGCGGCTCGGCGAGGGCCTCGGCAAGAGCCGTGCCACGCTCGCTCAACTTGAGCGGGCGGCGCCGCCGATCCGCTCCATCTTCGCCGCGAGCGATGAGCCCGGCTGCTTCGAGCGCGCGCAAATGACGCGACACGGATTGCTTGGGGATGCCCAACAACGCGGCGAGCTCGAGCGCAGTCACCCCCGGGCGGCGATGGAGGAGCCAGAGGATGTCGCGATCGCGCTCATCCAAACCGGCCTCGCGCAGAGCCGCAGCCGAGCGGGAGGCGAGCCCACGCTCGGCCAAGAGCAAGAGCTCGAGCGCTCGTTCGAGCTCGACGTCGCGCAGGAAAAGAGGGCTTGCGCGCGTGGCCATGCGGAATGCGCCGAGGTCTGCTCTGGGCTCACGTTGACACCCGTGCGTAGGGATGTTAGCGGACGCAATCCCGAATACCAAGGTCTAGTCTTGTAAGTTCCCCGGACGCTCCGCGATGGCCGATCTCGTCCCTTTCGACGACCGCGACGGTTGGATCTGGTTCAACGGAGAATTCGTCCCCTGGCGCGAGGCGAAGATCCATGTGCTCACCCACGCGCTGCACTACGGGAGTTGCGTGTTCGAGGGTGAGCGCTGCTACAACGGCAAGATCTTCAAGAGTCGCGAGCACAGCCAGCGTCTGATCGATAGTGCGCGCATGCTCGGCTTCGAGATTCCCTACACGGTCGAGGAACTCGATGCCGCCAAAGCCGCCACCGTCGCCAAAATGGGCTTTAAGGACTGCTATGTCCGCCCGCTCGCCTGGCGCGGTTCGGAGCAGATGGGTGTTTCGGCGCAGCGCGCGCGCATCCACGTGGCCATCGCCTGTTGGGAATGGGGCGCCTACTACAAGGACCTCAGGCTCACCCGCGCGATCTACGACCGGCCGGCGCCGAATACCGCGCCGGTGCATGCCAAGGCGGCGGGGCTCTATATGATTTGCACCCTCTCCAAGCACGCCGCTGAGGCCAAAGGTTTCGGCGATGCCCTCATGCTCGACTACCGCGGCTATATCGCCGAGACCACCGGTGCCAACATCTTCCTCGTCATCAACGGCGCCCTGCACACCCCCAAGCCCGACTGCTTTTTAAACGGCATCACCCGGCAAACGGTGATCGCCATGGCCAAGGAGCGCGGCATCCCGGTCTTCGAACGGCACATCCTGCCCGAAGAACTGCGCTCGGCCCAAGAAGTGTTCGTGACCGGCACCGCTGCCGAGATCACACCCGTCCACGCCATCGACGATCTCACCTATCAGACGGGGCCGATCACCCGTCTGTTGATCGACGATTTCTATCGTCTCACGCGCGGCTGAGCCACCGGTCCGCGCGGGACCGGCGGCGTGTGCACGCGGCCTCGCCGCGCCTAGGCCGAACCGGCAGTACCGGTTCGCGCCGCCTGTTGCGCCAGCCGGCGGCGGTAGAGGGTGGCGAAATCGATGGGGTCGAGAAGCAACGGCGGCAGCCCCCCATCGCGGGTCATGTCCGCGATGATACGCCGCGCGAAGGGGAAGAGGATGCGCGGGCACTCGATCAAGAGCAGAGGTTGTAGTGCATCCTCCGGGATGTTGGCGAGCGCGAACACCCCTCCATAGGCGAGCTCGAGGAGAAAGAAGGGGTTCTCCCCCGATTTGGCGTCGATGTTGATCTGAAGCGTGACTTCAAAATGTTGCTCGCCGATCTGACGCGCGTTGGTCTCAACTGAGATTTGGATCTCCGGGCGCGGCTGGCCCGGCGCCAGGCCCATGGGCGCGCGCGGATTCTCGAAGGAAAGATCCTTGACATATTGGGTGAGGATCGACAGCCGCGGCTGGTTCGCCTCTGCCTGCTCGCCCGCACCCTTGGGCGCATCCGCCTCGCTCATCCTCGAATCCTTCGATCGTTGACCAGAACGTCCGATATGCCGCGCGGCGCCAACCGCAAGCGGACCGCGCCCAGATTTCCCACTTCTTGCCCCGTGAGGCAACGGATGAAACCCCAATGGGTGATCACCGCGATGCGCTGTGGCTCCTCAAAACCCTGCGCGCGCTCGAGAAAGCGTCGGGCGCGGGCCTCGAAGCTCGCCATGCTCTCGATCACCCCGCCCCACCACAGGGGCTCAAGATGCGCGAAATCGAGATCGGGCCATTCGGCTGCAAGACGCTCAGGTGGGCTGCCCTGATCGCAGGAGAAGGCACAGCGCTCGCGTACCAAAGGCTCCACCTCGATCGGCACGCCCAGCACGTCCGCGAAGATCGTCGCCGTTTGCAGGGCCCGCCGATAGGGGCTGGCGAGCAGGCGGCAGATGCCCTCGCTTTTAAGAGCGCGCGCAGCGGCGCGGGCAGCGGCGATCCCTTCGCGCGTGAGCGGTGGATCGGGCAGGCCGGGATCGACGCGGCTCGCCCCAAAGCGCCGATTCCACTCCGATTCCGCGTGTCGGATCAACAGCATAACCGTCCTCTTCGGGCGCGCGCAGGCGCGACCGCACAGCCGCTTTGTTTTCGCGCGCCGGCACTTATATGATGGGCCCGAAGGCATCGAGCCATTCCGTGCGACAGCGGACCCGCGCGCAGTCGACGGCGGCCATCTCGCGAGCGAAATCTCACAATGTCCGACGGTTTCGCCATCCTCGATATTCTCTTCTTCGCTGTCGTCGCGGTGTTCGTCGCCATGCGCTTGCGTGCTGTGCTCGGTCGGCGCACCGGCCACGAGCGACAGCGCCCGCCGCGCATCCAGCCGCAGCCCGCCCCGGTGAGCAGCGAAGCGGGGGAGCAGGTGGTGGCCTTGCCCGATCGGCGGCGTGCTTCTTTGGAGGAGACGCCGATCGCCGCCGATGCCGCGCCCGACATCAAGCAAGGGCTCACCCGCCTGCGCCTCGCCGATCCGCGCTTCGATCTCGACCATTTCCTCGAGGGCGCCCGCACCGCCTTCGCCATGATCGTCGAGGCCTTCGCCCGCGGCGACAAGGCGACCTTGGAGCCGTTGCTCGCTCCCCCGGTGTTCGCGAGCTTCGCGGCTGCCATCGACGAGCGCGCACACCGCGGCCACACGCTCGAAACTCGGCTGCACGCGATCCGCGCCGCCGAAGTGCTGGCCGCCGATCTCGACGGCCACACCGCCCGCATCACCGTCCGTTTCACGAGCGAGCAGAGCAACTGCACGCGCGATGCCGCGGGCCGCCTGGTCGAGGGTGATCCAGACGCGGTGGAGACGGTGGTGGACGTGTGGACCTTCGAGCGCGACGTCCGCTCGCCCGATCCCAACTGGCTTCTGGTCGAGACCCGCTCCGGGGCGTGAGGTCGCTTCGTGTCGGCATAACCCTCGCCCTCGCGCTGGCCGCGGTCGCTGCGGCGCTCTGGTGGTGGACCAGGCCACCGCCGCCCGCCGAGCCGACCCTTCTCCTCAAACCGGCGCGCTTTGCCGAGCTGCCCGGCTGGCACAGTGACGATCCGCGCCCCGCGCTTAGCGCCTTCGCCCGCTCCTGTCGCCTCATCGAGCGCCGGCAGGACGCCGAACCCTTCGCCCGCGATCCGGCTTTCGGCGAGGTACGCGTCTGGCGTCGGCTGTGTGCGGCACTCGCCGGACCGTTTGCGGATGCCGAAGCGGCGCGCCAGGTGCTCGAGCGCCACACGCGTCCGTGGCTCGTGACTGACCGCGGCACAGCAGAAGGCCTTTTTACCGGTTATTTCGAGCCGCTGCTCGAGGGTGCGCGGACAGCGGATGCGACCTATCGCTTTCCCGTTTACCGCACACCGGAAGATCTCGTCGTGGTCGAGCTCGGCCGCTTCGATCCCGCGCTCGAGGGGCGCAGGCTCGTGGGCAGAGTGGAGCGCGGGCGGCTCGTTCCCTACTACAGCCGCGCCGAGATCGATGCCGGCGCGCTTTCCGGTCGCGGGCTCGAACTCGCTTGGGTGGCCGATCCGATCGCGCTCTTCTTCCTCCACATCCAAGGCTCGGGGCGCATTCGCCTGCGCGATGGGGGTGAGATCCGCATCGGCTATGCCGAACAGAACGGCCATCCCTATCGTGCGATCGGCCGCGATCTTATCGCGATGGGCGCGCTCGCGCGCGAGGAGGTCTCGATGCAGGCGATCGCCGATTGGCTCGCGCGCCATCCCGACCGTCTGTTCGAGATCCTGCACAAGAACCCATCCTATGTCTTTTTCCGCGAACTGCCCCCTCTTGGCGATGCGCCGGGCCCGCCCGGAGCACAGGGCGTTCCTTTGACCCCGCTGCGCTCGCTTGCGGTGGATCGGCGCTTCGTGCCCTTAGGTGCCCTGCTCTGGCTCGATACTTCGGCACCGACCGCGGCTGGAGACGAGCCCTTGCGCCGGCTCGTCGTCGCCCAGGACACAGGGGGCGCGATCAAGGGGCCGGTGCGCGGCGATCTCTTTTGGGGCAGCGGACCGCAAGCCGAGTTCGCCGCCGGTCACATGCGCTCGCGCGGTCGCTTTTGGCTGTTGTTGCCGGCCGAGGTCGAACCGCGGCGCGCGAGCTGAGTGCGCAACAGCATCGTCCGCGCTCACCTCTGTGTTGCCTTCGGCTGATAGCGATCAGAAAGCCGCATGGTGCGGGCGCGGGTCCGTTGTCACCGTGATCACCAAAGGAGGTCGATGCAGCCGCCGCGGCGGCGTTGCGCCTTCGGCTTTGGTTAAAGCGCGCGGGAGAGGGCCGTGTGCGGGAGCTCGATCGAGACGGCGAGCAGCGACATGTCGGCTTCGCGCTCGACTTCGATCTTGATCTTCTTCTCGTCGATGGGGACGTACTTTCGAATGACCTCTAAGATCTCGCGCTGCAAAAGCGGAAGGAAGTCCGGCTGGCCGCGCGTGAGGGGTCGTTCGACGGCCAAAATGACCTGCAGGCGTTCTTTGGCGCGCGCGGCACTGCTCGGCTGGCGGGCGGTGGTGCCGCGGAAGAGCTCGAAGAAATCCTTGAGCCTCACGCGGACCTCCGCAACAGCCAATTGACGAAACTCTTTTTCGGCGGGGTGATGAAGCGGAGCTCAACCGTTTCGCCCAGAAGGCGTCGCACCGCGTCCATATAGGCCTGTGCTGCCATGCATTTGGGTTCGAGCACGACCGGCATGCCGTTATTCGAGCATTGCAGCACGGCATCATCCTCGGGGATGACGCCGAGCACCGGGATGGCGAGGATTTCGACCACGTCGTCGAGCTTCAGCATCTCGCCCTTGGCCACCCGCTCGAGGTCGTAGCGGGTGAGCAAGAGGTGCTGTTTCATGGGCGGTTCGCCGCGCTCGGCGCGCCGCGATTTGGAGTTGAGAATGCCGAGGATGCGGTCGCTGTCGCGAACCGAGCTCACTTCCGGGTTGGTGACGACGATCGCCTCATCGGCAAAGTAGAGCGCCATATACGCGCCCTTTTCGATGCCGGCAGGGCTATCGCAGATGATGTAATCGAACTCCTGTTTGAGCTCTTCGATCACCCGCTCGACACCCTCGCGGGTGAGTGCGTCTTTGTCGCGTGTTTGTGACGTGGGCAGAATGTAGAGGCCCTCGATCCGTTTGTCCTTGATCAGGGCTTGGTGCAGGCGGATGCCGTCATTGATGACATTGATGAAGTCGAAGACCACCCGCCGCTCGACCCCCATGACGAGATCGAGGTTCCTCAAGCCGACATCGAAGTCGATCACACAGGTCTTTTTGCCCTTGAGCGCGAGGCCGGCGCCGATCGCCGCCGCGCTCGTGGTCTTACCCACTCCGCCTTTGCCCGAGGTGACGACGATGACGTGCGACAAGAGCTCCTCCGGATGTGCTTATTCGCCGCGGCCGAGCCGCGTCAGGGAACCGGAACCATGACCAGGCGTTCACCCTCGCTCCACACCCGAACCCGCCGGCCGAAAAGGCGCCGGTCGATGTCCTCGGCGACCAGATAGACGCCGGCGATGGCGAGCAGCTCGGCTTCCAGCTGATCGCAGAAGATCATCGCCCGATCATCCCCCTCGGCACCGGCGAAGGCACGCCCCCGCAAGGGCCCGTAGACGTGGATGTGGCCGGCGGCGACGAGCTCGGCGCCATGCCCGACCGGAGCGAGCACGGTGAGATCGCCATCGGGGCAGCGGACCTGTTGCCCGCCGCGCACCGGCTCGCTGATCACAAGGCCGGCTGCGCGCCTGGGCGCAGCCGGGACCGAACGGGCGCGGGCGGCGGTCGCATCGACGCCGGATGCCGATCCCCCCGCCGGGAAGAGGGCGAGGCCCGCCGCGCGCGCTGCCTCTTGCCAGGGCGGCGAGGCGTTTTGAACCCCGACCGGGACCAGCCGCAGGCGGCGCAGGTCAGCAACCAAAGCGGCGAGATCGATAGGCGGCGTGTCCGCCACCGGTGCGACGTCCAAAACCAACGGCGCGTCGCGGAAGAAATCGGGGCTGTGCGCGACCTTATCGCGCAACAGCGGGATGAACTCGGGGTCGCCCGGTGCCAGAAGGCGCAGGCACAAAATCGTCTGCACCGAGCCGCGGAGCTGAAACGGCTGCACCTTGTGCTCACTTGCGGCTCGGGTTTGCGATGGCCGTTCCACGGTGGCGTTGGTTTCCGACCGGCGTGGGCAAGGTAGCATATCGCCGGTCGTCGAGGGGACCCTCACGGTCCGCCCGACGTCCTCATTCGCGCTTCTAGCTGATTTTCTACGATTGACAAGCCAAAGCGGCGGGTCGCGCCTCGGTTGCGATCCATGCGGCAAGCGCTGCCAGCGCCCGTTCGGCCAACGCCCGTTTCCGCGCGCTCTTCGGCACCTCCGGCGGCAACGGCGGGAAAAGGCCAAAGTTGACGTTCATCGGCTGGAAGGTCTCGGCGCGCGCTCCGCCCGTAACATGCGCGAGCAGCGCCCCGTGCGCGGTCTCGGGCGGCGGCGGAACCGGCTCGTGCCCCGCGAGCTCGGCCGCCCAAAAACGCCCGGCGAGGAGCCCAAGCGCCGCGCTCTCGACATAGCCCTCGCAGCCGGTGATCTGCCCGGCGAAGCGGATCCACGGCATGGGCTTAAAGCGCAGCGTCGAATCCAAAAGGCGCGGACTGTTGATGAAGGTATTGCGGTGCAGCCCACCGAGACGCGCGAACTCGGCCCGCTCGAGCCCCGGGATCATGCGGAACACCCGGATTTGCTCGCCATATTTGAGCTTGGTTTGAAAGCCCACCATGTTCCAGAGCGTTCCGAGCGCATTGTCCTGGCGCAGCTGGACCACAGCATAGGGCCGTTTGCCGGTGCGCGGATCGACCAGACCCACCGGTTTCATCGGGCCGAAGCGCAAGGTGTCGCGGCCGCGCGCCGCCATCACCTCGATCGGCAGGCAGCCCTCGAAGTAGGGCGTGTCCTTTTCCCACTCGTGGAACTCGATCTTCTCCGCCGTCAGCAGCGCATCGATGAAGGCTTCGTATTGTTCTTTATCGAGCGGGCAGTTGATGTAGTCGGCGCCGGTGCCCGCGGGTCCAGCTTCGTTCCAGCGCGACTGCATCCACGCCTTGGAGAAGTCGATCGAGTCCTTGTAGACGATGGGGGCGATGGCATCGAAGAAAGCGAGTTGTTTTTCCCCACCCACGCGCTGGATATCGCGGGCGAGCGCCTCGTGGGTGAGCGGGCCGGTGGCGACGATCGTCGGGCCCTCCTCCCGCGCCGGCAGCCGCTCGACCACCCGCCGCTCGATTGTGATCAGGGGATGGCTGAGCAGGGCTTCGCTCACCGCCTTGGCGAAACCGTCGCGGTCGACGGCCAGTGCCGAGCCGGCAGGGAGCTTATGGCGGTCGGCCATGGCCATGATCAGCGAGCCGAGCCGCCGCATCTCCTCGTGCAACAGCCCCACGGCGTTGCCGAAACAGTCGTCGGAGCGAAAGGAGTTGGAGCAGACGAGTTCGGCGAAGCGATCGGTCTTGTGGGCGGGTGTGGGGTGCACGGGCCGCATCTCGACAAGGCGTACCCGCACCCCGGCACGCGCGAGTTGCCAGGCGGCTTCCGAGCCGGCGAGCCCGCCGCCGATGATGGTCACCATCTCTTTGCTCATGGCCTTCACATAGGGATTGGCGGCGGCTGTGGCCAAGGGCGGCTGCGCCCTCGCCTTGCCCTCGGCGGCTGGGCGCCGGGCCGCGGGGGGCGCGGCGCTTGGGGCCGAAGAGCGCCGGCTACACCTGCGCGCGGGTCGCTGCCGCTTGGGCTCGGGCCGGCGAACCCACGCGATTGTTGCATATCTACAACATACTGTGTGACGATGGTCACCCATTTTCAATCGTCCCGCGGGCAAACTCTTGTCCGTGGGTAAGCGTGTGCGGGATCGGGATAAAGACAACGATGGCGCGGTGCCGACTGTCGCGGAAGTTGCGCGAGCGACTGATCGTGGGCGGGCTCGTGATCGGTTCGCTGTTGCTCGCGCTCGCCTCCAACTTCTTGTTGGCGTGAGGCTCAATCCGCCACCCAGGGGCCTTGTTCGACCACTGCCTCCTCGGCTCCCGGCCAGGGGGGCATGGTGACGAGCACGACGTCCAAGGGCTCCGTGCCGGTGTTGCGGAACTGAAAGATCGTACCGACCGGGATGCTGAGCGCCACGCCGGGGAGAAGGCGCACGATTTCTTCGCGCGCGCCCTGTTTGCGCCACATCTCGCCTTGGCCGGCGAGCACGAACCAGAGCTCTTCGACCGTGCGGTGACGGACCGCTTTGGAGGTGCGGCCGGGCAAAAGGCGCGCATGCACCATCGAGCCGCGCGAGAGCTGCGGCAAGATGCGGATCTCCGAGCCGTCGGGAGCGAGGGTGTCGGCGATCTCAGGAAGCTCAGTAGTGGCGAAAGGTAATGTCGTCATTTCCACTTCTTCATCGGTTTCGCATCTGCGCGCATACTGACACTTGAACCTTATGGATGCGATGATTGCGGAGCTTTGCGAGCGCTATTTCCAAGATTGGATTTGAGCCATGCGAGGTCGCGCTTTTGCGCTTCTTTGATCGACACGAGCACGCGCCAGCGCTCCACCGCCCAACGGATGTAGATGCGGCCCCTGTCATCGTGTCCTGTAGACACGTGGCACTCCCACCATCCGTCCGCGCCTCGAACCGGCTTGAATCGGCGATGCAGCTCCACACCCCTCTCAAGCTCGCTCAACACCCGATAGACTGAGGTACGCGCGCTGTAGTCGATAAGAAGGGTAAGAATACTATCGCCCACAAGCTCGATGCGCGGAAAGGCTTCGAGAAACGCTTCGATCTCGGCGGCAAGTCGGTGATGCAAACGCGTGTCGTCGGCTCGTGAACCCGGCCTCACCCGCGCTTCAGCGTCCGCAAGCGCCTTTTGCAGCGCCTCGATCTCCGCGTGCGCCCGCTCCACCTCCCGTTCCAGCTCCCGTACGCGCTCAAGGGCGGGTTTTCGCTCCTTTCCCGAAAGCGCCTCTGTCTGCGCGCGCCGCAGCATCTCGACCTCGGCGCGAAGGCGATCGCGTTCCGCCAGAACTCGCTGCACCTGCTGCTCGAGCAACCGCAATCGCAGCCGCTCTTCGGTCGAAGGCGGTGTGGGTTCGACAGCGCTCTCGCCGAGCAGGGCCGCAATGCGCTCCCGCAACGGAGGCCCCTCGCGGGGAATAAGAAGCCGTATCGACCAGTCAGCCTCGAGATCCGGGTTGAGAGCGGGATACGCTCTGATCGCGGAGAGCCCGGCTGCGCGCAACGCAGCGAGCGCGGCATCACGCGTAAGTGCGTCGCCTTGGAGCAGCAGAACGGCCTCCTCGTGTCCTTCGAGCAGCGACCAGCCCTGAGCACCGGGAGCGGTGGGCAAGGGGCGACAGGCATCGGCCGGCTCGAAGGGGCCTGCGATGTCGATCGAGCCGTCCGCGGCGAGCGGGAACACTTGGCCGCGCCAGAGGGCGCCGAGACGGCCGTCGGGCAAGCGCATGAGGCGAAGCTTGGCGTCTTCCACCGGCTCGCCGGCGTCCAGCACTCGAATCGTCGCTCGGTGAGCCCCCGAATCTTCGCTTCGAGGTTGCATAGGGGTTCGATCCGCGTAGGAATGATAGCAGGTTACGCGGTCAAGGCGATGGTGATGGATTTCCTTCCGATACTCAACGCGGTCGTTTCGGATGCGAGAACCATCGGGGTCGTCTGCCTCGCCCTCGTCGGCTGGTCGCTTCTCTCGGGTCGATCGTTGGCGGCAAGCGGGGGGCGCATACGGGCCTTGCTGAACGCAGCGAGCGAGCGCCTCGCTTCCGAGCCGAAGACACCAATTCCGGCCGAGCGGTTCGAGGCGATCCGGCGTGATCTTGCGGAGATCGCGGTGATCGGCCCGACCTGGCGGGCCTTCGCGGAGGCCGTGGTCGTTGCAGTCGAGCCCAACCGACCGGTGCGGGCGACGATCGCGCCCGATCGGCTGTTCGACCTCGCTCTCTATCGGCGTGTGGGCACCGATCTGCGCTACCACACAGCGCTTCCCGGTCTTCTCGTCGGTACCGGCCTGCTGTTCACCTTTCTCGGGCTCGCGATCGCGCTCGCCAACGCCGGGGCGCTCGTCACCGCTGCCGATCAGGCCCAGCGGAGCGCAAGCCTTGAGGGACTTTTAAACGCGGCCTCGATCAAGTTCTGGACCTCGCTCGTCGGTCTGTTCTGCTCGATCGGCTACGCGATCCATCGCAAGCGGAGCATCAAAAAAACCGAGCGCGCACTCGATCGCTTCTGCACGCTCCTCGAGGAGCGCTTCCCGCTCGCCACCCCCGCCTTCTTTCAGGCGGAAGCCAACCGGACGCTCGACGCCCAGCGCAAGAGCCTGGACACGCTCGCCAACGATCTGGCGCAGAGCATCGGCCCGGCGCTGGACAGGGCTCTCGATACCCGGCTCGGCGAGCACATCAAACCGTTACGAGAAGCGATCGAGAAGCTCGCAACGCGCGAGACGGAAGCGATCGGTCAAACGCTCAAACAGATGCTCGATCTGTTTCTGGAAAAGCTCCAGGCGACAAGCAGCAAGCAGCTCGAGGCAGTCGCCGGCAGGCTCGAGGAAGCGGCAAAGGGGCTCGAGAGCCTCCGCTTCGGTCTCGACGGCGCCGGGGCGAAACTCGAGACGGCGGCGAATACGCTCGCGCGCGAGCTCCAGCAGGGATCCCGCGCCGCGATCGAAGAGCTGGCGAGGACCATGCGCGAGCTCTCCGACAAGATCGCCCAGGCGGTCCAGCAACAGAGTCAGCAGACGAAAGAATCGCTTGAAACCGTGCTCGCGACGATTCCGGGAATTGTCCAACGTCTCTCACAGGCCTCCGAGACCATCCGCGGTGGGCTCGAAGCCGGAGGAAAGCAGGCCGGTGCGCTCATGGAGGAGGAAGCACGAAAAGCAGCCGCGGCACTCGTCTCTGCGGCCGACACGCTGGGACAGCGGCTCGCGAGTGCGGCCACACGGTTTGAGAAGGCCGCGGAGCGCACGGAAGGCGGGGCCGCCCATTTCCAAATGGCCACCGAAGCGCTCAAGAGCCGGTTCAGCGAGCTCGAAACGGCCGCCCGAAACGGCGCAGGGACCCTACAGACAGCCGCCCAACAGGCAGCCCAGCAGCTTCAGGGTGCGGCAGACCAGGCGGCCCAGCAGCTGCTGGCCGCAACCGAACCCTACACGAGGGCCGCGCAGAGCCTCAGCGCCAGCTCCACGGCGTTACGGGAGAGCGCGCAACGGATGGCCGCGCTCGACCAGCGTTTTCAAGAGGCCATCGGCGGGCTGCAGACGATCGCTACTGGACTTGCCGCGGGCGCCCGGCAGCTCGAGCACGTCTCGAAGCAATTCGAGGCCGCGAGCGCTCGCTTCGCCGGCATCGACGCGTCGCTGGGCAGGGCGCTCGAAGCGCTCGCCACCCAATACCAGGCATTCGCACAACAGATCGGCGAAACGGTCAGGAAGGTCGACGAAAACCTCGGCAAGGCCGTTAACGC
This sequence comes from Pseudomonadota bacterium, assembly GCA_030549795.1. Taxonomy (GTDB): domain Bacteria; phylum Pseudomonadota; class Alphaproteobacteria; order Geminicoccales; family Geminicoccaceae; genus JANXAZ01. Next base: position 15,683 of record JAUQQO010000010.1, on the reverse strand, counting down.
GCTCGATGCTTCGGTCCGCGAGCTCTCCGAGATCGTAGACGATTTGCAAGCCTACCGAACCGCTGCGGTGCGGAGACCCTGATTCGTGGCGAGTGAGGTCACACGAGCGGCGTTCGACGAAGCGGAGGGAGAAGGTTACTTCGCCTCCGTATCCGATCTCATGGTCGGGATCCTGTTCGTTTTTCTCCTTCTGCTGACCGTCTTCGCGCTCCACTATCAGACATCGACCGAGGACGTGGAAAAGCTGAAGGCCGAGCTCGTCCGGCTCGAAGCGCTCGCCCGCGAGCGCGCCGAGGCGGCCGAACGCGCTCGTCTCGAGGCCGAGCGGGCGAAAATGGAAGCCGAAGCCCAGCGTCGCTTAGCCGAGGCCGAGCGAGCGGAGGCGGAGCGACAGCGGCTCCTGGCCGAGGCCGAGAGGCAGCGGAATGCCGAGCTGCAAAGGCTTCTCGCCCGGCAGCGGCAAGCGCTCCTGCGCGCTCTCGATCTCCTCGATCGCGAGGTGGAATCGCGCCAACGGACCCGGGAAGCGTTGCTCGAGCGGATCCGCGAGCGTCTGTCGGATCGCGGCGTGATCGTCCAGATCGATCATCGCTCAGGCGTGTTGCGCCTGCCCGAACGCGAGCTGCGCTTCCCGACCCGCAGCGCCGAGCTCGGCGCTGAGCAGCGGGAAGCCGTGCGGATCCTGGCCGAGGTCATGGCTGAAGTGCTGCCTTGCTTTGCGCTCGGCGGTCAACGCTCGGGCTGCGCGGCGGAGGATCAGCCGTTGCTTGAGACCGTGCTCGTCGAGGGACACACCGACAAGCGGCCGCTCACCCCAGACCGCGATTTTCGCGACAATTTCGAGCTCTCCGCGGCGCGGGCGCTCACCGTCTATCGCGCGCTCGCGACCGATCGACCGGCGCTGCTCGCCCTGCGCAACCCCGATGAACAGCCGCTTCTCGGTGTCTCGGGCTATGGCGAAACGCGGCCGCTGCCGGGCGCACTCGGCGACAGCGAGCGTGAGCTCGCCGCCAATCGGCGGATCGACATCCGCTTCATCTTGAGCGCGCGCACGACCGAGGAGGTCGAGCGGTTGCGGGAAGAGATCCGAAGAGTGCTGGAGACCGTGCCGTGACCAGCTTGCGCGAGGCGATCGATGTTTTGCGCGCCATCGCGGGCCAGCTCGCGCGGCTGGCCCCGAGCGGAGCGGAACACACGCGGGAGGCACTCAAGCGTTTGGGCGCGCCGCAGGACGACAAGCCGAGACCGCCGGCCGAGGACTGGCTGGAGCTGCTGCGTCGTAGGCTCGCCGAACTCTTTACGAGCGGCCGCGGCCACGAGGCTACGCGCAAAGACCTCTGCTATGCGCCCTGGATCCTCTGGAACGGTCAGCCTCGCGGTGATGCCATCCCGGGCCTCTTGGAGGCGATACTGCGGCAGGCGGCCGAGCATCGCCGCACCCTACGCAACCTGGTCAATTGTTGGGTTTTGTCGTTCGTTCCGGAAAGCGCGAGCCATAAGCAGCTGGCGCCCGAGCTCGATCGGCTCGTCCGCGAAAGCGACGATCCTCGGCTCGCCTGGGCGCAGACGGCGGCAGCGGAAGTGAGCCTGTTCGATCCGAAGAGCGGGCCGAACCGGCTCGGCTGCGCGCTTTTGACTCACGAGACTTCGATCGAAGGGCTCCTGGCGCGGTACGGGTTCGCGGAGCCCGCGCGGGCCGTAAGCGCATATCTCAAATGCGCGCTCCTCGAGGCGCTTCGCGAGTGGAAAGCGCGCGCAACGCGCGAGGACGCACTCGCGCTGCTGGAGCGGTTGATCGCACTCTGGACGGTCGAAGGGCGGCTGCGGTTCGACGAGGCGCGTGCCGCCTTCGCCGAGGGTCTCTTGGCCCCTTGGCTCGACGGAGTCCAGCCGACGGACGAGGTGCGCTCGCGGGTCCAGCGTGCCCTTCTCGATCGGCTCGGCGACCCGCGCACACCGAGCGGGATGGGCCGCTGGGCGCAGGTCGATCCGAAAGCCGTCGCGCTCTTCAAGACCTGGCTCGCCAAGGCTTCGCTCGAAGCCTTCTTCGCGATCATCCGGGACTATGCGCTCGATCACCAGTGGCGCTACCGCGAGCGCTTCTGGAAGGCCTGCCTCGACAAAGGGGTGATCTCGGACGTCTGGCTAGCCCTCGCCGACGAGGTCTCGAGGGCCGCTGGGACCATACGCGATCTCCGCGGCGCCTACGGCACACTTTCGGGCAGCGGCGTCCTCTCGCAGCACGCCGTCATCCTGATGCGCATCGGGCCGCTCGTGCTCTGCGAGTGGAGCCACAACGGCAAGCTGCGCGCTTGGCCCGCCGATTGGAAGCACGCACCCCAACTTGGCCGCTCGGAATACTCTGGCTCCGAGCTTCGAACCACCAGCCTTGTATTTCCCGGGGGCACGGAAGAGGGCCTCCGTCATACGGGCTCCGAGAGCGGCCGCTGGCAACAGCGCGCGGCGGCGCTGTTGCGTGAGCGCGCGGGTGTTATGCTTGAGCCGAGAGAGTACATGCCGTGACCCTTCAGTTCGCCTTCGAGCCAGAAAGTTCGGGGACGGCGCTCCATCTGCTCGGTCGGGCGGGTGCGATCCCCTTCGCGCGCTGGGCCCTTGAGGCACCGGCTCCGCTCCTTCGGGGTGTCGACCTGGTCAATCGTTTGATCGCAGAGGACGTGGCGGTCGCTGAGGGGGACACTGTACTAATCGAGCACCGCTCGATCGCCAGTCTTACGCCCGAGCAGGCGGCTGCCCTGCAGCTGCCGCCTGCGATTGAGGCGGTCGTAGTGATCGAAACCGAGGGTGTAGTAAACCGGCCCGACTTCGTCCTCCGCCTGCACTACGAGCGTCCGACCGGCCAGCCGCTGCCGGGTATTCGACGCGTCGGGGCCTGGCTTGGGCTCGCCGGGGGCTGGCGCCGTCTGTGCGAGCCGTTGTTCTCGATTGCCGAAATCGTGGAGCGCTTTGCCAGGCTCGACCCCGCTGACGAGGCGGGACGGCTTCAGCTCCTCGCGGAGCTCTGTGAGCTTCTGCCCGGTGCGATCGAAGGGGGTGGGCTGAGAACTCCGGGCTTTCTCGGTCGGCTGCGCATCGCCGTAGCCGATGCGTTCTCACTCGACCTCGAAGGCACAGGGGCCGAAGCAAAGCTCATCCCGGTTCTCCATCGCGCCGGTCTCACGCAAGAAGACGGGGAACCCCCAGTTCTCCTCGATCCCGACCGGCAACTCCGTTTCGGCCACGAGCTGTTCCACGCCTATTCAAGCGCGCGTGCCGTTTACGTGCTCGGGGCCGGCGACTGGGTGGTCCTAACACCGACGCTGCGCAAGGCCTTGCAGGTGGTGCGCGAGGTGCAGTCGGAGCCATGGCCGACCAAGCTCGCTCTCCTGCGCGCACCGAGGGCCTTTCTCGCAGACAGGCTCGGCGAAGAGCTCGACGCGACGGTGATCGAGAGGCTCTTCATCGAAACCCGGGCCTATAGCGACCGGGTAATCGGGCTGGGCCTATGGCAGCCGCGCGTTCTACCCTGGGTCCAGATCGAGGCGATTCCCTGGTTCGGTCCCGAGACCCGCAGCGCCGAGAAGCCGGAGCCCACAAAGGTCGTCAAGGGCGGCATCTTGGTCGGGGAGCAGCGCATCGAGCTCAATCTCGACGAGGCGAAGCGGCTTCGGCAGGAGGTGGAGACCGCGATTGGCCAGGGACGGCCGTCCGTTCGCTGGGCAAGCGCCGACGGAAAGAGTGTCGATGTCCCGGCGAATACGAAAACGCTCGCAGCGGTCCAGCAGTTGATCGACAGCCTCGAAGGCAAGCGGCATGGCGAGGGCGACGGCGGAGGGTCTTCGAAAGCGGAGATCGAGGTCCTCCTCATCGAGCCGAACGAGACCGAGCTCGGCTTCGAAGCCGTGTTTCGCAAGCGCTCGGCGGGCAAGATCGGCGAGTTTCCGCGCGCGCTGCGCACTGCCCTCAAGAAACATCAATCGTGTGGTGTGCTCTGGTTGCAGCGATGCTGGGCAGCCGGCCGCCCCGGTGTCTTGCTCGCGGACGAGATGGGCCTCGGCAAGACCCTCCAAGTGCTGACCTTTCTCGCGTGGCTGCGCGATTCGATGGAACTCGGCGTGGTGCGGCGCGCACCAATCCTGATCGTGGCACCGACAGGATTGCTCGCCAATTGGAAGGCCGAGCACGACCGGCACCTCGAGTCACCCGGTCTCGGGCGCCTGCTCGAAGCCTTCGGCAAGGGGCTCGCCGCGATCAAGCGCCGGCGCGAGGACGGCTCGCCGGGCATCGACAGCGCGGCCCTCGAGAAGGCCGACTGGGTTCTCACCACTTACGAGACCCTGCGCGACTACGATCGCGACTTCGGCGCCGTGCGCTTCGCCGCGATCGCCTTCGATGAAGCGCAGAAGATCAAGAACCCGGCCGTGCGCCTCACCGATGCCGCCAAGGCCATGCAGGCCGAATTCACGATCTTGATCACCGGAACACCAGTCGAGAACCGCTTAGCCGATCTCTGGTGCCTTTGCGATACGGCGCATCCGGGCCTGTTGGGCGAGCTCGCCACCTTCAGCAAGACCTACGAGCGCGACCCCACGCCCGAGAAGCTCATGCGCTTGCGCAAGCTCCTGGACGATCCGCAGCGCACCACGCCACCGTTCATGTTGCGCCGCCTGCGCGCCGACCATTTGCCCGATCTCCCGGCCTTCACCGTCGCGCGCAACGAGCGGGTGATGCCGGAAATTCAGCGGCAGGCCTATGATAGGATCCTCTTCGAGTCACGCCTGGCACAGGGACGCGGCAGAGTTCTTAAAGCGCTCCAGCGCCTACGCGCCGTTTGCCTGTGTCCGGATCCGAGCATCTGCGACGACGAGGCGCTGATCGCCGCTTCGGCCAGGCTTGCGGTTGCGATCGAGCTGCTCGACCAAATCCACGAGCGAGACGAAGCCGCGCTCTTGTTCCTCGACGATCTCGACTTGATGGTGCGCCTACAGACCCTCGTGCAGCGGCGCTACCGCTTGCCCGAGGCGCCACCGGTGATCACGGGCGAAGTCGCAGGCGGCAGGCGACAAAAGCTCGTCGACCGCTTCCAAGCCGGCAACGGTTTCGGTGTCGCGCTGCTCTCGCCGCGCGCTGGAGGTGTCGGGCTCACGCTCACCCGCGCCAACCACGTGATCCATCTCGCCCGTTGGTGGAACCCGGCGGTCGAGGACCAGTGCAACAGCCGCGTGCTGCGCATCGGCCAACAGCGGCTGGTCACCATCCACCTGCCGATCGCCGTGCTCGGCGATGACCGGCGCTCCTTCGATCAAAATCTCGACGCGCTGCTCGCGCGCAAGCGCAAGCTGTTCCACGAAACGCTGAGCCCGCCCGCAGCAAGCGAGCAAGACCTCGAGCGGCTGCTCGACGAGACACTCGCTGCCGCTTGAGCGCGATTGCGCGACGGCAACGGCCTCGCCGACATCCCCGCCACAAAAGGCCGCGCTCCGCGCTAGGCCGAACCGGCGGCAGCCGAGTGCGCATCGTACTGCCCACGAACGGGGAACCCTCGCGAAGGGCGAGGCTGGGCGTCCTCTTACCCGAAGAGCAGACCCGCAGGCGCAGGCGACCGTCGCTCGGGTTGGCGCGATTGCGAGGGAGCAGCCGGTTGGGGCTCGCTTCCCTTGCCGTCCTCGCGCTCGGGCAAGCGCAGCTTGCCGCGTCGCCCACAGCCGCCGAGCACCGCCGCAAGCACGAAGAGCAGCGCACGCCGCCTCATCCCGGCTCTCTCCTCTTAAGGCTCGAGAAAGCGACGGCGCGCGGCGGCGATCGCCTCGCGCACGCGGATTGGCGCCGTACCCCCGAAGCTCGTGCGGCTCGCCACCGAGCGTTCGACCCCGAGCACGGCGCGCACCCCCGCATCGATGCGCGGATCCAGCGCGCGCAGCTCGGCATCCGGCAGCTCCTCGAGCCGACAGCCCAGCTCTTCTGCCCGCCGCACCGCGCGCGCGGCGATTCCGTGCGCCTCGCGAAAGGGCACACCCTTCACCCGCACGAGCCAATCGGCGAGATCGGTCGCCGTGCTATGGCCGATCGCCGCCGCTTCCCGCATGCGCGCGCTATCAAAGCGCGCTCCTTCGAGCATCGCCGCGGTCGCCGCCAGGCACAGCTCGAGCGTATCGGCGGCATCGAAAAGACCTTCTTTGTCCTCCTGCATGTCCTTGGAATAGGCAAGCGGCAGGCCCTTAAGCACGGTCAAAAGGGCCATGAGATGGCCGATCACCCGCCCAGCTTTGCCGCGCACGAGCTCGGCTGCGTCGGGATTGCGCTTTTGCGGCATGATCGAGCTGCCCGAAGTGAAGGCTTCGGGGAGCTTGATGAAACCGAATTGCGGGGTCGCCCAAAGCACGAGCTCTTCGGCGAGCCGAGACAGGTGCACCGCGGTGATCGCCGCCGAGGCCAGATAGTCGAGCACGAAATCGCGATCCGAGACGGCATCGATCGAGTTCGCCATCGGGCGGGCAAAACCGAGCTCGCGCGCGGTCATCGCGCGATCGATGGGAAAGCTCGTGCCGGCGAGCGCAGCTGCGCCCAACGGACATTCGTCCATCCGCCGCGCCGCGTCGGAAAACCGCGAGCGATCGCGTCCGAACATTTCGACATAGGCGAGAAGGTGATGGCCGAGGGTGACGGGCTGGGCGACCTGCAGATGGGTAAAGCCGGGCATCACATCCTCGGCATGCGCTTCGGCGCGCACGAGCAGCACTTCTTGCAGCGCGCGCAACAGCCGATCGGCGCGATCGCAGGCGGCTTTGACCCAGAGCCTGAGGTCGGTTGCCACCTGATCGTTGCGCGAGCGGGCGGTATGCAAGCGCCGGCCGGCCTCGCCGATGCGCTCGATCAAGCGCGCTTCGATATTGAGGTGGATGTCCTCGAGCGCAGGATCGAAGACGAAGCTGCCCTCCTCGATCTCGCGCGCGATCTCTTTAAGCCCGGCGATGATGGCATCGCGGTCGGTTTCGCTGATGATGCCGCAGGCTGCGAGCATGCGCGCGTGCGCGATCGAGCCGCGGATGTCCTCGGCCCAAAGCCGCTTGTCGAACCCGATCGAGGCGTTAATTCGCTGCATGAGCGGGGCCGGGTCGGTCGCAAAATGGCCGCCCCAGAGCGCGCGCGCGGTGCGCACGGGCTCGCTTTTCTCGCTCGTCTTGGTCATGGTGCTCCCGGAGGTGATCCGATGAGGCGTTGGCTCGCCCGTCTCGCCGCGGTTCTCCTGTGCGTGCCGCTTCTGGCGGCGGCGAGCGCACCGATCGTGCTTAAAGAACCGACACCTCTTCCCGAGCTTGCCTTCGAGACCCTGGACGGTACTCCCGCCAAGCTCTCGGATCTGCGCGGCAAAGTGGTGGTTCTCAACTTCTGGGCGACATGGTGCGCGCCCTGCCGCGAGGAGATGCCCGCGCTCGACCGGTTGCAGGCGGCGTTCGATCCCGAGCAGGTGGTCGTCGCGGCCCTCGCCGTCGAACGTTCGGCGCCGGAGCGGATCAAGGCGTTTCTCGCGGAAGCGGGGGTGAGCCGCCTTGCCGTCTACCGCGACGGGACCGCCGCCACAAGCCGCGCCGTAGGTCTTCCGGGGCTCCCGGCGACGCTCCTGATCGACCGCGAAGGGCGGGAGGTGGCGCGTGTCTTCGGGATCGCGGAATGGGACGGTCCGATCGCGCTCGCTGCGGTGCGCAAGCTGCTCGAGGCCGGCGGCTAGAGCAGGACTGTCTTGCGAAAGTGGTGGGCGGTTTTTACTCTGCCGCCCGCCTAGTTCGGGAGGCTAAGGGATGAATCGCCGCCTTTTGCTCGCCAGCTCGGCCGCGCTCGCACTCCTCGCTCCCTTTGCTCGGGCCCTCGCAGCGCCTCCGGCGCACTGGCCGAAGTCGCTCACCCTCGGCACCGCTTCGGTGGGCGGAACCTATTACGTGTACGGCCAGGCGTGGGCGAGCCTCGTCTCGGAGAAGATCGGCGTGCCGATCAGCACCCAGCAGACCCAGGGCCCGAACCAGAACATCATCTTGGTCGAAGACCGGCAAATCGAGCTCGGCATGACCACGATGGGCATCGCGCTGCAGGCCTGGGAGGGCACAGGCGGTTGGACGCAGGGGCGCAAGTTCCGCGACATCCGCGCGATGTTCCCGATGTACGACACCCCCTTCCACTTCGTCGCCCTCGAGCGCTCAGGCATCAAAAGCGTCGCCCAGCTCAACGGCAAACGGGTGGGCGTCGGTCCGCGCGCCGGCACGCCCGGCACCTACTTCCCGCTCATGTTCGAAGCGCTCGGCCTTAAGGTGACGATCGTCAACGGTCAGGCGGCGGACATGGCGAGCCAGCTGGCTGATGGGCTCATCGACTGCTTCGCCTTCGCGGCCGGCCTTCCCATCGCTTCCTTCTCCGAGCTCGATGCGACGCAAAAGGTCACCTTCTTCAGCTTCACCAACGACGAGATCGCCAAGCTCAAGGCCAAGTTCCCCGAGCTCTCGGATGCCGTCATTCCAGCCGGAACCTACAAGTCGCTCACCGAGAGCCAGCCGACCGTTGGCATCTTCAACTTCGCCATCTGCCACAAGAGTCTGCCCGAGGATCTCGTCGAGGCGATCGTGCGGGCGATCTTCGAGAACCACGAAGCGCTCGTCAAAGGCCATGCGGCAGCCAAAGAAACGGTGCTCGAAAACGTCAAGCGCAATGCGTTCCTGCCCTTCCATCCGGGGGCGGTGAAATACTACAAGTCCAAGGGTATCGACATTCCGCCCCATTTGATCGGCGCCTGAGCGAGCAAAAAACACCGTGATCCCGGCCCGACCGCGCACGGCGCGAGAGCGGGCGCCGTCTTCCGCCTCCGCCGCCATGCTCGAGGAGGGGGTGGCCGACGAGCGCCGAGAGCTTCCCGATGCAGACGAATTCGCCGGGCCCCGCCGGCGCCTGTCGGGCACTTGGTCGCGACTGGTGCGCGCCCTCGCCGTCGTCTACGCGCTCGCGCATCTGTTCGTCCTCAACCTCTATCCCGTCGATCCCTGGCTGTTCCGCGCCGGCCATTTGTGTTTCGGCGCGGTCTTGATCCTCCTCCTCTTCCGCCCCGGGCGTCGTGCGGCCGCAGACCGCGTGCCCTTCTACGATCTCCTCCTCGCCGCGGCGGCGATCGGCGTCTTTCTCTACATCTGGGTCGAACTCGACGGCCTGCTCTTCCGCGCCGGCGCCATGTGGACCTGGGGCGATGTGGCGATGGGGGTGATCGGCACCGTGATCGTGTTCGAGGTCACCCGCCGCATCGCCGGGCTCGCGCTTCCGATCATCGCCGGCCTCTTCGTTCTTTACGCCTTCATCGGGCCCTATCTCCCAGGGGTGCTCTATCATCGCGGCTACGACGTGCCGCGTTTCTTTACCTACATTTTTTCGGACCAGGGCATCCTGGGCATCACCACATCCGTCTCTTCCACCTATGTCATTCTGTTCGTGACCCTCGGCGCCTTTATGGGTGCTTCGCGCATCAGCGACTATTTCAACGACCTGGCACTGGCGCTCTTCGGCTGGGCGCGGGGCGGCCCGGCCAAGGCCACGGTGGTCTCGGGCGTGCTGTTCGGCTCGATCAGCGGCAGTGCCGTGGCCAACGTCGTCGCCTCCGGCACCTTCACCATCCCGATGATGCGCCGGGTTGGCTACGATCGCGCAACTGCTGGTGCCATCGAGGCGACCTCCTCCATCGGCGGTCAGATCACACCGCCCGTGCTCGGCGCCGGCGCCTTCTTGATGGCCGAGATGACCGGCATTCCCTATGCCACCATCGCGGTTGCCGCCATCCTTCCCTGCTGGCTCTTCTACGTCGCCTGTTACGCGCACGTCGAACTGCACGCCCGCCGCAACAGCCTCGTGGGCCTGCCGCGCAGCGAGCTGCCGCCGCTTGGGGCGGTGCTGCGCAAGCTCTATCTCTTCGCCCCCCTCGCGGTGCTGGTGGCTGCGCTCTACGCCGGCTTTTCGCCGTTGCGCTCGGCGACGCTCGCCATCCTCGCCACGGTGGTCGCGAGCTGGATCGCACGCGAGGCGCCTTTGGGCTTGCGCGGCATCCTCAATGCCCTCGAGCGGGCGACCATGGACGTGCTGCAGCTGGTCGCGGTGTGCGGCTGCGCCGGCGTCGTGGTCGGTGTCATCGCGCTTACCGGGATCGGCGGCCGCTTCTCGCAGCTGCTCTTGGGCCTCGCAGCCGGCCATGCGCTGTTGGCCATGGCCTTTACCATGCTCATCGCGCTCGTGCTGGGTATGGGCATGCCCACCACCGCAGCCTATGCGATCGCTGCCTCGGTGCTCGCGCCGGGGCTCGCACGGATGGGCGTGGAGCCGCTCGTGGCCCACTTCTTCATCTTCTATTTCGCGGTCGTCTCGGGCATCACGCCGCCGGTGGCACTCGCTTCCTTCGCTGCTGCGACCATGGCCAAAGCCGATCCCTGGAAGACGAGCTGGATCGCCTTGAAACTCGGCCTCGCCGCGTTCATCGTCCCCTTCATGTTCTATCTGAGCCCGGCTCTTCTCGCCCAAGGCGATCTCCTTGCCATTCTCCTCGCGGCTCTGACCGCCACGCTCGGCGTGATTTTGCTCGCCTGCGCCTCGGATGGATGGTTGATGGGGGCGCTCGCTCCCCTTCCTCGGCTGCTGTTGGCCGCGAGCGCTGGCTTTTTGCTCGTCCCCGAACATGCGACGGATGTTGTGGGCGTGGCCGGAGCGCTCGCGGTCGCAGCGTGGCAACGATGGAATCCCTTCGCTCGTTCGCGTGCCGCATGAGTGCCGCAGCGCTCGTTGCCCTCGCCGCCTGTGCGCGCGAGCCGCGACCCTTGGGACCGCCGGCCGATTCCTGCCTTGCCGCCTTGACGCGCGCAGGGGTGACAGCGGAGCGCTGGGAAGCACCCGAGCGCGGCGCCTGCCGCGTGGAGGGGCCCGTTCGCCTCGCCCGCACGGGCCTGAGCTTCAACCGGCCGCTCGAGACCAGCTGCCCTTTGGCGCTCGCCTGGCTGCGCTACGAGGCCGAGCTCGCGGTGCTCGCCAAGCGCGAGACGGGTCGCGAGCTCGTGGCGGTCGAGCACGCCGGCAGCCACGCCTGCCGTGCGATGACCGGCAACGCCGGGCGCGCGAGTCTCCACGCCCGAGCGCTCGCCCTCGATGTGGTCGCGTTCCGCCTCTCGGATGGCACGCGGATCGCTGTCGAGCAGCATTGGCGCGACCCCGGGCCGTACGGGCGCTTTTTGCGCGCCGCCGCTCGCCTCGCCTGCCGCCACTTCGCGATGGTCCTCACGCCCATGAGCGACCGCTGGCATCGCGACCATTTTCACTTCGATCTCGGTCCTTTCCCCCGCTGCGACGCATGAGATGCGGATCCTTTCGAGCTCGTTGATCTGCCCCGATCCGCCGTGGCGGGACGCGCACGCGGCTTCGATCGCCTGGACCCCTTCCGGGCTGATCGCCGCCTGGTTCGCGGGCAGCAAAGAGGGTCGTCCCGATGTGGCGATCTGGCTCGCGCGCCACGGGCCCAGAGGCTGGCAAGAACCCGTGCGCTCATTCGTGGGCCGCGACGGGGCCGGCCGCGCGCAGCCCTGTTGGAACCCGGTGCTGTTCCGCAGTGCGCGCGGTCAGCTGCTGCTGTTCTACAAGGTCGGACCGCGGCCACGCCGCTGGTGGGGAATGCGCACCATTTCGCACGATGACGGGGTGAGCTGGTCGCGTCCGCAGCGGCTGCCGGATGGGATCTTCGGACCGGTCAAGAACAAGCCTCTCGAACCACGGCCCGGCGTTCTCTTGTGCGGTTCGTCCTCTGAGTTCTTCGGTTGGCGCTGCCAAATCGAGCGCAGCGACGATCTTGGCGAGACCTGGCACCGTCCGATTCTACTCAACCATCCGTTCAAACGGCTACCCGGAGGCTTCGCCGCCAATCAGGCGACCCTCGTAGAGCTCGGCAACGGCCAGCTCAAGGCGCTGTGCCGCACCAAGCAGGGCTTTATCGCCGAATGCCGCTCAGCGGACGGCGGGCGCAGCTGGAGCCGCATGCAGCCGACCGCGATTGCGCATCCCAACGCCGCCTTCGACATCCAGCGCCTGCGTGACGGGCGCTTCCTCCTCGTCCACCACCCCGGAAGGGAAGGCCGCAGCGCGCTGCTCGTTTCAGTCTCGCACGATGGCGAGCACTTCACGCCCCTCAAGCTGCTCGAGGACGAGCCGGGCTTCGAGTTCTCCTATCCGTTCTTGATCGAAGATCCCGATGGCCTCGTCCACCTCGTCTACAGCTGGAAGCGGCGCGCCATACGGCATCTCGTGCTCGATCCGGGGCCATCGGCATGAGCGGGCGCATCGAGATCCGCCACGATCGCCTGCGCCATAGCCTCAACGTTCTGCTCTGCTTCTCGCTTATCGGGATCTTCGCGTGGCACGCGCTCGCCGGGACCGAAGGGGCGTTGCTGTTGCTTGTGCCGGCTGTCGTTCTCTTCGGCGGCACGGCCATTGGGAGCCTCGTGAAGATCCTCGATCGGCGGCCGGTCATCGTCCTCGATCGGACCGGCTTGAGCGCCCCGACAATCCTCGCCCGACCGCTTCCCTGGGATGCGATACAAAGGATCGAGGAGCGTCGCTTCGGGCGTACCCGCCTTTTCCTCTACGTCGACGAGCCCAAGCGATGGCTGCGGGTCGATGCTTCGAGCGGGCGCGATTTGTTGAGCGCTCTGCTTCCCGGTTTCGAGCGGCCGCGGATCGTGCTCGACACCTCCTGGCTCGACCACTCGCACAAAGCGATCCGCGAGGCAGTGGCGGGCTTTTGGGGGGCCGCGCGTTCTGCCGCCACCTTAGATGATGGCGTGGCGGATGCGAGCCGAGACCCATTCGCTCACAAGCACTGTTGCAAGGATCACGATCAGGATCGTGGTTACCTGCGGCCAGGCGAGCATGTTCAATGAGGCCTCAAGCTTAAGGCCGATCCCGCCCGCGCCTACAAGCCCAAGCACGGTCGATTCGCGAATGTTGATATCCCAGCGAAAAACCGAGATCCCAACCAAGGTGGGCAGTACCTGCGGCACGATCGCATAATCGAGGATCTGCAAACGGCTTGCCCCGGTTGCGGTCACCGCTTCCACCGGGGCTAAGTCGATCTCCTCGATGGCTTCATAGAGGAGCTTGCCGATAAAGCCGATCGAGCGCAGCGCGATCGCAAGGATACCGGCGAGTATTCCCGGTCCGACCACCACCACGAGCAAAAGACCCCAGATCAAGGAATTGATCGAGCGCGAGCCGACGATGACGAGCAGGGCCAGCGGGCGGATCAGGACGAAGCTCGGGGTCGTGGTGCGCGCGGCGCAAAAGGCGATCGGTACGGCCAAAAGCACGGCGAGCAGCGTGCCGAGTGTCGCGATGGTGATGGTCTCCCAAAGCGGCCACACGAGCTCGTTAAGATAGCTCCAGCGCGGCGGCACCATGCGCGCGCCGATGTCGGCCGCCTGGCGCGGGGCGTCCGCGACAAAGGCCCAGATCGTGTCGCGGTTCATCACCTCCCAAGCGAAGACCGTAAGCGCCACGAGCGCGAGCCAACCGAACCAGAGCAGAAGGCGCGCCCGCGGCGTGCGGTGTCGCCAGGACCTGCGATCCCCGGGGCGCGCAAGCGGCATCACTGCACCCAGCGGCGAAGGTGGCTCGAGACGGACTCGGCCAGCGTCACGATGCCGACGATCACGAGCAGGATGGCAGCAGCAGTATCGTATTCGTAGCGATCGAGAGCGGTCTCGAGGGTAGCACCGATGCCGCCCGCACCCACGATCCCGATCACCGCGGATTCGCGGAAATTGATGTCGAGGCGGTAGAGGCCGAGACCGATCAACCGTGGCATCACCTGAGGTTGAATCGCATAGTTGAGAAGCTGTGCCCAAGAGGCGCCGGTGGCGCGGATCGCTTCCACCTGCGCGTGCTCGACGTTCTCGATCGCTTCGGCCAAGAGCTTGGCAACGAAACCGATTGTATTGAAGGTCAACGTCAAAAAGCCCGCGAACGGCCCGAAACCGAACATCGCAACGAAAAAGATCGCGACGATGACTTCCGGCAAAGCGCGCGCGAGTGCGACGATGCCGCGGCACAGGAGATAGATCGGACGCGCGACGAGGTTGCGCGCGGCACCGATGCCGATCGGAACCGAGACCAGCATCCCGGCTACCGTGGCCGTGACCGTCATCGTCAAACTCTCGATGATCCCATTGAGGATGTCGGGGCCGCGGCTCGCGAAGTCGGGTCGTAAAAAGCTCTGCACGAACGCCCATCCACGGCCGAGCCCTTCCCAAGCCCGCAGCCAATTGACTTCGAGCGTGGCCAAGGCGAGCACAAGGTAGATAAGCCCGCCGCCATAGATGAGCCAGCGCAGGCGCCGGTCGGCGATCAGGGGCGGTCGGCGCCAGCTCCGCCTGCCGTCCGCGGTCATTCGGCGAAACCCTCAAGGCGCTCCGCGTCGAGCGCCCAGGCCCGACCCGCGGCGGCCCGTTGCCGCACCGTGGTCCAGTCCTCCTCGCCATAGATCCGAGTCAAGGCCGCATCGTCGAGCGCCTCGATCGGACCGTCGAAAACGATCGTGCCTGCCCTCAGTCCGACGATCCGCTCGACGAACTGCTGGGCGAGCACGACGTCGTGGATGTTGATGATCGCGGGCAACCGTCGTTCCCTGCAGATCTCGCAAATAAGGCGCATGATCTGCCGCGCGGTCTTGGGATCGAGCGCAGCGGTCGGCTCATCGATCAAGAGGAGATCGGGCTCCTGGGCGAGCGCACGGGCGATCCCGACCCGCTGCCGCTGCCCGCCCGAGAGGGCATCGGCCCGTTTGTCGGCGTGCTCGATTAGGCCGACGCGCTCGAGCAGCGCAAAGGCGCGCTCGATATCGGCGGGTGGGAAGCGGCGGGTGAAGCTCTGCCAGAACGAGACGTAGCCGAGCCGGCCGGAGAGCACGTTTTCCATCACCGTAAGGCGCTCGACGAGGGCGAACTCCTGGAAGATCATGCCGATCCGTCGCCGTGCTCGGCGCAGGGCTCGGCCCGAGAGGGCGGTGAGCTCGAGATCGCCGAGAAAGACCCGCCCCGAAGTCGGCTCGACCAGGCGGTTGATGCAGCGGATGAGCGTCGACTTGCCGGCGCCCGAGGGACCGATCACACCGACGATCTCACCCGGTGCCACGGCGAGCGAGACGCCCTTGAGCGCTTCCTCGCCGGTACGGTAGCGTTTGACGAGGTCGGCGATCCGCAGCGCGGGTGTCCTGTTCATCGACACTCGTAAGAGACGCCCATCGCTTTGTCGATCTCGCGCACGATCGCATAGGTCTCAGCATAGCGGATCGGTGCAAATCGCTCGAGCGGCGGTTCGTGCTTGGCGAATTCCTTGGCGAATTCGGTGCCTTCCCAGGGGAAATCGAACAGAGCTTCGCGAATCGTGCGGGCGAGATCGGGGTGGAGATCGTGGGCGTGGCCAAAGGCGCTCGTCGGAAACGGATCAGAGCGGAAGATGACAACGAGTTGTTCGGGCTTGATGAGACCGCGCGCGATCATGCGGACGCGGATCGAATCGGCGATCGCGGCGGCCGGATAGTCGCGGTTGACGACGCCCAGGATCGAGTTGTCGTGCTTGCCCGAGAAGACGGGCTCGAAGTCGCGGCCGGCCACGAGGCCGAACCGGTC